>CAMXWV010000005.1 GCA_947252755.1 uncultured Dermabacter sp.
ATTCCTCTACGTCTCGTGGGCTCGGAGATGTGTATAAGAGACAGGGTGAGGGCCCCACACGTGTTTAAACCCCCTCCAGCCCCCCCGGGGTGAGGCTTGGCTCCCCGGCACCCGAGAAGGGGCGGCTCCCTCCGGTGGGTGTGGGTGCCCGGCCCGTGCCCGGGCGCAGAACGTGAGAATAGTGCAGTATTCCAGGGTTTTACCGCACCGTTTCCACGGTCTGCGCCGGTGAGAGGCCCGACGGCCGGCGCCTACTGTCGGGGACACATGGGCGCCTGGCCTCCTGAATACCCCGAGAGCAGAACGTGAGAACCGAGCGATACTCCGTGGTTTTACCGCACCATTCCCACGCTCTCCAGGGGAAAGGAGGGACCCGGGAGCGCCGAGGGCGTGCGGCTTACCCCCCCCCGACCAACTGCGTGGCATTGCACGGTGCCGAACCGCAATGGGATCGCTGGTGCTCAGCTTCCAGATCAGAGCTTATCGAGCCCCTCCAGTGCCTCGGGGGTCTCCGGCAGGATCTGGCCACCGTCCACCACGATGTCCTGGCCGGTAATGTACCGGGCGCCGTCCGAGGCGAGGAACGCCACCGCATTGCCGATGTCGGATGGTTCGCCCAGATAGCCCGCCGGCACCGAGCGGGCCATGGAGTCCATGTACTCCTGGCCGAGTTCCTGCAGTCCGGGCGTGACGATATTGCCGGGCAGTACGGCGTTGACGGTCACATCTTTGCGCGCGAGCTCGATCGCAGCGGAGCGAGCGAAGCCCATCTGCGCGGCCTTCGTCGCCCCGTAGTGCGACCAGGCGGGGAAGCCGGTGTAGTTGCCGGTGATGGAGCTGGTGAGCACGATCCGGCCGCGGCCGGATGCCACGAGGTGGGGGATCGCCGCTTGAACGGCATGGATGGTGCCCTTGACGTTGATGTCGAAGATCAGGTCGATGTCCTCATCTGTCATCGTCTCGATCGTGGCCTGCGGGTACACGCCGGCGTTCGACGCGAGAACGGACAGGCCTCCGAGCTCCTCGGCAACAGTGTTGATCACGCGGCGGCACGCAGCGCCGTCGCGCACATCCAGCACGTGCGCAATGAAACCGGCCTCGCGGGCCGGGCCGCATTCGTCGTCGGTCAGGCCAGTCACCACGACCTGGGCGCCGTGCTCGCGCAACTGGGTGGCGATCCCGAAACCGATCCCCAGCGTTCCGCCGGTCACCAGGGCGGTGCGTCCTTCCAGCAGTGCAGTCATGTCAGCTCTCCTTCGTGCATGAGTCCTCGTTGATCACGAACTGCGGCACCGATGAGCACGTCCACAGGTGCACCGGCGCACGCCTCCACCGTACCTAGGTTCGTGCGGGACTTAGTGCTAAAAAATCTTTTCTGCAGGTCAATGCAGGATCAGCACGACGATGATGAACGTGGGCCAATGTTGGTTCCAGAGCTTCTCCAGGATTCCCAAGAACACATGACCCACGATGAGACTGGGAATCATGGTCAGGACGATCTCCCTCAGAATTCGATGGCACTGCCAGTACGCGTATCGGGAGTCAGCCATGTGCCGCTGCTTGCGGACTTCTCCGCCAGCCGGACAGTGCATGGGTGCAGGTCGGGACCTTGTGAGATTCCACAGTCCCCGAGATGCGAATGGGCCGCCTGCTACTCTGTCCGCCCTGCACGTTCTGGTGGTCTATGCGACCCATTCCGGCGCAACACGCACCCTGGCGGATGCGATCGTCGCGCAGTTGCGTCAGATGGGCATCGCCGGGGAAGCCATTGACGTGCGCGACAACCCCGATCCTTCCGGTCACGACGCTGTGATCCTCGGTTCGGGTATCCGTATGGACAGCCTGGAGAAATCTGCCGTGACCTGGGCATCGAGGCATCGTCGGCAGCTAGCGGGCATGCAGGTGGCAGTTTTCTCGGCTCTTCACGAACGAGGGTGTAGCGCGGGTCTGAACCCTCCGGCTTCGAGCAGACTGCGTGCGATGTAGTGGGTGAGGTTGCGGAATCCGAGTGCGGAGCCGCGGAGGTGTTCGAGCCGGCCGTTGATCGCCTCGGTCGGGCCGTTGCTGGTGCCGGGGCGGTCGAAGAACGCGAGGATGTCGCCCGCCCGCTGCTTCATGGTCCGGCCGAGCTTGCGGACCTCGACGAGCGCCGCGGGAACGCCGCTGCTGATCGCAGCGATTACCTCCTGCACCATCGCCTTCGCTTTCTTCTTGTCGGGTTCCCGGTAGGCCGCGACGATGCGCTGGTAGATGCCCCAGGTCGCTTCGACCTCGACGTGCTCTTCGATCGCGAACACCGCGTCGAGGCGGGCGGTCTGTTTCTCGGTGAGCAGGTCCGCGCCGGTGTGCAGGGTGCGGCGGGCTTTGTAGAGCTGGTCACCGGCGCGGCCGCGGTGCCCGACCGTGTCCTGCTGCACTCGGCGTCGGCACTGGTCCAGCGCGTCGCCGGCGAGGCGGACCACGTGGAACGGGTCCATGACGGGGACGGCGTCGGGGAGTTCTTCGGCGGCGGCGGTCTTGAAGCCTGCGAAGCCGTCCATCGCGACCACCTCGATCCGCTTCGCCCAGTCCGCAGGGCGGGCGGCGAGCCACTGCTTGAACACCGCCTTCGAAAGACCCTTGACCATGTCCAGCAGCCGCGCGGGTCCTGTCTTCTCGCGGGCCGGGGTGAGGTCGATGATCACGGTCACGTACTTGTCGCCGAGGCGGGTGTGCCGCCAGACGTGCTCGTCGACACCGATCGTGGTGACCGCGTCGAACCGGGCGGGATCGTCGATCAGTCGACGCTTGCCCTCCGCGAGCACCGCAGTGTTCGCGGCGCTCCAGGACACCCCCAGGCCCGCGGCGACACGGGTCACGGTGAGGTGGTCGATGACGATGCCCCGCAGCGCCCACTCCAGGCCGCCGCGGGAGATCTTCGCACGCGGCGCCGCTGCCCGCGTCATGTCCTGCCGCCACGTGCGCCGGCAGTGTCCGCACCGGTACCGGCGCACCCGCACCAGCAGGGTCGTCGGCCGGTGCCCGAACGGCTCGTGCGCCAGTCGACGCGTGACCGTGTCCCGCGGCACGCCCTCGACACCGCACTTCCGACACCACGGGTCGTCCTCGACGACGCGGCATTCGATCGTGGCCCGATCCGGCTCGATCAGCTGGCCGACGGCGACGAGCCCGAGCTCGTCGAGCCGGCAGAACGTGGTCAAGTCAGGGGTCGCGAAAGTAGGGTGGAGCACGTCGAGGTCTTTCGAGATGGCAAGCGTGAAGAACTTCCATCATCCGAAAGACCTCGACCCCTACCCGGCCACCGACGCACTCAACCGACTACACCCTCGTTCGCGAAGAGCCCGAAAAAGACAGCGGTGAGGTCATGACGATAGACGCCACCGTAACCTCCGTGACGCCCACTCGCCGCCGTAACCTCACCGAGGAGCATGCGAGGCGGGACGGTTTTGCCTCGTTGACGGAGTTGCACGAGGCTCTCGATACGCACTACCCGGGTCCCGTAATGGACGACAGCGTTGACGTCGTGACGTTTGAGCTCACATAAGCAGAGCCACTGAAGGCACGCTCCGAAGCCACGTGATAACGCTTCTCATGCAGGGTGTGGGCATGGCCTCCCCTAGCGACATCTGGTCCGTGTGCGACTACGCCCCGACTGCTGCACGCCTCCGCCCAGTCTCCACACTCGTTGCCGCCGAACTGTCTCGACGCACGCCCAGTCCCGCAACTGTCGTCGACATCGGATCCGGGCATGGTGAAGGCGTCGCGGAGCTCCTCAGCCGCGGCTACTCCGTGACCGCCATCGAGCCGACCACACGGATCCGCACGATCGGGCGCGGCGCGCACCTAGGGCCACATGGCTTGGCACCCAAGGGGAGGCAACCGGGCTAGAGGATTCCGTCTACGACGCGTTGACAAGCACGTTTGGCTCCATGTTTTGCGACCCCGTAGCTGGACCCGAAGAGTGGGCTCGGATCCTGCGTCCCGGCGGCACCCTTGTGATGGCCACGTGGAACCTCGAAGGCTTTCTCGCGACAATGACCGACGCAATGACGGAAGCCGTGAGCCCCGGCCCCTCGACGCAAACTCCACCCCACATGGCCTGGGGCGTCCACGATGTGGCGCACGAGCGTTTGTCGCCGTGGTTCGACCGCATCAGCATCGAACACCTCGACCTGGAGTGGTCGTTCGAAAGCGTCGATAAGGGTATGTAGTTTTACCGAGAAGGAAGCCCGACGCACGCGTGGATGGCCGACAATGCCGGTGCCCGCCGAGAGGCTCTTTGGACCGCGCTGCGCGATCATCTCGAGGCACACGCCGATGGTTCCGGGCGGATCGACTCCACGACCGGTTACGCACTTGTCACTGCCCAGCGTCGACGTGACACGGGCCGATAACGACTGAGATACTCGGCAGGCCGGCCGCAGTCCATTGCGTGTATACCGAACCTGGGATCAGCATTTCACCGCCTTGAGCTCTCGGATTCGAACGGCCCAAGGGGCTGCGCCGGCTAGTTCACAGTCGATGTTTGCGAGCAAGCGGAAGAACCACCGGCCCACGCGGATCCTCGAGGTCCACGCGGCATTTGATTCGGTAGGTCTCCTCCACATTCTCCTCAGTGATCACCTCGGCAGGAGGCCCCGCGGCAACCAATCGTCCTTGGTTCAACATAAGCACGTGATCGGCGTAAGCAGCTGCCTGGGGTAGATCGTGCAGCACGGCCATGACCGTACGACCTTCATCGACCAGGGCAGAGCATAGATCGAGAAGTAAGTACTGCGCCGAGAGATCCAGAAATGTGGTCGGCTCATCCAGCAGGATGGCTGGGGTGTCCTGGGCAAGGACCATCGCTAACCAGACGCGTTGCCGCTGGCCACCAGACAGCTCGTGCACGTACCGGCCGACGAGGTCGGCAACTCCGGCGCGTTCAATCGCCCGGTTAATGGCCTCACTGTCACCGGGTGCACTGCTACGGAGAAACGAGTGGTAGGGGTGGCGGCCACGCGCCACGAGTTCGCCCACGCGCAGACCACGTGGGGCCACGGTGGTCTGCGGCAAAAGGCTGCAGGTACGAGCCAGCTGTCGACGCCCCATACGGGCAACATCGTGGCCGAGCACCGTAACACTACCCTCGTCGGCCGGCCGCACCTGGGCCACAGTGCGCAACAAGGTCGACTTGCCACACCCGTTAGGGCCGATGACGACGCTGAAGCTTCCCTTCGGCACCGTGGCACTAAGGCGGTCGACAGCGGTCAGGCCACCGAAGCGAATGGTGAGCTCGTTCATGTCGATTGCCGAACTGGTCATAGTGTGCCCTCCCGGATTTGTGAGATGAGAACCGCGCCAAGGAAAAGACCGCCGATCAGGGCTGTGAGTACACCCACGGGAAGCCCGGCCAGGAACGCCACGTGTCGAACAACGAGGTCGGCCAGGCACACCGTCGTCGCGCCGACTAACGCCGCGGATCCCATCGTCGGCCGCCCGGTCAATCCACGAGCCAAATGAGGGGCAGTGAGCGCCACGAAGGCAAGCGGGCCTGCCGCTGCCACCGCGCCCACAGTCAGCAGAATTCCCATTAACAGCGCGAAAGAACGCGTCTTGGCCGGGCGCGATCCGAGACCGTGAGCCGCATCGTCGCCAAGGCTGATGAGATCGAGGTCAACACGCAGCCCCAGCGCCACCGGCCCCAGCGGGAGGAGCACTGACCAGACGACCAGAGCATCACCCCAGGTTCGCGCGGTCAGCGACCCGGTGAGTGCGGCCGCGAGAGCCATGGCCTCGGACTGGCGCGAGAAAACCAAGACAAACTGCGTCAACGCGGTGGAGGCCGCTGCAATACCGATCCCTGCGACGATCACCGCGCCGGGATTACGGAAGCCTGTTGTCGTGGCCCACGGGATGATGAGGCTGGCCGCAAGGGCACCACCCAGCGCGCCAAGACTGGTCGGAACATTGAGCGCACTCGCCACCGCCATCCCAGCTCCAGCTGCGGTGGTAATCCCAATGACATCGGGAGTGACGAGTGGATTCGCAGTAGCGCGCTGAAATAATGCTCCTGCCAGTCCCAGCGCCGCACCCGCCCCGACCGCCACGGCAAGGCGTGGTCCGCGCAGTGTCGTCAGAGCGAGGCTCCCGCGTCCGGTGAGCAGATCGAGCAAAGCTTGCGGTTGACGTGTAAGAGGGGTGCCGAGCCTGCCAATGGCCAGCGTCCACGCGCAGGATGCCACTAGAGCCACCACCACGATCACCACCGCGAGGACATGCCGGGTACGGCTGCGCCGGGCGAGACGGGCGGCGCGGTCCTGATTCGCGGCGAGGGAGGCGGGGGACACGTTCACAGCACACCTCGTGAGCGGCGGACGACTGTCAACAACAAAGGCGCACCCAAGAGTGCGGTCACGATTCCCACAGGTACCTCAGCAGGACGCAGGACCAGGCGCCCAAGCACATCAGCCAGCAGCATAAGCACCGGCCCAATCAGGCAACACAACCCTATGAGCGCACGCGCCGAACCGCGGGCTAAGCGTCGAGCCAAGTGCGGCGCAGCGAGACCGACGAAGACGATAGGGCCAGTGATCGCTGTCGCGGCTGCGGTCATCAGAGCCACGGCGGTGAGAGTAAGGGCACGCACAAGTGCAGGATGGTGCCCCAAGCCTGCGGCCACTTCATCGCCAAGAACCACGGCGTCTAGCCCACGTCCCAGAGCGAACAGCCCCACGCCCGCGACCGCGATAACTACCACGGGCCACCAATCGAGGGAGTCGCCTGCCGCGAGCGATCCCGCCGACCAATAGCGCAACGCGTCAAAGGCTGCTTTGTCGCGTAGGCTCACGGCCTGCGAGTAGGCAACGGCGACGGCTGTCGTCACGGCCCCGGCGAGCACCAACCTGGTGGCATCGGGCCCACGTCCGAAACTGCTAAGTACCATCACTGCAACCGTGGCCGCCGTCGCGCCGGCGAAGGCTCCCCCGACGAGCTGGAGCCCAGCAAGCCCGGGGATCGACGCGACGGTAACGATTCCAGCTGCTGCACCACTTGTCAGCCCCAGAACCCCCGGATCCCCGAGGGGGTTACGAGTAACTGTCTGGATCGCGGCACCAGAACTGGCGAGGGCGGCGCCCGCAACCAACCCGCACAAGGTGCGTGGGACACGTGCTGCCAGCACCTCCCGCACGTGGGGGTCGCCGCCGCCTTGGAGGGCTTCCACCAGATCGGAAAGCCCGATAGTTTTGCTACCCAGGGCGAGACTCAATACGCAGGTGATGCAGAGCCCTACCGTCACGAGAGTTGTGACGAACAGGGGACGTCTACCGATCGGCAAGGGCTAACCCGCCACTTTCGCAACGGCCTGATCGATGAGGTCAGTGAGTCGTGGAAGACTCCACGGGACGGTGAGCGGGTTAATCATGCTTATCGCCGTGACGAGCTGCTGGTCCGTCGGCTCCACCACGCTGCCACGTTTGATGGCAGGGATCGATGAGTAAAGCTTCTGCGAAGTGACCTGTTTCTTAGTCGCGGCATCCACGTGCCACGTGAAGATGAGGTCAGATTCCTTGAGCTTGTCAGCATTCTCGAGACCGATGAGCGCCCAATCGGACCCTTCGTTGACCGTTATCGTGTCAATGATCGGGTCGACCGTCAGACCGAGCATACTGATCAAGGCCACGCGTTGTTCCGTGGGACGAAAAATGCCAAGCGTTCCCTGGCCTTCAGTGTAGATGTAGCTGAAGGTCGTGCCCTCCCAGTGTGGGTGCTGAGCAGCAGTGTCGGCGAGGGTTTTCTTGATGTCGCTGATAAGGCCTTCGCCATCACTGGGACGCCCGAGCGCCTTAGCCACCATACGAATCTCGCCGTCCCAGGTGGTGGTCCAGGCAGATTTCTCGTAGGCGACAGTCGCACAGAACGTGCTCAGCTGGTCGTACTGCTTCTGGGTGAGGCCTGACCACGGGGCAAGGATCAGATCGGGCTCGAGCTCCGCGATGGCCTCGACGTCAATTTGCTCGCCGCCAGCGACTAAAGCTGGAAGGGACCGACCCGCCTTCTCGAACGCTTCCCGGATCCAGGGCAAGTGTCCGTCTTTGTCAGCTCCCCACGTATTGACTTCGACGCCAACCGGGTAGACCCCCATACCGATGAGAGCTTCGGCAGCGCCTTGTCCAACGGTGACAATTCGCTCGGGTGCCTGCTTAATGGTTGTAGAGCCCAGGGCGTGGCTCATCACGACGGGGAAAGTGCCCGACGACGCAGTGTTAGTGGGCGTTGGCCCGGTACTCGAGCTGTCACTGCCGCAACCGGTGACGGCAGACAGCGAGAAGGCTCCGGCCAGGGCAAGCAACCCGCGACGAGGCATGCTGAGACGCTGATCTGAGGGATACATTTCTGATGTTCCTTTAGGGGTTATGCGAGACCGACGCGGTCGCGCCGGGATGGTTAGGATTCGGCGTGCCCTTGACGCCAGTAGCTCATGAAGGCCACCCGATCGCGGGGGCAGCCTCGTTCGCGTACGAGGAGGCGGCGCATACGTTGCACAGCCCCTTTTTCGCCTGCCAACCAGGCAAAATGCTCGCCGTCGGCATTTCCGGCGGGTTCGTCCCACAGGATTCCAGCGTCATCGTCAAGGCCATCGACCGCTACGCTTTCGGCCGCTTCGGGCGGCCACGTCAGCGTGTGAAGTTCGCGTTCGAGCAGGCTTCCGGGAGCCTCACCTTCGCGGCACAGCACTCTAACGTCAACCCCGGGCGGGGCCGTGAGAGGCCATGCATCCTCAGGGGTCGGCATCTCGACCAGAATCGTGCCGACGGCATCTGGGGCCAGTGAGGCAGCGATGTTGGCTACAGCCGGTGCCGCGGTTTCGTCGCCAGCCACCAGGATCTGCTTGGCACTACCCGGATGCCAGGCCAGGCCAATGGTGTCAATGTTCTTGAAATCGGCGCGGGGGACGGCTACGACGAGCCGATCGCCAGCAGCCACGGTTTCGATCCACCGGCCCGCGGGGCCGCTGGTACCGTGGCGAACCACATCGACGTCGAGCTCGGCCATGTCTGGACGCATTGCCCGTGCCGTGTATGTCCTCACGGACGGCTGATCAGTTGGCGGTAGAGACACGAGGGCGTCATACCAACCTGGGATACGCGGGATGTCCTCCAGTGCGTCACCGTGGTATCGGGGCAGCACGAGCTTGATCCGACGGTCAAGGCAAAGCGGAGCAGCCTTCTTAAGTCCTTCTCCGCTTAGGGTGACTCGACGCATCGAGGGGCACAGGTCGCGCACTGCGTCGACGCGGACCTCAACCGCGGTATACGAGAGCTTCGATCTCATGCCGTACAACGTACCATAATTAGGCAAGGCTCACCTTACTTAATTCATTCGCGCCCTTCCTCGCCGCAACGGCATACGGGAAAAAGAGGCCGTCGCGCAGGAGACCGGTGAGCGCTTCAGCGCCGGCGAGGCCCTCACAGATCTCAACTGATAACAACCGACTACCTCGTTCCGAGTCGGGCATATCGCGAGAGCGTGATGCCACACCGATGACAACCACTATCGATAAGGGGCACAGTCCGCGAGGTTAAAGTAGCCACCATGCCCCACTCCACGTCCGAGCCCCCGACTTCGCATGCTACGACGCGCGCGAGGCACGATCCGATGATCCGGGTGCGCGATGTGCATCTTCACAACCTGAAACACGTCGACGTCGACCTGCCCCGCAATACCCTCGTGGCGGTCACCGGCGTATCAGGTTCGGGCAAGTCCAGCCTGGCCTTCGGCACCATCCATGGGGAGGCGCAGCGTCGCTACCTGGAGTCGGTCTCCCCCCTTCGCGCGCCGTCTCATCGGTGGCGCGGTCAACCCGCGCGTAGGGTCAGTGACAGGCCTGCCGCCGACGGTGGCCCTGCAGCAATCCACCACCCTCGGTGCGGCACGCTCCTCCGTGGGGACGATCTCAAATATCTCTAATAGTGTTCGGCTGCTCTTTTCCCGATCCGGCAGCTACCCGGGCGGTATGCGCGAGCGGCTGGAATACGGCAGGCTCGACTCCGACGCTTTCTCTCCCAACACCACCGCCGGCATGTGCCCCGAGTGCCAGGGAACCGGCACCGTGCACCGGCCGACGGAAGAGTCGATGGTGCCGGATCCCAGCCTGTCCATCTGGGACGGCGCGATCGCCGCGTGGCCCGGAGCGTGGCTTGGAAAGAACTTCCGGGACATCCTGGGCGCCCTCGGCTACCCGCTCGATATCCCGTGGCGGGATATTCCGCAAGAGGATCGCGACTGGATCCTGTTCACAGATGAGAAGCCGGTGGTCACCGTCCGTCCGGTTCGGGACGAAAACGCCGTGCATCTGTCATATCAAGGCAAATGGCGCTCGGTTGCCACCTACCTCACCGAGACCCTGGCGGAGACGGGATCGGATAAGACCCGCCGCCGGATGCTCTCCTTCTTGCATTCATCGACGTGCCCGACGTGCCAGGGCCGCGGTTTTCAGCCGGACACCTTGCAAGTCACCTACGCCGGTCACGCTATCGACGAATTCAACGACTTGGCGTTGAAGGACGTGCTGATTATGTTGGAGGACCGCCTCCAGCGCTTGGCGGGGATCGCGAAACAGCAGTGGAACGAGCACGACGAGGCCGAAGAACTGCTGCTGGATCAGGTGCTGCCCACGGTGCGCGCGGCAATCGAGCTAGGGCTCGGGCACCTGAGCCTCTCCCGCCCGGCACGGAGCTTGTCTGCGGGTGAGCACCAGCGCCTGCGCTTAGCCTCCCAGTTAAACTCGAACCTGTTCGGCACCACCTATGTGCTGGATGAGCCCTCGGCCGGTCTGCACGTCGTGGAGCGGAAGGCAGTTTCCGAGCTGCTGCAGCGCTTTATCGACGCGGGCAACTCGGTGCTTCTGGTTGAGCACGATATGTCCCTCGTGGCGAAATGCGATTGGATCGTGGATATCGGCCCCTGCGCCGGTGAGCGCGGCGGAGAGCTGGTGTTCTCCGGCCCTATCGACCAGTTCCGCGCCAACGCCGAGCAGCTGGACTCCCCCACAGCGACTGCCTTGAATGAGAGCTTCCCTGAGCTGAGGGACACCCCTGCAGAAACCGGTGACTCCATCGGCCTTCGCGGCGTGCACGCGCGCGCCTTCGACGGGGTCGACGTGGACTTCCCGCTAGGTGCGCTCACCGCGGTCACGGGCGTGTCCGGTTCCGGCAAATCCACCCTGGTCACCGGGGTGCTAGCCGACGTGGCATCCCGCGCGGCTAAGCAGGTGGTCGGCGCCGACGAGGTCTCGGACGAGGATCCGGATGCTGACTCCACGGCAGGCTCCGACCACTCCCGGGATTTCCGGGTGGAGAGCGCAACGGGGATCGATAGCATCCGTCGGTTGGTTCACATCACGCAGAAGCCGATTGGACGAACGGTGCGTTCCACCGTCGCGACCTACACGGGTCTTTTCGATGCCGTCCGCAGGCTGTTTGCTGATACCCCAGAGGCCAAACGGCGGGGTATGTCGGTATCGGACTTTTCCTATAACACGAAAAAGGGTCGCTGCCCGGAGTGCGATGGGGCGGGCAGTATCGAAGTTGAGCTAGTGTTCCTGCCCGGCACGTACACCACCTGCCCGGCCTGCCACGGCAAGCGCTATAAGCCGGAGATTCTCGAGGTGCAGTGGAGCGGCCGCAGCATCGCGGATATCTTGGCGTTCACCGTGGACGAGGCGCTCGAGGTCTTCGCCGAGGAGCCGAGGATTCTGCGCTCCGTCGAATTCCTGCACGCACTCGGCCTAGGCTACCTGCGGCTGGGGCAGGGCTCCCCGGAACTCTTGGGCGGGGAGGCGCAGCGCATCAAGCTGGCCTCCGAAATGCAACGCGGCTCCAGCCGCAAGCACAGCCTGTACCTCCTAGACGAGCCTACGACGGGGCTGCACCCGGCGGACGTTGATCTATTGCTGACCCAGCTGCGTCGCCTGGTCGATGACGGCGCGACGGTGGTCGTCGTCGAGCACGACCTCCGGGTGATCGCGCAGGCCGACCACGTCATCGACGTCGGCCCAGGAGCCGGAGATGAGGGTGGCCAAATCCTGGTCACCGGAACACCGGCGGCGGTCGCCCAGCATGCTCTGCATCGGGATTCGCGCTCGGTGACGGCCCAGGTGTTGGCCGATCGAGCCGGTATAAGCCAAGCCTGAGAATCTGAACGCCAAAGACCCAGTCGCCCAATTATGACGGTGCGTGCGCTTTAGGGGCTCATCCGACTACACCCTGGATTCGGATGAGCCGAGAAACCGCTCACGCGCACTCGGTTCGACAAATTGGGGAAAGCTTTGGCAGGCGAACCATCACGGATCCCGGACAGTGCCGTCCCGGAGTGGGTCTCCGCGCGAGCGGGGTCTGGTGAACGTGAGAATGGTGCGGTATCCCGGCGGTTTAGCGCACGCCTCTCACGTTCTGCGTGGGGGTGCTCACAAGGTAATGGGGGAGGGGAGTCGAGGGTAAGCGCGAGGGAGTGGCCTAGACCTAACGCGGGGGATCGCTGCCGTGACGCGTGGGAGGCGAGTCGGCGCTGCGCGCACCCCAACCGAGGAGCAGTCCCTGACCGCGCCCGGCGCCCTGGAAAAGGGTAGGATCGAGGGGTGGCTGCGGCCGCACTGCACCCCCGAGAATGAAGGATCCCGGATGTCGTCGTTCGCATTGCCGGACAGCCTGGATGAAGCGTTTGCTGATTCCCTGCTTGCTGACCTGGCCGAGGTGGAGCGCCGCCTCAATGCGTCCGTAGCCACTCACGACGCGATGGCGAAATGGACAGCGAAGTACCTGATCGAAGCCGGGGGGAAGCGGGTGCGCCCCATGTTGGTGCTCCTGGCTGCCCACCTGGGCTCCGGCACAAACGACGAGGTTCTTGACGCAGCCGTGCTCGTCGAGCTCACCCACTTGGCGAGTCTGTACCACGACGACGTCATGGACTCTGCTGAAACGCGGCGCGGTGCGCGCTCCGCTCACCACGTGTGGGGCAACAATGTGGCCATCCTGACGGGTGACTTCCTTTTCGCCCGCGCCAGCGCACTCAGCGCTGAGCTCGGTCCGGAGGCTGTCAGGCTGCACGCTGCCACCTTCGAGCGTCTCTGCCTTGGCCAGTTGAACGAAACCGTCGGCCCCCAGGAAGGGGATGACGCGTTCGATCATTACATCTCGGTTCTTGCGAACAAGACCGGATCTTTGATCGCCGCCGCAGGGATCCTTGGCGCCCGCCACGGCGGTGCCCCGGACAGAATCGTTGAGGCCATGTCTCGGTACGGCGAGGATGTGGGCATCGCGTTTCAACTCGCCGATGATGTGATCGACCTGCGGAGCAACCCAGAGATCAGCGGCAAGATCCCGGGCACTGACCTGCGCGAAGGCATCCCCACCATGCCGACTCTGTTGCTTCGCCGTCGCGTAGCGGAAGGGGACCACTCCGACGCCACAACAGACACGCTGCGTGCGATCGACGCGGACCTCAGCGGTGACAGTGCTCTTGCGCATGCAGTGGGACTGCTGGCAGCGGATTCTGCGACGGATCGCACCCAGGAGCTCGCGGATCAATACGGAGAGAGCGCTCTTGAGATTGTGAGAGGCTTCCCGGAATCGCCTGCCCGTGCCGCTCTCTTGGAGTTCACCACTGCGCTGGTTCATCGCTCTGCCTGAGGCCGGCGTCGGCGGTGCTCTGCCTGAGGCCGGCGTCGGCCGGCGTGGAATGCTCCAGAGAGCCGGCTGCCTCACCTGCCACCTCTCCACAACCATGGGCGAAATCCCCACCGGCAGGGGAGTTCGGTATCCTCGTCAAGACGCCGCTCGCCGGCGCTCTGATCAACGCGGCACAGTCCCGAGTTTCCGCCGCTGCGATCACCAGCCCCTACCCGTTCACCGCTTCAGTCACGACCATCAGCCCATCCAGGACCATCAGCAGAGGACGCTATGACAATCACTTCTCACAGCACCGGGTCGAACGGCAGCAGCCCGACCTCCTCTGCCACTGCGCCCGGTTCCACAAAGGCAATCGCCCTCCTGCTTGACCTGATCATCGCGGGTGTGATCCCACTTGTTCTGGCCGGCATGGCAGAGCTTGTTTTCCTCATCTCTGGAGGTCCCCGCCCAGGCATCGTGTACTGGCTTCTCTATACAGCAGCGGTGCTGCTGTTCCTGCTGGTACTCGGTGTCATTCTGATTTGTCGAGCGCGGTTCGGCACCAGCCCGGGCATGGCCATTGTGGGTATTCGAACAGTCAGGGATGGCGGCGTGAAGCAGACGATCAAATCACGTCGAGGTTCACGGAACTCAGCAGCCCACACTGCGTCCCAGGGCGGCTACGCGCAGCACACCAATGCCGGTGCAGGGTTGCGGCACAGCGCTTCAACCGGGCAGTCGCCTTCTGTTTCCCAGTTCGCTCACGGGCACCAGGGGCAGAGCTACGAGCGGCAGGGGTATCAGCCGTCCGCGCAGAGCTATCCGTCAGCGCCGCCGTACCAGCCGACCCCCAACCAGCCGGCGCCAGTCCAACAGACTGGGAGCCAGTCGTCCTCCAGCTACCCCGCATCGGGCCCTGCACACTCGGCAGCTAGCGCACCGAGTGCCGGAGCGGCTCCTGCGGTCCACCAGGAGCCGGCAGTTCAGAGCTTCAGCGGCAGTGCGAATCGTGAGTCGTCGCAGCCCGCGCCTCGCAGCACCGGGCGGGTGTCCGCGCTGAGTGGGATCGCCGTTGAACGTTTCACCGCACCATCCGAACGGAACGCACCCGTCCCCAAGGACTCCGCTGTGCACAGCATCAATCAGGACGCTGTTCAGAACCTCGGCAAGCCTGCGGACCGGAACCCGGCAGACGCACCACGCCAGGGTGTGAACGGTCAGCCCGAACCCCCGACCCCTGAGCGTGGCGCGGCTCAGCCGGCTGAAGCGCCCACTGAAGTCTTTGCGCTTGACGATGCCCCCGACAGGACTCGCCTGATGTCCGCGTCGACCAGTCCCGCGCAGGACGCTGCGCCGGCGGCGCCCGCTGTAGCGTTCCATCTCGTTTTCGAGAACGGCGACCGCTATGGAGTGCGCGAAGCTGCTGTGCTCGGCCGCGGGCCCGCTGCGGCGGACGCTGCTGAAGCCGTTGCGATCGCAGATGAAGGGAAGTCCGTTTCAAAAACCCACGCAAGGATCGAGATCGGGGAACACGGGGTGGTGGTGACCGATCTTGGCTCCACCAACGGCACAACTGTCACCGATCCGGACGGCATGGTCTATCCGGTGGTCGCTCACCAGGCCACAATCGTGCCTGAAGGGTGGACCCTCCAGCTCGGGGACCGCTCCGCTACGGTGGAGCGAGCTGCGTGAACACTCCGGCATTGAGTCATGGAGACCTGCTGACCGAGCCGATCCGGGTCCGCTCAGCAGGAGCAACTGATGTGGGCGCAGTGCGCTCAATGAACGAGGACTCCTACCTCGCAGGCGCCCCCATCTACCTGGTGGCCGACGGGATGGGCGGACACAACGCTGGCGAAGTGGCGAGCGCGATGGTGGTGGACCAGTTTGCGGACCTGATTGGGACCGATGACCTCACACCGGAGACCATCGCCGAATCGCTGATCTCCGCCTACGACCGCATCACGCAGATCAGCAGCGACTCCTCCAACGGCGCTGGAACCACAGTGGCGCTGGTGGGCACCGCATGGGACAACGACCAAGCGGCCTGGATTGTGATGAATCTTGGGGACTCCCGCGTGTACCGGCTCAGCAACGGTGATTTCGAGCAGATCAGCATTGACCATTCCGTGGTGCAGGAGCTCGTCGACCGCGGGGACATCACCGCCGATGAGGCACGCGTTCACCCCTATCGGAACATGGTGACTCGAGCGCTGGGGCCCGGCCCGAACTCGCGCCCCGACTTCTGGCTTCTGCCGGCGATGCTCGGCGATCGATTCGTCATCTGCTCCGACGGCGTCAACGGTGAACTGGATGACTCCGTTATCGAGCAGGTCCTGCGCGAGACCGGTGACGTCAGGGATATTCCCGGCATTCTCGTGAAGCGCGCGGTTGAAGCCGGTGGCCGGGACAATGCCACGGTGGTTGCTCTGGAGGCTGTTCTGGAGGGCGCCACTGAGGACGTGGATCGCTTCTCCCTTTTCACTCTCGGCGACGACGACTCCTAAAAGCTGCTGCAGTGACGATCCGCGTGTGGAGTGCCTCCGGAGCCGCCCAGCTCATCGCAAGCAGCGGGCGGCTCCTGGTTCTGCCGCGCGGCACTCACCCGGACACCACTGAACAGGCGCATGCGCTTCTGCAGGATGCCGACGCGATCCAGCGCCTGCTCACCGCCCCGGATTCCGCGCCGTTGATCGTGATCGATTCAGCCCATACACCGCCGCGGATCGGTCTGCGCGGCCAGGCTGAGATCACCGTCCTGCGCGCCGACGGCACCACCAGGACAGTTGTGGACCCGGAGGCGGGGGAGAGCACCCGGCCGCGCCCCGCCCACACTGAAACGCTCGACGCGATCGGCGTGCACCTGGATCTGGGCAGCTCCGCTGCCTGCTCCACCATGCTGATCGACGGGATCACCGGCTCTGCCCGCGCCACGGTGTTGCTCAACCCGCCGGCTCCCGAAGGCTTGAGTCCGGAGGCGCAGAAGCAGATCGACCAATGGCGGCAGGCCAGTGCGTCCGCCACGTCAGCACCGTCTCGCGCCCCCAGCCTCCCGGACCGTGCCCGCACTGATCGTCTGCCCCGCGGCGCTGACTCCGCTGCCCGCGGCGCTGCTGATCAGCGCCGCTCAGGCAGTCGCATCGCCGATGCTTTCATCCGCGCCCAGCGGGCCCGCGCTGATCACCCATACACCGAGGAGCGCGGTTGATGACCAGTTCTCGTGCACGCCGGGCCCCGCTTCCTCCGCTACCCGGCGCTGCCCCGCGACCAGGACCAGTTCATGCTCACGCCGCAACCGGGTCCTCGCTGCACCCGATGCGCTCGACTGTTGACCGATCACCGTTGCTCGCGCAGGTGTGGCAGCTGCCCGCTGAAACCACGCTCGATCGTGATGAGCTCCGCCGGACTGTTGACGCTCTTACCGGCCTGCAGGACCGCCTCGGGTTCACGCCGGTGCGAACCGGCCACATCCTGACGACAAATCGCTCAACCACCATTGCGATCCTCATCGACCAGCCCGCGGAATGTGCAGATTCTGACGATCCGGCCGCGTGGGTGAGCGAGGTTCTTGACCAGAAGGAAGCGCTGCGCGGATTTGCCCGCATCGCCCGGGCATTGAAATCCCTTCACGCGGCACGCGCCGTCCACGGCGCAGCAGCGACGTCAAACCTGGCCCTCTCCGAAGCGGGGCTGCTGCAGCTTGCGCTCCATCGCTGCCCCGGACTGCGCTCGGCCGATGCCGCCGGTGGGGGAAGCCCACAGGCGGATGCAGCGGACCTGGCCGCCACGATCCACGAGGTCTGCTCCGCAGCGGAACAGTGGCTGCCCACACCGCAGCTGGAGGAGCTGCTGCAGTCCCTCCTGTCCTCACCGCTCTCCCCGGAGCCCGCTGAGCGAGAAAGGGCTCAGCGGCCGTGGGGGAGCAGTCTGGAGCAGCTTGCCGAGGTGCTTGAGGACGCCGCTGCCCTGCTTCCCAGCGAATCAGGTCCCGCGCAGGGCTGAGGTGACGTAGTCTGACGACTATGAGCCAGGTAGCAGTGGAGTTCTGCGGGGAATGGACCCGGATCCCGCCCGGACGGTCCCTCACCATTGGACGGGAAGCTGAACTCATCATCGATGAGGACAATCCGTTTCTGCACCGACGATTCCTCACGATCCGTGAGGCAGACGGCATGTGGTGGCTGATCAATGACGGCAACCGCATCAGCGCCAGCGTCACGGACAGCACCCAGTCGATGCAGGCCACCCTCGCCCCGGGAGCCCGCATCCCCATCGCCTTCGACTACCTGAATGTGGTGTTCAGCGCAGGCCCCACCACCTACGAATTCAGCATCCACGCCGCAGCACCGGACATCTCCACCCTGCAGCGCACCATTGACCTCGACGGTGAGCCCACCGTGGGCGCAGTTCCGTTCACCGAGTCGCAGAAGCTGCTCATCCTGGTGCTCGCGGAACCGCTCCTCATGCGCGATGGTGAAAGCATCTCCACTATCCCTTCGTCTGCCGACGCAGCCGCAGCCCTCGGATGGACCCGCACGAAGTTCAACCGCAAGCTCGACAATGTGTGCGACAAGCTGGACAAGATCGGCGTCAAGGGCCTGCGCGGCGGACCGACCAAGCTCGCCAGCAACCGCCGTACCCGACTGGTGGAATACGCGGTCAGCAGCAGACTTGTGGACGCCAGTGACCTCGCACTTCTCCACAGTGCGAAGCGGGAGGCGGCGGGCCGAGCCCTCAGCGACGACGATTGAGTGACCGGCCACCACCCGGCGCTTCCACTGGAAGTGAGGACCGCGTGCAGCAGGGGGTCACATGCACGCTCGCGTCGCTCTCGACCGCTCGTCCAGCCCAGTCGCTCTGCTCGACATCGATGCTGACGCCACCGCGCGGATCAGCGATCTCGCGCAGGCGCTTGAACCCTGGGCGAGCACACCGGGTCAGGCGCCCACGGTGGTGGCCGGCGGACACCCGCTGAATCCTGATCTCCCAATCGCCCGCAGCGGCATCCACTCCGGCAGCACGATCACACTCAGCTCCGCTGCCGCAGCAGATGCACCCGCACCCACCGCTCTGCTCAGCATCCTCACCGGACCGCGCGCCGGAACGGAGATTCCGCTTCCCGACGGCCGCTTCACACTCGGTGACCTACAGGACGACATCGGCCTCGAGGACCCGCTCGCCCCCGGCCGCAGCGCGATCCTCACTATCGACCATGGACACGCCGCCATCCACGCCACCGGTGACGCCGTCTCCCTGCTGGTCAACGCCCGGCCCACCGAGCAGGCACAGCTGCGCTCAACGGACACTTTCCGCATCGGCGCCACGGACCTCACCATCACCGCTATCACAGACGGCTCCGGAATCCCGATCAGCCCTGCGGCTCTCCTGCACACTCCGATTCCGGAGGAGAACAGGACCTTGCCAAGCGTTCCGACTCCGGGCCTGCTCACACCGTTTCCGATCATCATGATGCTGCTGCCACTCGTGCTTGGACTGACGATGTTCAGCATCACCCGCAGCCCATTCAGTCTCATGATCATCGTGTTCATGCCGGGCTTCGCACTCGCAGGCTTCCTCACCGCGCGCCGGTCCCACCGGCTGCAAAAAACCGCTGCCTGGCGCCGATTCGATGACGCACTGCGCGCTCTGCGGCGGCGAACCCGCGCCGAGCAGACAGCTGAGCTCACCATCCGCAACGAGAGGTTCCCTCACCCTGGCGACGTCTGCTCAGCCGCGGTACGGCGCGATCCCCTGCTGTTCTCCCGCTCTGCGCAGAACCCAGATGCCGGCCGGGTGCGCGTGGGACTGGCACTCCAGACCTCGGCCACATCCGCGGCTGCCCCAGCCGCCACGGCAGAGCCAGAACTCGGTGAGCAACTGGAATGCGCCGCCGATGACCTCTCCGCCGCAGTTCTGCCGCTCACGCTTCAGACGGTGGGACCGTCACCGATCGCCGTCACCGGCCGCAGTGCACGGGCAGACCACCTCATCGCCAGCATGATTCTGCAGCTATGCGCTCTGCATTCACCCGCGGATATGACCGTGTGCGTGCTGGGCGGCGAGCACCCGGAATGGCTGCTCTGGCTGCCGCATGCGCACACGCCGTTCAGTCCCCTGCGCTCTGCCCAGCTCGTCCCCGACATGGCCGATTCGACGGCGCTGCTGAGCGATCTTCTCACCTGCATCGAGGAGCGCACCGGCGCGTCCCGTTCCCCTCAGAACAGGATGGAGGAGACGGTGTCCCTACCGTGGATCGTTGTGTTCCTGCTGGAGCCCGAACGCGTGGATCCGCCGATTCTGCGCACACTGCTGAGCGGCGGGCCCGGCGCACACATCCACACGCTGATCCACTGCCTAGACCAGCGCAGCGTCCCTCAGCAGTGCAGCACGATCCTCGCCATCCCCGACCAGGGACCGGCTGCTCTGAGCGACGGACACGGCCTGGCGGTTCAGAGCATCGAGATCGAGGTTGCCTCACACCGTCTGCTCAGCCGTGCGGCACGTGCGCTCGCCCCGCTGGTGGATGCCACTGTCAGCGCCCCCATCAGCACACGCATGCCGACGCGCTTCATGCTGGCCGAAACCGCAGGCGGCACCGCTGGCGGCCTTCTGCACCAGGCTGAAACCGCCTGGCAACACCCGGCACCCAGCCTGAGCGTGTCGATCGGCCACACCGGAACAGGTCTGCTGAGCCTGGATATCGCCGCGCAGGGTCCGCATGCCCTGGTGGGAGGCACAACCGGCAGCGGGAAGTCGGAGTTTCTGCGCTCGTGGGTGCTCGCCATGGCCGTGCAGCAGCCGCCCACTACCACCACCTTCCTCTTCGTGGACTACAAGGGCGGCTCAGCATTCGCCGACTGCACCCGACTGCCGCACAGCGTAGGCCTGGTCACGGACCTTGACGATCACCTCGTGGATCGGGTGCTGACCTCGCTGCGCGCCGAACTGCGCCGCCGCGAAACCATCCTGGCTGCCGCCGGCGTTCCCGATCTCGACTCCCTCCGCGCCCGTGACAACTCCCGCGCGTTCCCGCGCCTGATCATCGTGGTGGATGAGTTCGCTGCGCTCACAGCGGAGATGCCGGAGTTCGTGGACGGGGTGATCGATATCGCCGCCCGAGGCCGATCACTTGGGCTGCACCTGATCCTGGCCACGCAGCGGCCCGCGGGCGTCATCACCGGCGCGATTCGTGCGAACACGGCTCTGCGCATAGCGCTGAGATGCGCCGATGCAGCGGACTCCACGGACATCATCGGCGCCCCCACAGCTGCCCACTTCCCACCGGAGCAGCCGGGCAGGGCAGCAGTCAGTAGCGGGCCGGGTCGGATCATCGACTTCCAGAGCGCCTACACCGGAGCCAGCAGCACCACCCAGGCCTCACACAGCGTCACCGTCACGCCCGTGCGAGCCGCAGACCAGCCGGCCGCCGAACCGGTCGGGGCCGAGACCGGCCATCCGACCATGCAGCTAGGTGCCGATGAACGCATCACTGAAACTCGAACAGACGCTGCTCTCATCGTGGACGGGCTGGGCAGACTGGCCGAGCATCTGCCAGTCCCGCGCCGACCCTGGCTTGACCCGCTCCCTTCCGTACTCACCGGAGCGGACGCGTCGGCGCTGCTGACACCCGAAGACGCTGACCGCAGCGCGGAGGCGCTGATCGGCGTCATCGATGATCCGCGCCGCCAACGACGCCGGCCGCTTGAGCTTGACCTCAGCCGCGGTGGAGTGACCACCGTGATCGGCGGCGCCGGAGCCGGAACCACCAGTGCTCTGATCACGGCCGCGCAGCGCATCGCCCGATGCTCTTCACAGATTCCGATCTGGGGCATCGACGCCACCGGCACAGGCTCACTGAACAGTCTGCTTGGCTCACCCGGCGTGAAGGACATCATCACCACGGATGATCAAGCCCGGATGACGCGCCTCATGGACCGAGTGCTCGCGGATTCACGCTCGCAGGACTCCGGATCAAGCAGTGGGCTGCGTGCTGTTCTGCTGATCGATGGCGGCGGCGCGCTGAAAGATCTTCTGCTGCAGCCGCAGCAGGAAACGTGGAGCAGCGCGCTGACCGAACTCACCGCAACAGCCCGCCAGCGGGGTATCTGCATCATCGCCGCGGCGGACCACCATCTTGCACTGCCCAGTATGCTCGCCCGCGCTGCTGCCGCCACGATCGTGCTTCGCCAAGCAAGCAGAGATGATGCCGCCCAGCTGGGCGTGCCCCGCGGGCTCCTCACCGATGACACTCCGCCGGGCCGCGGAGCCGTGGACGGCTTGGAGATGCAGATCATCGCCCCCGAGCCGCTGAGCGCGTCGAACCCGAGGCGCCCCGGCGCCATTCCCACATTGCCCGCGCATCTCAGCCTCGCTGACCTTCCCGCTGCGGACGGCGCCGCCAGGGTGGGTCTGCACGCCCGGCAGATGACACCGGTGGTGCAATCCCTTCCCCCTACCGTGCTCGTTGCAGGACCGGCCGACTCCGGCCGGATCGGCGTGCTCGCAGCGCTCGCTGCGGAGTTTCAACGGCTTCACCCGGGAGCACCGCTGTTCTCCGTTGGGCCGAGCACCCTCGATCTGCCGGGGCTTGCGCCCGATGAACAGGCTGTTGGGGAGCGCGAACTCGTTCAGTTCGCGGCCGAGCTCACCGCGTGGGCTGAGCACGCTCCCGGGGACCAGCCCGGCCTGGTTGTGGTCACCGGGGTCAGAGAACTGGTGGGACGCTCCGCGGATCTGCAGCTCGCAGAGGCGCTGCGCCGCGCGCTCGCCGCCGGAATCAGCGTGGTGGGTGAGCTGGACACCTCCAGCCGTGCATCAGGAAGCCAGCTCGTCTCCCTGCTGCTCACCCATGGCACCGGCATCCTGCTGGAGTCCGATCCGAGCTCCAGTGTTTTCGGCAGCCGCCGAGCGCGCTTCCCCGACGCGCCCGGACCCTGCCGCGGCTTCTGGATCACTCCTACGAGCACAGTGCCCATCCTTGCCGTCTCCCATCACCCCGAGGAGTCCCCATGCCTATGACCGGACTGGACCCCGTCAGCGTCCGCGCAGCGACCGACGCGCTGCGCACCAGTGCCGAACAGCTTGAGAACCGGATGCGCGTACTCACTGATGCGCTCAGCGACCTTCCGTGGCACGGACCAGACAGCGAAGACTTCCGCGCCCGATGGCAGTCCGGGCCCGCCGATCGTGCAGCCGAGATCTGCCGACTGCTGCGCGAACTCACCGAGCAAGGAGGTGCAGAGATCACCGAACAGGAGAACGCGTCGGCCGCGTGACACGCACTGCCACTGCAGGCGGGCGTGAGCCCGCTGAAGCCAGAGCCCACACGAACAGGCCTGAGAACCGCACCATCGACGACCAACCACCCCACAGCAGAGTTATCGAGAAACAGGAGAAAGACCCATGATGAGCGAATCCTTCCGTGGAATGAATCCGGTTGCCGTTGAAACGGCCGGCACCGCGCTGACCGAGCTCGGAGAGGCGATGACCGCCACCGTCAACGTCGCGCGGGAGAAGTTCAGCACAATGGAATGGCACGGCACTGACGCCACCACCTTTGAAACCGAGATCACCGCGCTGTTCGACGAACTCACCGAACTCGGCAACGTCGCAGTTGCGCTCGCGGACACTGCCGTCAACGAAGCAGCTGAGCAGCGCACCGCCTCCGAGAGCTGACCGTCCGGCCCCGCCGGAGCGGACAGTCCTTGACCCCAGCATCCTGGCCACACCCCAGAGATGCTCACATGCACACAGATGCCCATAAGACACCACCATTGACTAAGGAGAATCACCATGAATGACTTCCTCGGAATGGACCTGACCCGCGCGGAAGGCTTCTGCGATCTGCTTGAAGAGCGCGCCAGAGCCGCCGAGCAGGGCCTGGAAGCTGTGCAGTCTGCCTGCGCGGATCTGCCCTGGTTCGGCGAGGACAGTGACGTGTTCCGCGAAGGCTGGGTGACGCTGCAGAAGCGGACCATCACCGCAATCGAGGCGCTGATCACGAAAGCGAAGCGGCTGCGTGATCAGATCGAGCAGCAGCGCACCGCATCCAGTGCCCGTACGGGTTCGGTGGCGAGCATGATCGGGGGAGCAAGCCCCGGCGTAGCGGCCGCCTCCTCGCAGTGACCGTCCGGACAACCGCGCAGTGACCGCCTAGAGAAAAGGACGGAGCTCTGGGGGAACGCGCAGCCACGGTGCGCTGCGTTCCCCCGGAGTGAAGCCGCTGGTCATCGAGCCTTTCGTCGACGGGGTGGCGCCCACCGCAAGCACCTGTGACTCGTTTCATGAGCCTTGATCCCGCTCCGGAGTTGGTTCCCGCTGCCGGACTCGGCTACTCTTGAGGGCGTCGGTTCGCCAGTCATCAGGCTGGCGGAATGGACACGGCGAGTTACCGGAGCGGCCAAACGGGGCTGACTGTAAATCAGCTGGCATTGCCTACGGGGGTTCGAATCCCTCACTCGCCACGCAGCTGGAGCGCACGAATTGACCGCGTGTGATCCGATGCACCGGAAGCGCCGTCCGGTTTGCCTCACCAGGCAGGCCCGGATAATGTTTCTCGGGTTGCCCTGATAGCTCAGTAGGCAGAGCGTCTCCATGGTAAGGAGAAGGTCACGGGTTCGATTCCCGTTCGGGGCTCTGAGACGGATTCGGCCCGGCATTCCACCGCACGGTGGGAGCCGGGCCGCTTTCCCGATCACGCCGGGGTAGCTCAGACGGTCAGAGCGCACGACTCATAATCGTGAGGTCGCGGGTTCGATTCCCGCCCTCGGTACCACCCCAGCTGGATGCTGGTGTGAGAACTTGTCTCCGCTCGGAGGCACATCGGAACCGCGTATGCGAAGTGCGCACTGACGAAAAGAGGCAATCGTGGCGAGCAAAAGCTCTGACGTGCGTCCGAAGATCACCTTGGCGTGCGTAGAATGCAAGAACCGCAACTACATCACCAAGAAGAACCGCCGCAACACCCCGGACCGCCTCGAGCTCAACAAGTTCTGCTCGACGTGCGGGCGCAGCACGGCTCACCGCGAGACTCGCTGATCTTCGGTCTGTCTGACCAGTGAGAAGCCACCCGTAGCCCGGGTGGCTTTTTGCATCCCGGGCCGATGAGAGCCGCGATGCGCGAAGGCTGGATCGCCGGTGCACGCTCATCCCCTCGGCCCTAGTAGCATCGAAGCATCCGCCGCGAAAAGGAGACCCCAGTGACCCAGGCCAACCCTGACTTTGCGGGCCGAACCTACCCGCCCGGCGAGCCGCTGCTGATCGATGCGGTGAAGGTCCGCGAATTCGCGCAGGCCACCGGCAATACCCACCCTGCTCATCATGATGCCGCTGCTGCCCGATCCCTCGGGTATCGGGACATCGTGGCCCCGCCCACCTTCCTGGTGAGCCTTGCGCAGGCCGCCGAAGCACAGTACATCAACGACCCGGATGCATCGATCGATTTCTCCCGCGTGGTCCACTCCGACGAGAGCTTCCAGCTGCACCGGCCGATCATCGCCGGAGATGAGCTCACTCCCACCCTGACCGTCGTTGCCGTCAGGTCGGTGGGTCCGCACTCGATGGTCAGCACCCGAGTTGATTTCGCAGACACGGACGGCGCAGAGGTTGCGAGCGTCGGCTCATCACTGGTGATCCGCGGAGAGGAAGCCTGATATGACCACTCAGAAAACCGCACCGGTGCGCAGCGAGCTCACGGCCGAGCACAAGGGCCAGCAGATCGCCGCCCAAACCATTACCCTCAGCCGCGACTCCCTGGTCCGCTACGCGGGCGCCTCGGGCGACTTCAACCCGATCCACTACAACGACGAATTCGCACGCAGCGTGGGCCTGGACTCCGTCATCGCCCACGGCATGCTCACCATGGGCAGCGTCATCGCCCCGGTGGTGGACTGGGCTGGCGACCCGGGGGCGATCAGCGCCTACGAATCACGATTCACCAAGCCGGTGCCCGTCCCTGCGCTCGGCAGCGCTGACCTTGAGGTCACCGCTGTTGTTGGCGCCGTGGACGAGGCCAAGCGCGAAGCACGCATTGACCTCACCGTGAGGCTCGACGGCGCCACTGTGCTCGGCAAATGCCGCGCCACTGTGCGACTGGACCAGACCTCTCCCTTTGAGGGCGATGGCGCGAACGAGGGGATCGAATGAGGCTCAGCGAGCTGACCACCCTGCGGATCGGCGGGGAGATCACGCGAGTGGTGGAGGCGCGCAGCGAAGACGAGCTGATCAGCGCGGTGCGCACCGCTGATGAGGCAGGTGAGCCGCTGCTCGTCCTCGGCGGCGGGTCAAACCTCGTCGCCTCCGATAAGCCCTTCCACGGAACGGTGGTGCGAACGCTCAGCCCAGCGGACTCCCCGGTCAGAGCATTCGTGCACGACGGGGCCGCCCCCGAAGTGCCCGACGCATGCTGCGGAGGCATCAGCCTCACCTATTTCGCGGGCGAAGTCTGGGATGAGGTGGTCCAGTACGCGATAGCACTCGAGGCCTGGGGCATCGAGGCGCTCTCTGGCATCCCCGGGTCCGTGGGAGCCACGCCGATTCAGAATGTGGGCGCCTATGGCCAGGATGTTTCCGCCACCATCGAACGCGTCGTCACCTGGGATCGGGTTGACCGGCAGCGGAAAACCTTCTCCGCCAGTGACCTGCAGTTCGCCTACCGCAACTCCATCCTCAAATCCACGCCGATGCCCGCTGCACCGGACCGGGAGGGCACCAGCATGGGCGCCACCGGCCGCTACGTGGTGCTGTCTGTGTCCTTTCATCACGCGCAGGGGTCGATGTCCGCCCCTATCCAGTACGCCGAGCTCGCCTCGCGGCTGGGCGTCCAGGTGGGGGAGCGGGCCCCGATGTCTGAAGTCCGCGAGGCCGTTCTGGAGATCCGCGGCTCCAAGGGGATGGTGCTCAACCCCGCCGACCATGACACCTGGAGCGCCGGCAGCTTCTTCACCAATCCGATCATCCCCGCTGAACAAGCTCAGCGGCTGCCTGAGGAGGCACCGCGCTTTCCCGCTGGCGAGGGCATGGTGAAGACGAGCGCAGCCTGGCTGATCTCCGCAGCCGGCTTTGAGCGCGGCTTCTCCCTCCAACACGAGAGCGGCGATCCGGTGCGCGCGTCTCTGTCCACGAAGCATTCGCTGGCACTCACCAATCGGGGCACCGCCCGCAGCCAGGACATCGTGGATCTTGCCCAGCGAGTCCAGCGTCAGGTGCGGGAGCGCTTCGACATCACCCTGGTCCCGGAGCCGGTGCGTCTGGGCGTGAACATCTAGCCGTGCTCCCACCTTTCTCTGATAGAAAAGACTGCGGGGCCCCGTGCGCAAAGGCGTGCACGGAACCGGTCCAGGCTCATCGATGGGATCGATTGCGACCGGCCGCGATCGACCCCGATCGGCTGATGAGGGACCGAGGGCGCACCCGCACATAAAGGAGAAGCATGAACACTTTCAACGACTCCATTGTCGATTTCGATCCGGAGATCGCTCAGGTCCTGGACCAGGAGCTCGGCCGCCAGCGGGACATGCTGGAGATGATCGCAAGCGAGAACTTCGTGCCGCGCGCTGTGCTGCAGGCACAGGGCTCGGTGCTCACCAACAAATACGCCGAAGGCTACCCCGGAAAGCGGTATTACGGCGGCTGCGAGTACGTGGACATCGCCGAGAACCTGGCGATCGACCGAGTGAAGGCGCTGTTCGGCGCCGAGCACGCCAATGTGCAGCCGCATTCCGGGGCCACAGCAAACGCCGCCGTGATGCACGCTCTCGCCAATGCGGGAGACACCCTGATGGGTCTGTCCCTGGCGCATGGCGGGCACCTCACCCACGGTATGAAGATCAACTTCTCCGGCAAGCTGTACAACGTGGTGGCGTACGAGACCGAACCGGACACCGGCCGCATCGACATGGACAAGGTCCGCCAGCTCGCACTGGACACCCGTCCCAGCGTGATCGTTGCCGGCTGGTCCGCCTACACCCGCCAGTTGGACTTTGAAGCATTCCGCTCGATCGCTGATGAGGTGGGCGCGAAGCTCTGGGTGGACATGGCGCATTTCGCGGGCCTTGTGGCAGCGGACCTGCACCCGAGTCCGGTGCCGCATGCCGATGTGGTGTCCTCCACCGTGCACAAGACCCTAGCCGGACCGCGCTCCGGTCTGATCCTCTCCAAGCAGGAGTTCGCCCGCAAGGTGGACTCCGCAGTGTTCCCGGGCCAGCAGGGCGGACCACTCATGCACGTGGTGGCTGCGAAGGCGGTGGCTTTCAAGGCGGCCGCCAGCGACGAGTTCAAGGATCGCCAGAAGCGCACTCTGGAAGGAGCCCAGATCCTTGCCGACCGCCTCACCCACAAGGATGCGGCTGACGCCGGCATCAGCCTGCTCTCCGGCGGCACCGATGTTCACCTGGTGCTGGTGGACCTGGTGAAGTCGACGATCGACGGCAAGCAGGCGGAGGACATCCTCCACGAGGTGGGCATCACCGTGAACCGCAATTCCGTGCCGAACGATCCGCGCCCGCCGATGGTCACCTCCGGTCTGCGCATCGGCACCCCGGCGCTCGCAACCCGAGGCTTCGGCGCCGAGGAGTTCACCGAGATCGCTGACGTCATCGCTGAAGCGCTCAAGGGCGATGCTGACCTGTCTGCCCTGCGCAAGCGCACGCAGCAGCTCGCTGACTCGAAGCCGCTGTACGCAGGCCTCGAGCAGTACTGATCATTCCCATCGCACAACCTGACTGAAGGAGCGAATGACCCTTATGACCGCACAGATCCTCGATGGCAAGGCAACCGCCAAGACCATGAAGCAGGAGCTCAAAGAGCGCGTTGAGAAGATCGTGTCCGAGGGCGCCGTGCGCCCAGGACTGGCCACGGTCCTCGTCGGTGCGGACCCGGCTTCCGAAATCTATGTTGCCGGCAAGCATCGGGACTCCGAGGAGATCGGAATCAATTCGATCCGAAAGGACCTCCCGGAGGACATCACCCAGGAGGAGCTGTTCGCCGTTATGGACGAGCTGAACAGCGATCCGGCATGCACCGGTTACATCGTGCAGCTGCCGCTTCCCAAGCACATCGACACCGATGCGGTCCTGGAGCGCATCGATCCGCAGAAGGACGCTGACGGCCTGCACCCGATCAACCTGGGCCGCCTCGTGCTCAACGTGAACAATCCGATCAACACGCCGCTGCCGTGCACCCCGCGCGCAGCAATCGAGCTGGCTAAGCGCCACGGCGTGGACTTCAACGGCAAGCATGTGGTTGTGGTGGGCCGCGGTGTGACCGTGGGCCGTCCCATCGGATCGCTGCTCACTCGCCGCGAGCACAACGCCACCGTGACGCTCTGCCACACCGGCACCACGAACCTGCCGGAGCTGATCCAGCAGGCTGACGTGGTGGTGGGCGCGGCCGGTGCCCCGCACCTGATCAAGCCTGAGGACATCAAGCCGGGCGCAATCCTGCTGGATGTGGGCGTGTCCCGCACCAAGGATCCGGAAACCGGCAAGTCCCGGATCCAGGGTGACTTCGCTCCTGGCTGCTCCGAGAAGGCGTCCTGGTACTCGCCGAACCCGGGCGGTGTGGGACCGATGACCCGCGCACTCCTGATGGCGAACGTAGTCGAGTCCGCTGAGCGCGCATGGGAGCGGGAGAAGGCCTCCAAGTGACCTTCACTGTTGCCACCGTCAACGTCAACGGCATCCGTGCTGCTGTCCGCAAGGGCATGCAGGACTGGATCGCCGAGGCGGCGCCGGATGTCATCACCCTGCAGGAGGTGCGCGCTCCCGACGAGCTCGTCGCTCCGCTGATCGGTGAAGGCTGGCATGTGGTACACGCCGAAGCGGCCGCTAAGGGCCGCGCCGGCGTGGCCATCGCCTCCCGGAAACCGTTCCTGACTACTCGCGTGGGCATCGGCCTGGAGTACTACGCAACCGCTGGCCGCTGGATCGAAGCGGATCTCGCTTCACCGTTCGGCACCGAGCGCCCGCTGACCGTCATCTCCGCCTACGTCCACACCGGCAATGCCGAGGACGAGCAGAAGATGGCGGACAAGTACGGCTTCATGGACGCGATGCTCGACCGGATCGGCGTGCTGCGCGATCAGGGGCATGATGTGCTGCTCACCGGTGACCTCAACGTGGCCCACACAGAGCGGGATATCAAGAACTGGAAGGGCAACCTGAAGAAGGCTGGCTTCCTGCCGGAGGAGCGGGCGTACTTCGACCGGATGTTCGAGGAGCTCGGCTGGGTGGACACCCACCGTGAACACGCCGGTGATGTACCAGGTCCGTACACCTGGTGGTCCAACCGAGGCAAAGCGTTCGACAATGACGCCGGCTGGCGGATCGACTACCAGGTGGCGAACCGTGAGCTGGCTGAGCGGGTGACGAACGTGCGCGTGGATCGCGCTCCTTCGTACGACACCCGGTGGAGCGACCACGCGCCGCTGGTCGTGGACTATCGAACGTCCTGACCGGGCACACGCCAGGCCGTCAACACGCTCATCATCGACGGAGACAAAGGATTGATCATGCACCGAACCGATGCGCTGTCGCGTCGCACCCTGTTTGCTGCTGCCGGCATCACCGGGGCCGTACTGCTCAGCGCTTGTTCCTCATCCTCCAGCAGCGATAGCGCCGCCACGAGCTCCCCAGCCGAGTCTGAGCATCCTGCCCTCACCGCGAGTGATCTCTGGGTGAAGGCTGCTGATGACGGCATGACCGGAATGTTCGGCACCTTGACGAACCATTCCGCGGAGACCATCACGGTCACCGGCGCAACATCGGACGCTGCCACGTCCGTGGAGCTGCACGAAAGCGCCGCAGACGGCAGCGGTGGCATGAGCATGAAGGAGAAGGAGGGCGGCTTCCCGATCGAACCGGGAGGCACGCTCACGCTGGAGCCGGGAGGGGACCACATCATGCTGATGGGTCTCAACGGACCGCTGCACCCGGGTGATGACGTCACCGTCACCATCACCACCGACACCGGCATCAGCATGGACCTCACGGGAACGGTCAAGGAGTTCTCCGGAGCGAATGAGGAGTACGAGATGGATCACCACGGCGATCACGGCTCCGATGGCGGACACTGATCCCCTGAAACGACGCTCCGTCCTCACCGGGGGAGCGATCGCGGCGGCTGGTGCCTCCGCCGGCGCGATCGCCACCCTCGGCGCCCAGGCCGTCACCGGTCGCGGCGATGACCAGAACACTCCCGCTGATGCTGCCCTGCACGGTGAGGAGACCATCCCGTTCTACGGCGAACACCAGGCGGGGATCCTCACGCCGCTGCAAGCACACGGGGTGTTCATTGCGCTGGACCTGAAGGACGGGATCGACCGCCCAGCGCTGCGCCGCCTCATGCAGCTGCTCACCGATGACGCCTCCCGTCTCACCCAGGGGAGAGCGCCGCTGGCGGACATCGAACCTGAACTCGCGGCCACACCGGCCCGGCTCACCATCACTATCGGCTTCGGGCCCGGCTTCGTGGAGCACGCGGACGGTGTCAAGCCCACGTGGCTGGCACCCCTGCCAGCGTTTCGCATCGACCGGCTGCGCGAGGAGTTCAGCCACGGGGATCTGCTGCTGTTCATCGCCGGTGATGATCCGCTCAGCATTGCGCACGCCCAACGGCTCTTGCTGCGTGATGCGCGCACCTTCGCGACTGTGCGGTGGGTGCAGCGCGGATTTCGTCATGCGCGTTCCAGCGTGCCCGGTCATGAAACTCAGCGGAACCTGTTCGGACAGATCGACGGCACCGTGAACCCGCGGCCCGAGGACCCGGAGACCGCGTCTCTGATCTGGGTGGATGATGGCACCTGGATGACCGGCGGCACCTCCCTGGTGCTGCGGCGGATCGCCATGGACCTGGAGACCTGGGATGAGGTGGACCGCGTCGGCCGTGAGTTTGCAGTTGGACGGAAACTGGACACGGGAGCACCGCTGACGGGAGAGAAGGAGCATGATGCCCCTGATTTCCACGCGGTGACCGATCGGGGCTTTCCTGTGATCGACAAGGCCTCCCATATGCGACGAGCCGTGTCAACACACCCTCGCGAACGGATTCTGCGCCGCCCGTTCAACTATGATGACGCCCCCGCCGAGGGGGAGATCTCTGACACCGGACTGCTGTTCACCGCTTTCCAAGCGGACATCACCGAGCAGTTCCTGCCGATCCAGCAGCGCCTTGCCGACGCGGACCTGCTGAACCAGTGGACCACACCGATCGGCTCAGCCGTGTTCGCGATCCCGCCCGGCTGCAACGAGGGCGGCTACCTCGGCCAGACCCTCCTGGAGGACTGAGGTCGGGCTCAGATCCGCCCGTTGATCATCGCCTGCTTGACCTCGGCGATCGCCTTCGTCACCTCAATGCCGCGCGGGCACGCCTCCGAGCAGTTGAACGTGGTGCGGCAGCGCCACACTCCCTCTCGATCATTGAGGATCTCCAGGCGCTGCTCGGCGGCATCATCACGGGAATCGAAGATGAAGCGGTGCGCGTTCACGATCGCGGCCGGACCGAAGTACTGGCCATTGGTCCAGAACACGGGGCAGGAGGAGGTGCAGGCTGCGCAGAGGATGCACTTGGTGGTGTCATCGAAGCGTTCGCGCTCCTGCGCGGACTGCAGACGCTCACGGGACGGCTCCTGGCCCTTGGCCACAAGGAATGGCATGACCTCGCGGTAGGAGTCGAAGAACGGCTCCATATCCACAATCAGATCCTTCTCCACGGGCAGGCCTTTGATCGGCTCCACCACGATCGGCTTCTTCAGGTTGAGATCCTTCAGCAGTGTTTTGCAGGCCAGGCGGTTGCGGCCGTTGATGCGCATCGCATCCGACCCGCAGACGCCATGCGCGCACGAACGGCGGAAGGTGAGGGAGCCATCGATCTCCCATTTGATCGTGTGCAGCGCGTCGAGAACCCGGTCCGTGCCGCGCATGGTCACGGTGTGCTCATCCCAGTACGCGCCGCGCTCGGACTCCGGATCGAAGCGAGCGATCTTCAACGTCACTTCGAAGGTGGGGATCTCCTGCGGGGCAGAAGCATCGCCGGAAGTCGCGGCGTCTCCCCGGCTGGTGGTGGCAGACATCAGAACGTGCGCTCCTTCGGCTCGTAACGGGTGATGACAACATCTTTGCGGCCAAGCCGGAGGTCGGTGCCCTCGCGTCCGGAGCCGTCAGTCGTCTTATAGACCATGGTGTGCCACAGGAAGTTTGCGTCGTCACGCTTCTGGAAGTCTTCGCGGAAGTGGCCGCCGCGGGATTCGCGCCGCTCCAGGGCGCCGAGCGCCACCGTTTCAGCAAGATCCAGCAGGAAGCCGAGCTCCACGGCCTCCAGCAGGTCCAGGTTGTACCGCTGGCCCTTGTCCTGGACGCCTGCAGCAGCGTAGCGGCGCTTCAGCTCCTTGATGTCCGCCAGCGCCCTGCGGCAGGTCTCATCGGTGCGGTACACCTGCACGTTGTTGTCCATGGTCTCCTGCAGGTCCCGACGGATCGCCGCGATGCGCTCTTCATCCGCGGGGCGCTCGCGCAGCTCCTCCAGCATCCGCACCGTGGGCTCCTCCACCGCTTCGGCGAGTTCGGCGAACTCCACCTCGTGCGCATGCTCCGCGGCGCAGATGCCGGCACGGCGTCCGAACACGTTGATGTCCAGCAGTGAGTTTGTGCCGAGCCGGTTCGCGCCGTGCACGCTCACGCAGGCAACCTCCCCGGCGGCGTACAGGCCCGCGATCACATCCTGCTCATTGCGCAGCACCTCACCCTTGATGGTTGTGGGGATGCCGCCCATCGCGTAGTGCGCCGTAGGGTACACGGGAATCGGTTCGGTGTACGGCTCCACGTTGAGGTAGGTGCGGGCGAACTCGGTGATGTCCGGCAGCTTCGCATCGATGTGCGCGGGCTCCAGGTGGGTAAGGTCCAGCAGCACATAGTCCTGGTTCGGGCCGCAGCCCCGGCCCTCACGCACCTCGCTCGCCATGGCGCGCGCCACCACGTCACGCGGAGCCAGGTCTTTCAGAGTGGGCGCATAGCGCTCCATGAAGCGCTCGTTCTCGCTGTTGCGCAGGATGCCGCCTTCGCCGCGGGCGGCTTCGGACAGCAGAATGCCGAGCCCGGCCAGGCCGGTGGGGTGGAACTGGAAGAACTCCATGTCCTCCAGCGGGATGCCGCGGCGCAGCGCAATCGCCGGCCCATCACCCGTGAGGGTGTGGGCGTTCGACGTGGTCTTGAACATCTTGCCGAAGCCGCCGGAGGCGAAGATGACGGACTTCGCCCGGAACACGTGGATCTCACCGGTGGCGAGCTCATACGCCACCACGCCCGCCGCGCGCGCATCCGCATCGGTGCGCGGATCACCGGTCAGCAGCACGTCCAGAACATAGAACTCGTTGTAGAACGAAACCTCTTGCTTCACGCAGTTCTGGTACAGGGTCTGCAGGATCATGTGGCCGGTGCGGTCAGCTGCGTAGCAGGAGCGGCGCACCGGCGCTTCCCCGTAGTTGCGGGTGTGGCCGCCGAATCGGCGCTGATCGATCCGCCCCTCCGGTGTGCGGTTGAACGGCAGGCCCATCTTCTCAAGATCCAGGACCGCGTCGATTGCTTCCTTCGCCATCACTTCGGCGGCGTCCTGGTCCACCAGGTAGTCGCCGCCCTTGACGGTGTCATAGGTGTGCCATTCCCAGTTGTCATCTTCCACATTCGCTAGGGCAGCGCACATACCCCCCTGGGCGGCACCGGTATGGGAGCGGGTGGGGTACAGCTTGGTGAGCACAGCGGTGCGGGCGCGCGTGGAGGATTCCAGTGCCGCGCGCATACCGGCGCCGCCGGCGCCGACGATCACCACGTCGTACTGATGGGTCTGCATGAGTGCTATCTCTTCTTCTCAGGTGAGCGGAGCGTCGATGCGGGTCAGCGGCTGCCGCAGAACTGCTTGATGGTCTGCGCGTCTGCGCCGGCGATGCACGGATCGAAGGTGAAGATGACAAGGGTGCCGAGCGCGATGATCACCACCGTGACCACCGCGAGGGTGAGCTTGAGCGCTTGACGCAGCCGCGGGCGCTCCACGTAGTCGCTGATGATGGTGCGCACGCCGTTCGCGCCATGGATCATGCCGAGCCATAGCATGAGCAGATCCCAGATCTGCCAGAACGGGCTTGCCCACTTGCCGGCCACAAAGCCGAAGTCGATCGCCTTCACGCCTTCACCAACCCACAGGTTCACGAACAGGTGACCGAGGACGAGCAGCAGCAGGGCAACGCCGGAGACGCGCATGAAGATCCACGAGAGCATTTCGAGGTTTGGGCCGCTGCGGCCGGTGCGACGGTAACGCTCTGCGCGGGCGGATGAGTTCACGGATGCGGTCATGGGTCAGCCTCCGAACATGTGCATCAGATGGCGGGGAACGAAGGCGAGCATGAGCACGGCCCACACGGCTATCACAACCCAGAACAGAAGCCGCTGGCGTGCCGGGCCCTTCGACCAGAAGTCAACGGCGATCACGCGCACGCCGTTGAGGGCATGGAATAGGATCGCGCCCACCAGGCCCAGCTCGCCGAAGCCGAACACCACCGTTTTGTAGTGGCCGATCACGAGGTTGTACGCCTCCGGCGACACAACGACCAGTGCGGTGTCGAGGACGTGGACCACCAGGAACAGGAAGATCAGCATGCCCGAGATGCGGTGGGCAACCCAGGACCACATCCCTTCATGCCCCCGGTAGAGGGTCCCGGATTCAGCTGATGCCACAGCGGCCTCCAGTTTCTTCAGCGCGGCGCTTGCTTCGCCTCCGGCGATGCCGGTTCAGCATTGTCACAGTACACCGATCTGCACGCCGCACGTGCCCGATTCGGGCTCATGCCGCTCCGTCGAGCGGCTCACGTTGCCCCAATGAGCGAAACGCCCCGCCAACGCGGGCGAACCGACCCCGCCCACGCGGGCGAACCGACCCCGCCCACGCGGGCGAACCGACTGAGTACAGTAGGGCCATGTCCTCTTCTTCCGCTTTTATCCCGGTGATCCCCGCAGGCGGATCTGGCACCCGCCTCTGGCCGCTGTCTCGCAAAGGCCACCCGAAATTTCTGCTGGATCTGACCGGATCCGGCTCGTCGCTGCTGCAGCAGACCCTTGATCGTCTGGAGCCGATCGCCGACCATCCGCCGATCGTGGTCACCGGCGCTGCCCACGCAGACGCGGTCCGGGAACAGGTGGGGGAGCGCGCCAGCATCCTCGCGGAGCCGAGCGCGAAGAACTCGATGCCGGCCATCGCCTGGGCCGCCGCCGTTGCGGAGCGGATCGATCCGGATGCGGTGATCGGCAGCTTTGCTGCCGACCATCTCATTGCGGACACCGGCGCCTTCCATACCGCGATCCGCAGCGCGATCGCTGCTGCTGAACTGGGGTACCTGGTGACTCTCGGCATTGAACCCGACTATCCCGCCACCGGCTTCGGGTATATCGAAGCGGCCCAGGACACCCCTGCTGAGCTCGCTCAGGCAGGCGCGCGCGCCGTGGCCCGCTTCGTCGAGAAGCCGGACCGCGAGACTGCTGAGCAGTTCCTTGCCACCGGACGCTTCGCCTGGAACGGCGGCATGTTCCTCGCGCGTGCCCGCACAATCCTTGACGCGCTCGAGCAGCGCCTGCCGCAGACCGCTCGCGCTGCGCGCACCCTGGCCGACGCAGACCCGGAGGCGCCGGCGGATGCGTCGGCCTGGGAGGAGATGACCGCGATTGCGATCGACCACGCGCTCGCGGAGCCGATGGCCGCAGCCGGCGAAGTCGCGATGGTGCCCGCGGCTTTCGACTGGGACGATGTGGGGGACTTCCGGGCACTCGGCCAGCAGCTGCGTGCCGCGCACACCCCCGCCTACCGCCTGCAGGAGCACGGCAGTGACGTGGTGGCACTGCATGAGCTGCCGTTGATCGCGCAGGATGCGCACGCGAGCGTGCTGTCTACCACGGGGCGTCTGGTGGCGCTGCTGGGAGTGCAGGGCGTCAGCGTGGTGGACACGCCCGACGCGCTCCTCGTGATTGCTGATGAGCGCGCTCAGGACCTGTCCGGTCTTGTCAAGCGGCTGAGCGAGAAGGGACTGGCGAACAGTCAGTAGACTCCTTCGGATGATCGCGCAGAGTCCCTGAGGCATGCGCCCAGGCGCGCGAATGCGCCTACAGAACGCTGAGACCACCCGTAAGGGCTGAGACCACCCATAAGGAGAGCCAGGTGAGCGGAGTGCAGCTGCAGTCCATTGCAGCCACAGCGGCGGATCGGATCGCGCTCACCGCGCCCGATGGACTGATCGCGCAGGTGCTCAAGGAGCGTGAAGCCGATCTGGTAGCGGTTCGCCGCCACCTGCACCAGCACCCAGAGCTCAGCCACGAAGAATACGAGACCACCGCGTTCATCGCTGACCGGCTCCGATCCCTGGGCCTTGAGCCGCAGCTGATGCCTGACACCGGATTGATCTGTGACATCCCCGGCAGTGACCCGTCCCTGCCTGCTGTGGGGCTGCGCGCGGATATGGACGCCCTGGGAATCCCCGACCTCAAGAAGGTGTCCTACCGGTCACAGGTGGAGGGGGTCTCCCATTCCTGCGGGCATGATGTGCATATGGCGAGCGTGCTCGGAGCCGCGCATGCCCTGGTGGAGGTGAAGAAGCGGGATCTGCTGCCGCGCACGGTGCGGCTCGTGTACCAGCCGTCGGAAGAGAAGCATCCCGCCGGTGCGCTGGCCATGATCAAGGGCGGAGCGGTGGACGGCATCGACTCGATCTACGCGGTGCATTGCGATCCGAGCTTTGACGTCGGCCATATCGGGCTGAAGGCCGGACCGATCACGTCAGCGACCGATCCGGTCCATATTGAGGTGCGCGGCAATGGCGGCCACACCTCACGTCCGCATAACACCCAGGATCTGATCTGCGCGATGGGTCAGATCGCCACCCAGCTTCCCGCGATCCTGACTCGCCGGCTGGACCCGCGCAGCGGCGTGAATCTCACCTGGGGGTCGATCCACGCGGGCAGCGCCTTCAACGCGATTCCCTCCTCCGGGTATCTGGAAGGGTCACTGCGCTGCCTTGACCATGAGGCATGGGATCAGATGGAGGAGCTGATCGACGATCTGCTCGCCATGATCGTGCGCCCATTCGGAGTGGAGGCCACGGTCAGCCACAGCCGCGGGGTTCCGCCGGTGTCGAACGACGCCGACTGTGTGCGCGTGATGGAGGCCGCTGCGCGCACCGTGCTCGGCCCGGACGCGGTGGATCCCGCACGGCAGTCCCTGGGCGGCGAGGATTTCGCCTGGTACTTGGAGAAGGTGCCGGGCGCGATGGGTCGTCTTGGCACCCGCACCCCCGGCGGCCGCACCTACGATCTCCACATGGGAGACCTGCTGATCGACGAGCGGGCGATCACCATCGGCGCGGCTTTCCTCGCTTCGGTGTGCATTCAGCGGGATCTGCCGCATTGATGTGGTCCGGTCAGCGGCTCATCAGCAGGCGAATCTCTGGGGAGCAGCCACAATCGGGCTCCGATAGCGCTACTGTGGTCTCGTGCAGCGCCGCATCAGGCGCGAACACTATCCCACCACCCCCGTGAATGTTGGAGGATCCTGTGAAGCAGATCTCCCGCGCAGCGGCACTCCTTGGTGCCAGCGCACTCGTCCTCGCCGCGTGCGGCGCTCCGCCCGCTGACACATCCGGCTCCGGCGGCTCCGACAGCGGCGCCGCGCCGGCAGATGCGAAGGTCTGCATGGTCTCTGACCAGGGCGGCTTCGACGATAAATCATTCAACGAATCCAGCCATGACGGTCTGGTCGCCATCAAAGACAAGACCGGTGTGAAGACCCAGACCGCCGAATCGAACTCCCCGGCGGACTTCAGCCCGAACCTGCAGAATATGGCGAACCAGGGCTGCACCACTGTGTTCACCGTCGGCTTCCTCCTTGCCACAGAGACCGGCAACGCCGCCAAGGCGAACCCGAACATCGACTACGCGATCGTGGATGCCACCGCCGCTGATGCTGACGGCAATCCGATCGAGCTCGACAATGTGAAGCCGATCGTGTTCGACACGGCCCAGGCCGCGTACCTTGCCGGCTACACGGCTGCCGGCATGTCGAAGACCGGTGTGGTGGCCACCTACGGCGGAATGAAGATCCCGTCGGTGACCATCTTCATGGACGGCTTCGTGGACGGCGTGAACAAGTACAACGAGGTGCACGGCACGGACGTGAAGGTCCTGGGCTGGAACAAGGAGAAGCAGGACGGCTCCTTCACCGATGACTTCAGCGACCAGACCAAGGGCAAATCCCTCACCGAAGGCTTCATCAATCAGAAGGCTGACGTGATCATGCCGGTGGCCGGCCCGGTGGGCGCTGGCACCCTCGCCGCCGCGAAGGAGCACGACGGCGTCATGGTGATCTGGGTGGACGCTGACGGCGTGGAGACCAACCCGGACTCGAAGGACGTCATCCTCACTTCCGTTGTGAAGCTGATGGGCAACGCCGTTGAGTCGGTGGCACAGGACTCCATGAACGGAGAGTTCAACAACACCCCTTACGTGGGCAACCTGGAGAACGGAGGCGTGAACCTGGCGCCGTTCCATGAGTTCGACTCTCAGGTCCCCGATGATCTGAAGAAGGAAGTCGAGCAGCTCAAGCAGGACATCATCGACGGCACGATCACCGTTGAGTCCCCGGCCAGCCCTCAAGGCTGATCGACGCGCTCTCGCATAACGGTCAGCCGGTGGGGCGTGACAGCGCCCCACCGGCTTCCTCCGCACACACTAGGACGGCACATCCGTGAAACTCGAGCTGCAGGGCATCACGAAGAGGTTCGGCGCCTTCACCGCCAATGACTCCATCGACCTGGTGGTGGAGCCGGGGGAGATCCATTCCCTCCTGGGTGAGAACGGCGCCGGCAAATCCACGCTGATGAACGTGCTGTACGGGCTGTACCAGCCGGACGGCGGGCGCATCCTGCTGGACGGTGAGCAGGTCTCCTTCGCAGGCCCCGGTGATGCCATGGCTGCCGGCATCGGCATGGTGCACCAGCACTTCATGCTGATCCCCGTGTTCACCGTGGCGGAGAACGTTGCGCTCGGCAACGAGCCCACTAAGGGCGGCATGCTCGATATGGCGGTGGCCCGCGAACGGGTGCTGGAGATCTCCAAGCGGTTCGGCTTCGATATCGATCCGGACGCGCGCGTTGAGGATCTTCCGGTGGGCGCCCAGCAGCGTGTAGAGATCATCAAGGCGCTCTCCCGGCGCGCCAGGATCCTGGTGCTCGATGAGCCCACCGCGGTGCTGACTCCGCAGGAGACCGATGAGCTCATGGAGATCATGCGGCAGCTGCGGGACGAGGGCACCTCCATCGTGTTCATCACCCACAAGCTGCGCGAGGTGCGAGCGGTTGCCGATCGCATCACCGTGATCCGCCGCGGAAAGATCGTGGGCAGCGCGAACCCATCGGCGGACCTGGGAGAGCTCGCGAACCTCATGGTGGGCCGGCAGGTCCAGCTGCGCTTTGACAAGCAGCCGCCGAAGGATGGAAAGCCCGCTCTGACGGTCACGGACCTCACCACCATCGACGCCGCCGGTCTTCGCACCGTGGACGAGGTCAGCTTTGACGTGCGTGCCGGAGAAGTGCTCGGCATAGCCGGCGTGGAAGGCAACGGCCAGAGCCAGCTCGCCGAAGCACTGATGGGCCTGCAGGGTCATGCCACCGGCTCCATCACCCTGAACGGCAGGCAGCTGCTGGGCTGCACCACCAAGCAGATTCTGGATGCGGGAGTCGGCTTTGTTCCCGAAGACCGCACCGAGGATGCGCTGTTGAAGTCCTTCACCGTGGCGGACAACTTGGTTCTGGACCAGCATGACCGTGCGCCGTTCGGATCCGCGCTGAGCCTGAAGCCGAGCGTGATCCGTGAGCATGCCGAGCAGCAGGTGCAGGAGTTCGACGTCCGCACCACGGGAGTGGATGTGCCCGTCGGCGCTCTCTCCGGCGGCAACCAGCAGAAGGTGGTCATGTCCCGTGCGCTCAGCCGGGACCTCAGCCTGTTCATCGCCGCCCAGCCCACCCGCGGCGTGGATGTGGGCTCAATCGAGTTCCTTCACCGCCGCATCATCGCAGAGCGGGACAAGGGAACCCCGGTGATCATCGTCTCCACTGAGCTCGATGAGATCAGTCAGCTGTCTGACCGCATCGCCGTCATGTACCGCGGGCGCATCCTCGGCATTGTGCCGGGTGATGAGAGCCGTGAGGTGCTCGGCCTGATGATGGCGGGCTATTCCGCCGACGATGCGCGAGCCGAAGTGAGTCGCGGATCCACTCTTGAGAACCCAGCTCTCGCCGCTGAAGGAGACAGTGCGTGAACACCGCAGCCACCCCGCAGAACGCTCCTGAGCAGGAGCGGGCCTCCCTCGGAGTCCGCATCGGCCGCAGCAGCACGCCGGTGGTCATCATGGCCTTCGTGTTCGCGCTGCTGATCAGCTCCGTGCTGATCCTTATCTCCAATGACGCCGTGCGCCAATCCGCCGCCTACTTCTTTGCCCGTCCGGGGGACTTCTTCCGCGAGTCCTGGACAGCGATCTCTTCCGCGTACGACGCGCTCTTCCGCGGCGCCGTGTACGACTATCACGCCCCCACGTCCACCCTGCGGTGGTACCGCCTGATCGACACGCTCACGGTAGCCACGCCGCTGATCATCGCCGCGCTGGGCATGGCCGTGGGCTTTCGCGCGGGCATGTTCAACATCGGCGGCACCGGGCAGCTGATCATCGGCGCCACCGCTGCCGGCTATGTGGGCTTTGCTTTCACCCTGCCGCCGGTGGTCCACCTGATCGCCGCCCTTGCAGCCGGAGTTCTCGGCGGTGCGCTGTGGGGAGGCATCGCCGGTTTTCTCAAAGCCCGATTCGGTGCCAATGAAGTGATCACCACGATCATGCTGAACTTCATCGCCGTGAATCTGCTGGCGTGGCTGCTGCTGACCAGTGCGTTTCGAGCGCCGAACGTGGGCACACCGCAGTCCCCGTCAGTGAAGGCGAACGCGGTCCTGCCGCGCCTGCTGGGGGACGAGTTCCGCCTGCACGCAGGGTTCATCGTCATGCTCCTGGCTGCCGGATTCCTTTGGTGGCTGATGAACCGCTCCACGCTGGGCTTCAGGTTCCGTGCGGTGGGTGAGAACCCGCGCGCGGCGCAGGTGGCGGGCATCAGCGTGGGTCTGACCAGCTTCCTGGTGATGGTGGTGGCCGGCAGCCTGGTGGGCTTGGGCGGAGCGGTCAACGTGCTCGGCACCGAGAAGTTCCTCAACCGTGATATCGCCGGGAGCATCGGCTTCGACGCGATCACCGTGGCGTTGCTGGGCCGCTCCGGCCCCGTCGGCATCATCCTGGCCGGCATCCTGTTCGCTGGCCTCACCACCGGGGGTCGCTACATGGAGGGCGTGGGAGTGCCGATCCATCTGGTATCAGTCATCCAGGCGCTCGTGGTGCTGTTCATCGCTGCTCCACCGCTTGTTCGCAAATGGTCTGGACTGTCCCTGCTGACCCGTCAGCGCCGCTCCACCACCACCGCCACAGCTGCTGAGGAGGCCTGAGATGACCGACGCAGTCCTCACCCCGTCCGATGACGTCATCGAACTCGCCGTTGAGAAGGGGCGCCTGCCCGGCTGGTGGAAGATGCCGACCGCGCTCAGCGTATTCACCCTCATCTCCCTGCTCGTATTCGTGCTCAACGCCGTCAAAGGGCAGTCCACCAGCTTCACACTCGCGCACGAATCCTTCTTCACCGAAGCCGGCTTCCCCACCCTCATCGAACTGCCCTCCCAGGCCACCGCAGCCGTGCTCACCGGCGCCCTGCTGCTCCTCACCGGCATGGCCTGGTTCATGCAGGCCGCCAACCGCACCTGGCCACGAGGCGCCAGGGCGGCCCTGCTGATCGGCTTCGGCATCCTCTGGGTGCTCGCCTTCCTGGTGTGGACCGTGTCCGCCCAGAGCCTCAACCTCGAGTTCCTCCTGCAAGCCACCCTCGCGCTCTCCGTACCGCTCGTGTTCGGTGCGATGAGCGGTGTGCTCTCCGAACGCGCCGGCGTGATCAACATCGCGATCGAAGGCCAGCTCCTATTCGGTGCATTCGGTGCCGCGCTCGTAGGCTCCATGACCGGCAGCCCCTGGATCGGCATGATCGCAGCACCGATCGTGGCGCTCATTATGGGCTGGCTGCTTGCCACATTTGCCGTGGGCTATCACGTGCAGCAGATCATCGTTGGGGTGGTGCTCAACGTGCTCGTAGTGGGGCTCACCAGCTTTCTGTTCAACTCGGTGATGAAACAGGATGAGGCACGGTTCAATACGGCGCTGAAACTGCCGAATCTCAGGGTGCCGGTGCTCGCGGACATCCCGCTCGTGGGACCGATGCTGTTCAACCAGAACATCCTCGTGTACCTCATGTGGGTGATCGTGGCGGGGTGCAGCATCGCCCTGTTCAAAACCCGCTGGGGTCTGCGGGTCCGTTCCGTGGGCGAACACCCGCTCGCGGCTGACACCGTGGGCATCAACGTGAACCGCACCCGCATCTCCAATGTGCTGCTGGGCTCCGCTGTGGCAGGCCTTGGCGGTGCCACCCTCACCATCGGCACCGGCGTGGCATTCTCCAACGAGATCTCCGCAGGCAAGGGATACATTGCGCTCGCTGCAATGATCCTGGGCCGGTACCACCCGGTGGGCGCGGCGCTGGCAGCGCTGTTCTTCGCGTTCGCTACCGCCCTGCAGCAGAACCTCAGCATCCTGTCCTCCTCCCCGCTACCGGCGGAGATCGAGAAGCTGACGGTGCCCAGTGAGTTCATGAACATGCTTCCCTACGTGGTGACGCTGCTGGCGGTGGCCGGGTTCGTGGGCCGCGTCCGCGTCCCCGCCGCTGACGGAGAGCCCTACATCAAGTGAGCACCGGAATGGACAGCCAGCAGCAGCGAAAAGACGAAGTGTTCGCCGAGCTGCGCGCTCGCGCGCACGAGGTCAGCACCCGCGCCTACGCTCCCTATTCCGGGTACCGGGTGGGAGCCGCAGCGATGAGCACGAGCGGACGGGTGATCACCGGCTGCAACGTCGAGAACGCCGGCTACGGCAACACGCTCTGCGCTGAATGCGGCTTGGTGTCCGAGCTGGTCGCACGCGGCGCCGGACAGCTGGAACAGTTCGTGTGCGTCAACGGCTTCGGTGAGGTGATCATGCCCTGCGGGCGGTGCCGCCAGCTGATCGCTGAGCATGCCTCGAACAGCTTCGTCATCCTCACCCCGCATGGGGAGTGCGGTCTGGACGGGCTGCTGCCGCAGGCCTTCGGCCAGCAGGATCTGGCTAGCGCACCGTCATCAACCGCCACCGTGAAGGACCAGAACCATGACTGAGCTTCCCCTCGCTGGAGACGCTGCTGAACGGCCGGCTGTGGAGCCGTTCGACGCCGTCGACGTGATCCACACCAAACGCGACGGCGGCACGCTCAGCCCGGAGCAGATCGCCTGGACGCTCGACGCGTACACCCGCGGCGTGATCGGCGAACAGCAGATGGCGGCGCTTGCCATGGCGATCTTCCTCAATGGCATGAACCGCCGCGAGATCGCACAGTGGACCCAAGCGATGATCGACTCCGGCGAGCGGATGGGCTTTGAGCAGCTCACCAAGCCCACGACGGACAAGCACTCCACAGGCGGAGTGGGGGACAAGATCACCCTGCCGCTCGCACCGCTCGTCGCCTCCTTCGGAGCGGCGGTCCCGCAGCTGTCCGGACGGGGACTCGGCCATACCGGCGGCACCCTGGACAAGCTTGAATCGATCCCGGGCTGGCGTGCTGACCTCAGCACTGAGCAGATCATGCAGCAGCTGGCCGGCCCGGGCGCCGTGGTCTGCGCCGCAGGAGCCGCCCTCGCCCCCGCCGATAAGAAGCTGTACGCGCTGCGAGACATCACCGGAACCGTGGACTCAATTCCGCTGATCGCCTCCTCGATCATGTCCAAGAAGATCGCGGAAGGCACCGCTTCCCTCACCCTGGACGTGAAAACCGGAGCCGGGGCGTTCATGCGCGAGGAGGCGAAGGCTCGGGAGCTGGCGCGCACCATGGTGGACCTGGGCACCGATGCCGGAGTGCGCACCGTGGCGCTGCTGACGGATATGTCCACGCCGCTCGGCCGCACCGTGGGCAACGCCCTGGAGGTGCAGGAGAGCATTGAGGTGCTCGCCGGCGGCGGCCCCGCTGACGTGGTGGAGCTCACCGTTGCGCTTGCGCGTGAGATGCTCGCCGCCGCTGGACAGCCGGACGCTGACGTTGAGAGGGCACTGCAGAACGGGCAGGCGATGGACACTTGGCGCGCCATGATCGCCGCGCAGGGCGGGGATCCGGACGCGGCCCTGCCAGCGGCCCGTCACACCCACGAGATCGTGGCCGCCGATTCCGGCACGGTCACGAACCTGGACGCGCTCAGCGTCGGCGTTGCCGCTTGGCGCCTGGGTGCTGGCCGCTCCCGGCCCGCCGCACCCGTCCAGGCGGAAGCGGGCGTGGTGCTGAACCGAGTGCTCGGCGAATCAGTTCGCGCGGGGGACATCCTCGCCGTTCTGCACACGGACACCCCGGAGAAGTTCGATCGCGCCATCGACGCGATTCAGAACGCGTTCACCATCAGCGCGGACCGTGCCCCGTTCGCGCAGCCTTCTCGAGTGCTCGACCGGATCGCCTGAAGCGCCCCGCAGCGGGTGGCGCGCCGCCCAAGCGCCGCACATGTGCGACCGCAGGCTTCAGACCCATCGGCCGCATTCCCGCGGCCGCCCACCGGTCCACATCCGCACGCTGCGACCGGGTGAGCCCCCAGCCGCGGGCGACCAGCGCAGGCAAAGGCTTGCGCGACTCTCGCAGATCGCGTGCCAAACGCAGGGCGAACACCACGGGACGCGGACGTTTCAGCACAATCGCGTCGGCCAGCAGCCCAGCCTCACGCAGCGGCGCCACCAGCTCAGCAGCGAAGATGCCCTCGGCGAGAACCAGCGGCGAGTGCCCCGCGCTCAGCTCCCGCACTCCGACTTGGCGCGACTGCGGAATCGAATAGATCGGCACACGCGCGGTTCCTGAGCGGGCTAGGTCAGCCAGCGCCGCGAGCGCCCCGTCGCGATCCCAAGTGAGCGGGTGATCCCAGTCGATGATGCCGTATCGCTCAGGCAGCCCGGGCTCTGTGTGGTCACGGTAGAAGTCATCCAGCGCCACCACCGGTAGGCCCACCAGATGCCCAAGGCGCCCTTTCCCACTGCCCGACGGTCCCGCTAGCAGCACGATGCGCCGAGCCGGGGAGGCGGAATCGAGAGGATCGGCAGGGTCGGTCACGAGTCACCAGTCTAGGCAGCGCACCGCCAGCAGCCGGCAACACCGCGGCAGCAGCCAGCGGCGGCGCGCACTGCGCCTGCGAGCAGCTGAACCTGTCGCAGAGCTGACAGAATAGCGCCATGACTGAGAACCAGAACGCCCTTGCGGCGAACGCGTCGGACCTGACTGCTGAGCAGCTCGCGCAGCTGATCGACCACACCCTGCTCGCACCCGAAGCCACCCCGGCGGATGCGGCAGCGCTTGCTCGGGAGGCTGAGCAGCTCGGCACCTTCGCCATCTGCGTGTCACCTTCGATGCTGCCGGTTGCTGCCAGCGTGGCAGTGGCCACCGTGTGCGGCTTTCCTTCCGGTCAGCACGCTCCGGAGATCAAAGCGGCAGAGGCGAAGGACGCCGTAGCCAAGGGCGCGGCCGAAGTGGACATGGTGATCAATGTGGGGCGTGCGGCTGCCGGAGATGCCGCGTTCACCGAGCAGGAGATCCGCGTGGTGCGCGAAGCGATCCCGACTGCGCTGCTGAAGGTGATCATCGAATCTGCGGTGCTGAGCGATGAGCAGATCGTGGCCTCGTGCCGCGCCGCTCAGAACGCCGGCGCGGACTTCGTGAAGACCTCCACCGGATTCCACCCCGCCGGCGGCGCCACCGAGTACGCCGTGCGGCTTATGCGCGCCACGGTTGGAAAGACCATGGGTGTCAAAGCATCCGGCGGCATCCGCACACTCGAGGCGGCCCGGGCCATGATCGCGGCTGGAGCAGACCGCCTGGGCCTGTCCGGCTCCCGCGCTATCCTCAGCGAGCTGACCGGTCGCGACGAGCTTGACTAGGCGCCGAGCACACCGCGGATCTGTTCGGCGGTGCGCGCCAGCGCCTCAGCTCCGCGCTGTCGCGCGGCGGTGACGTCCTCACGGCTCGTCGTCTCCTCCAGGTGCTGCACCACCTCCAGGTAGCACTTCAGCTTCGGCTCCGTGCCCGACGGGCGCACAATCACCCGCGTCTCATCCTGTGCCAGCAGCACGATGCCGTCTGTGGGCGGCAGGCCCGTGGTGTCTACGGACCCCTGAGACAGGTCGGTGACGCTTGTCGGCGACCCGTTCAGCTCCCCGGGCGGGTTCACCCGCAGACGCTGCATCATCTGCCCGATCCGGGAGAGGTCCTCCACCCGGATCGAGAGCTGGCTGGTCATGAACAGGTCATGCTCACGCGCCATCTGGTCCAGCAGATCGATCAGGCTGCCGCCGTTGGCTTTGACGATAGCGGCGAGCTGCGCGGCAGCGAGCGCAGCGCTGATGCCATCCTTGTCCCGCACCACTTCGGGAAGCACGCAGAATCCGATCGCCTCCTCGTACCCGTACACGAGGTTGGGGGTGCGGGCAATCCACTTGAACCCGGTGAGGGTTTGGGCCGCGGCAGCGCCGGCGCCGGCGGCGATCGCACCGAGCCAGCGGGAGGAGACGATTGAGTTCGCTACCGTGCCCTGCACCCCCTTGACACTCAGCATGTAGACGCCCAGCAGAGCGCCGAGCTCATCCCCGCTGAGCATCCGCCAATCGCCAGCGCGCGGATCATGCACCGCCACCGCGCAGCGGTCAGCATCAGGATCATTCGCGATCACCAGATCAGCGCCCACCTGGCGGGCCTTGGCGAGAGCCAGATCGATCGCGCCTTTCTCCTCCGGGTTTGGAAAGGCCACAGTGGGGAAATCGGGGTCCGCATCCGCCTGTTCGCCCACCGCATGGACCGTGAGGAAGCCCGCTTGAGACAGTGCTGTCATCACCGTGTCGTGCCCCACCCCGTGCATGGAGGTGTGCACGATGCTGAGTTCACGCGGCGCCCCCTCCACCAGGACGTCCTGGATCGCCTGCACATACTCGCCCTGGATCTCACCGCCGAGCACGCTCCAGCCGGATTCAGCGCGGGGAATCTGCCGCACCGGCCCCACGGCGCTGATCGCCGCTGCGATGTCCGCATCGGCAGGCGGCACGATCTGCACTCCGTTGCCGTCAGTGCTTGCGGCGCGGCCGCCCAGGTACACCTTGTAGCCGTTGTCCGCTGCAGGATTATGGGAGGCGGTCACTTGAATCCCGGCATCGGCCCGGAGGCGGCGCACCGCGAATGCCGTGATCGGAGTGGGCCACGGGGCCGGCATCAGCATCACTTCATGCCCGGCCGCGGTGAGGACTTGCGCGCTGGTCTCGGCGAACTCTCGGGAGTGATGGCGTGCGTCAAACCCGATGACAATGCGCGCCGAGCCCACGGCATCCGCCAGGTAGGCGCCGATGCCGGCAGCCGCCAGGGACACCACGGAGGTGTTCATGCGGGAAGGGCCGGGCCCCATCCTGCCCCGCAGCCCAGCCGTGCCGAACTGCAGCAAGCCTGAAAAGCAGTCCCGCAGCTGCGCAGCGGCGCCCGCTTCACCAGCCTCGGCAGCATCCAACAGTTCCTGAAGCTCGCGCTGAGTGGCGGGGTTCGGGTCATCGGCCAGCCATGCGCGGGCCTCCTCGAGCAGGGCGGGGGAGAGGGAGGTCATCACTGTCCTTCAGTCGTCAGATCAGCAGTTTCGGTGGACGGCGCATCATTCACCGGCTGCTCAGCTCCGATCCGCTGGATCACCTCAGCGAGCAGGCGTGAAATGCGCGGGGCGGCGGCTTGACCCGCGTCGATGACCTCCTGATGGGACAGCGGCGTGGGGGAGATGCCCGCGGCAAGGTTCGTCACCAGAGACAGGCCGAGCACTTCCATGCCGGCGGCCCGGGCGGCAATCGCCTCCATTACCGTGGACATGCCCACCAGGTCAGCTCCGAGCACACCGGCCATCCGCACTTCAGCAGGAGACTCGTACGTGGGTCCGGAGAACTGCATATAGACGCCTTCAGCCAGCGACGGATCCACGGAGCGCGCGAGTTCGCGCAGCTGCTGGGAGTACACCTCGGTTTGGTCCACGAACTGGGCTCCCACCAGGGGGTGCGCGCCCGTGAAGTTGATGTGATCGCTGATCAGCACCGGGGTGCCCGGCGTCCAGTCGCGGTTGAGTCCGCCGCAGCCATTGGTGAGGATCGCGGTGCGGACGCCGAGCGCGGCAGCAGTGCGGATGCCGTGCACAACCGCATCGGTGCCTCGCCCTTCGTAGAAGTGGGTGCGAGCGCCGAGCACAAGCACGCGAGCCCCGGTTTCGGCCGCTTCAATCGCGCGCAGCGTGCCTACATGGCCGTCCACTGCCGGCGTGGTGAAGCCGGGAACGGTGTGGGCGGGGGCGGACCACAGTTCGGTGCCGAGCAGATCCGCGGCGCCGGCCCAGCCGGAGCCGAGCGTGACGCAGATGTCAAAGGAGCTGATGCCGGAGGTGGCGCGGATCTGGGCTGCCGCAGCCGGCGCATCATAAACCGGCTGATCGATCGGTGCTGTCATGCCCCGATCCTACCGGCGGAGTGAACGGCCCCGGTGGGGTTCAGTCGTCGATCGAGCAGAGCGCGGCGCCGGCGGAGACGGTGGCGCCCACTTCGGCGTCCAGGTTCTTGACGATGCCGGAACGGTGCGCGGTGATCGGCTGCTCCATCTTCATCGCCTCCAGCACGAGCAGCAGGTCCCCGTCGGCAACGCTCTGGCCTTCTTCCACCATGACCTTCACGATGGTGCCCTGCATCGGGGATGCCACTGTGGTGCCGCCGGCTGCTGCCGGGCCCGCTCCGCTGCGGCTAGTGCGCCGGCGGCGAGCCACGGGGGCTCGCGGCGCGCGCAGCGACGCGGGCAGGGACACCTCCACGCGCCGACCATCCACTTCCACCACCACGTTCTCGCGGTCTTCCGGCTCTGCGCCGGGCGTGGGCAGCGGCGCCGGCGGAATCGTGCCGGTCCACTCGGTTTCGATCCAGCGAGTGTGGACGGAGAACGGCTCTTCAGGATTCTCCGGGGCAAACGCCGGGTCATTCACGATCATGCGGTGGAAGGGCAGCACCGTGGGCAGGCCGTCAATGCGGAACTCGTCCAGGGCCCGCCGAGCGCGTTGCAGCGCCTCTGTGCGGGTAGCACCGGTGATGATCAGTTTGGCGAGCATGGAGTCGAAGTTGCCGGAGATCTCGTCGCCGGCGCGAACACCGGAGTCGACGCGGACGCCGGGGCCGGAGGGGGCTTCGAACACCTTCACCGGGCCGGGCGAGGGCAGGAAGCCGCGGCCGCCGTCCTCACCGTTGATCCGGAACTCGAAGGAGTGCCCGCGCACCTGCGGGTCCTCACTGCTGATCTCTTCGCCCATGGCAATGCGGAACTGTTCGCGCACCAGGTCAACGCCCGCGATCTCCTCGGAGACCGGGTGCTCCACCTGCAGACGGGTGTTGACCTCAAGGAAGCTGATCGTGCCGTCACGGCCCACCAGGAACTCGCAGGTGCCCGCGCCCACGTAGCCGGCTTCCCGCATGATCGCCTTCGAGGACTCCACGAGTTGGCGGTTCTGCGCCTGGGACAGGAACGGCGCCGGCGCCTCCTCCACCAGCTTCTGGTGCCGGCGCTGCAAGGAGCAGTCACGGGTGGAGACCACCTGCACGGTGCCGTGGGAGTCCGCCAGGCACTGCGTCTCCACGTGTCGCGGTGCGTCAAGATAGCGCTCCACGAAGCATTCGCCGCGGCCGAATGCCGACACTGCTTCACGCACGGCCGAGTCGTACAGTTCGCGCACCTCGCCAAGCTCCCGCGCCACCTTGAGTCCGCGGCCGCCGCCGCCGAATGCCGCTTTGATCGCAATCGGCAGACCGTGCTCCCGAGCGAATTCAATGACCTCGTCGGAGCTTTTCACCGGGTCCTTCGTTCCGGCCACCAGAGGGGCGCCGGCGCGCTGGGCGATATGCCGCGCGGAGACTTTGTCGCCGAGCGAGTCGATCGCGTGCGGCGGGGGTCCGATCCACACCAGACCCGCGTCCATGACCGCCTGCGCGAACTCGCCGTTCTCCGCAAGGAACCCGTAACCGGGATGGACCGCGTCCGCCCCCGCGCGGTGGGCGATGTCCAGCAGCTTGTCCACCACCAGATAGGACTGCGCCGCGGTGGTGCCGCCGAGCGCGTATGCCTCATCAGCGGCCTTCGTATGCAGCGCTCCGCGGTCACTGTCCGAATACACTGCCACGGAGCGCAGACCCGAATCACGGCACGCCCGGGCAATGCGCACAGCGATCTCTCCGCGATTAGCGATGAGCACCGTGGTGAACGGGCGATACGGCGAACGACGAGAAGACATTCACGGGTCCTTTGCTGAATCGTGTGCAGCGGCGACTGGCGCCGAGCTACGAGCATATATGAGCCGCTGGTCTCCCGCTCATTCCTGATCGTGCGCCGCTGGCACGGTCCACAGGGCGGAGATCGGCATCCCGATCTCTGCCAGCAGGGTCCTCAGCAGCGGCAGGGACAGACCCACCACGGTGGACGGGTCCCCTTCGATCCGCTCGATGAACGGAGCGCCGATCCCATCGATGGTGAACGCGCCAGCCACACCGAGCGGCTCACCGGTGGCGATATACGCATCCAGTTCGGCATCGGTGATGGCAGCAAAATGCACCACAGTGGACGCGGCAGCGCCAAGAGCAGCGCCCGAGCCGCCGTCCTCCGCATCGCGGTCATCGATCAGCCAATGACCGGTGTGCAGGATCCCGCTGCGGCCACGCAGCTGCCGCCATCGTTCCCGTGCTCGCTCCGCCGTGTGAGGCTTGCCGAGCACCTGCCCATCAACCTCGAGCATCGAATCACAGCCGAGCACCACATACCCACCGTCTGAAGCCTCCAGGCCAGCCTGCGCTTTTGCGCGTGCCAGCACCAGCACCTGCTCATCGGGGGTGAGGCCGTCCGCAGCGGACATGGCCGCGGTCAGCACCGCATCCTCATCGACGTCCGCCGCACGTGCCCGAAAATCGATCCGAGCGCGGGTCAGCAGTTCGCGTCGGCCCGATGACCCCGAAGCGAGCAGCAGCAGCGGATCATACTCCGGAAGGCTGCTCATGCGTCTGCTCCGTTCGGCGCAGCGGATTCGTCCGCAAGCACCTGCTCGAGGATGTCCAGCGGCAGAGAGCCCAGGCGCAGCGCCCGCTCATGGAACTCTCGGGAATCCAGCGTCGACTCACGCCGCAGCCGCTCCCAGATCCGCTGCCCCACCTTGTAGGAGGGGGCCTGGCCGGGCCAGCCGAGGTATCGGTGCAGCTCGAAGCGGCGCTGGTTCTCTTCAATGCCCCAGTGATCGGTCATGAACTCCCACGCCTTGTCATATGTCCATTCGCCGCCGCCGAACTCCGCGGGCACCGGCTTGCCGCAGTGCAGACCGATGTCCAGCACCACGCGCCCGGCGCGCATCCGCTGCGCGGACAGCATGCCCAGTCGGTCCGCGTCGGCGGAGAGGAAGCCGAGCTCATCCATCAGCCGCTCCGCATACAGTGCCCAGCCTTCACCGTGGCCGGAGATCCAGCAGAAGGATGCCCGCCAGCGATTCAGCTGCGCTGCCTGCATCGCCTGAATGCCGCACTGGAGATGATGACCGGGAACCCCCTCGTGGTACACGGTGGTGGTCTCCTGCCAGGTGTGGAAGTCCGCCACGCCGTCCGGCACATCCCACCACATGCGGCCCGGACGGCTGAGATCTTCGCTCGGCGGCGTGTAGTAGATGCCGCCGGAACCGGTGCGGGCGATCATGCACTCCAGGCGGTGCAGCTCCTGTGGAATATCGAAATGGGAGCCGTTCAGATCCGCCACCGCCCGATCAGACAGCTGCTGCATCCACTGCTGGAGGGCGTCGGTGCCGTGCAGCAGATATCGCCCGTCCGCGTTGAGGCTTGCCTCCGCCGCCTGGATCGAGTCACCGCCGCCGTTGCCATAGTGCTGATTCAGCCGCGCAGCGATCTCCTTCTGCTCCGCCACGATCGCCAGCAGCTCCTGCACACCCCACTCGTAGGTGTCATCCAGGTCGATCTGGGCGCCCAGGAAGCTGTAGGAGAACAGGCGGTAGACCTCCTCGCCTACGGCATCGGCGGCCGGAGCCTGGCTCATCAGGCTCTCGAGCTCGTTGGCGATCGCGGCGTAGGCGCCGCGTGCCATGGCCGACGCATCCGCCAGCTTCCGCTGCAGCGGCTCAGGCAGGTCAGCCGGAACGGCCTGAATGAACTCGTCGAAGAAGCCGCCGGTTTCTGCAAAGCCGCGGGCTTCATCCGCGCCGATCTGCAATTGGCGCTGTGGGGAGAGAACACCCCGATCAGCGGCGTAGCGCAGCGAGTGGGCGAACGAGTCCAAGGCCTGTGGGATCGCGGCCAGACGGTCAGCGATCACATCCCAGTGCTCACCGGTTGTAGAAGGCATCTGGTCGAACACGGAGCGGACCGCCTGCAGCGGGCAGGAGATGTTGTTAACCGTGGAGTGGGGAATCAGCTTCTCGTGCATGGCAAGGGCGAGCTGGAAGCGGTCGCGCATCGCGGCGATCGTCACCCGATCCTGCTCGTCCAGGCGCTCGCGCTGCTCAGCGGCATCGAGCTCGCGCAGGGTGCAACGCATCAGGTCTGCTTCGCGCTCCAGAGCGGCGGGGGAGAAGTCCGACATCTCGCGGTCGTGGCCGGGAACTCCCAGCGCGGTGGCCAGCAGCGGGTCGGCAGCCACTGCCTTCTCCACGTATGAGTCAGCGATGCGGTCAACAGCGGATGCAGTGCGTTCAGTCATGCGCCGAGTGTATCGACGCGGCATCTTCCCTGTCCCGGGGACAGTGAACCGAAATCGTGCTGAGAGCTGCGTCAGCGGTGACTGAAACGCCAGGCAGCAGGCCCTTTATCTCCCCGAAGCTCATGGCCGCGGGCAAGACGATGCGTGGGCTGCGTCCACCCGGAATCACTGCCGCCGGCACGTGCTGCGAGCGCGCGCTCATGCGCTTCTTCCCGGGACACCACGCTCAGCGCGGACACCGCGACGGCGATCGCAGCGAGCTCGGTGTCGGAGAGCTTGCCGGAGACCAGCCGGACCGAGCTTGGTCCGGCAGCCTGCAGGGCGCCGGGGTCGGGGGAGGTGCTCATAGTGGAATGTTCCCGTGCTTCTTGGTGGGCAGCACATCGCGCTTGGTGCGCAGCATCCGCAGCGCAGCGGAGATCTCCCGGCGTGTATCGCGCGGCTGGATGACGCCGTCGATCCAGCCGCGTTCAGCAGCCAGATACGGGGTGGCGAAAGTGTCTTCGAACTCCTGGGTGAGCCGTTGGCGCTCCGCCTCCACATCCCGGCCTTCCTCCTGCGCGGCGCGCAGAGTCTGCCGGTGCAGAATGTTCACGGCGCCCTGCGCGCCCATCACCGCGATCTGCGCGGTGGGCCAGGCCAGGTTGATATCCGCGCCAAGATCCTTTGATCCCATCACGATATAGGCGCCCCCGTACGCCTTCCGCGTGATCAGGGTGATCAGCGGGACAGTCGCCTCCGCGTAGGCGTACAGCAGCTTGGCGCCGCGGCGGATGATGCCGTTCCACTCCTGATCGGTGCCCGGCAGGAAGCCCGGAGTGTCCACCACGGTCAGCACCGGAACATTGAATGCGTCGCACAGGCGCACGAACCGGGCAGCCTTCTCCGAGGCGTTGATGTCCAGAGTGCCGGCGAAGTGCGCAGGCTGATTCGCGATCACACCCACACTCTGACCCTCCACATGGCCGAAGCCGATCACGACATTCTGCGCGTAGTTCGGCTGCACCTCGAGGAAGTCCCCATCATCCAGCACGGTGCGGATCACGGTGAGCATGTCATACGGCTGGTTCGGCGAATCCGGGATCAGCCCATCCAGCGCCCGGTCCTCAGCGCCCGGCTCGCCGGCAGGATCGGTGGGCAGGAAGGGCGCGTCGGACAGGGTGTTCGCCGGCAGGAAGGAGAGCAGGTCCTTCACATACTCGATGGCGTCATCCTCATCCGGGGCCATATAGTGCGCCACGCCGGAGGTGCCGGAATGGGTGCGGGCCCCGCCGAGCTCTTCAAAGCCCACATCCTCACCGGTCACCGTGCGGATCACGTCCGGGCCGGTGATGAACATGTGACTGGTCTTGTCCACCATGACGATGAAATCCGTCAGCGCGGGGGAGTACACAGCCCCGCCGGCAGCCGGCCCCATCACCAGGGAGATCTGCGGAATCACGCCGGAGGCGCGTGTATTACGGCGCATGATCCCCGCGAACGCGGCCAGCGACCCCACACCCTCCTGGATGCGGGCGCCGCCACCGTCCAGAATGCCGATGATCGGCACCCCGATCTTCAGCGCAAGGTCCTGCACCTTCTGGATCTTCCGGCCGTGCGCCTCGCCCAGACTGCCGCCGAACACGGTGAAGTCCTGCGAATACACGCACACCTGGCGGCCGTCGATCGTGCCGTACCCGGTGATGATGCCGTCCCCGTCCGGCCGGCGCTTGTCCAGTCCGAACGCATGCGACTGGTGGCGCACGAACCTGTCGGTCTCCACAAACGAGCCCTCATCGAGTAGATCGTCGATGCGCTCGCGGGCGGTCTTCTTCCCGCGTGCATGCTGCTTCTGAACGGCAGTCTGGCCAGCCTCGGTCACAGCCTGCGCGAACCGCTGGTCCAGATCGGCCAGACGCTGCTCGGTTGTGGTGGTTCGCGTATGCTCGTTCACTGTTGCTCCTGATCACCTGGGCAGAACACAAGGATCCTACGCCATGACCGCGCCGCTGACCCTGCTCCAGCATGCCTCCTCCACCAATGATCTGGTGCGTCAGGAGCCGTTCATCAGCCAGTCGCCGCCGTTTGCGGTGGGCACCCTCGATCAGCGCGCAGGACGCGGCCGGCAGGGCCGCACCTGGGTGAACCGCCCCGGCGATTCACTGGCGCTCACCATCGTCATCACCCCCCGCCTGCCGCGTGAACAGTGGGGCTGGTACCCGCTGCTGACCGCCCTCGCAGCGGTGGACGCGCTCACCGCCATCATCACTGCAGCCGGCAGCGCCGACTCCCCAGCGGCACCGGCGATCAGCATCAAATGGCCCAATGACCTGCTGATCCCAGGCGAGCGCAAAATGGCCGGGATCCTCTGCGCTGCGCACACGGACTCATCGCCCCCCACCGGGCAGGCAGAGCAGGCGCACTCCGAGCGGTTGGCCATCGGCATCGGCATCAACCTGCGCGGTCGGATGGACAGCGCAGAGCCGATGCTGGCCCGTGCGGGAACGCTGTCCGAGCTGATGCCCGGCGGGTGGGAGGATGCGTCGGGCGGGGGCGAGGATCTGGGGCGCAGCGCAGCGCGGGCGGTGACGAATGCGGTGCTTGACCGCGTTGAACAGGCAGAATCCTCCACAGAATCTTTCCACCGACTGCGCGAGGAGTATGGAGAGAACTGCATCACAGTGGGTAGGGTGGTCAGCGTGGTCCGGGGCGGCGGGCACAAGGAGCTCACCGGCACCGCGATCGGCATCGACCCCGGCGGTCAGCTGATCATCCGGCTCCCGGACTCATCCGAGGTGGCCCTGTCCTCCGGAGACGTTCACCTCACACCCCCGTCCGCTCAGGCGCAGCAGAAAGGAGTCGCGGCACGATGAACTCGGCTGAGCCACTGGAGGAGACGGAGGAGTTCGTCCCCACAACCACCGCCGAGATGACCGTGCCGCAGCAGCTGAACAAGCGGTTCGCCCGGGTCCGCCAGAGCGTCGGCGCGCTGGAGCGTGTTCTGCTGCACGGCCCGCGCAAGTACTCCCGGCGCGATCTCGAGGAGATCCAGGGGGTTCCGGAAGCGCTCAGCGCCCAGTACTGGCGAGGCATGGGCTTCGGCGGCATCGAACATGACACGGCCGTGTTCACCGACGAGGACGCTGAAGCGATCGGAGACCTCAGCGCTCTCGTGGAAGAGGGGGCCATCAGTGAGGAGACGTTCGTCAACTTCGCCCGCGGCTTCGGCTTCCATATGGGAAGGCTCGCCATGTGGCTGACCGAAGCGCTCGTGGATGAGGCAAAGGCCGGCGGCAAGCTCAGTGACAGCCAGGCCCGCATGCTCATGCTGGAACGCACCCCCGAGCTCATCGAAACGTTCGAACAGCAGGTGCTGTACGCCTTCCGCCGCCAGCTCGCCTCCTACACCGCCCGCGCCGGCTCCGAGATCCTGCGCAGTGTGGGCGAGGACTGGGGAGATGAGGCGATGCCTCTGCCCCGAGCCATCGCGTTTGCGGACCTGGTGCAGTTCACCCGGCTCGCCCAGTCCGTGGACGGCTTCGAGCTGGCGGACGTGATCAAGGACTTCGAGGGAGTGTGCCGCGACATCATCTCCGAGGGCGGCGGTCGCGTGGTCAAGACCGTGGGCGATGAGATCATGTTCCTGGCGGACACACCTGAGGATGGTGTGCGGATTGCCCTGTCGATCGCGGAGACGATTGAGACGAACCCCGAGCTGCCGAAGGTGCGTGTAGGCCTGGCCTGGGGGCACATGTTCTCCCGCTACGGGGACGTGTTCGGTCCCAAGGTCAACCTCGCAGCGCGTCTGGAGGGCATCGCCCAGCCCGGAGCGGTGGTAGTGGACGGGGATACGGCCGACGCGATCGACCGCTCCTTCCCCGGCGGATTCAGGCGGAAGGCCGAATGGACCGAGGAGCTCGCCGGGATCGGAGATGTCCGTGCTGTGGAGCTGGAACGAGCGGCCGCGAGCCTCATCGTGGTGGATCGGTGACGGGCTGCGGACCCGCCCCGTTAGGATGATGCTGTGACTCGAATGCTGCTTGTTGAGGATGACTCCGCAATCGCTGAACCGCTCTCCCGAGCATTGGACCGCGAAGGCTACACCGTGGTCCGGGCTTCCCGAGGGGTGGAGGCGCTGGCTGCCGCGGCAGGATCCGGTCCGATCGACTTCGTCATCCTGGACCTTGGCCTGCCCGATATCGACGGTCTGGAAGTGGCCCGTCGGCTGCGCAAAGGCGGCATGCTCGCCCCAATCCTCATCCTCACCGCCCGCGCTGATGAAGTAGACGCGGTGGTGGGCCTGGACGCAGGCGCAGATGACTACGTCACCAAGCCGTTTCGGCTGGGAGAGCTGCAGGCCCGCATCCGCGCACTGCTGCGCCGCAGCCAGAGCGTGGACGAGGCCACTGACGTCTACGAGATCAACGGAGTGGCGCTGGATGCGTCGGCCCGCCGTGTCTACGTGGGCGAGGAGGAGCTGACCCTGTCCGCTAAGGAGTTCGACCTGCTGAACGTGCTGATGCGGGAAGCCGGCAGCGTGGTGACCCGTGATGACCTCATGCGCGAAGTGTGGGGGGCTGATTGGTGGGGCAGCACGAAGACTCTGGACATGCACATCTCCTGGCTGCGCCGCAAGCTCGGGGACGACGCCGCCCGCCCCACCCGCATCACCACGGTGCGCGGTGTGGGGTTCCGCTTCGAAAATCCGGCTGAAGGCTAGGGGTGCAGCGGCGCGTTCTCCAGGCCACGCTCGTCTCGGTGTTGCTCGTGGTCCTGCTGCTCGGCATTCCGCTCGGCACCGCTTGGCTGACGCTGGTGCAGAACAACCTCAGCAACTCCGGTCGCACCCTGTTGCAGACCGTGGTCACGGCCACGGATTCGCGTCTCAACAGCGGTCAGCTGCCGGATCAGGCGATGTTGCAGCAGTTCGTGGATCAGACGCCGGATCTCAACGTGCACATCTCCCTGGAGCACAACGGTCAGATCATCCAAGCGGGGGAGAGCCCCGGGCAGGATCCCGTGGTGGTGTCCGCGGCCGGTTCCAACCGGCAGGTGGTGACGGTGTCCATCCCGCAGAGCGATGTCCGCTACCACACGGGCGGCGCCGTGGTGCTGATCATCCTCACCGCGCTGAGCGCAATCGCAATCGCGGTATCGGTGGCGCTCTGGCAGGCGCAGCGGATCGCCGCCCCCCTGACCACCCTCACCAAACGTGCCGAAGAGCTCGGCAGCGGCCGTACCCGCACCCAGTGGCAGCCCTCCGGCATTGCCGAGATCGACACTGTCGCGGTGGAGCTCACCAAGTCCGGCATCGCCCTGACCGAGCGGCTTGAAGCGGAGAGCGCTCTCGCCTCCGACGCGTCCCACCAGCTGCGCACACCACTGACTGCACTGTCGATGCGACTGGATGAGATCCTCGCCATGAGCTCGGAGGAATCGGTGCGCGAGGAGGCCCGAGTGTCCCTGGAACAGGTGGACCGCCTCACCCAGGTGGTGCACGATCTCATCAACGCGCCGCGCTCCTCGCAGCGCCGAACCCCCGGGGTGGTGGAGCTGCGCCAGGTGCTGGTGCAGCAGGGCGAGGAGTGGAAGCACGCCTTCCGCAACGCTGAGCGCGAGCTTCGGATTCAGGTGCCGCGCTCCGCTCCGGTATGGGCCTCGAACGGCCCGCTCACGCAGGTTGTGGCCACCCTGATCGAAAACTCTCTGATGCACGGCGGCGGCACCACCAGTCTCAAGGTGCGCCGCAACGAACACTCCACCGTGATCGAAGTGGCGGATGAGGGACCGGGGGTGGACCCGGAGCTCGGCAATGCCATCTTCGAGCGCAGCGTTCAAGGGTCCCAGTCCACCGGGACCGGTGTGGGCCTCGCGCTTGCACGCACCCTGGTGGAGGATGACGGCGGGCGCCTGGAGCTGCTGCAGGAGCAACCGGCCTGCTTCGGCATCTTCCTCATCACGGCACCCGGCGGTGACGAGGATCCCGGTGAAGAGCTGTTCTCCAGCACCGGCGGCACCGGTCTGGGCACCGGCAGGGTGATGAGCCGCCGTGAGCGCCGCCAGCAGCGCGCTGCTGTTCCGCGGCCGCCCCACACCTGAGCACGCCACGCCTGAGCACGGTCGGCGCCCCGCTGGCCTGAGGTGCACAGCCGTGGCGTGAGGAACAGTGCGCCCTCGCGCCCGGCCCGCGGCACAGCGCCTAGAATGATGCACGTGACTGCATCTGACGCTTCGCTGCCCCCGGTCCGCTCCATCGGCGTGGTGGGAGGCGGGCAGCTCGCCCGAATGATGATCCCCGCCGCGATCGAACTGGGGATCTCCATCTCCGTTCTGGCCACCAGTCCGGACGAATCAGCCGCGCAGGTGGCTGCCTCGGTGCACCAGGGCCGCCATGATGACCCGGACGCTGTCACCGCCTTCGCGAAGACGGTTGACGCGATCACCTTTGACCACGAACATGTGCCGCCAGCGATCCTGCGCTCCCTGGAGGGTGCCGGAGTGCGGGTGCGGCCCGGCTCCCAGGCGCTGCTGCACGCGCAGGACAAGCTGATAATGCGTGAGCGTCTCACTGAGCTCGGCCATCCCTGCCCGCGCTGGTGGCGGATCAGCAGCGCCGAAGAGCTTGATGCCGCAATCGCAGAAGCAGGCGGTGAGCTGGTGGTGAAGACCGCCCGCGGCGGCTACGACGGGCACGGTGTGGCGATCGTGACCAGCTCCGCTGAGGCAGCTGATTGGCTCGGGGATGAGCCCCTGCTCGGCGAGGAGAAGGTGCCGTTTGTGCGTGAGCTCTCCGCCCAGGTGGCGCGCCGACCCGGTGGGGACAGCGTGTCCTACCCGGTGGTGGAGAGCGAGCAGCGCAACAGCGTGTGCTTCCGTGTAGCCGCCCCCGCCCCAGGGCTGTCCGACCAGCGCCAGCAGGAGATCCAGGCCCTTGCGCGCCGGATCGCTGATGATCTCGGGGTGGTGGGCATGCTTGCGGTGGAGCTGTTCGACCTGCCGGACGGCAGCGTGGCTGTGAATGAGCTGGCGATGCGCCCGCACAATACGGGCCACTGGAGCATGGACGGCGCCCGCACCAGCCAGTTCGAGCAGCATCTGCGCGCTGTAGCTGATCTTCCGCTCGGCGATCCGTCCCCGCTCACCCCGGCGTCGGTCATGGTGAACCTGCTGGGCGGCACCCGGGAAGACCTCGCTGATGGCGCATGGGCCGCGGTGGCGGCGGATCCAGCAGTGAAGATCCACCTTTACGGCAAAGGTGTGCGCCCCGGCCGGAAGGTGGGGCATGTGAACCTCGCAGGAGACGATATGGCAGCGCTCACCGACCGCGGGCTTGCCGCCGCTTCCGTGATCGTGGATGCGGAGGACCGCCATGACCCCAGCAGCAAGGAGAGACGATGACTGAGACATCCCGCCCGTTGGTGGGCATTGTGATGGGGTCCGATTCGGACTACCCGGTGATGAAGGCCGCTCACGAGGTGCTCGCGGAGTTCGGCATCGCCTGCGAGGTGGATGTGGTCAGCGCCCACCGCATGCCGGAGGACATGATCAACTGGGGCAAGAGTGCTGAGCAGCGTGGCATCCGGGTGATCATCGCCGGTGCAGGCGGCGCAGCGCACTTGCCCGGCATGCTCGCCTCTGTCACCACGCTGCCCGTGATTGGGGTGCCGGTTCCACTGAAACACCTGGACGGCATGGACTCGCTGCTGTCGATCGTGCAGATGCCCGCAGGCGTGCCGGTGGCAACCGTGTCCGTGGGCGGAGCGAAGAACGCGGGCCTGCTTGCCGCGCGGATCCTCGGGGCTCAGAATACCGAGATCGGGGAAGTGCTGCGCGAGCAGATGAGCGCTTACCAGGAGGGGCTGCGCGAGCTCGCCTCCTCCAAGGGGCGAGCCCTGCGCGATGCTCTGAAGGACGCGCAGAAAGGAAATGTAGGCTGATCCCATGACTGAATCGACGCCCGATTACACAGTGGCCCCGGGCGCTGACGTCTCCGATCAGGCGAGCATCGGCGCAGGCAGCTCCATCTGGCATCTCGCTCAGGTGCGCGAAGGCGCCCGGCTCGGCACGCACTGCGTGGTGGGCCGCGGAGCCTACATCGGCTCCGGCGTCACCATGGGCAACGGCTGCAAAGTGCAGAACTACGCGCTCGTGTACGAGCCCGCGTCGCTTGCCGACGGCGTGTTCGTGGGCCCCGCCGCCGTCTTCACCAACGATCACTTCCCCCGCGCTGTGAACCCGGATCTCACCCCGAAGAGCGCGAGCGACTGGGAGCCGGTGGGCGTCACCGTGGAGGAGGGCGCCTCGATCGGTGCCCGCGCGGTCTGCATCGCCCCCGTCACCATCGGCGCCTGGGCCCTCGTTGCCGCGGGCGCCACCGTGACCCGTGATGTGCCGCCGCACGCGCTGGTGGCGGGGGTCCCCGCGAAGCGCCTCGCCTGGGTGGGACGCGCCGGCGAACCGCTGCTCCCTGCCGAAGACGGCACGGACGCCTGGGTCTGCCCGCAGACCGGTGAATGGTATGTGCCTGATGAGAGCACGGGCGGCCTGCGCCGTGCTCACGACCTGACTGCCCCTGCAGATCACACCCTGGAGAAGGACTCACACGAATGAGCACACATATGATCCCCGCTGCCAAGCCCATCATCGGAGAGGACGAGCGCCGCGCGGTTGACCGCGTCCTCGCCTCCGGCATGGTGGCGCAGGGGCCCGAAGTGGCCGAGTTCGAAAAGGAGTTCTCCGCGCAGTTGGCCGGCAGCCGTGAATGCGTGGCCGTCAACTCCGGCACGTCCGGTCAGCATCTGGGCCTGCTCGCCTCCGGTGTGAAACCGGGCGATGAGGTGATCGTGCCCTCCTTCACCTTCGCCGCCACCGCAAACGCCGTGGCTGTCATCGGCGCCACCCCCGTGTTCGTGGACATCGAGCCCGACTCGTTCTGCATGGACCCCGCCGCGATCGAAGCCGCGATCACCGAGAAGACCGTGGGCATCCAGCCGGTGCACCTGTATGGGCACCCGGCCCGCATGGACGAGATCATGGCCATTGCAGACAAGCACGGCCTGTTCGTGGGCGAGGATGCCGCGCAGGCGCATGGCGCCACTTGGCAGGGCAAACAGGTGGGCACCTTCGGTGCATGGGGCATGTTCTCGCTGTACCCCACGAAGAACATGACGTCGGGCGAAGGTGGCATGGTCTCCACCGCTGATGCAGAGACCGCGCGGGTGATCCGCCTGCTGCGCAACCAGGGCATGGAGAAGCAGTATGCGAATGAGATCGCCGGTCTCAACAACCGCATGACCGATATCCATGCTGCGATCGGCCGCGTGCAGCTGACCAAGCTGGAAGGCTGGACGAAGCGCCGTCGGGAGCTCGCCGCGTTCTACGACGCGAACCTCGAATCAGTGGTGACCCCGCCGGTGGCCGAGGGGGCAACGCACGTATATCACCAGTACACGATCCGCATCGACGGCGCCGCCGCTGAGGAGCGGGACCGCTTCGCGCAGGCGCTGCGCGATGAGCACTCTGTGGGCTGCGGCGTCTATTACCCGACCCCGGTGCACCGCCTGCCCACGTTCGGCTTGGAGCTGGATCTGCCGGTCACGGAGAAGGCCGCGGCTGAGGTCATCTCGATCCCGGTTCACCCGTCCGTCACCGATGAGGATCGCGACCGGGTGGTGGCAGCGGTGAACGCCGTAGCGAAGGCGGGCGCCTGATGACGAAGAATCTCCGCGCCGGCCTGATCGGGCTGGGCATGATGGGCCGCCACCATGCCCGCAACCTTATGAACCTTGAGGGGGTGGATCTGGTGGCCGTGGCGGACCCGGGCGGTGACCCGCACGGCGCTGCCCGCGGCTTTGACATCCTGCCGGATGCTGAAGCGCTGGTGAAGGCAGACATCGACTACGCCGTAATCGCTGCCCCCACCGCGTTCCACCATGACATTGCGATGACGTTCGCTGAGGCGGGCATCCACACGCTCGTGGAAAAGCCGCTCGCGTTCGACATCGACGAAGCTGAAGCGATCACCACTGCCTTCGAGGACCGCGGCCTGGTGGGGGCCGTGGGCTACATCGAGCGCTACAACCCGGCGCTGCAGGCGATGCGTCAGCGCCTGGAGGACGGTCAGCTCGGCGAGATTTACCAGATCACCACCCGCCGTCAGGGAATCTTCCCGGCGCGGATTGCGGACGTGGGCGTCGTCAAGGACCTCGCCACTCATGACCTGGACCTGACCGCCTGGGTGGCGCAGTCCACGTTCGCGTCGATCGCCGCGGTCACCACCGCGAAGTCCGGACGCGAATATGAGGACATGGTGTCCGCCACGGGCCGGCTGGAGAACGGCATCATCACCAACCACCTGGTGAACTGGCTGTCCCCGTTCAAGGAGCGCGTCACTGTGGTCACCGGTGAGAAGGGCGCCCTGGTGGGCGATACTGTCACCGCGGACCTGTGGTTCCATGAGAACGGTGAGGCCACCACGAACATGTGGGACTCGTTCGCCTCCTTCCGCGGCGTCAGCGAAGGGGACAAGATCCGCTATGCGCTCACGCGGAAGGAGCCGCTCGCCACTGAACACCAGGCGTTCCGTGATGCGGTGCTTGGCAAGGGCTCCAACATCGTGACTATGCGGGAGGGCCTGCACACGGTCCGCGCGGTGGAAGCAGTGCTGGAGAGCGCGAAGAACAGCACCGTTGTCACGCTCTGACCGCCATTCATCCCAGAGGGGCCTGCGCCGTGCGGCGCAGGCCCCTCTAGTCATTCCCGGTGCTGCATCAGGTGCGCACGGATCCGTAGATGGCGAGCAGTGCTTCTGCGCCTGCCGCAACACTGCGCTCACGGACCACAAACTGGCGCGTGCGCTCCGCAAGCTCAGCCTTCTCCTGATCAGTGCGTGGAAGCCAGTCGCGCATCGATGCTGCAAGGTCGACCGCTGACGGATTCTCCGAGGTCACCGCGCCAGTGACACCGTCACACACCATCTCCGCCTTGCCGTCCCCACCGGTGACGACAGCTGACAGTCCGCACGACTGCGCTTCCAGGATTACCAGTCCGGCCGCCTCATCAGAAGACGGCAGCACCAGCTGATCAGCCTCGCGCAAGAACTCACGCACCCGAGCCCGCGGAACCTGCCCATGGAACTGGATGTGCGGTGATGCTGAGGCCTGGGCGCGCAGCGCCGCATCAAGCGGTCCGGCACCAACGATATGGAGCTCATGCGGCACCTGGCGAGCGAGCTCACAGGAAGCGGCGATCAGCAGGTCGATGCGTTTGCGGGGCGTGAGCGTGCTGATGGCGAGGATGCGGGGAAGGCGCTGCGTCAGAGCGGATGAGCCACCTCCCGGGGTGAAATAGTCCGTGTTGATCCCCTGGTAGTGCACGGTGACGTGGCGTGCGTCGGCGCCGGCACGGATTGCGAGAGTCCGCAGATGATCACTGACGGCGAGAAGCCGGTCGGAGTGAGTGAATGCAAGCCGGGCGTTCCAACGATGGACTCGCTGCAGGCCGTTCACGCTCCGGCGTGCGGCATTGATCGCATCTGCTCCGTGAAGAGTGGTGACCAGCGGTGCGCCGGACAGGCGCTTGGCGAGCACGGCTCCTGCCGTCCACACGCCGTGATGCTGATGGATGATGTCCGGCTGGGCTGCTGCCACCAGACGTGCCTGCTGCGCCATACCGAGGCTCGCAAGCCGCTGCCGAGACGCGTAGCGCCCCGGCCAAGTGACAGCGGGTGAAGCACCGATGCTGATCTCACCCGGTTTGATCGACGACGCCAGCGGGAACAGATGGAATCGGTGCTCATCACAGCCGGTGCTGCGCTGGATGGCCTCGGCATGTTCGGTCACGAAATACGTCGGCGGGATCGCCAGCAGGGGAGTGGTGAGTGCGACGCGCTGCGCTCTTGCCATGTGGGGTTCCTCCCGTCCTGCAGCGAAGCAGAGGTTGGTTCGCAACGCCGGAAAGGGCGTGCACTAGGATCGGAGCGTGCTTCGCCGGCCTCAGTGGTCGGGACCGTCGCTGGGGCAGGTGCCGACCCGCCGGCTGCGCCGCTCACACGAGCACTTCATCGTAGCTGAGGACATGCCGAAGGGAGGCTGGTGGCTGTGCCGGTGTGGGGCAGAGACCGCATTCAGCGGCTCGTCACGAAGTACCCCGCGCTCAAACACATCGTGGTGCTGATGTCCGGCACCGCCCTCGGTCAGGCCATTGCGCTCGGCGCTGCTGTCATCACGGCGCGGCTCTTCACTCCGGAAGTGTTCGGCCAGTTCGCGATCTACGGCTCCCTCACCGCCATCGCCATCACGGTCGCCTCGCTCCGCCTGGACATGACGATCATGCTGCCGGAATCCGATGACGAAGCGAAGCGGATCGCGCGGATCGCAACCGTGTCGAATCTCGTGGTGGCCGCGCTGGCGAGCCTGCTCGCGCTCGTGCTGCGACCCGTGCTGATCAGCGTGTATGGGGACGCTGAACTTGCGAGCTGGCTGACCCTCGGCGGGCTCACCGTGTTCTTCGTGGCGCAGGTCAATGTGCTGCAGTATTGGTTCAACCGCAAAACCCGTTACGGAGTGATCTCGCTCAACCGAGCTCAGCAGATGGTGGGCTCCGCCGGCGGACAGGTGGCGTTCGGCCTGCTCGGTGTGCGCTCGCTGCCCGGCCTGATCTTCGGCACACTTGCCGGGCAGGCGTTCGCCTTCTTCAACCTCCGCCGCCAAGCAAAGGAGCTGAGAGGGCCGCTGCCCGAGGACACCGCCGCCGCGCGCGAGCTGCTGCGGCGCTACAAGAAGATGCCGCTGCTGAACATGCCGAACTCCCTGGTGGATTCGGTGCGGCTCAATGGCATCCCGCTCCTGGTGGGCACGATTGCACTCGGCGCCGTCGGCCAGTTCAACCTGGCCTGGCGGATCCTGCAGGTGCCGATCGGGCTGATCAACAGCGCCGTCTCCCAGGTGTTCTTCCAAAAGCTCGCACGGGTGAAGCCCGGCAGCATGTTCCCGCTGGTGCGGGCTACCATTCTGCGATCCCTCGCGATCGCCGTGGTGCCCTTCGGCCTGATCTATCTGCTTGCCCCCTGGATGTTCACCTTCGTGTTCGGCGACCAGTGGGACCTTGCCGGAGGAATTGCGCAGGCGCTGACGCCGTGGCTTGCCCTGCAGCTCGTGTCATCCCCGATCTCCACCGTGTTCGTGGTGACTGAGAACCAGGGGTGGATGCTCGCGTTCTCCATCGTGTTCGCTGCCGCCCCGCTGAGCCTGCTCGCCCTGTCCACTATGCCGCTGATGACCACGCTCACCTGGCTGGGCCTGCTCATGGCCGGCATGCTCACGATCATGCTGATGATGTCCCTGCTTGCAGCGCATCGCTACGATAAACCAGAGACCATTGAGCACACAGCCTGAAAGATTATCCATGCGCATCCTCGTCATCCCCTCCTGGTTCCCCAGCCAGGCGCACCCCATGACGGGATCCTTCTTTGTGGAGCAGGCGCAGATGGTGGCCGGTGATGGGCACACAGTGGAGTTCCTGGTGCCGCGCCTGGTGCCGGTGCCGAAATGGCGCGGACTCCAGCACACCCGCAGCACCGTCCAGGGCCTCCCAGTCCACGAAATCACGCTCCCGGCGCTGCCCGTGGTGGCGCAGAGTGCGGAGAACCCCATGCTGCAGCTGCTGCTCCGGCAGGCTGTGCGAACGGCAGGACTGCAGCCGCCGGACGTGCTGCATGCCCATTCGGTGATGCCGGCGGCGATCATCGCCCGTGAGCTCTCTATCCACTGGAACATTCCCGTGCTGCTGACCGAGCACAGCCCGTGGACGCTCAACCGCTCCACCACCGGTCCACGTGCACGGCTGCTGTTCCAATCCGTGCACGACGCGACCGTCCTCGCCACTGTGTCCCGCCCGTTCGCCGACAAGCTCCAGCTGCACTATGCGGTGCCCCGGGTGCAGGTCATCGACCTTCCCGTTCCGGAGGAGTACCTCACCGCCCCATCCACTGCGCCCGAGGCCATCGGAAAAGGCGGCGGCAACGGTGTCTACGAGTTCGTGCACGTCTCCCATCTGAATGAGAACAAGCGCGCAGAGCTGACCATGGCTGCGCTCGCGGATGTGACAGGAAGCGTGCGGCTCACGATTGTGGGCGGCAGTGCTGAACGGGTGGCTGAACTGGAGGCCGAGGCTGAGCGGCTCGGAGTGGCGGACCGCGTGCGTTTTCGAGGTCAGCTCGGGCGCGACCAACTGCCCGGCGCTATGGCTGCAGCGCACTGTCTGGTGTTGGCGAGCGCGGTGGAAGTGGGCGGCACCGTGATCAGCGAAGCGAAGTCGATGGGACTCGCCGTGATCGCCACCCGCACCTGGGGCGGGGAGCACGGAGTGGGCGACGGCGAGGGGGCGCTGTGCGCCATCGATGACCAACAGCAGCTGACCGCTGCAATGCAGAGCGCGGTGGACGAGCAGTGGGGCGTCAGCCCGGACTGGCGTGCGAGCCAGCGTGCGAAGGCCCGGCAGCGTTACAGCGCGGATGTGTTCGTGCAGCGTCAGCTGGAGCTCTACCAGGAGGCGATCGACCGTTTCGCCGGGGAACATATGGTGTTCCACGCCCCGTATCCGATTGATCCGCAGCCGGCGGGAGCGAGCCGACTGCGACCCAAGAAGATGCTCGAATCCTTCCATGATCTGGGCGGAGCGCTGCACCGCATCACCGGATCGCCTCGCCAGCGCAGGCTGGGCTATGCGGACCTGCGGCGTCGTATCCGGCGGGGCCGCAGGATCGACTATCTGTATTCAGAGAACTCCACCCAGCCGAATGTGCTCGCATCCAGCATCAAAGGGGGACTGGCGCCATTCCTTGATGCACGGATTCTCCGCTTTGCGGACCGTCAGCGCATCCCCGCCGGCCAGTTCTACCGGGACGTCTACTGGCGATTCCCCGGCGCGCTTGCAGCCAGCCCGCCGCTGCGACGAGCAGTCATGGAGATCGCGTACCGTTTTGACGCCGCGGTGCTGCGGCGGCTGCGCACCCACGTGTTCCTCCCCTCGGAGCGGATGGGACCGGTGGTGCCGCTGCCGGACGGCAGATTCTCCGCACTCCCGCCGGGGTGCGATGTTCACAGCTCAACAGCCCCGGAGGGAATCCGCCTGCTGTACGTCGGCGGGCTCGGCTCCGAGTACGGTATGCACCTGTGCGTGGACGCTGTGCGGTCGGTGCCTGGTGTGACGATGACGATGGTGGTGCCTCCAGCGGACTGGGAGCGGTATCGCGCCGAATATGAGCCCCTCATGGATGAGTCCATTCGCGTGGTGCACGCGCGCAGCCATGAGCTGGGACCGATCTATGACCGGGCCTCCGCCTGCGTTCTGTTCGTGGAGCCGAGCGAATACCGCACTTTCGCCGCCCCGGTGAAGTTCTTCGAGTACATGAGCTACGGCAAGCCGATTCTGCTCAGCGCAGGCACCTACGCCGCAGAGTTCGCCGCCGCTCGGGGCATCGGCATGGAGATTCCCTACACCCGTGAAGCATTCACCGCTGCCCTGCGTGATCTGGCTGACCATCCGGAGCGGCTGGAGAGCCTGGCTGCCGGTGCGCAGCGTGAACGCCATGAGCACACGTGGCTGCGTCGTGCCCAGCAGGCTCGCACCGCCCTGCTCCATCCGCCGACAGAGGTGAGCTCCTTCTGATGGGCCTCATCGGTGCGTGGATCCTGCAGGTCCCGCTCGCCCTGCTGCTGCTGGCCGTGGTGTGTGGGCCGGGCTTCGCCATTCTCCGCATCCTGCGTGTGCGCACACTGCTGGCACTCGCCCTGTCCCCGGCGATCTCCGCAGCGATCGTGGGACCCACCACGGTGCTTCTGGCGCGCCTGTACATCCCGTGGGGGTGGCTGCCGTATCTGGTCAGCGCCGCCGCCGGCATCGCCGTGGCATTCGCGGTGCGCCGCTTCATCATCCCGGCCGACGCGCGCGCCCTCACCTCAGCGTCCGCTGCGCACATTGACCCGCGCCAGCGGTGGATCATCGTCGCAGCCGGCGGCTTCATGCTGCTGTGCACCCTCGCCCCGATTGTGCTGTGGATTGATCCCACGCTGCCGAATCCGCGGGTGGATCCGATGTACCACTACAACGGGCTGAACGCGATGGTGCATTCCGGGGATGCCTCGATGTTCTCCGCAATGACCTACAACTACGGTCTGCGGACCCTGTATGTCACCTACCCGAGCGTGTGGCATGCATTCGTCTTCCTTGCTGTTCCGATCAGCGGTGTGGTGACGCCGGCGAATGTGATGGGCTACGCCGTCACCGCAGTCCTGTTCGCCATCGCCATGGCAGCGCTCGCGTGCGAACTGTTCCGGGACCGCCCCCGTCTGATCTGGCTGACTGTGCTCGCCGCTTCCGGTTTTGTGGCGTTTCCCGGCTATATCTCGGTGACAAAGACGTTCTGGCCGAACGGCCTGGCGATGGCGATGCTTCCCGGCATCCTTGCGCTGCTGATTGCGGTGCGCAGCGGCTTCCGATGGGGCCGCACGCGTTTCCGCCCGGGCTACGCCGCCTGTGTGGTCGGGATTGCCCTGGTGGCTGTGCTCGGCATCTCCATGACCCACCCTTCGATGTTCTTCACCCTTATCTGGGTGCTGGTGCCGCTCGCGGTCAGCACAGTGCGCTCGGTGCTGCGCGTGCTCCGCACCCGTCTGAGCCGGCGCCGAATGGCTCGGGTCTACGCGATGGCAGCGGCTCTGCTGATCGTGCTGACAGTGGCAGCGCTGCTTCCGCAGCGGGTGCGCGGCTACCTCTCCCGTGAGTCCGCGGCAGACTGGACGGATGTTGGCACGAAGCTCGTGAGCATCATTGTGAACTGGCCGGCCGGCACCAGCCCGCCGATGCTCGCGGTCTATGTTTTCGGCATCATCCCGGTGATCCTGCTCGGCCTGGTGCTTGCGCTGCGCAAGCGCAGAACCAGCTGGATCGCCGGCGCGTGGCTGATGCAGATCGTGCTGCTGATCGGAGCGTACTTCCCGATCCCTGGACTCGCCGGCCTCACTGGTCTGTGGTACTCCGATCCGTACCGCATGTTCGCCACCCAGACCATCTTCGCATCCGTGCTGGTGGCACTCGCGGCACAGGCCATGTTTGAAGGAATACCCGAGCAGGCAGAGCGTGCCCGGCTGCTGCGTCGCCCACCCATGCGGGTGGGCCTGATGGCTTGGGCGGCAGCGTTCCTGGTGCTGCATGCCACGCTGGGCGTTCTGCTGCTCAACGGCTACTCCCGCGGAATCGGCACCGCCTCCGCCTCCAGCCGGCCCGTCGGCTCCCAGGAGGAGTACGCGATGCTGAAGCGCCTGGATGACAAGATCCCCGCCGGCTCCGTCATTGTGGGCGACCCGGCTGCGGGCACCGCCTACACCCCGCTGTTCTCAGAGGTGCAGTCCGTGTTCACCCAGGTGAACCCGCGCGAGCTGGACTATGACGGCAACTATCTGTATACGCACTTCCGCGATATCCATACGGACCCCGCGGTCTGCGCGATCATCCGCCACTACGGCATCGGCTACTACTACGAGGATGAAACCGCCTTCTACAACGGCACGGACCGGCATGAGTTCGCCCCCGGCTTCTACGGCGTGGACACCTCACGAGGCTTCACAAAGGTGGATTCAGGAGACACCGCCACGGTGTGGCGGATCGACGCCTGCGGCACCATTGATCCTCCGGAGGACTGGTGGAACCGCGGCTGGCGCAAAACCCCGATCATGGGCACTCTGATCGAAGATCCCACCATGCGCCCCGCCGGCGGCCGCCAGAGCACAGCGCCGGCAGAGTGAGCTCTCAGGGAAGAGAAAGCATACGCCGCAGAATGCTCCGCTCCACCTCAGCCTCCTGGTCAAAGCTCAGCTGAGGTGCCGCAGCATCCGACGCGTGCTTGAAGGCGGCAACCTTCTTGGGAGTGAGGGAGCGCAGCGACTCGACAATATCGGCCAGCTCGAAGGAATCAGAGACCACGCCCAGACCGTGCTCCTTGACGATGCGCACCATCTCCACACTCGGACCGATCGCCACCGCCAGCCGTGCCTGCACGTAGTCGAACAGCTTGTTCGGCAGCGCCAGCCGGCCGTTGGTGTGCGTGGGCGGCATCCAGAAGACGCCCACGTCATACTGGTTGAGCACGCGCGGCAGCTCCTGCGGGCTGACCGCGTCGTGGATTGTGATCCGGGGATCGCCGGCGGCGCGCTCCTCAAGTGAGCGCAGATAGGCACCGCCATCTGCTGCGGGGATCAGGTAGAGGTCCAGCGTGAACTGTTCGGGCAGCTGGCGGACCGCGTCGATCATCGTCTCCAGGTTCCGACCGTGCACGGCGCCCCCGGAATGGACCAGACGGATCCGATCGCCATCCAGTGCTGTGGGGGAGAGGTCCTGAAACGGGGCGGCATTGCGCATCAGCTGCGGGCGAACGCCGTAGGTCTGCTCATACAGCTCCGCGATTCCCTCAGCCACGGTGGTGGACGCCGCCATCTTCGGCAGATACTCCCTGCACATGTAGTCCATCAGCGGGGCCACCAGCAGCCGCCAGGACAGGATATGTGTGCGCTCTTCCGGCGCGTATTCGTGCAGGTCCGCCCATACCGGTGCGCCGCGCGCCACCCGATGCGCACAGGCGAGGATCCGCGCCTCGTTCGCAATGACCGCGTCAAAGGTGCGGTCCTTCAGCGCGGTGAGGATGAACTGCACGCCCGGTGCGCTGAGCTCCGCGGAGCGGAAGCGCCGCAGGGCAAGCTTCGCGACCCCGCTCGGGGTCTGCGGCAGGGATAGCCGGTCACTGGGCACCTGAATATGCTCATCAGCACCCGCCGGCGTGGGACCGTATCCGATCGTGGTGACCTCCCCGAGCTCAGCAGCCACACCGATCTGGCGCAGCACGCGCGCATCAGAGGCGATATCGGACAGGGAGATGACCAGAATGCGTGGGCGGGACATGGCTTCAGTGTAGGGCGGTGTGACACGCCTTCCCAACGCGGCGCCCGAATGAGTCGGTCAAGCGCACCCCGGTCTCTTAGAATGTCCGGTAGCCGAGCAAAGGAACACCGTGAAGATCCTGTCAGTTGTGGGTGCACGCCCGCAGTTCGTGAAACTCGCCGCCGTTGCCCGCGCGGCTTCAGCAGCCGAAGGTGTGGAGCACGTGATCGTGCACACCGGTCAGCACTATGACGAGGCGATGAGCGACGCCTTCTTTGACCTGCTGCACATTCCCGCTCCGGACGTGAACCTCCAGGTGGGCTCCGGCAGCCACGGCCGCCAGACAGGTGCGATGCTTGCGGCAATGGATGCGGTCCTCGAAGAGCACCGGCCGGACTGGGTGCTCGTGTACGGAGATACGAACTCCACCCTCGCCGGCACGCTCTCCGCGGTGAAGATGCACATCAGCGTGGCGCATCTCGAAGCCGGTCTGCGTTCCTTCAACCGGCGCATGCCCGAAGAGCACAATCGGGTGATGACCGACCACGCCGCTGACCTGCTGCTCGCACCCACCGAGGTGGCGCGTGAGCACCTCGCCGCCGAAGGCCTCGCTGAGCGAACCGTTGTGGTGGGCGATGTGATGACGGACGTCTGCTACAGCGTGGCCGAGTCCGTGAAGGGAAAGCCGCTTCGCCTGCCGGCGGCGATTGACTCGTCTCAGCCGTTCGGCGTGGCTACCCTGCACCGCGCGGACACCACCGATGATGCGGACTACCTGCGCGCCGTCATCGCCGAGCTGCAGCAGCTGGAGCTGCCGGTAGCGCTGTTCGCCCACCCGCGACTGCGCACCAAAGCCGCCGAGGCGGGCATTGAGCTCGCCGGCGGTTCGCTGCACGTGGAGGAGCCGCTTGCATACCCGGACCTGATGAACGCGCTGCAGCATGCGTCGGCCGTGATCACCGACTCCGGCGGCCTGCAGAAGGAGGCGTACCTGCTGGGCGCGCCCTGCACCACCCTGCGCACCGAAACCGAGTGGGTGGAGACCCTGCGGGGGGACTGGAACGTGCTGGCACCCACCCCGGATCAGATCCGCGATGCTGTGATGCGCCCCCGTCCCACGGCGGAGCGCCCCGCCTACTACGGTGATGGCACCGCTTCCGAGCAGGTCATCCGCACCCTGCAGGAGTGGATGTCCGCGTGAGCCGCCCCACCGCGGTCCTGATCGGCACCCGAGTGTTCACCCCGGAGCCGATTCCCGCCGCCTTCCGACAGGAAGCGCTCGCCCTCGCACTGGAGAGCGTGGGGGCGGATGTCACGGTGCTGACCACCGTGCCCCCTTCGGGAACACAGGGCGCCGCTGCCGCCCAACGGGTGAAGCGCTTCCCGGTGAAGCGGGACTCGATGGGACAGGTGCGCGGCTATGCCTCTTACATGTCCTTTGACATTCCGCTGTTCCTGCGGATCCTGCTGGCACGCCGCGTTGACGCGGTGGTGGCCGAACCCCCGCCCACCACGGGCCTGTTCGCCCTGGTTGCTGCGACCATTCGCCGCGCACCGCTCATCTTCTACGCCGCGGATGTGTGGAGTGACGCCGCTGAATCGGTGGGCGGAGTGCCGCGCTTCGTGCTGCGTGCTGTGCGCTGGATGGAGACCACGGTGTGGAAGCGATCCGCCGCGGTGCTCACCATCTCCCCGGGAGTTCAGAAGCGCCTGGAGGAGCTGGTGGGACCACGAGGCAGCTTCCACATGATCGGCAATGGCGTGGACACCGACGTGTTCACCCCTGACGGGCCGCTCGCTGACGACCGCCCCTCAACGCCATATTTCCTGTACGCGGGCACAGTCTCCGAATGGCAAGGCGCGGACGTGCTGGTGGAAGGGTTCGCCCAGCTCGCTGACACGCACCCGGAGGCGCAGTTCATCTTCTTCTCCGAAGGAACCGGTCGGGATGAGCTCGAAGCGATGGTGACCGAGCGGGGAATCGCGGGCGTTCAGTTCCGCGGACGAGCTCCCGCATCCGTCGTCGCCGCCTCTATGCGCGGTGCTGCAGCCGGGGTCAGCTCCATTACGCCGGGGCTCGGCTACGAATTCGCGCTGCCCACGAAAATGTACGCGGCCAGCGCCTGCGGCACCCCGATCATCCACGCGGGAGAGGGCGCAGCGAACGAACTCGTCTCCGGCAACTCCCTGGGCTGGGCAGTGGAGTACACGCCGGATGCGGTGGCCGCCGCTATGCGTGCCGCGCTTGACGGCGACCGACCCACCCGGGAGCATCTGCGCGCCTGGACAGAGAAGCATGCGAGCCTGCGCGGCTGCGCTCGAAAAGGCGCCGAAGCAGTGCTGCGAGCCGTGCGCGAGCAGAAGCAGCGGCGCGGCCGCTGAGACTCCCCTCAGGGGGTGCAGGTCAGCTCCACCAGCGCTGAATGCGGAGTCTGCGCGAGCACTCGGTGGTAAGGGCCGATCTCGATGCTGCGCAGCGGGTTGAAGAACTCTGAGTGATTGTAGGCGCGCCGATCGATGTAGAGGTAGCGGATGTGGTTGTCCCGCAGCCACTGGCAGGACTCGATGGACCGCGAGGATGCCTCGGCAGCGGCGATCACCCGCCGATTCTCCGGCCGCTGCGCCATCCCCAGCACCGGGAAGTAGACCGGCTGGCCAGCGATGCCGTACAGGTGCGCGCCGCCGCTGAATGGGCTCGCCAGCAGAATCGATGACCGATCCAGCTCCGGTGCCGCGGCCCGCAGCATCTGCAGCTCCTCCTCATCGAAATAGCGTGGTCGGCTCTGGTCGGAGAGGTCGAAGTTGAGGCGGGCATTGCTGACCCGCGTGGGCACGCTCAGTCCGGTCAGCACCAGTGAGGCGATCAGAACCAGCGGCAGCGCCCAGCGACGCACACTGCCCCGCGCCGCCAGCGCCCCGAGCCCCGCAGGCAGCAGCGCCACCATGAGCATGGTCAGGAACATCGAGATCCGGTCCTGCCCGCGGTACCACACGCTTGACAGGTGAAGGGTCGAGTCGATCGCAGAATCCCAGTAGAGCACGAACGTCACCGCGAGCATCGCCGGCACCGCCCACGCACCGCGGCTGATGTGACGCGCCAGCCCAAGCCATGCCAGGCCTGCCAGCAGCGCACCGAGCGCCATCGGCCACACGGTGAGCAGACCGAACACCATCTCGACGAACGCCTGCCCGGGGGTGACCACCAGTCCGCCCACATAGCTGCCAGGGTCGATCGCGGCTCGACCACTGAGCACGAACAGGTACGGCAGGGCACACGCCACCGGGACGGCAGCCACCTCAAGTGTCCGCAGGCGCGGGCCACGGCGGCTGATCAGATCAGCAGCCATGCCGGCGCCGCCGATCAGCAGCAGGTAGATCACCGCGTTCGGATGGGTGATGCCGATGCCGACCAGGATCAGACCGGCGGCCAGCACACCGAGCAGAACGGGAGCGGACAGCAGCGGCACCACCCGGGCGCGCAGCAGCGACCACAGCAGGATCCCCACCGCGAGCGCACCGGGCAGCATCGCCGCTGCCACCAGGTTCGACACGGGGGAGAGGTGCACCCATTCATTGAGCGGGGCCGCCGGTGCCAGAGCAGCGGCGATGCCGGCAGCCACCGGAGCCCAGGAGGTGCGGGGGCTCAGTACCCGTGCCAGCACCATGGAGCCGTGCACGAACGGCACCACCGCCAGCGTCATCGCCGACGCGTTCAGCACGATCGGAATGTCCGCAAGGGGGATGATGCCGGCGATGTCGTGGTATCCCGCCGGATAGAAACGAGGTTCGTCCACCGTCCAGCTCAGCGATCCCAGGTGAAGAGTGGAGCCATCGCCGCTCAGACGCACCTGTTGCAGAGCCTGTAGGTGGTAGAGCGCATCCCAGCGCTGAAGAAACGCTCCCGGCTCCCCCATCACCAGCAGAATCGGCATCACGGCGACCGCCACGGCTGCGGCGATCACCAGCAGGGAGCGGCTTCGGTGCGGAAGCAGGCGCGGCAGCTCGGGCACAGTGGCAGCGCGTCTGATCCGTGTGCGGTTGTGGGAGGTGTTGCGGCTGGCTTCAGCGCGCCGCAGCAGCTGCTGAGCGCCCGCAAGAACCGCGGTGATCAGCCCGGCGAACAGCAGCAGAGTCCACCACCGCCACGGCACGGTGAGCATCGCGGCAAGGATTGCGCCGATGCCGGCGATCCCGGCGCTCGCTGCGGGCGCAGCCGCTAGTGAGGCGGTGCGAGTCAGCGCGAGCCCGCAGCGCAGAACCGCAAAGCCTGGTCCGTAGGCGAGGGCGAGCGCCCACGCCACGGACCAGGCGAAGTGGATCCAGTCAGTCACCGTGCGGCGGCAGGGTGGAGGCGGCGCGCACCTGCTCGGGCGGGCGTGCCTCGTCGATTGCGAGACGGCGGGCCAGGTAGGTGGTGCGCTTCTCCGCGTTCTTCGTGCGTGCTTCCTGCAGCGCGATCATGCCAAGCAGCACCACCACGGTGGCGTAGAGCAGCAGATCCGCGCCGCGGCCCACACCCACGAATTGCGCTACCTTCGTTAGAATCGTGGGGAACAGCACGGTGGCCACGGCGAACAGGGCGAACAGGATGATCAGCATCCGCCGCACTGCGAGCTGCTTTGCGCCGCGCTTGACGAACAGCCACGCGGTGATGCCGAGGATCCCGGCGATCAGCAGCAGCTGGATGATGAACGCGCGGTTGGCGAACGCGGAGCCGGTGCTGATGGCCAGAGGGTCAGCGGCAAGGATTCCGAGCGAGGTCAGCATGTCAGGCGTCTTTCGGCTTCGCGGTCTGTTCGCCGTCGCCGAGCACAATGCGGGGAGTTCCGGTCCAGTTCTCACCTGTGGTGATATTGCGGCCGTCTACCACGAGCTTCACGCCGGGCACGGTGGCGGCCGTGTAGTCACGGTATTCCGGGTGATTGGTCTGCACTACCACCAGATCCGCAGCATCGCCTTCATGCCATGCCGTCCAGCCGAATGCCGCCAGCTCCTCATCGGAGTAGAACGGGTCGTGCACGAGCACGGTGGCTCCGCGCTTCTCCAGCTCCTCAACCGTGGGGAACACTCCGGAGAACGCGGTCTCTTTCACACCTGCACGGTAGGAGGCGCCCAGCACCACCGCAGTGAGGCCCTTCAGGCTGCCCAGCAGTCCCTCAGCGCGCTCCACCAGGGAGGCGGGGACTGACGCGTTCAGCATGCGGGCGGTGCGCACGGTCTGCGCGTTCGGGTCTCCTGCCAGGTAGAGGCGGGGGTATACGGGGATGCAGTGGCCTCCCACGGCGATGCCCGGCTGATGGATGTGCGAGTAGGGCTGGGAGTTCGAGGCTTCGATCACCTTGTACACGTCGATGCCGTTGTCCTGCGCGTAGAGCGCGAACTCGTTCGCCAGGCCGATGTTCACATCCCGGTAGGTGGTCTCAGCCAGCTTCGCGAGCTCGGATGCCTCGGCGGAGCCGAGATCCCAGACGCCGTTCGGCTTCGGCAGATCCGGGCGCTCATCGAACTGCAGCGCGGACTCGTAGAACTCGCGGGCGCGCTGTGCGCCCTCCTCGTTCAGCGCACCGATCAGCTTCGGGTATTTGCGCAGATCCTCGAAGACGCGGCCGGTCAGCACCCGTTCCGGGGAGAATACGGCGAAGAAGTCCGTGCCCTCCTTGAGGCCGGAGATCTTCTCGATCGCGGGAACGAACCGGTTGCGCAGTGTCCCCACCGGCAGGGTGGTCTCGTAGGAGACGAGGGTGCCGGGAGTCAGATGCTGTGCGAGGGACTCGGTGGCGGCATCCATCCAGGTGAAGTCCGGCTCCCAGGTTTCGTCATTGACGAACAGCGGCACCACGATCACGATCGCATCTGCGCCGGGGATCGCGTCGGCATAATCGGTGGTGGCGCGCAGCCGGCCCGCAGGCACAAGCTCCTCGAGCTTCTCCTGCAGGTGGGCTTCGCCCGGGAACGGCTCCTTGGCCTGGTTGATGAGGTCCACCTGCTGCTGGTTCACGTCAACGCCGATGACCTCGTGGCCGCTGTCAGCGAACTGGACTGCGAGCGGGAGGCCGATCTTTCCCATGGCAACAACGGCTGTCTTCACGTTCTCTTCTTCCTCGCGTTCGATGCGAACCTGGCCACCACGGACCGGTCGCGACCTCGTATTGGATCGTATTCAGGGTATCCTCCCAGGGGTGGGAAGGACCGCCTCTGGCTCACTATTTCTCTGTGAGCTGTGGTCTGCACCGCACCAATTCCGACTGAGAGGACTGACATGGGCCACGACCCCGCCGAGGATTCGACCTGGTTCGTGATCCCTCTGTTCAATGAGGGCCCGGTCATCCACGATGTTGTCAAAGCGCTGCGCGAACGCTACCCGCTGGTGGTGTGCGTGGATGATGGCAGTCAGGATGACTCCGCTGCGGAAGCGGAGCGCGCCGGAGCGGTTGTGGTGCGCCACCCGTACAACATGGGCCAGGGCGCTGCGATCAAGACCGGCATCGACTATGCCCGCACAGACCCGCAGATGCAGCAGGTGGTGACGTTCGACGCGGACGGCCAGCACCAGGTGGATGATGCGGCCCTGATGATCCGCTCCCTGCACGAGCACGGTGTGGACGTGGTGCTCGGCTCCCGCTTCCTCGACTCCCGCACCAAACCCGGGCTGCTCAAGCGGATCGTGCTGAAGGGCGCGATCAAGTATGAGAACCTCACCACCGGAGTGAAGCTGACCGACGCGCACAACGGTCTGCGGGTGCTGTCCCGGCATGCGTGCGATGCGATCAGCATTGAGCAGAACCGGATGGCGCACGCCAGTGAGATCGTGGCGGAGATCCGCCGCAAGGGCCTCACCTGGCGCGAAGAGCCGGTGCACATCCTGTACACGGACTATTCGAAGGCCAAGGGCCAATCAGTGCTGAACTCGATCAATATCGTGATCGACATGCTCTTCCGCTGAGCCCCTGCAGCACACCGCGTCAACCGCTCAGATCGCGTTCTGCTTGGCCTTCTCCACATCCAGCGTGCCGTTCTGGATGTCCTGGAAGAACTGCGCGACCTCAGCATCATCCACCTGGATCGCCACGCCCGAATGCCGGGTCTGAAACGCGGGGTTTTTGATCGGCATCGGCACCGCATTGCCGGAGCCGGTCGCGGAGCGCATAGTCAGCGCCAGACGGGTCACATCGATCAGGCCCGTACTCGGATCGGTCTCGAGCGCATCGCCAGCAGCGGTAGCGAGCTTCACATGCGCGATCGGGTTGAGCAGCACAGCGGGGGAGACGGCGCGTTTCATCAGCGAAGCGACGAACTGCTGCTGGCGCTCCTGCCGGCCCAGGTCAGCGCGCGGATCGAAATAGCGGGCACGCACGAATGCGAGCGCCTGGTCACCGCCCACGTCATGGCAGCCCTTGGTCATCTTCAGCTCGGACTTCGGATCATCCACATCGCGGTCGATGCACAGGTTCACGTGGCCGACCGCGTCGGTCACCTGGCTGACCCCGTCGAAGCCGAGCGTCACAAAATGATCGATGGTCAGACCCGTGAACTGCTCCACGGTCTTCACCAGCAGCTCCGGCCCGCCGAAGGCATAGGCGGCGTTGATCTTGTACTTTCCGCGACCGGGAATGTCCACGAGCGTATCCCGCGGAATGGAGACGAGATAGCTCTGCCCGTTCGGCGCTTTGTGCAGCAGCATGATCGTGTCTGTGCGCTGGGCGGCGCCGTCATCGCCGAGGTCCGCACCGGCCAGCAGGTACGTGGTGCCGGGCGTGTTCGGGGCACCGCTGAGTGCGTCGACATGGTTGATCCGAGAGTCGGCCCAGAAGCCGAGCCCCACCGGCCAGGCGAGCAGCAGCACCAGCACCACAGCGAGCGTGCGCAGCAGCCGGGTGCGGCGGGATGGGCCCTTGCGCGGGCGCCGCGCCCGGGGGGCGGGCGGAGCGGACATCGACGGCTGAGGCTCCTGCGCGGCCATCGACGGCTGGATTCTCTGCACGGGCATCCGTCGGGTCTGCGACTCATTCGGCCGGCCGGAAGGTTCGGACGCAGAGCCGCGGACATCACCGCGAGGATGGGATGAAGACGGAAGCCGCACCGGGCGGCCCGGAGCGCGCCGCATCGGCTGTGCGGACCCGCCAGGGCGGGCCCTGGAGCCGGACCGCTCCTCGTAGTCGCTCGGGTTCATCTGTCACGTCTCCGCGGGTCGGGGAAGAATGCCACTGCTGTCACAGCGTACAAGGCGGCCGGGCGCCGATCCCGAGATGCACACCGCATCCTCACAGCGCTGATGCGCACGGCATTCTCACAGCGCCGCACGCGAAGGTGCGCACCTGATCCCGGCGGAGCGGCTACCCTCATGAATGAACTCAGACATCACGGAACTCAGACATCACGGAACTCAGACACCACGGATTGGAGCCTCATGAGCCAGTCCCGCCCTGAGCGGAGCGCTTCCCCCAAGCAGCGGCACGTCACCGCCGTGCTCGTCACATACAACCGTGAACAGCTGCTGCAGCAGGCGCTGGACGCACTCGCCGCTCAGACCCGCACCCCCAACCGGGTGATCATCGTGGACAACGCCTCCACGGACGCATCCGGGCAGGTGGCCGATTCGCACCCGATCGGAGCGGACGTGCTGCATCTGGCGCGCAACGTTGGCGGCGCCGGAGGATTCACCGCGGGCATGGCGCACGCTCTCACCACGGGCAGCACCGACTGGCTGTGGGTGATGGACGATGACACGATCCCCGAGCCGGCGGCACTCGCAGAGCTGCTGGCCGCTGAGGACCGGCTCACAGCCGCTGGCATCCGCGCGGATGTGCTCAGCTCTCAGGCGGTGTGGACGGACGGCCGCCCCCATCCGATGAACTCCTCTCGCACCCGGATCGGCACCTCAGCCGAGGAGCTGTCGCGGTATGAGCGCCTGGGAGTGCGCCCGATCCGCACCGCCAGCTTCGTGTCCGCGTTTCTGCGTGCGGACGCGGTGCGCAGGCACGGTCTGCCGATCGCGGACTACTTCATCTGGAGCGACGATTTCGAGCACACTGGGCGACTCCTCAAGCACGGCGCCGGGTTCCATGTGCCAGCCAGCCGCGTGGAGCATCGCACCGCGCAGTTCTCCAGCGCCAAGACGAACCCCGGAGCCCGGATGAGGTACGACGTGCGGAACCGGATCTGGGCGCTTGCCCGCACTGACTCCTTCACCTGGCGTGAGCGGGCGCTGTACGGCGGCGCATCCGTCCTCGGCTGGCTGCGCACCATCGCACGCACCCGCGGAGAAGTGCTGCCGGTGGCATGGCGCGGATTCCTGGAAGGGGTGCGGGAGCGTCCGCGTGCGGCAGAGGTCGTGCTCGGCGCGGATCCCGCGCGTGCCGGTGACGTGCGGGAGCTGAATGAGCAGCATGCCCGCTGACTTCTCCGTGCTGATGGCGGTGTGGCAGGGAGATCACCCCGACCACTTCCGGGATGCGCTGCGCACCGTCACCCACTCCCAGCACCTGAAGCCGGCGCATCTGGTGCTGTCCGTGGACGGTCCGCTGCCCGCCGACCTGGATGCGGTGGCCCAGGACGTGGAGCGCGGCGAGTTCGGCCCGGCCACAGTGCTGCGGCATCATGTTCACAGCGGCCTGGCCGCCACCCTGCAGCGCGGACTGGAAGCAGCCCCCACCGAGATCATTGCGCGGGCCGACGCGGACGACCTGAACCATCCGCGGCGTTTCGCCCTCCAGATCCCACGCTTCGAAGCGGATCACCTGGACATCCTCGGCTCCGCCATGCATGAGCTCGGAACTGACCGGGTACGGCGGCGGCCGCTGACGCATGCGGAGATCCTTCGCTACCTGCGTGACCACTCGCCGTTTCAGCACCCCACGGTGGTGCTGCGGCGCAGCGCTGTGCAGGCGGCAGGCGGCTATCGCACGCTCGCGTACATGGAGGACTACGACCTGTGGCAGCGGATGCTCGCCGCGGGTGCCCGCTCCGCGAACCTCCCCGATCCGCTGGTGGACTACCGGGTGGGCCCCGATCTCTATGATCGCCGCGGCGGCGCCGTCCTGTTCCGCAGTGATCTCGCCATTCAGCGCGCCCTCGTGGCCGATGGCATGACCACTCGGCTGCGGGCCCTGCGCAATCTGACGATCCGCGCCGCCTACCGTGTGGTGCCTTCTCGGATGCGCCGATTCATGTACCGGCTGCTGGTGGAGACCATCGGCATCTGAAAGGCGCTCAGGCGGCGGCTTGAGCGCAGCACGGCTGCGGTCTGAGTCACAGCAGGTATGGGCACTGTGTGAAGAGGCGCAGCGGGCGTCTGAGCGCGCGGCGTGCCCGACGTATCATGATCATCCGAGTACTCTTGGGTGATCTCCGACCTCAGAAAGGCGTTTCGCATGTCGAATCCCGACCTCGTTATCGTGGGCTCCGGCCTCTTCGGACTCACCATCGCCGACCGGGCGGTGCGCGACCACGGCGCCACGGTGACCATCATCGAGAGTCGTGACCACATCGGCGGCAACGCCTACTCCGAAGTCGATGAGCGCACCGGCATCGAAGTGCACAGGTACGGGGCGCACCTGTTCCACACCTCCAACCAGCGCGTGTGGGACTACGTGAATGACTTCACCTCGTTCACGAACTACGTGCACAAGGTGTTCACCAATCACGGCGGCGTGGTGTACCCGATGCCGATCAACCTCGGCACGATCAACCAGTTCTTCAGCGCGGCGTACAGCCCCCAGGAAGCGCGGGACCTGATTCAGGAGCAGGCGGGCGAGTTCGCGGACAAGGATCCGGAGAACCTCAACGACAAGGGCATCTCCCTGATCGGACGCCCCCTGTACGAGGCGTTCATCAAGCATTACACGGGCAAGCAGTGGCAGACCGACCCGAAGGATCTGCCGGCCTCGATCATCAGCCGTCTGCCCGTGCGGTACACCTACGACAACCGCTACTTCAATGACACCTATGAGGGGCTGCCCACGAAGGGCTACACCGCATGGCTGGAGAACATGGCGGACCACCCGAACATCGAGGTGCGGCTGTCCACGGACTACTTCGACGACAGCCAGGAGTTCTCCAAGTCCAACATCGCAGGCAATGTGCCCGTGGTGTACACCGGCCCGGTGGACCGCTACTTCGATTATGAGCTCGGCGACCTCAAATGGCGCACCATCGACCTGGAGACCGAGCATCTGGACATCGGCGACTTCCAGGGCACCTCGGTGATGAACTATGCCGATGCCGATGTGCCGTTCACCCGGATCATCGAGCCGCGCCACTTCCACCCCGAGCGTGACTATGCCACCGACCGTACGCTGATCCAGCGCGAGTTCAGCCGCTTCGCTGAGCGCGATGACGAGCCGTACTACCCGATCAACTCGACGGCTGACCGCGAAACCCTGCTGGCCTACCGTGAGAAGGCTGCCGCTGAGCCCCGCACCCTGTTCGGCGGGCGTTTGGGCACCTACCAGTACCTCGATATGCACATGGCGATCGGCGCGGCCCTCTCCATGGCTGACAACAAGCTTGCTGATCTGCTCAAGGCCTGAGGCCGAAGGAGACCTGTTCCGTGACCCGTGAAACTGCCGCAGCGACGAAGAACCCGTCTGCCATCCGCACCCCGGAGGGCCATCGCGTCATCCACCGGCTGATCATGCCGAAGGACCCGTCCGCTGACATCCTGCCGCTCTACATCGAGAGCGCGTCGGCCGGAGCCTTCGCCGCGCCCACCTCCAATCCAGCTCTTGGCGGCTCGAAGGAGACCGCGAAGGCGGAGAAGACCTCACGCACCCCGGTGCTTGACCACGCCTTCGAGCTGGACCAGTACACCGAGCGGCACGGGGTGAGCATCCCGCAGTCTGAGTCGCGATCGTTCGGAACCTACTTCAACGCCTTCCCGGCTTCGTACTGGCGGCGCTGGACCCAGGTTCGCGCGCTCACCCTGAGCATCGCCACGGAGGGCGACGGCCAGCTCGTGGTGTACCGCTCCAACGCGAAGGGCGCGCAGCAGCGGGTCAAAGCCGAGCACGTCAGCGGCACCGCCACCACCCGCTTCGAGCTGCCGATGGACAGCTTTGGGGACGGCGGCTGGTACTGGTTCGACGCCTACGCCGGATCCAGCGGTCTCAGCATCAAGGGCGCGGAGTATTCCGCTGACGCCTCCCTTGCACCGCGACGCGGCAGCTTCGCCATCTCGATGACCACCATGAACAAGGTCTCGTACTGCCTGGACAACATCCGCACCCTGCTGGACGCCGATGAGCTGCTGGAGCTGCTGGACGTCATGTACGTCATCGACCAGGGCAGCGACCGGCTGGCCGACCACCCCCAAGACCTTGCCCCGCTGCAGGACGCCATGGGGGAGAAGCTCCAGATCATCGAACAGGGCAATATCGGCGGCTCCGGCGGGTTCTCCCGCGGCATGTACGAAGCATCCACCAACGGCGTGTCCGACTACGTGATCAACTGCGATGATGACATCGTCATCGAACCGGAGTCATTCCACCGCGTGGTCACCTTCGCGGACTTCTGCACAACGCCCACCCTGGTGGGCGGGCACATGTTCGACCTGAACAACCGCTCCACTCTGCACACCTTCGGTGAGATCGTTGACCCGTGGCGCATCCAGCCGTCCCCGCCGCATGAGGAGATGGAGCTGAGCTACAACCTCGGCGCCTACCCGCTGCGCGCCACCGACTGGATGCATCGGCGTGTGGACGTGGACTACAACGGCTGGTGGATGACCCTCATCCCCACCGAAGTGGTCCGCGAGATCGGACTCTCCCTGCCGGTGTTCATCAAATGGGATGACGCCGAATACGGACTGCGGGCCCGCAAGGCCGGCTATCACACCGTGTCCCTGCCCGGCGCAGCCGTGTGGCACGTGGCGTGGGGCGATAAGGATGACCTGGTGGGCTGGCAGGCGTTCTTCCATGAGCGCAACCGCATCATCACCGCCCTGCTGCACTCCCCGTATGAGCGCGGCGGCCGGGTGAACCGCGAATCGCAGTTCATGGACATCAAGCACATCATCTCCATGCAGTACTACACGCAGGTGGGCCGTGCGATGGCCCAGGAGTCCGTGCTCGCCGGACCGGACTCGCTGCACCCCACAATCGGCACCACGCTGCCGGAGATCCGAGCGATGGCTCCGGAGTTCGATGATGCCCGCGCTGAGAAGAACATCGACGACTACCCGGCGATCCGCGGCGGCAAACCGCCCCGGAAAGGCCGCCCCCTCGGGCAGCCTCACCGAGTGATGATGCCGGTGTGGACCGCTCGCCAACTGCTCAAACAGACCTTTGCCAAACCCACCGAGATGTCCCGTGAGCATCCGCAGACCGCGATCGCCCACCAGGATGCACGCTGGTGGCGCTTGACCAACTTCGATTCAGCCCTGGTCTCCAACGCGGAGGGCACCCAAGTGTCCTGGTACAAGCGGGACCCGAAAGAGGCCAAGCGGCTTCTGCAGCGCTCCGCAGTGCTGCACGCTGAGCTGATGCGCCGCTGGCCGCAGCTGCGCAAGGAGTACCAGGACGCAGCTGACCGCATCACCTCGTTCGAGGCCTGGGAGAAAACCTTCAAGGAGAACGCTCGGTGACATCAGCCGCCCTGACCAGGCAGGAGAAGGCGGAGGGCTGGCGCGAACCGGGAGCGGACGCGGGCTGGCTGAACCCGCTGGTCGAGCGTTTCCTGCTGACGCTCCTGGTGCGCAAGGAGCTGCGCGTCCGCTACCGCGGCAGCGTGCTCGGCATGGCGTGGTCCTATGTCAAACCAGCCGCGCAGTTCATGGTGTTCTTCATTGCGCTCGGTGTGTTCCTGCAGCTGAACCGCTCGATGCCGGCCTATGCGATCTACCTGTTCAGCGGGATCGTGGTGATCAACCTGTTCGGCGAGGTGTTCGGCAACTGCACCCGGTCGATCTCCTCCAATGCCCCGCTGGTCTCCAAGATCTACCTGCCCTCGGAGCTGTTCCCCTGGTCCAGCGCCTTTGTGGCGCTGATCCACTTCGTTCCGCAGCTGCTGGTGCTCAGCGGCGGTGCGCTGCTGTTCGGATGGCGTCCCGGTCTGCTGGAGATCGGTGCGTTCCTTGCGGGAATCACCGTGCTGGTGGTGTTCACAGTGGGCCTCGGCATGCTCGCCGCTGCGCTGAACGCCGCCTACCGTGACGTGGAGAACTTTGTGGACCTGATCGTCATGGTGGCCACCTGGGCGTCCCCGATCCTGTACCCGGTGTCCCTGGTGAAACAGGAGCTCGGACACGGGTTTCTGTGGATGCTGTACTCCCACAATCCCCTGACGATTGTGGTGGAGCTGTTCCATACCGCGTTCTGGCGTGAAACCGCTCGTGCGGAGCAGACGCTCAGCCCGCAGGCCGCATCCGCTGTTGAGATCGGCGCGAGTGTGGCGGGCCTGTGGTGGTTTGGCCTGCTGGTGGCGCTCGGTGTGTTCGCCTGTGGAACCCTCGTTTTTGAACGCGCGAAGCGCCGCTTCGCGCAGGAGCTCTGAACGCGATGCAGGAAAGGCCGAACCGTCAGGACCTGCGGACCGGCAGCGAAAGCCTGCCGACGACGGCAGATGCTGACGCACGGGACATGATCCGCATCGAAGGGGTGGCCAAGGAGTTCTCGCTGCGGCATAACCACTCGCTCAAGGAGCTGGTGTTTGCTGCGCTGCAGCGCAAGAAGCTCTCTGAGTCCTTCATGGCGCTGGACGGAGTGGACCTCACCGTGAGGTCCGGCGAAGCTGTGGGGCTGATCGGATTCAACGGCTCCGGAAAATCCACCCTGCTGAAGACGATCTCCGGGGTGCTGTTCCCGGACCGTGGCCGAGTCATGGTGCGCGGCCGAGTGGCCGGCCTGATCGAGGTGGGAGCCGGTTTCCACCCGGACCTGTCCGGCCGGGAGAACGTGTATCTCAACGGCGCGATCCTTGGCATGACCCGTCAGCAGATCGACGAGCGCTTCGATGACATCGTGGCGTTCAGCGAAATCGAGCGGTTCATCGACACGGATGTGAAGTACTACTCCTCAGGCATGTTCCTGCGACTGGCGTTCTCCGTGGCGGTGCACACCGATCCCGATATCTTCCTGGTGGATGAGATCCTGTCCGTGGGCGATGAGCCGTTCCAGCGCAAATGCATCCAGCGGATCCGATCCATGCAGGAGGCCGGCGCCACCATGGTGATCGTGTCCCATGAGCTGGATATGCTGCAGGACCTCTGCTCCCGCATTGTGGTGATGCGCGGCGGCAAGGCCGTGTTCAACGGGGATCCGGAAGAGGCTGTGCGGATCCTTCGCGAAGCGGAATGAGGCTAGTCCCGCACGCCCTCACCCGCACGATCCGCTGCGCTCAGCGCTGACGCCGGTGCGATCACGTACCCGCCAGCGAGCCACTGCGCGATCGCGGCTGCCGCATCTGCGCCGCTCACATCCTCCAGCATCAGCGGACTGTCGGGGCCTGTCACGCCGGTGGCGGCCGACGCGACCACTTCCTGAGTCGGGCCGCTCCACTCCGTCACAGGTTCATTCAGCACATCCCCGTGGCCGCGTACCGCTGGCAGCCAGTCATGGGCCAGCGGCGGAACCTCACTGCTGAAGCGGAGCGCCAAAGACACCGGATCCAGCAGCACCAGCTCGTCGGCTTCATCGGCGCCGTCAAGCGCGGGGGAGTCCGTGGCGAGAACGGCGGCGTCGGCAGCGAAGGCCGCACCGCCGGCGCTGTTGCCCACCTGCGTGTCCATGCCGAGCAGCCAGCCGGACAGCTGCATGACCGTCCGTTTCCAATGCGGCGGCATCATCACAGCCAGGGATGCTCCTACCTGCGCGAACAGCTCATCGCGCAGGAAGTTGACGTTCTTCTGCAGCCAGTTCGCGAGCACATGACCGGAGAGCTCGGTGCGACCGTCCTGCCCGTACCAGATCAGCGCGGGGGATGATCCGCGCGCCTCCAGCGCGGTGAGCAGCTGAGCGGACAGCGGCGCTGCCGATGGGGTCCGGGAGTCATCTGGTGTCATTGCGATCAGTCCTTCCACCAGTGGGCCACGTCCAGTTTCAGATGGTCGGCCATCTCAGCCGCAAAGCTCATCGTGCCCAGCGCCACCACAGGCTCACCGGAGGCTTCAGCGTTGATCAGCGCCTCCTGCAGGCCCGCCTGGCGCCAATCCGAAGGGTAGTTCGCAAATGTGAGGTGGTCTTCGTGGGTGCGAACCAGGGTGGTGCGGTCACGATCGAGCACTGCGATGGTGCGCCGGATGTCCTTGATATCAGGCAGGCACACCAGATAGCGGGCACCGGCGAACTCGGGCCGACCAGCCACCGCTTCCAGAGCTGCCTCGAAGCCCTCGCGGGAGATCGCGGCGTCCAGAAACCACGGGGCCCCCTTGTGCTCAAGGATCGAGGAACGTCCAGGCAGCTGCAGCGCGGCGGCGCGTTCCAGCTCCAGCGGCGGGATGTCTTCTGCAGAGGCGGCCTGCACCTGCGCGGCGAGTGCGGCGGTATAGCCGGTTGCGATATTCGCTGAGGTGAGCGGGCCGAAGCCCAGGTCCTCGGTGGCGGCGGCAGTGATTACCGGCGCCTGGGGGAGCAGCTGTTCCATCGCGGCGAGCGCAGCCGGGTTCTGCTCCGGCGGGGTGATGATCCGCTGCGTGCGATGATCGCCCGCACCCACCAGGTTCGCGGCAATCTCCTCGATCGTGTTTCCGATCACCCCTTCGTGCTCCATGAACACGGGGGTCACCACGAGCGTGTCGAGCCGGAATTGGGAGATCTCATCGGTGGCGCCGCCGAGCCCCTCCTCGATCACGAGCACATCGATGTTCTGCTGCAGCAGGTGGTGGGCACCCATCAGGGTGAAGGCGCCGGTGGGTGCCATATAGCCGCTGGTCTCCTCAGGCGGCGGCAGGGTGGCGAGAGCGGCGGCAAGCTGATCGGCGAGCGCGGCATAATCCGCCAGGCTGATCGGTTCGCCGTTCAGCCTGATCCGCTCAAGGTTGGTCAGGAATGGGGGAGAGGAGATCGTGCCCACGCGGCAGCCGAGGGTGCGCAGTCGGTGGGTGGCGGCGGCCACGGTGGTGCCTTTGCCTTTGGAGCCCACCACACCGATCACCGGAATGGGCGGTTCACGGTCGATGCCCACAGCGTCAGCGAGCATCGCTGCGCGGCGCCGGGAGCGGGTCATCGGACCATTGAACTGCTTCCATTCGGCGAAGAAAGCCTCATCCTCAGCAAGCAGGTGAGCGGGCATTGGTCAACTCCTAGCAAAGGATGGGTGTGAGATGCGTGAGGCGCGCCCATGAAACTGGGTGTTTCCTTGACGGGCACGAATAACACCCGTGTAGTTTAGTCCCACAGGCACGATCAGCCATGAATACGATCAGCAGTGAGCGCGTTTAGAAATGAATCTGAGCGGATGTGCGTGCTGTCGATTCTGCCAGAGTCGGCAGGGCGGATGGCGTGCCGGGACCTGTGTGAAAGGACAACCATGGAGCTGCATTCGATGACGGATCCCTCGAGCATCGGCTTCTCCATCATCGAGGGCGCTGCTGCTCTGGATCTGGGGGACGGCGTCGAGGCCGCGTCGTGGCAGGAGCGCGCCCTGTGCGCACAGACTGATCCGGAAGCCTTCTTCCCTGAGAAGGGCGGCTCCACTCGGGAGGCTAAGCGCGTCTGCACGTCCTGTGAGGTCCGCGCGGAATGCCTGGAGTACGCGTTGGAGAATGATGAGCGCTTCGGCATCTGGGGCGGGCTGTCCGAACGTGAGCGCCGCAAGCTGAAGAAGCGCGCGCTCTGATGCCCCGGGGCGTGGGGACCCCGTTCCTGCAGTGATCAATCGAGATGTCACCGCCGTGCTCCTGGTGGGCGCCCAGTCTGTGCCGGCTGACCTCAGCCGCACCCTGAGCGCCATTGAGGAACAGGACCGCCCACCTGACCGCGTGATCGCCGTAGCGCCGCGCAGCGAGAACGCAGAGATCGACTCGCTGCTGCGCGCAGCCGAGCGCGCCGGCACGATCTACTCCATTGCCCGCGTCTCCACCGGCACCACCCTCGCTGGCGCGGTGCGTCAGGCCGTGATCGCCTCCGGTGCGGCCGCCGATGAGGAAGACGAGCTGCTGGAGGAGCACGCTGACAGTGCCCACGAACCGTCCGCTCGCGGACGGCGCGCCCGAAACCTCGATGTGCAGGCCATCGAACGCCGAAAGATCCGCGATGCCCAGCAGCGAGCCAAGGTGCCCACTCGGCTGCGGCCCGCTGAGACCGGCGCCGCTGGCCGCCGGCGCCGTGCCATCGCCGCCGATGAGCGCTGGCTGTGGTTCCTGACCCCGGTCTCAGCACCTGAACCGGGTGCGCTCGCGGCTCTGATCAGCACCGTTGATGCCACTGCGAGCACAGCGATCGCCGGTGCAAAGCATCGGGCAGTGATGCCCGATGGCCAGGCGCCGAAGCTGGTTGACCTGGGTGTCACCCTGACGCACAGCAACCGGATCGAAACCGGGGTGGACGGCGGCGAGATCGACCAGGGCCAAGCGGATTGGCGCACGGACGTGCTCGGCACCACCCTGCCCGGCATGCTCGTTCGCACCGCAACACTGACCCGTCTGGGCGGCTTCGACCCGGCGCTCACCAGCCCCTGGGCGGAGCTGGAGCTGTCACAGCGCGTATGGCGCTCAGGAGAGCGAGTCGCCACCAGTGCGGACTCCCATGTCAGCGTTCCCCGCTCCTACCTCACCGGAGCTGCTGACCCGGTGCGGTTCCGTGCCTCGCAGGTGCTGGCGCTCGTCCGATACCGCCCCACCGCGGCAGCTCTGCTGACCCTGCTGATCCTGCCGTTCATCACCCTGCTGCGGGTGCTCGGCGCGATCATCGCCCACCGTCCCCGTGCTGTGTGGACGGAGACGCTCGCCATGCTGCGCATCTACCGCTACGCGCCGGGGGTGTTTGCGCGAGGCCGCGCATCCCGCAGCCTGCTGCGCGTGCCGCGGCGGCGGCTTGCTCCGCTGTTCGTGCCCCGTGGCGCCGCGCTGCGCAGTTCACTGGAGCGCGCCTGGACCTCGGTATTCGCCGATGATGAGCAGACCCGCCGGATCAAGCGCACCACGTGGGGCATCGCCGGAACCACGCACGGTGCGGACGATGCGGATTTCGGTCGTCACACTGTCTGGTCGCTGATCCTGGCTGTGGCCTCTGTTGTTCTAGCGCTGACGGCGCTGCGTCCACTGCTCACCGGCGGCCGACTCACCGGCGATGCGCTGCTCCCACCCACGGATGCGATCAGCGACCGGATGGACACGGTGTTCTCCAGCTGGATTCCGGGGGAGCTCGGAGCGGCAGGCCCCTCCGACGCACTCACCCGCCTGATCGGGATCATCCCGCTTACGGGGTCCGCGCTCGTGCTGCTGATCACGATGCTCGCAATCCCCGCCGCCGCCTTCGGCGCGTGGCTCGCCTCCGGCACGCTGACCCGATCGGTGCTGGTGCGGCTCCTTGCGGCCGCCGCCTGGGCTTGTGCACCGCCGTTCCTGAGCGTGCTGCTGTCCGGCCGGTGGCCGCTGGTGCTCGTGCACGTGCTGATCCCAGTTGCCGCGCACGCCTTTGCGCACGCGGTGGGGCTGCCGAACAAAACCCGCTATGCCTCCCCGGCGGCAGCCGCCGGTGCGGGGCTGGTGCTCGCCGTGATCGGCGCGGTTCAGCCGGTGTTGGCCCTCGCGCTGCTGCTTGGTGTTCTGGCTGCTCTGCCGTTCCTACCCGGCCGGCGCCTGCGGATGCTGTGGCTGCTGATCCCGCCGCTTGCGGTGCAGCTGCCGAACCTTGGCGCTATGGCCGCGAACCCGAAGGCGCTGATCGCGGTGTCCGGTGTGGAAGGCTCCTTTGAGCAGCCGGACCTGCTGCATCTGGCGCTGCTGTCCCCGGAGCAGGAATCGCCGCTGGCTGGAGCACTCGGAATGGAGCAGAGCCCGGCGCTGCTCGCCGCGCCCGCGGCCCTGCTGATCCTCATGGCCATCGCCGCTCTGATCGCACCGTTTCTGGCCGGAGCTGCCGGTCGGGTGGGACGCTACGCCGTGGCCGGAGCGGCCGGTGCATTCGTTCTTGCCGTTCTGCTGGGCCGCTTCGTCGTGGGCTTTGATCTGGGGACACCGTTCTCCACCTATCCGGCGGGGGCTCTGTCACTGCTGTGCGCCGCGATCATTACCGGGTTCCTCTGCACGGGTGACGCGATCGCCCATCGAACCAAGCAGAATGCTCCGGCGCGGATCTGGGCTCGCCGCACGCTGGGAGCTGTGGGCGCGCTGACCGCCGCTGCAGTGGTCATCACCTGGACGGTCATCACTCCGTCAGCGCTGAGCATCTCTCGAGACGGCGGCGCGGATATCCCCGCGGTAGCGGCTGATCAGGGTGTCTCCGCGAATCGAACCCGCACCCTGGTGCTGACTCAGCAGCGGGACGGCTCAGTTTCGGCGGAAGTCGTCACGCACGCGGGGCGCAGCATCGATCTCACCTCCAGCGTGGAGAACGCGCGGGTTGCTGAGCGAGGGGAGACCTCAACTCCGTTCGACACCGCTTCGCTGCGGCTCACCGACGCGATCGCGCAGAATCTTGCTGACGACGGCTCAGCAGCGGTCATCCCGCTGAGCGAATTCGCGTTCCAATATGTGGTGGTGCCGGCTGGAACCGGATCGGCCGCCATCGCGCAGACTCTGTCCACATCCCCGCGGTTCGAGCGTGTGACCGAATCTGACGCGGGCGGACTGTGGCGTGTGGTTGAACCGTCTGCCCGGGTGATGATTCGGGATGCGGCACCTGGCGAAGCGCTCGCAACTGCGCCAGGCGAGCCGGTCCCTTCTGAGCGGACCGATGTGTCTGCGCCCGTCAGCTCGGCGGACCATGAGCGCACCGTGGTCCTGTCTGAGCGTGCCAGCAGCGGGTGGAAAGCGTCGCTGAACGGACAGGCTCTCCGACCCGTGACCGTGGACGGGTGGGCCCAAGGATTCGTGCTGCCCGCCGGCGCGAGCGGGAAGCTGCAGATCACCCATGAGCTGCCGCTGCACCGCACGTTCGTCTGGATCGGATTCGGGGTCCTCGCCGTGACCGTTCTGGTGGCGCTTCCATGGCGCCCACGCACCCGGGAGGAGGCCCTGTGACCCCAGATCCGTCGGCAGACCCATCCAGCACGGAATCATCCAGCACGGAACCATCCAGCGCTGCCTCGCGCAGCACAGGATCGCATGCGGATCCGGCACGACCAACTGGCGGTCGGGCAGCGCGCAGGTTCACTCCTGCCGTCATCACCATCGCGGCGGCAGCACTCGCGACCGGCGGCATCACTCTGCTTCCGCCGAAGGACTTCACCGCGGTTGCGGATCTGTCCACGCGTGCGCAGGGCGGTCATGCCCTTGCGGTGTGTCCGGGGCCGCTGACCGCGTCCACCTCCACGGTCAACACCGGTGATGAAGAGCTCGCCGCCTCCGGGCCCAGCACCGCCGCTACTCTGCGCACACTTGCCGTGGAGCCGGAGGCGACCATGCTGTTCGGGCGCGCCCAAGCAGCGCAGACGATGCGCACCGAGACCGGCGAACTGAAAACGCCGAACGTTCGAACGGAGAGTGTGGACGGTGTGGATGCGGGTGGGAAGTCCGCGGCGGGCACGGCGGCATTTGCGGTGCTGTCCAGCCCGGTTGCGGCCGGGGGACTGCAGACCCGTTCGGTTTCCGCGGATTCGCTGCGGCCCATTGCAGACACCGTGCAGGTGGCTCGCACGGACAGCGGAGACTACCGATCCCTCGCCCTGACCCGCTGCGGCACCCCACGGGTGTCAGGCTCGTTCACCGGCGTCTCCACGCGGCCCGGATCCAGCAGCGCCCTGATGCTGACCAACACCACCGACCGGCCCGCCACCGCCCAGCTCACCCTGCACACTCCGACGGGCCGTGCCGACACCGGGACGCGCACGGATGTGGTGGTAGCGCCTGGCAGCACCGAAACCGTGCTGCTGGAATCCCTCGTCCCTGACAGCGACTCGGTGGGTGTGACAGTCACGGTGCAGGGCGCGCCGCTGACTATGAGCCTGCAGACGGCGGAGCGCACCGGCCTCACCCCGGGCGGTGCGGAGATTCTGACCCCGCAGGCTGAACCGGCTGCTGAACACCGCATCCCCGGAGCCGTGGTCAGTGAGGGGCACGGGCTGCGCACCTCCCTGCTGAATCCATCGGGCCATACCGCTCAGGCCCGTGTGAGGGTGGTGGACGCGCGCGGCACAGTGGCATCGGATGAGAATGTTTCGATCCCCGCATCAGGCACGGTGGAGGCTGTTCCCCAGGGACTTGCGCCAGGCCGTTACGCGGTGATGATCGACGCGGACACCCCCGTGGTGGCTGCGGTGCGTTCGAGCACGGCGGGCACGCCAGGCGCTGACGGAGCGGCAGCACCGGTGGACTTCACACTGGTCCCCTCAGCCGAGGTGATCACCAACTCCTCGGTGCTGGCTCTGCCGGCCGGCGGCGACGGCGGTGTTCTGGACCTCACTTCTGACACGGACACAGCCGTGACCGTGATGGGAACGCTGTCCGATGGGACGTTGAGCGAACCGGTGACGGTCGAGGTGCCGAAGGATTCTGCTGTGAACATTCCCGCCAGCCGGATCACGTCGAAGCCAGGGGCCCTCACGGGCCTGGTGGTGGTGCCGGAGGATTCCGGTTCGCTCTCCGGGGTCTGGAGCCAGGCCCTGCCCGCCGGCAGCACCGGTCCCGTGATCTCCAGTGTTCCGCTGCTGGACAACAACCTCGACGCCGCCGGCACCAAGGTGAATCTGCACTACTGATCCGGTCCGCTTTCAGCTGCGCCGGTGCTGTGTCTGCGCGTCGGACTGAGTCCACGGCGGCCCGCTGCGCGGTGGGCGGGGTCTCAGTCCAGGAAGGGGTCGATGTCCTGAGGCCGTTTGCCCAGCAGTGAAGCCACGTTCTGCACCAGCACCGAGTGCACCAGCTCCGCCAGCTGGTCCAGAGAGTCGGCCCGCAGCTCGATCGGCCGCCGGTAGATCACGATCCGAGGCGGTGCGAGCCGATCGCCGGGGAATGCGCGGCCCAGCACGATCGGCTCCTCCCACGGCGCCGGGTCCGCGCGGGGCACATCCTCCGACAGCACTTCAACGTGGTCCAGCCGGCGGCCCACTCGCTGATGAAGCTCAGCCATCGAGTCCAGCACGCACTGTTCGAAGTGTTCGCGGCGGGTGCGATGCGCGGGGTGGATCGGGGGGATCACGTCGTGGCGGAACCCCCGGCCTCGGCGGTCGCGTCGACGGCTGGTCATGCGCTCAGCCTAGGCTCCTCGCCTGCGCGTGCCGTGACCGCGCCGAATCGGCCGCCGCGATAGGGTAAAGGCTGTGTCAGCTCGAGAATGCTCCAAAACCAACTGCTCCCGCCCAGCGGTGGCGACTCTGACGTTCAACTATGCCGATTCCACCGCGGTGATCGGCCCGCTGCCGCCGTCCCGCACCCCCCACAGCTACGACCTCTGCGTGGACCATGCCCGCAGCTTCACGGTCCCCAACGGGTGGACGATCACCCACCTTCCGGGCGAGATCCGCGAAAGCGACGATGTGCTCGCCCTGGCTCGCGCCCTGGCTGAGCCTTCCGAGCCGTCCGATCGCGCTACGGCGCATAACCGTCCCCATCCGGCTGCCCAGCCGCGCTCGGCTGATCAGGACGCAGCCGCTGGCCGCCATCTTCGAGTAGTGAGGTCTGCAGACGATGACTGATGCTTCCGCCGCCGGCGCTCCGGCTGACCTGTCCCGCATCGTCAAGGCGTATGACGTGCGCGGTGTTGCCTACGAGGAGTTCACCGTGGATGCTGCCCGCGCGCTCGGTGCCGCCTTCTCGGATCTGCTTGATGGCGGGGACATGATCGTGGCGCATGACATGCGCGTCTCCTCCCCGGAGCTGTCCAGCGCGTTCGTGGAGGGGGCGGTTCGCCGCGGCTCCACGGTGGCGGTTGCCGGGCTGTCCTCCACGGACCAGCTGTACTGCGCCTCCGGCCTGTTCAATGCGGCCGGCGCGATGTTCACCGCGAGCCATAACCCGGGCCCGGACAACGGCATCAAGATGTGCTTTCCCGGTGCGAAGCCGGTGGGTCGCGATTCCGGCCTGCTGACCATCCGGGATGCGGCTCAGCGGTATCTGGCGGCGGGGGAGATCCCTGAGCGAGAGGGCGGTGAGGCCACCCGGATCGACACCCTGGATGACTACGTCAACACGGTGCTGGATCTGGTGCCGGTGGCGCAGACGCGCCCGCTTCGCGTGGTGGTTGACGCAGGCAACGCGATGGCCGGCCACACCATGCCTGCCGTGGCCGAGCGCCTGCCCAACATCACCATTATTCCGCTGTTCTTCGAGCTTGACGGAACCTTCCCGAACCATGAGGCGAACCCCCTGGACTTTGCGACGCTCGCGGACCTGCAGGCAGCGGTGCTGCGCGAGGGCGCTGATCTGGGTCTTGCCTTCGACGGGGACGCTGACCGGTGCATTGTGGTGGATGAGCGCGGCGCGGTGGTCTCACCGTCGGCGATCACCGCCATGATCGCCTCCAGTGAGATCGCGCGAGCGCAGGCCGCTGGTGAAGCTGAGCCCGCGGTGGTGGCGAACCTGGTCTCCAGCCGTCATGTTGCTGAGGCGATCGCCGAATCCGGTGGCCGCATGGTGCGCAGCCGGGTTGGCCATTCGATCATCAAGGCGCTGATGGCGCAGGAGAACGCCGTGTTCGGCGGTGAGCACTCCGCTCACTACTATTTCCGCGACTTCTTCTTCGCAGACTCCGGCATGCTGGCTGCTCTGCACACCCTCAGCGCCCTGCAGGACACGACGTTGCCGCTCAGCGAGCTGGTGGCCGTGCACGACCCCTACTCTGCCAGCGGCGAGATCAATTCGCGCGTTGAGTCGGTGGAGGAGTCCACTGCCGCGGTGCGTGCTGCGATGGAGCAGCTCAGCGGTGTGGAGTTCGACGAGCTCGACGGGATGACCGTCACCCACTGGGATGATGCTGCGCCGGCCGCTGAGAACTGGTGGTTTTCGCTGCGGCCTTCCAACACGGAACCGCTGCTGCGCCTCAATGTGGAGGCAGCGGAACAGTCCACGATGGAGCGGGTGCGCGATGAGGTGCTGGAGATCATCCGCGGCACAGCGCCTGCTGTCACGGTCTCGGAGGAGGAGGCATCGTCCGAATGGGCGCAGGAGCCTGTTGCTGCTGCACAGTCAGTCGGTGATGCGGCGCCCGCTGAGGATGAGGGAGCTGTCCGCATAGCCGGACTGCCGGACTGGGTGAGTGCCGCGCTGCGCTGCCCCGTGTGCCGTTCGCCACTCACCGCAGACAGCTCTGAGGTGCGGTGCACTTCCTGTGAGCGCACGTACTCGGTGGTGGACGGCGTGCCCATGCTGATCGCCCCATGACCGTCGCCCCGCGGATCCTGGTGGTTGATGACGACGCCGCGATCGCTGAGATGGTCTCCATCATCTTGTCCAGCCACGGGCTGGAGGTAGAGACCGCGTCGGATGGCCCCTCCGGGCTGGCCGCGGCGCGCGCCGGCGGCTTCGACGTGATCCTGCTGGACGTCATGCTGCCCCACATGGATGGGATTGAGGTATGCCGCCGGATCCGGGAGGCCAGTGATGTTCCGATCATTATGCTCACCGCCCGCAGTGACACGGTTGATGTGGTGCGCGGCCTTGAAGCCGGTGCCGATGACTATCTCACCAAGCCGTTTGAACCCACCGAGCTGATCGCTCGGATCCGGGCTCGTGTGCGCCGGCGTGAACGCAAGGAGCCGGAGCGGCTCACCATCCGTGACATCGAGATCGACGCGGCAGCTCATCGCGTGATGCGGGATGGCCAGACGATCCCTGTGACGCCGCTGGAGTTCGACCTGCTGCTCACACTGGCGCGCCGGCCCTGGCAGGCGTTCAGCCGAGACGTGCTGTTGCGCGATGTGTGGGGCTACACCCGCGGCGCCGACCCGCGCCTGGTGAACGTGCACGTGCAGCGGCTGCGCTCGAAGGTTGAGCGGGATCCGGAGAATCCCGAGATCATTGTGACGGTCCGCGGTGTCGGGTACCGAGCGGGAGACTGACGGCACGCTCCTTGAGCGTCTCACGGCCCGGATCGCCCTGTGGCCGCTGGCGCTGCGCGTGGCTGCGGCCACGTTGGCGCTGTCTCTGGTGGCGATCCTGTCCGTGGGCTGGTACCTCAGCTCTGCGATCGCCACCGGTCTGGTGGACCAGCGCCGAGCCCGCATCATCGAACAGACTGAACTCGCTCGGGAAACCCTGAGCCGAGATATGCGCTCACTCGCCGGGGCAAGCCTCACCCAGCGGCAGGACAATGCCGCTCAGTTCATGCAGTCTCTGATGAGCGAGGAGCATTCCCCGCTGACCGCGGCGGCTCTGCTTCCGGTCACCGGGGGTGATGAGATCGGCACGGTGTACACCGATCCGGTCATCATCGCCCAGGTGACCCCGGAGCTGCGCGCCGAGCTGGCCGAGAATCCGGATGCGATCGCCTACCAGTCTGTGTCCTTCACTGCCGGGGATGCCTCCGTTCCCGGGATGCTCACCGCGGTGCGGATCACCGTGCCGGGGGAAGGCTCCTATGATCTGGTGATCCTGTTCTCACTGCAGCAGGAGCAGCAGACCCTCACCTTTATGCGCACTGTGCTGATCGTGGCCGGCACGGCTCTGGTCAGCATGATGCTCGGCGTGGCGGCGATTACTGCCCGGATGGTGCACCGGCCGCTGGCGCATGTGGCGGAGGCGGCTGAGCAGATCGCTGGCGGGGATCTCAGCGCCCGCGTGTCCGTGCAGGGCTCGGATGAGCTCGCCACGGTGTCCACAAGCTTCAACGCTATGGCGGAGAGCATGCAGGATAAGATCCATGACCTCACTCGCATGTCCCTGGTCCAGCAGCGGTTCGTCTCGAACGTCTCCCATGAGCTGCGCACCCCGTTGACCACCATCAAAATGGCATCCTCCCTGCTCAGTGCTGAGCAGGGCCGTCTGGACCCCACCATGCAGCGCACCACCCAGCTGCTCAGCGACCAGGTCAACCGCTTCGACCTGCTGCTGGCGGATCTGCTGGAGATCTCCCGGCATGACGCCGGCGGCGCCCAGCTCGATGCACGCGAGGCCGATCTGCGTGATGTGGTCCAGTCCACGGTGGACCTGCTGCGGCCCCTGGCGGAGGAGTCCGGCAGCCGCCTGCTTGTCTCTCAGACAGCCTCGCCGCTGCTGGTCAGCATCGATGAGGCGCGCGTGGCGAGGATCGTCCGGAACCTGCTCGTCAACGCGATAGAACATGCGGGCGGCAGTGTGGTCGTGGTCGAATCCGCCGGCAATGATCAGGCAGTGGCAGTGGTGGTGCAGGACTTCGGCACCGGTATCAGTCCGGAGCAGGCCTCGCAGGTGTTCGAGCGGTTCTGGCGAGCTGATCCGGCGCGTGCCCGCACGTTGGGCGGCACCGGGCTGGGTCTTGCGATCTCTCTGGAGGATGCGCGTCTGCACGGTGGTCTGCTGGAGGCGTGGGGTGAGCTCGGCCGCGGGGCCGTGTTCCGTCTGACGCTGCCGCGAGGTGAGCGCCCGATCACGCCGCGCGACTCCCCGCTGCGGCTGCGGCGTTCGCTCACCCCGCCGTTGATGGGAGGCGAGGCATGAACTCATATCGGCTGTCGCGCCGCACAGCACTGACCGCTGCTTCCCTTGGCGGGCTCAGCGTGCTGACCGGCTGTGCCGGCATCCCTGGGTCCTCGCAGCCGTCCAGTGTGCCCAGGCCATCGATGGCGGTGGCGAATGCGCCGATTGTGGAGCCGCATCCTCCCACCGCCGGGGCTGGGCCGCTGGAGATCGTCAGCGGGTTCCTTCGCGCATGCACCGGCGTGCACGATGATTTTGCGGTGGCTCGTGACTACCTCACCGATTCCGCAGCATCCCAGTGGGCGCCCACCGAGGAATGCGTTGTGCACCCGGTGCAGGAGGAGCCGCTGCTGACACAGGTCGGGGCCGAGGAGGTGGACCTGTCTGTGTGGTCCTCGGCGCGGGTGGACTCCATCGGCACCCGGCAGCAGACGCTCGATCCGGACACGCGCAGTGTGCGTCTGCGGCTGACCGAGGAGCAGGGGGAGTGGCGGATCATGAACCCGCCGAACGCGATCATCGTGTCCGAAACCGCGTTCGACCTGCTGTTCGCGCCGATCACCGTGTTCTTCCTCAATCCCGCCCGCAACGCGCTCGTGGCCGATCAGCGCTGGTTCCTGCGCAATCAGGCAGCGCGGCAGGCGATCACAGCTCTGCATGCCGGTCCGGCCCCTCATCTGCGCGGGGCGGTGGTGAGCGATCTGAGTGAGGATCTGACGGCAGAGCTGGCCGATGAAGAGGCGGGCGAGTCGGGGGTGCTTCGAGTATCGCTCACCAGCAGCAGCGGGGAGATTGACGCGCACCGCCGCGCCCATCTGCGCACCCAGCTGGAGGCGACTCTGCTGACCGTTCCGGCGGTTACCGCACTTGATGTGGACCTGGAGGGTGAGCGGCTTGCCGCAGATCCGCAGCGGGATCCGGTCCACCCGCATGAGGGTGCCAGGGCGTTGGGCGCCGGTCCCGCGGGCGTGATCAGCCTGGACGATGACGGTCCCCCAGGACGCTCCCTTGTGCCCGCACTGAGCTCAGTGCCGGTGCGCAGTCCTGTGCTCAGCAGCACCGGCATTGGAGCGGCTGCGCTGACCATGGACCGCACGGGACTGCTCGTCACGTCCCAGGACGATACGATCCCGCTGCGTGAAGCGACCACGGGGAAGAACCTGCTTGCCCCCGCGATCGACCGGTACGGTTTTGTCTGGACAGCTGATGCGGACGTTCCCGGCCAGATCCGCATCATCCGTGACAGCATCGATGCCGCGCCCAGGGTCATCACCGTTCCGTGGTTGCAGGCAGATGTTCAGCTGCTCGCCATAGCTGTAGCGGCGGACGGCGTGCGTGTCACCGCGGTGGTGCGGCAAGGCACGCGCCTGCTGCTGGCGGAGAGCGCTGTGCTGCGCGAACCGTCGAGCGCGCCAAAGCTGCTCACGAACCCGCTGCTCAGCGAGCTGAGCCTGGAGCAGGTGAGCGCGCTCTGCTGGTATTCGGATCTGTCAATGCTCATTGTGGGTACGGAGGGTGGTCAGCCCACCGCGGTGATCTGGGATGCGGTGCGCGGCGCCCAGCGGGTGCCGCCGCTGCGCAGCGGCGTGGTCACCGGATCTGGAACGCTCGAATCCGGGCTGATCCTCACCGCCACCGAGGACGGCGCCGTGTGGCAGAACAGCGGCTCCGGCTGGAGCGCATTGGATGTGACCGCGCGCGACCCCGGTTTCTACTGAGCCCTGATTCTGCTGAGCTCTGTTTCTGCTGAGCTCTGTTTCGGGTAGGCCCGGGTTCTGCTGGGCCTCGCAGTTGTCCACAGCCTGACCGAGAGCCAGAGGGGATCGTGACGATGCGGACACAGTGGAGGTATGCCCGATTCCCGAGTGCCCGCGTCGCAGCCAGTGCTGGGTATGCTCGCCCAGCTGTTGGAGTTGGTGGCAGACGCGCTGCTGCCCACCGCCTGCCCGTGCGGGGTTCAGGGGCGTGTGCTGTGCCGTGACTGTGCCCGTATTCTGCTGCGCTCGCCGCACCGCGTGGATGAACGGCTCGATGCGCTGCAGCTGATCGCTCCATCCGGGGCCACCCCGCAGGCGGCGAACCTCTCCGCGCCCGGCGGCGGCGCGCCTGCTGTGCCGGCGGGGGATGCGTCGTACCTGCCTCGCTTTCCCGTGTTGGCGCTCGGCACCTACACCTCCGTGATGCAGGATGCTGTGCTCGCGTTCAAGAACGGTGGTCATATCGCGCTGGCCGACGCATTCGCCCCGCCGCTCGCTGCCGGAGCGCTTCAGCTCCTCGAAGATGAGGAAGCGGCGGTTCTGGTGCCGGTGCCCTCCAGTGCTGCGGCGGTGCGACGGCGGGGTGAACGGCATACGCTGACTCTCGCTGAGCGGATCGCTGTGATCACCGGAACTGCGACAGCGGACTGTCTGCGCACCGGCGGCAGCAGTCAGCGCAGAAAGAGCAGCCGTGATCGCAGGCGCCGCCAACAGATGCGCCTGTCCGCATTCGCACGGGTGCGCGGGCGGATCCCAAGGCGAGCGATCCTCATCGATGATGTGGCCACCACTGGCTCAACCCTTGCTGCCGCAGCGGATGCGCTGGAGGCCGCGGGTGCGGAGGTGATCGGAGCGCTCACGATCGCCGCGGCAGACCCGATCCGCCCAGCCCCGGATTCCCCTCATGACCTGCATGAAGAATGTGTGTGATGTTGATGACACTGTCAGGAATACGCGGCACAATAGAGGCATCGCAGATGTGATTCACACACCCGGGAGGTGAGGTTCGCCAGCACTATGGGAGCTCGCGGCCGCGAGCTCCTTCCCCGTCGTTCCCCAACTGGAGGAAACCCATGGACATCACTGTTGTCGGTCGCCAGATGAGCGTGTCGGACCGCTTCCAGCGCCATCTTGAGGACAAGCTCGACAAGGTGACTCAGCTCGCCCCCGGCGCCAGCCGAGTGGAGGTTGAGGTCTCATCCGAGAAGAACCCCCGCCGCGCTGAGGACAAGGAGCGCGTGGAGCTCACCGTGCATGATGACGGGCAGGTCATCCGCGCCGAGGCCCGGGCTGAGGACCTGTACAGCGCCCTTGACCTTGCTATCGACAAGCTGATGGAGCGTCTGCGCCGCGCCCGTGACCGCCGCAAGGACCGGCATAAGGGCCGTGCACGAGCACACCGGCGTGAAACCGAGTCTCTGCGCACCATGGACGTGCACCAGGCCGAGGTAGACAAGATGTTCCAGCAGGCGGATGAGTCGGCCCAGGACGCCGAGGCGGATGAGGATGACGAGCACACCCCGGACTCACCGGTGGTGATCCGCGAGAAGACTCACAAGGCATCCCCGATGACCATCGATGATGCGCTCTACCAGATGGAGCTCGTGGGCCACGACTTCTTCCTGTTCATCGACGCTGAATCCAACCATCCGAAAGTGGTCTACCGCCGTAAGGGGTGGAACTACGGTGTGATCGAACTGGAGACGGATTCGGCTGAGAGCTGATCCGTCGCCAGCCCGAGCAGGCGGAGCCGCGCACCACAGCGTGGCTCCGCCTGACTCTGTAGACTGGCGCCTGGCCCGCGCAGCGGGCCGTTCCAGTGAGAAGTCCACCGCGCAGCAGCGCGAACAGGGAGTGACGAGTGGCCAACCTCTTCGAGAAGATCCTGCGCACCGGCGAAGGCCGGGAGCTGCGGCGGCTCGAGCAGATCGCGGACCGCATCGAACAGCTCGAGGACGTGTTCGCGGACATGAGCGATGACGAGCTGAAAGCGGAGACCGGCCACTTCAAGGACCGCCTCGACGAAGGCGAGACCCTGGATGACCTCCTCGTGGAGGCATTCGGCGTGGTGCGCGAAGCTGCTCGACGCGTGCTGGGACAGTTCCCCTACCGGGTGCAGCTGATCGGCGGCGCCGCCCTGCACCACGGGCGTATCGCTGAGATGAAGACCGGCGAGGGAAAAACCCTGGTGGCCACCCTCCCCGCGTACCTGAATGCCCTGGCCGGCAAAGGCGTGCACATCGTCACCACAAATGACTACCTCGCCTCCTATCAGGGAGACCTGATGGGGCGCGTATTCCGCTTCCTGGGCATGGAGACCGGGATCATCGTGTCCGGGCAGGCGCCGCCGGAGCGCCGCAAGCAATACAGCGCAGACATCACCTACGGCACGAACAATGAGTTCGGCTTCGACTACCTGCGGGATAATATGGCCGCCAGCGCTGATGATCGTGTGCAGCGCGAGCATTTCTTCGCGATCGTGGACGAGGTGGACTCGATCCTCATCGACGAGGCCCGCACCCCGCTGATCATCTCCGGACCCGCCTCTGGCGAAGTGAACAAGTGGTTCTCCGAATTCGCGCGCGTGGCCGCTATGCTGCGCCGCGACCGGGACTACGAAGTGGACGAGAAGAAGCGCACAGTCGGTGTGCTCGAACCGGGCATTGCCAAGGTGGAGGACCAGCTCGGCATCACGAACCTGTACGAGTCCCTCAACACCCCGCTGGTGGGCTTCCTCAACAACGCGATCAAAGCGAAAGAGCTGTTCAAGCGGGACAAAGACTATGTGGTCATGAACGGCGAAGTGATGATCGTTGATGAGCACACCGGCCGCATCCTTGCCGGCCGCCGCTACAACGAAGGCGTTCACCAGGCGATCGAAGCGAAGGAAGGCGTGGAGATCAAGGCGGAGAACCAAACCCTCGCCACGATCACCCTGCAGAACTACTTCAAGCTGTACAACAAGCTCGCAGGCATGACCGGTACCGCCGAAACCGAGGCGGCCGAGTTCATGGCCACCTACAAGCTCGGCGTGGTGCCCATTCCCACCCACCGCCCGCTGATCCGCAAGGACCAGATGGACAAGATCTACCGCACGGAGGCAGGTAAGTTCCGCGCCGTCGTCGCGGACATCGCCGCCCGCCACAAACGCGGCCAGCCGGTGCTGGTGGGCACCACCAGCGTGGAGAAGTCCGAGCACCTGTCCACACTGCTGACCGAGAAGAAGGTCAAACATGCCGTGCTGAACGCGAAGAATCACGCGGGGGAAGCGGCGATTGTGGCGATGGCCGGTGCGAAGGGGGCGGTCACCGTCTCCACGAACATGGCCGGCCGCGGCACGGACATCATGCTCGGCGGCAACGTGGAGTTCATGGCGCACAAGGCGCTGGAGGACCGCGGCCTGAACGCTGAAGAGCAGCCGGAGGAGTACCAGGAGGCCTGGGATGCCGCTCTGGCGGATGCGAAGGAGCGGGTGAAGAAGGACGCTGAAGAGGTGCGAGACCTCGGCGGCCTGTACGTGCTCGGCACGGAGCGCCATGAATCCCGCCGGATCGATAATCAGCTGCGCGGCCGCTCCGGCCGTCAGGGAGACCCGGGAGAGTCCCGCTTCTACCTGTCCCTGCAGGACGATCTGGTGCGCCGCTTCTCCAACGGCGCTGCGGAGACGATCATGGCCCGCGGAGGCGTTGACGAGGACACACCGCTGACCGGCCGGCTTGTGACCGGTTCCGTGCAGGGAGCGCAGCGGCGGATCGAAGCGCAGAACTTCGAGATCCGCAAGAACGTGGTGAAGTATGACGACGTGCTCACCAAGCAGCGCCAGCGCGTGTACAAAGATCGCAACACGGTGCTGAACGGCACCGACCTGACCGAGACCATCGACCGATATCTGGAAGAAGTGGTGGACGGCGCAGTCAAGAGCGCCACCCAGCGCCGCAGCGCTGAAGACTACGACCTGGACGAGATGTGGGGCTACCTCAGCACTCTCTATCCGATGTCCATCACCGCTGAAGACCTCATCGAGGAAGTGGGCGGCAAGGAGAACCTGACCCCGGAGCGGCTGCGCACTGAGCTGCTGTCCGATATGCGCATCGCCTATGAGAAGCGCGAGGACGAACTCGGCGAGGACGCCATGCGTGAACTCGAACGGCGCGTCATGCTGCGCGTGATCGACAACCGTTGGCGCGACCACCTCTACGAGATGGACTATCTCAAGGAAGGCATCGGCCTGCGGGCAATGGCGCAGCGCGACCCGCTCGTGGAGTATGGCCGTGAAGGCTATCTGATGTACCAGGACATGGTGGCCTCCATCAAGGAGGACGTGGTCGGCTACCTGTTCAACCTGCAGGTGCAGGTGCAGCAATCCCCGGAGTCCATGGTGCCGAAGGCTGTGTCGGACCTGCTGAAGAACGTCGCGCCTCAGGCGGCAGCGGCGGCCGATCCAGCCGCTGGCCCGCCTGCGGGCGGTGACGGCCCTGTTTCATTGAGCGCTCGCGGTCTGGAGGATTCCGTGGATCCGGCGCGCCTGCAGTACTCCTCTGGGGACTCCCAGCCCACGCGGCCGCTGTCCCGAGCGGAGCGCCGCAAGGCGGAGCGGGACGCGCGCCGCAACCGCGGCCGCTGATCCCGCTTCAGCTTCTCGGCGTGTCAGCCGATCTCGAGCACAACCACTCGCCAGCCGCTGTGCCTGAGCTCCCACCGCATCACCAGGAACCGGGCGCGCCGGCTGTCGGTGACGACGGAGCTCGCCTCCACAACGGTGCTGCTCACGCGGCATATATTGACACCGCCGACGGTGATCCGTCCAAGCCGGGTGACCCCGCGTGCACGCGCAGCCTGGGCGATGAGGCGTGAACGCTGCAGCAGACGATTGCGGACCTCCATATCCAGAACAGAGTCGAGGCTGGTCATCGGGCGCTGACCCAGCAGGATCTCCATGACATTGCGGGAGACCGCGGTGATCAGACGCCGGGCGTCCTCAGCATCGTCGAACGGTGAGGCGGTGGTGATCGCCTGGCTTACCAGCGGGGCTGCAGACATGGCGCGTCTCCTTGTTGCTTAGGATCGGGCCGGCGCGGAGCCGTCGATCGTGGGAATGATGAGGACCTGACCCGGCAGGATCAGATCGGGATTGTGGATGTGGTTTGCCTGCTCCTGCGCAATCGCGCGGACCAGCGCATTGATCTCCGCTGTGTCAGCGTTTGCGCCCAGCGTCTCAGCAGCAATCGCCCACAGTGAATCACCGGGCCGCACCGTGTACTGGCCGCCTTGGACGGCGGAGCCGACGGCCGTGGCTGTTGAGCCGAGCTCGGCATCGGGCTTGGACTGCGCACCGCTCTCCTGCTGCGAGCCGCCTGTGGCTGACTTTGCGGCATGAGCCGGACGGGATCCGTCGTCGGCAGGTGCCTCCGAATCCACTGGCGGCGCCGCCTCGTCAGGGCTGTCCCATCCGATCCGCACCTCGCCGTCGGAGGGCTCAGAATCCGCCTGCTGCGGCGCGGCGCCTCCGGTCGTACTCTCAGCGTCTGGAGCCGATGAGGAGCCGCCGCCATCGGAGCCGGGTGCGTCGACCGGATCTGCCGGCTCGGTGCCCCATCCCAGCGGTGTCTGCGTGACCTGGACGGTGGCGGGGCTGGACTGCGCTGTGTGCGCGGTGGACTCTGCCAGGGAGGTGCCGCTCGTCTGTGCGAATGCCGCGGTCGAGCCGAGAGCCGCGATTGAGGCGGCTGCGGCGCTGGCGGTGACCGCCGTCCGCACCAAACGTGGTGCGATCACCCTCAGCGCACCGAGGCTGAAGCGCCCGAGCAGTGACTGGGGCCCGGATGCGCGCACCACAGCAATGAGCAGCCAGCTCAGCGCCAGGTGCGCGCACAGAGCCGCCAGCGCTGTGGCGACGACGGCCAGGCACCAGTGCACGAGCTGGTCCGGGCCAGCAGCGGTGGGATATCGCCAAAACTGCTGACCGGCGATCACCGCGCTGACTGCGCAGCCGGCAGCGGCAGCAGAGCAAGCTGCCACCGCGGTGACAAGTCCGGTTGTCGGATGCGGATTGCTCCCCATGGTCAGGCACGCTCCTTCTGCGTCGATGCGCTGCTTCGGTGAGAATGATGCAGTTTGATGAAGTTTGGCTGTTGATAGTGAGATTAGACGCACCTTTGCTGTTGTGCAACTTTGGGCAGCGGAGGCTTGTGGATAGGTGATCGTCCACCCCAGGCGCTGGCAGCCGCATACAGTGGCCTTATGCACCAACACGGGCACCGTCACGTGAACCGGGCAGATGGACCGCCCGGGCAGCGGCTCCTCGAGGATCTGGCCGCTCAGCAGCTGCATGCCCAGCGACTGGAGCAGAGTCAGGCCGCGGCAGAGCTGGCCCGGGCGGAGCGGGGCAGTCTGACCATGGAAGATCGCCTCAGCGGCGCAGTGGGAGCGGCGATCAGCATTCAGCTGCGAACCGGTGACCGGGTCTCCGGAATGGTGCGGCGCGTAGGGGAGCGGTGGGTGGAGCTGGTTGAGGCCGGCGAAGCCCAACTTGTGCAGCTGGGCGCGGTGCGACAGGTTGAGTCACTGCCGGGCAGGACTCGGCCGGCAGGCGGGGCTTCACGGCAGAGCCTGCGCTCCCGCCTGAGACAGATTGAGGACGCGGGCCGACCGGTCACAGTCGGCGCGGATGGCAGCCTCGCCCACGGGATGCTGATCGGCGTCTGGAGTGATCATTGCGAGCTGTTTGTGCAACGGGAGCAGAGCAGCCAGGTGCGCAGCGCGCCAGGCTCGGGCCGCGCGGCTGGATCGATCGCCATTATGTACGCGGCGCTCGAATGGATTCGCCACGCGGTGGTGTGAGCGCCGGGCGGGGGTGAGTCCCGGACGGCAGCTCAGTGCTCCGCTGACTCTTTCGCGTGCTCAGCGGCGATCTCCCGTTCGGTTTCGAGATACATCCGCTCGATGTATGCCTCGAGCTCGGACTGCTCAACCCGCCACTGCTTGCGCCCGCCCACCTGGATTGCCCGCAGCTCGCCGCTGCGGACCAGCGCGTACGCCTGGGAAGAGCTGATCGACAGCGTCTCGGCAACATCAGCCAGCGGAATGAAGCGTGCGGCCACGAGTCCTCCTGATCAGTTCATGGCGACGGTGCCTGCATTCTGCCATGACGGGATGGGCGGAGCCCTGCCCGGCCTCACGGTGTGGATAAACCGGGGTTCGGCTACTCGGAGCGCGGGGATCGGCCACCTTGTCCACAACCGTCCCCCAACCGCGCCGCATGGCGATAGCCTGGGCCCGACACCGCGTACGCGGGCCGTTGCCGCACGGAGAACTGAGAGCACTATGACTGACCGTCCATCTGTGATGAGACTCCGCCGTCCCCGTGTGAAGGATCCGCGGCTGATCACCGGGATCGTGCTCATGCTGGCGAGCGTGCTGGCCGGTGCCGGCATCATCAGCTCCAGCGCACGCACCACCACCGCACTTGTTGCCACGGCTGATATTGCTGAGGGCGAGCCGCTCACCGCGTCCGCATTCACCACCACCCAGGTGAACCTGGGAGATCAGGGCGGCAGATATGTGACGGATGTGGAGCAGATCCCCGAAGGATCCCTCGCCACCAGCCGGATCGGTGAGGGGGAGCTGCTCACCATTTCCGCGGTGGGGCAGTCCGGTGAGAGCGCGAAACGGCCCATCTCGGTTCCGGTCGATGCCTCCGCGATGTCCTCGTTGGCACCGGGTGCAGTGGTGGAGCTGTGGAGCGCTCCCACGGACGGTGAGGATTCTGAGGCACAGCTGCTGGTTCCGCAGGCGCAGGTGCGCGCCATCCGCGAGGGCAGCGGCTTCGGCGCCACCTCGGGAACCATTGAGCTGTTGGTGCCGCAGAACGATGTCCCCACCGTGCTTGCAGCGATGAACCAGGGGGACACGATGTATGTCATCCAGATCCTCGGCGCTTCCGAGGTCAGCCAGTGATCGACGTCGTCCTCCTCGCATCGGGCGCGGACGAAGTCAGGCTCGTCCACGCCTTCGCCACCGAGCTGCCAGACCGGGTGAAAGTTGTGCGGCGCTGCGCTGATTACGCCGAGGCGCTCTCCGCTGTCCGCTCCGGCATCGGAGACGCCATCATCATCGATATCGGCCTCACCGAGCTCGACCGGTCCTCAGTCAGCCAGCTGCAGGCGCACAGCGCCGCAGTGATCGGCCTCCTCTCGCCAGATGCCGGGGTTGACGCGCGCAATCTGGGAATCTTCTTCACTCTCGATGCGGGGGCCGACGCGGAGGCCGCGTACATGGTGCTGCTTGAAGCTGTTGCCTCCAGTCAGGACGGCAGCGCTCCGCCGGATGCCTGGCAGAGCGCCGTACCAGCTGTGGAGAGTGCGGGACACGGGCGGGTGATCGCCGTCTGGGGGCCGCGCGGCTCCACCGGCCGGTCAACCATCGCCGCGCATCTCGCCTATGAGCTGTCCCTGCTGGGACGCGACACCGTGCTCATCGACGCAGACACAGCAGCGCCCAGCCAGAGCCAGCTGCTCGGCATCCTGGATGAGGCCCCGGGGATCGTGGCAGCTGCTCGGCTTGCCGCCCGCGGCGCTCTCAGCTCCGATTCGATCAATCAGCTCACCCCGGTGGTGACGGGACAGCTGCGGATCCTGTCCGGCATCGGTGTGGCCAGCCGCTGGTCCGAAGTGGATCCCGACGCGCTCACCGCGGTGATCCATGCGATCTGCGCGCTGGATGACATGGTGGTGATCGACTGCGCTGCCCCGATCGACGACGATGGCTCAGCGGGGCCCTACGTCCAGGATCGCAATGGCGCCGCCCGCGCTGCTCTGCGTGCAGCAACGGACGTGCTCTGTGTGGTGGGAGCAAACCCGATCAGTCTGACCCGCCTCATCCGTGAAGCAGATGAACTGGCTGCTCTGACCGATGCCCCACGGCATCTGCTGCTCAACCGGGTGGACCGCGCGGTCTCCACCACGCAGATGGAACGAAGCATCCGATCCCGGATGGACGTGGCATCCGTGACCGAGATCCCCGACGATCCCGCTCTGCTCAGTCGCCTGGTGTGGGATGGGGCGCTGCTGGGGGAGGCGGCACCGCGCTCCGCGGTCCGCCGTGCACTGGCCGCGTTTGCCGCACAGCTTGACGCCGCGCAGCAGCCTGCCGAGACCCGCATAGACTGAACGCGCAGTCCTTCACACATTTCGCCCAGGAGGTTCGCATGCGCGTCTACATTCCCGCTTCTGTCAGCGCCGGCTTGCCAGGACTGCCGCTCACTCACGTACCGGTGGCTGCCGCCGGTAGCACCGTGTGGGGGATCGAAGCGGCTGAGCTGACTGCGCTGCGACCGGATGATGCCGAAGAGCTCGAGTTCACAGCGATGCAGGAAGCGGTGCTGGTGACCGCCGAGCGCCAGGTCCAGGCGAATGCGTCGAACGATCACCGCGTGGCGATCATCGCCGCGGACATTCCCGATCACGCATCCGTCCCCGCCAGCGCCGGTGACCACGCACGGACGCTGCGTGCTGAGGAGCCGATCCGCATCGTGTCCCTGCACGTGTCCGAACTGAACGCTCAGGCGATCCTGGCCGATGAGTACGCGCCCGATCTCCTCTGGTTCGATCCCTCAGAGCTGGAGGAGGCGCGCGCCTATGCGGCGGGTGCTGACGGCGAACCCGGGCAGGTCAGCGCTCACTGAGCCAGCGGGCAGCAGCGTTAGCCTCCCGCTGGAAGACCGTGCTGATCGACGGCTCCACCGCCTTCTCAATCCGGCCGCCGATCAGCGGCACCGAGGCGGCGAGCTCACCGTTGATCGCCATTGTGGCGCGTGCAGAATCACCGGTGACGGTGAACTGTGCCCTGACGGTGGCGGGTGTGCCTTTCACCTGAATGGTAGTGAGCCCGGAGCGGGAGCCGTCTGCTGCAGGAGCGGACCACTCCTGCTTTTCGATGACCGTGACCCTCTGCCCGATCACAGACCGGACCATGTCCGGGGCCTGATCCGTGGGCATCTGCATCGTGGTGGTGACGGTGAACGCGCCGGCAGCTGAGCCGGAGACCTCCGCCGATGCGGATTCTGCTCCGAGCGTTTCACCGCGCACCGCGGAATAGTCCGCATCCGCATACATGGCGGCAACGGCGGCAACAGATGCGGGATAGGCAATCGATTCGCTGACTCTCAGCATTGACTCTCCTTGGGCATTGATCCTCCTTGGGCAGTGATCCTCCTGGGGCATGGATCCTGCTTGGTGCGTGCTGTTCGGATCCTAGACCGCCCTCCTGGGGTTTGTTCGCGCGATTGAGCCGCCGCCCCGGCAGCAGGGCAGGTCAGCGGGGGCAGGAGAGCAAGGGAGGCTCAGCGGGATAGTCTGAGCGCATGGCATCAGGCATCCCCAAGTTCTTCGCTGCCGACGCGGACCACGGCTCCGGTGATGCGCAGTGGCTTCAGCTTCTGCTCGGAGACTGGCAGATCGCAGCTGATCTCATGGCCGCAGACCTCGTGCTCTGGCTCCGCAGAGCGGATGAGATGACGGCTGTGGGCCATGCCCGCCCGGGCAACGGCACCACCGTGTATTACGACGACCCCGTGGGCAGCACCTACGCCCGGGACTCGTGGCCTGAGCTTTTTGAGGCGTGGGACAGCGGCCAGCTCAGCACCGTTGAATCAGAAGTGGAGCGCGATTCCCAGCCCGCATTCGTGCTGTTTGCTCCTGTGCGCCACGAGGGGCGGATGATCGCGGTGGTCACGGTGGAGTCCTTTTCGCCGTTCAGTCAGGACCGCATCGGCAGCAGCAACGTGGAACAGCGCACGCTTGGGATGCGCCTGCTGCGCATGATGGGGGAGGGCACCTTCCCGATCATCGGGGCGCCGGTGCCGCCGCGTCGTGGCGCTCCCCGAGTGCAGGATGGTCTGGTCTCCCTTGATGAGAACGGCCGCGTGACGTGGGCATCACCGAATGCGCTGTCCGCCTTTCACCGGTTCGGCATCCACACCGATATGACCGGAGAGTCTCTTGCGGAGTTCGCCACCGGTGTGCTGAAGTCCCGCTCGCCGGTGGATGAGTCCCTGCCGCTTGTGCTGATGGGCCGTGCGGCGTGGCGTGCGGATATGCAGTCCAAGGGTGGCACGATCTCGCTGCGGGCCGTGCCTCTGACGGAGGGCACACAGCGGATCGGCGCGATCCTGCTGGTGCGTGATGTGACCGAACTGCGGCGCCGTGAGCGTGAGCTGATCACCAAGGACGCTACGATCCGCGAGGTTCACCATCGGGTGAAGAACAATCTGCAGACCGTGGCGGCGCTGTTGCGGCTGCAGGCGCGGCGGATCAGCTCTCCGGAGGCGAAGGAAGCGCTCCTGGAGGCGATGCGACGGGTGTCCACGATCGCGCTTGTGCACGAGACCCTGCTGCAGGGCAGTGAGGAGTCTGTGAGATTCGACGATGTGATCGAACGCTGCCTGCGGCTGGCGGTGGATGCTGCCAGCGCAACGGTGCGAACCACGGAACACAGCGCACTGTCATCCTCCCAGCAGGTGGTGGTGAAGACCGAGCAGCGCGGGAAGGCAGGCATCATCAGAGCGGAGCAGGCCACGCCGCTGGCACTGGTGGTCGCCGAGCTTGCCACGAATGCGGTGGAGCATGGACTGTCGGAGCGCGGCGGCACCCTGTCCATCATCAGTGAGCGCACGGGCAGCCGGCTGATCATCCACATCGACGATGACGGAACAGGCATGGATCGCGAACCTGAGGGGCTGGGGACGAATATCGCGCAGACCCTGCTGGAGGGTGAGCTCAGCGGAACCCTGCGCTGGTATGCGCGTGAGGAAGGCGGCACTCGGGCCACGGTCGATGTGGAACTGGACCCGATCCTGAACTGAGACAGTTCCTGTTTGCGCCAGGCTCTGTCTGCGCCGGGTCCTGTCCGGCATGCAGAAGGGACCCGCTTCAAGCGGGTCCCTTCGGTCACGTCACTGGCTGCGGTGCATCAGCTGGCGCGTCGGGCGCGGGCGTTGCGGCGCTTGAGAGAGCGGCGCTCATCCTCGGAGAGTCCGCCCCACACGCCCGAGTCCTGACCTGTCTCCAGAGCGAACTTCAGGCACACATTCATGACTTCGCATCGTTGACAGACGGCTTTCGCCTCTTGGATCTGCGTGATTGCGGGGCCGGTGTTCCCGATCGGGAAGAACAGCTCCGGGTCCTCCGTCAGGCAGGCTGCACGGTGGCGCCAGTCCATCGTCACTCTCTCTTTCTCCGACCGCAGCGTGCGCCCAGGGGGGGAGCACCCCGCGATGTCACTGCCGAGCTAGGCCTCGATTACGCGTTGGTGGCCTGGCTCCTATCAGGTCTCACTGATCGAGAACCGGGCATGAAACGATTGTTCCTTCTGTCTGCGGGACTCACAAGGGCCTTGCTCACCTCGGGCCCGTGTCACTTCCCACATCGTGGTCACTTGCAACTGCCGGCCAGATAGGCAGGTGGCGCTACAGTGGGCGCATGGCCATCCCTCCTGCTGATCAGGCTGCACCAGCGCCCCGTCGACCGTTGCGCACCATCGCCTCGCTCCTGCTCCTCCTGGAGGCGCTTCTGCTGCTGGGCACCGGGGCGTTCGTGGCTCTCAGCGCCCCGCTGCGGGAGGGCGGTATGCCGGGGGTGGCAGCCGGACTCGGGCTGATGCTGACCATCTTCGCGGCCCTGCTCGTGGCCGCCGCGATCTCTGTGCATCGCCGGGGTCGGTTTGGTGTGTCCTACGGGGTCACCTGGCAGCTGTTCCAGGCACTCATCAGCGGTGCCATGTTCAACACCGCCACGATCCTGCCCGGAGTGATTGCGCTCGGGCTCGCCCTCGCACTGTTTGTGATCCTTCTGCACAAGGACGTGCGGCCCACCGTCCAGCGGTACGAAGGGTGAACACCGCGCAGCGGCACGAGGGATGACGCGGCGCCGGAGGTAATACCGCGCAGAGGTAGAAAGGCCGATATCTGCCCGGCGGTGGCTGCTCGCTGGCCTCAGTCGATCAGCGAGGGCTGAGCATGCGCCACCGGCTCCATCAGATGCGGGCCTTGGCTGCGCACATCGCCCACCTCCGGGCTCACCTCATACACCTCCAGCTCGCTGGTGGGCGCCCGGTTCGCAGTATCGTTGATCCAGCTGTGCGCTTCGCGGCCTGTTCCGAAGGAATCTGAGCGAAGCCACACCTCTGCCTGCTCGCGGGTCAGGATCACGGGGATTCGAGCGTGGAGATCACGCATCGCCCCGTCGGCTTCGGCGGTGATGATGGTGGCGGTGAGCCGCCACCGGCCGTCGTCGTACACATCAGGCCCGGTGCTCTTACCGGGTCCTTGCCACCAGGCGATGAGGCCGGCCAGCAGCATCGGCTGCTGATCCGCGCGATGAATGAACTGGGCGCGCCTGCGCTTTCGCCCTTCTGCCGGGGTCCACTCGTAGTAGCCGCTGATCGGGATGATCGCGCGGCGGGAAGGGAGGGAGCCGCGGAAAGACGGCTTATCAGCGAGAGACTCTGCACGCGCATTGAAGGTGCGCGAGGAGAAGGATTCGTCCTTGGCAAACGGCGGCAGCAGTCCCCATCGCGCCACACGCAGCGCCCGCACCAGCTCGCCGCTGTCCCGATCAACGGATTCGGTCACCACGACGATCGGGACGGTGGGCGGAATGTTGAAGCGGGATGCGAGAGCACCGCTCGTCAGGTCCAGTGCGTTCACGTCATCAGCGAGCGGCTCGATCTCGTGCCAGAACGCGAAGCGACCGCACACGGGATCAGAACTCGTCGGACGTGTTGTCCCGGTCCGCGGTTTCCGGTGCATGAGCGCGCTCGCCGGTGGTCTGCCCCGCGAAATGACCCTTGTACTGGTCCTGGTTGTGGTGCAGCGCCTGCAGGCGGATATCTCGGCCTTCAGCGATCACCGCATCCCGCTTCTTCTGCGCCTTGGTGGGGGTGTCCTTACCGCGCAGGGTGAGGGCGTACTCCTTTTCGGAGGCGCGACCCACCACAAGCTCCTTCGCCCGCTCGTACTCGGAATCGAAGATGCCGCCCATGACCATCACGATATTCATCACCCACAGGGCGAACAGCACGGCCATCACACCGCCGATCGCGCCATAGCTGGAGTAGCTGGCCACAGTGGACATGTAGATCGCCACAGCAACGGCCGCCACGATGATGCCGATCACTGCGAAGATGCCGCCCGGAGAGATGGGGCGGTAGGGACGCTTGAGATTGGGGGTGGCCCAGTACAGAAGGGACAGCAGCGCGAACAGGATCACCAGGATCACCGGCCACTTCACCCAGGCCCAGATCGGCATGAAGGTGCCTGAGAGGAAGGCGAGCGGACCGGACAGGCCGGCGGCCGTGAAGATCGGATCGGCCACCGCATCAAGCATGGTCTGGGTGAGCAGCAGGGACAGCAGCACCACCACGATGCCCACCACGAGCACTGCTGTGGTCACGTACATCGAGAGGTTGAAGCTGACCGGGCCGCGGGTCTCCGGCACGTTGTACACGGTGTTGGAGGCGCGCGAGAACGCCTTCACATAGGCCGACGCGGACCACAAAGCGATCGCCACACCGATGATCAGTGCGATCGTGCCGCCGGTGGAGGAGCCGAGCAGGCTGTCCAGTGTGGAATCCACGGCGCTGTCCACACCGTCGACCCCGGATCGCTGGATGACCTCCTTCAGCTTGTCAGCGATCTGATCCTGGAAATCCTGCAGCACGAGCGCCGCCAGCGAGAACACCGCGAGCAGGGTGGGGGCGATGGCAAGCACAGTGAAATAGGTGAGCTGTGCGGCGAGATCCGTGCCCTTGTACCAGGAGAACTCACTGAGCGTGCGCTTGAGCACGTACTTCCATTCGGTTCCGGTGAGCTTGACCTTCGGCTTGTCTTTGCTGGCGCGGGCCATAACGGCTCCTTCGATGCGGGGGAGGGGTAGCCGTCATGCTACCCGCAGGGTGCCGCCGAGTTCACTGAGCGTCCGGTCTGCGTGGGGTAGGGCCTGTGATGGTGGGTCGCCGACCGCGTTATCCACAAACACGGGAACCGAGCCCATCAGGGAAGGATCCGTGCTTACCTAGAGGGGCATGGTTCGCCATCATCGCTGAAGGGGGGCGCCTGTGGCAGTGGACGCACTCGACCTGATCGAGTCGGAATCCCGCGAGCGGATGCGCGCTCTCGGCGTGCAGAGCGGTGCGCACAGCGTGGAGTCCCTGGTGCGGGATGTGCTCATCGACTACGAGAGCCGAGCATCCCGCGGTGAGGTTCCGGTGCTGCGGGACCCGGATTCCGCGGTTGAGAATGTGACCGCCCGGATCGGCGGATTCGGGGAGCTGCAGCCCCTGCTCGATGACCCAACCGTTGAGGAGATCTGGATCAACTCACCGTCGGAGGTGTTCATCAGCCGCGGCGGAGTATCCGAGCTGACCCCGATCGTGCTCACCGAAGCTCATGTACGGGGCCTGGTCGAGCGGATGCTCGCCTCCTCCGGACGGCGGATCGACCTGTCCACGCCATTCGTCGATGCGCTGCTGCCCGACGGCTCCAGGCTTCACGCGGTGATTCCACAGGTCACCCGCAGCAGCATCGCGGTGAACATCCGCAAGTTCATCGCCCGCGCCCATTCACTGCCGGATCTGGTATCCCTCGGATCTCTGACCGAGCAGGCGGCGTCCTTCCTTCATGCCGCGGTCCGCTCCGGACTGAACGTGCTCGTCTCCGGCAGCACCGGCAGTGGGAAGACCACTCTGCTGAACTGTCTGGGCGCCTCCTGCGGTCCACGTGAACGGATCATCACCATTGAAGAGGTGTTCGAACTGAACATCCGTGCTCGGGACGTGGTGTCGATGCAGACCCGGCAGGCGAGCCTGGAGGGAACCGGCGAGATCACCATGCGCCGCCTGGTCAAAGAGACGCTGCGGATGCGCCCCAGCCGAATCATCGTGGGTGAAGTCCGTGAAGCCGAAGCACTGGACATGCTGATCGCCCTGAACTCCGGCCTTGCCGGTATGGCCACCGTCCATGCGAACTCAGCCCGGGACGCGATCTCCAAACTGTGCATTCTCCCGCTGCTGGCGGGGGAGAACGTCACGAGCCAGTTCGTTGTGCCCACTGTGGCGTCCGCACTGGACATCATCGTCCATCTCGATCACCTCCCCGATGGCCGCCGACGCGTCCGGGAGATCGCAGCGGTGCCGGGCCGCGTGGAGAACGGTGCGGTTGAGCTGGAGATGCTGTTCAGCGTTCAGCATGGCCGCCTTGTCAGGGAGGATGGGTACCCGCCGCATCGCGAACGCTTCGCTCAGGCTGGATTCGCCCTTTCCGAGCTGCTCGGGCGGACGCCATGACAGTCGGCATTGTGCTCGGTGCGCTGTTCGGGGCCGGCGCCCTGCTCGTCTTCATGTCCACATGGATCGAGGACGAAGCGCCCCGCCCAGCACGACGATCTCAGCGCTGGAAGCGCGTTGATGATGACCTTGTGCGGATCGGACTCCCGCGCCTGCGCGCCGCGCACATGGTTGCGGTGTCTGTTGTGGCCGGTCTCATCGCCATGATTCTGTGCATCGGTCTGACGGGCGCGCTGGTCCCCGCCGCGGCAGCGGGCGGCTTCGCGGCCTGGGCGCCCTGGGCACTGCTGTCCCTGCTCGCGGGGCGCCGCCGAGAATCGCTGCGCGCCGTGTGGCCGGACGTCATCGACCATGTGAACTCTGCTGTGCGCGCCGGCCTCTCGCTCCCGGAAGCGCTGTCACAGCTGGCAGAGCACGGCCCCGAACCGCTGCGTGATGTGTTCGCGGAGTTCGGCAAGGACTATCAGACCACCGGCGACTTCGGCCACTGTCTGGACCGATTGAAGGAACGGGTCTCCGACCCGGTCTGCGATCGGATCGTTGAAGCACTGCGCATCACGCGTGACGTTGGCGGAAGCGACCTCGGCACCCTGCTGCGCACACTGGCACGGTTCCTGCGTGATGATGCCCGCGTCCGCTCCGAACTCGAAGCCAGGCAGTCCTGGACTGTCAACGGCGCCCGGCTGGCTCTCATCGCGCCCTGGGCAGTGCTCGGCATGATGGTGCTGCGCCCCGAAGCCGCGAAGGCCTATGACACGCCCCAGGGCGCTCTGCTGGTCGGCGTCGGCGCGATCGTGTCGATTGTGGCGTACCGAGCCATGATCCGAATCGGACGGCTCCCACAGGATGAGCGGGTGATGGCATGACCCTCCTCACCGGCCTTATCCTCGGCACCGCATTCGGCACCGGACTGCTGCTGATCGTGCTCGACTCTCCGCGCTGGCGCCGCCGCCCTGTTCACCAGCGGATCGACCCGTACGTGCGGCGCGGCGGCTCCGGGTCCCTGTTCGCCGCCTACGAACAGGTGCTGTCCGGACACCCGTTCCTGCGGCGCAATATCCTCCCGACGGTGCGCGCCGTCGTGGGCACAGCAGCTCGGCTGCTGGGCTCCCGAGAGGAGATTGCCCAGCGTCTTGAGCTCGCGGGTCGGCCCGGCACCGTCGACTCCTTCCGCGCTGAACAGGCGCTGTGGGCAGGCGCCGGCTTCCTCGCCTCCCTGGTCTTCGCCGGTGCGCTGATCGCCGGGCGCGGGGTTGCAGTGCCGCCGCTGCTGCTGCTCATCGCGATCAGCACCGTTGTGGGTGCGCTTGCCAGGGATCGCTGGCTCACCCAGCAGATCCAGCGCCGCGCCAAACAGCTCGCCCGCGAATTCCCGGCTATGGCTGATCTGCTGGCGCTCGCGGTGGCCGCAGGCGAAGGCACCGTGGCTGCTATTGAACGTGTTGCCCGCACCTCCTCGGGACCGCTCGCACAGGAGATGGGCCGAACAGTTGCAGACGTGCGGGCCGGTGCCACCATCCATGAGGCCCTTGACCGGCTTGGCCGCCGCACCCCGCTGGAGTTCATGTCCCGCTTCACGGACAGCATCTCCGTCGCCATCGAGCGCGGCACGCCGCTGGTGGATGTGCTGCGCGCTCAGGCCCAGGATGCCCGAGACATCTCCAAACGCGCCCTGATGGAGACCGCCGGTCAGCGTGAGATCTGGATGCTGATGCCAGTGGTCTTCCTGCTTATGCCGCTTGTCATCGTATTTGCCATCTTCCCGGGACTCTCCGTCCTCTCCATCAGTTTGTGACCCCCTCTCGGCGCACCAGCGCCGACCACCGAAAGGAAACAGCCCATGCACTCGATCCGTGACCGCGCCCAGCGCCGCACCCTCAGCCTGCAGCACCGCCTGCGCACCGCTCTGGAACGCCTTGCCTCCGAGGAGCGCGGAGACGTTCCCGGCTGGGTGCTCATCACTTTGATGACCGCGGGAATCGTGGTGGCCCTGTGGGCAGTGGCAAGCGACGCGCTCGTTGGCCTCTTCACCCAAGCCATCGACCAGTTCTCGAAGTGACCTGGGAACAGACGTGAGCCTGAGCGCAGAAGCGATCTGACCCAGTGGGCCAGCAGGCTGCGCCGCAGCGGCGAGAGCGGACCGCGGCGCCTTTGATGAAGCGCGTTGCCGCCTGCCTGCGTGACGAGCGCGGCAGTGCGGTGGCCGAGTTCCCCATGATCTCGGTGCTGATCGTCGGCCTCGCCCTGACGCTCTGTCAGATCGCACTGTTCATCTATGTGCGCAACGGGCTCACGGACGCTGCTGTTCAGGCAGCCCACCACGGAGCGCTCTACGGCAATACCGCGGCCGATGGGTGCGACCGCGCTGAAGCGATCACGAGCAGCCGGTTTGCCGGCCAGCTGAATGCGTCGGTGACCTGCGGCACCGCGCCTGACGGGCGGGTGGAGGTGACGATCACGGCTGATCTTCCGTTGATCGGCTTCCTGGGGCCATCGGCCGGGCTCGTGGTGGACGGGCATGCAATCAAGGAGGACTCGCTGTGAGCAGACTGCGAAGTGCCTGCAGTGCCCTTCGGGCGCGGACAGCCGATGAGAACGGCAATGCGATCGTGGAGTTCGTGGGCCTGTCCGTGGTGCTGCTGATCCCGCTTGCCTATTTGGTGCTGTGGCTCGGCGCCGTGCAGAACGCGTCGTACGCGGCAACGGCAGCGGCAGCCCAAAGCGCCCGGATAGTTGCCGTGCACGGCGGGGGAGCGGACGGCGAATCCCGACTGAACGCTGCCGTCACCTCCCTCGCCGAGGATTACAGCGTGCAGCTCAGCCGCAGCAGCGTGAGGATCAGCTGTTCGGAAGCGAACTGCGAAGAGCCGAGCGGAACGGTCCGAGCTGATGTGAGCATCCCGGTGCCGCTGCCGGGACTGGGAACGGTTGGGCTTGGCCAGGCGCCGGTCACGGTGAGCGCCACCCACGTGTACCCGATCGATCCGCACGCTGAGCAGGGGCGCCGATAATGGGGCGCCTGCGCAGCGATGACGGCAACACCAGTGTGCTCACCATCGGCTTCATGGTGGTGATCCTGATGATCATCGGCTTCGGAACAGCCCTGACCGCGGTGGAGCTTGACCGCAACCGGCTGCAGCTGGTGGCCGATGGTGCCGCGCTTGCCGGCGCCGGCACCGTGTCCGATTCCGCTGCTGACTACGGAGCAGCGAGCGGCGCGCCTCGGGTGAGCACCCGCTCAGCTGAGACGGCAGCCCGCGAGTTCGTGTCCGGTCATCCTGACCTCAGCGGCCGCCTCAGCCGAGTCACCATCACCGATGTGCGCGTGGATCCGGATGGCACAGTTCACGTGGACCTGCGGGCCGCCACCTCACCACCGCTGATCGGCTGGGTGAGCTCAGCGCTGAACCGCCCGGTGACGATCTCAGTCAGCTCCAGCAGCCGCGCCTTCTGATCGCCTCCGGCGAGTCATCTGAGCACTGCCGGGGGAGCGGTCGGCCACAGCCGTTGAGGCATCCGGCGGTCATGCACATGCCCTGCCGTAGACTGGCCGAGTGAGTGTTGACTTTTCTGCTGAGATTCCTGCCCTGCGCCACACCCTGGCCTCCATTGAGAAGGTCACGGATATGGAGGCGCTGAATGCGCGCATTGAGGAGCTGGAGAAGCAGGCGGGAGCCCCGGACCTGTGGGATGACCCAGAGGCGGCTCAGCAGGTCACCAGTCAGCTGTCCCACGCCCAGGCTGAGCGCCGCCGCATCGGCGAACTCGAATCCCGCATCGATGATCTTGAAGTGCTGGTGGAGCTGGCGGAGGAGATGGATGATACGGACTCCCGTGTAGAAGCGGACAAGGAGTTCACCGCGATCCGCAAAGCGCTGGACGAGCTCGAAGTGCGCACCCTGCTCAGCGGTGAGTACGACAAGCGCAGCGCCGTGGTGACGATCCGCGCTGGCGCCGGCGGTGTGGACGCCGCTGACTTTGCGGAGATGCTGCTGCGCATGTACCTGCGCTGGGCTGAGCGCAAGGGATATGCCACCAAGGTGATGGACACCGCGTATGCCGAAGAAGCCGGTCTGAAGTCCGTCACCTTCGAAGTGAACGCCCCCTACGCCTACGGCACCCTGTCCGTGGAGGGAGGAACCCACCGTCTGGTGCGGATCTCCCCGTTCGATAACCAGGGTCGCCGCCAAACCTCCTTCGCCGCGGTGGAAGTGATCCCGCTGATCGAATCCACCGACTCGATCGAGATCCCGGAGAATGAACTGAAGATCGACGTGTTCCGCTCTTCCGGGCCCGGCGGTCAGAGCGTGAACACCACGGACTCAGCGGTGCGCATGACCCACCTGCCCACCGGCATCGTGGTGTCCATGCAGGATGAGAAGTCCCAGATCCAGAACCGTGCAGCGGCGCTGCGCGTGATGCAGTCCCGCCTGCTGCTGCTCAAGAAGCAGGAAGAGGACGCTAAGCGCAAGGAGCTCGCCGGGGACGTCAAAGCCTCCTGGGGTGACCAGATGCGCTCGTACGTGCTGAACCCGTACCAGATGGTGAAGGACCTGCGCACCGAACACTCCGAGGGCAACCCGCAGGCCGTGTTCGATGGTGAGATCGATGACTTTATCGAAAGCGGCATCCGCTGGCGGGTGGGACAGACCCGCGACCAGGACTGACACCGACAGCCGGGGTGCGTTCCGCCCGATGCCGGCTCCCCACCAAACCGCTGCTGGCGAAGTTTTGCCGACTCGCGGCGTGTTGCTCGAGGCTCCCCGGCGGCTGGCTCGCTAGTCTCGAAGCACTTCCCCACCACTGAAAAGGACGCCAGTGATCCGCTTCGACAGCGTCACCAAGACCTACCAGCGCGGCAGCGCGCCCGCTCTCGACGATCTGACGATTGAGTTCGAGCGCGGCGAATTTGCGTTCCTTGTGGGCGCGTCGGGCTCCGGCAAGTCCACCATGCTGCGCCTGATCCTCAAAGAGACCTCCCCAACCGCGGGCCGCATCTTCGTGGCAGGCAAGGACCTGTCCCGCACCCCCTCCTGGAAGGTGCCGGCACTGCGCCGGGACATCGGCATGGTGTTCCAGGACTTCCGACTCCTGCCCACCAAGACCGCGTACCAGAACATCGAGTTTGCGCTGCATGTGATCGGCACGCCGCGTGCCGCAACCCGCCGGCTTGTGCCGGAGACGCTGGAGATGGTGGGCCTTGCGGACAAGGGCAAACGCCTGCCGCATGAGCTGTCCGGCGGTGAGCAGCAACGTGTAGCGATCGCCCGTGCCTACGTGAACCGCCCCCGCATCCTCCTGGCCGACGAGCCCACCGGCAACCTGGACCCCTCCACTGCGGAGGGCATCATGGACCTGCTCGACCGGATCAACGCGGACGGCACCACCGTGCTCATGGCCACGCATGATGAGAAGGCCGTGAACCGCATGGGACGGCGAGTGGTGGAGCTGATCGGCGGCGTGGTGGTGCGTGACGAAGCCGAAGGCGGCTACCGCTCTTCCGAGGCTGTCAACGACCTGGGCGAGCCCGTGGAGGCTGATGATCCCGACGCGGTCTCGGCGGCACCGAGCCCCAGTAAGGAGCCGGCTGAGCGTGTTGAAGAGCCGGCCGAGCTGGTGACAGCGCCGGTTGATCAGGCTGCAGCACCGGGAGAGGAAGCTGCAGAGCCGAAAGAAGAGTCGGCTGAGCAAGGGGCGCCAGCGGATGAGCGTGAGCAGGCCCCGTCCGGTGAATCATCTGCTCAGCCGGGGGAGTCCGCAGCGAACGAACCGGCTGTTGATGCGCCGTTTCGGCTTGACCTGGACCGCCACCGCCGCCTTGACGGCGTGAACCCCGTGCGCCCGCAGGTGTTCCGCAGCAGCGCGAAGCCGCCTCGCCGGGCCGATGATCCGCCGGCTGTTCAGCATGATGATCCACAGCCGCCGGTGGGACCAGACCTGTTTGCGCCCGCCTCCGCCATTGGTGCTGAGGACGCAGCCGAGCCGGACTCGAGCTTTGATGACCGGCCGAGCGGAAAGCGCGCGTTCTTCCCCGAATCCCGCGCTCAAGTGGGGGACGTGGATACCGCGTGGGATGACCTCGACTTCGGGGAGAGCGATCACCGATGAGAGCACGGTACGTCCTTGCCGAGAGCTTCACCGGCCTCTGGCGCAATATCGCCATGGTCATCTCCGTGATCATCGTGACCGCGGTGTCCCTGTCCTTCGTGGGCGCCGGCATTGCGATGCAGAAGCAGATCATGGAGATGAAGAAGACCCTGGTCCAGAATTCCCAGATCACGATCTACATGTGTTCCCCCCACTCCACCGGGGCCTCCTGTGCTGGCGGGGCTGCGTCGGAGGCACAGCTGAATGAAGCCCGGGATGCCCTGAAGGGAGATGTGCTCTCCCCGTATATCGACACCGTCACCGAACGCAGCCAAGATGAGGCGCTGGCGATCTACCAGGATCAGTTCGCCGGTGAAGGATTCGCGCAGGAGTTCACCGCGGAGGACATGCCCGTCTCCTTCCACATCACCCTCAAGGATGCTGAGCGGTCGCAGGCAGTGGTGGACTTCTTCCAGGGTCGCGACGGCGTGGATGAAGTGTCTGACCTGCTGGCCGTGTACGCGCCGTTCATCAATGCTCTGAATCAGTCCACCGCGCTGGCGATCGGACTTGCCGCGATCATGCTGGTGGCCGCGGTGCTGCTGGTGGCCACCACGATCCGCATGTCCGTGGTGAACCGCCGCCGTGAGATTGCGATCATGCGTCTGGTGGGCGCGTCTAACCTGTTCATCCGCCTGCCGTTCCTGCTGGAGGGGGCAGTGGCGGCGATCATTGGCGGGGTGCTCGCCTCCGGGATCCTCGGGGTGGGCCTGCACTACCTGGTGGACGGCTGGCTGCGCCCCACCCTGGGTGGTGAGATCGTGCAGATCGGAGTGGAGGACATCATGTGGATTTCGCCGATTCTGCTGGTCATCGGGGCTGTTCTCGCCGTAGGTTCATCAGTTGTCAGTCTCAACCGTTACTTGAAGGTGTGATCCGTTGATGAGTCAGCCAAGCCGACGCGCTCTTCTTCGCTCCTTCGGTGCGCTCTCCCTCACCGGTGGGCTCGGTGCCGGTCTGCTCACCGCGAGCGGGCCGATGGCGTTTGCCGATGAGAAGGATGACAAGATCCGCGAAAAGAAGAACGTGGATCAGCAGTTGGACGATGTGCGCGCTTCCCTTGAGGGGGTGGAGGAGGACCTTGCCACCACCTACATGGAGCTCGCAGAAACCGAGCTGAAAATCCCTGATGCGCAGGCCCGATTGGATGATGCCCGCTCCGCTCTGGCCGAAGCGAAGAAGGAGGACAAGCGCATCGCGGATCGCCTCACCGCCGCCCAGGAGGAGGAGAAGGACCTCTCCGCCCAGGTGGAGAAGGGGGAGAAGGAGATCACGCAGAGCTCAGAGAAGCTCTCCCAGGCGTCTCTGGACGCCTATAAAGGATCCGGCATGCCCAGCGTGACCTCGGTGTTCATCGGGTCGGAGAATCCGCAGGAGACCGTGGACCGCTCCGTCAACTATCGCCTCACCCTTGAAGCGCAGGGCACGCAGCTGAGCGGGCAGCGCACCGAACATTCGCAGAACGTGAACGCGGCGGACCGCCTGCAGGCGGTGCGTGAGGAGATCACTGACCTCAAAAAACAGTCTGAAGAGGCGGTGCGCGTTCGCGAGAACGCCGAGCAGGAAGCGGAGCAGGCGAAAGCGTCCCTGGATGAGCTGTACCGTCAGCAGCAGAAACAGCAGGGCGCGCTCGAATCGAAGAAGAAGCAGTACCAGGGAGACCAGAGCCGCCTGCAATCCACGTCCGATCAGCTGGATGGGGAGATCAAACGCCTCATCGAAGAGGAGCGGAAGCGGGAAGTTGAAGCGCAGCGACGCCGGGAGGAAGAGGCTCGCCGCCGGCGCAAGCCCGCACCGAAGCCGAAGCGCAACACGGTCACAAGCTCCTACTCCTCCCGCAGCACCGGCCAGGGCCAGTTCCTCTCCCCGGTGAACGGGCGGATGTCCTCCCCATTCGGGTGGCGGATCCACCCGATCTTCGGCTACCGCAAGCTGCATGCCGGCCAGGACTGGGCGGTGCCCGAAGGCACACCGATCATGGCGATGACTGACGGCAAGGTGCTCTCCGTAGGACCCCAGGGAGGCGGCGGCAAAGTGGTGGAGATCAGCCATGGCCTCTATAACGGTCAGCTGCTGGTGACCCGGCACCTGCACCTGTCCGGCTACGCCTGCTCCCGGGGCCAAGTTGTTACCAAAGGGCAGGTCATCGGATACGTGGGCTCCACCGGCAACTCCACCGGCCCGCACCTGCATTTCGAAACCCTGCTGAACGGCACCCCGGTGGATCCGCGCGGCTTCATCGGCTGACAGCTCAAACTCCGCCGGCCGCGAAAATCAGTTGCGCCCCGGTGCAGGCATGGAAGAATCAGTGATCGTGCCGATCTGCCCGAACCGTGCGGAAGGGTCGAGCTGCTGCAGAGATGAGGGGAGTGAGCAGTGAGCAAGAAAAAGGCGAGCGCCGCGAAGGCGAAAGCTGATGCGCCCGAGCGCACAAAGCAGCTGATCGCCTCCAATAAGCGCGCCCTGCACGACTACCACATCGACGCCACCTGGGAAGCAGGCATTGTCCTGCAGGGCACAGAAGTGAAGTCCCTGCGCGACCGCGGTGCCTCCCTCGTGGACGGGTACTGCTTCATTGAGAACGGCGAGATCTGGATGGACGCCGTGCACATCGCGCCGTACGCCACCGGCACGTGGACGAACCACGCCGCGCGCCGCAAGCGCAAGCTCCTCATGCACAAGAAGGAGATCCTCAAGCTCATGGGCAAAACCCGTGAGAAGGGGTTCACCATCGTGCCGCTCGAACTGTACTTCCTTGGCTCACACGCCAAGGTGAAGGTGGCACTGGCACGAGGCAAGAAGGAATGGGACAAGCGCCACGCCCTGCGGGAGAAGCAGGATGCGCGCGAAGCCCAGCGGGCCATGCGCCGCCGGGAGAAACTCGGCGAATAAGGCGCAGAACAGGCAGGGTGAGCCAGGAAATAATCCCTTGGCTCCGCATGGTCAGCCTGGTAGGGTGGATAACCGCAGGGTGAACAATCCACTCTGTTGGGCCGCAGCTAGCCTGCGGGATTGATAATCACATAGTGGTGTGCGATTTCAGGCACGCTGACACCATGGACTCGGGGTCGATCGGTTTCGACGGTAGATGTCCAGCGAGGGGAAGCGGGCCGAGGAGCCAGCGTTATCTCGTTAACGATCGCTGGAAACAAATAAGTGCCGAACCTAAGCGCACTGACTTCGCTCTCGCTGCCTGATTTAGGCGAGTAGCAGTCTGGACCACCGGGCGTCGCTCCTGACCCGGTCTGTCCATCATCTAAGGAGCCACTGCTTCCCGTGCTCGTCACCGGCACGGGGTGAACACTCAGAGTGACTGAGTTCGTCGGCAACCTGTCTGTAGGAGTGCCGGGACTGAGAAAACGCTTCAACAGACTGCGCCCGGAGAAGCCCTGGCTTCGCACTATCGGACGCGGGTTCGATTCCCGCCGGCTCCACCATAAGGACGCTCATTGTGATACACAGTGGGCGTCGATCCAGAACCCCTCGGGTTCCGCGTTTTACCTGGTAAGGCGTGGGGTTCGAGGGGTTTCGCGCGTTCTGGCTGAGCGCCGAGGGCAGTGGGAACGCGGCCGCAAAAGGTGCAGGCTTCCGTCAAAAAGTACGCGTTGGGCGTGAAAGGTATCGGTCGGCTCGCGTCTACTAGCTAGTCAAGCCTGCACCCGTGAGGAGTCATCACCTGCTGCAATCAAACCCGGACCACCCAGCTGACCCAGTACAAGAAGCGGAAGAAAACCCAGGGCACTTCACAGCCTGATAATGAGTAGCCGTGGCCGTTGTTTTGCCTCTGAGGTGGGATGACGGCCACACTTTTGTCTACTGGAGAGTCCAGACAGGTGGGTTCCTCCAGTCATCGGGAAATCCCATCTCTTCGATTTGCCGCAACGCCAGTGGGTCGTACTCTTCCTCGATCAGCTTACGAACCTTACTCACCCAGGTTGAGCCTGGGGAGACGCTTCGTAGCATGAATGCGATGATGGTGAGAGCCCCGAAGAACAGCGTAATTGCGCTTGCGCGCTCGCTCCACGCGCTTTTCTGCAGTTTCTAGCCAATCTTGATGCTGGAATTCCTCACGGAAACAGCTGCGATCCTTGTAGGACAAGGCCCATTTCGAGATGAGTAATTCGCCGATCCTCGCGCGAAGCGCAACCTCAATGCGCTCAATCTCATCGTAGATAAGTGTGCGCATTTTGCGGTCGAACTCGTAGAGCGCCACTACGTCCTCAAACGTTGTGCCCGGCACGAAGTTATCAGCGCGTTGTGGATTTTTAGGATCTTCAGGCTCCGGAAGCACCCGGTAGGAGTACCAGTACCCGGACAGTCGGTAGTAGGAGACGCTAGACAGCCACTGCCGTGCTAGCGGCTCGTTCACCTCCATCCCGCGGGTGCGCATGAGTGCAATCTGCTCATCAACCGTGGTGGGATTCTTGATCTTCTTCATGGGGGACTGCTGCCTAGATAGAAATCCAGCCCGTCTCCAACCGAGTGGTCGAAGCGGGCTGAACGATTACTTACACGCTACCACCACTCCGCGGGAACTCCAGCCCTGGAGGGCGAGTGCACCTCGTGACCACTATGTGCGCCATCGCGGCATAGACACGGATGAGGCCAAGTGTCCGGCCTCATTGAGGACCGGCCCTGGACTGTGACGTAGCGCAGCGGAACCGGTCGTGGTGACACTCACCCTACCAAGAACGCAGATGCTCAGCGAGAGTATGCGACCAAGTAATGACCCCGGCCGTTTGTGCCTGCTCACGAAGGAGCAGAGGCCTAGCCGGGGTTCTACTGTCACCAGAACCGGTTCCTTATCGACGTGTGGGTACGCCACCACCGCCCACGACCGTGACGGATACGATCACCGCTACCAAAAGCTGGAAGACTGTCCAGACGAATCAACCATTTGTACTCACCCGCGCCGCACATACACCCACCCAGCGGCTTGTATCGCAATGAGCGTCTCAGTAACTTAGCGGGCAGCTGCGGCCGCTCGATTTAACCGGGGGAGCGCAGCCGCCAGGCGCTCGCGGCGGTGTGCTGCTCCCAGTACGACGCGAACCGGCCTTTTAGCGCTAGCAGATCCGGAACGCTGCCGTCTTCGACGATGCGACCCTCATCGAAAAAGAGCACACGATCCGCCTGCTGAATTGACGACAGGCGGTGCGCAACAATAATCCGGGTGCGAGGCGTGTCATCAGCGCTGAGTGCGTCAGCGACGGCGCGTTCGTTTTCGGTGTCGAGTGCGCTTGTGGCCTCATCAACAAGCAGGATGGGTGCGGGTTTGACCAGGGCACGCGCAATTGCAACACGCTGGCGCTGCCCACCCGAAAGCGCCTTGCCGCCCTCACCAACCGAAGTGGCGAAACCGTCTTGCAGGGTCGTGGCGAAAGTGTCGACACGGGCAAGTTTGGCAGCGGTGTTGAGCTGTCGGGAAGTGGCATCGGGGTTACCGGTTCGCATATTGTCGAGCACTGAGCCAGCAAACAGGTACGGTTCTTGAAACACCATTGACATCAGCTCGCGGCGTGTCTCGCTCGGCAAGCTCGCAAGATCTGTTCCATCAACGCGGATCTGCCCCGCGGTGGGTGAGTAAAGCCCCGCCACCAGGTAGAGCAGAGTGGATTTGCCGGAACCCGAAGGGCCAACGATTGCAGTTGTTGTGCCAGCTTCAAAAGTCAGGTCCAGGCTATTGATTACTCGCCGATTCGGCGAGTTATCGTAGCCGAAGGTAACATCCTTCAGTTCGATACGTGGCGCCCCCGGGTGTGAGAGCTTACCGTCTCCGCCCGCTTGGCGGGGCGCGTCGAGCACTTCACGGATCGTGCGCACCGCGCCGGTGGTGACTTGCAGCCCGGTGGCGATTTCGGCAAGCAGGGTGAGTGGTTCGAGCAAGCGCACAATCACCACAATGAGCGCAACCGCTGTTGCCGCGCTCACTTTGTCGGCGCCGGGGGTGAGTGCCTCGGCGACCGCGATAACAGTTAGCGCAATGAGACTGAGCTGCGCCAGCACCGTGAACACGAGCTGCTCGGGTGCGCGAAACGCCAGCAGCCGTGCCAGCGACGCGTGGCCGATGGTAAGCGCTTTGCCGACGTGGCTGGTGTGGCTGCCCGCTTGACGTGCCGACCGCAGCGCCTGCTGGGTGCGGGCAAACTCGATGAGCCGCTCCGACAGCTGCGTGTGGGCTTGCTCGGTTGCCGCATCGGCTGAGCGCGTCAAACGCAGTGACAGCCAAAGCGCGCCCAACAGGATCGGCACACACGCGAGCGCCGCTGCGGCAAGGGTAGGGGAGAACCAGAGCAGCCCGAGCCCGATGAGAATCGGCAGCAGCAGTGCATTCATCAGCGGCGTGAACAGGTAGGCGATCAGCCCAACAAGTTCTGGACCGGTGGCGGCAACCGCGCGGCGGGTGGTTGCGAGGTTATCGGCGGTGAACCACTCGAGGCGGATTTCGGTGATCCGCGTGGCGACGGTGTGTTGCGCGTGATCGAGCAGCGCAAAGCCGAGCACATATGACCTGCGCGCGGCGGCTGCATCACACACCCACCCGAGCGCTGTGGCCGCGGTGAGCGCTGCAAGCGGTGCCCAGGCACGGCTCGGGTTGTCGCTGAATAGCGCAGTCACCAGCGGAATCAGCGCGAGCGCTCCGGCGGCGCGCAACACAACACCAAAGAACACGAACACCAGGTAAGGCGTCATGTGCCGCCGATCCGTATTCGGGAGCAGCCGCAACAGGGTGCGGATCATGAGCTCACCTCCGTCATCTTCCCGGCTCGCCACAGTTCGGCGTAACGCCCCTGACGGGCAATCAACTCGGCGTGGCGGCCACGGTCTACGATTCGGCCAGCTTCGAGCACAATAATCGAATCGACGTCGGTGATTGTGTGCAGGCGGTGGGCAATCAGCAATACGGTGCGTCCGGCGGTGAGGCGGCTCAGTGCCTGCTGCACGAGATATTCGGATTGTGGATCAGCAAACGCTGTCGCCTCGTCAAGCACCAGCACCGGGTAATCGGCGAGCAGGGCCCGCGCGATTGTCAGGCGTTGCCGCTCACCTCCCGAAAGAGCCGTGTTGGCTTCGAGGATCGTGTCGTAACCGTGTGGCAGGGCGGTGATCCGCTCGTGGATGTGCGCGGCATGTGCGGCACGTTCAACCGCTTCGCGGCTCGCATCGGGGTTCGCGAGCGCGATGTTGTCGTGCACGCTCGCCCGCACCAGCTGCGGGTTTTGGAAGACGAAACCGACATGGGTGTAAAGCTCATCGCTGCTGAGGGTGCGCAGGTCGTGGCCGTCGACGCGGACCGCTCCGCCGGTGACGTCGTAAAACCGGGCGAGCAGGTTCGCCAGCGTTGATTTTCCCGACCCGGAAGACCCGACCAGGGCGGTGATCGTCCCCGGCTCTAACCGCAGCGAAAGATCGTGGATCACCGGAACCCCGGGGTGGTAAGCAAAACTCACGCGGTCAAACTCGACCAGGCTTCCCCGCGCAGCTGCGCTCGCCGCTGCACTGCCGGTCGCTGCACTGTCGTCTGCTGCGGTGTCGCTCGCTGCGCGGGTGTCGAGTTCCGCTTCGTCGAGCGTTACCTGGATGCGCCGCGCGGCGAGGATTCCGTCGCGCACCGCCTGCAGCCCGTACCCGACGCCGATGAGCCGCGCACCAAAGGTTGTGCCGAGGAAGATAAACGGCAGCAGCGTCACCGGGTCCATAGCACCCGCAACAATCAGCGCCGTTCCTGTTGCGCAGCTCAGGAACAGGAACGTTGCCGGGCGGGTCACCAGATCGATAAAGGTTTTGTAGCCGCTGAGCGGCTGCTGCCAGGAGCGTAAAAAATCGAGGTATTTAGTAAGTTCCGAGGTGAAGGGCGCGGCTGCGGCGCCCCCGAAGATCCGCACAACGGCCTGCCCTTCTAGATAGGCGGCCGCGGCGCTTGAGATCCGCTCCCGCCACTGCGGCGCTTGGGTGGTGCGTGGCCCTGACTGGGTCACCATAATCACCATGCCGACTAGGTATGCGACAACGGGAAGCAGCAGCGTGAGCGCGATCCGCCAGTCAACAATGAACAGGTACACCAGCACCGCCACCGGCGCGACTATCGCGGAAACCGCGTCGAGGATCGCATGGGTGATGAGGTAGTGCATCGAGAGCGGATCGTCGTGAACGAGCTGTTTGATCTGCGAGTTGCTGCGAGCGTCGAAAAACCCGAGCGGTACACGACCAAGCTTGGCAAGGAGCCGGCGCCGCAGGGTCGCGCCGAACCGCATATCGACCAGGTGCAGCCACGTGAACAGCACAACGGTGAGCAGTGCGGCTGCGAGCAGGAGTCCCGCAGCCCACCAGCCGATCCGCAGGAGTGCTTCGGTGTCTGCGCCAGAGATCAGAAGTCGGGCAAGTTCAACCAGCAGCACAAAGGGCGCAAGCTGCACAAGCGTGGTGATGGTTTGCAACACGGCGGCGATGATGAAGGTGGTGCGCAGCGGCGCAAGTAGGCGACTGCCTGCTGCAACGCGCCAGGATCCGCGTTGCGCTGCGGGTACCGGCGCGGGTTCGGCTGCGGGTGCCGCCGCTTCCGTGTGCGCTGCGGCGGGAACCTGAGCCTGAGCTATGTCCTTGGGGCGTTTCTTGCCGAAGGCTCGCCCATAAGACCAGTACGCGCGCGCTGTGAGTTCTGATTTTGGGAAGCCAAAGTCGTTTTTGAGGCGCGTCCGCAGGTGTTGCAGCGCGTCGGATTCGCAGGCCACCCAGGCCTTCCAGTTCGACCAGTCGCGATCTGCAATTGCCTGCGCGAGACTTGTTTCATCGTGCCTTTTCACCCAGTGCACGCTCACGCGAGGATGCGGTTGAATCTGCAGTTCGCGGTCGTTTTCGGTGTGTTCCTCAAGGTAAAGCACAATCGGCACCTCGTGAGGAACCACCTCAAGAATCGAGTTGATGGCCGGCAGCGCGGCAATGTCACCGATGAGCAGATGCCCGGCCGGTAGTTCTTCGGGAACGACAAAGCCGGTGGAGCCGAGGTTGGTGACCGCGATCGTATCGCCAGGCTGCGCATGCTGCGCCCAAGCGGAGGCCGGACCGCTCGGTTCGTGCAGCACAACGTCGATGCTGAACTGCCCGGTGCCGGGGTCAGCGTCAACAATGGTGTACGCGCGCTGGTGTTCCTGCTCCGGGTCGGTTTGATCCGGAAACCAGAATCGAACCCAGGCGGTGGGGCTGAGCACGACTTCGTCGAGTAGGGTTTCTGAACTGAGGAAAATCCGCACAAAGTGCGGGGCCAGGTGCTGAACGCCGGTCACCGTGGCGGTGTGGTCGCGCGCCCCAAAACCACGCGTGAGCACGCCCGCTAAGCCGCGTTTTGCCATTTTGCCCCACCCCGCCTCAAAGTTTAGGTTAGCCTAACCTAAAGCTGATCAGCATTAAAGGGAGGGGGATCGGACACGGTTTACAACTACAAGCGTCATCGCTTTAAGTTCTTTGAGGACGATGGGAATTCATGTCACGACTGTGACACCTCGCCAGTGTCCGTTCGGATTCTGCTGGCGTAAGGAGCCATCACCAGCTGCAATCAAACCCGGGACACTTCTGGACTGCTTGTGCGGTGAAACGGTCTTGAGACAATGAGAAGACCCGACGCAGGAGGAGAAGCATGTTCTTGCCAATAACTACGCAGCGTCTCCGATTGCGGGCGCACACGCCAGACGATGCTGCTGCGTTACAGGCGTTCTACTCCCTACCAGACGTAGCTCGCTACCTACTCGATGAGCCGTGGACCGTGGAAGACGCTGCCGAGAAAGTCTCCGAGCGCTTGCCAAAGACCGATCTGGACGGAGCTGCTCAAGCATTGGCTCTTGTCATTGAGACTGACGGTCGAGTGATCGGAGACGTTGCCTTGTGGTTCACAGATTCTGCTAACCGGGTAGCTGAGATTGGCTGGGTTTTAGACCCGCGTTTTGGTGGTCAAGGTTTTGCAACTGAAGCAGTGCAAGCCGTTGTGGATCTGGCCTTTGACCGCTACAGGTGCCGCAGGGTCATTGCCCAGATGGATTCACGCAATAGTGCATCAGCAAAACTTGCTGAGCGGCTTGGCATGGTGAAAGAAGCGCACCATCGCCAGGACTGGTTCTCCAAAGGAGAATGGACCGACACAATCATCTACGCGATGCTCGCCACCGACCGTTAGCAGTCAATCACTTTCTTCAAGCACTTCTCGCTTACCGCGAGAGGTGCTTTTCCATCTTTGAAAGGCGGCCGCTCGTGGGTTTTCTTGACTTGCGACGAAATACCGCACATCGGGCTGAAAACTACGAAATACCCACGTCGGGCGGAAAACGACCAGTCGTCGTCGACCTACAGCTCGCTGCATGATGAGCCGAACCCCGAGCAGCGCAGTGTCTGCTTGGGCGCGGATAAGGTGTTACATATTCCGGGGCTGGGGTTTTGATGGGCCGGGGGGAATTGATAGCCCGATTGCGATGGCGAAAAACGTGATCAGGATGGCGACGGCCACCGAGGATTATGGCGCGAATTTTCGCTAATCGCGCTACACCAGGCGGGGTTCTTGACACCCCGGAACCATCAAGGATGCTGCCTGTGACCGGGGCTCCGTGTAGGCCAAGTAGGGTGGGGCGAGAAACGCCAACAAGGTCGTGCTGTTGGGAAGGTATCAACCAGGCTGTTAAGCACCATTCGTTCTGCCTCATTGAGCCGGCACACTTCATGCATTTGGTGATCCGCGAGCGGGCTGCAAAATCAATACACGGCGCCATTGCGGCTACAGGTTAAGAGCTGACGTACCCCTTAAATTCCGGATTTGGCGCGGTGCATACAGATTGCATTGTCGAGATCTTCAATCCCGAACTTGGTAACCACGGATCTTCAAACCCAGCAGGCGGAAGCAGGGGAGAGGATCGACGCCATGGTGGCCGCCACCATGGCTCTCGACCGGGCGATCTGATGCGCCAATCACCCAGTGAGCAAATCGGGATACGAACCGCGCGGGCTGCTAGTGCTCTAGACGTTTTTACTTGCGGACACAGCGCTGCTGCTATGAATCTCATTTCCGCCGACCACAATGAAAGGGCGGAGTACATAGTCGCCGTTGCTCGCCTCGTCAGCGATTTCTAAGCAAGAAATAAGTGCTTCCGGAGAAAAGGAAAGAACCTGAAAGTCGTTAGCAGGGATCGTGATCTTCTCTCTGTTATTCATGCCTTCGGCCTGCGTGGTGAAGTCAACGTTGATCTTGTTTAGTCGCATCTTTTTTACTCGGCCGTTGTGGCGTTTCTCAAGATCAAACTTCACCGGTGACACATTGATCTCGTAGTTTTTATTATTCCAAATTTTCACGTCCACGTGAGCTTTGTTTGCACGATCAGTTCGCAGTTTGCAGATTAGCGCTAAGGGCGGGTCGGATTGGTCTGGTTTATCTACTTTCTTGACCAGCGATTCTGCGACTCTGCAAAGTGTCCAAGCGCCTATTTTAATAAACATTTCTTCCATGAATTCTCCTCGATTGGTCGATGTAGTCGAGTGCAAGTCGATCAAAGCGTATGGTATTGCGCAAACGGTTATGTGCTGACAAAACCCGCAACGCCACCAATCACGCGATTAGCTCCGGCTATAGCTTTTCTTTGGGCGACTTTGTCTGGACGTCTGGTGACGGAACATAGCGCGATGCAGGTGACCGCTGCCTACAGTTGCGTGCGGATCCTCGCAGAAGCGATTGCGTGCTTGCTGTTGCACGTCTACCAACAACGCAGTGATAGGGCCAAGGTGAAGTAGCTTGACCATCCGTTGTGTCGGCTTCTGCATGATGAGCCGAATCCAGTGATGACGAGTAGTGTTCCGAGAAACCCTCATTACCCACTTGCTTGTGTGTGTGGGGAACGCGCTGGCGCAGCGTATCCGCAACGGGCGCGACATGTTCTATCCGTTGATGGCAAACCGCATGACGGACGGGCGTGATGAAGCCGGGCGGCCCTATTACGAGTATCAGCGAGCGTGGGGCGAACCAGCCGGGCGCTTTGATACCGTCACCTTGGCCGCGTGCGACGTGCTCCATATTCCAGGGCGCAGCTTTGAGGGACTCGTTGGAAATTCGCTGATTGCGTTGGCGAAGAACGCGATCGGCCTCGCACAAGCAACCGAGGATTACGGCGCGAGCTTCTTTTCTAATGGTGCGACTCCCGGTGGCGTGTTGGAGCATCCGGGAACGATCGAAGATCCCGCCTGTGTGCGCGAGTCGTGGCAGTCCACGTTCGGTGGCGCTGTTAGGGGAACAAGATCACGGTGTTGGAGGAGGGCATCAAAATACACGCCATCTTCGTATCTGCTGACCAGGCAAAAGACTTCAGTTCAACAACATGAAGATCGGCAACATTGAGATCTTCTAAGAGACGCGGTCGAGCTCCTCTGTGCCCTTATTCCTGGGTGACGATCAGTCGTCTAGCCCGTCAAGAGTAAGGTACCCGGACTCTCATTTTCGTGTATGACGCGTGGAAGAATGCCACATCATGAGACCGGCAGCGGTAGCGCTGAGAACTAGAAAGACAGTCCAGCCCACAAATGGTGGCACGACTTCGAATATCCATAGAATAGCGAAACTGATCGCCAAAATTTCAAGCGCGATAATCACCGGCCAAACCCATCGGCGATTCTTCATAATCCTGTCCTCCATAATTCCTGCTTCAATAGCTGACGTGCATGATAGCAGACACCTATGCGAGAGGTGCTCTGGGTGGGCGGGTATGCCTGCGCGCAACGTTGAAGGTCACGGCAAAGCCATAATCTGTGCTGCCACGCCTGTGAAGAATGGAGTGCACGCCACGCAGACCACGCGTTGAATGCGATGAACATAATGACCAGGATCAGCGTGGAAGTGGGCATGAGGGTCGCTTCTGTTTGATGGTTCGAGCGAGGGTCTCGGTGCCAATGCCTGTGTCATTGTTGGCACAACGGCGTGGCTGGTGCGCGGATCGAATTATAGCCTGAATAATGTATTCCACGGTCTCTCCCTCATATGGGTTTGAGCCAGTAAAAGCATGAGCAATACCGGCAAGTGGATTGCTGCTGGCTGCGAGGGGTCGGCCTGAAGTATGCTCCCTCAGGTCTTCGGGAGTGACCGAAGAAATCGGCGCTTCTCCACCCTGGAGAACAGAATCTCACCCACCGTGGCATCCAGGCGCACGTTTCCGGCGAGAGTCTCTGCCCAGGCGGCGTCTCCGGTTGAGGATGAGCCAACTGGAATGGGTGTGGGGTCAAGAGCAAAGAGTTTTGACGCGTCGATGAGCGCGGCCGCAGCTGCGTTGGCAGAGGCGTCGGGACTCAGCAAGCGGCGGACGATGTCGCCGACAATCACCGAGCCGTCCGTGATGGGCGGCCCATTGTGTAGAGCTTTGACCAGCCATAACGCCTCACCATCGGGGATATTCGCGGCAGCGGGTGCCTGTTAGGCCTCAGGGCCCGCCTAGCTGCATGCACTTCGCGCCGGTGGACATACTCGTGGTGCTCATGACTGAAGGGTGCCTGGCCAACGGGAATCTCGATGCGGACAGTTGCGCTAGTTCAGCGTCGAGCGCTCGTGCCCTTTGGGGTGGGGCAACCCTCGCGCTGTGTGACGAGCGCCACTAGCGCGCCCCCAACCTATGAACTAAGGTAAGGCTAAGCTAAGTGCTTCTCTGGTTGGCTGCACCGCCACCAGTGCTCAACCTACAGAGGAGATATATGTTGCCCAACCGCAGGAGCTTCCTGACTGTTCTGAGTCTTCTCGCGCTCGGTCTTAGCGCGTGCGGTCAAGCGGGGTCGAACTCCACGAGCACGTCCGGCAGTCAAGCGACGAAGCCCAGCGCGGACCAGGAGAAATTCTCCCACAGCCCCGCCGGGTACGATCTGACGATCACTTTGGATGGCCCGGCTAATACCGTTGTTGCTGACTTCTACTCAGCCGCCGCTTTGCACCCCTACGGTTTCAAAGCTGATGGCGTCTGGGGATACGGCGCCGATGACCCGGGCAATGAACTTGTGGTTGAGGAACAAAACATCCTTGGCCTCGACGCGGACCTCAGCATCGAAAAACTCGCCGCCCTCAAACCTGATCTGATTATTGGGGTGGGCAATGAGGACGGAAGCGGCTGGACCTGGTGGGACGAGAAGGTCACCGCACAGGTTGCCGATGTTGCCCCCTACCTGCCGGTGAAAATGCGCCAGCTGCCCACCGAGCTCATCGAGGAGTACGCCGCTATCGCCGCCTCCCTGGGCCTCGATGTGGACACCCCCGAGGTGCAGGCAGACAAGAAGCGTTACGAGGACGCTTTGGCTGCCCTGGAAAAGACCGCGAAGGAGAAAGGTGATTCCATCACGGTTCTGGCTCTGGGGGCCAGTAAGGATGAGGTGTGGACCTCCCGCTACCTGGGAGTGATCCGCCTGCTGGAAGAGCACGGCGTGAACGTTATCGGCCCGGACCATCCGGAGGAACAGCCATGGGCCTCCACCTCGTGGGAGAACATCGGGGACTACAAGGCTGATATCGTCCTGGAGTTGGATTCCACCAAGGATGCCACCTCCGATCACCCCACCTTCAAAAAGCTCCCGGCTGTGGAGGCTGGGCAGGTGATAGGCTGGAATGACAAACGAGCCTACACCTACAAGGGGTACGCTGACTGGCTGGAGGAACTCGTCGAGCTGCTTGAGCGCTCCGAAGATATCGTGGCGTGACGGAAACCCAGCGCCCACCTCAGGCCGTCACCCGACTGATCCTGACGGCAGTCCTGGTTGCAGCGTTGGCTCTCGCCGCGCTGGCCAGTATCTCACTGGGTTCACGCCCGCTGGATCCCGGCGTGGTCTGGGAGGCGCTAACACAGCGTCGCCCGGGCCTGCAGGATCACGACGTGATCTGGGACCTCCGCGTTCCCCGCACAGTAGCGGGGCTCGCCGTCGGAGCCTGCGTGGCCGTTGCTGGCGCGCTCATTCAAGCCGTTACCCGCAATCCCTTGGCCGACCCCGGCATCCTCGGGGTCAATGCCGGGGCAACCTGCGCAATCGCAGTCGGCGTCGCGTTCCTTGGGTTAAGCAGTGTGCACGGGCAAATCTGGGCGGCACTGGTGGGGGCGTTGCTGGCCACGGTGGCAGTGAGTGTCATCGGCGCCGCAGGAGGTGGGCCGATGAATCCCATTCGGCTCACGCTGGCAGGTGCAGCCCTGGCAGCAGTCCTGCTGGGAATGACCACAGCCATCACCCTGACTCATGTTGACGCATTCAACACGCTGCGCCACTGGTCGGCTGGCTCGCTGACCTCGCGGCCGCTATCAGACATCGCGAAGGTGACCCCGTTCATGGCGGCGGGACTGCTGATCACAGCGATGGTGGCGCGCTCACTCAACACGGTTGCACTGGGTGAAGACCTCGCAACGAGCTTGGGGGCGAAGGTACATCGGGTTCGCCTTGCCTCCGTGGTTGCCGTCACGCTGACGTGCGGTGCAGCAACCGCTATCGCGGGCCCCATCGGCTTCGTTGGACTGATGGTGCCACACGTGGTGCGGTGGGTGGTTGGCCCCCATCAGGTGTGGATTCTCGCGCTCAGCGCCATGGGCGGTCCGAGCCTGCTGCTGATGTCCGATGTGGTTGCCCGACTCGTGGTCACCGGAGAATTACCCGTTGGTGTGGTCACCGCCTTCGTTGGCGCACCCGTGCTCATCTCCATGGCGCGGGGCCGAAAGGTGTCGGGGCTATGACAACGATGACCGGCGGCAAGATCCTGCTCGGCCGCACCACAGGGCGCGTCAATCTCCGGGTTGAGATCCGGGTGGTTGTGGTGTGCGTCGTCATGCTGCTGCTGACTGCCGTGACGGCGCTCGTTGCCTTGACCAGCGGTGACTACCCCCTGTCAGCAGCCTCCGCCTTAGACGCCGCCGTCGGTCGCGGCGACGCGTTCGATGTGCTGGTGGTCCAGCAGTGGCGCGCACCGCGAATTCTCATGGCCGTCTTACTGGGCGGTGCACTCGGTGTGGGCGGCGCGATTTTCCAGTCGCTCACCCGCAACCCGCTAGGCAGCCCTGACATTATCGGATTCGGGACGGGGGCCTACACCGGCGCCCTGCTCGTCATGCTCATCGTCGGAGGTGGCTACCTGGCCACCGCAGCGGGCGCCTTGCTCGGTGGGAGCGCCACCGCTGTGGCCGTGTACTTCTTAGCAGCCACGCGGGGCCAGTCCGGGCACACCGTGCAGGGCTTTCGCTTGATTGTGATCGGCATTGGCGTATCCGCGATGCTCTCGTCCGTTAACACGTGGCTAGTTCTGCAAGCCGATGTTGAAGACGCCATGCGGGTGGCGATCTGGGGGGCGGGGTCACTCAATGGCCTCGGCTGGGATCAGGCATTGCCGACTGTGCCCGTGGTGGCGGCGCTTGGTGTGGGGGCGGCGCTGCTCGCCAGGGTGTTACACGTGATGGAGATGGGCGATGACGCCGCGGCCGCTCTCGGGGTGGCGGTTGAACCAAGCCGACTCGCGCTCATGATCGTGGGGATCGCCACCACCGCTGTGGTGGCTGCCACGGCTGGCCCCATTTCCTTTATCGCACTGGCTGCGCCGCAAATTGCTCGCAGGCTTACCCGCGCGGCAGGAATTGCCGTGGCGCCCGCCGCGGCCACCGGGGCGTTCCTGCTGTTGCTGAGTGATGTGGTGGCTCAACGTATTCACCCTGACACTCCGCTTCCGGTGGGGGTTGTCACGGTCAGTGTGGGCGGCGCCTATCTGGTGTGGCTCCTCATTAACGAAGCACGAAGGAGGTAGCGGTGACAGATCGACTGAGCGCGCACGGACTCCAGCTCGGATACGGTGATCGCGTCGTAGCGCGTGATCTGGGCATCACGGTCCCAGACGGGTCCTTCACCGTGATCATTGGGCCTAACGCCTGCGGTAAGTCCACGCTGCTGCGGGCGCTGGCGCGTCTGCTGCGACCTACCGAAGGGAGCGTGGTGCTTGATGGGCGCGATATCCATTCCCTGCCTTCCCGCGCCGTCGCCCAGAAACTCGGGCTGCTTCCGCAGTCCTCCATCGCACCGGAGGGTATCCGGGTTGTGGACCTGGTGGCACGGGGCCGGTTTCCCCATCAACGCATGTGGCGGCAGTGGAGCCAGGAAGACCGGGATGCGGTAGACGCGGCCCTGGCGGTGACCGGGACCACCAATCTGCGGGATCGCCTGGTTGAGGAACTATCCGGCGGGCAGCGGCAGCGGGTGTGGATTGCCATGGTGCTGGCGCAAGATACGCCCCTGCTGCTGCTGGATGAACCCACAACCTTCCTCGATATAGCGCATCAAGTCGGGGTCATGGACCTGTGCTCGGCCCTGCATCGACGGGGCCGCACCGTGGTGGCGGTCCTCCACGACCTGAATCAGGCCTGCCGGTACGCCACTCATATCGTGGCGATGCGCGAAGGTGAAATCATAGCGGCAGGGCGCCCCGCTGATGTGATCAATGCGGACCTGGTGCAGCGGGTATTCGACCTGCCGTGTGTTGTGATTGAGGACCCGGTGACCGGGTCCCCCCTGGTGCTGCAGCAGGCACCTGCCGAGGTGAGCTCCCTACCGGAAGAGGTTGCTCACGGCAACGGGTAGTTGCCCGTGACCACCCCCGGTAGGGGCACGGGCGCGTTAGGCCTCGTTGCGAGACTTCACGAACGCCTGAACAACTTTCTCAATGTCCTCGGGGGAGTGCGCGGCGGACAGCTGCACCCGGATCCGGGCTTCACCCCGCGGCACCACCGGGAACGAGAAGGCGGTGACGTACACGCCGTTGTCGAGCATACGATCGGCAATGCGACCAGCGAGCGCGGCGTCATGGAACATAACCGGCACGATCGCGTGCTCACCGTCCAGCAGTTCGAAGCCTTCTTCGGTCATCCGGCGGCGGAACAGTTCGGCGTTGGTGAATAGTTTCTCGCGCAGTTCACCGGAGTCCTTCACCAGGTCCAGCGCGGTGATCGTGGCTTCCACAATGCTCGGGGCAAGCGAGTTAGAGAACAGGTACGGGCGTGCTTTCTGGCGGAGGATTTCGATGATTTCAGCGCGGCCCGCCACGTATCCGCCGGACGCCCCGCCAAGCGCTTTGCCGAATGTTCCGGTGAACATATCGATCCGGTCGGACACACCGAAGTGCTCAGGTGTGCCGGCGCCGGTTTCGCCCATGAAACCCACCGCGTGAGAGTCATCCACCAGCACCAGCGCACCGAACTCGTCGGCCAGGTCGCAGATCTCATCGAGCGGTGCAAGGTAGCCGTCCATGGAGAACACCCCGTCGGTGACAATGACGGTGCGGCGAGCGCCCTGGCCGTTATTCAGCGCCGCTGCCGCTTCAAGCTGCCTGCGAAGATCTGCCATATCCGCGTTTTTGTAGCGGAAGCGGGCCGCCTTGGACAGGCGGATCCCGTCGATCAGCGAGGCGTGGTTGAGCTCATCAGAGATGATCGCGTCCTCCGCGCTGAACAGCACGGAGAACACGCCGCCGTTCGCGTCGAAGCAGGAGCTGAACAGGATGGTGTCATCGGTGCCGAGGAACTCGGACAGGCGGCGCTCCAGCTCCAGGTGGCGGTCACCGGTGCCGCAGATAAAACGCACCGACGCCATGCCGAAACCGCGTTCATCCAGGGCGCGCTTGGCAGCGGCGATAATCTCCGGGTGGTCAGCCAGGCCCAGATAGTTGTTCGCGCAGAAGTTCAGCACAGCAGAGGTTGCGGCATCAGGGCCGGCGCCACCAGCGGTGGCTTCAATATGTGAGGACTGCGGGGTGGTGATGGCGCGCTCGCTCTTATAAGTGCCGGCGTCGCGGATCTCCTGCAGTTCTTCCTGCAGCTGGGACTTGATAGCGGTGTACATCAGTGAAACGTCCTTCGTAACAGTGAGGATTCAAAGAAAGTCGGAGCTGGGCCCAGGGGCGGTCCGGCTAGATATTCTCCCAGTCCAGCACGATCTTCCCAGCGGCAGCGGAGCGGGCCATATCGTAGCCCTTCTCCCACTGGGAAGCGGGCAGCACATCCGTGACCGTGGCCAGCACCCGCTGACGGAACAGGTCACTGGTCTGCAGCATCGAGGTCATGGCATACCAGGTTTCGAACATTTCGCGGCCATAAATACCCTTGATGGTGAGCATGCGGGTGATGACGGTGGTCCAGTCGATCTCAAAGTTCTTCGCCGGCAGGCCGAGCAGGGAGATTTTACCGCCGTGGTTGAGGTTCTCAATGTGGTCACGCATCGCCAGCGGGCTACCGGAGGTTTCTAAGCCCACATCGAAGCCTTCGCGCAGGCCCAACGACTGCAGGGCGCTTGCCACGGTGGTGTTTTCCACGTTGATCGCCAGATCCGCCCCGGCCGCTTCAGCCATATCCAGCCGGTGCTGGGCCACATCGGTGATAGCGATATAGCGGGCGCCGGCGTGGCGGGCAACAGCGGCGGCCATTAGGCCGATCGGGCCAGCGCCGGTGACCAGCACGTCCTCGCCCACGAGCGGGAAGGTCAGCGCGGTATGCACAGCGTTACCGAGCGGGTCGAACACGGCGCCGAGCTCCGGGGTGATGATGCTGTTCTCACCGGCGGTGGAATGCACCCAGGTGTTTTCGTTCGGAATCACCACGTATTCAGCGAACGCGCCGTTGCGCTGCACGCCGATGCTGCGGGAACGGCGGCACATGTGGCGCCGGCCGGCGCGGCAGTTGCGGCAGAGCCCGCACACCACGTGGCCCTCACCGGAGACGCGGTCGCCCACCTGCACGTCCATCACGTCTTCCCCGATCTCCACCACTTCGCCGTAGAACTCGTGCCCGGGGATGAAGGGGAGCGTGTCGCACATGGATTCGGCGCTGGCGTCCCAGGCGTGAATGTGGAGGTCGGTTCCACAGATACCGGCGCGCATCACGCGGATTTTCACATCGTTGCCGCGGGTGATCTGCGGCTCGGGAACATCAGTGAGTTCAAGTCCGGCCTGTGGGCCGATCTTCATGAGGGCTTTCACGAAAGTCTGCTCCAGTGATCGACTGCGGCGCGCGGCCGCCCAGGGTGTCGGGATTCGCCGTGCGGGCTCTGAGGGCAGAGTCCGTCACAATCCTATTCGCGTTCGCGAGCGCGCATCCGGTGGTCACGCTCAGCGCCCCGAAGCCCTGTCCAGCGGGTCGGACAGGCGCCTCGTTCGGTGCGGGGTGTGGTGCGGGGTGTGGTGCGGGGTGTGCTGCGGAGTGTGGCGCGGTGCGGGGTGTGGTGTGGGGTGTTGTGTCTCGTGTGGTGCGGCGTGTGCTGCGGACTGTGCTGAGGTCGGAGAGGAGGCCGATCCGGGCAGGGGTCGCGCAACCGGCGGCCGGGCCGCCGCCCGCTAGCATGGGGTCACCATGGCCAGTCTGTCCCGTTCCACGCCCGACGCGCCCTCCCTCACCATCACGTATCCCGCCGATCTGCCGGTCAGCGAGCGCCGTGACGAGATTATGCGCGCAATCCGCAACCACCAGATCATTATTGTGGCGGGCGAGACCGGCTCCGGGAAAACCACTCAGCTGCCGAAAATGTGCCTTGACCTCGGCCGGGGCGCGGACGGGCGCCTGATCGGCCACACTCAGCCCCGCCGGATCGCGGCCCGCTCCGTGGCGGCCAGGATCGCGCAGGAACTGGGGGAAACCCTCGGCGAGGGCACCGTGGGGTACCAGGTGCGTTTCACTAAGCAGACGGCGAGCGGTGCCCGCCTGAAAGTGATGACGGACGGCATTTTGCTGTCCGAAATTCAGCATGATCGGCTGCTCAAAAAGTACGACACGATCATCATTGACGAAGCGCATGAACGATCGCTCACGATCGATATGCTGCTTGGCTACCTCAAACGGATCGCGGGGAAACGCCCGGATCTGAAGATCATCATCACCTCCGCCACCATTGACCCGGAACGCTTCGCGCAGTTCTTTTCCCGCCGCAACCGCCACGGAAAACTGATCCCGTCCCCGATTCTGGAAGTCAGCGGCCGCACCTACCCGGTGGAGGTCCGCTACCGGCCGCTTGTCCTCGAAACAATCGTGGAGTCAGACCACCCAGCGCATGAGGACCTGATCGAACGGGATGAGCGCAGTCTCACCGAAGCAATCATCAGCGCGGTGGATGAACTGCGCGGGGACGGCCCCGGGGACATCCTGATTTTCCTGCCCGGTGAACGGGAGATCCGGGAGGTGGGAGATGAACTCACCAAGCACCTGGCTCGCACCGCCCGCGCAGCCGAGAAAGTAGATGTGCTGCCGCTGTTTGGCCGGCTCTCCCAAGCGGACCAGGACCGGATTTTTGCCCCGCCGAAGAACTCGTCAACCCGGCGCATCATCCTCGCCACGAACGTGGCCGAAACGTCCCTGACCGTGCCGGGGATCCGCTCCGTGATCGACTCCGGCCTGGCGCGCATCTCCCGCTACTCACAGCGCACCAAGGTGCAGCGGCTGCCGATTGAGCCGATCAGCCAAGCGAGCGCACAGCAGCGCGCCGGCCGCTCGGGCCGCACCGCCCCCGGCACCGCGATCCGCCTGTTCTCCGAGGAGGACTTCAACGCCCGACCCGAATTCACCGAACCGGAGATTCTGCGCACCTCGCTTGCTTCCGTGGTGCTGCAGATGACGGCGCTTGGCCTCGGCGATGTGGAGAAGTTCGATTTTTTGGAGCGCCCGGACTCCCGCGCGGTGAAGGACGGCGTTAGGCTGCTGGAGGAATTGCACGCGATCGAACCGAACGCGTCGGCCCCCGGTGGCCGCCAGCTCACGGAGACCGGTCGGATGCTTGCGCGATTCCCGCTGGACCCGCGGATGGCGCGCATGCTGTTAGAAGGTAGCCAGCGCGGCGCGCTCGCCGAGCTGCTCGTGATCGTGGCGGCGCTGTCCATCCAGGACCCGCGGGAGCGGCCGCTGGACGCGCAGCAGAAAGCGGAGGAGCTGCACCGCCGCTTCGCTGATGACACCTCGGACTTCCTCACCCTGCTGAACCTGTGGCGCCACCTCGAGGAACGCCGACGCGCCCTCTCCTCCTCCGCGTTCCGTCGCGAAGTACGCGCTGAATTCCTTCATTACATGCGGATCCGTGAATGGTGGGATCTGCACGCGCAGCTGAAGCAGATGTGCCGGGATCTGGACCTGCACGTTAGTAGTGAGCGCGCCAGTGAGGACACGATCCACCAGTGCCTGCTGGCCGGTCTGCTCTCTCACGTGGGCCTGCTGAACCAGCCGGACCGCACCTATCACGGCGCCCGGAACACCAGCTTCGTGCTGTGGCCCGGCAGCGCAATTGCGAAGAAACGCCCGGACTACGTGATGGCCGCTGAACTCGTGGAGACCTCCCGCCTGTTTGGTCGCACAGCCGCGCGGATCAACCCGGACTGGATTGAGGAGCTTGGCGCGCACGTCATTAAACGCTCATACTCCGAACCGCACTGGTCCGCTAAGCGCGCCGCCCCCATGGCGTACGAGAAGGTGACCCTCTACGGGATCCCAATCATCGCCAACCGGCTCGTGGGCTACGGCCGGGTGAACCGGGAGAAAGCACGAGAGATCTTCATCCAGCACGCCCTCATTGAAGGGCGCTGGAGCACCCGTCACCACTTCTTCCGGGACAACACGCGCCTGCTGGAAGAACTGCACGACCTGGAAGCGAAAACCCGCCGCCGGGACCTCATCGCCGCGGACGAGGTGCTGTTCCGTTTTTATGATGAGCGCCTCCCAGACACCATCACCTCCGCCCGCCATTTCGATTCGTGGTGGAAGAAACAGCGCCACATCACCCCGCAGCTACTCACCTTCACCCGCGAACTCCTGCTGACTGAGGATGCCGAGCCCGCCGCGGCGGGCTTCCCCGACACCTGGGTGCAGGGGGACATCACGCTCAGCCTGCGCTACGAGTTCGACCCGGCCAGCTCAGCGGAAAAGAAACACAAAGACGGGGTGACCGCGATCGTGCCACTCGCGATGCTGGGTCGGCTGGAAGCGCGCGGCTTCGACTGGCTGGTGCCCGGGCTGCGCGCGGAACTGATCGCGGAACTGATCCGCACCCTGCCGAAACCGATCCGCCGCCACCTGATTCCCGCCCCCGATAAGGCGGCAGCGGTGGCCGCAGTGCTGCACGATGACGACCCGGACGCGGGTGAGCCATTTCTTGAAGCCGTTGCCGATGAGCTCGTGGCGCTACCCGGTGTGCCTGATGACCTCGACCTGTACGGACCCGAGTTCGACGTGTCCCGCCTCCCGGAGCATCTGCGGATGCATTTCACCGTGGTGGATGCACACGGCCGCACCGTGGGGCAGGGGGATGACCTCGCCGAACTGAAGCAGCGGCTGAAGCAACGCGTGAACGCCACCGCCGCCCAGCAGGCTGAGACCTTCGGGCAGCAGCGGCTCACCACCTTCCCCACCGAACCGATCCCCACCACGCACCGCACCCGAGACGGCGCCATGAACGTGGTGGTGTACCCGTCGCTGCGGATTGTGCCCGAGCGCGCCACAGCGCCCGGGCACACACGCGGCCAGTCTGATCCGGCCAGCGCCGTTCGCATTGACCTGGTTGCGCTGCCGAGCGCACCAGACCAGGCCCGGGAGCATCCCCGCGCGGTTATTCACCTGGTTGACCGACTCATGCGCACGGATTCTCAGCAGCTGCTCGCGGGCCTGCCGAATCCCACCAGAATGGCGATCACCCAATCCTCCTACGGCAGTGCCCAGGCGCTGCTGGCGGACGCGTCGCTCGCCGCCACCGCCCACCTGGTGCGCGCCGCCCCTTCCGGCGGGGCCGTGTTCACCCCCGAGGCGTTCACCGCGCTCGTGGACCAGGTGCGGGCCGAGCACGCCGAGCTCGCTCGCACCCTCGTGCTCGCCGCGATCGACGCCATCGCTGCCCACGGCCAGCTGCAGAAAGCGATCGGGCGGGTCAACTCCCTCGCGGTGCTGCAGCAGATCACCCAGCTGCGCGACCATGCCGCCCAGCTGGTGGGGCCGCGGTTCATTTCCCGCACCCCGGCCCGCTGGCTTCCGCACCTGGCGCGCTACGAAAAAGCGGCGCTGCACCGGGTGGAAACAATGCAGAACAATCCGCACCGCGATGCCCAGCACCAGTGGGAGATCACGAACCTGCAGAACTATTGGGAGAGTGTGCAGCGCACCCTGCCCGCCGAGGTGCGCGCCACGGACGCAGCGGAGAACATCGACTGGCTGATCGAAGAGCTGCGCGTGTCCCTGTTCGCCCAGCAGCTCGGCACAGCCCAGACCGTTAGTGACACCCGCATCCGCCGCGCGATCGCTGACCTCACCTAAGGCCGCTGTCCCGACCCTCGGACAGAGCACGCCCACGCCGCGCGGATAGTGACCCAATCACCCAAACCCGCAGGCTGTGAGATGGCACACTACTGCCATGTCACCGGCACCCTCAGTCAGCTATTCGATCACCGTCCGCCTCGAATTCGCTGCCCGCACCGCAGCGATCAGCGATATCACCCACGCCGTGGAGGACCTCGGCGGCTCCGTCACCGCACTCGACGTGACCGCATCCGGCCCGGAGCGGATGCGCGTGGATCTCACCATCCTCACCGCCGGCCACGACCACGCCCGGCAGGTGGTAGCGGCGCTCACGGCGATCGAATCGGTTGAGCTGGGCAAAGTCTCCGACCGCACCTTCCTGGCCCACCTGGGCGGCAAGATCGAGATCACCCCGAAGCACCCGATCCGCACCCGCGATGACCTCTCCATGGTGTACACCCCGGGCGTGGCGCGCGTGGTGTCCGCCATCGCTGACCACCCGGAGGACGCCCGCCGCCTCACCATCAAACGCAACACCATCGCCGTGGTCACCGACGGCTCCGCCATCCTGGGCCTGGGGGACCGGGGACCTCTTGCGGCCCTGCCCGTAATGGAAGGCAAAGCCGCCCTGTTCAAGCGCTTCGCGGGGATCGACGCATTCCCCATCTGCCTGGATGCCGAGGACCCGGATGAGATCGTGGCGCATGTGAAAGCGATCGCGCCCGTGTTCGCCGGCATCAATCTGGAGGACATCTCCGCGCCCCGCTGCTTCGACATCGAAGACCGGCTCCGCAAGGAGCTGGACATCCCCGTGTTCCATGATGACCAGCACGGAACAGCCGTGGTGGTGGTGGCAGCGCTGCGCAACGCCCTGCGCCTGGTGCACAAGCCCCTGGCAGAGTGCCGCATTGTTCTCTCCGGAGCCGGCGCTGCCGGCACCGCCATCCTCACACTGCTGCGCGCTGCCGGTGCCGCAGACATCGTTGTGGTGGACATCAACGGCATTGTGCACCCAGGCCGGGACGATCTCACCGGCCGCCTCCCCTGGATTGCGGAGGTCACCAACCCGCGCGGCATCACCGGCGGAGTATCCGAGGCGATCACGGGCGCTGACGTGTTCATCGGCGTATCCGCTGGGGACATCCTCACCGAAGCGGATGTGGCCGCGATGAACGATGACTCCATTGTGTTCGCCATGGCGAACCCCACCCCGGAGGTCGACCCGTCGACCGCGGTGAAACACGCCGCTGTGGTGGCAACCGGCCGCAGCGATTTCGCCAACCAGATCAACAATGTGCTCGTGTTCCCCGGCTTCTTCCGCGGCCTGCTCGATGCGCACGCCGCCAACTTCAGCACCCAGATGCTGCTCGAAGCAGCAAAGGCGCTCGCGGACGTGGTGAGCACGGATGAGCTGAACCCCACCTACATCATTCCGAGCGTGTTCAACGAGCGGGTATCGAAGGCAGTGGCACAAGCGGTGGAGAAGCAGGCACGGGAGGAGATGGGCACCGTGGATACGATCACCGGTGCGATCCCCGCCCTGACCGCTGACGAGATCCGCCTGTAGGATCTCCAGCATGAGCCTCACCATCCTCAACTCCATCAGCGACCCGAACGGCCCCGGCCCACACGGCGCCCCCGCCGATCCCGGTGCTGCGCCGAGCTCCACCGCAGTCCTGGACCGCCAGGAGCAGACGGAGGACGCAGACCCGGGCGATCATGACCGCTTCGCGCACTACGTGCAGAAGGAGAAGATCGCGCAGGCCGCGCTCAACAACTCACCGGTGATCGCGCTCTGCGGCAAAGTGTGGGTGCCGGGCCGAGACCCGAACAAGTACCCGGTGTGCCCGGAGTGCAAAGAGATCTACGAAGGCATCGGCGGGAACGGCTCCGGCAAGGGCGATGGGTCCGGTAAGAGCGGCCGCGGAGGCTTCCGCGGTTTCTTCGGCGGCCGCCGCTGACGGCGCCCGGCAGGCAGCCGGAGGGCTGCTGACATCACCTCAACCCCCTGAGGATCCCGAGCGGCTTCGGGGCTACAGTGGATGCGCCCATGAACACTCAGCCTTCCTTCTCCGCCCCTGACCCGAAACAGTCCGCCCCGAAGCAGCCGTCGGCCTTCGCTGCTCAGACGATGCCTCCGGCCTACCCGCATCGCGCGCCGTGGGGCACCGCCGCCAAGCTTCGCGCCTGGCAGGCCGAGGCGCTTGAGCTGTATCAGTCCACGCACCCGCGGGACTTTATGACTGTGGCAACGCCCGGCGCGGGCAAGACCACGTTTGCACTGCAGGTGGCGGCCGGGCTGCTGCAGGACGGGATCGTGCGCCGGGTGACCGTGGTGGCGCCCACGGAACACCTGAAGACCCAGTGGGCGGATTCGGCGCGTCGGGTGGGCATTGCGCTGGACCCCAACTTCACGAACGCGCAGGGCCGGCACGGCGCCCAGTACCAGGGCGTGGCCGTCACCTACGCCCAGGTGGGTGCGAATCCGCGGCTGCACCGCGCTCGCACCGAAGTGGAACCCACCCTGGTGATCCTGGATGAGATCCACCACGCGGGTGATGCCCTCACCTGGGGTGATGGCATTCGTGAGGCGTTCGAGCCCGCGCGCCGTCGCCTCAGCCTCACCGGCACCCCGTTCCGCTCCGATGATGCGCAGATCCCGTTCGTCACCTACGAGCCGGACGAGCAGGGATTCCTGCGCTCGAAAGCGGACTACACCTACGGCTACCGCGAAGCGCTGCAGGACCATGTGGTGCGGCCCGTCATGTTCATGACCTACTCCGGCCGGATGCACTGGCGCACGAAAGACGGCGACGAGGTGTCCGCGCAGCTCGGCGCCATGGAGACGAAGGACATCACCCAGCAGGCATGGCGCACCGCACTGGACCCGAAAGGGGACTGGATCCCCACCGTGCTGCAGGCGGCAGACCAGCGGCTCACTGAAGTGCGCCGACACGTGCCGGACGCCGGCGGCCTGGTCATCGCCACCGACCAGAAGGCCGCCCGGGAGTATGCCCGGATCCTGCTGCAGGTCACGGGCCAGCCCGCCACGCTTGTGCTTTCCGATGATGCGACCGCCGGAGCCAAGATCGAGCAGTTCAGCGCGAGTCAGGACCGCTGGATGGTGGCGGTGCGCATGGTCAGCGAAGGCGTGGACGTGCCGCGGCTGTCCGTGGGCGTGTACGCCACGTCCACCTCAACCCCCATGTTCTTTGCGCAGGCCGTGGGCCGCTTTGTGCGCTCCCGCACCCGCGGTGAGACTGCCAGTGTGTTCCTCCCCTCAGTGCCGGTTCTGCTGGCGCTCGCAGCAGAACTGGAGGCAGAGCGGGATCATGTGCTGGACCAGCGGTCCCCGGAGCAGTTCGGTGACCCGGAGACCGGACTGGATGAGGCGGCGATGCGGGAGGCGAACCGGGCTGAGCGCGCCTCCGATGAGCTGGAGCAGTTCGAGGCGCTGGAGTCCGATGCACACTTTGACCGGGTTCTGTTCGATGGCGGCGAGTACGGCTCACACGCCATGGCCGGCTCCCAGGAGGAGCTGGACTTCCTGGGCATCCCCGGGCTGCTCGACGCGGACCAGGTGACCACGCTGCTCAAGGAACGGCAGTCTCAGCAGCAGCTGCGCTCCGCGCAGCCCGCGTCGAGCCGTGATGAGCGGGCCACCGCCCATGACATAGCTGACCACCGTGACGTGGCCGCACTGCGTAAGGAGCTTGCCAGCCTGGTCAGCGGCTGGGCGAAGCGCACCGGCACCCCGCATGGCAGCGTGCACACGGAGCTGCGGCGCCGTTGCGGCGGCCCCGCCGTAGCGCAGGCCAGCGCCGCGCAGATCCAGGATCGGATCGACCTGCTGCGCGGCTGGTTCGTGGGCAAAAGATAGCGGGCAGACGATAGCGGCCGCAGCCGGTCCGGTGAAGGCGTGATTGGTCCGGTGACGACTGGGTCAGCCGACTGGGTCAGCGCAGCTCAGTGGGATCGAGCACAACGGGCAGCACCTGTTCACCGTCCTGCCCGGTGAGAACAGACGGATCCACTTCCCGGATCGACGCCTTATGCACGGCGCGACCGTGCGTGATCTGCTCCCACGGGGTGGGGGAGGAAACGGCGTGCCCGCCGCGGACCAGCGGCTTCAGCAGCGGCCGCAGCCGTGCACCCTCCGGCAGCTGATTCGTCACAGAGCGGGCGATCTCCTCCTCGGAGGCGTTCGCTGCTGACTCCGTCTCGCCCTTCCGGTGCGGCAGAACCAGCTCCGCGGCTGCGGCCCCATCAGCATTCAGCACCCGGAAGGCATGTTTACGTCCCCCGATCATCGCCTTGTCCTGGGAACGCTTCGCCACCGGCTCCAGCTGTCCGGCAGCGTTTCGGCGCTCCACCAGCTTGTAGACGAAGCCCTGCGCCGGGTAGTCCCCTCCGGTCACCAGGCGCGTGCCGATGCCGAACCCGTCGATTGGAGCATCCCTCAGCGCAAACACGCGGTATTCATCGAGGTCGCTCGTGGCGGTGATGCGAGTGGATGTGGCGCCGAGCGAGTCCAGCAGAGCCCGCGCCTCCCGCGCAGCCTGCGCCAAGTCCCCGGAGTCAAGGCGGATCGCTCCGAGCTGATCTCCGGCGATGTCCACCGCGGCTCGAATCGCGGCGGGGATGTCATAGGTGTCTACGAGCACCGAGGTGCCGGGGCCGAGGGAAGCGATCTGCGCCCGGAACGCGTCGGCCTCCTCATCGAACAGAAGCGTAAAGGCGTGAGCGCTGGTGCCGGTCACCGGGATGCCGTAGCGGCGGCCCGCTTCGATACTGGAGGTGGCGCCGAAGCCCACGATGGCGGCTGAGCGCGCGCATGCCACCGCGGCCTCCTCGTGCACGCGGCGGGATCCCATTTCGATTAGTGGCCGGCCGCCTGCGGCCAGCGCCATTCGGGAGCCCACGGAGGAGATCGCTGAGTCGTGATTGAGGATGGAGAGGATCAGCGTTTCCAGTAGCACGCCCTGTTCGAAGGTGGCGTCCACGCGCAGCACGGGGGAGTTTGGGAAGAACAGCTCGCCCTCCTCATAGGCGCTGATGTTCCCGGTGAAGCGGTAGTCGGCAAGGTAGCCGAGCGTGTCATCGGTGAAACGGCCGAGCGAGCGGAGGAAGTCGATGTCCGCTTCGCTGAAGCGGAACTGCTCGATCGCGTCCAGGATGCGGCCGGTGCCGGTGAACACGCCGTAGCGGCGGCCGGGCGGCAGGGACCGGGTGAACACTTCGAAGGTGCAGTCCCGCTGGGCGGTGCCGGCGGTGCGGGCCGCCTGGATCATGGTCAGCTCGTAGAGGTCAGTGAGCAGAGAAGTCGTCACCCTCACAGCCTAGAATAGAAGTCCGGTCACACCTGTGACCGGAGCATCGAATGCAGGAGAACAATGCCCGCCGCCAGCTCCCCTCGTGAGAGCGCGTCCCCGTCCCCATCCACTGTGCGCAGCACGGGATGGAACACCGTGGTGTGGAATGACCCGATCAATCTGCAGTCCTATGTGGTGCATGTGTTCCGCACACATTTCGGGTTTGACCGCCCCCGTGCGGTGAAGCACATGAAACAGGTGCATCATGAGGGCCGCTCAATCCTCTCCACTGATGACCGCGAAACCGCGGAGGGGCATGTGATGGCGATGCACTCCTACGGCCTGCAGGCCACCATGGAGCCTGCTGAGGGGAGCGAGTGATGGCGCACTCCTTCGTGCCGCGGCTGGACGGCCGCTATATGTGCCGCCTGGACGCGGAGGAGCGCGCCGTGGTGTGCCAGGTGGCCTCGGAGATCCTCCAGCTGGTGCGCGCAGACCTGGGGATGAACCCGGACCCCGGCGGCCCGATCACTCAGCAGGCGCTCACCTCGGATGATCCGCTGGAGCGGCTCGAGGCAGAGCAGGCCGCGCACGCTCTTGGTCGGGCACCCCGTGATGGGGCCATGCGGCGCCTGCTGCCCGACGCATTCCCCGGCGATGAGAAGGCCAGCGACGATTTCCGCAGGCTCTCCCAGACGGGTTTGGCGAATTCGATCGTGGAGACTCTCAGCACGGTGATCGCTGCGATCACCGCGCATGGCCTGAGTGATGTGGAGGATGAGCTGATCATCGACCGGGAGCAGGCGGATCACTTTCTGCGGGCCCTGACCACGATCCGTCTGGTGCTTGCGGACCGGATGAGCTTAAAGAATGACGGCGACTATGAGGCGCTGCAGCTGCTGCGCAGCAATGACATCGGTCAGGAGGACGCCGAGGAGAAGGATGGGCAGGTGTCCGTGGATTTCCTGCTGTCCCTGTATGACTTCCTCACCTGGCTGCAGGAGTCGCTGGTGCTGGCGATGAGCACATCGTTCGACCGCTGAGCCGGCGCCGGCTGAGGCCGAACGGCGGCCGGCACCTGGCTGTGATATCCCCTGCAGCGTGACGCTCGACTCGGACAAGTCACCGGGTTTTCAGTAGGTTGAAGAGCGTGGACAATGCACCGATCGGGATCTTCGACAGCGGCCTAGGCGGCCTGACCGTGGCGCGCGCCATCATTGATCAGCTGCCGAATGAGGAGCTTCTCTATATCGGTGACACGGCCCATACTCCCTACGGTGATAAGCCGCTCGCACGGGTGCGTGAACTGTCCATTGCAGTGATGGACGAGCTGGTCAGCCACGGAGTGAAGATGCTCGTGATCGCCTGCAACTCCGCAACTGCCGCAGTGCTCGCGGACGCGCGCGAGCGCTATGACGTGCCCGTGATCGAAGTGATCCTGCCGGCGGTGCGCCGTGCCGTCTCCGCCACGCGCAACAACCGGATTGGCGTGATCGGCACCAGCGCCACCATCACCTCCCGCGCCTATAACGATGCGTTCGGCGCCGCCGTGGATGTGGAGATCACCTCTGCTGCGTGCCCGCGTTTCGTGGAGTTCGTGGAGAGCGGTGAAACCACCGGCCCCGAGGTGATCGCCGTGGCCGAGGAGTATCTCGCGCCGATCAAAGCCGCCGGGGTGGACACCCTGGTGCTCGGCTGCACCCACTATCCGCACCTGGCCGGCGCCATCAGCTATGTGATGGGCCCCGAGGTGACTCTTGTGTCCAGTGCGGAGGAGACCGCGCTGGATGTGTACCGCACTCTGCGTAACTTGGACCTGCTGCGCACGGATCCCACCCCGCCGCGTCATGTGTTCGCGGAGACTGCGCACCGGGTGGGCCGCAGCTCCCAGTTCGCCCGCCTGTCCCAGCGCTTCCTCGGTCCAGCTGTGACGCACACCGCCAGCATTCCCGTGCTGACTGACGATCAAGGACGTGACACCAGGTGAAGCTCACCGTGCTCGGCTGCTCCGGCAGCTATGCCAGCACCGAATCCCCGGCCTCCAGCTACCTGCTGACCCGCACTGATGCGCACGGCCGCCAGTGGCGGGTGCTGTTCGATATCGGCAACGGCTCCCTGTCCAATCTGCAGAAGGTGATGGATCCCTCTGAACTGGACGCGATCGTCATCTCTCACCTGCACGCGGATCACTTCCTGGACTTGGCTGGCCTGGAGGTGCTGCTGGCGTATCACCCCACGAAAACCTGCCGCCAGATCGAAGTGTTCGCCCCCGCTGCTGCCGCAGCGCGGCTGCAGGCAGCCACCGGCAATGAGCTGCCCACTCCACCGGGAGCGCAGCGCCCCGCATTCCTGTTCCAAAACCTGACGGACGGGTTCGAGGTCATGATCGGGGACATGCGGGTCACCGCGGCCGCTGTGAACCACCCGGTGGAGGCGTACGGCTTCCGGGTGCGGGCGGGGGAGCGGGTATTCGTGTACTCGGGGGATACTGACGCGTGCGAGCAGCTGCCGGTCCTGGCGAAGGATGCTGACCTGTTCCTCTGCGAAGCCGGCTATATCGAAGGCCGCGATGATCACATCGTGGGCCTGCATCTGACCGGTCGGCGCGCCGGCCAGGCCGCGGCGGCAGCAAACGCGAAACGCCTGCTGCTCACCCATATTCCCGCCTGGACCGACCCGGCGGTGCCCTCTGCGGAAGCGCGTGCGGTGTTCAGCGGTACGGTGGAGCTCGCCGCACCGCTTGCCGAATACGCGGTGTGATCTCTTCGGAAGGACCCTGTTCTATGACTGCTGCCGACGCGCCCCGTGTGGATGGACGTTCCCCTGCGGACCTGCGGGATATCCGCATCACCCGCGGCTGGCTCGACCACGCGGAAGGCTCCTGCCTCATCGAATTCGGCAGAACCCGGGTGCTGTGCTCAGCGAGCTTCACCGAGGGCGTGCCCCGGTGGAAGAAAGGCTCCGGCAGCGGCTGGGTCACCGCGGAGTATGCGATGCTTCCCCGTGCAACCGGCACCCGGTCACAGCGCGAAAGCGTCAAGGGGAAGATCGGCGGTCGCACCCATGAGATCTCCCGCCTGATCGGCCGCTCCCTGCGCGCGGTGATGGACCTGGAGAAGCTGGGGGAGAACACCATCCAGTTGGACTGCGATGTGCTGCAGGCGGATGGCGGCACCCGCACCGCTGCGATCACCGGTGCTTATGTGGCGCTGGTGGATGCGATCCAGTGGGGCAAGCGGAATGCGTCGGTCCCCGCTGCTGCCCAGGTTCTGACCGACTCGGTGGCGGCAGTGTCCGTGGGCATTGTGGATGGGCGCCCGCTGCTGGATCTGGAATACCGGGAGGACGTTGCCGCTGGAACAGACATGAATGTGGTGATGACCGGTGCGGGCCAGTTCGTGGAAGTGCAGGGCACGGCTGAGGGCGTTCCGTTCAGCCTGGAGGAGCTCAATGCCCTGCTGGGCCTTGCTTCCCAGGGATGCGCGGATCTCATCCACATGCAGCTCGCAGCATTCCAGGACGCCTGATGTCCAGTCAGCACACGTCAGCCGTAGCGCCGCGGATCGTTCTCGCCACCCACAATCTGAAGAAGCTGGCGGAGCTGCGCGCCATTGTTGCGAAGGCGCTGCCGGAGCTGGATCCTGCCTGCATTGTGAGCGCCGGTGAGCTGGGGCTGCATGACGTGGTGGAGGACGGCACCAGCTTTGCCGAGAACGCCCTGATCAAGGCGCGGGCTGCCGCTGAGCAGTCCGGTCTGATCGGCATCGCTGATGATTCCGGCATCGCCGTGGATATCCTGGGCGGCTCACCGGGCATCTTCTCCGCCCGCTGGTCAGGAGCGCACGGGGATGACGCAGCCAATAATGCTCTGCTGCTCGCGCAGCTGGCGGATATCGCTCCGGAGCACCGCGGTGCACGGTTCGTCTGCGCGGCCGCGCTGGTGGTCCCGGGCTCAACAGCTGGGCCCTCGCGAGAGATTGTGGAGATCGGCGAGATGCCGGGGACGGTGCTGCTGAAAGAGCAGGGGAGCGGCGGCTTCGGCTACGACCCGCTCTTTCAGCCGAAAGGGCACACGGTGAGCGCAGCAGAGCTCACCGCGGAAGAGAAGAACGCGATCTCGCATCGCGGCACCGCATTCCGGGCGCTCGCTCTGCACCTGGCGACACTGCTCGCCTGACCGGGCGCTCCGCAGCGCCGCGTTGCTGGTTTGACGCCGGGCAGCGCTGGTCAGATGAGGTTGCTGGCGGCGAGGGCGCGCTTGACCAGGATTGCGTGCCCCGGCTCCATGTCCTCAATGCCGCGGCCGGTCTTCAGCTCGTCCACTGAGTACCAGGCGAACTCCAGCGAGTCCCGCTGCGGTTCGCACTCGCCCTCCACCGGCACCACATAGACCATGGAGACGGCGTGCTGGCGCGGATCCCGGAATAGGGCCCGTTCATCGTTCGGGAAGTACTCCGCTACCGTCATCGGCACGATCGCGGTGGGGATCCGCGGGAAGCTCATCGACCCGAGATCCTTCTCCACATGGCGGGTGATCGCATCCCGCAGCGGCTCATTCACAAGCACCCGCCCGGACACGATGGAGCGGACGATGCGTCCCTCCCCGTCAGCCCGCAGCAGCAGGCCCACATCCGTGATGATCCCGGCCGCATCCACGCGGACCGGGATCACATCCACATAGAGGATCGGCAGGCGCCGGCGCAGGTAGTCCAATTCATTGCGTTCGAACCACTGGGATTCAGTGCCGACTGCGGTGCGGGTCATGCGGGCTCCTCACTCCTACCGGTGGTGCGCGAGAGGGGACTTGAACCCCTACGTCCTGGGACACTGGAACCTAAATCCAGCGCGTCTACCGATTCCGCCACTCGCGCGCGCTGACCACTCTACCCGCCCCTGCACACCGCTTTCATCTGCGCGCGGGTAGGATCAGAGGCATACCTGACCATCCTTTCCGCATGGGAGTAACCATAATGGCTGACGATCAGAGCCTTGACGAGATGAAGGCGGACGCCCTGCGCCGCCAGGACAACCTCGCATCCGATATCAACGAGCTGCTGGATCGCGTGAACCCGCGCAACGCAGCTGAGCGCTTCAAGAATGAAGCCGCAGACAAGGCCAAGAGTTTTTTCGTCGCCGATGACGGTCAGCCGAAGCCCGCACCGATCGCGGGAACTGCAGGAGCCGCTGTCGGCATTGTGACCCTGGTGATCGGCGCCGCGGTGCTGGCCTCCCGGATCGGCGGCAGCAAGAAGCGCCCGGTCAACCGCTCCTTCCAGTGACCTGCTCGCTCACATCCTCTGACTGAAAGACTGCTTCATGAACGCACTCGCATCCCGCACCGCTGTTATCACCGGATCCTCACGCGGCGTTGGCGCTGACACCGCCAAACTGCTCGCGGCCGAAGGCATGAACGTGGTGGTGAACTACCGCCAAAAGGCGCCCCGCGCCAACAAGGTGGTGAAGGAGATCGAAGAAGCCGGCGGGCGCGCCGTTGCAGTGGGCGCTGACCTCACCAATGAGCAGGACGTTGACACCCTGATGCAGACCGCGGTGGACGAGTTCGGCGGACTGGACCTGCTGATCCTCAACGCCTCCGGCGGCATGGAAACCGGAATGGGGGAGGACTACGCGCTGCGCCTGAACCGTGACGCCCAGGTCAATGCGCTCAAGGCAGCTCTTACCCGCATGCAGCCGGGCGGCCGGGTTGTGTTCGTGACCAGCCACCAGGCCCACTTCATCAACGAGGTGGAGACCATGGACGAGTACCGCGAGGTAGCGAAGTCCAAGCGTGCCGGTGAGGACGCCCTCACCGCAATGATCCCGCAGATGAGCAAGCAGGGTGTTTCCTTCGTGGTGGTCTCCGGAGACATGATCGAAGGGACCGTGACCGCAACGCTTCTCAACCGTGCTCAGCCAGGTGCGCTGGAGTCCCGTCGTGAAGCAGCGGGCCGCCTGTATTCCGTGGCGGAGTTCGCCCAGGAGATCGCCACGATGGCGAAGGCTGATGTGGAAACCGGCCATATTGAACTGGTGGGCGGTGCTGAGGACTTCCTCGCTCAAATCAGGAAGTAGTCGCCAGCCCAGTTCTGAGGCCCCGGGTTCTGTTCAGGCCCGGGGCTTCTGCGCTGCAACCCGGTCCAACACCGCGCGGTAGTCCTCACTGAAGGCGATTGAGAGCGCGCCGCCGCCCTCCAGCAGGGACAGCTGCTCGATACGCTCACCGCGCTGCCAGAACAGGTGCGGGGACAGCTTCTCCTCCGCCTGCGAGAACTCGTGCGCGGCGAACCGCAGCAGGGCCTTCATCGCCGGGATCGCAGACCGGTCGCGGATCACTGAGAATGCGAACAGCCCCGGGTGCGGCACCACGAACAGGTAGCCGTCCTCCCCGGGAGCAGCGCCGCTGATCGCTGCGATCCGATCAGCGCCCGTGAGCATCAGACTCGCGGTCAGCTTCGTGGGACCGCTCACCGCGGTGAACGCGCAGTTCTCGTCACCGTGATGCTCAGCATCGAACAGGTCAAGGTGTGCCAGGTTGTCCACGCCCACCGCATACAGGTGATCCCAGCCTCCGAACCGCTCCACCGAGGAGCTCTGCAGCGGGATGATCCCGTCGGGAAGATCCAGCACCAGCACGTTCACCAGGTCCGCGGTCATGAGCCGGAATGGAACCCCCTGCAAGCCCGCGAACTCGTCTTTTGTGATGACGCGGGCGAAGGTGTGATGGGCGGCATCAGTGGGATGCACCTGGGCCAGGTTGAGAACGGGCTGCTGCATGACCTCACCGTATCGCGCCGGCACCGCGCACCGGGACAGCGAAGCGGCCCGCCGCACAGTGGTGCAGCGGGCCGCTTTCAATTCGCTGGGTCAGGCGTCGTTCTCAGTGCCCGCGGAGGTGCGGCTGCCGAGCTCTGAGTCAAGACGGAGCAGACCGGAACCGTCATCGCCCACCATCTTCAGCTGCGCCACGATCTCACCCACCGTGGACTCTTCCTCGATCTGCTCATCGAGGAACCAGTTGAGAATGGGGCGCGCGTCGAGATCACCGGCTTCCTCGGTGGCGCGGTAAAGCGTGCGGATCGCTTCGGACACCTTCTGCTCGTGCGCGAGCGCAGCCTCGAAGATCTCCAGGGGAGTGGGGTCCGTGCCCACGTCCGGCTTGGAGATGGCGCCAATCTGCGCGTGGCCCTCACGGTCCACCACGTGGTCGATGAACTTGTTCGCGTGCACGATCTCTTCATCCGCCTGGGCGCGCAGCCACTGCGCCATGCCGGACAGGTCCTGCTGGTCAGCGGCGATCGCGAGCTGGCGGTACACCATGTTCGCCTCGAACTCGAGGGTGATCTGGGTGTTGAACTTCTTCTCAAGGTCCTTGGTAATAGCCATGCACCGAGTGTAGGCGCCGGGCCTTAGACAACTCTCCATGCGTGGGGGCAGCAAGAAGCCCCCGCCGGGGGCGAGGGCTTCTTGGGTGGGTGCGCCATCAGGGATTCGAACCCCGGACCCACTGATTAAGAGTCAGTTGCTCTAACCAACTGAGCTAATGGCGCTCAGTGCATCAGCACCGGATCAACTCTAGCGTGCGGATTGTGTTGGCGCTACCTGGAAAGCGTCCGCGCAGCGATGGGGTGCGGGAGTTCACAGGGCGGCGTCGTATGAGAGCGCTCAGCCCAGCAGCAGCGCACCCGTCAGGCCCATGGTCAGCATGAGCAGCGTGGACACTGCCGCAAGGATGAACGGCTTTGCGCCAAGACGGGTGAACAGGGAGAGTCGCACGCCGGTGCCGAGGGCGAACATGGCGGCGCCCAGCAGCAGAGTCTGCGCAATGCCTGCGCCCTCCACCACCGCGGCGGGAACAATGCCGAGGGAGCGGATGATCACCATGGCGATGAACAGCGCCACGAACAGCGGGATGATCGGCGGCAGTGAGATGCTCGCCTCGGCTGCGCCACCATCAGCGGCTTTGCGCTGAGCGCGTCGGCGCTCCATTACGCTCAGCCACGCCATAACGGGTGCGAGCATAAGCACCCGCGCAAGCTTCACAACCACGGCAACACCGAGCGCGGTTCCGCCGAGGGTGCCGCCGATCGCCACCACCTGTGCCACCTCATGCACGGAGGCGCCGGTCCAGATCGCCGCCTGGCCCGGGGTGAGGCTGAGGGCGCTGCTGAGCAGCGGCACCAGCGGGATCATGAGGGTGCCGAACACCACCACAAGAGCCACAGCGGAGACGGTGTCCTCTTCGTCCTTGTCCTGGATCACGCCTTCAGCACCCGCCACGGCGGCGGCGCCGCAAATGGAGAATCCGCAGGCGATGAGCAGGGACTGGGCGCGGCTCAGGCCGAGTGCACGTCCGATCAGAGCCGTGGCGCTCAGGCCTAGTGCGACCACTGCCACCACCAGCGCCACTATTCCCAGCCCCAGGCCAAGAATGTCACCGAGTGCGAGCTGCAGGCCCAGCAGGATGATGCCGCCGCGCAGCAGCTTCTTCGAGCTGAAGGTGATGCCCGGTTCAACACTGTGATGCAGGCGCATGCTATTGCGCACCAGCACCCCGAGCACGATGGCGATGAGCAGTGCGCTCATATGCGGGATCACCAGGGACAGGGCGTAGGCGAGGCCCACCCCCACCAGGCACAGCACAACCCCCGGTGCGAGCGTCCAGACCTGGGAGCTGAGGCGTGGCTTCCGCGGTGCTGGGCCGGCTGACATGGGCTGGGGTGCGCCTGCGTCTGCTGACTGACTCATGCGGTCCATTGTGCGGAAAATGCTCCAGCTTCGGAAACTTCGCCCAGCGCCGGCACATGGTGACAAAAGACCCGAGTACGTGCGAGAGCCCTGCTACTGTGAGGCGCAGGAGTGGCACTCCTTGTGAGGAAGGACCTGGGAAGCATCGGCGCAACTATGCTGCGCATCTGTTTCTCGGGTCTTTCGTTATCCATCAAGAAAGGGAGCTCGTGATGGCTTCAACAGGCAATCGCAGCGCTGCCGGGCAGATCGTGGACGGAGTGGGCGGGCCGGAGAACATCGTCTCCCTCACCCACTGCGCCACTCGCCTGCGCTTCCAGCTGCACGACGCGGACAAGGCGGACCAGGCTGCTCTTGACCAGGTCGCCGGGGTGATGGGCACTGTCCCGCAGAGCGGCAACCGATACCAGGTGGTGGTGGGCGGCGCCGTCGCCGGCATGTACAACGACATCATCAACCTGCCCGAGCTGGAGTTTCTTGCTGGGGGCAGCGCAGCGAAAAGCAATGATGACATCAAAAGCGAGCTCCGCTCCGGTGGTCCGCGCGGCCGCTTCGCGTGGCTTGACAACTTCTTCGAGTACCTCTCAGATTCCTTCCGTCCGCTGCTCGGGGTGCTGCTCGGCGCCTCCCTGATCATCGCCGGCACCGCGGTGCTGGATGCGCTCGGCATTGTGGACTTCCGCGACCCCAACAAGTCCGCCACCTGGGTGTTCGTTGACGCAATGTGGCGCAGCGTGTTCTATTTCCTGCCGATCATGGTGGCGTACAACGCAGCCCGCAAACTGAACATCGACCCGTGGGTGGGAGCGGCGGTGATGGCCGCGGTCATGACCCCGGAGTACATCGGGCTGAATGACACTGCGCGCTTCCCTGACACCGTGTGCACAACCAACGCGACCCTGGGCACGGAATCCTGCGTGGCCACCATTGCCGGCCTTCCGCTGCAGCTGCAGGACTACGGCGGCCAGGTGTTCGTGCCGCTGATCATGGTGCCGATCCTGGCACTCATCTACCGCTTCTTCCAGCGGATCATCCCCAGCTCCGTGCACATGGTGTTCGTGCCGTTCTTCAGCCTGCTGATCATGGTGCCGGTGACCGCATTCCTGATCGGTCCGCTCGGCATCTGGCTCGGGTCCGGCCTTGGCGCGGGCCTGGCGTGGCTGAACGGAAACGCTCCGATCGTCTTTGCGATTCTGATCCCGCTGCTGTACCCGTTCCTGGTGCCGCTGGGTCTGCACTGGCCGCTGAATGCGCTCATGCTTCAGAACATCAACACCCTCGGCTACGACTTCATCCAGGGTCCGATGGGCGCATGGAACTTCGCCTGCTTCGGCGCCACCGCCGGCGTGCTCATCCTGTCTCTGCGCCATCGGGACGCGGTGATGCGCCAGACCTCGACCGGCGCGCTCGCTGCGGGCCTATTCGGCGGCATCTCTGAGCCGTCCCTGTACGGCATCCATCTGCGGTTCAAGCGGATCTACCCGCGCATGCTGGTGGGCTGCCTGGTGGGCGGTGTGATCGTGGGACTGTTCGGTGGTGTGAACGCCTCCACCTTTGTGTTCACCTCGCTGCTGACCATTCCCGTGTTCTCCCCGGCAATGGTGTACATCATTGCGATCACCGCCGCGTTTTTCACCGCGATGCTCCTCATCGTGTTCACTGATTACATGACGCCGGAGCAGCGCGCAGCCGCAATCGCGGAGGCGAAGGCGGCACAGGCTGAAGCTGCGCCGGCAAAGACGGATGCGCAGGCAGAGACGAACGCGCCGGCTGAGCGAGTCGGCGCCGTTGCTGCCGCCGGTGGTGCGGCTGCCTCGGGCACTGCCGCTGCTGGCAGCGCTGCGGAGAGCGGAGCACCGTCTCCCGCGGATGCTGGCAGCGCCGCCTCCGGGAGTGCCAGCAGCGTCTCTTCCGACGCGTCTGAGGCATCCGCCCTCACTGTTGGCGCTCCCATTGCCGGAGAAGTTGTGGCGCTGGACAGCGTGAGCGACCCGGTGTTCTCCTCCGGTGCGCTCGGCACCGGCGTGGGCATCGAACCGACTGAGGGCCGCGTGGTGGCACCGGTCAGCGGTGAGCTGATGACCGTGGCGTCCACTGGTCACGCGTTCGGCATCAAGGCCGCCAACGGCGCTGAAGTGCTCGTGCACGTGGGGATCGACACGGTCCAGATGAACGGCACCGGGTTCACAGTGCATGTGGCCGCCGGTGAGCAGGTCAGCGCGGGTGATCTGCTCGCGGAGGTTGACTTGGCCGCGATTGCAGATGCGGGATACCCGGCCACCACTCTGATGACTGTCACCAATACCGCTGCTTTCGCAAACGTGGAGGCTGATAGCGGCTTCACCGCGCAGACCGGCACGCCGGTCATCACGGTCACCAAGTAGGTGCTTGGGGGTCAGCCTGTGCTGCCGCCCCGATAGCCCCTGTGCGCTGACTCCGCTTGCCGTGATGACGAGTGAGCGGAGTCAGCGCACCGGGTGCGTTTCCCGCCCGCGCATCCACGCGAGCGCACCGAGTGCCAGCACCGCACCAGTGACGGCGAATCCCCAGCCGAATCCCGCGAGGGACACCACGAACCCGGTGATCAGCGGTCCCAGGATTGCGCCGAGATCCTGAGACATCTGGAACGTGGCGAGCGCCTGACCGCCGGAGCGGTTCGCTCCCACCACATCAGCGATCGCCACCTGCTGCCCCGGCACCAGCAGGCCTGCACCTGCCCCCGCAATGACCGACAGGATCAGAACCGGCAGCGGCTGGCCGCTGAGCCCAAGAGCACCGGTGCCCACCGCGCAGATCGACATGCCGGTGATGATCACCGGTCGCCGGCCCACACTGTCCACTATGCGGCTTGCCACCGCGAGCGCGAGAGCATTCGCCAGCGCGAACACCATGAGCACCAGACCGGTCATCTCATCGCCTAGGCCAGGCGCTGCCCCCACGAACAGCGGGATCAGCGCGAGGCGGGCTCCAAAGTTCGCCCAGCCATTGGCGAAACCGCCGATCAGCGCCGCACGATATGCGCTGTCCTTGAGTGCATCCCGCACCGCCAGCGCCGCCTGTTCAGGTTCACCATCGGCTGGCTGCAGCGATGCGTGAGACAGGAACAGCCACACCACTGCGGTGGCGGCCAGCAGGGCAGCGGCATAGATCAGAAACGGCACCCGGTATCCGAACCCGGCCAGGAGTGAGCCGATCGCGGGACCGCCGATTCCGCCGAACAGGAACGCGGATCCGTACAGGGAGGAGGCGCGTCCTCGGCTGAACGGGGGAGTGAGGCGGATCAGCAGCCCCATTGCGGACACGGTGAACATGGTGGAGCCGATGCCTCCGAGTCCGCGCAGCACCAGCAGCTGCAGGTAGGACTGGGAGAACGCAGCCGCTCCCGTGGACAGCGCCACGATCAACAGACCCCACAGGTACACGCGCCGTTCACCCCACCGGGTGATGAGCCGTCCGCTCGCCGGCGCGAATACCAGGCGCATCAGTGCGAACGCGGAGACCACAGCGCTCGCGGCAGTGATGCCCACGTCAAAGCTGCGGGCATATCGGGGGAGAACCGGGGTGATGATGCCGTAGCCGAGTGCGATGACCAGCGCGGCCGCGACGAGCACCAGGATCTCGCGCGGCAGCGGCGGGCGTGCACCAGCCGCGGGCTTGGAGGAAAGGGGAGAGGAGGTGTTCATCCCATTCAGTATCGCCCGTGGGAGCGGGAGCCGTCTGGGGCAGTAGCCGGATGCGAAGAAGCCCCCGGTCGAATGACCGAGGGCTTCTGCTGCGGGTGCGCCATCAGGGATTCGAACCCCGGACCCACTGATTAAGAGTCTCCGCCCGGCAGGACGCCTAATCGAAGTGGACTTCCGTGCTCAGCGCCGCCGACTTGGGGATGCAGGTTGCACCAATATGTCATCGGTGACATACTTGAGCCGTGGCATGGGACGTGCAGATGACGAAGGAAGTGCGCAAGTGGCTTCGGCAGCTCTCTCCTGGTGACCTTCGCAGGGCGGAGCGTCGGCTCGATCAGCTGGCCACCAATGGCCCCGAGTTGTCGATGCCCCATGCTCGCCAGCTAGACAAGAACCTCTACGAGCTCAGATTTACCGCGAGCAACGTTGAACAGCGGGTGACGTACACGTTCGAGCCCGAGCGGCGCGTCATCACCTTGACCCAGTTCCGCAAGCAGCGTCAGCGCGAGACACGCCACGTGCAGCGAGCACGCGAGGTTGCCCGGGATTGGCACAGACAGCGCGCGCACTTCGAGCAACGCGGAGGTAAGGACCCGTTGGATGACACCACAAGATGGAGGCCAAAACCATGAGTACCACCATTGAGGCATCGACCAAGACCTACTCATATCGTGATGAGATCGACGCCATCAAGGCGGACTTCACTCCGGCGCAGCAGCGCGAGTACGAGGCCGCCGATCTGGAGATGCGCGTGGAAGATATGTCATCACGCTTGGTCTACAACGCGCGCCGTGACGCAGGTATGACTCAGGCTGAGCTTGCGAAGCGCGCAGGCACCAACCAGGCAGTCATTTCCAAGATCGAATCCGGCCAGGTTCCGACGCTGCCAATGCTCCAGCGCATCGCAGATGCTCTCGGCAAGGACCTGTCCGTCAGCTTTAACTGAGCGAATCTCTACGACGGATCGCCCGACCGACGCTCGAAGCGCTCACGCCCAACACCTCTGCGATTGCTCGCAGACTCTTTCCCTGCTCCTGCAAGGCAACGGCCGCCTCCACGCGCTCTGGGGTCATTACCGTTGGTCGCCCGCCGACCCGGCCCTGTTCGCGCGCGTGAGCCAGGCCCCTTCGCGTGTTCTCCCGAATGAGGTCCACACGGAGCTGAGATAGGACAGCGAGGAAGCCGCTGAGTGCCCGCCCCTGTGCAGTAGTCGTGTCGATCGCCGGTTCCGTCAGGCTCCGCAGGTGCACCCCCTCCTCCTCCAGCTCACGCATGACTTCAATTGCCATCCGTTCGGTTCCTGCGATCCGATCCAGCGCCCGAACAAGCAGCACATCGCCTGAGCGTAACTCGGCCCGGCAAGCGAGCCACTGAGGACGAGCAGACGTACGGCTTGACAGTCCTACGTCCACCCACACCTGTTCGGCACCAGCCTCATGAAGGGCGGCGATCTGGCTATCTGCCCGCTGATCAGAAGTGGAAACGCGGGCATACCCGAAGTAACGAGACATCTCAGAACAGCGGAACCGTATGCCAGAACTGAGGCGGAGCTTCAAAAAGGGGCCTCTCTTCGTGCTCCACCGGTGCGAGCTCGATAAGCAGTGCACCGTTGTTAGGGCCGGATGATGCAAGTAGGTCGGCTAGCTCGGCCAGCGCTCTGTCAGCCTCCTTCTTAGCCCCGGCAGGCGTACCGCTTCGGTAGATCGTTGGCGACAGGTGAATGTTAGCGAGGTGGACAGCACCGTCTCGGTGCTTAAGGACTCCAAAGAGATCGGCATGAATCAATGCCCGCTCAGGGGCGTAGGTGAGGTCATATCGCAGTTCCACAAGCTCATCGACGCGCACCAAGCTGTCATCTGAAAGTCGCATCCACAACATGTCCCAAGTGTAGTGCTGCACAAACGGTCGTTTCTGGCACACGCGCAGCCTGAGCCGAAACTGAATCGGCCTCCGAGACGGCCGCGTGCCAAAACAGTGTGCCATAAGCTCCGCGCCAAAAGTCACCCGCCTCAGCTTGTATCGGTGCGCCCAAGCTAAGGAGAATGGGCTGACCCCGTTTCGTAGGTCCAGTCGTTATGAGAGTCGTCCTGTTGCCCGC
>CAMXWV010000006.1 GCA_947252755.1 uncultured Dermabacter sp.
ACCCACCCACCAACCACCACACAAACCCCACCACCCAACCCGTGGCCAGCATCACGGCACCAGGCACGTCAGAGCGGCGAGGGCATCGGCCGATCAGCAGGGAGAGCACTGCAAGAAGGACCAGCGGTTCCGTCTCTGCTCGGCGGTGGCTCGTCAGCGGGGAACGTACCCTCTGTGCAGCGCCACAATGCCGCCGGACAAGTTCCGATGCTGCACTGTGTTCAGGCCCGTCTCCAGGAACCATTGGCTGAGCCCATCCTGGTCCGGCCATGCGGCGATCGATTCGGCCAGGTACTCGTAAGCAGATCCCTCGCTCGTCACCGCCGACGCCACCGCGGGCAGCGCCTTCATGAGGTAGTTCTTGTACACGGTTTTGAAGGCGCGGTTCTTGGGCGTGGAGAACTCACACACCACCACTGGGCCTCCCGGCTTCACCACGCGCTTCATCTCCGCCAGAGCCTGCTTCGGCTCCTCAACATTGCGCAGCCCAAAGGACATGACGGCTCCGTCAAAGGAGTCATCGGCGAACGGAAGCGCTGTTGCGTCGGCACCCACGAACGGGAGATGCGGCTGCCGGCGGCGCCCCTCGGCCATCATGCCGCTCGAGAAGTCCGACGCGACCGCACGAAGCCCGGCATCCGCGAGTGCAGCAGTGGATGTTCCGGTCCCGGCAGCCACATCGAGCACACGCTGCCCTCGTGTGAGGCCCAGCGCCTCGACCATGGCTCGGCGCCACGCCCGCACCTGGCCCAGTGCCAGCACATCATTGAGAAGGTCATAGCGCGGCGCTACTCCATCGAACATGGTGGAGACGGCCTTCGGCTGCTTGCTGATATCGGCGCGTTTCATAGCCTCCATTGTGCCTGAGGCCAAGGCCAGTTCGTCGCAGGCGGGTCTGCCCAGCCGAGTTTCTTCACAGCAGCCGCTCGCGATGAGAACATCTGCCGCCGCGTTCAGGCCGATGGCGAACAATAGGGGCATGTCTGCTCACGACTCCATCACCATCCCCGCCTCACTTCTGCCGGCTGACGGACGCTTCGGAGCCGGACCCAGCCGGGTTCGGGCAGCGCAGATCGATGCGCTCAGCTCCCTGGGCTCAACTCTGATGGGCACCAGCCATCGGCAGGCGCCCGTCAAACAGCAGGTGAAGCGACTGCAGAACGGCCTGCGTCAGCTCTTTTCGCTTCCGGATGACTACGAGGTGGTGCTCGGCAACGGAGGTTCCACCGCGTTCTGGGATGTTGCTGTCTCCAGCCTCATCGAGAAGCGAGCCCAGCATGTCACGGTCGGTGAGTTCTCTGCCAAGTTCGCAAACGCGTCGGCGGCTGCTCCCCATCTGGAGTCCCCAGACATCCGCAGCGCACAGCCCGGCGGCCTCATCCACGCGCGCGCGCAGGACGACGTGGACGCTTACGCATGGGCGCACAACGAGACCTCCACCGGAGTCATGGCGCCCGTTCTGCGACCCGACGGCGCCCGCGATAGCCAGCTGGTTCTGATCGACGCGACCTCCGCAGCCGGCGGCCTCCCCGTGGACATCACCGAGTCCGATGTGTACTACTTCGCCCCGCAGAAGTCCTTCGCCTCCGACGGAGGCCTGTGGATCGCACTTGCCTCCCCCAGCGCAGTGGCGCGTGCCGAGCGCATTGCCAGCAGCGGACGCTGGATCCCGGAGTTCCTCTCCTTCACAGCCGCTCTGGAGAACTCCCGTAAGAACCAGACGCTCAACACTCCCGCGATCGCCACCATCGTGCTGATGGCGGAGCAGGTGGACTGGATGAATGAAAACGGCGGCCTGGATTTCTGCGCCGAGCGCACCCGCTCAGCAAGCGCGCACCTGCATACGTGGGCGCAGCAGCGCGATGAACTGTCCCTGTTCGTGCCAGAGCCGTCCCACCGTTCACAGGTGGTGACCACCATTGATGTGGACGAGTCGATCGACGCGTCCGCCGTCATCGGCATTATGCGTGCTCACGGGGTTGTTGACATCGATCCGTACCGGAAGCTCGGCCGCAATCAGCTGCGCATCGCCACCTTCCCGGCCACGCCGTTGGAGGATGTGCAGGCTCTCACCGCGAGCCTTGATTATGTGTTCGACCGCTTGAGCTGACCGCAGCCGACCGAATCAGCTGGCCAGGGCGGACAGCGGATCCCGCAGGAAGTACAGCACGAACATGATGGCGATCAGGTACATCAGCGGGTGGACGCGTCGGCCATGGCCCTGGATCACCTGGATGATCACATACACGATGAATCCTGCCCCCATGCCCACGGTGATCGAGTAGGCAAACGGCATCAGGATGATCGTCAGGAATGCCGGGATGGCGGTGGCAAGGTCCTGGAAGTCGATGTCCACAACCTGGGTCATCATGAGGAAGCCCACCAGCACCAGGGACGGGGTGGCCGCCTCGTAGGGCACCAGGGTCACCAGCGGGGACAGCACTATCGACAGGGCGAAGCAGATTCCCGTCACCACGGACGCCAGTCCCGTGCGGGCACCCTCTCCCACGCCCGTGGCGCTCTCCACATAGCTCGTGGCTGAGGAGACGCCGCCCATGCCGCCGAGGATCGCCGCCGCGGAATCGGCTACGAGGATCCGCTGCGAGAACGGAATGTCGCCGTCCTCTTCCACCAGACCCGCCTCGGTGCCCACCGCGACCATCGTCCCCATCGTGTCGAAGAAGTCCGCGAGCAGCAGGGAGAACACCACACTGATGGCTCCCACCGCGCCGAGCGCGGTCACTCCGCCGATCGGATCCACCGTGAACAGGGTGCCGAAATCGGGCATCGCGAACTGGTCAAGGCTGAACTGCGGCACGTTCATCGACCAGCCGGTGGGGTTGCCAGCGCTGGAGTCATCAGCAGGCGTGAACACCCCGATTGTGAACACTGCTTCCAGCAGCATCGCCAGCAGAGTGGCCGCAATGATCGAGATGAGGATCGCTCCCGGTACTCGCCGCACCCACAGGATGATCATCAGCAGCAGGCCGAAGACGAACACTGCCGTAGGCCAGCCCTGAAGCGAGCCTGACACGCCCAGCTGAACCGGGACCCCTGTCCCCTCAGTGACGAAGCGGGCATTGAACAAGCCGATGAACGCGATGAACAGCCCCATGCCCACGGCGATCGCCGTCTTCAGGAAGTCGGGCACCGCGCGGAACACGGCCCGACGGAATCCGGTCAGCACCAGGATCAGGATGATGATGCCCTCCAGCACCACCAGGCCCATCGCACCTGCCCAGGTCATACCGGGAAGCGCCACTACGTTGTAGGCGAGGAACGCATTCAGTCCGAGTCCTGTGGCCAGCGCAAGCGGGAATTTCGCCCAGCCGCCCATAAGGACCGACGCGATCGCGGCCACCAGCGCGGTTCCTGCGGCGACCGCTGCCGGATTCGGGGTGGACCCACCGCCCAGGTACATTCCGGTGGAGTCCGGGACGCGACCCAGGATCAGAGGGTTCAACACGATGATGTAGCACATCGAGAAGAAGGTGACGATGCCGCCCCTCACCTCACGGGCAAGGGTTGATCCCCGCTCGGTGATGTGGAAGTAGCGATCCAGACCGCTGAGGTCCTTGCGGGGGGATGCCGTTTTCGTCTGCATCCCCCCATGCTAGGTCAGATGACCAGCGGGTTAGCCTCCGCAAAGCGGTAGTAGTCTGCGAGCTTCAACCCACTTGCGGCCTCATTGTCGATCACGAGCAGCACATCCGGGTGGAACTGCAGCGCGGATCCCGTCCAGCGGGCGCTGACCGCACCCTCGACCGTCTGGGCAATCGCCTCTGACTTCGACCAGCCCGTTGCGGTCAGCACGATCCTGCGAGCTTCCAAAATGGTGCCGATCCCCTGGGTCAGCACATGGATCGGGACCTCTTCCTCATTCTCGAAGAAGCGAGCGTTGTCTTTGATGGTCTGCTGCAGCAGGGTCTGCACGCGGGTGCGGGATGCGAGCGAGCTGCCCGGCTCATTGAAGGCGATGTGCCCATCGGTGCCGATGCCCAACAGCTGGATGTCCACGCCGCCGGCGTCCTTGATCGCCTGGTCGTAGCGTTCGGCTTCAGCAAACGGGTCTGTGGCAACTCCATTCGGGCAGTCAATCCGCGACTCTTCAAGGTCCACATGATCGGTGAAGTTCTCACGAATGAAGCGGGCGTAGCTCTGTGGGTGTGAGGCATCCAGTCCCACGTACTCATCCAGCATGAACACCCGGGCTTTGGCAAAGCTCAGACCTTCCTCGCGGTGACGGCGCACCAGCTCCTGATAGGTCAGCACCGGTGAGGAGCCGGTGGCAAGGCCCAGGGTGATTCCGGAGTCACCGGCCGCGCGCACTTCATGTTCAACGGCGTCGGCAACAGCGGCGCCGACCTCTTCGGGGGTGTCCTTGATGATGACGCGCACAGCGCTCCTTCCGATCAGCGGTCCGCTCATGCGGACCGGCGGTGAGTGGCCGACGCGGACGCCGCCCCTGTCACGTTCATTTTAACGAACCGGAGCGCCCAATCCCTGCGGATCGAGCGCTCCTGCGGTTCAGTGGTTCAGCTCACAGGCCCCAAGATACGCTTCTTGAGGCGGTGCTGTGATCACTTCTTCTTCGGCGTGGATGCGGCAGCCAGTTCGAAGGCGTGCCGCGGGTCCGTCGACTCCGGAATGCCGAGGATGTCCCGGTTGCCGATGGCATTGGTGACCCAGCCGGCGATGACTGCTGCCTTACGGCCGAACGTGGGCATCGCATACACATGGTAAGCGCGAGCTGCGGCCCAGGCCGGCAGCCCCTTCAGCTCGATGGTCTTGTCGCCCAGGAACAGCTGGCCCACGCCCTTGTACATGCCGAGGGTGGCCACGGTGCCGAGGTTCTTGTGGAAGTAGTCCACCAGCGGGCGGCCGTCGATCGCGCGGGCAACGTTGTCAGCGAGCCGCACTGCCTGGCGCTGCGCATGCTGGGCGTTCGGTGGGCACACCTTGCCTTCGCCGGATGCGAGGTCCGGAACAGTGGTGCAGTCCCCCGCGGCGAATACGTTCTCCAGGGGGCCGTTATCATCCTTGACGCGCAGATCGGCCAGGCAGTCAAGGCGGCCGGTCTGGTTCAGCGGAAGATCAGAGTTCGCCAGCACCGGGTTCGGCTTGATGCCCGCCGTCCAGACAATGAGATCGGATGCGAACTCGTCCCCGTCAGAAGTCTTGACGATGCCGTTCTCACAGGAGTTGAGGAAGGTTTCGAGCTTGACTTCGATGCCGCGCTCGCGGAAGTTCTTCAGTGCGAAAGTGCCAAGACCCTCCCCCACCTCAGGCAGGATGCGGCCCATCGCCTCGATCACCACGAAGCGGACGTCCGACGGGTGCAGGTCCGGGTAGTAGCGCAGGGCTGCGCGGACCATATCTTCCGCTTCAGCAATCGCTTCGCCGCCGGCGAAACCGCCACCCACAAAGGTGAAGGTGAGCAGGCGCTTACGCTCCTCAGCATCCTTGGTGGATGCGGCTTCGGCCAGGTTGGCGAGGATGCGGTCGCGAACGGCCACTGCCTCTTCCACCCACTTGAAGCCGATCGCATTCTCAGCAAGTCCCGGGATCGGCAGAGTGCGCGGCACCGCTCCCAGACCCACCACCAGATAGTCGTAGTTGATGGTGATGGACACGTCCCCATCAACCGACACGTCCACGGTCCGATCAGCATGGCTGATGCCGGTGACGCTGCCGGTGACGACCTTCGTCCCTTTGAGCACCTTGCGCAGCGGCGCGAGGACGTTGCGCGGATCGATCGCACCTGCGCCCACCTCCGGCAGGAACGGCTGGTACGTCAGGTACGGACGGGAGTCCACGACGGTGATGGCCGCGTTCGAACCAAGCTTCTTCTGCAGTTCGGAGGCGACGTTCATCCCGACGGTACCGCCGCCCAGGATCAGGACATGAGGCTTGTGCGCGGAATTGTTAGTCATGGCTCCTAGGGTAATCCTTGTTGCCACAGCGTTCTATGTGATGCGCTCAGCCGGTCTATGCGGTTGGTCTCACAGCCACCCGCGGCTGACGGGTGGGGCCTTTGGTCCCGCCGATGAGAGATGAAGCAGCGTATCAGGCGCGATCATCGGGTTTTTGCTGAGCGCTGCACCACGCTGATGGCGATGCCGTCCAGGATGTCATGCTCACTCGTCACCACCTCGGTGATGCCGCTCTGGTCCGCTGTGCGCTGCAGGATCCGCTCCCAGATGAGCGCTCCCGCACCGAGCACATCCACCCGTCCAGGGTGGATGTAAGGCTTCTCGGCCCGCTCACCACGCGGCATCCGCACCATCTCTCGGCATGCTGCTGCGAACTCCTGGAGGTTGGTCACATGACCGTGGGATGCCTCCGGATTGTACGCATCCAGCTGCATCACGGCTGCGGTCATCGTGGTCACCGTTCCTGCCACGCCCACGAGGGAGCGCGCCTCGCTGAGATCCACTACCTCTTCTGCGGAATCCAGCATGCTGTCGATGTCCTTGACGGCGGCGGCGATCGCGTCCTCACCCGGCGGGTCTTCGTGCAGGTGGCGTTCGGTGATGCGGACCGAGCCCATGTTCAGACTCACCGATGCCTCCGGAGCCGAGCTGCCGAGCACCAGCTCGGTGGAGCCGCCGCCGATGTCCACCACCAGCGCCGGGAGCGCCACCGGTGCGGGCAGGCTCGCAACAGCGCCGATGAAGCTGAGCGATGCCTCCTCACTGCCGGGAATCACTTCGGGAGTGATGCCGAGAACAGACCGCACTGCGAGGATGAATTCCTTCCGGTTCTCAGCGTCCCGGGTTGCACTGGTCGCGGTGAACCGCACATCGGCCGGCGCCACGGCGAACGCGTCGATCTGCGCCTTGAAGTCCCGCAGCGCGGTGAGCGTGCGATCCATGGCTTCATCATCGATCCGACCAGTACGGTCCACGGCATAGCCGAGACGGACGATCTCCATGCGACGCTCCAGGTCCCGCAGCGTAAAGCCGAGAGGTGAAGAGCTGTCAGGCACAGCCTCCGCGATCAGCAGGCGGATGGAGTTGGTGCCGCAGTCGATCGCTGCTACCCGGGGGAGGTGAGGTTCGTTCGAAGCCTGCCACTGAGCCAGGATGCTCTGGGGCGTCACTTCGCAGCGGCATACGTCGATGCTCGCCAGGTCGTGGATCTGGGCAAGCACCCGGTCCCCGTAGGGGTTCAGCCCCTCCCCTTCGGCAAGCGCGTGGCCCGCCAGAGCATGCAGACACTTCACCCGCTCGGGCATCCCTCCGGAGGAGATGCCGCGGATCTCCTGCACGTCGCCGAGCTCAGCTCGCCGCTGAAGGAAATGCTCATGCGCGGCGCGGTACTGCTCCTGCGCCTGCGGATCCTGGGAAAGCTCCTGCGTCCACTCGGCAAGGGTGCCGGCAGCTTCCACGCGCGAGATCTCTTCGGTGATCGACGGCAGGGTGAGGTAGAAGCTGGTGGGAAACGGAGACCCGTCCGGCAGCCGCGGAAGCGTGCGCACCACGGCCGGGGCACCGCAGGCACAGCGGCGCGCAATCGAGACCACGCCGCGCATTGTGCGGCCCAGCTGACGGAACATGATCTCCATGTCCACAGCGGTGGCAGGCGTCTCATAGGGAAGCGGAGAAAGCGTCATGGGGCTCAGTCCTTAGGCGTGGAAGGGACTCCGGCTTGGCTCGCGCCCACGAGGGAGTCCCACATGGTGCCGTACCAGGAGCCGGCGGCAGCCTGCTGTTCAGCCTGCTGCGCCTCGGTCAGCGGGACCTCCTTGCCGGAGGTGTCGGTCAGCCGGTACTGGGTCTCCCCCGGCCACGCGAACAGCAGTCGCTCACGAGCCTGGGCGGCTACGAACGTGGGATCCTCCCATTTCGCGATATCAGCCTCCAGCTGCTGCACCTGCTGCTCCTGAGCGGCAACCCGGTCCTGCAGCTGGCGCAGCTGCTGCTGCTGCGCCATGTACTGATTGAGGGATGGCACCAGGGCCGCCAATGCCAGGACCGCGAACGCGATCAGCACCAGTGTGCGAGTGGTCAGTCCGGACATCTGAGACTGTGGGCTGGCCCCGGTGGAAGCAGGCGCCTTCGAGCTCGCAGAAGAGCCCGCTCCAGCGCGGGATGCACGTGAGGAATGCGTGCCCGGCCGTTTTGGCGTCGAGTCGGTGCCCGATGACGCGGTCCCGCTCCCGCGGCGCATCCGCCCGGGGCGAAGCGGTCGGTGCACGAAGGAGCGCCCCGCCGGTGAGGACGGGGCGCTCCGGGCGCGCCTGTCAGCCATGGAAGCGCGGGAAGGCGGATGCGCCCGCGTACACAGCTGCCTCGCCGAGCTCATCTTCAATGCGGATGAGCTGGTTGTACTTGTTGACCCGCTCACCGCGAGCCGGGGCACCGGTCTTGATCTGGCCGGTGTTCAGTGCCACGGCAAGGTCTGCGATGGTGGTGTCTTCTGTCTCGCCGGAGCGGTGGGACATCATCGAGGCGTATCCGCTGCGGGTTGCCAGCGCCACTGCGTCCAGCGTCTCGGTCAGCGTGCCGATCTGGTTCACCTTGACGAGCAGAGCATTCGCTGCGTGCTCCTTGACACCGCGCTCAAGACGCTCCGGGTTGGTCACGAACAGGTCATCGCCCACGATCTGCACCGTGTTCCCGAGCTTCTCGGTGAGGGCAATCCAGCCTTCCCAGTCCTCCTCGTCCAGCGGGTCCTCAATCGACACCAGCGGGTAGTCTGCCACCAGCTTCGCGTAGTACTCGGTCATCTCCTCAGCCGAACGCGAGGAGCCCTCGAACTCGTAGGAGCCGTCCTTGTAGAACTCGGTAGCGGCCACATCCAGAGCCAGTGCAACGTCCTTGCCCGGGGTGTAGCCGGCCTTGGTGATCGCCTCCACGATCAGGTCCAGCGCAGCAGCGTTCGATTCGAGGTTCGGCGCGAAGCCGCCCTCATCGCCGAGACCGGTGGCCAGACCGCGCTCCTTCAGCACGGACTTCAGCTCGTGGTACACCTCGGCGCCCCAGCGCATTGCCTCCACGAAGGTCTCCGCACCGATCGGTGCGATCATGAACTCCTGAATGTCCACGTTCGAGTCGGCGTGCGAGCCGCCGTTGAGGATGTTCATCATCGGGACCGGCAGCAGGTGAGCGTTCGGACCGCCCACATAGCGGTACAGCGGCAGCTCGGCCACGTCAGCGGCTGCCTTCGCAACGGCGAGGGACACGCCGAGGATGGCGTTCGCACCCACCTTGCCCTTATTCGGGGTGCCGTCGATCCCCAGCATGATCGCGTCGATAGCGCGCTGGTCTGACACGTCCAGGTCGATCAGCTGCGGGGCAAGGTCACTGCTCACAGCGGCGACTGCATCCTGCACGCCCTTGCCGAGGTAGCGGGCCTTGTCCCCGTCACGACGCTCAACGGCTTCGAACTGGCCGGTGGACGCGCCCGAGGGGACCTGTGCGAGGTACTCGAATCCGTTGTCAAGGCTGACGACGACTTCAACAGTCGGGTTGCCGCGGGAATCGAGGATCTCACGTCCGCGAACTCCGGTGATGCGTGCCATGGTGCTGGTCTCCTTTGTCAGGGTGAAAGAACGGCTGGTCGCCATTGACCCGCTGCTTCTATTCTACGCGGCCCTCCTGGCCAGATCGCTGAGCATCAGGTCCCGAGCTGAGCCAAGCGACGGTTCAGGCGGCGCAGCGCACTCTCCGGGTCCGCGTCGCGCTCCTGGGCGCTGATCACAATATCCATCAGTCGAAGCGCCTCGAGGGTGGTGAGCGCATCCGGGCTGGGCGGTCGCTGCTCGTCGGCCGCCAAGGCGATCTCCGCTTCAGCAGCGGCCCGCTGCTTGCCCAGCAGCTCCGCCAGCTGATCAGACATATGCTCGTCCTTCGCTCGCGCCACCAGTTTGAACGCGTGCTGCAACGCGGGCAGACCCGCTGCGATCCCTTCACCCAGACCGCGGCGAGGCTGCTCGGTCCGTTTGATCGCATGCCACTGCTCAACCACGTCAGCCACCGCAAGGTGGCTGCGCTCCGCAGCGAACACGTGGGGGTTTCGCCGGTACATCTTCTGGTTCAGCGCCCGCGCAACATCATCAAGCGTCCACGGCTCAGGCGATTCCATGCCGATGCGGGCGTGGAATACCAGCTGGAAGAGAACATCGCCCAGTTCGCTGACGAGCGCCTGCCGGTTCGGATGATCCGCCTCCAGCTCCTCCAGCACCTCGTACGCCTCCTCCACCAGGTAGCGGGCAAGGCTCCGGTGGGTCTGCTCGGCGCTCCACGGGTCTCCGCCTGCGCTGCGCAGCTCATGCATGATCCGCACTGATTCCACCACCGCGCTGCCCGGTGCCACCGGGGAGGCGAACACGAAGTCCACATCGACCGCGCCAACGGATCCGGCAGAGCCGGCGTGGACATCACGGTCTGCAGCACGCACGATCTCCATAGGCTGCGGCAGCCACGGATGCTCCGCATCGCATAGCCACACAAGCTGCTGCTGGGCCGCTTCAGCGGCTTGCAGCGCGGCGGCAAGGTCCGCGGTGAGCGCGTCGGCCGTGGAACTGTCCAGCTGCTCGGCCTCCACCCCCGCCTCACGCAGCTGAGCGATCCAGGCGGGGTGTGCGCAGCTGGTGACGACGCGATCTGCGCTGCGCAGCGCATCCCAGCCGGCCACAGTGAGCAGGCCTGGCGCGTTCAGCGGTGAGGCGGGCAGCACCAACAGGCGGGTCATGAGCGGCCCACCAGCAGGTTCACAGCGTCACGGCACCAGTCCAGCAGCGGCGCATCGGTCAGACCGTGACCGCCGAACCGCTTGGTCTGCGGATGCGGGATCAGCACCAGGCGGGTGGCGGGTTTGATCAGGCTACCCGGATAGAGGCGTTTGAGCGTCATCGCCGTCGAGTCCGGCACATCGATGTGCCCAAAGCGGATCATCTTGCCCTGCACCTGCACCTCATCGATCCCCGCCTCAATGCATTCAAGGCGGAACTCCGCCACATTGAACAGCAGGTCCACCTCGGCGGTCGGCTGGCCGTAGCGGTCGGTGAGCTCTTCGCGCACGGCCCGCAGCTCGTCGATGCTGACCGCGCCGGAGATCTTCGCGTATGCCTCGAGGCGGAGCCGTTCGGACTCGATGTACTCCAGGGGGATCCGCGCGTTCAGCGGCAGCTCCACCTTCGCGTCCTTGCGCAGTCCCGCACCGCCCTCACCTCTGAACGCGCTGACCGCCTCCCCTACCATCCGCACGTACAGGTCAAAGCCCACACCGGCGATATGACCGGACTGCTCACCGCCGAGCAGGTTGCCGGCGCCTCGGATCTCGAGGTCTTTCATCGCCACCTGCATGCCCGCACCGAGGTCCGAGTGGGCGGCAAGAGTGGTGAGGCGGTCGTGAGCAGTTTCGGTCAGCGGCTTGTCCGCGCGGTAGAGGAAGTAGGCGTAGGCGCGATCCCGAGAGCGTCCCACGCGGCCGCGCAGCTGATGCAGCTGCGACAGTCCGAACGTGTCCGCGTTCTCCACGATCAGGGTGTTGGCGTTGGAGATGTCCAGTCCGGTCTCCACGATCGTGGTGCACACGAGCACATCGAAGCGCTTCTCCCAGAAGTCCAGGATCACCCGCTCCAGCTGCGCCTCGTTCATTTTTCCGTGAGCCACTTCGATCCGCGCGTCCGGCACCAGGTCCCGCAGGCGCTGGGCGGTGCGGTCGATGTCCTCCACTCGGTTGTGGATGTAGAACACCTGACCTTCGCGGAGGAGCTCCCGGCGGATCGCAGCGGTCACCTGTGCGTCTTCGTAGGCGCCCACGTAGGTGAGCACCGGGTGCCGCTCTTCCGGCGCGGTGGCGAGCGTGGACAGCTCGCGGATTCCGGTCACCGCCATCTCCAGCGTGCGCGGGATCGGGGTGGCGGACATCGAGAGCACATCCACGTTCGTGCGCAGCGCTTTCAAAGTCTCCTTGTGCTCAACCCCGAAGCGCTGCTCCTCATCCACCACGATCAGGCCCAGGTCCTTGAAGCGCACCTGACCAGTGAGCAGCCGATGGGTGCCGATCACCACGTCCACGCTGCCATCGAGCAGGCCTGCAATCGTGGCATCCGATTCGGCCTTCGCCTGAAAGCGGGACAGACCACGCACGGTGATGGGAAAGCCGGCGAAACGCTCGGAGAACGTCTCCACATGCTGCTGAGCAAGCAGTGTGGTGGGCGCGAGCACCGCAACCTGTTTGCCGTCCTGAACGGCCTTGAATGCGGCGCGCACGGCGATCTCGGTTTTGCCGAAGCCCACATCGCCGCAGATCAGCCGATCCATGGGGATCGGCTTTTCCATATCGGCCTTGACCTCGTCGATGGTGACCAGCTGGTCCGGGGTCTCCGCGAACTCGAACGCGTCCTCCAGCTCCCGCTGCGACGGGGTGTCCGGTCCGAACGCGTGGCCTTCGCTGGCCTGCCGGGCGCTGTAGAGGCGCACCAGCTCATCGGCGATCTCACGGATCGCTTTGCGGGCTTTCGACTTCGTTTTGGACCAATCGCTGCCGCCCATCCGGTTCACGGTCGGCGTCTCCCCGCCCACATACTTCGTAATGTGGTCCAGCTGGTCGCTGGGAACATACAGCCGGTCGCCGGGCTGTCCCCTGCGGCTGGGCGCGTATTCGATGACCAGGTATTCACGGGTGGCTTTTCGGTCTCCGGCGCCCACGGTGCGGCTGGTGAGCTCCACGAACTTCCCCACCCCATGCGTGTCATGCACCACGAAGTCTCCGGCTTTCAGCTGCAGCGGGTCCACTGTGCTGCGGCGTCTGGCTGCCAGCCGACGCGTTCCGGTGCGGCGGGCGCCGCTCTTGCCGGTCATGTCCCGCTCGCACATCACCATGACTTGGGCATCCTCGAGGAGGATTCCCTGAGTGAACGGGCCCGTGGTGACGATCAGCTCGCCGTTATCCGGTGCCCGGTCAAGGTCCGGCTTCATCTCAGCGACGACGTCAGCATCGCGCAGGTTCTCGGTGAGATGGCGAGCCGTCCCGGCGCCCGCGGTGGTGATCAGCAGTCGCCATCCCTCGGACTGGCGGGTGCGCAGGTCCCGCGCCGCCTGCGCGATGGAGCCACCATAGCCCGGGTGGGGGCTGGCGTGAATGGTCAGGTCCGCGTCAAGGCCGAACGGTGCGATCCGCGCCAGCGGCATGCGGCGGCGCTGCAGGATCGCTTGAACGTCCTCAAGTGACAGGAAGCTCGCAGCGTCCACATCAACCGGGACGCTTCCGCTGGCCGCTGCAGTGGACCACGCCGCGGCGAGGAACTCGTCGGTGGTGGACACAAGCTCATCCGCGCGGGCTCGCACCCGCTCCGGCTCGAGGACCAGGAAGGAGGATCCTTCCGGCGCCGCATCCGCGATGGACTCCATCTCCTCCAGCAGCACGGCGCTGAGGGATTCCATCCCCTCCACAGCGATGCCGTCGGCGATCTGTCCGAGCATGTCTGCAATCCCCGGGAGCGAGTCCATCAGGCTGCGGGCCCGTGCCCGCACATCCTCAGTCAGCAGGATCTCGCGGCAGGCAGGTGCGTCCAGCACCTCCAGCTCGTGATCGATGGAACGCTGGTCCGCCACGGAGAAGAACCGCATGTCATCGACTTCGTCACCGAAGAAGTCGATGCGCACCGGGTGCGCTTCCGTCGGCGCGAACACGTCGAGGATGCCGCCGCGCACCGCGAACTCACCGCGGCGCTCCACCATGTCCACCCGCACATAGGCGGCATCGACCAGGTCCTGTTCGAGCTGCTCCATGGGGTAGTCCTCGCCCGCGCGGACTCGCACCGGACGGAGATCGCCGAGCCGGGCTGCCATCGGCTGGACCAGGGCCCGCACCGGCATGACCACTGCGGTCAGCGGGCCGGCAGTCTCGGGATGCGCCAGCCGGTGCAGGGTCTTCAGCCGGGTGGCAACGGTGTCTGAGCGCGGTGACAGCCGCTCGTGCGGGAGCGTTTCCCACGCGGGGAACAACGCTGCGGAGGCGTCGGGCACCATCGCCTCGATCTGTGCGTGAACATCTTCCGCATCCCGTGTGGTGGCGGTGACGATGAACAGCGGAGCATCGGGGCTGGCAGCGGCTGCCGCAGCGGCGCAGAGGAACGGATGCATGCCCTCCGGGGCGATGATGCTGGCATTCGCGCGCTCAGCAAGCAGAGTGCGAGCGCGCTGCACCTGCTCGGAGGCGCTGACCAGGTCAAGTGCTGCAGCAAGGCTCATGGACGGATCGCCTCCCGGGCGTGGAACAGGTTCTGGGCGTCGATCAGGCCGTGCAGCGCCAGGTGCTCCGCGGCGTTCGCCCCTTCGATCAGCAGATCGTCAAGAACGCGTCGCTCCGCCGCGGAGAAGGGGGACAGCACATGATCCGCCGTGTCCTGGCGGCCGCTCGGACGCCCAACCCCGATCCGCACGCGCTGGTAGTCCTTCGTGCCGAGCGCCTTGGTGATGTCTCGCAGCCCGTTGTGGCCGCCTTCGCCCCCGCCCTGTTTCAGGCGCACGGTGCCGAAGTCGAGGTCAACCTCGTCATGCACCACCATGATGCGCTGCGGCTGCACGGAGTAGTACTGGGCGAGAGCGGCAACGGGTCCGCCGGAGACGTTCATGAAGCAGGTGGTCTTCGCGAGGATCGCCCTGGTGGCGCTGCCCGGCGTTCCGAGGTGACCCTCGATCACCTGTGCTGTGGCGCGCTTCGCCGCTGAGAAGCGTCCGTCTGCTCTGGATGCCATCACATCCAGCACCATCTGGCCCACGTTGTGCCGGGTAGCGGCATATGCCGGCCCAGGATTGCCGAGGCCCACGATGAGAACAGTGCTGCTCACGTGCTTCTTCCTTGTCTGTGTGCGCGGTCTGCGCTCGATCGGCGGTGCGGGCAAAGCTTACAGGGGCGCCGCACGCTCAGTGCGACGCCCCTGTGGAAGGTTCAGCAGGTCACTCGCCTGCGTTCTCCTCAGACTCTTCGCTGTCAGCTGCGCTCTCGGATGCTGCTTTCTCGGAGGCCTCGCCGTCCTCCGACTCCGGGGTCTCCAGGTCGGACTCGTCAACCTGAGGAATGGCAACGCTCACGGCGAGCTGCTCAACATCGGTGACGAGCTCGGCGCCCTCGGGGAGCTCGAGGTCTCCCACAAAGATCTGCGCGCCCTCTTCAAGACCCTCAACCGACACTTCCAGCGACTCCGGAAGCTTGAGCACATCCGCCAGGATGGTGAGCTCCTGCAGCTCCACGAAGGCGACCGCCGGGGAGACTGGCTCACCGGTGAGGATGATCGGGATCGCAACCTCGACCTTCTCACCGCGCTTCACCTTGAGCAGGTCCAGGTGCAGCAGCTCGCGGCGCACCACATGGCGCTGAATGTCCTTGATGATGGCAAGCTCGGTGCCGCCGCCGGCGATCTCAAGCTCGATCAGGGCGTTGGCGTTGCGGGCGATCAGCGCAGACTCGTGCGCCGGCAGGAGCAGGTGCTGCGGCTCAGTGCCGTGGCCGTAGAGAACGGCGGGCAGCTTGCCCTCGCGACGGATTCGGCGGGCAGCGCCCTTGCCGAAGCCCTCGCGCAGTTCAACTTTGAGATTCTCAGGCATGTGTTCTCCCTGTGTGAATGCGGAGGCGATTCTCAACGCGACACAGGGCGCCCGCAGCGGGCTGATTCCTGATGGTAACCGCGTCGATAACGGAGCAGGTGCTCCCTCGCCGAAGTTCCCCGCAAGTCTACCCGCCTGCGCGCCGAGCCGAAACGGCTGCACCTGCATCTGCTCAGTGAGATCTCCCACCCCGCACCGCTGCTGATTGCGGCTGCAGCCGATCAGACCTCGCCGTCGAACAGGCTGGTCACTGACCCGTCATCGAACACGGCTCGGATCGCTCGAGCGAGCAGCGGCGCGATGGAGAGCTGAGTGAGGTTCTCGAAGTTCTTCTCCTCCGGAATCGGCAGCGTGTTCGTGCAGATGACCTCCCGGACGTCCGCTCCCTTCAGACGCTCAACCGCCGGGTCGGAGAAGATCGGGTGCGTGGTGGCAACGATCACGCAGCATGCGCCGTTCTCTTTCAACGCCTCCACAGCCTGCACGATGGTGCCGGCCGTATCGATCATGTCATCCACAAGAATGCAGGTTTTTCCGGACACGTCGCCGATCACGCGCTTGGCCACGGCCTGGTTCGGCTTCTTCGGGTCACGGGACTTGTGGATGAACGCCAGCGGTACGCTGCCGAGCACCTTCGCCCACTTCTCAGCCACCGAGATCCGGCCGGCGTCTGGGCTGACCACACAGAGATCCTCGCTGCCGTAGCTGTCCTTGACATAGCTGGAGAGGATCGGCATCGCCATCAGGTGGTCCACCGGGCCGTCGAAATAGCCCTGGACCTGGGGGGCGTGCAGGTCCACTGAGATCAGGCGGTCGATTCCGGCGGCCTTGTAGAGGTCGGCGATGAGACGAGCGGAGATCGGCTCACGACCGCGATGCTTTTTGTCCTGACGCGCATACGGATACGTGGGCGCAATCGCGGTGATGCGCTTGGCACTGGCGCGCTTCAGCGCATCCACCATAATCAGGTGCTCCATCAGCCAGTTGTTGATCGGAGCGGGATGGGACTGCAGCACGAACACATCCGCACCGCGCACGGACTCGCCATAGCGCACATAGATCTCACCGTTGGCGAAGTCCCACGCGTCCATCGGAAGCACGTCGATGCCGAGTTCGCGGCCCACCTCCTCTGCAAGGACGGGGTGTGCTCGTCCCGCCGCCAGAACCAGGTGCTTCTCGCCCTTCGTGACAATGCCGCTCATCAGTTCTCCTCCGTCACCGTGGTGGTCTCGTCCGCGTCTGCTGCGCCGGCGGCCCGCGCCGCATCGGCAGCCTTCGTGTTCGCGCGGTTCTTCAGGGTCCAGCCGTCAATGGACTTCTGGGTGATCGTGTTGAGGGCAAGCGCGCCGGGTGCCACATCCTTGAGCACGGTGGTGCCAGCACCGGTGGCGGCCCCATCCCCGATCGTCACCGGGGCGACGAGCACATTGTCCGAACCGACCCGCACATGCTTGCCCACCACTGCGCGATGCTTGTTGACTCCGTCGTAGTTGGCGAAGATGGTGGCGGCTCCGATATTGGTTCCTTCACCGATCTCTGCATCGCCCACATAGGAGAGGTGGGGCACCTTGGCTTGGTCGCCGATCGTCGCATTCTTCGTCTCGCAGAAGCCGCCGATCTTGCCGGCTGTTCCGAGCACGGTGCCGGGGCGAAGGTAGGTGAACGGCCCCACGGTCGCCTCATCGCCGATCACAGCGCCGAACGCGTGCGTGCGGACCACGCTTGCACCGCGGCCCACTGTCACATCGGTGAGCGTGCTGTCCGGGCCGATCTCGGCGTCCTCACCGATCACCGTGGCGCCATGCAGCTGCACACCGGACAGGATCACCGCGTCCTGGCCGATCGTGACGTCTTTGTCGATCCACGTGGTGGCTGGATCAATGATCGTCACCCCGTTCTTCATGTGCTGAACGGCGATCCGGCGGTTCATCTCCGCCGCCAGCTGGGACAGCTGCGCGCGGTCGTTCGCTCCTTCCACCTGGATCGCGTCGTCGATCACATGCCCCACCACGCGGTGGCCCATCTGCCGGGCGATCGAGAGCACGTCCGTCAGGTACATCTCGCCCTGCGCGTTATCCGTGGTGACCTTGGTGAGCACCTCGCGCAGCAGAGCCAGATCGAAGGCGTAGATGCCGGAGTTGACTTCGGTGATGGCGCGCTGCTCCTCGGTCGCATCCTTATGCTCCACGATGCCGAGCACGTCGCTGCCGTCCTCGGTGCGGATGATGCGGCCGTAGCCGGTCGGATCGCTCACAACCGCGGTCAGCACGGAGACGCCGGCTTCTGCCCGGTCATGAGCGGCAACAAGCTCCTGCAGAGTCTGCCCCTCCAGCAGCGGAACGTCGCCGTAGGTGACGAGCACGGTGCCGGTCTGTGCAGCAACCTTCTCCAACCCGTTCTGGACGGCGCGGCCGGTGCCGGGAACCTCATCCTGATCCGCGATGGTGACCTGCGGAGCATACTTCTGAAGGTGTCCCACCACCTGATCGCGTTCAAAGCGGACCACGGCCACAACCTCGGGGGCGCCGGTCGCTTCCGCCGCGCCGATCGCATGCAGCAGCATCGACTGTCCGCACACGGGGTGCAGCACCTTCGGCAGCTTCGACTTCATGCGGGTGCCCGCACCGGCGGCGAGGACGACTACTGCAACGGGCGGTTTCGAGTCCACTCGATGGCTCCTTCGGAATGCGGCATCATTCTGAGGCGACGATCGCCGAGGATCGTCTCCGTTCCGCGGCCAGGGCTCGAACCTGGAATTTCAGAACCAAAATCTGATGTGTTGCCGATTACACCATCGCGGAGGGGCCGGCGGGCACCCTGCCGATACTATCGGTCCGGGAGGCAGATTACTGAATCACGCGGCGCCGCCTGTGCCAGACTTGGCTCATGCCTCACCACACCGCGGCTCGTGCCCGCTCCCCTCGTATGACCGGGCGGCAGCGCCGGGAGCAGCTCGTCAGCGTGGGCCGCGCAGTGTTCGCCACTCGCGGCTATGACGCCTCCACCGTGGAAGAGATCGCCGCGAAGGCCGGGGTGTCCAAGCCGATCGTGTACGAGCACTTCGGCGGAAAAGAGGGCCTGTACGCGGTGATCGTGGACCGGGAGACGGAGACTCTGCTGCGCGCTCTCGAGGAGGCGCTGGCCGACGCACGCGAACATCCGAAAGTGCTGATGGAGCGAGCAGCGCTGGCTTTCCTCACCTACATCGATGAGCAGGAAGACGGATTCACGATTCTGGTGCGTGACTCCCCCACCGCGCAGACCGGCGGGACCTACTCCGCGCTGCTCGGAGACGTGGCCGGACACGTGGAGCAGCTGCTGCTGCGCCAGCTCGCTTTCCGTCGCTTCAACAAGCGGGATGCCGCACTGTACGCGAACATGCTGGTGGGCATCGTGGCGTTCACCGGGCAATGGTGGCTGGAGACGAAGACGCCCAGCAAGGTGGTGGTGGCGGCGCATATCGTCAATCTCGCCTGGAATGGGCTGCGCGGCATGGAGCCGGCGCCGGTGCTGGGCCGTAAGCGGGAGGCGGCAGGAACCGATGGTTGACCCCAGGGGGCGCAGGAGCTCATCGAACAGAGCTGCCGAGGCCTATGATCCCGCGCAGAGCGCCCGGATGGCGGACGACGTGGACCGGATCGCGGCGGCCTGGCAGGCGCTTCACCCGGGGCTTGATGCGACTCCGCTGCAGGTGTTCTCTCGCATCTCGCGGATCGCGCGACTGCAGGAGAGCCTTCGGCGCAGTGTGTTCGCGGAGCAGGGGCTGGACGGCTGGGAGTTCGACGTGCTCTCCGCTCTGCGCCGCTCAGGAGAGCCGTTCGAGCTGACGCCGCGGGATCTGATCCAGGAGACCTTCGTGACCTCGGGGACGATGACCACTCGCCTGCACAAGCTGGAGGTGCGGCACCTGGTGCGGCGCCGCCGCGCCGAAGGCGATGGGCGCAGTGTTCTGGTGCGGCTCTCTGAGGAGGGGATCAGACTCGCTGACGCTGCGATCCTCGCGCTGGTTGAGGCTGAGCAGAAGCTGCTGGACTCCCTCACTGAGGAGCAGACCGCGGACATGGGGGATGGACTGCGGTGTCTGCTGCGCTCCTTCGCTCAGTTCGACGCCGACCCCCGCTGACCGGTTCGATCTCAGCGGCTCTCGTAGCGCCGAGGATTCCTGTGTGCGTGTTCCCCTATGCTTGAATGTTCGCTGTTGGACACAACGCTTCACTGAACAGGAGTTCTGATGGGCTTCATCAAGGCATTCACCGGTGCGCTCGGCGGCACATTCGCTGACCAGTGGCTAGATTTTCTCACCGTTCCAGCCGGCATCTCATCCACGGCGGCGCTGTTCGCCGCGGTTCCGAAGGGAGCCAATGCCGGTCGGGGTGAGAACACCAAGGGCAGCGAGAACATCATCACCAATGGGTCGAAGATCGTGGTGCCGCAGGGCTACGGCCTGATCACCATGCAGGACGGCCGCACCACAGGCCTGGTCACGGAGCCGGGCGGCTACATCTGGCAGTCCGGTGATCCGAACTCCCGTTCGGTATTCGCTGACAACGGCATCATCGCCTCCACCGTGGGCACCACTTGGGAGCGCTTCAAGTTCGGCGGCCAGCCCGGCAGCCAGCAGGCAGCGTTCTTCGTTTCGCTGAAAGAGCTGCCCGGCAACCGTTTCGGCACCCAGTCCGAAATCTACTGGGATGACATCTACATGAACGCGCAGGTGGGAGCTGTGGCGCGCGGCAGCTACACGCTGCGCATCGTGGACCCGCTGCTGTTCGTGCACAACTGGGTGCCGGCAAAGCACCTGCAGCCGGGAGCTCCAGCCTTCGATTTCACAGACATGGACAATGAGGCGGCGGATCAGCTGTTCCGCGAGGTGGTGGCGTCCCTCGCTCCCGCGTTCTCGAAGTACACGAACGATCCGGATAAGAACAACCGGATCACCCGCATCCAGTCTGATTCGCAGGGCCTGGGACAGGCGATGAGCGAAGCGGTGGAGGAGAACTACCGCTGGGTCTCTGATCGGGGCATCCGCATTGACAAGGTTGCGGTCGAATCGATCGAGTACGACGCGGACACCCAGAAACTCCTGTCCGATGTGAAGAAGGCCGACGCACTCTCCGGTGATCGTTCGCGCTCCTTCGCCTCCCAGGCGTTTGCTCGCGGCGTGGAGTCCGCGGGTCAGCAGGGCGGCGGCGCTGGCCTCGCCATGATGGGCATGGGGGCTGGTGCGCTCGGCGGTATGGCTGGGCCCACGAACCAGACCCCGTTCCCGGGCCAGCAGCAGGCCCAGCAGCCTGGTCAGGCTCAGCCGGGCCAGCAGCAGGCGCAGCAGCCCGGCCAGGCTCAGCCGGCTGAGGCCCCGCAGGGCGAGGCCCAGCCGAGCCCGACTCAGCAGGACCAAGTGCAGCAGGACCAGGCTCAGCAGAGCCAGCCGGCACCGCAGAGCCAGCAGAGCTCGAATGATCCGGTGGCAGTGCTCGCCCAGTACAAGCAGATGCTGGACCAGGGACTGATCAGCGAGCAGGACTACGAGGCAGCGAAGAACCGCGTTCTGGGCCTCTGATCCCTCGCGCTCGGGGTGCGGCCCACGTGTCGTACCCCGAGCAGTCCGTTCCCTTCGGTCAGCACTGTTGAAAGCCTGTTGATGAGCACTCCCCCACGTGATCCTTCTCAGCGCAACCCTCTGGGCGCCGAGCACATCTATCCGCAGAACCATCAGCCCTCTGCGCCGTTCCACCATGCGCAGCCAACCCCGTCCGGCGAGCAGGTCCCACCTGACCTTGCCGCTGAAGAGCAGCAGATGCCTCAGCCGGCAGCTCAGCCCGCGGAGGCGGCACAGTCGTCCGCTGTGCCGGGATCGATGGTGCCGCCGGAGATCATGGAGGAGCTGGAGCCTGTCGGGGACCGGGTGATCGACACCTCGAGCGGCAAGAGCGATGGCCTGAACCGCTGCCCGCGCTGCGGGTCCACTGAGATCGGTTACTCCGCTCGGCTCGGCTCACTCGTGTGCGGCTACTGCCGCTTCCAGTGGAACGAAGAGCTCGCCGATCAGAAGTTCGGCTTCGGCACCGAGATCGGATCGCTTGCCGGAACCGTGCGCGGCTCCGGTGCGGGGGACATCGTGGCGGACTCCTCGGTGGTCACCATCAAGTGCACCGGCTGCGGTGCTGAAGTGGTGATCAATCCCGATGAGGCGCAGCAGGCGAAGTGCCATTGGTGCCGGCAGATCCTTTCCATCAACCAGCAGATCCCCAATGGCACATTCCCGGATGCGATCCTCCCGTTCACCCTCACACATGAGCAGGGCGTGGAGGCGATCCGACAGTTTGCGGGCAGTCGCCGTTTCTTTGCTCACCCCGCTTTCCGGGACGGCTTCGCGCCGGAGAATGTGCGCGGTGTGTACCTTCCGTACATGCTGGTGGACGGAAACCTTCATGCGCGGCTGGAGGGAGTGGGTGAGCGCACGCTGCGCACCTACCAGAAGCGGGTCAGCAAGGACGAGACCGTCACGGTGCATGACGTAGCTCAGTATGAGTTGGGGCGCCAGTTCGACCTGCGGATCGATGATCTGCCCACCGAATCCAGTTCAGCGCGCGCATCAATGGACTGGACTGAGAACTCGAACAACATCATCAACGCCATCCAGCCGTTCGATACCAAGAACGCCGTTGCCTACAACTCAAACTATCTTCATGGCTTCACCTCTGAGCGACGCGATACGGATATCGCCGATCTGGATGATCGGATCTCCGAGCAGTTCCTCACCATTGCGCGTGCTCGTGCCCGCACCATGACCGGGAGATATGACCGCGGTGTGCGCTGGGACCGCGAAGGAGTAGCCGTGACCGGAACTCGCTGGGTCTCGATCTACCTGCCGGTCTGGCTGTACAGCCATGTTGAACAGAAGTCAGACGGCTCGTCGTTCGTTCACTACCTCGCGGTGAATGGGCGAACCGGGCAGACGATGGGATCGGTGCCGCTCTCGATGGGCCGGCTGTGGGCTGCCTCCTGCTCACTTGCCGTGCTCGCCACTGCGGTCTCGCTTCCGATCATGTGGTTCATGATGTGATGGGGTGATAGATATGACCGATTCACTGCTGATGCTGATCAGCCCGTTTGTGATCGGGCTATGCGTGTGGTCGCTGGTGTTCGGCGGCATCTTCAGCTACTACCGCAATCACGACAAGCGCTACGCGTTCGAAAAAGAGACCCTGGTGGAGGTTGCGAACGCGCAGGGGTTCGATCGCCAAACCCGCACCCGAAAAGGTGTGAAGGGCAACTGGATGAGCGACGCGAACCACAATAAACACCACCAGCGGGTGCGCCGAATCGATATGGGTGGTCACAGCGCCGGCGGCGGCTGATTCAGCTGATCAGCTCAACCAGCTTTAGCCAGCGCTCTTGTGCGCGATTTCGAAGGGGTTCGTGCGTCACCGTTCACCGCCTGCTCCGCCATTGAGGGATACCCGCGGCGATTCGCAAGATCCAGTAGACCACAGTGACCGCGAGGACGATCAGCAGCAGACTGCCGCCGAATCGATCGGGGAACACGACAAAGACCAGGAGCAGCACCAAGCCGATCTGCAGTCCTGCGACAATCACTTCTCGGCCCGGTGTTGATGCGGGTCCAAAGCTCATCAAGTCCGCGACTAGGCTGCGCTGCGCCGGGGTGAATTCGGGCTGTTCTGGGGTGCTCCATTCGCTCATATCTTCATGCTCACCGGCCTGCGTCGCGGCGGGTAGAAACACATGTCACTGCTTGGATGACACATGTCATCTCAGCGATGATATCCGTGACTACCGCCCCATCTGGGGTGCAGAGACGCTGGAAGCATGAACGACAGATCCGACAGCCTCGCCAGTGCCGATCCCGCGGTCACGGTTGATGGGGTGTGGTGCTCCTACGGTGATTTCATCGCCGTCAGAGACGTGAGCTTCACCGTTGCCCCCGGTTCGATCCACGCACTGCTGGGCACCAATGGGGCGGGGAAGACGACGCTGCTGGAGACCATTCAAGGCTTCCGTCAACCCTCCCACGGACGTCTCCGGGTATTCGGCTGTGATCCGACGCGAGAGCGCAGCCGTGTCGCCGCACGCACAGGCACCATGCTGCAGGAGGCAGGACTGGTCGATGAGATGACCGTCGCCGGTCAGCTCGAACTGTGGAAAGGCATGAACCTGCGCGACGACGAGATCGACCGCGTGCTGGGTATCGTCGGTCTGACCCATCGACGCACAGTTCCGGTGTCGGTGCTCTCCGGAGGAGAACGTCGTCGTTTGGACTTCGCGATGGCGCTCTGGGGCGATCCGGAACTGCTTGTGCTTGACGAGCCGACCACCGGCTTAGATCCGCAATCACGCAGAACCATGTGGCGGATCATCCAAGACCTCGTCGCCAAGGGCAGTGCGGTGCTGCTGACAACCCATTATCTGGAAGAAGCGCAGAACCTGGCCGCGACCGTCACGATTCTCGATCAAGGGGTCGTCGCCCGCAACGGCCCGATGACCGATGTGCTCGCCTCGATCCCCGCAACGATCGACTTCTCCCTCGAAGCTTCGCCTTCGATCGTCGAAGGTCTGGCTGCGTGCCTCAGAGGTGACCTCACAGTGGCGACAGTCGCTGACCGCCACGTGCGCCTGAGCATCCGCACCACGGATCTGCAGGGTGATGTTGGACGCGTCATCGACTGGGCTCGCGAACACGTCCTGACGCTCAAGGGACTGAGCTCGTCTCCAGCATCACTTGAAGACGTGTTCCTGGATGTCGCAGACGCATCCACAGAACCACAGAGCACCACTGACAATAACGAGGGAGCGCACGTATGAGCGCAGCAACTGGCACTGCCTCAACCAGGACAAACCGGCATCTGTGGTGGGCGCTCGTGGTATCAGAATTGCGCGTCTTCCTCCGGCAGCCGATCATGCTCGCCCTCGCCTTGCTCGTCCCAGCAGCCCTTCTAGGCATCGCAGGGATTGCGGAGCTCGCTGCCCCTGCGGAGATGTGGGCGAGCGGGGCGGGTCGGAACACCGCAGCAGTCATGTGCATCACGGTCTACTTCATCGCACTGAACACCATCACGGCGCGGCGTCACACCCTCGCCTTGAAGCGGCTGCGCACGACGGCGCTGCCTGATGTCGGAATTGTGTCCGGCCTGCTGGTTGCTCCGATCCTGATCGGGCTGTTCCAGATCGCCGTCGTCACTGCCGGCCTGATGCTCATCGGCGCACCCGCCGGGCAGCCTGCCCCCGCCTCACCCGCTCTCCTCGTGCTGTCGGGGGTGACCGGCGTCGTGATCGCCGCACTCGCAGGCTTGGTGACCAGTGCTTTAACAGCGAACCCGGAAAAGGCGCAGTGGACAATGCTGCCGCTGTTCGTCGGGGCCATGGGAGCCGTCTCCCTGCTCCCGTCCGTCACCGATCCTCTCGGCACCATCGCAATGCGCCTGGTGCCCCTCGTTGCCAACGCCGATATGACCACCGCCGCCTGGCTATTCGATGGGGATCTCAGCAGAGTGGGAATCGATGCTGCGATCATAGTGATATGGCTTCTGCTGCTGGGACTGCTGTCGATGCGGACGTTCCGGTGGGAGCGACGCCGGTAGTCCCCATGCATCCAGCCGCTCGGCCCGCTTCGTTTTCTGGCATCGGCGCCTACATCACCTGCTCCCACATCACGATCTGCCTCGCGGCATTCACGATTCCCGTCATCGCGTATGCACCACAGGCAGCTCCGGGGGCTGCGGCGGTCGGGATCGCCGCCAGCACTCTGACCGCTGTGCTGGGCAGCGCAGCCCTGTTCACCGAAACACACTCCGACAATGGATTCGCACAATGGTGGCGGCGCGAGCCGGTGCTGACGGTCTGGAGAATTCTGATCCTGGCCGCGGCAGTAGCTGTTCTGTTGCTTCCGCCCGAACCTGGGGCGAGCGCCGTTCCACCTGCGGCTCTGCCACTTGCACTCGCGCTGCGAGCGATCGCGGCAGGTTCGTTCTGGCTCAGCTCGCTCCGCATCGCGGGGGCGATTATCGCGTGCGTTATCGCTTCCCGCATCGTGCCGGACGTCATTGAGGTGGCCACCTGGGACGTCACTCCCGCCATCGCAATCGGTGCGGGGCTCGCCCTGGCCGTGCTCGGTCAAGACTGGGTGTACAGGCTCGCACTCGAGGTCGACGACCTGCGCACAACCGAGGCTGAACGCGCCATCACGCGCGAACGACAGCGCTTCGCCGGAGACCTGCACGACATTCAAGGCCAGCACCTGCAGCTGCTCGCCGTCGAAGCACAGCTCGTGCAGCGCCTCATCGACACCGAAAGATACGACCAGGCGCGTCAGCACGCCGAGGCACTCGGCCAGATCGCCGCTACCGCAGTGGACGAGATGCGCAGTGTCGTCCACGCCTACCGCCCCGTCACCGTCGCAGACGAAGCGGCCAACGCCGTGCGCGTCCTGGAGTCCGCCGGGATCACCGTTGAGGCACACGTCGAGGTACCCCAGGGCCTAGCGGAGGCGACGGAGCGGCTGCTCGGGCTCACCATCCGCGAGGGCATCACCAATATCCTCCGCCATACCCGCGCTCGCTACTGCGCACTCACCGTCACCGGCCACAACCGTGGGGATGTCGAGGGTGTCACGGTCGTTCTCGCCGATAGCGGACCTCGCGCTCTGCAATCATCCAGTTCCGGCACAGGACTGGCATCTCTGCACAGCCGATATGACGAAGCCGCAGGCGAGTTGACGTTCACCAGCAACGAAACAGCGGGCGCTCAGCTAGTGGGCTGGCTTCCCACTCACCAGAGAAAGACAGGCGCACCATGACCCAGCCTATCCGTGTTGTCATCGCCGACGACGAGACGCTGCTGGGCGAAGCCATCAGCACCCTCCTCTCTCTCGAAACGGATATCGAGGTCGTGGCGACCGCCGCGAGCGGGAGGGAGGCGCTTCAGCTCATCGCACACGAAAGCCCGGATGTTGCCGTGCTCGATCTGGAGATGCCATTCCTTGATGGCATCGAAGTCGCTCAGTCCCTTCGAGACCTGGCCTCTAGCACCAGTGTTGTGCTGCTGACCAGGCATGCACGACCCGCGGTGCTGCGTCGTGCTTTAGCGGCTGGCATTGCCGGATTCGTCACGAAAACCACCTCGATCACTGAGCTGCCCGGCATTCTCCGCTCGGTGCATGCTGGTGGGCGGTATATCGACGGTGCGGTCGCCGAATCTGCTCTCACCGAGGGCGACTGCCCGCTGACGTCCCGCGAACTCGACGTGCTCCGTGAATCCCTCGACGGCGCAACAGTCCGCACGATCTCCGAACGCACACATCTTGCACCCGGCACCGTCCGCAACTACGCCTCCACCGCGATGGCCAAGCTCGGAGCCGATACTCGCGTGGCAGCCGCCCGCATTGCCTGGCGCGAAGGCTGGATCTAGAAAGCAGATGGGGCGCACCGCTCATTCCTGGGATCGTGGATGAATCCGACGGCTGGGTCGTGCTCGCCCCCTTGGTCTACTCAATCTGGTCTGAGAGGTCGAGCCAGCGTTCTTCAAGGTCCGCTCTCTCCTTCTCAAGCGCGCCAAGTTGTTTGGTCAGATCGTGCAGGTTCTCGTAGTCGCTCTGATCGTGCTCTGCCATCCGCTGGTGGAGTCGCTGCACGTCGGCATCCAGCTTGTTGAGTCGTCGCTCAATTGATGCCACCTCTTTTTGCGCGGCGTGACGTTCTGCTCCAGAAAGCGAGAGGTTTGATCCTGCATCGGAGTGTTTCGTCGCATGGGCCGGGGCCGCTGGAGCTGCCGCCTGTTGGTGTCGCAGGCGCAGGTATTCGTCGATCCCGCCGGGCAGGTGGCGAAGGCTCCCGTTGATCACGGCATACTGCTGGTCGGTGACTCGTTCCATGAGGTAGCGGTCGTGGCTCACCACGATCAGGGTGCCCGGCCAGGAGTCCAGCAGGTCCTCCAGCGCGGTGAGCATGTCCGTGTCCACATCATTCGTGGGCTCGTCGAGGATCAGCACGTTCGGTTCGCTCAGCAGCACCAGCAGCAGTTGAAGGCGCCGCCGCTGACCGCCGGAGAGGTCGTTCACCACGGTGGAGAGCTGATCTTTGCGAAAGCCCAGACGCTCCAGCAGCTGGGCCGGGGAGAGTTCCTTCCCCTCCACCATGACCGTGCTCTTCGTGCGTGCAAGCACCTCTCGGACGCGGTCCTGGCCGATGTCCGCTAGCTCACGGAACTGCTGGTCAAGGATCGCAACCTGGACTGTTGTGCCGCGGCTGACTCGGCCGCTGGTGGGCTCCAGCGTTCCGGCTATGAGGTTCAGGAGAGTGGACTTGCCTGCGCCGTTCTGTCCTAGGATGCCGGTGCGCTCACCGGGTCCGATCCGCCACGTGACATGCTCCAGCACCTGTTTGTTTCCGTAGGCCACTCCGGCATCGTCCAGGTCCACCACTTTCCGGCCGAGCCGTGCCGTGGCCATCCGGGTCAGTTCGATGGGGTTGCGCACCTGCGGCACATCTGCGATCAGCTGATTGGCGGCGTCGATCCTGAATTTCGGCTTTGAGGTGCGGGCGGGGGCGCCGCGGCGCAGCCATGCCAGCTCCTTGCGCATGAGGTTCTGCCGTTTCTGTTCAGTGGCGGCAGCGACCCGGTCCCGCTCGACTCGCTGCAGGATGTACGCGGCGTAACCGCCTTCGAAAGGTTCCACCGTGCCGTCATGCACCTCCCAGGTGGTGGTGCAGACCTCGTCAAGGAACCACCGATCATGGGTGATGACGACGAGCGCTCCCTGGTTCTTCGGCCAGCGGCGCTTCAGATGCTGCGCAAGCCAGGCGATGCCTTCAACATCAAGGTGGTTGGTGGGCTCGTCCAGACCGATGAGGTCCCAGTCACCGATCAGCAGCTTGGCAAGGGCAACGCGTCGGCGCTGACCGCCGGAGAGGGAGTCGATCCGCCGCTCGAAGGGGATATCCGCCACCAGTCCGGTGACGACGTCCCGGATCCGCGCGTCGCCCGCCCATTCGTGCTCTGCCAGGTGCCCCACGATCTCCTGGCCCACCGTGTTCTCCGCCAGAAGATCATCACTCTGCAGGAGCATGCCCATGCGGAGCCCGCTGCGCGGAGTGACTCGGCCACCCATCGGTTCGAGCAGTCCGAACAGGAGAGACAGAAGAGTGGATTTGCCATCCCCATTGCGGCCCACCATGCCGATGCGGTCACCCTCGAACACTCCGAGGGTGACGGATTCAAGCACCACCCGGTTCGGATAGGCGAGGTGCAGACTGTCAGCGCCGAGGAGAAGAGCCACGGATCAACCCTACCCGGCCTCGCCGCCCCCGCCGGTCGCTGAGGATCAGCCAGCGGTCACAGCAGGTGCGCGCCGGGGGCGGAGCCCTTCACCAGGTGGGTGCGCTGGACGGGATGGCAGGCGCGGATCGCTGAATCGAGCTGTTTGAGGTGCTCCATCGACTCTCCGAGCACAGCGATCGTGGGCCCCGAACCGGACACCACCGCCCCGAGCGCTCCTGCCTTCAGGGCTGCGGTCACAAGATCGCGCAGCTGCGGAGCGGCGGCGAAGGCCGGAGCCTGCAGATCATTCGCGAGGCAGCGGCCGAGCTGGTGTGCATCCCCGGCGCGCAGTGCCTGCAGCAGAGCCGCATCAGGCTGCGGCTCCGAGTCCACGGTGAGCGTGTGGGCCGCGACCATGGCATCGAAACGGCGGAAGATCTCCGGAGTGGACAGGCCGCCGCCTGGCTCGATCAGCAGCCAGTTCCAGTCCCCCTCGGCAAGCACCGGGGACAGGACGTCCCCGTAGCCCACGCCGAGCGCGGTGTGCCCGAGCAGTGCGAACGGCACATCAGCGCCAAGGCTCGCCCCGATCCGGGAAAGGTCATCACGGGTGAACGGAAGATCCCACAGAACAGTCAGCGCCAGCAGGGCTGCGGCCGCGTCGGCACTGCCGCCGCCCATACCGCCGGCAACCGGCACCTGCTTCTCCACCTGGATCAACGCGCCCCGCTCGATGACCTCGCCGTACTCATTGTGCATGTGGTGGAGCAGCGCATGAGCCGCGCGAACCACCAGGTTCGTGGAGTCAACGGGAACCCGCCGGGCACCGGCGCCGCGCATCTGCACGGTGATCTCCTCCGCATCCTGCACGGTCACGATCTCCCAGAGGTCCACGGCCTGGAACACCGTGGCGAGGCGGTGGTAGCCGTTGGCGTCCGCGAGCCCCGAGCGCAGCGACAGGTTGATCTTTCCTGGTGCGCGCACCGCAACGGGGTGGTTGGTCATGTCTCTCAGCAAACCCGGCTGTGCAGCCATCACGCAAATCGTCTTTCAGGCATCACAGAGCGCGGCGGCAGCCGCAATCGATACGAAATCGGCAACGGCGAGGGTTTCACCGCGGCGCTGCGCCTCAATACCGGCGGTGGTGAGGATCGCATCCACGCGTTCCCGGCTGCCAAACAGCGGTGTGAGCGCGGCCCGCAGCGTTTTGCGGCGCTGGGCGAATGCCGCATCCACCACTGCGAACACCGCCTCGCGGCTGGGCTCACCCGGCTGCGCGGCACGGTCCCGTCGAACCCGCACCAGTGCGCTGTCCACGTTCGGCACCGGCCAGAACACCTGCCGGGAGATCGTTCCGGCCAGTTCGGATGAGCCGTACCAGGCGGCCTTCACACTCGGAGCACCATAGGCCTTCGAGCCGGGTCCTGCTGCGATCCGCTCAGCCACTTCCTTCTGCACCATCACCAGCGCGTGTGTCAGCGATTCGAACCGGGCCAGCATCGTCAGCAGGATCGGGGTGGCCACGTTGTAGGGCAGGTTGGCGATCAGCGAGGTGGGCTCCAGACCGGCAGCCCGTGCAGCATCCGGCACCGGCAGCTGCTCCACCTGCAGAGCGTCAGCGTTGATGAGGGCGAACGCATCGAGCGCACCGCCTCTATCACGGATAGTGGCGGGCAGCAGAGCAGCCAGCTGCTCATCCAGTTCGATCGCGCCCACAAACGCGCCGGCCTCCAGCAGGCCGAGCGTCAGCGATCCGAGCCCCGGCCCCACCTCCACAACGCACTCGCCCGCGCCGACCCCGGAACGGTCGATGATCATCCGCACCGTGTTCGGGTCCAGCAGGAAGTTCTGGCCCTTCTGCTTGGTAGGGCGGATGCCGCCGGCTTCCGCTAAGCGGCGGATATCACTCGGGGTCAGCAGCGCAGGAGCCGCCTCCTGGCTCATGCAGCGGTCCATCCGTAGACCTCACGCGTGGTGGTCTGCACCGCGCTGCATGCCTCTTCCAGGCTGATGCCTTTGACCTCCGCAATCACCTGCATGGTGTGCGGGATCAGGTACGACGAGTTCGGCCGTCCGCGGTAGGGCATCGGCGTGAGGAACGGGGCGTCAGTCTCCACCATCACGCGGTTCAGAGGGGTGGCAGCGAGCGCCTCGCGCAGCGAGTCATTGGCTGTGAACGTGACTGGGCCGGCAAAGGAGAGGTAGGCGCCGCGGTCCACGCAGGCCTCGGCGAACTCGGCATCTCCGCTGAAGCAGTGCAGCACAGTGCGATCCGGGATCCCATCCTGGTCAAGCACGGTGAGCACGTCCTGATGAGCTTCCCGGTCGTGGATCTGCATCGGCAGCTGTTTCTCTTTGGCCAGGGCGATGTGAGCGCGAAATGAGTCCACCTGGGCCGCCCGGTACGCATCCTTCTTCCGCGAGGTGCGGAACCAGTCGAGTCCGGTCTCGCCGATGGTGACCACCTGGGGGTGATCGAGCAGGTCCGCGATCTCGGCGATCGCATCCTCCAGGGGCGGCAGCGGATTGCCGTGGCGGTCTTCGCCGCGGCGATGCTCCACCGCTGTGTTCGGGTGGATCGACAGTCCAGCGCGCAGGTGCTTCGCGAACAGATCAGCCTCTGCGGGCTGCTCCACGTCACCGCTGATCAGGCGGTGGGTCCAGCGGGCGGCGTCCAGATCGCAGCCGATTGTGATGACCCCGGTGACGCCGACTGCTCGGGCCGCGAGGATCTGCTGCTCCACGCTGAGCTGCTCGTCTCCGTCCACGAAGTCGAGGTGCGCGTGATTGTCCGTCACCGGTGCGGGGAGGCGCTCGGGTGAGGGCGGCCAGCTGCGGTCGCGCCGCTGACCGTTGTCACTGCGCTCAGCGCGCTGATTCGGGGAGGAGTTCATGAGCGCTATCGTACTGAGCGGGGCATCGGCCGCCTTAGTCTGCACGCAATGGCTACACGGCCTGTTATGAGCACCACATGGAGCGGCTGTGCGGGTTCCCGGCTGCTCGCCCATGTGGTTGAATTGGGCCCTGTTGCGCGTGTTCTGCGTGCCCTCATGCGGGCAGCGCACCCCACGATCTTTATTCGAGCAAGGAGCGTTCTCATGGCAGTGCCCAAGTTCAAGATGTCCCGGGCCCGCACCCGTTCGCGCCGCGCCCAGTGGAAGGCTGAAGCCACTAACCTGGTGCAGGTCACGGTTCGCGGTCGCACCGCCATGGTGCCGCGCCGCCTGGCCAAGGCGTACCAGCGCGGTCTGATCGACATCGACAGCTGAACCGAGCCCACTGAATCAAGCGCCCGCCTCCCGGGCGCTTTTTTCATGCCTCCGCTGCGCTTATCGCACCCGGCAACATGTCACGTCCGGCCAGGCCAAGACTCACTGCTTCGCTGCGAGCAGCTGCTCGTACAGCTCCCGTGCGCTCACTCCCGGGTAGGCCGCCGCTGCCTCCTTCGTGGCTGTTTTCAGCCGCGTGCCGGAGGCAACCTTCTGCTGTGCCAACTCGAACGCTGCCGCCGCAGAGTCTCGGGCTGCCGCAGCCGCGTCGGCACCCGCAACCACGAGCACGATCTCACCGAGCACGTCGGTGTTCTCCGCCCAGGCGACCAGCTCCCCCAGAGTTCCGCGCAGCACCTCCTGATGCGTTTTCGTGAGCTCGCGCGCCACCGCAGCCCGGCGCTGCTCTCCGAACACGTCCGCGAGCGCCATGAGGGTCTCGCGCGTGCGCCTGGGCGATTCGAAGAACAGCAGGGTGCGCTGTTCAGCGGCAAGCTGCTCAAGCGCAGCCCGGCGCTGGCTCGGCCGGCGCGGCAGGAAACCCTCGAACAGGAAACTGTCGGGAGCAAGACCCGAGTGGGCGAGCGCGGTCAGCGGTGCTGAGGGACCGGGCAGAACATCCACGGGCACGCCTGCCTCGTGCGCGGCCTGGACCGCTCGAAACCCGGGGTCGGACACCACGGGCATGCCCGCGTCTGTCACCAGCAGCACGCACCGGCCGTCCTGGGCTGCGGCGATCAGAGTGGCAGTGCGCTCCTGTTCATTGTGCTCGTGGTAGGAGATCGTCTGCGCCTGCAGGCGGATGCCGAGGTCCGTGGCGAGGCGTTTGAGCCGCCGAGTGTCCTCCGCTGCGATGAGGTGTGCGTCGTGGAGTGCCCGCACGAGCCGCATCGACGCGTCGAGCGGATTGCCGATGGGTGTGGCGGCGAGGGTGAGCGTGCCCGGTTTGAGCACGGCAGAGGCAGGTGAGCTGGTCATGTGCCCAGGCTACCGGCCGCGTGGCGCCGCACTGTTCGCTGGGGTGCCGGTAGCATGACGGCTGTGTCCACCGCTGTTCCCGCTCCCCCGCCCACCCGACGCGAGCGCGCTCTCAGGAGTGCCCCGGCCGCGTGGGTGACGGCGCTTCTGCTCGGCGGGTTCGCTCTGTGGCTGCGTCTGTGGAATCTGGGGCGAGTGGGGACGCTCGTGTTCGACGAGACCTACTACGTCAAAGATGGATACACCCTCACCCAGCGCGGGGTCGAAATGGCCTGGCCGGATGAGCCGAATCCGGCATTTGAAGCCGGAGATGTGAATTCGTTTCTGGATTCGGGCCAGTACGTGGTGCATCCGCCGGTGGGCAAATGGCTGATCGGCCTGGGTCAGATGGCGCTCGGTGCGCAGGACCCGGTGTCATGGCGGATCTCAACGGCGGTGGTGGGAGCGCTCACCGTGGTGATGATGGTGCTGATCACTCGCCGGCTGCTCGGTTCGCTGCTGCTCGGTGCGATCGCCGGCCTGCTGATGAGCGTTGACGGTGTTCACCTGGTGCATTCGCGCACCGGTCTGCTGGACCTGTTCCTGATGGCGTTCATTCTGGGCGGCTTCGGACTGCTTCTCATCGACCGTGACCGGGCTGATGCTCGATGGCGGGCAGGGCTGCCCCTCGGCTTCCGCTGGTGGCGGCTCGCCGCAGGTGTCAGCCTGGGGCTTGCCTGTTCAGTGAAATGGTCGGGTCTGTATGCGCTGGCGGTGTGCGGGATCCTCACGGTGTGGTGGGACTGGACGCGCCGGCGCCGCGGCGGTGATAAGCGGTGGCTTCGACGCGGCTTCACGCACGACGCCGTGCCGGCGTTCCTGCAGACGGTGCCGGTGGCGGCGGTGGTGTATGCGGCGTCGTGGACAGGATGGTTTATCACCCCGTACGGGTATTTCCGCGACTGGGCCGCGCAGAACGGCCATGCTGACGCTCCCGGTGTGTGGCAGGCCGTGCTCTCCTTCGCGCACTACCACCGGGAGGCGTACGAGTTCCATGTTGGGCTGTCCACTCCGCATGACTACCAGGCGAACCCGCTCGGGTGGCTGCTGCAGCTGAGGCCCACCAGCTTCTACTACCGCAACTACACCTACGGGGAGCATGGCTGCGCTGTGGAGAAGTGCTCAGCCGCAATCACATCCCTCGGCAATCCGCTGCTGTGGTGGCTGGCGAGCCTGTCGCTGCTGCTGGTGATCTGGGCGGCGCTGCGGTGGCGGGATGGGCGCGCGTGGGTGATCCTGGCGGGCCTGGCGGGCACCTATCTGCCGTGGCTGCTGTATATGGATCGCACGATCTTCACGTTCTACACGATCGTGTTCGAGCCGTTCATGGTGCTGGCGCTGGTGTTCGCGTTCGGACTGCTGATCGGCGGGCGGAGCGCGTCGGACCTGCGCCGCTTCACCGGGGTGATGGCGGTGGCGTCCTTGACGTGCCTGATCGTGCTGGTGTCAGCGTTCTTCTTCCCGGTGTGGACAGCGGAGGTCATCCCGTATCAGCAGTGGCAGCTGCGGATGTGGCTGCCCAGCTGGATCTGAGGCTGGGTCAGACGCCCACGTCCAGCCAGTGGGCTCGCTGCTCAAGGAATGCCTTCGCTGCCTGTTTGGCACCCTCCAGGCTGTGGTGCTCGCCCCAGCCGCACTGCACGTCATTGGCTGCGGGCACCTCTGAAGCCTCCAGCACGTCTGCGAGGGTCTGTTCGACCAGCGGCGCGATCTGCTCGGCGGTCATATCGCCGTTCACCAGCATGTAGAACCCGGTGCGGCAGCCCATGGGTGAAATGTCGATGATGTTGTCTGCGTGATCGCGTGCCTTCTCCGCCATCATGTGCTCCAGGGAGTGGATGGCCTCTGTGTCCAGGTGCTCGCGATTCGGCTGGGTCAGGCGAAGATCGAATTTGGTGAGCACCACTCCCTCCGTCAGCTCCTTGCGGTCCGCTACCCGGATGTACGGGGCTTTGACGAGCCGATGATCGAGATTGAAGCTCTCAACGTTCATGGTGGGTGCCATGATTCTCCTTTTCTCCTGCTCTTTGTGTATGAGCATGCGCGGTCTTCAGTCGCGGGTACACGGGGTTCCGCTCAGCAGCAACACGCATCGGGTGCGGTCAGCGCCGGGCTTCTCTCAGCCTACTTGCCTCGCGATGAGCGTGCGGTGCGTCCGCGCACCACAGCGGCGAACTCCTGGCGCAGGTCATCATCGGCAGCCCGGGGCCAGATCAGTGCAATCTGAGTGGGCGGTGCGCCCACCAGCGGCCGGTGAGTGACGGTTCTGCGATGGTGGTGGCGGGCAAGGCTCATCGGCATGATGGTGGCGCCGATGCCGGTCTCCACGATTTCGATGCGCTGCTTTTCATCTCCCGGCCGCTCAGCAGGGAAGACGGTCTCCCCCGCCAGGTCCTGCAGGGTGATCTCCTCGAGCAGGCTGAGCTCGCTGTCCACGCTCATCACCACCACGGCGCGCTCCTGCCAGAGTGGGATCGCGTGCAGCTCTGTGGGGAAAGGACTGCCGGCTCGTGGCTGCTCGGTATCGACGCGCGCAAACACCATGTCAGCGGCGCCGTCCTCGAGCACCGAGAACTGCTCCTCGACGGCGATCGGGCTGAGCTCGAGTTCAGCGCGCTCGCGCACGGTGTGCCAGCGGCGGCGGAATGCGTCGGGCTCCACTCCCGGGATAAACGCCACGCGCAGGGTGCGCTCATCCTGTGGCGGGGCCGACTGTGGGGTGGGCGCTCCGGCTGAGGAGGCTTTCGCTTCACGGCGCGGCCGGGCACCGGTTCGGAACGAGCGGCGCCCGCCGGCTCGGTTCGACCGGACTCGGGCGGCGTGTGAGCTGCGGCGGCTGCCGCCGCGTGAGCTGCGCTCTCCGCGTGCGGCACCCGATGAGCGTGCTGCCATCGTCTCCGCTCTCCTCGTCTGCTGATCATGGTGGGCGCGACCCGGCGCCCTGTCCATGCTGAGCCTATGCGACGTTGTGGGCGAGCAGCGCGGTGGCGGCGGCTTCATCAATCACCAGATCCGTGACCAGGCCGGCGAGCAGTGCCGCTCGGATCACCGGCACCTTGCCCAGGCCGGAGGCCACCATCAGCCGACGGGGAATCCGCATCAGCCGCTCCGGTGACGGCCCCGACGCACGCTGGTTGATCGCAATGCCGTCCCAGGAGCCGTCGGGGCGGAGGAAGCGAGTGCACACATCCCCCACCACGCCGTCTGCTGCGAGCTGGTCGGTGATCTCCTGACTGAAGTAGCCGCTGGTGTACACCTTTGAGGGGACCTCTGCTTCGAAGGCGCCGCCGCTGAACACCGCGAGGGAGGCGCGGTCCTGCAGATCTAAGATGCGGGTGGTGGAGCGCTCACGCCACACCGCACGGCGGGTCTCCTCATAGTCGAAGAATGCGGGGACCACAAACGGGTGCGCTGTCGCATCCCACTTTTCTGCCATCAGCGCCACGGTGCCGCGCGCGTGCTCGAACCCTGAGCCTTCGGAATCGATTGCGCCGTTCAACTGAACCACCCGGGCCCCGGGCACTGTGCGCGGGATCACGTGCTCAGCGACGGCGGTCAGCGTGGTCCCCCACGCCACCGCGATGATCGAGTCGGGCTGCAGGTGCGCGTCGATCACCCGTGCTGCTTCACGCGCCACATCGGCCAGCCGCGTACGGCCATCGGATCCGACCGTCACCGGCACCACGTGCGCGGTGATGCCGAAACGAGAGCGCAGCTGCGAGCGAAGGGCCTGCACCCGCTGCTCCCCCGGCGGGCGCAGCGTGATCGTGACCAGCCCGTGATCGCGGGCATCGCGCAGCATGCGCGAGACCGTTGATCGGGAACAGCCGTGCTCTGCGCCGATCTCCTCCATGGTCATGCCGTCCAGGTAATACATCTGTGCAGCGGTGTAGGCGTCCATCAGGCGGCTGATCGGGTGCATTCCGCCAGTATTGCACGAACGTGCAGGGCGCTTGCGCAAATGGTCGCACCAGATCACAATGGTCGGAATCGTGCGAGCGCGCCCAGCTTCATCCGCTGAGCTGACTGACCTCGACCATGAAGGAGACGCCGTGCCGGCCACATTCAAAGCCCCGCTCAATCCCGAGATCCGTGCTGCTCATCTCGACCAGCTGCGAGCGGCCACCGCAGACTCCCCGCTTGACCTGTTCATCGTGGGCGGCGGTGTGAACGGCGCCGGCGCCGCGTTCGACGCAGCCACCCGCGGGCTGAGCGTGGGCATTGCCGAGATGAACGACTGGGCCACCGGCACCTCATCGCGCTCCTCCAAGCTCATGCACGGCGGACTGCGCTATCTGCAGATGCTGGACTTCAAGCTCGTGGCTGAAGCGCTGCGCGAACGCGACCTGCTGCTCACCACCACCGCGCCGCATCTGGTGAAGCCGATCAGCTTTGTGTTCCCCATGAAGAATCACCTGGAGCGCGGCTTCATCGGATCGGGCATCGCGCTGTATGACGCGATGCAAGTGGGTCACCGCGCGGTGCCGATGCACCGCCACCTGCTGCCGAAGAAGCTGGAGCAGCACTTCCGCGGTTTGGATCCCGAGAAGAACAAGGGCGCCATCGAGTATTACGACGCCCAGATGGATGATGCCCGCCTGGTGATGATGCTGGTGCGTTCAGCTGTCAACCTGGGTGCTGCAGCGGCCACCTACACCAAGGTGGTGTCCTACCTTGAGGACGGCGGCTCGGTGAAGGGCGTGCGCCTGAAGGATCTGCTCACCGGCGAGGAGTTCGACGTGCACGCGAAGCACGTGATCCTTGCAGGCGGCGTGTGGACCGGCACCGAACAGGATCGCGCGCATGCTGCGACCGGCCTGAAAGTGCTCGCCTCCAAGGGCATCCACATCACGGTTCCGCGGGCCGCCATCGATGCTGAGCTCCACGCGGGCGTGATCACCCAGACTGAGAAGAGCGTGCTGTTCATCATCCCGTGGGATGAGTACTGGGTGATCGGCACCACGGATACGCCGTGGGAGCATGACGTCTCCCATCCGTCCGCCACCGGAGCGGACATCGACTATGTGCTCGAGCACGCGAATGCTGTTCTGCGCACGCCGCTGACCCGGGACGATGTGATCGGCGTATTCGCCGGCCTGCGGCCCCTGCTGCAGCCCGTGAAAAAGGGGGACGGCGCCTCCACCAAGGTGTCCCGAGAGCACACCGTCATGGAGGTGAAGCCGGGCCTGACCGCAATCGCCGGCGGCAAGTACACCACGTACCGGGTGATGGCGGAGGACGTTGTGGACTTCGCGCTGCGCGAGGAGAGCGAGCAGCCGAGCACCCGCACCACGGTGATTCCGATCATCGGCGGCGAAGGGTACGAAGAAACGCGTCTGCACGCACAGCGCTGGGCGAAGCAGTACGGCTGGGATGAGCAGCGCACGGAGCGGCTGCTGTTCCGCTACGGGTCCCTGCTGCGCGAGCTGATGGTCCTCATCGAGAAGGATCCCTCGCTTGCCGAACCACTCGCTGAGGCGCCGCGCTACCTGCGCGCGGAGATCGCCTACGCGGTGATCGCCGAAGGTGCGGTGCATCTCGCTGATGTGATGTGCCGGCGCACTCGTCTCGACTACGAGGTGAAGGACCGCGGTGTGGCTGCCAGCGCGGAAATCGCCGCGATCATGGCGAGCATTCTGGACTGGGATGATGATCGCACTCAGCGTGAGCTCAACACCTATCGTGAGTTCATCACAGCCCGCCTGCAGGCAGAGGACGTCCGGAGCGACGCCGAAGCCGCACGCATTGTTGAGCCGGTACCCGAGGTGCCGACTCTCATCTGATCCTTGCGGCTGCCCCGTCTCCGGGGCGGAGCAGCCGCGGGCTTTTCTCACGCCTGAGCTCGCAGACACTGTCACCCTGCTGGGCGGGCATTCCAACTCAATGAGGAGTTTTTATGGGAACGATCTTCCTGTACGAAATCGCCGGCACAGCAACCCTGCTGCTGCTCGGCGTCGGTGTGGTAGCCAATGTGCTGCTCACCAAGACCAAGGGCAACGGCGGCGGCTGGCTGCTGATCAACTTCGGCTGGGGCCTTGCCGTGTTCGCGGGCGTCTACGTGTCATTCAAGTCCGGTGCGCATATCAACCCCGCTGTCACCATCGGTCTGCTCACCTCGGGCGCCGCTGAATATGCGCCCGGCGTCCCCGTGACTCTGGCCAACACCTTCGCCTACCTGGCGGCTCAGCTCATCGGCGGTGTGCTCGGCGCTGTGTTCGCCTGGCTTGCTTATAAGCAGCACTATGACGCCGAAACGGACCCGGATCTGATCCGCGGCACCTTCGCCACCGCCCCGGAGATCCGCAACTACGGCTGGAACACGATCACGGAGGTCATCGCCACGTTCGTGCTGGTGCTGGTGATCCTCATGTTCGGCGGCACCCCATCCGGGCTCGGCCCGTTGGCGGTGGCGCTGCTCGTGGTGGGCCTGGGCGCTTCGCTCGGCGGTCCCACCGGGTACGCCATCAACCCCGCCCGTGACCTGGGCCCGCGCATCGCCCACGCACTCCTGCCGATTCCGAACAAAACCCACAGTGATTGGGGCTATTCGTGGGTTCCGGTTGTGGGACCGCTGATCGGCGGCGCGCTGGCCGGCCTGGCCGCTCCGCTGCTGGTGGGCTGATGACCACTCCTGCACGCATTCACCTCTTCACCGACGAAAAGGAATCCACATGACCACCGAGAAATACATCCTGTCCATTGATCAGGGCACCACATCCTCCCGCGCCATCCTGTTCAACCGGTCCGGGCAGATCGTCTCCACCGGACAGATGGAACATGAGCAGATCTTCCCGAAGTCCGGCTGGGTTGAGCACGACCCGGTGGAGATCATCAGGAACGTGCGCCAGGTGATCGGCAGGGCGCTGTCCGGGGCTGACATCAACCGCGACCAGCTGGCCGCGGTGGGCATCACCAACCAGCGCGAGACCGCGGTGGTGTGGGACAAGAACACCGGCAAGCCGGTCTACAACGCAATCGTCTGGCAGGACACCCGCACCTCGAGGATCGTTGAGGAGCTCGCTGCCGGTGACGTGAACCGGTACAAGGCAACCGTCGGCCTGCCGCTGGCCACATACTTCTCCGGACCGAAGGTGAAGTGGATCCTCGACAATGTGGACGGTGCACGTGAGAAGGCCGAGGCCGGGGATCTTCTGTTCGGCAACACTGACACCTGGGTGCTGTGGAATCTCACCGGCGGTCCAAACGGCGGCGCACATAAAACCGACGTCACCAACGCCTCGCGGACCATGCTGATGAATGTTCGGACCCTCGAGTGGGACGAGTCCATCGCCAAGGACATGGGCATCCCGATGTCAATGCTGCCGGAGATCTGCTCCTCCTCCGAGGAGTACGGCAAGGGCTCCAGGAACTCCCTCGTCTCCGGGGTGCCGTTCACCGGTATCCTCGGCGACCAGCAGGCAGCGACCTTCGGCCAGGCCGCCTTCGAGGTGGGCCAGGTGAAGAACACCTACGGCACCGGCAACTTCACCCTCATGAACACCGGTGAAGAGGCAGTGGACTCCGAGAACGGCCTGCTCACCACCGTGCTGTACAAGCTCGGGGATGAGAAGCCCGTCTACGCTCTCGAGGGATCCGTGGCGGTCACTGGTTCGCTGGTGCAGTGGATCCGCGACTCCCTGGGCATGATCAAGGACGCCAAGGAGATCGAGACCCTCGCCAAGAAGGTGGACAACAACGGCGGCGTCTACGTGGTGCCGGCTTTCTCCGGCCTGTTCGCGCCGTACTGGAAGGACTCGGCACGTGGAGCAATCGTGGGCCTCACCCGCTACGCGAACAAGCACCACCTGGCCCGGGCAGTGCTCGAAGCAACGGCGTTCCAGTCTGCTGAGCTGATCGAAGCGATGGACAAGGACTCCGGCGTGAAACTGACCGAGCTCAAGGTGGATGGCGGGATGACCGTCAACGAAACCCTCATGCAGTTCCAGGCGGACATCCTCGGCGTTGATGTGGTTCGTCCGAAGGTTGTGGAGACCACCGCGCTCGGCGCGGCCTACGCGGCCGGTCTTGCCGTGGGCTTCTGGGACTCCACGCAGGACGTCATCGACAACTGGGAAGAGGACAAGCGCTGGACGCCGAACATGGATGAAGAGACCCGTGAGCGGTCGATGCGTCTGTGGCGCAAGGCTGTTGAGCGGACCTTCGACTGGGTTGATGAGGACGTGGAGAACGCCAACGGCTGATCTGGGTGCTATCGCGCACTGAGATGGTGCGCACAGAAAAAGGGGCCGGATCCACAGGGATCCGGCCCCTTCTGCTGTGTCGTCTTCTTATCGGATGATGGTTGGGGTCAGCGGGTAGCGGTACGCCTCATTGCGGCTAGCTGCCATCGCGGCGAGGATCGGGACCACAATCGACCAGATCCACAGTGCAACGGCCAGCAGCCCGCCGAGCGCAAGCGGAATAAAGCCGATCAGAATCACCATCAGCAAGGTTCCAAGGAAAACCAAACCGCCGGCAACCATCTGACCGATGAGCAGAACGATCGCAAAGTTCAGCGCCCCCGCTGCTGCCTGCCGCGGGAACGGCCGGTCCTGCGCGGTCATCAGGTAGATGATCAGCGGCCCCACCCATGCCAAGAAACCAGCCGAGAGGAGCGTTCCGGCAACGATCGACAGATGCGCGAGGATTGCCAGCGTGCGATCGTTGTCACTGATCGGAAGCTGCGCGCCCGGCATCTGCCCGGATCCTGGCTGCTGCTGTCCGTTCGGCGCAGCATAGCCGCCGTCCATTGAGTACGGGTCAGACGGCGGCTGGTCCGCTCCAGGCTGCGGTGCACCAGACTGCGGTGCACCAGGCTGTGGTGCGCCTGGCAGATCAGGGCTATTAGGCGGCTGGTTCATCAACAATCTCCTGTACGAAATCGGTGGGTGATCTCTCCCAGTGTATCGAGCACCTCGATCCGGTCGGAACCGGAGCAGGCCACATACGCGGGGCGCATGTGCAGCGGCAGGTCGCCGCCGTCAGATTCATCACCGGGCCGGCCGCTCCATGCGCGAATGCTGCCGCCTGCCTTGTCAACGATATGGAAGCCGGCCGCCACATCCCACGGGCTGATCCCCATGAGCATCGTCGCATCGGCCCAGCCTGCAGCCACGTATGCGAGCTCAAGGGCGGCAGTGCCCAGGCACCGCACTGCGCTGACCGAGGTGTACACGGAGCTCATCTGCTCCTCGATGATCTGCGGGTATTCAGCGAAGCCGCGGGCGCTCGGCCAGCCGGAGAGCACAAGCGCGTCCTGTGCGGGGCGTGTCTGATGCCCGCCAATCCGCTCACCGTTGAGATATGCACCGTGCTCATCCGACCAGAACTCCTGGCCCAGGATCGGTGCATTGATCACGCCTCCCACCAGCTGATCGTCCACGGTGATGCCGATGGAGATGCAGAAGAGGGGCAGCCCGGCAGCGAAGTTCGACGTGCCGTCAATCGGGTCCACAATGAAGCAGACCGGGCCGGTCCCCTCCCGGGATCCGCCTTCCTCACCCAGGATCGACGCACTTGGCAGCCGCTGCAGCAGGTGCTCGATGATGATCGCTTCGCTGCGCTTGTCATGCACGGTGACGATGTCATGCGCGTTCTGTTTGTAGGCCCGGTCGATCCGCATGCGGTCAATGCTGCGCTGGTAGTCAGCGGCGGCATCGGCTGCGCTGCGCGCCAGCGCAACGAGGTCAGCAATCGGCGGAACAGCGGAATCCAGATCAGAAAGAGGAGGACTGTCAGTGCTCATGGCGCCTATTGTTCCAGGCCCGCCTCCATACCGGTCAGGCGCCGAACACGCGGCGGGTGTGCTCATTCATGAACAGGCCGGTGGGGTCAACATCGCGGCGAACCGCCGTGAACTGCTCGAACATCGGGTATTCCGCTGCGAAATACTCCGCGTCCAGCCAGTGGAGCTTGCCCCAGTGCGGCCGCGGATTGAACTCCATCAGAGTGTCTTGGATGAGGCGCAGATACTCCGTGCCCTGCTGACGGTGATACATGTGCGCTGCGATGTAGACGGTATCCCGCTGATAGGCGGTAGACAGCCACACGTCGTCAGCAGCGGAGCGGCGGATCTCCATCGGGAAGGTCACACCGTGCCGTCGAGAAGCGAGCACGGACTGCAGTTTGGCGAACGCGTCGGCGAACGCTTCTGTGGGGATCGCGAACTCTGACTCCTTGAAGCGGACCCGGCGGGAGGCGGCGAACACCGCGTAGGAATCATCCACCATGGCGGAGGACGGCATGAGCCGGGAGACCAGGGAGTTGATCGCGGGAACGACGCGCGGCTGCGCGGTGCCGATTCGGCACATCAGCTCAAAGCCCGCATTGTTGATGACTTCGGTTTCGAACAGGTGGATCGCACGCGGCCGGCGGCGTCGTTTGGCGCTCTGATCCACACGGCGCATTTCACGCACACAGACACGGTCCGTCCCGGGGAACCAGAACAGCTCCTGGTGATCGATGAGACCACTGGTGTGTGCGTAGCGCGTGACGGTGTCTGCCACAGGCCGGTTCTCCTCGGTCATGTCTAGCCGATAGCGCGGCACCGTCTTGATCCGCACTTCCAGAATGATCCCGAGGGTGCCCAGACCGAGCCGTGCAGCCTGAAACAGCAGCGGGTTCGTGTCCGCGTCGCACCACACCACGTCCCCGCTGGCTAGAGCCATCCGCAGACCGGTCACCATCGCGGCCAGTCCCTGCATCGCATGCCCCATCCCGTGGGTGCCGGTGGATATCGCACCCGCGATCGACTGCGGGTCCACATCCCCCATATTGATCAGTGCTCGACCGTGCACGGCCAGCATCGGGCCGAGCTCGCGCAGGCGGGTTCCACCGCGCACGGTGGCATCACCGGTCTCAGAGTCGATGCTGACCAGACCGCGATAGTTGTCCAGGGTCATGAGCGTGCCGCTGGTCTCGCTGAGCGGAGTGAACGAATGCGCCGCGCCCACCAGGCGGATCGAGGTGCCATGCGCTGTGGCACGGGCGATGTGATGCACCACTTCACGATTGGTTGAGGGGTGCGCCACATCCGCAGGCTGCAGACGAGAAGTGCCCGACCAGTTGCGCGTCAGCGCGCGCCGATCTCCGAGTTCCAGCCGTGCCACCCTGGCCTCCTTAGTGTTGACGAAACGCGGTGAGCTGTCAGACGAACACCCGTCCCTCACCTCGATAGGTGGGGACCACGTCCTTCACGTCGCTGCCGCTGATCAGAATGTACGCCTCGAAGCGCTCTGCCGGCTCCCCCGCCTTCGCCGGACGCATCCACACCGTGTCACCGATGCGGAGCTGATCTGCGGCTCCGCCGATCACCGGCGACTGCACCTCCCCCGCGCCCTCCTGCGGATGGAAGGTGAGCCCGGAGGGCCAGTGCAGTGTAGGCACTCGGTCCGGGCCGGGCGGGCCGGTAGCGATCAGCCCGCCGCCGAGCACTGTAGCGGTGCGCCGGTTGGGCCGGCGCACCACACTCCACCCGCAGAACAGCGCGGGTTCGGGAGTGAAGCTGGTGAACGAGTCGAACAGGGCCGTGCCGAGCAGACCGGAGCCCGCGCCGATCTCGGTGACTGAGCGGTCCCGGATCGTGAGTTCGATAGAGCCTGTGCCGCCGCCGTTGCAAAACTCCAGATCATGGTCCTCGCCGAGCGCATCAGCTATGGCTGCGCGGCGAGTGGTGAGCTCCCGGGAGGAAAGCAGTTGAGCAAGGCGGGTCAGCCGCGGCACGATGCCCGGCTTGCGCGTGCCCACACCGGCAATCTGGCCTTCGTAGCCCATCATTCCGACCACCCGCAGGTGCGGGTAGCCGAGCAGCGCGCGGGACAGGTTCCGGACTTCTTCCACCGTGAACAGGGGGCTGCGCAGCGCACCAAGATGGAGACCGGGCAGCGGCATGAACCCTGCGTCTACGTCCACCGCAACCCGGATCTGCTCACCGGAGGGCAGCGCCGAGCGGGCGGCGCTGGTGATCAGCTCGGCATGCGCGATCGAGTCGATCATGAGGCAGATGGCGGAGCGGGCGTGATCATCCGCGGCGAGTGTGCGGATCGCGCCCTGATCCACGGTTGGGTAGGCCACTACCACATCCTCTGCGCCGAGTGAGGCGAGCCAGAGTGCTTCTCGCAGGGTGTAGCAGAGGTGACCGCGGAAACCGGGAATGCGCAGCGCCTGGTCGATCAGCCGGCGCACCCGAACCGACTTCGTGGCCACCCGGATCGGAATTCCGCCTGCCCGGGACGCCAGACTTCGAGCGTTGCGGTTGAACGCATCCAGATCGACGACTGCGGCCGGCCGTTCGGTCAGCCCCGCGTCGGCGAGGATGTCATCAAGGTGCGCGCAGTTCACCGATGTCAGCTGTGGGGTGACCGACACGAGCACGCCTTTCGTCGCAGGCGCCGCTCAGCTCTCATGCGCGGCGGCGCTCCAGGATCTGGTCAAGTGTAAGGCCTTCCGCAATAGGGCGCCCGGCCGTTCCCCGAGTATCCACCCCGGCATCCTCCAGCGCCTCCAGCTCCTCCAGATGCGTGTATTCCAGCGGGGCGCTGGCACTGGACAGGGCGCCATAGCGGAAGGACTCGCGCACGGGCTTGGCAGGTGCGCCGATCACATCGCGCAGGAACGCGTCGTACCGCTCCTGCGCCCCCATGACCGAGGAGCTGCGGGCATCCGCTGCACGCTCAGGCGCAGCTGCATCACTGGACTGAGCCGGCGTGCGGCGCGTATCGGCCGCATCCGCCTCAAGCGGCGGCATTTGGGGCTCTGCATGCTCGGTGCTCAGCACTCGCCGGCGGCTATCGCGGGTGAGTCGCAGCCCCACCACCACGCCCGCGGTCAGCACCAGCGCTGCGGCGGCTGCCCACCAGGGCACCAGTGCGGCTACGGCTGCCAGTGTCAACAGCGCCGTCAAGCCGATGCAGCTCAGCAGCAGGATCGCCAGCGAGCGCTGTGAGCGGGGCTGATCGCCGATGATCGACGCGCCCAGGTCACTCTCCCCGGACTCCAGCTGAAACCGGGGACGTTCAATCGGGGATGCGGGGCGCAGAAGAGCGGAATTGCGAGCCATGGGGGAAGCCTTCACTGGTTGACGCTGAGCACGGATCCCGGCGGTGAGATCGCGTGCCGTGTCCGAAAACCGTTCACCGGACTGCTCATGGGAGCGGCCCAGATGCTCCCGGCGCTGGGCAATGCGCGGAATCGCGTACGCCAACCACAGGAGAAGAAGGAGCGCCAGCAGAAGCGCCCCGAGGTTGAAGTCAGACACCCTTTAAGGGTATGTAGCCGAAGCGCAGATCCCGGTGAGGCGGCTAGGCGTGTCGGAAAGAACCGGGCGTGCTGGCACTGCGATGCCCGCCATGCCAGGATGGCGGCTATGAGTGATGACCACATGCCCACCGATGGCGCCGACCTTCGTGCCCGCAAGAAAGCGCTCCGCAAGGAGCTGCTGGCTCGCCGCCGCGAACTGTACGGGGGTGATGACGCCGCCCAGCGGCTCCATGACGAAGGAGAAGCGCTCAGCGGGGTGCTCGAGCAGTTCATCACCGAGCGCATCGACCGCGAGCCCGGCAGGCCGCTGGTTATCGCCGGCTACAGCGCCACCCCCACCGAGGCGAATCCGATGCGGCTGCTGCGCACGCTTGCACGCTCAGGCGATGTGGTGCTGCTGCCCGTGTACGCGGGAGATGAGCTGACCTGGCGCGAATGGGACGGCCACAGTGAACTCCAGGTGTCCGGCGGGGCGAAGTTCGGCACTGAGCCCACGGGCCGCGACCGGGGCGTGCAGGCGCTGGCCGACGCGGACTTCATCATCACTCCGGCCGTGGCGATCGACATGTCCGGCACCCGCATCGGCCATGGCAAGGGCTATTACGATCGGGCGCTTCAGCATCGCAGTGATGACGCCCTGGTGGTGACCGCCGTGCATCCGTCGGAAGTGCTGCCGGCAGGCACGCTGCCACGCGAAGCGCATGACTATGTGATCAGGTTCGCCGCCACCGCTGACGGCATCGTCGCGCTCGGCGAAGAGTCCCACCTCTGAGACAATCCGCTCCTGCCGGACTGTGGACGCTCACTCGTCCAGATTCCAGCGCCTCCCGCCTGTGGTCAGCACCGCCTTCTCTAGCCTGACCGCATGCCTGCATCGACTCTCTCCCGCCGTCTGCCGGGCCTTCGGCGCTCGCTGCGCCGGCACCGACGGATCCTGACGCTCCTGGCCGTGACAATCATCCTTGCCCAGGCCGGGCTGGCCGCGGCCGCTCGCTTCGCCCCTGCCCCACCGGCCGACGCAGCCGCGTCTGCGGAAGAAACAGCCCGCCTACAGCTGGCTGAATCCGAAGCTGCGGCTGTGTTTCCGGTGCCGAACGAAGCCTATGCCGCGCTGCTCATTCCGGGCACTGCGGTGGAGGTGGTGTGCGGTTCAGAAGACGGGTCTGTGACCCGCATTCCCGGCCGGATCGCAGACACGGCCGGAGCAGCCGAGCAGACCGCAGCAGCCGCTCCGCTCACCGGGGCCGCCGCACCCAGCGTGGTGATCGTGATGGAGCGCACGCATGTGTCAGATGCATTGCACTGTTCCCACGAAATCTGGTCTTCGGTTGTCATGGTCCATTAGCCTCGGGGGCGGCGCCGAACCGGCGCATCACTTTCTTCAGATCCTCTGAAAGGAGTCCCCATGAAGGGCTTCAAAGACTTTGTTATGCAGGGCAATGTCATCGACCTCGCAGTCGGCGTTGTGATCGGCTCTGCCTTCACCGCGCTTGTCACCGCGTTCGTGGACAACCTCATCACCCCGATCCTGTCCGTGTTCACCTCCGGCGAGTCCGCTGGCTTCGGCCCGGTGCTCGTTGAGGGCAACGAGGCAACCCGTATCAACATCGGTCTGCTGATCTCCGCGATCATCACCTTCCTCATCACCGCTGCCGTGGTGTACTTCGTGTTCGTGGCACCGATCGCCAAGGCTCGCCAGCTCGCCCGCGTCCGCAAGGGTCTGCCGGCAGTCGAGGAGGATCCGGTTCCTGAGGATGTGGCACTCCTCACCGAGATCCGCGACCTGCTGAGCAAGGGCGGCACCGCCACCTCCACCGGCCGCGTGGACGGCCCGGCTGAGCCGACTCTCTGAGCATTCCGCTCACCCTCCGCTGACGGGGCGGGACCGATAACGGTTCCGCCCCGTTCGCTGTCTGTGGTCCTGCTCGCTGCCTGTGGTCCCGTTCGCTGCCTGCGGCTCCGTTCGCTGTCTGTGACACAGAACCGTAGGGTGGCATCATGTCCTCCCCGTCATTTGCCGACCTAGCCGCATGGTTCGCCGAGCACCGCCGTGACCTCCCGTGGCGCCGGCCTCATGTGGGGGCGTGGGGAACTCTGCTGTCCGAGGTGATGAGTCAGCAGACCCCGGTGACGCGGGTTGCCGGACCCTGGACGCAGTGGCTTGAGCGCTGGCCCTCCCCCGCTGATCTGGCCGCAGCCCCGCCGGCTGAGGTGCTCCGCGCCTGGGGGTCCCTGGGCTATCCTCGGCGCGCCATGCGCCTGCAGGACTGTGCCCGCGCAATCCTGGAACGCCACGATGGTGTGGTTCCGCATCGGGTGGAGGATCTGCGGGCTCTGCCCGGCATCGGTGAGTACACCGCCTCAGCGGTGGCATCGTTCGCTTACCGGCAACGGGTGCTGGTGCTGGACACGAACGTGCGCCGCGTGCTGGGGCGGGCGTTCTTCGGCGAGCACCATCAGCGTCCCGCTCCGAGCCGTGCGGAGAAAGAGCGTTCCGCGGCGCTCCTTCCCGCCGATGCGGAACAGAGCGTGATCTGGAATGAGGGCGTGATGGAGCTCGGCGCGCTCGTCTGCAAAGCGCGTACTCCCCTGTGCGACCAGTGCCCGTGGCAGCGGGAGTGCGCGTGGGTGGCCGGCGGTTCGATTGTGCCCGCCGAGCGGCTCACCCCGGTGCAGCCGTTTGAGGGAACGGATCGCCAGGTGCGGGGAAGGATCATGAAGCTGCTGCGTGCCGATGATGCCGCATCCCGCACGGCGCTGGCCGCGGCGAGCCAGGTGCCGCCGGAGCGGTTTGAGCGTGTGCTCAACGGGCTGATCGCTGATCAGCTTGTGCATCCGGGTCCTGCGGATCAGGTGCTGCTCGGGCCTCCTCGGTGATGGGCCCCGCAACCGCCGCTCAGGTTCTCAGCAGCCGCCGGTGAGGTCCAGGATCATCCGCGTATTGCCCAGGGTGTTCGGCTTGACCCGCGCCAGATCAAGGAACTCGGCCACGCCGTCATCGGTGGAGCGCAGCAGCTCAGCGTAGATCTCCGGGTCCAGCGGGGCATCATCCATCTCCGCAAAGCCGTGCCGTTCAAAGAATTCAGTCTCAAACGTCAAACAGAACACGCGCTCCAGCTCGAGATTGCGGGCGCGCTCAATCAATGCCTTCAACAGGCGAGAGCCCAGGCCCGTGCCGAGGCGGCTCTCCGCCACGGCGAGCGTGCGCACTTCGGCGAGGTCTTCCCACATCACATGCAGTGCGCCAATGCCCACGATCACGCCGTCATCCTCAGCAACCACGAACTCCTGAATGGCCTCGTAGAGGTCCACCAGGTCCTTGCCGAGCAGCACCCGCTGCAGCGCGAGCGGTCTGATGATCTCAGCGATGGCGCGAACGTCCTTGGGAAGCGCCGGCCGGATCAGTACCTCGGTCATGTCTCATCCTTTTCTGTGCGGGAGCTTTCTGTGCGCGGAGGCTCGGTGCGCACAGTCGGTGTGGCAGCGGAGCTGCCGCGCCGTGACAGGGTTCCAGAGGGCAGGCGAAGGCGGCGAGGACTGCGGGTAACTCGGTGGGCGGTGCGGTCCTCCGTCTGCAGCGCCTCAGGATTCGCCGCGGCGCGCAGAGTGCGCACAAGCACATCAGCTGCTTCAGCCGCGCGGCGGTGATCATGCTCCATGGCGCCCTCCTCAGCTCGTTCCGCCAGGCGTATCACCCGGCGCTGCAGGCGGCTGGCAACGCGTTCCACCACCAGGGACAGCATCACCGCAACCGCCAGGGACACCACAATGCCCAGCAGCCGATTCTTCTCGAACCATTGGCCGGCAACCGCTCCGATAGCGGTTCCGTAGACCGCCCAGGTGAACGTGGCAACGAAGGAGCGGACGGCGAATTTCGCCGTTGAGTAGTGGACTGCGCCCGCGGTCATGTTCACGGCGGTGCGGCCCAGCGGAATGTATCGCGCGGTCATGATGAACAGGAAGGCGCGAGTCTCCAGGCCACGCCGGGCCAGCTCCACTGCTCGCTGGCCGCGGCCCTCACGAAAGAACCGAAACCGTTCATAGCCCAGCGTGCGGCCGATCATGAACGCGATCATGTCCCCGGCCCAGGCGCCGAGCCAGGCGGCGGTTGGGAAAATCAGAATGTTGGGGTGACCTGTGGTAGCCCAGATCGACGCGAGAGTGACGAGCACGCTTTCGCTCGGAAACATCGGCAGCACCGCGTCCACCAGGGCGAAGCCTGCCATCGCCAGATGCACCCACCACGCGTCGGCTGATGCGAGGATCCACGCCTCTAAAGCGGTGATCATCTCTCGCAGCCACGCTCCGGCACTCGTCAGCGGCGGCATCACGGCCCGATCCTGCTGGTGAAGCGGGGCAGGCTCGCAGCCTGCCCCGCTTCACGCAGGTGTGTGCCGGTCACGTACTCAGGTGCCGGCAGTGATCTCGTCCACGTCGAGTTCAGTGGTCACCTCGGTGACCTCGCCATCCCGGTCCCGGCGGGAGAAGCGGAACGTTCCGAGCGGACCTTCGCCTTCGGCGTTGATGATGATGTGGTCGCCGTTCTTGATCTTGCCGAACAGGATCAGCTCGCTGAGCGTGTCCTCGATGTCCCGCTGAATGGTGCGACGCAGCGGACGCGCACCGAGCACCGGATCATAGCCCTTCTCGGCCAGCAGCTGCTTAGCCGGTTCGGACACCTCAATGGTCATCTCACGCTCTTCCAGGCGGTCGTCCAGCTTGTGGATCATCAGGTCCACAATCTGCTTGATCTCATCGAGGGCAAGCTGCGGGAACACCACGATGTCATCCACACGGTTGAGGAACTCGGGTCGGAAGTGCTGCTTGAGCTCCTCATGCACCTTGGCCTTCATCCGGTCATAGTCCGTGGAGAGATCCCCGCCAGCCTGGAATCCGATGGACACGCCCTTGGCGATGTCCCGGGTTCCAAGGTTCGTGGTCATGATGATCACGGTGTTCTTGAAGTCCACCAGGCGGCCCTGCGAATCGGTCAGGCGCCCGTCCTCAAGGATCTGGAGAAGCGAGTTGAAGATGTCCACATGGGCCTTCTCCACCTCGTCGAACAGCACCACGGAGAACGGTTTGCGGCGCACCTTCTCGGTGAGCTGCCCGCCCTCGTCATAGCCCACGTAGCCGGGAGGGGATCCGAACAGACGCGATGCCGTGTGCTTCTCGCCGAACTCGGACATATCCAGCTGGATGAGCGCATCCTCATCGCCGAACAGGAACTCCGCGAGCGCTTTCGCCAGCTCGGTTTTGCCCACGCCGGTGGGGCCGGCGAAGATGAACGAGCCGCCCGGGCGCTTCGGATCCTTCAGGCCGGCGCGGGTGCGGCGGATGGACTGGGACAGCGCCTTGATCGCCTCATTCTGGCCGATCACTCGCTTATGCAGCTCATCCTCCATGTGGAGCAGGCGCGTGGACTCCTCCTCGTTGAGCTTGACGATCGGAATGCCGGTGCTGGCGGCGAGCACCTCGGAGATCACATCGTCGGTGACCACGGAGATCGCGTCGTTCTCACCCGAGCGCCATGCCTCCTCCTTATCCTTGCGCTCCTGGGTGAGCTTCTGCTCCTCATCGCGCAGGGACGCGGCCTTTTCGAAGTCCTGACTGTCGATGGCGGACTCCTTCGCCTTGCGCACCTCCTCGATTCGGCCGTCATAGGCTTTGATCTCCGGCGGCACGGTGAGGCGGCGGATGCGCAGGCGCGCACCGGCCTCATCGATCAGATCGATCGCCTTGTCCGGCAGGAACCGGTCGTTGACGTAGCGCGCGGCGAGGTTCGCGGCAGCCACGAGCGCGTCATCTGTGATGGTGACCTTGTGGTGCGCTTCGTAGCGGTCGCGCAGGCCCTTGAGGATCTCGATGGTGTGCGGCACGGACGGCTCATCCACCTGGATCGGTTGGAAGCGGCGCTCGAGCGCAGCATCCTTCTCGATGTGCTTGCGGTATTCCTCCACCGTGGTAGCGCCGATGGTCTGCAGTTCACCGCGGGCCAGCATCGGCTTGAGGATATTGGCGGCGTCGATCGCGCCTTCTGCGGCGCCGGCGCCGACGAGGGTGTGGATCTCGTCGATGAACAGCACGATGTCCCCGCGGGTGCGGATCTCCTTGAGCACCTTCTTCAGGCGCTCTTCGAAGTCACCGCGGTACCGGGAGCCGGCCACGAGGGAGCCGAGATCCAGGGTGTAGAGCTGTTTGTCCTTGAGGGTTTCGGGCACGTCACCGCGCACGATGGACTGGGCAAGGCCCTCCACCACGGCGGACTTGCCCACGCCGGGCTCGCCGATCAGCACCGGGTTGTTCTTGGTGCGGCGGCTGAGCACTTGCATCACACGCTCAGCCTCCATGTCCCGGCCGATCACCGGGTCGAGCTGGTTGTCGCGAGCGGCCTGGGTGAGGTTGCGGCCGAACTGGTCCAACACCAGAGAGCCGGAAGGCTGTCCCTCAGCCGGTCCGCCGCCGGCGGCAACGGACTCTTTGCCGCCCTGGTAGCCGCTGAGACGCTCGATGACCTCCTGGCGAACCGCGGGCGGTTCCGCGTTGAGGCGGGTGAGCACCTTGACTGCCACGCCGTCCCCTTCGCGCAGCAGGCCGAGCAGAATGTGCTCGGTGCCGATGTAGCCGTGGCCGAGCTGCAGCGCTTCACGCAGGGACAGCTCCAGCACCTTCTTAGCGCGCGGCGTGAACGGAATGTGCCCGGTGGGTGCCTGCGAGCCTTCGGTGATGATTTCCCGGACCTGCGTCCGCACCGCCTCCAGGGTCACACCGAGCGCCTCCAGAGCCTTCGCGGCGACGCCTTCACCCTCGTGGATGAGCCCAAGCAGAATGTGCTCGGTGCCGATGTAGTTGTGGTTCAGCAGGCGCGCTTCGTCCTGCGCCAGCACGATCACGCGTCGAGCGCGGTCGGTGAAACGTTCGAACATGCCTCTCCCTGTCATTGATGACGTGTTGCTCTGAGCCTACGCGCTTCACCTCCGCGTTCTTCCCCCTGTTCGCCACAGGGTGAACCCCTGGGAGGCTGAATCCGGGCGCACCGCAGGGGTGCGTCGTGCTCGCAGCGGGCCTAAGGGCAGGCGCGTAAGATCGAAGAACAGCCAGCAACGAGAGGTCCCGCCCATGTCAGCTCGCAACCGCCCATCGAGCCCAGCGCACACCACCACGGCGGATGCCGTTCTCATCGGCGGCGGAATCGCAAGCGCCACGCTCGCAGCGCTGCTCAGCGAATTAGAGCCCGGCTGGCGGATTCTGGTGCTGGAGCGATTGGAGGCGCCAGGGCTGGAATCCTCCGACGCATGGAACAACGCCGGCACCGGCCATTCCGCACTCTGCGAGCTGAACTACACCCCTCAGGACATCGACGGCTCCGTCAGCCCGCAGAAGGCGATCAGCATCAATGAGCAGTTCCAGCTGTCACGCGAATTCTGGGCTCATCTGGTGGAGCAGGGGCGCATCGGCGAGCCGTCCGAATTCATCCGCGCTGTGCCCCATATGAGCTTTGTGCACGGGGTGGACAACGTGGACTACCTGCGGCGCCGTCATGCGGCCCTGGTGCAGAACCCGCTGTTCAGCACCATGGAGTTCACCACCTCCCACCAGCAGCTGGCCGAGTGGGCCCCGTTGATCTCCCGGGATCGCCCCGAAACCGAGACCATCGCCGCCACCCGCTCCGCCGACGGCACCGACGTCGACTTCGGTGCGCTCACCCGCGCCCTGTTCGGCTATGCGTTGACGGTCAACACCGAAGTCCGCACCGGCAGCGAAGTGACGGGGCTGCGCCGGTTCGGCAAGGACTGGGGCGTGCGGGTACAGCACAGCGGCGGCACCCTGTTCGTGCGCGCCCCCTTCGTGTTCGTCGGCGCCGGCGGCAATGCGCTGCCGATCCTGCAGTCCTCCGGCATCCCCGAGATCAAAGGCTTCGGAGGCTTTCCGATCTCCGGCGAATGGCTGCGCTGCACCAATGAGGAGATCATCGCCCAGCATCACGCGAAGGTGTACGGCAAGGCATCGGTGGGCGCTCCCCCGATGAGCGTGCCGCATCTGGACACGCGCCGGATCAACGGCCAGCCAGCCCTGATGTTCGGACCCTACGCGGGCTGGTCACCGAAGTTCCTCAAATCAGGCTCCCCGCTTGACCTGCCGCGCTCCGTCACACGAGGAAACATCGCCCCGATGCTCGCGGTGGCTCCGCCGAACCTGGACCTGATGGCCTACCTCGCCTCGGAGCTCACCAAAACCTTCTCGCAGCGGGTGGACTCACTGCGGGAGTACATGCCGAGTGCTCGCGCGGAGGACTGGGAGCTGGTGCGGGCAGGCCAGCGCGTGCAGGTGATCGCCCCTGACTCACAGAAGGTGGGCGTGCTGCAGTTCGGCACCCAGCTGGTCACCTCCGCTGACGGCTCAATCGGCGGCATGCTCGGGGCCTCCCCCGGCGCATCCATTGCGGTGGAGATCATGCTTCGACTGCTGGCCGCCACCCACCCCGAACGCTTCGAGGGGTGGCTGCCGCGGGTGCGCGCCATGATGCCGAGCTGGGGCATAGCGCTTGGTGAAGACTCTTCAGCCGCGAAACACACCCTGGACCGCACTGCTGAGATCCTGCAGCTGACCCGCTGAACCGCTGCTGTTCGCGGGCCGTACCCGGTGCGCGGCAATGCGGCGGTTCACCGAGAGGAAAGAGAGACACCGATGAAGATCGCGCTGATGTCCACCTGTCTTGCCGACGTGATGGCACCGGACGTGGCCCGTTCCACTGTGGAGCTGCTGGAGAGGCTCGGCCACGAGGTGGTGTTCCCCAAGGAGCAGACCTGCTGCGGGCAGATGCACACCAACACCGGCTACTACGCGGAGGCGGCACCGGTGGTGCGGCAGTTCGTGAAGGTGTTCGAACCGCAGCTGGATGAGGTGGATGCGATCGTGATGCCATCCGGTTCCTGCGCTGGGGCGGTGCGCGAACAGCACCGGATGGTGGCTCGCTACCAGCAGGACAGCGGCTTGGAAGCAGCAGCGGAGCGGGTCTCTGCCAAAACCTACGAACTTTCCGAGCTGCTCGTGGACGTGTTGAAGGTGACTGACGTGGGCGCGTTCTTCCCGCACACCGTCACCTACCACCCCACCTGCCATTCCATGCGGTTTCTCAAAGTGGGACCGCGCCCGCTGCGCCTGCTGCGCGCCGTTGAAGGCATCTCGGTGGTGAACCTTCCGCAGTCCGACACATGCTGCGGATTCGGCGGCACGTTCAGCGTGAAGAACAAGGACGTGTCCAACGCTATGGTCACGGACAAGGCCGCAAACGTCGTGAAGTCTGGAGCGGACTTCGTGGTTGCGGGTGATGCATCCTGCCTGATGAACATCGGCGGCAAACTCGCCCGCAACGGGGACCGTCCGCGCGCAATCCATCTGGCGCAGATCCTCAACAGCACAAAGGAACGCCCATTCACGCCATCAGACACGATCCTGGGGAGGGCCTCATGACCACTGTGAACCTGGGCATGCCGAAGGTGCGGCCGCCCTACGCCTCGCCCGAGTCCGCGCTCAGCGGTGACCAGGGGTTTCCTGCTGCGGCCCGCGCCGAGCTCGCCGATGACCAGCTGCGTGCCACACTGCGAGGCGCGGCAACCACCATTCAGGCAAAGCGTGCCGCAGCGGTGCGGGAGGTGCGCGATTGGCAAGCCCTGCGCACCACCGGCAGCGCACTCAAATGGCAGGTCACCGATCATCTGCCCGAGCTGCTGGAGCAGTTTGAGAGCGCGGTGACGGCCGCGGGCGGCACCGTGCACTGGGCCCGTGACGCCGAAGAGGCGAACCGGATCGTGGTGGACCTGGTGCGCGCCACCGGATCCAGTCGGGCCCTCAAGGTGAAGTCCATGGCCACCCAGGAGATCCGGCTCAATGATGCGCTCGCCGCGTCCGGCATCACCGCCATCGAAACGGATCTTGCCGAACTCATCGTGCAGCTCGCGGGGGACACTCCAAGCCACATCCTGGTGCCGGCGATCCACAAGAACCGCCAGCAGATCCGGGACCTGTTCCGCTCCGCGCTGCCGGATGCGCCGCCGGATCTCAGCGATGACCCGGCTCAGCTCGCTGAAGCCGCGCGCGTCTTCCTGCGTGAGCAGTTCCTGGACATGGACGTGGCGATCTCCGGGGCGAACTTCGGCGTGGCAGAGACCGGCACCCTCAGCATTGTGGAGTCCGAGGGCAACGGCCGCATGTGCCTGACCCTCCCCCGCACCCTGATCACCGTGATGGGCATTGAAAAGCTGATTCCGAGCTTCCAGGACCTCGAGGTGTTCCTGCAGCTGCTTCCCCGATCCTCCACCGGTGAGCGGATGAACCCGTACACCTCGATGATCACCGGGGTGACACCGGACGATGGCCCTCAGGCGCTGCACGTGGTGCTGCTGGACAACGGCCGCAGCGCCGTGCTCAGTGACCCGGAGGGTCGCAGCGCCCTGCACTGTATCCGCTGCTCCGCCTGTTTGAACGCCTGCCCGGTCTACGAGCGGGCCGGCGGGCACTCCTACGGGTCCACATATCCCGGCCCGATCGGTGCGATCCTCTCCCCGCAGATGACCGGGATGGAGGGCGTGGACAATCCGAACTCCACGCTCCCCTACGCCTCCAGTCTCTGCGGCGCCTGCTATGACGTGTGTCCGGTGAAGATCAACATCCCGGAGATCTTGGTGCACCTGCGCAGCCGGGACGTGGATGAGCGGCGAGGCTCCAAAGGCCGGTTCCATGGCACCTGGGATGTGGCGATGCGCTCCATGAGCCGCCTCATGTCCAGCCCCAGAGCCTACGACGCGGCCGTCCGCTCCTCGGGCCTCGTCGGCGCCGTGAAGCGCCGCGGGAACATCACCTCGCTGCCGCTGCCGGTGATGAAGGACTGGACGGAGTTTCGCGATCTGCCCGTTCCGCGTGAGTCTTTCCGCAGCTGGTGGGACAAACGGGAGAAACAGCGGACCGATCAAGGAGATCAGCAGTGAACGAGGCTAAGCACGAGATCATGCAGCGTCTGCGCACTGCTCTCGATGTGCCCCGCCGAAATGCGGTGACCACCGCTGATGACGTGCCCCGTGACTACATGCGCGCAGACTCCACCGCCGAAGCCAAGACGCCGCGGGCGAAAGCACTGGAGGTGCTGCAGGCGCGGCTCACGGAGACCGGCGCTCGCGTCACCACCACAACTGAGCGGGAGCTTGCCGGGGACCTGGCCTCACTGCTGGGTTCGGGACAGTTCGTGACCGCCGCGGGTGTGCCGTCTGAGTGGACGTGTGACGCGGCAGCATCCGGTGCGGAACTGACAGTCGACTCGCCCGATCTTGATGCGCATGCACTCACCCGCATGGACGGCGCGATCACTGGCGCTCACAGCGCCGCAGCGATCACGGGAACCATCGCCCTCAGCGCTGCCGACCCGCGCTGCGGGAGGCGGATCATCTCCCTCATCCCGGACCGTCACGTCATCGTGCTGCATCATGCGGACGCGGTGGTGACGGTGCCAGCGCTCGTGGCCCGGATGCAGCAGCAGCCGGAGGCTTCCTGGACGTGGATCACCGGTCCCAGCGCCACGAGCGATATCGAGCTGAACCGGGTGGAGGGCGTGCACGGCCCGCGCACCCTGGATGTGCTGCTGGTGCTCGAGTCTGATGACCAGCCGGATCCGGCCGACGATCGGAAAGGAGCTCCCGCATGAGAGCAGCCGTCTACACCGGTGATCTGATCCGCCTCACAGCCGGGCCGTGGAGCGCTGTGATCGCGCCCGTGGGCGCTGCGGTGCAGTCCCTGCAGCTGAATGGCCGGGACGTCATCGATCCCGCACCGCTCACGGCGGTCAACACCGCCTTCCAGGGTGTGCTCCTGGCACCCTGGCCGTGCAGGCTCGACGGTGGACGCTACGAGGCCCATGGGCAGGCGCTGACTGCTCCGGTCACAGAGGCCGCCACCGGCACAGCGCTGCACGGGCTGACGCCGTTCGCCGAGTTCACGGTGCGCTCAACAGCAGGCTCCTCTGCTGTTCTCACCCACACCATCGCCCCCTCACCGGGGTATCCGTTTCGGGTGCGGATCACCGCCGAGTTCACCCTGACGGAGCAGGGCCTGGACACGGTGGTCACCGCTGACAACCTCGGGCATGCGGACGCCCCCTACGGCATGGGTCCCCACCCGTACCTGGTGGCGGGCGCAGGACCAATCGATGAGTGGCGCCTGGAAGTGCCCGCTGATCAGGTGCTGCTCATGGATGAGCGGATGCTGCCGCGGGCCCTGCGCAACGCCCAGGACGAGCCTGATTACGATTTCAGGCCTGAGCGCTCAGCACCGCTGGGCCCACGGGCCATCGACAACACCTACACCTCGCTCACTGCGGGCCGTGTCACCCTGTTCAGCGCCGATGGATCACAGGGCGCGGCCGTGGAGTTCGATCCCGCAGCACTGCCGTGGGTGCAGATCTATACCAGGCGTGACGGTCGCGGCTCCGTTGCGGTTGAGCCGCTCACCTGCCCCCCGAACGCCTTCGCCTCCGGCACTGACCTGCTGTGGATCGAGCCGGATACAAGCGTTCAGCGCTCCTGGCGGATCACCGGCTGGTGACGCTGACCCGATAAAGCAGCCGACGAGCCGGCATCACACAGCAACGGGGCGCATCCATGATGGATGCGCCCCGTCTGCTGAGCAGGATCAGCGAGGCTCAGGCGCCTGCTGCGCGGTAAGCTTCGCGGATCTCAGCGGGGATGCGGCCGCGGTCGGACACCTGGTAGCCCTGCTGGCGGGCCCATTCGCGGATCTTCGCCGTCTCCTTAGCCGTGGTGGGAGCACCGGAGGAACGGCGTGCTCGACCACCCACACGGCGAGCCGCGGCGATCCAACGGGCAAACTCCGCGTGGATCTTCTCCACATTCTCCTCGGAGAGATCGATTTCGTAGTTCACGCCTTCAAGCGAGAAGTTCACCGTTGATGCGGCCTTGGAGCCGTCGATATCATCGATCAGTTCGATAATGGTCTTACGTGCCACTGTCTGTCCTCAATTCAGATGACTGCTGATGAGTGCATCACCAGCATATTCCCTATTTCCTGAATGGCACAACAGCAAAGGCGGTGGGCGCGTTATTCCGCGCCCACCGCCCACTTCCCTGGTCACGGAAGAGGATCAATCAGTTCCATGCTGCTCTGGCGCACGCTGCGCCTGCCATTCCGCTTCTGCCTCTCGCTCAGCAGCACGCTGCGCCTTATCTGCTCGAAGGATCGCACGGAGCACAAACCAGAAGAGCAGGCCGATGCCGATGGACGGCAGCAACGCCCCGAGCTCAAAGAAGATATCAACGTCTTTCATATCATTTCACCAGCGGGAACAGAATGGTTTCGCGAACGCCCAGCCCGGTCAGAGCCATGAGCAGGCGATCCATGCCCATCCCCATGCCCCCGGTGGGCGGCAGAGCGAACTCCATCGCCTCCAGAAAGTCCTCATCCAGCCGCATGGCTTCATCATCCCCCTGAGCAGCGAGCTGCGCCTGCTGCTCGAATCGCTCACGCTGGATGACGGGGTCCACCAGCTCCGAGTAGCCGGTGGCAAGCTCGAATCCGCGCACGTACAGGTCCCACTTTTCCACCACGCCTGGCGTGGAACGGTGTTGCCGCACCAGCGGTGAAGTCTCCACCGGGAAGTCCATCACAAACGTCGGCTCATACAGGTCCGGCTCTGCCAAGTGCTCGAACAGTTCTTCAACGAGCTTCCCGTGCCCGTATTTCGGATGGTCCAGGTCAAGGTCCAGCTCGCGGGCGATTCCGCGCAGCTCATCCGGGTTGGTCTCCGGAGTGATCTCACGGCTCAGCTTTTCACTGACCGTCTCGTACATGCCGATCTGCTTCCATTCGCCACCGAAGTCGTATTCGGTGCCGTCAGCAAGAGTCGCCACATGGGAGCCGAACGCGTCGTACACGGCTTGCTGAATCAGATCCTTGGTGAGCGCGGCAATCGAATGGTAGTCACCGTAAGCCTCATACGCCTCGAGCATGGAGAACTCCGGAGAGTGCGTGGAGTCGGCACCTTCGTTGCGGAAATTCCGGTTGATCTCAAAAACCTTCTCCATGCCGCCCACGGCCGCCCGCTTCAGGAACAACTCCGGGGCAATGCGGAGGTAAAGGTCCATGTTGTAGGCGTTCATATGGGTCACGAACGGCCGCGCCGCTGCGCCGGACGGGATCGCCTGCAGCATCGGGGTCTCCACCTCGATATAGCCGCGCTCATGAAAGCTCTTTCGCAGGGACCACATGACATCCGCACGCAGCTTTGCGGTTTCACGCGCCTGTTCACGCACGATCAGGTCCACGTAACGGCGGCGCACCCGCACCTCTTCTGAGAGGTCTGCGAACAGCACCGGCAGCGGGCGGATCGCCTTAGCAGCCATCTGCCACGTGGTGGCGAACACAGACAGTTCACCGCGGCGGGACTTGCCGATCGGTCCTTCGAAGAACACATGATCGCCCAGATCCACATCAGCCTTGAACTGGGCGAGGCGCGCCTCCCCCACTTTGGCAAGGCTCAGCATGATCTGGAGGCGCTCACCAGACCCGGCCTGGATCGTGGCGAAGCACAGTTTGCCGGTGTTGCGCTGGAAGACGATGCGCCCGGACACCGCAACCACGGTGTCCGTCTCTTCCCCAGCGGGCAGATCCTCGTAGTCAGCGCGGATCTGGCTGATGGTGTTGCGCACGGGAACGCTGACCGGGTAAGCGTCCTCGCCGCGATCCAGCAGGCGCTGGCGCTTGGCTCGGCGCACACCGATCTGGTCGCGTGTGCTCTCAACCTCAAGATTCGCGGGGGTGTCAGCGTTCGTCATACCCGCATCATCTCAGCTGACGCGCACTGCCGCAGTGATCTGTCACCGTTCGCCCGCGGGTGTGCTCACATTCACGAATGCGTTGTCCAGCAGTCGCACGCCATCCACTCGCGCAGCGCACACCACCAGGGCCTCACCGATGAAATCGGAGCTGATCGGCTGGAACGTCTCCGCGTCTAATGCTTCGGCATAGTCCCACTGAACTGCCTCGGTGTCTGCGAGCGCGCTGAGGAAGATCCGCAGATCCGCGGCCGGCATCGCATGGTGCTGCAGGTCTCGCAGCAGGTGGCTGAGCGCAAGCGCGTCGCGCCTGCCCTGCTCGCTCAGGTAGGCATTGCGCGAGGAGCGGGCAAGGCCCGTCTCCTCACGGATGATCGGTGCCGGAATGATCGCCACCGGCAGATTGAAGTCCGCCACGAGCCGGCGCACCACAGTCAGCTGCTGGGCGTCTTTCTGCCCGAATACGGCAAGGTCCGGGCTGATGATGGTCAGCAGCTTCAGCACCACGGTGGCCACACCGGAGAAGTGCCCGGGCCGAGCCGCGCCTTCCAGCACGGACCCGATCGGTCCCACATCCACCCGGAACGGATCCGGCAGCGGGTACATCTCCTCGGTGGTCGGTGCGAACACAAGGTCCGCGAGCCCCTCCACCGCGGCCAGATCCGCGTGAAGATCGCGTGGATAGCGGTCGAAGTCCTCGTTCGGCCCGAACTGGAGCGGGTTCACGAACACGCTGACGATGATGTGCTCGGCGTGCTGGCGCGCCAGACGGATCAGGGAGAGGTGGCCGTCATGCAGGGCGCCCATGGTGGGCACGAGCGCAACCGTTCCGCTCAGCTCGGCGCGAGCAGCGCGCATACCGGCGATGCTGGTGATCAGTGTGGTCATATCAGTCCTTGGCTGGTGCGGTGAGGAGGCGGCGGATGTGCTCGCGGGTGGAGTCATCCAGCCCGGCGAGGTTGAGGGCGCCGAGCGCGAGGGCGCGGTAGGCGTGCTCCAAGAGGGGATGGTCAAGCTCCGCGAGCGCGCCGAGATGCTCCGCCACGGTTCCCGCATCTCCGCGCTTCACCGGACCGGTCAGGGCATTCGCTCCGCTGGACAGCGCCCCCTCAAGGGAGGCCTGCAGAAGAGGTGCCACGAGCCGGGACGGATCCTGCACGCCGATCTCGTCGAGGATGGTGAGCACCTGGTCCACGAGCACCACCAGGTGGTTGGAGCCGTGTGCAAGGGCAAGATGGTAAGTTCCGCGGTCCGCTTCAGCCACGTCGAACGGTTCGCCGTCCAGCTCCACGACGAGCGCTGTGGCGATCGGCATGAACATAGCCGGCGCGGTCACGGCCCACGGGCAGCCGATGAGCCGGGGCAGGTCTAGTGAGGTGCCGGTGAAGGTCATCGCCGGGTGGATGGCGAGTGTGATCGCACCAGCGTCAGCAAGCGGCTTCAACACCTCGATGCCGTAGCGGCCTGAGGTATGGGCGAAGATCTGCCCGCCGGGGACCACGCCCGCACAGGCAAGACCCGCTGCGAGCTGTGGCAGCTCATCATCGGGCACCGCGAGGATCACAAGCTCGCTGCGCTCCACAATGGTTGCCGGATCAAGGATCGGGACACCTCGGAGCAGTTCATCAGCGCGTGAGCGGGATGCGTCGCTGACCGCCGCAGCGCCGGTGATGGCATGGCCGGTGGCGCGCAGCGCTGAGCCGATCACGGCGCCGACGCGTCCAGCGCTGATGATGCCGACTCCCATCCGGGAATCGTTCGAGGCTGCTGGAAGATTCACTCCTCTACGGTATCGCCTGCGGAAATCGGTTCCGGTGAAGCTGCGGCGAGGATCGGCGGAATGTCATCGCTCGCATCGTCTCCCACCGGCCGCGCCCAGTGTTCTCGGTCGCGGTAGCGGCGGCTGACTGCGGCGTCGGTGCGCAGGGTCTCGGCGAGGCGGAGCGCGTCGGCGCTGGGAAGGGTGAAGGCGCTGGTGCCGCCATCGCCCGCGGTGGCGACCACGAGCGTGCAGTGGCCGCGCGAGCGCTCAAGCGGGCCTTCTGTGATCCGCACGCCGTGGATCCGTTCACGCGGGATGACTTCCAGCTTCCTGGTGAAGAGTCCCCAGCGTTTGAAGAGGAACCCGTCAGTGAGGACAGTCACCTCACGGCGGCGTGCGATCGGAGTGAGCAGCCACGACGTGGGCCGCAGACCGGTGAGGGCTGCGGGGCGCTGATCCAGCATGCGGTGCATCAGCTCCAGGTCCATCGGCGGCAGCATGCGGGTGAGGGTGGCATCGATCTCCTCGCGGGTGCCGACCGGAAGAATGAGCCCGCTGCCGGATTCGTCCCCGTCATCTGCAGCCCCCGCGGTCTCCGCGGTGACACGGGCCCAGCCTGGTCCACTCCAGAGGAAGGGGCGCACCAGGCTGATCTGCTGCACACGGTTGGCGCTGATCGAGTCCGATCGAGTATTGAGCAGGCCGCGCCGCGTCCGCAGTCCAGTATCTGTGCTGCGGGAGACGAATCCCCACCCCGCTTCCACCCGGCTGAGCAGGAGACGTGGGCCGATGACAACGGCCGCAAAGACGGGCACCAGGGCGGCAATGCTGAACGTTTCCGCCACGATCATGCCGGCGACTGCTGCAACTGCAAAGACCACGGACACCGCCATGCTCACCCAGAGGCCCACATCGCGCAGAAGTGAGCGCAGCAGGCGGCTGGTGGGGACCCGCGCCAACAGCTGCCCCTCGGTGACATGGTCGAAGAGGAAGTCTTGGGCGCGGCTGCGCAGCCCGCCCGCCGACTCAGACTCTGCGTCAGTGGGCGCCTGTGATGCAGTCAGCTCCTGCACCTGGCGGTAGATCTCTTCAGCGCGAGCGGAGCTCACGTATGCGATGTCCACTCCGGAGTCGCCACCGCCGGCGAGCTCAACCCGGACTTTCGCCAGTCCGAGCAGGCGCGGCAGCAGCGGCCGCTGAATCGTTACCGAGTCGATCCGTTCACGGGGCGCAATGCGGCGGTGGATGCTGATCAGCCGCCGCGTCACGAAGACGCCGTTCTCAGTCACCGCGTAGCGCGTCATCGCCCAGGACACAGCGCTGAACGCAATGATCACAAGGATCAGCGCGAGCAGGATCAGACCGGCGATGGCGAGGCGGCGCAGCGTGAACTCCTGGACGAGCGCTCCGAGGTTCTGAATGCTCAGCAGCGCGATGAGCCCAGCGAACACCTTCCACCCGATGAACAGCGGAGTCAGCGGGTGCATCCGCCGAAACTCTTCAGGGGCGGGCAGGTCGTGATCGGGAACGCTCACAGCGCGGCCATCTTCTCAACGGCTTCGCGCATCACATGGGCACGCAGTCGGGTTGCCTCCTCCGGGCTCAGCCCGGGAATCGTCATCGCTGAAGCGGAGCTGGCGGCCGTTTTGACGGTGAGTCGGGACAGTCCGAACATCCGCTCAAGGGGGCCCTCGTTGATGCTCATATCCTGCACCCGCCCGTAGGGAACTGCGGTGTAGCTGCGGAACATGCGCCCGCGCCGCAGCACGATGTCATCCTCGCGGATCGCATAGGCGATCGCCCGGGTGCGGCGCGCCAGCAGCATCATCCACAGCAGGACGATCACATACAGCGGCGCCGCCACCAGGTGCAGCCACCAGAGGTCGTCAGCGACCAGGGAGCCGACGACGTTGATCCCCGCTCCGACCAGCACCACGAACAGCGCCCGAGGCGCGGCTGCCAGCAGCCGGACCAGCACCAGCTTCCTGGAGACGGAAGTCAGCTCCGGGCTTGCACTGGGCAGGGGAATCGCTGAAGTTCTCATCCCTTCAGTCTGACCCCCTCGCCGCCAGCGACGCCTCCGACGAAAGTCGATATCTGTCAGCCGCTGGCCTCTGCCTGCGCTGCCTCCTCATCGCCGCCCGGCGGCGGCAGCATCCCCCAGCGCTCCACAACCACACCCGCCACGCAGAGTGCCAGCGCGGTGAGGGTGCTGAACGCGGTGGGGGCGATCGCCCCGATCAGGGTTCCGCTGCCGTTGAGGATCAGGAAAAGGAGCTCACCGCCGAAGAACCCGGCCACCAGCGAGCCCGTCCAGGATGCTGCCCGGGCAAGGATCACAATTCTGAACGCGGTGGTCATATCAAGATCGTAACGGCGCGGGGCGGTGATCTGCTTCTCGGCCCGCTCCTCGCTTTCCTCCAAGTAGCGGCGCAGCATCAGGCCCCAGTAGAGCAGGCCCGCGGTGAGCAGCAGAAGCATGACCCCGGGCAACCAGCCGGGCAGTGGAAGCGGCTGCCCATAGGAGGTGAGAAGAGTGCCGAGCAGCAATCCGCAGGCTCCTGCCAGCACCGCTGCAGCGGTCAGGATCAGGATCGAGGTGGGCCGCACGCGTCAGCTCTCCGCGGGCTCGTCAGTTCCGTACGGCACCGCTGGCTCCTGTGCCTCCTGGCCGTATCCGGGAAGGCGCAGCCCAGCGGTGCGGAGGCCTTCCAGATCCACTGTCGAGGCGATCAGGTCACGAATCGGTGCTCGACCGGGCAATGAGAGCTCGCAGCCCAGCTGTTCGGACAGGGACAGCAGCGGCTGCAGCACGAAGGCGCGTTCATGGGCGCGCGGGTGCGGCAGGGTGAGCTGCGGGTCCTCCAGCTGCAGGTCCCCCCAGGTGATGACGTCCACGTCCAGAGTGCGAGGGCCCCAGCGCACGAGCCGGACCCGCCGAGCTCGCTGCTCAATATGCTGCACAAGGTCCAGCAGCTGCCAGGGGCTGAGCGTGGTGCGCACCGCGATGGCGCCGTTGAGGAAGTCCCCCTGCTCCACACCGCCTACCGGGGCGGTTTCGACCAGGTCACTGCCGGCGATCACCTCAACGCCGTCTGCGGATTCCAGTTCTGCCAGCGCAAGGCGCAAGTGGTCCGCCCGATCCCCCAGATTGGATCCCACAGCGAGAACCGCCAGCACTGGCGGCGCCTGGCGGGTGATCTCAATCGCCACATTCCGAAAGTCCATGTCAATGGGCGCGGTGGGCTTGTTGATGAGCACTGTCATAGCCCGCACCAACGGATGCGCGGCGAACGTCTCCTCAGCAATACGCGCGGCAAGTGTTTCGATAAGGTCCACGCTGGGCGCTGAGATCACGCGCTGCACGATCGCGGCCACATCCGCGTAGGAGACGGTGCGGTCAAGAGCGTCGTCGCGGCCTGCTGAGCGGGTGTCCACCTGGAGCCGGCAGTCCACCAGGAAAGTGTGGCCCTCACGCTTCTCCTGGTCGAGCACACCGTGCAGGCCGTGCACCGCAAAACCCTCCATGTGGATGACATCGAGCGGAGCGGGATGGAAGCCGGTCATGTCAGCTCCTCGGATAAGCCGAATCAGCGCTGTGGTCACCCAGGCCGATAGCGGTGCCGTCCACGCCGGCATACAGACGCTGGATCACCCGCATAGCGGCCACCGTGGCCGCCACATCATGCACGCGCACCGCCCAGTGATGCCGGGCAGCGCTGATCGCGGACAGGGTTGCGGTAGCCACATCCCGGTCCACGTCCAACGCGGTCACGAATCGTTTGCGGGACAGTCCGATCAGCAGCGGCAAACCCACCGCCTCCAGCTCGCCGATCCGCTCCAGCAGCTCCCAGTTCTGGGCGCCTTTCTTGGAGAACCCGAACCCTGGGTCCAGCACCAGGTGCTCCCGGTCCACCCCAGCAGTGAGGGCGGCCTCAACCTGGGCATTCAGCTCGGCCACCACATCCTGGGCCACGTCGGTGTACTCGGTGAGGTCATTCATCACATCGCTGTGCCCGCGCCAGTGCATCGCTGCGAACACCGGCGGTGCAGCGAGTGCGGTGCGCGCATCGGCCGCTGCCCGCAGCATGTCCTGGTCGGCGAGGCCACCGGACACGTCATTGATGATCAGTGCACCCGCCTGGACCGCCTGCGATGCGACCTCGGCGCGCATTGTGTCCACACTGATCACGATGCCGTCCGCGGCAAGGCTGCGAACCACCGGGATCACCCGGCGCAGCTCCTCTGCTTCGCTGACGCGCTCACCCCCGGGGCGGGTGGATTCCCCGCCCACATCAACGATGTCCGCGCCGTCCGCCGCCATGGAGCGGGCGTGGGCCACCGCGGCATCGTGAGTGTGATGCTCACCGCCGTCGGAGAACGAATCGGGGGTGACGTTCAGAATCCCCATCGTCAGCGTGCGGCGTGCCTGCGCGAGCCGATCCGGCAGACCTTTCGGCGAGCGCCAGGGCGGCGCATCAGCCACGTTCAGCACTCTGCTCATCGGTGACCCAGCCCCCCGGTGATCAGGCTCATCGCCTCAGAGCGGGTGGCTTCCTTCTTCAGCTGACCGCGCACGGCGCTGGTGATCGTGGTGGAACGCGGGGATTTCACGCCCCGCATGGACATGCACATGTGCTCAGCCTCCATCACCACGATCGCGCCGAGCGCACCGATCTCCTCCATGATCGCGTCGGCCACCTGCGAGGTGAGGCGCTCCTGCACCTGCGGGCGGGCAGCAAACCCCTCGGTGACCCGGGCGAGTTTGGACAGGCCCACCACCTTGCCGGCGGTTCCCGGAATGTAGCCCACGTGCGCGGTTCCGTGGAATGGCAGCAGGTGATGCTCGCACATGGAGTGAAAGGAGATGTCACGGATGATGACGAGCTCCTTGTGATCCACATCGAACTGTTTGCGCAGATGGATTGTGGGGTCCTCATGCAGGCCGCGGAACACCTCCGCGTACATCTTTGCCACTCGCGCGGGCGTCTCCCGGAGGCCATCACGCTCCGGATCCTCCCCCACCGCGGTGAGGATCTCCCGCACGGCCGCTTCGATGCGGGCGCGGTCGATCGGATCCGGGGTCTGCTCGCTGTTCATTTCACGCTCCTGGGATCTGCGGGTCATCGCCGCCGGGCTGCGGAAGCTCCGGCGGCAGCGGGGAGAGCGGCTCACCGCCGGTCTTCTGTTCACTGCCGTCCGGGTCAGCCGGCAGCTGTCCCGGAGCATCCCCCACCATCGGGTCATGGAACACCGGGCGGTCCGCGGAGGACTGCCAGATCGGCCGCTTCGGCCGCTTCTTCACATCCTTGAAGATATCCGCGAGCTGAGCCTCGTTGAGCGTCTCCTTCTCCAGAAGCTCCTCCACCAGGCGGTCCAGAACCTGACGGTTGTCCCGGATGATCGCCCACGCCTCGTCCAGAGAGTCATCCAGCAGGCGGCGCACCTCCTGGTCGATCAGGCGCGCGGTCTCTGCGGAGTAGCGGGGGCCCTGCCCCTGCTGCATGCCCACGAACACCTCGTCCTGATCACTGGCGAGCGCCACCTGGCCCACCACATCGCTCATGCCCAGCTGTGTCACCATCGTGCGGGCGATCTTCGTGGCATTCTGCAGATCCGAGCTCGGACCGGTGGTGACGTCGTGGAAGATGCCCTCCTCCACTGCGTATCCGCCCATCGCATACGCGAGGCGGTCCAACAGCTCATTGCGGGACTGGTAATTGCGATCCTGCGTGGGCACCACCATCGTGTAGCCGCCGGCGCGGCCGCGCGGCAGGATCGTCACCTTCGTGACGGGGGCGGAGTTGTTGAGCGCAGCCGCCACCACCGCGTGACCGCCCTCGTGGTACGCGGTCATCTGACGCTCCCGGTCGGTCATCACCTTCGAGTAACGCTGCGGCCCCATGGCCACGCGGTCGATCGCCTCATCCAGGGCGCGGTTGTCGATGATCTGATTGCCGCTGCGAGCAGTAAGCAGCGCGGCTTCGTTGAGCACATTGGCAAGGTCAGCGCCGGACATTCCGATGGAGCGCCGAGCGATGTTCTCCAGGTCGATGTCCTTCGCCAGGGGCTTGCCCTGCGCGTGCACCTGCAGGATCTTCAGCCGGCCTTTGAGATCCGGCAGCTCCACGGCGATCTGACGGTCGAAGCGTCCCGGGCGCAGCAGCGCGGGGTCCAGGATGTCCACGCGGTTGGTGGCGGCGATGAGGATGACGTTCTGATTCTCCTCGAAGCCGTCCATCTCCACCAGCATCTGGTTGAGGGTCTGCTCGCGCTCATCGTGGCCGCCGCCCATGCCGGCGCCGCGGTGACGGCCCACCGCGTCGATCTCATCGATGAAGATGATCGCCGGGGAGTTCTCCTTCGCGGTGGAAAACAGATCGCGCACCCGGCTTGCGCCCACGCCCACGAACATCTCCACGAAGTCGGAGCCGGAGATCGAGTAGAACGGCACGCCTGCCTCGCCGGCCACGGCCTTGGCGAGCAGGGTCTTACCGGTTCCGGGCGGCCCATAGAGCAGCACGCCCTTGGGGATCTTGGCACCCACCTGCTGGTACCGCTCGGGGTCCACCAGGAACTGCTTGATCTCGTCGAGCTCCTCCACGGCCTCTTGAGCACCGGCAACGTCCGCGAAGGTCACCTTGGGGGCTTCCTTGTTGAACAGCTTCGCCTTGGATTTGCCGAACTGCATGGCCCGGCCGCCGCCCTGCGCGTTCATGATGAGGAACCAGAACAGGCCTAGGAACAGCAGCAGCGGCAGGAAGGTGAACAGCAGCGAGGAGATCCAGGAGGACTGCGCGAGCGTGTCGGTGTAGCCCTTGGCGGGCTTCGCCTCGGTCACCGCAGCCACTACATCATCAGCACGCGCGGTCACATAGGAGAACTGGACCTTCTTGCCCTTGTCCTCAAACTCCTCGGTCAGCACCAGGTTCACCTGCTGCTGGTTGCCGTCCACGATCTCAGCCTGCTCAACGGTAGAGCCCTTGAGCAGCGCGAGGCCCTGCTCGGTGTCAATCTGCTTGTAGCCGCCTCCGCCGAACACATTGACGAGCAGAAAGATGGTCGCAAGGAGCGCGATGATGCCGAGCGCCAGCGAGGGGACGCGCGTTTTCTTCTTCGTAGCCATAGAGGAGTGAGTATCCGATTCTCGAGGGTTGCGTGGCGCCAACCTATCCCGGATCGGGCGGCAGGCGGCTGAGCATTCAGTCGCTGTACGCTGACGGCTTCAAGACGCCCACATACGGCAGGTTGCGGAAGCGCTCCGCGTGGTCCAGGCCATAGCCAACCACGAATTCGTTCGGGATGTCGAAGCCGACGTACTTCACATCGATATCCACCTTGACCGCGTCGGGCTTGCGCAGCAGTGCACAGATCTCCACGCTCCTGGGGCCGCGCGAGCGCAGATTGGCGCGCAGCCAGGACAGGGTCAGGCCGGAGTCGATGATGTCTTCTACGATCAGCACATGGCGGTCGGTGATGTCCGCGCTGAGGTCCTTGAGGATCCGCACCACACCGGAAGATTTCGTTCCGCTGCCGTAGGAGCTCACCGCCATCCAGTCCATCTCGATCGGCAGGTCGATCTTCCGCGCCAGATCGGCCACCACCATGACCGCTCCTTTGAGCACGCCCACCAGGACCGGCGGCTCATCCGCATAGTCGCGGGTGATCTGCTCGCCCAGCGCTGTGAGCGTGTCCGCGATCTGCTGTTCATCAAGCAGGATGCGGTCAACCTCACCGTGCAGGTCAGAAGTGGTCATCGTGGCCTCCGCGCAGGGGTTGGGGGTGAGTGGCGGTGAAGAGCAGTGCGCCCTCATCCCGCCGGGCTTCGATCTTACCCGGCAGCGGCACCGGCCCCTGTCCGTGGTAGGTGGTGAGCAGAGCGTCCACCTGCAGGATCTGCCGGCGCAGCAGAGTCTTTCCGCTCGGGCGGCCGCCGTCGCGCGCAGCCTGCTGGGAGGCAAGCTTGATCACACGGGTCCGGATTGCGCGGGGCTGCCCGGCGAGCTGATACGCGTTCAGCGCAAGCAGCACTCCGTCCCGGACAGCGTCGACGCGCACCGCCTCAGCGACGTGGTAGGCCTCCGCGTCCAGGTGCTCAGCGTCATCGCGCAGCAGGTCCGCGGTGCGCACGAGCGCTTCTCTGACGTGCTCTCCCAGGCTCTCCCCCAGCGCGGGCAGAGCCTGTGTGCGCACCGCGATGCGCAGCAGGTCAGCATCGTCGTTCATCGGGTCCTGCCACACATCAAGGTCGAGCCGGTCGCAGATGTCCTGGGTATCCGCTCGCCACAGCCCCGTTGTCTCATCGCGGCCGGTGCCGAGGAAAGGGCGGAGAATGCGTCCGCGTCTGCGGGGAATGCCGGCGAGCGACCGGGCGCCAGCGCCCCGAGCAAGGCCGAGCAGCACCTGCTCAGCCTGGTCATCCAAGGTGTGTCCGAGCAGGATCGCGAGAGACTGCTGAGCATCCGCGATCTCGGCCAGGGCAGCGTGCCGGGCAGCACGGGCGGCCTGCTCCGCTCCCCCGGTCCCCGCCACCTCCACCCGGCGCTGGATGATCTGCGCAGCGCCGACGCGTTCAGCGGTCACCGCGGCGCGTTCCGCAACCCGGGCCGAGTCCGGCTGCAGGCCGTGGTCGATGATGGCGGCGTCAACGTCGATGCCCATGCGCTGCGCGCACCAGACGGTGGTGGTGAGCAGGGCAAGCGAGTCCGCTCCCCCGCTGAAGCCGACCAGCACCCGCGGGGACAGCTCCAGTGACGCGGTGTGGTCAGCCAGTTCGGTCAGCCGCTGGGTGAGCGCGGCTCGGACTGCGAGGCGTGCTCGCGCAACGGACGCAGGCGGGCCGGCCATCATGAGGCGGGATCACCGGCGATCATCGCCGCCGCAATCGCATCCACCGCATCCTTCGCGGCGTTGCCGTCCTTTGACTCGAAGCCGTGCACCACGATGGTGAACCCGATCACCCGCCCGTTCGGCAGGGTTGTGATGCCGGCCAGGCTGGAGGTGCCGGACAGGTAGCCGGTTTTGCCGCGCACCAGACCGCGCGCCTGGGTAGAGGAGCCGTTCTGGAACCGGTCGATCAGAGTGCCGTTGAAGCCGCCGACCGGCACCAAAGCAAAGACTGTGCGGACGTCCTCTGGGCCGTCGGTGGCAGCCCACGCGGCGAGATGGGCGAACAGCTCGGGCGGGACTCGGTTGTCGGTGGAGAGGCCGGAGACGTCGGCCAGACGCAGTCCGCTGATGCTGAATCCCCCATCTGAGGCTGCGGCGGTGACTCCGGCGAGCACGGCTTCACGTCCTCCGGCCACGGTTCCGGGCTTGCCGGTGCGCACGGCCAGAAGCCGTGCAAGGACTTCCGCGGTGGTGTTGTCAGAGGCCACCAGGGTGTGCCGGATGAGGTCCTCGATTGGAGCTGACTGCACCCGTGCGATCGGCTCCGCGCCATCCGGCACTGTGGCCCGAGCCGGAGCTGCGGTCACGGTGATGCCGCGATCGGTCAGCTGCTGGGCGAACACCGTGGCGGCATCCATGCCCGGATCTGCGGACTTTGCCCCATACGGGTTCGTGGTGGTGTTGCCGCCGTCAAGTCCGATCGCTGAGATCGGCGCCACCCACCCGCCGTCCGGCCCGTTCTCGCCCCAGGCCGGGTTGATCGGGTCCTGGCCGAAGAGCGAATCGTCAAGGTGCAGCGTCACCTCGGTCACTCCCCGCTGCTTCAGATCGGCCGCCGTCGCGTCCGCAAGATCCGCGAGTGAGGCACGCGGCAGATCCTGATCGGGAACCTTCGGCGTGCCGTCCACGGTCAGCATCATGTCTCCGCCGCCCACCAGGAACAGCTGACTGCCGTTCAGCTGGGTCTGCGTGGTCAGCCGTTGATCCAGCGGCACCTCACGCGCCACCGCGATCGCGGTCAGCAGTTTGAGAGTGGACGCTGGCACGCGCGCAGCCGTCCCGTCCTGCTGCGCGATCACTTCACCGGTCTCAGCATCCACCACGGTGAAGGACGAGGCCGCGCCGATCGCATCCAGGTCTGCTGCGCTCGTCATCGCCCTGAGCATGGCGTCACCGTCGGCTGCGGCCGGGCTTGTGCTCTCAGCTGGCGGGAGGGCCGCGGCGGTCTGCGCTGCGCGGTCCTCGCCGGAAGCGGGCGGGTTGCGCGGCGGCTCAGCCGACGAGTCATGGATCGTGATGATGCCGGGGAAGGCGTCCACGGCATCACCGATCACATAAATGCCGGCCGGCAGGGCCATCGCCACCGCAAGGATCACGGCGCGCAGGCGCTTCTCGGAGAACACAGCGCACCTCCTCGCAGTCATCACCCAGCCAGTGCCACAGTACCTGAGCGCGGCCGTCGCAGATCACAAGCGACGCGTCCGCTAATGTGGAGCCATTGATCCGCCCGCTGATCGGTTGGGTCCCTTCATTCTGTTCCTTGAGCCAATGGAGTCACACGTGGAATTCGACGCAACGATTGAGATCCCGAAGGGGAATCGCAATAAGTACGAGGTGGATCACCTCACGGGCCGCATCCGGCTGGATCGGATGCTGTTCACCGCCACCCGCTACCCGGATGACTACGGCTTCATCGAGGGCACGCTGGGCGAGGACGGCGATCCGCTGGACGTGCTGGTGCTGCTTGAGGAGCCCACATTTCCCGGCTGCCTGATCCGCTGCCGCGCGCTGGGAATGTTCCGGATGCGCGATGAGGCCGGCGGCGATGACAAGATCATCGCGGTTCCCGTGGAGGACAAGCGGCAGATCCGCCGCCAGGAGCTGACAGACGTGTCCGAGTTCCACCGCCTGGAGATCCAGCACTTCTTCGAGGTGTACAAGGACCTTGAGCCGGGCAAGAGCGTGGAAGGCGCCCACTGGGAGGGACGCGCCGCGGCAGAGGCGGAGATCCGCGCATCATTCCAGCGCGCCGTCGAGGCCGGTCCGGAGTTCTTCAACGAACACACCCCGAAGGAGTTCTTCAAGGACTGAGCGGACCACACCGCTGATGAGGGGGCGGGCCCTGCAATGGCGCAGGACCCGCCCCCGTGTTGCTGCGATCAGCGATCCGCACTCAACCGGGCAGTTCTTGCTCAGCCGGGCAGCTGTGTGCTGCCGGGGGCGAGCTCGGTGATCGGACCGGTGAGCCTGAGATAGTGCACGGCATCCGCCAGGTCTTCATAGTAGGGAAGGTACTCGTCGCGGATCATCGACTTCGGCACGGCGCGGTCATGGCAGAGGATCCCGTCCAGGTGATCGGCCTCGTGCTGGAAAATCCGCGCCTTCCACCCCGACCAGACCTCGTCGAGCTCCGAGCGGTCACCGCTCGGGGAGATGACAGTGCCACGCACCCGCACACGGGTGGGGCGCGGCACGATGGAGCGCCAGCCGTCCGCGCTCAGACAGCCTTCGAAGCCGAAGCTCGTGGAGCCCGCAACCTCCTCGTAGCGGGGGTTCAGCACGCGCATCAGCGGCAGATCACTGCGGCCGAACTCGTCCTCCTGCCCGGGGTGCACCCGGTCCTCCATCACCACGGCCCGCAGCGGCAGCCCCACCTGCGGTGCGGCCACTCCCACGCCGGGCGCGTCATGCATGGTGTCCACCATCGCGTTCAGCAGCTCCAGCAGCTGCTGGTCCGGCAGCTGGCCGCGCTCAGCAGCGCTGGCTGCGCGCAGCGCTGGATGACCGGCCTGCACCAGGCGCAGCGCGCCTGTTCTGGGGTGCCGTCCGCGAAGGATCTTGGTGGTGAGATCAGTGAGCTTCATGCCTCCGTTCTACCAGGCGGACCCGACGTGCATCCGGGCGGACTCGTCGGGCATCCGGGCGGGCTCGCCGGCGGGCAGATGAGCACGCCGTCGGCAGCGGATGTCAGGTGGGTTACACTGGCGGGAGGCCGGGCGCTGATGCCCGGCTGCTTCACAACGGATCGTCCGGCACGTACCTGCCGGTGAAGGGAAGGCCACCCATGGCAACCGTGACCTATGAGAATGCAACCCGCATCTACCCGGGCAATGACACCCCCTCGGTGGACAGCCTCAACATCGATATCGCAGACGGCGAGTTCCTTGTGCTCGTTGGGCCCTCCGGCTCCGGCAAATCCACCGCGCTGCGCATGCTCGCAGGTCTGGAGGAGGTCAATGCCGGGCGCATCCTCATCGGCGAGCGCGATGTGACCGATGTTCCGCCGAAGGACCGCGATATCGCCATGGTGTTCCAGAACTACGCGCTCTACCCGCACATGTCCGTGGCGGACAACATGGGCTTTGCGCTGAAGATCCAGGGCGTGGCGAAGGACGAGATCCGCAAGCGGGTTCAGGAAGCCGCGCAGATCCTGGATCTCGAGCAGTACCTGGACCGTAAGCCGAAGGCGCTCTCGGGCGGTCAGCGCCAGCGCGTGGCGATGGGCCGCGCGATCGTGCGCTCCCCGCAGGTGTTCCTCATGGACGAGCCGCTCTCGAACCTTGACGCGAAGCTGCGCGTGTCCACGCGTACGCAGATCGCGTCGCTGCAGCGCCGGCTCGGCGTGACCACGGTGTACGTGACTCACGACCAGACCGAGGCTATGACCATGGGCGACCGCGTGGCGGTCCTGGACCACGGTGTGCTCCAGCAGGTGGACAGCCCCCGCCGCATGTACGACCACCCCGACAACGTGTTCGTGGCCGGCTTCATCGGCTCCCCCGCCATGAACCTCATCGAGCAGCCGATCCAGGACGGCGGCGTCCAGTTCGGCGGCGCCACCCTCCCCGTGGAGCGTTCCACCATCTCCGAATCCAACGAGAATTCGGTGACTGTGGGCGTGCGCCCGGAGGACCTTGAGCTCACCGGTGAAGGCGAAGGCCTCGCAGTCGAGGTCGATGTGGTGGAGGAGCTCGGCGCTGACGCGTACATCTACGGACGCCTGGCCGGCTCTGATCCGAACGCCAAGCCGATCATCGCCCGTGTGGACGGCCGCACCCCTCCGGCGAAGGGTGACACGGTCTACTTCCGTCCGAAGCCGGACCACACTCACCTGTTCGATCTCAAAACAGGTAAGCGCCTGGGCGGCTGATCCCACCCAGCTGCTCCCCATGCGAGCCGCTGACCAGCAGAGAGGGCATGCATCACGCGTGCCCTCTCTTCTGCTAGCGGCCGTTCGTGGGAGACAATGGACCCATGTCACCGCTCGAGATCTCAGCTGCGCGCCCTGACCCGGCGCTGCTCGATCTGCCGCTGAACGAGCCGCTGGACGAGTGGCCATCAGAGCTGCTCGCCTCCCTCCCCCGCGGCATCTCCCGCCACGTGGTGCGCTTCGCGCGAGTGTCCGGCCGAGTGCTGGCGCTCAAAGAGATCAACGAGCACCTCGCTCGCAATGAGTTCCACCTGCTGCGCATCCTGGGCAAGCTGGGCATCCCCGCGGTGGAGCCGGTGGCAGTGGTCAGCGGACGCGAATCCGCCGATGGACAGAGCCTTGATGCGCTGTTGGTGACTCGGCACCTGCAGTACTCCATCCCCTACCGTGCACTGTTCAGCCAGATGAGCAACCCGGACACCGCGCATCGCCTGCTTGATGCGCTCGCGGTGCTCATGGTGCGCCTGCACCTGGTGGGCTTCTTCTGGGGGGACGTGTCACTCTCGAACACTCTGTTTCGCCGGGATGCGGGAGCTTTCGCCGCATACCTGGTGGATGTGGAGACCGGCGCTGTCAAAGAGCGGTTGTCGGATGGCCAGCGCATGGAGGACCTGGACATCGCCCGCACGAACATCATCGGCGAGCTGTTCGATCTGCAGGCCGGAGAGAAGCTGCGCGACGACGTGGACGCAATCGAGATCGGGGACACCCTGATCACTCGATATCACGACCTGTGGACGGCGCTGACGGGCCGGGAGACATTCAGCTCTGATGAGAAGTGGCGGGTGGCAGCCCGCATCGAGATGCTGAACGGCCTGGGATTCGATGTGGACGAACTGGACATCACCACGGATCTGGATGGCACCAGCGTCAGCATTCAGCCGAAGGTGGTGGACGCTGGGCATCATGCTCGGCGACTGCTGCGGCTCACCGGCATCGATGCCCAGGAGAATCAGGCGCGGCGCCTGCTGAATGACCTTGACCAGTTTGCAGCTGAAACAGATCAGCAGGGCGAGGACGAGGAGTTCGTGGCCCATGACTGGCTGAAGGAGCGTTATGAGCCGGTGGTGCGGTCGATTCCGCGGCCCCTGCGCCGCAAACTGGAGGCACCGGAGTTCTATCACGAGCTGCTCGAGCACAAATGGTACCTGTCCCGCCGGCTGGGGCACGATGTGCCGATGGACGAAGCGGTCGCAGACTATGTGGAGTCGGTGCTCACGCATCGGCAGGATGAGCAGGCGCTGATCACCTCGGAGACGTCAGCGATCCCGATCATCGGAATCTGACTCAGGCCCGCCCTGCTCGGACTCGCGCCCCCGCCACCTCATACAGCACGATCGATGCTGCCACCGACGCGTTCAAGGATTCGGTGGCAGCTGCCATCGGGATCGAGGTGATCGAGTCGCACTTCTCCCGAGTGAGCCGGGAGATGCCCTTGTCTTCAGCACCCACCACGAGCACCAGCGGATCGGTGGCGAAGCTCAGCTCACGCGGCTGCTGATCACCGTCCGCATCCAGGCCCACAGCGAATACCCCGCGCTTCTTCAGCTCATCGAGAGCGCGGTTGAGGTTCGTCACCTGCGCCACGCGGACGCGGCCTGCCGCACCGGCTGCCACCTTGTACACGCTTGCCGTCATCTGAGCGCTGCGCCGCTCCGGGATGATCACGCCGTGCACGCCGAAGGCGCCGGCAGAGCGGAGGATCGCACCGAGATTGCGCGGATCGGTGAGGCCATCAAGCGCCACGAACAGGGGCACATCGAACTGCTGGCTGGCAATGTCCATCAGCTCGTCCAGGTCCGCGTATTCATAGGGCGGAATTGTCAGCGCAACCCCCTGATGGACCGCGTCATCGGTGAGACGGTTCAGCTCATGGCGGGTCGCATCGTGCACGGGGATGCTGCGAGCCTGCGCGATCCGCAGGATCTCGCGCACCCGATCATCAGCATCAATCCGGATCATGAGAGTGAGGCCGAGCGCGGGCACCTCATCCTGCAGCGCCTCCAGCACGGAGTTGCGGCCGGCGATGTGGGTTGGACGGTTAGCCGTGTTCTTCTGGACGCGCGGCTTCGCAGCGAGGCTGCCGGTCTTAGCGCCGGAGCGGCCCACTGTGTCATGGGTGCCCTTGTACGCCTTGTGGTAGGGACGGTCCTCAGCCTTCGGGGTGGGGCCGCGCCCGCGCAGTCCGCGCCGGCGGTTGCCTCCCGACCCGACCTTCGGGCCCTTTCGACCTGCTGCCATGCTGTCTCCTCAGATCGTCACGCTGCGTGGGGTGAGCAGCGAGTTGCGGCTCAGCTGTCTGCAAGGCGCCAGCGGGCGCCGTCCGCACCGTCTTCGATCGTGATGCCTGCGGCGGAAAACCGGTCACGGATCGCATCCGCACGAGCCCAGTCTTTGGCTGCGCGGGCTTCTGCCCGTTCAGCGAGCTGTGCTGACACCAGCGCGTCCAGCGCCTGTTTGATGCTGCTCTCCCCTCCGCCGGCAGCCGGTGCGGCCTGCCACTGGACAGGGTCCAGACCGAAGACATCCAGCATAGCCCGCAGAGTGGACACCGCAGCGGCCGCCTGTGATTTATCAGGCGCGCCAGAGGCAAGCAGGGTGTTCAGCTGCGCATGGTGCGCATGGACCACCGCGAGTGCCTCCGCTGCGGCGAGATCATCATCCATCGCGGCGGTGAACTCCGCGGGCAGCGGAGCAGTCATCACATCCTGCAGCTGGTCGGCTGCGCCGCCGCGCTCCACCAGCTCCAGCGCCCGCGTCACCGAGGAGGCGAGGCGTGAGAACACCGTTTCAGCCTCGCGCAGGCTGGTGGAGTTGAACTCCACGTTCGAGCGGTAGTGAGTGCCCACCAGTGCCAGGCGGATCGCTTGCGGTGTGCTCTGGGCGAGCGCGTCGGCAGCGGTGATGAAGTTGCCCAGGGACTTGCCCATCTTCATTCCGTCCACGGTGAGCATACCGGAGTGCATCCAGCGCTGTGCGAAGCCGTAGCCGGCGCCGAAGGACTGCGCCTGTTCGTTCTCGTGATGCGGAAAGCGCAAGTCCAGGCCGCCGCCGTGGATGTCAAAGCTCTCCCCGAGGTATTTGCGGCTCATCGCCGAGCACTCGAGGTGCCAGCCTGGCCGGCCGCGTCCGAACGGGGTGTTCCACGACGCGGTCTCCGGCTCCTCCGGCTTCACCTGCTTCCACAGGGCGAAGTCCCGCGGGTCGCGCTTGCCGCGCTCCGGCGCTTCGAGATCGTCGATCATCTCATCCAGCGACTGGTTCGTCAGCGACCCGTATTCCGGCAGGGACGTGACGGAGAAGTACACGTTGCCCTCGCCGTCCGCGTAGGCGTGGCCGCGTTCGATGAGGCGCTGCATGAAGTCCACCTGCTCGGTGATGTGCCCGGTGGCGCGGGGCTCGTAGGTGGGGCGGAGCGCGCCGAAGCGGTCCAGGGTCTCTTGGAAGATCCGTTCATGGGTGATGGACCAGCCCCACCAGGGCTCGCCCTCCTCTGCGGCGCGGGCCAGGATCTTGTCATCGATGTCCGTCACGTTCCGCACGTATGTGACGCGGTAGCCGCTCCGGCGCAGCCAGCGCACCAGCACATCGAAGGCAAGGAAGGTGCGCACATGTCCGATGTGGGGGCCGTCCTGCACGGTGGGCCCGCACACGTAGAGGCTGACCTCTCCCTCCTTCAGCGGAGTGAAGTCGGACACGGTGCGGGAGGCGGAATCATGCAGTCGAAGAGTCACGCCTGCAGTTTATCGGGGGGTTCTGGGGAACCGAAAAGCGGGACCATCCGTGGAGGGTCCCGCTTCTGCTGAGGGTGCTGAGCCGCTGGTCAGCTGTCTGCGATCTGCTTGCCGTAGAGCTCCTCGAAGGCTTCGTCATAGGAGGCGGAGGTGCTGGTGCGCTGTCCCTGGACGGCCGCGACCGCGGAGGTGGCGGTGTCGATGGTGACCTCGGGTGCGCGGATCTTCTTCGCCACGATGAAGGCGATGATGCCGAACACGATGGCGAGCAGCACGAGGATGCCGGTCATGATGAGGAACGCTCCCCAGTGGGGCAGGCCGAGGGTTACAAGGCCCCAGGCGCCGGCGAACAGCAGCATCACCCAGGCGCTCAGCAGGAAGAACAGCAGCACAGCGGCGAGGGCAAGCGTGGTGCCTGCCTTGACCGCGATGTCCGTGAACTCCTTCTTCGCGATGGCGACCTCGCGCTGGACAACGCCGGTGATCTCGTTCTTGATGGAGGAGATGAGTTCGCCGATCGAGCGCTGCGATGTGCGCTGGTGACGGTCGTTGAAAGAGTTGGTCATGGGTAGAACCTATCAGGGTCTGCTCGGTCAAAACGGGGTACTTCTCAGTCCACCGTGATGCGGGTCCTACGCTTCTTCTCCGGGCGGGGCTTTGACGAGGATGAACGGCGCACCACCAGCTGCGGTGTCACTGCCACGTCCCGGGCAGGGCCGTCGTAGCCGCCGGCCCGCTCCACGATGAACTGCGCAGCAACCGCACCGAGCCGGCGGGAGTTCGGGTCAACGCTGGTGATCTGGGTGGTGCCGGATGCGGACAGCGAGGTGTTGCCGTAGCCGGTCAGTGCGAGCTCTTCGGGCACGCTGTATCCCGCATCGATCGCGGCGGCGAGCACACCGGTGGCGCTCACGTCATTGCCGCAGGTGATGGCGGTGGGGATCGTGGAACCGCGCAGCAGCATGGAGCCGGCGGTCTGGCCCACCTGCTCGCTGAAGTCCGCGGGCTCCACGCGGGCGGATGCTTCCAAACCGTGGCGCTTCATCGCGGCCATGAACGCTTCGGCCCGCTCCTTCGCCACTTCCATCCCCACACCGCCCACGTGCGCGATGGAGGTGTGTCCCATGGCCACGAGGTGGTCAACGAGCAGCCCGAAGCCGGCCTCATCATCGATGCGGACAGTGTCCATCGTGCCGATGTGATCCTTGGAGGCGCCGATCGACACGATCGGACGGTTGCCGATGGCTCGGCGCACTGCTTCCATATCCGGCAGGTCCGACGCCATGATGAATCCGTCCACACCGAGGCGCACCAGCGATGAGATCGAGGCTTCGTCAAGGGTGATCGGATACTCCGGAACCCGCTGACGGGTGGGCACCACCACCACGGTGCGGCCGGTGGCGGCGAGCTCGATGCGGATCGAGCGGACCAGGTCCGAGATCCACGTGTTGCGCATAGTGTTGACCAGAACCGCGATCACGCCGTTGTGCGCGTCCTCAGCCGAGATGTCCTCCAGCGGGAAGTTCAGCCGCTCCGCCGCCTCACGGGTGCGCTTGGCAAGGTCCGGTTTGATATCCGCTTCATTGCGCAGCGCGCGCACAGCGACAGCGCTGGTGATGCCGACGGATTCGGCAACGTCATCGAGCGTGGCCCGCGTCTTTGTGGGATCGCTCGCGAATGGGGTGGGTTTCTTCTCTGCCATGGCTCTATTCTTCCAGAAGAACGCTCACTTGCCGCTCAGACCCTGCTGGATGAGGTCCATCACGGAGGCGTCAGCCAGCGTCTGGGTATCCCCCACCGTACGGTTCTCCGCCACGTCACGCAGCAGGCGGCGCATGATCTTGCCGCTGCGGGTCTTCGGCAGCTCGGTGACCAGCAGCACCCGCTTCGGCTTGGCGATCGGGCCGATCTCCGCTCCCACATGGGCCCGCAGCGTCTCGGCGGCGGCGTCATCGCCGCCGGCCTGTTCCACATCTGCGAGCGCGTCGGAGCGGATGATCACAAAGGCCACCACAGCCTGACCGGTGGTCTCATCAGCGGCGCCCACGACGGCAGCCTCCGCCACCCACGGGTGCGCCACCAGCGCGGACTCGATCTCCGTGGTGGACAGGCGGTGGCCGGACACGTTCATAACGTCATCCACGCGGCCGAGCAGCCAGATATCCCCGTCCTCATCGCGCTTGGCGCCGTCACCAGCGAAGTAGCAGCCGTCGAAGCGGGACCAGTACGTGTCCACAAAGCGCTGATCATCACCCCAGATCGTGCGCGCCATCGACGGCCACGGCTGGGTGAGCGCCAAGAAACCGGGCTCATCGTTCGGCGCCGGCTCGCCCAGGTCGGTCAGCACATCCGCGCAGATTCCCGGCAGCGCAACCTGCGCGGAGCCGGGCTTCAGAGTGGTGACACCGGGCAGCGGGGAGATCATGATGGCGCCGGTCTCAGTCTGCCACCAGGTATCGACGATCGGGCAGCGGCCACCGCCGATCACGCGGTGGTACCAGTGCCAGGCTTCCGGGTTGATCGATTCGCCCACTGAGCCGAGCAGGCGCAGGCTGCTCAGATCGAACTGGTCGGGAATGTCCTCACCCCATTTCATGGCGGTGCGGATCGCGGTGGGCGAGGAGTAGAAGATCGTCACACCGTGTTTCTGGATGATCTCCCACCAGCGGCCGCGGTGCGGGGTGTCCGGAGTTCCTTCGTAGATCACCTGAGTGGTGCGGTTGACCATCGGCCCGTAGACCACATAGCTGTGGCCGGTGATCCAGCCGACGTCCGCGGTGCACCAGAACACGTCCTGATCGCTCACCACATCGAACACCGTGCGGTGTGTGTATGCCGCCTGGGTGAGGTATCCGCCCGTGGAGTGGACGATTCCCTTCGGCTTGCCGGTGGTGCCGGAGGTGTACAGGATGAACAGCGGATGCTCGGCCGGCACCGGCACCGGCGCATGCTCGGCCGACGCAGCCTCCCGCAGCTCATGCCACCAATGGTCGCGGCCCTCGGTCCACTGGACCTCTCCCCCGGTTCGCTTCACCACCAGAACCGCCGTGACCGAGCCCGCGGATCCTTCGAGCGCGTCATCCACGGCCTTCTTCAGCGGCAGCTGTTTGCCGCGCCGGTTCTGGCCGTCCGCGGTGATGACGGCAACCGCCTGCTGATCATCGATGCGGGAGCGCAGGGCGTCAGCGGAGAAGCCTCCGAACACCACCGAGTGGGTGGCGCCGATGCGGGCGCAGGCAAGCATGGCGAACACAGCCTCTGGCACCATCGGCAGGTAGATCGCCACGCGGTCTCCGGTGGCAACGCCCAGGTCGGTGAGCACGTTCGCCATGCGGGACACCTCATCCTGCACCTGGGCGTAGGTGAAGGATGCGTCCGAGCCGTCTTCATATTCGGCGAGCAGCGCCGTCTGATCCCCGTGGCCGGACTCCACGTGGCGGTCCACCGCGTTGTAGCAGGCATTGAGGGTGCCGTCCTGGAACCATTTCGCAAACGGCGGGGTGGAGAAGTCGAGCACCTCGGTGAAGTCGGTTGTCCAGTCGAGCATCTTCGCCTGCTTCTCCCAGAAGGCAAGACGGTCGGTCTCCGCCTCCCGGTAGAGATCCGCGGTGGCCACCGCGTTCGCGGCGAAGTCCGCAGGCGGTGCGAATTCAGCGTTGTGGCTGGGAGACGTCATTGTTCCTCCAGGTCGGCGCGGCACACAGTCCCGTCAGTCTGTGGTGAAGGCCACGGTATCGCAGGTGCCCGGCTGCGCGGACCGCAATCCGCCAGCAGAAAGAACTCAGCGGATCAGCACTCCGGCAGTGCCACCGGAACGGTGATGGCCAGCCCGCCCATCGCGGTCTCCTTATACCGCTCGTGCATGTCCTTGCCGGTGCGGCGCATCGTCTCGATCACCGTATCCAAAGACACGAAATGCTCACCGTTGCCGCGCAGCGCAAAGCGCACCGCGGTGATCGCTTTGATCGCACCCATCGCATTGCGCTCGATGCAGGGGATCTGTACCAGTCCGCCCACCGGATCGCAGGTGAGGCCAAGGTTGTGCTCCATCGCGATCTCCGCCGCATTCTCCACCTGCGCGGGCTTGGCGCCCATCACCTCTGCCAGGCCTGCTGCCGCCATCGCTGAGGCGGAGCCCACTTCACCCTGACAGCCCACTTCGGCGCCGGAGATCGACGCGTTCTCCTTGAACAGGCTGCCCACAGCTGAAGCGGCCAGCAGGAAGCGCACCGCCACGTCGTCCTTCTCCTCCTGGGTTTCAAGCTCCAGGTAGTTGATCGCGTAGAAGAGGACGGCGGGCACAATTCCGGCGGCGCCGTTGGTGGGCGCTGTGACCACGCGGCCACCGGCAGCATTCTCCTCATTGACAGCGAGCGCCGCCATGGACACCCAGTCGAACGCGTTGTCATGGATGGACAGGGGATCCTCTGCCTGCAGGGAGTCGTACCAGGCTGCGGCGCGACGCTTGACGTTCAGACCGCCGGGCAGGGTGCCGGCCGTGGAGCGGCCGTTGTCGATGCACTCCTTCATGGTCTGCCAGATCTTCAGCGCGCCCTCACGGATCTCCGAATCGGAGCGCCACTGCCGTTCGCGCATGAGCATAACGTCCGAGATGGACATGCCGGTGTCCTCGCACACGCGCAGCAGTTCCGCACCGGTGGTGAAGATCGGGTTGACCGCGTCGTCATCCGCATCAGAGGCGCCGGAGTCGGAGGCGCCGGCCATGTCCTCTTTGTTGACCACGAAGCCGCCGCCCACGGAGAAGGCGGTGCGGGCGAAGATCTCCTCACCGGTCTCATCCAGCACGGCGAAGCTCATGCCGTTGGAGTGTTCGGGAAGGAAGGTCAGCGGGTGCACGATGATCGTGGAGGGCCGCAGGTTCACGGGGATCTCACCGCCGAAGCGGAGTCCGCCCTCCTTTTCGATCTGTTTGGCGCGCTCCCAGCCGGCCACCGGGTCGATGGTCTCGGGGTCATTGCCCTCCAGTCCCAGGACGACCGCGTCGAGCGTGCCGTGGCCGACGCCGGTGGCGGCAAGGGAGCCGTAGAGGTGGACTTCCAGCTGGTCGATCCGTTCGCGGATGGATGCGTCCGCGAGCATCTCGCGGGCGAACTCCGCGGCAGCGCGCATCGGTCCCACCGTATGGGAGGAGGAGGGGCCGATGCCGATCTTGAACAGGTCGAACAGGCTGACAGTCATGCTTACCTCTGCTTCCGGCGTCGTTGACGGTGAGTGGAGCCAGCTGATGCGGTCGACGCTGACCGCCACTGGCTGCGGGGCTGCTTCGCGGCGCCCCGAGGTGCGCGCTTTCCGCTGGCTGCGGGTGCCCCGGGCTGATCATCCCGATAAACGGAGCGGCGCGCCTGATTCTCACGGCGCTCCTGGGCCTTGCGCTGATCGGCTCCCCGAGTCCGGCTGAGGTCCAGCCGGCGCGGAGCACCTTTGTGCTTGATGCGGGCGGGGTCCTCGGCCGGCTCGCCGGAGGGCGCGCGCCCACCGACGAATCGAATCACCTCAGCGCTCTCAGAGTCAACATCGTGCCACTGGGCGGGCGCCTCCGCCTCGGTGATGACGCGGCGAACCTGCTCCTTCTGGTGCGGCAGCGCCAGGGTGACCACGATGCCGTGCGCGCCGGCGCGGGCGGTGCGGCCAGACCGGTGCACGTAGTCCTTGGCGCTCTCAGCAGGGTCGGCGTGCATGACGAGGGAGACGTCATCGATGTGGATGCCGCGGGCGGCCACGTCCGTGGCAACCAGAACGTCATATGCGCCCTGTTTAAAGCCGGCAAGGACATTGGTGCGCAGCCCCTGCTGCTTCGACCCGTGCAGGGCGGCTGCGGGCACCCCCACCTCAACGAGCTCTGCCGCCATCCGCTCCGCCCCCAGCTGGGTGCGGGCAAAGATGAGGGTGCGCCCGTCCCGGTTCGCGATCTGCGCGGTGATCTGACGCTTGCGCTTGGGATTGATCTGGAACACCTCGTGGCGCATGGTCTTCACCTTCGCCGCCACGGGGGTGGTCTCATGCAGCACCGGATCCACCAGGAAGCGGTCCACGATCTCCTCCACCTGGTCATCGAGCGTGGCGGAGAACAGCATTTTCTGGGTTCCCATCGGCACGTTCTGCAGGATCTCGACGATCTGCGGCAGGAATCCGAGATCCGCCATGTGGTCAGCCTCGTCGATGACGGTGCATTCCACCCGGTCCAGGAACAGATCGCCCCGGATCGCCAGGTCCTTGAGCCGGCCCGGGGTGGCCACCACGATCACTGCGCCTGTGCGCAGCGCCTCGGCCTGCTTCTCGATGTTCATGCCGCCGGCAACCAGCTGCGCGCGGACGCCGACCGCGCGGGCGAATGGGTGGATGGAGTCCACCACCTGCACGGCAAGCTCGCGGGTGGGCACAAGCACCACGCCGAGCGGGCGGCGCTTATGAGCGCGGCGGCCGCGGAACCGCGCGGTCATCGCAAGAGTGAAGGCCAGGGTTTTGCCGCTGCCGGTTTCAGCGCGGGCCAGCACATCGCGGCCGGCGAGCGCATCAGGCAGGATTACTTCCTGGATCTCGAATGCGCGCGTGAAGCCGTGAAAGCCCAGCTCATCGATCAGCTCACCGGGCAGCGGAAGCTCCTCGAATGAAGTGGGTTTGGGGCGGCGCCGGGCTGCTTTGGGCATGGTCGACTCCCTGGTCGCTCTGCGCACCTCACAGGTGCGGGTCTGGGGCTCTTCGAATGGCGCCATCGGCGCCCCAGCGGATGCTGGTGAGCTGCCCATCCATTAAAGCGGCCGGGCGGCAGCGACTCAAGGGCTCGGGCAGGCCGGGCCGAATCAGAGCATGTCCGCACCGCCGATAGAATCAGCGCATGACGCTCACCCCTGAGACGACCCCGTCTGTGATGACCGGGGCTGTGATGACCTGGCCTAAGACGACCCCGACGCCCTCTCCCGCCGCCGCCCAGAAGGTTCCGGCCAGGTCGGATCAGGCCGCATCCCGCTGAAGGCACCTGAAATTCAATGCTCGGCGTTCTCAGCGGTTTCTTCATCATCACGGTCCTGGTGGCCGTGGGCATCGCGCTCGGCCTGACCGGAGTGCTCGGGCCATCAGGCCGACTGGTCCTCAACCGCATCACCTACTACGTGGGCACACCCGCACTCGTCTTCGCGGCGCTGCTGGACTCCGAACTGTCCCTGGTGCTGAGCTCCAGCTTTGCCATCGCCGCCATCTCCGCCGCCGGTGCCGCACTGATCGCCGGTGCTGCTGCCCATCTGCTGGTTCGGGACCGCCGGCCTGAGCAGACGATCGTCACCGCTGTCTCCGCCTCCATGGTGAACTCCGCGAATATGGGCTTCCCGATCGCAGCCTACGTGCTCGGAGACATCGCCTACGCCCTGCCCGTGGTGCTGTGGCAGATGGGCATCTTCACGCCGCTGTCCCAGTTCGCTCTCCACTCGGTCAAAAGCGGCCGCCGACCGAGCCTGCGCGCAACCGCGGCAGCCATCGCCGCCAACCCCACGATCGGTGCTGCGGCTCTAGGCCTTGCGCTGCTCGCGGCCGGCATCCATCTGCCGGACCTGGTCATGGAGCCCATTGAGATCCTGGGCGGCTTGTCGATCCCCGGCCTGCTGCTGGCGTTCGGCATGTCTCTGGTGGCCTCGAAACCGCTGGCGAAAGATGACGGCTACCGAGCTGATATCGCACTGGCCAGCACTGTGAAGCTGCTGATCATGCCGCTGATCGCCTTCGCAGTCGCCTTCTTCCTCTTCGGGCTTCGCGCCGACGCGCTCTTCACCGCGATCGTGCTGGCCGCGCTGCCCACCGCTCAGAACGTCTATGTCACGGCGGCGCACTACGAAACAAGCGAAGAAGTAGCCCGGGACACCGCACTGGTCACTTCGATCGGCACACTCGGGGTGCTGCTGGCAGCGGCGGCATTCTTCACCTGAGCGCTGCACGAGCCAAGGCCATGCACCGGGACAAGGCCCATGCTCCTCAGCGAAACCCGGACACCACGACCAGCCCCGTTCAGCGACGGACGGCTCACCCAGCGAATGCTGGCAGACTCAAGGAAGCACACCCTGTGCGCCCGATGCCCGGCATCAGCGGGCACCGGGTGCACAGTCCGCGCCGATCCGACATCCGTCGCACGCGTCGGCAGCGAAAGACAACCAGAAGGAGCACCATGCGCATCGCATTCCTCTGCTGGGGCAATATCTGCCGCAGCGCCATGGCCGAGCGGATGGCGCGGGACTACGCCGCGCAGCTGCTGAAAGACGGCACGATCAGCAGCGAGCAGTACGACAGCCTGATCATCGAGTCCTTCGGCGTCTCCAGTGAAGAGACGGGCAACCCGATGGATCGCCGCGCCGCAGATCTGCTCACCTCCCGCGGGGTGGATGTTGAGGGGCACCACGCCCGCCGGATCGGGTCCGGGGACGCTGCCGACCTGGACCTGATCATCGCTGCCGAAGAGTTCCACCTGGAGCGGATGCGGGAGTTCGGCGTGCCTGAGGAGAAGCTGTTCCTGGTCACCGACTTCGTGGAGGGAGCCGCGAAGGGCGAGCCGCTGCCTGACCCCTGGTATGGGGATGCGAAGGGCTTCGAGGACACCTACGCGGTGCTGAACAGTGCGATCCCGCGGATCATGGAACGAGTGCTCGGCATGAGCGGTCTGCCGGCTGCGGGGCACGGCGGGGACTGAGCAGAGCGTTCTCCTTGCGCCGCTCCTGAACAGACTGGGGGTGCTTCAGCCGACGCCGATAGACTCAAGGCATGACTGAGGCACCGCACCGCTACACCGCCGCGATGGCAGGCCAGATCGAGGAGAGCTGGCAGCAGTTCTGGAAGGACAACGGCACCTTTCACGCTGTTGACCCGGAGGGCGCATTCGCCGGGGACGGGTCCCCGCTGCCCGAGAAGTCCTTCATCATGGACATGTTCCCCTACCCGTCAGGCCGCGGCCTGCACGTGGGCCATCCGCTCGGGTATATCGCCACCGATGTGCTCGCCCGCTACCACCGCATGCTCGGCCGCAACGTCCTCTACACCATGGGGTACGACGCGTTCGGCCTGCCCGCTGAACAGTTCGCCGTGCAGACCGGGACCCACCCGCGGATCTCCACCGAAGCGAATATTGAGAGCATGTCCCGCCAGCTGTTCCGGCTGGGGCTGAGCCATGACCTGCGCCGCTCGATCTCCACCACGGATTATGACTTCGTGAAGTGGACGCAGTGGATCTTCCTGCAGCTGTTCGACTCCTGGTATGACCCATCCGCGCCGAACGTCGATGGGGTGGTGGGCCGCGCACGACCGATCGGCGAGCTGAAAGGCGCCATCCAGGATCGAGAGGTGGATCCGTGGGCACTGGCCGATCAGCTCGGCATCGAACTGCCCGACTACTGGGTGAACCGCAAGCCGGATGAGCGCCACTGGATTCCCGGTGACCGCACCCCGTTCGACTTCCTGGTGCAGTACGAGCCGGAGCACATGCAGGAGCTGGTGGATTCATTCCGCCTCGCGTACGTGTCGGAGACGCCGGTCAACTGGTGTCCGGGCCTCGGCACCGTGCTTGCAAACGAAGAGGTAACCGCTGAGGGTCTGTCCGAGCGCGGTAACTTCCCGGTGTTCACCCGCCGCCTGCGCCAGTGGAACATGCGGATCACCGCCTACGCGGACCGCCTCATCGATGACCTTGAGCGCGTGGACTGGCCGGAGTCGGTGAAGATCATGCAGCGCAACTGGATCGGCCGGTCCCACGGTGCGCAGATCACATTCGAGTTCGCCGCGCCCGGCTCCTCCCCATTCGTGGGGCGTTCCTTCGAGGTGTTCACTACTCGTGTCGACACCCTGTTCGGTGCCACGTTCGCCGTTCTCTCCCCGGAGCATCCGCTTCTCGCCGAGCCAGGCGAGCTGCCGGCGAAATGGCCGGAGGGAACCCAGGGCGCCTGGACCGGCGGCCACACGACCCCGGCTGATGCCGTGCGCGCCCACCAGGATCGCGCTGCCGCGCTCAGCGACGGCGACCGCACCGCGGAGGACCGGGAAAAGACCGGCGTGTTCACCGGTCTGTTCGCGGTGAACCCGATGGACGGGCGCGAGATTCCGGTGTTCACCGCGGACTATGTGCTGATGGGCTACGGAACCGGCGCGATCATGGCAGTTCCCGCTGAAGATGACCGCGACTGGGACTTCGCCCGCGCCTTCGACCTGCCGATCATCCGCACCGTGCAGCCCCCAGCGGACCACAGCCCGGATACTGCGTACACGGGCGAGGGAACGAAGATCAACTCCGCCATCGAAGGCCTGAACCTCAACGGTCTGAGCATTGACGAGGCAAAGCAGCAGGCGCTGGACCATGCGGTGGCGGAGGGCTTCGGCCGTGCGCGCACGCAATTCCGACTGCGGGACTGGCTGTTCAGCCGCCAGCGCTACTGGGGAGAGCCGTTCCCCATCGTGTACGCGGAGGATGACCCGGACACGCCGATTGCGCTGCCGCTGGATCAGCTGCCGGTGCAGCTGCCGGAGTTGGATGACTTCTCCCCCACCACTTTTGATCCGAATGACCAGGAGACGGAGCCGCAGACCCCGCTGTCCCGCAGCGAGGACTGGGTGAACGTGACGCTCGATCTGGGCGACGGTCCGAAGCGCTACCGCCGTGAAACCAACACGATGCCGAACTGGGCGGGCTCCTCCTGGTACGAGATCCGCTACACGGATCCCACCAATGAGAACGAGATCGCGTCGGCTGCCAATGAGAAATACTGGCTGGGTCCGCGCGAGGCCGGCGGCGTGGGCGGTGTTGACCTGTACGTGGGCGGTGTGGAGCATGCCGTGCTGCATCTGCTGTACGCGCGGTTCTGGCACAAGGTGCTGTTCGACCGCGGGCACCTGTCCAGTCAGGAGCCGTTCCAGCGACTGTTCAACCAGGGCTATGTTCAGGCCTACGCCTATACCGACGCACGGGGAGTGTACGTGCCCGCAGAGGATGTGGTGGAAGCGGCCGACGGCACCTTCACCTACAACGGCGAGACCGTCACCCGGGAGTACGGGAAGATGGGCAAATCCCTGAAGAACTCCGTCACCCCCGATGAGATGTACGAGCAGTTCGGCGCGGACACGTTCCGCGTCTACGAGATGTCTATGGGACCGCTGGAGCTCTCCCGCCCGTGGGAGACCCGCGCAGTGGTGGGAGCTCAGCGCTTCCTGCAGCGCCTGTGGCGTCTGGTGATCGATGAGGAGACCGGCGAGGTCATCGTCAGCGACTCCAGCCCAGACGTGGACACGCTCAAGGCTCTGCACCGAACGATCGACGCGGTGGGCACTGAGATGGCGCATATGCGGTTCAACACCGCTATTGCCAAGCTGATCGAATTGGTCAACCATCTGACGAAGCTGACCGGCGCGGGCGGCCGCGTGCCACGTGAGGTGGCGGAGCCGCTGGTGCTGATGGTGTCTCCGCTTGCTCCGCACCTGGCGGAGGAGCTGTGGCAGCGGCTCGGGCACAGCGAGTCGCTCGCTCGGGCACCGTTCCCCACCGCGGATCCGCAGCACCTGGTTGCTGACCGGATCACGGCGGTGGTGCAGGTGCGCGGCAAGGTGCGCCACAAGCTCGAGGTGTCCCCGGACATCACAGCTGAGGAGCTTGAGGCCGCCGTGATGGCGGAGGATCGCGTCAAGGAACTGCTGGAGGGCCAGGAGCTGAAGAAGGTCATTGTGCGCGCCCCGAAGCTGGTGAACCTCGTGATCTGACGCCCCTGATGCCCCCGACGCCCCCCCCTGACGCCCCGACGCCCCTGACGCCCTGACACCCCCTGACACCCTGGCGCCCTGAGAGGCGGTAGCTCGTGCGGCGGCGGGGGCCGCGTCGTACCGGTGCTGAGCACGGCGCCCTCAACCGCCCCTCCCCATCAACGAAGTTGCAGATATCCGCTTATTTCTCCCTGGGAGAGCGGATATCTGCAACCTCGGTGTCATTAAAGAGGCGGAGCACCGGCGACGCTGCCGCCGCCGGTGCTCCGCTCTGAATCAGCTGTCCGAGACCACCTCGAGCGCGAGCTGATCGCGCTCGGAGTCCACTGTGACCTTCACTCGGTCATCGTCCTTCACTCGGCCTTCGAGGATCAGGCGGGCAAGCGCGTCCCCGATCTCCTTCTGAACCAGGCGCTTCAGCGGACGGGCGCCGTATGCCGGGTCATAGCCGCGCTCGGCAAGCCAGCTGTACGCCTGCTCATCCACGTCCAGAGCAATGCGCCGATCGGCCAGACGCGAGGCCACCGAGTCAATCTGCAGGCCCACGATATGCGCGAGATCATCCTTGCTCAGCGGGTCGAACATGACGATGTCATCCAGGCGGTTGAGGAACTCCGGCTTGAACCGTGCCCGCACCTGCCCCATGACCGCGTCATGCCGCGCCGACTGGTCCAGGCTCATGTCCTGCAGGAACTGGGAGCCGAGGTTCGAGGTCAGGATGAGGATCGTGTTGCGGAAGTCCACGGTGCGGCCCTGACCGTCAGTGAGACGCCCGTCATCCAGCACCTGCAGCAGGATGTCAAACACGTCCGGGTGGGCCTTCTCCACCTCGTCCAGCAGGATCACGCTGTACGGACGGCGGCGCACCGCTTCGGTCAGCTGACCGCCCTCGTCATAACCCACGTACCCCGGAGGGGCGCCGACCAGGCGTGACACGGAGTGCTTTTCGCCGTACTCGGACATGTCGATCCGCACAAGCGCGTGCTCATCATCGAAGAGGAACTCCGCGAGCGCCTTCGCCAGCTCGGTCTTGCCCACACCGGTGGGGCCAAGGAACAGGAACGAGCCGGTGGGACGGTTCGGGTCCGCGATGCCAGCGCGAGAGCGCCGGACCGCGTCGGACACCTCGGTGACCGCCTTCTTCTGTCCGATCAGACGCTTGCCGATGATCTCCTCCATCGTCAGCAGCTTCTGCGTTTCAGACTGGAGCAGCCTGCCGGCAGGGATCCCGGTCCAGGCGGAGACCACGTCGGCGATGTCATCCGGACCCACCTTGTCCGCCACCAGTGGCGCACGGTCTTCACGGGCTTCGCCGGCGGCTTCCGCTGCCTCGGCGGCGTCGAGCTCGGAGCGGATCTGGGGAATGTCCCCGTAGAGGATCTTCGAGGCGCCGGTGAGGTCACCGTCTCGCTGAGCCCGGTCGGCCTGCATGCGCAGCTCCTCGAGCTTCGCCTTGAGTTCGCCCACACGGTTGAGACCGGCTTTCTCACGCTCCCACCGAGCGGAGAGCTCATCAGCTGCCTCCGACTTCTCGGCGAGCTGGGAGCGCACATGCTCCAGTTGGGCGGCGGAACCGGGGTCATCAGCGCCGGTCAGCGCCATCTCCTCCATCTTCAAGCGCTCCACTTGGCGGCGGAGGATATCCAGCTCCACCGGGGAGGAGTCGAGCTCCATGCGCAGGCGGCTGGCCGCTTCATCCACCAGGTCGATGGCCTTGTCCGGCAGCTGCCGGTTGGAGATGTACCGGTCGCTCATTGTGGCTGCGGCCACGAGGGCGCTGTCCGTGATGGTGACCTTGTGGTGCGCCTCGTACTTGTCTTTGAGGCCGCGCAGAATGGTGACGGTGTCTTCCACACTGGGCTCACCGACGAACACCTGCTGGAAACGGCGCTCCAGGGCGGGGTCCTTCTCGATGTTCTCGCGGAACTCGTCGAGCGTGGTGGCGCCCACCATGCGCAGTTCACCGCGGGCGAGCATCGGCTTGAGCATATTGCCGGCGTCCATGGATCCGTCGCCGGTGCCGCCGGCGCCCACCACGGTGTGCAGCTCGTCGATGAAGGTGATGATCTGGCCGTCCGCGTTCTTGATCTCATCAAGAACCGCCTTCATACGCTCCTCGAATTCGCCGCGGTACTTGGAGCCGGCCACCATGCTGGAGAGGTCCAGTGAGATGAGGGTTTTGCCCTTCAGCGATTCGGGCACGTCTCCGCGCACGATCCGCTGGGCGAGCCCTTCCACCACGGCGGTTTTGCCCACACCGGGCTCGCCGATGAGGACGGGGTTGTTCTTGGTGCGGCGGCTGAGCACCTGGACGACGCGGCGGATTTCGGAGTCGCGGCCGATGACCGGATCCATTTTTCCTTCGCGGGCGCGTTCGGTGAGGTCCACGCCGAATTTTTCGAGGCTCTTGAACGATGCCTCTGGGTTCTGTGAGTTCATGGTTCTTCCCCCAGTCAGGTTGGTGATGACGGCGGTCAGTCGCTGGGGGCTGGCGCCGAAGTCGTTGAGGATGCGGGATGCTGCGCTGGGCGCGGTTGCAATGCCCAGCAGCAGGTGTTCGGTGGAGATGTAGGACTCGCTGCCGCCGTCATCGGCGGAGGCGCCGGCGATGGAGCCGGCGGCTTCCAGCGCGTCGTAGCCATCCCCTTGGACGGTGGGGCGGACTTCGCCGGTGCCCGTGACGCGGGCCAGGCCGGAGAGTTCGCGGTCCACGCGCTGCTGAAGATCAGGGATGGCGATGCCGAGCTCCTGCAGGGCAGCGGTGGCGATCGAGTCCTCCTGCCCGAGCAGGGTGTTCAGAAGGTGCAGGGCCGTGATGGTGGTGTTGCGGCGCGACTGCGCGGACTTCGCGGCTGCGCCGACGGCTTCCTGCGACCTGGTCGTGAAATGGAACTCCATTCGACGCTCCTTTCGTTGGTCTGGTTGGGCTGCTGGACTACGCCGCAGCGGCCCGTCATCAGGAACAACGAGAACAAGGTTGAGTCTATTCCGCTCAACTTTGGCTTCTGTGCTCTGCGGCGCGGATCACATCGACGAGCGGGGAACCGGCGCCGGTGACCGACCTCCGTTCAGGATCGGCTCCTAGACTCGCAGTCACTGCAGCCAAATACAGGGGGTGGAGCTGAGGGTGCCGCATCGCTTCGCTGAGTTCTACGCGCCTGGGACGCCGCCGATCATCCGGCCCAGCTTTGACAGCGTCCCGGCCGCTCTTGTGGATACGGCGCTGCGCTTCCCCACCCGCACCGCACTCGACTGCTGCGGAAAAGAGCTCACGTACGCGCAGCTGGAGCGACGCATCCGCGCTGCCGCTCAGGGACTGCTGGACCGCGGCATCCGCCCCGGGGATCGGGTGTCCCTGGTGCTGCCGATGAGCATCGACGCTGTCATCGCCTTTCACGCGGTGCTGCGGATCGGCGCCATCGCTGTTCAGCACTCCGCCAATACTCCGGCCGCGCAGCTGTCCGTGCTCTTCGATGACTATGAGCCGGTCGCCGCGATCGTCTGCGAATCCCGCATCGAGGCGCTGCGCCGCATTCCGTCCGACGCGCTCCCGCTGTCAGTCATCGCGGTGCAGCGGCAGAGCCGACCGCGCCCGCTGCCCGCGATCTCCCTGTCCCGCACGGTCAGCGGCGTGCGGCGGGTAGCGGGATCGACGACTCGGGAACTCGCCCGCACGTTCGTGCGCCGCACCCGAAAGAAGTCTCCTGATGCTGCGGACGGGTTCTATGTGGCGAAGTGGAAAGACGTGGTCACGTCCGCGCCGCTGCCGGTCACGCACCCGTACCCGGCGAGGGATGCTGTGGCCACTCTGCTCTACAACGCCCACGCCGGGCGCAATCCGCTCGGTGTGATGCTCACTCATGAGAATCTCTGCGCCGTGGCCGAACAGTCACAGCTCTGGCGGGATGCCGGCGAGCCCGGCACGGAGACGAGCCTGGCGATGTGGCCGCTGTCCAGTGTTGCCGGGCTCGCGGACACCTTGACCACAAGCCTGCTGCATGGCAGGCGGATCACGCTGCTCCCCCGGTTTCACAAGTCCGCCGTGGACAAAGCCGTGAAGAAGCACCCGCCCACCATCATCGGAGCGGACGTGGGCGTGCTGGCGCATCTTACTGAACTCGCGGATGAGGGCAAGCTCGATCTGAACGCGGTGAAAGTGGTGGTGACCCCGGCGGCGAAGGTCCAGGCTGAGCTCACTGAGAAATGGCTGCGCCACGTGGATCGGCTCCCGATGATGATCGGCTACGGCCTGAGCGTGTCCTGCGTGGTGACCGCGATCCCCGCCGGTATCGGCCGGAGCGCACCGGCGAACCAGACGGAGATGAGCATCGGCATTCCCTTTCCCGCCACGCAGCTGCGCGTGGTGGACCCGCAGCATCGCGGCCGCGTGATGGCCAGCGGCGCCGTGGGCGAGCTGATGGTGAAGGGCTCGCAGGTGTTCCACGGCTATTGGCGCAACAGCGAACGCACCTCAGAAACGCTCACCGGTGACGGCTGGGCCCGTACGGGGCACCTCGCCGTGATGAACGATGCGGGATTCGTGCAGGTGTTCGGACGCGTCAAACACACGCCCACCACCACGGTCAGAGACTGACACCGAGGAGATCTGATGGCAGTTCTGCTGAATATCCACCCCGATAACCCGCAGCCCCGGCTGATCACGCGTGCGGTGGAGCATCTGCGCGCCGGGGAGCTGATCGCCTATCCCACCGACTCGGGGTACGCGCTTGGCTGCACCCTGGATGCGCACGACGCGCTCGAACAGATCCGCACCATCCGCCACGTGGGCAAAGATCACCACTTCACCGCTGTATGCAGCGAATTCGCGCAGCTCGGCCAGTACCTGCGGCTCTCCAATTCCGCGTTCCGCTCGATCCGGGCGCATACGCCCGGTCCTTACACGTTCATCGTGCCGGCCACAAAAGAGCTGCCGCGCCGGATGCTGCACCCGAAGAAGCACACGGTGGGCGTGCGCATCCCGGATAATCGCATCGCCATTGCGCTGATCGATGAGCTCGGCGAGCCGCTGCTGTCTTCCTCGCTGATCCTGCCGGGCGAAGAGGAGACCCTCACCGCCGGCTGGCAGGTTCAGGAGCGGATCGGCCATCTGATCCCGCTGATCATCGACGCGGATCTCCCGGCAGCCGAGCCCACCAGTGTGATCGACTGGACGGACCGTGCGCCCGAGGTGAAGCGCGTGGGAGCCGGCAGCGTCGAGGTCTTTGAGAGCTGAGCGCACTACGCTGGCGCTATGTCAACTCATATCGGCGCCGCTCCCGGCGATATTTCACCCTATGTTCTCATGCCCGGCGATCCGTACCGTGCCCGGTGGATCGCGGAGACTGTTCTCGAGGACCCGATCCAGTACAACGACGTACGCGGAATGCTCGGCTACACGGGCACTTACCGGGGAGTGCGGATCTCCGCGCAGGGCTCCGGGATGGGGCAGCCGTCGATCGGCATCTACGCGCAGGAGCTGTTCGCTGCGTTCGATGTGCAGGCCATCATCCGAGTGGGTTCCTGCGGTGGTCTGTCCGAATCGGTTGCGGTGCGCGATGTGGTGATCGGCACCGCCGCCTCCACGGACTCTGCGATGAATCGCCCCCGTTTCGGAGACGTCGCCTTCGCTCCGGCGGCCGATTTTGATCTCACCCGCTACGCGTATGAATCGGCTGTGGAACGATCACTGCCGGCGAAAGTGGGCGGGCTGTTCTCCTCTGATCAGTTTTACAATCCGAACACCAGCATCACCGGCACGCTTGCGCAGTACGGGGTGCTCGGCGTGGAGATGGAGGCCGCGGCGCTCTACACGCTGGCCGCTCAGTTCGGACGGCGCGCGCTGGCGCTGTGCACCGTCAGCGATCATCTGATCACCGGTGAAGAGACCACCGCACTGGAGCGTCAGGAAACCTTTGATGACATGATCCAGATGGCTCTGGATACGGTGGTGCGCCTGGACCGGGAGAAGTCCGGGGCCTGAGCACAGCCCGTTTGAGAACAGCCCGTTTGAACACAGCACAGAAGAACACCACAGCACAGAAGAGGGGCGGCGCCGATATCGGCGCCGCCCCTCTTCTGGTCTGGTGACGGGGAATACCGGTCACGGGAATCCGCGACCGGTCAGGTCAGTCGTTTTTGAATCGCGGAACCAGTTCGAACGCGATGAACAGGGACACGATGGAGATCATGAGGCCGATGGTGAACAGCCAGTGATTGATCGTGTACAGGCTCATCACGTACAGGCCGGCCACAAACATACCGAACAGCAGGGTGAACAGAGCCACGCTCAGTCCGAGGCTGTGCTCATGGTCGCCCTTGTGGACCTGCTGCTCCTTGTGCTCGCTCATGCGATCCTCCCCGCTGAAAGATGTCATCTCCAGCATCTTAGACCAGAGTTCGAACCGGCGCGAACCAGCGGCGCGGCGCACCGGAGGCTCACTGCTGACCGCGGATACGGGTGGTCGTTCGCCTGTGCCCGCGTTTTCACGCCGCTAGGCCGATCCGAACCGAGGACGCAGCGCTCCTGGCTTTGGCTGCCTGGGCCGCTGCTGCCGTCACCAGGAGCCTGAGCACGCCGCGGGTTTCCAGCGCGATCTCCGGGTGGAACTGGACCCCGAGCAGCCATCCCGGCCCGGTTCCTTCAACAGCATGCACCACACCGCTTGCGGCGTGCCGCGCCGTGACCCGCAACCCTGGAGCGAGGGTGCTGACCGCTTGATGATGATAGGCGCGCACCGTGGCACGGGTGGTGAGCGCGTCGGCCACAGCGCTGCCGGCATCCGTCTCGATATCCACCTCTGTGACCGCGCTGGAAGCCTCGGGATAACAGGTCTCGGCGTCATCCAGGTGCTGGAGCAGCGCGCCGCCCAGGGCAACATTGATGATCTGCAGTCCTCGGCAGATGCCCAGCAGCGGCAGGTTGGCGGCGTGCGCGGCCCGCGCCAGGTCGATTTCGAACGCGTCCCGCTCCGGGTCCGGGGCGAAGTCGGTGGGCAGTGGTGATGCGCCGTAGCGGGCCGGATCGATATCCGTGCCGCCGGTGAGGACGAGTGCGTCAAGGTCCGCCAGCTCCTCCGGGCTCCACGGTTCGTCCGGCGTCAGGATCACTGGCCGGCCGCCGGCTTCGCGGATCGCGTCAGTGTAGGCGGTCACCAGCACGGTGGCTCGGCTGCCCTCCCAGGCTCCTGCGGTCAGAACAGCCGTTCCGCTGGTGACGCCGATCAGCGGTCGACGAGCACTGCCCGCAGCAATGTCCCGCACCATGCGCAGCGCGTCCTGGTGAGAGGTGAGATCACGAATATCAGCAATGCTCATAGCGCTGTCCTTTCTGTGCGGTTCTGGCTGTGGCTGCTCCGGCAGGGCACCGGTGATCACTGTGGGTGCCGCCCATCTGGCGGCCGGTGATGGATCCAGTGAAATGCCAGTGCGGCGCTCACGTCCAGAACCATGTCCGAATGTGAACGCCGCACCTGACTGGCCGAGTTCAGAGGCGAGCGGAAGCGAGCTCCGCCCCGGCGGTCAGCGACTCAAGCTTCGCCCAGGCGATATCCGGGTGGATGCGGCCGCCGAATCCGCAGTCGCTGGATCCGATCACCCGCTCAGGCCCCACGATCTCGGCGAAGCGCAGCAGGCGCTGCGCCACCAGCTCCGGATGCTCCACCACATTCGTGGCATGGGAGACCACACCGGGAACGATCACGCGGTCCTCTGGCAGGGTGACGTCCTTCCACACCACCCATTCGTGCTCATGGCGCACATTGCCGGCTTCGAAGCTGAAGAACTTCGCGTTGATGCTGAGCATGAGTTCAGCGATGTGCTTGAACTCGATGTCCGTGGTGTGCGGTCCATGCCAGGAGCCCCAACACAGATGGAAGCGGACCTGCTCCTGGGGGATGCCCTCCAGCGCCCGGTTGATCGCGTCGGCGCGCTTCTGCGTGAACTCCAGGTAGTCCGAGATGCTCGGCTCCGGATTGATCTGATCCCAGTTCTCCGCAATCGACGGGTCATCGATCTGGACGGTCAGCCCGGCGTCGGTGATCGCCTTGTACTCGGGGCGCATCACCTCCACCCACGCGTCGAGGAAGTCATCGACGGAGTCGTAGTGTTCGTTGGCGATGCGGCTGCCGGAACCGGGTGAGAGGGTGGAGAGGAATCCGGTGGTGTATCCGGCTGCGTCGAGCGCGGTCTGGAAGTTGCGGATATCTGTCTGGACGAGTTCACGGCCCTTCTCTGAGTAGGAGATCGGTCCGGTGGCCGCTGGGAAGGCCTTCCGCTCGCCCACGCTGATGCCGGATTCCGGGTCGTTGTAGGCATCGTAGAAGCGGACCCAGTCGCGCCGGTCTGGGAAGCTGGTGAGCTGGATATTGCCGGGAGTGGAGCGGATCGCCGCCTGCTGGAAGGGGTCGGCGCCCGTGATCTCCAAACCGGAGGTGCGTCCGAAAATGTAGCTCCACCAAGAGCCATAGTTCAGTGCGGAGCTCATGTCCTTGCCGTACTCGCCATCACCGGGGATGGTGATTCCGATGTCGGCCTGGCGCTTCACCACGGCCTGAACCGCTGCCGCGAGCGCGTCGTCGAACTGCGATGACTGCTTCGGTGTGAATCCGTCATCCTCGAGTTCGCGAGCCCGGTTCGCTTCGATGAGCTCCGGGGTGCGTGGAAGTGAACCTGCGTGTGTGGTCTGAATCTGTGTGCTCATGACGAAGGATGCTACCGGGCTCCTGGGCCAGCACAGCTGACCGGGTTCATCCTGGGTCATAGTGCGCCATCTGCAGCCGCCGAAGAGCAGCTACGAACGCGAACGTGCCCCGCACCATGAACGGTGCGGGGCACGTTCGCCGTGGAGAACGCTAAGCGTTCACGCGCTATCAGTCCTCAAAGGAACCGGAGAAGTCACCCCAGGTGGGGACCAGGTTACGGTCGCCGAAGGCCTGCTCGATGCGCCGCACCGGCGGCCAGTACTTGGACTGGACGCGCATGGCACGAGTCGAGTGGTAGCCCTCCACCTCAGCGGATGCATCCACGCCCGGGTAGGCGGCAACCTCACGGGAGTACGGGTGCTCCCAGTCGGTTGCGGTCACGCACTCGGCGGTGTGCGGAGCGTTGACCAGCGGGTTGTCGTCTGCCGGCCATTCGCCGGCAACAACCTTCTCAGCCTCCGCATGGATGGCAAGCATCGCGTCGATAAAGCGATCGATCTCCTGCAGGTCCTCGGATTCGGTCGGCTCGACCATGAGGGTGCCTGCCACCGGGAAGCTCATGGTGGGGGCGTGGAAGCCGTAGTCGATGAGGCGCTTGGCCACATCGTCCACCGTGATGCCGGTGCGGTCGGTGAACGGGCGGAGGTCCACGATGCACTCGTGGGCCACCAGGCCGTTTTCACCGGTGTACAGGATCTCGAACTTCTCGCTGAGGCGCTTCGCCACGTAGTTCGCGGCGAGCACAGCGGAGCCCGTGGCGTGCTGCAGACCTTCCGGACCCATCATGCGGATGTATGCCCACGGAATCGGCAGGATCGATGCCGAACCGTACGGAGCCTGCGCAACCGGAGCACCGCCGTGCACCTTCTCACCCTCGCCCACAACCGGATGCTTGGGCTGCGGAATGCTCGGGTGGCCCGGCAGGAACTCTGCAAGGTGCGCCTTGGCAGCGACCGGGCCAACACCCGGGCCGCCGCCGCCGTGCGGAATGCAGAAGGTCTTGTGCAGGTTCAGGTGGGACACGTCGCCGCCGAACTCGCCCGGACGGGCAACTTCGAGCAGAGCGTTGAGGTTCGCACCATCCACATACACCTGGCCGCCGGCATCGTGGATGAGCTGGCACAGAGTGCGGACCTCCGACTCGTACACGCCGTGCGTGGACGGGTAGGTGATCATGATCGCGGCGAGCTCGTCGCCGTGGTCCTTGATCTTCTGCTTCAGGTCATCGAGATCGATGTTGCCGTTGGAGTCCGAGGCAACCACCACAACGCGCATGCCGACGATGGCAGCCGAGGCGGCGTTGGTGCCGTGTGCCGAGGACGGCACCAGGCAGACGTCGCGCTGGGACTCACCGCGGGAGTTGTGGTACGCCTTGATCGCGAGCAGGCCTGCCACCTCGCCCTGCGAGCCGGCGTTCGGCTGCAGGGAGACGGTCTCGTAGCCGGTGAGGTCCGAAAGCCACTTCTCCAGCTCGGTGATGAGCTCAACGAAGCCCGCCACATCCTCTGCCGGAGCGAAGGGATGAGCGGAGTTGAACTCCGGCCAGGTGATCGCGGCCATTTCGGTGGCAGCGTTCAGCTTCATCGTGCAGGAGCCCAGCGGGATCATGCCCTTGTCCAGCCCGTAGTCCTTGTCCTCCAGGCGGCGCAGGTAGCGCATCATGGCGGTCTCGGAATGGAACGAGTTGAACACCGGGTGCTGCAGAAACGGGGTCTCGCGGACGAGTCCGTCCCAGCCGGCGCCGCTGGTGACGGCACCATCCTTGATCTCGCCCTTGGGTGAGCCGAATCCGCTGAGAACGTCAGCGATCGCTGCGAGGTCCTCCGCCGTGACGGTCTCGTCTAGGGAGATCTGCACGTGGTCGGCATCCACACCGTGCACCAGGAAGCCCTGCTCAGCAAAGGCGGCGACGATGTCCTTCGCCTTGCTGGCTGCCTTGATCCGGATGGTGTCGAAGAACGAGTCGTGCACGAGCTCGAAGCCGGCGTCCTTCACCCAGGCTGCCAGGGTGGCTGTGCGATCGGCGGTCTGGCGCGCAAGGCGGGTCAGACCGTCCGGGCCGTGGTAGACCGCGTACATCGATGCCATCACTGCCAGGAGCACCTGGGCGGTGGTGATGTTCGAGGTGGCCTTTTCACGGCGGATGTGCTGCTCACGTGTCTGCAGCGACAGCCGGAAGCCGGGGTTGCCGTCCTTGTCCTTGGAGATGCCCACAAGCCGGCCCGGCAGCTGCCGCTTGAGGCCGTCGCGCACAGCGACGAAGGCTGCGTGCGGGCCGCCGAAGCCCAGCGGAATGCCGAAGCGCTGCGAAGTGCCGAGCACCACGTCTGCGCCCATCTCTCCCGGGGACTTGAGCAGGGTCAGTGCGAGCAGGTCAGCGGAGACCATAGCGATGGCCTTCTGCTGCTTGATCTCGGCGATGACCTCGGTCGGATCCCACACGCGGCCGGATGCGCCCGGGTACTGCAGGAGAGCACCGAAGAACTCGCCCTCCGGCAGGCCCTCCTCCGCGAAGTCCACGTACTTCAGTTCGAAGCCGAGGGTGGAGGCGCGGCCTTCCAGCACGTAGCGGGTGGTGGGCAGAACGTCCGCGTCCACAAGGAACACGTTGGTCTTGGCCCGGTTGGCACGGCGAGCGAGCATCATCGACTCGGCAGCGGCGCTGGCCTCGTCGAGCATGGATGCGTTGGACAGGTCCATGCCCGTCAGGTCCGCAACCATCGTCTGGAAGTTCATCAGCGACTCCAGGCGGCCCTGCGAGATCTCCGGCTGGTACGGGGTGTAGGCCGTGTACCAGCCCGGGTTCTCCAGGATGTTGCGCTGGATGACAGTCGGGGTGTGGGTGCCGTAGTAGCCCAGGCCGAGCAGGGATCGCTTGACGGTGATCTTCTTCGCGTAGTCGCGAAGCTCGGCAAGCGCCTCGGGCTCTGTGGCGCCGGCCGGCAGAATGGATTCGATCTTCTCGTCGAGGATGATCGTTCCCGGCACTGCCTTCTCCATCAGCTCGCGCAGGGAGGACACGCCGAGTGTGCTCAGCATGGTCTCCTGGGCTTCGCTGGTGGTGCCGACGTGGCGGCGAACAAACGAATGCTGGCCGTAAAGGGCCTCGTTCTTTTCAGTCATAGTAAAGGTTCAGGCCGCCGATCACTGCTGCGTGAGCTTGTCGTACTCGTCCTTCGTCATGAGGTCATCCGGCAGGGACTCCACCTTGACCTTGATGAGCCAGGCATCGCCCAGCGGGTCCTCGTTGACCTTCTCCGGCTCGTCGATGACGTCCTGGTTGACCTCGACAACCTCGCCGGTGAGCGGGGAGAACAGGTCGGAGACGGACTTGGTGGACTCGATCTCGCCCATTTCGGTGTGTGCTTCGACGGTGTCTCCAACCTCGGGGAGGTCAACGTACACAACATCGCCGAGCTGCTCGGCAGCGAACTCGGTCACGCCGACGACGGCGAGGTCACCCTCTTCGCGGATCCACTCGTGGTCCTTGCTGTACTTCAGAGAATCGGCCATGGTCGTTTCCTTTCACTTGTGAAGGTAGAAGAAGTCTAACTGTCAGTTCTCGCGGGAGTAGAAGGGAGGCTGCACGATGGTGGCCGGCAGCGATTTGCCGCGCACATCGATGTTCAGCTCGGTACCGACCTCCGAGAACTCCGGCTTCACGTAGCCCAGAGCGATCGGGTATCCGAGGGTCGGGGACAGCGCTCCGGAGCTCACGTGGCCCACCTCGTTGCCATCGGCATCGGTGATCGGGTACCCGGAGCGACCGGCGCGACGGCCCTCAGCTTTCAAACCGACGAGCACGGGCAGATCGGAGAAGCTCTTGCCCTCCAGAGCCGAACGGCCCACGAAGTCCTCCTTGGACTTGAAGGCGACGACGCGTGCCATGCCAGCCTGGGCTGGGAAGATCTCCGTGGACAGCTCATTGCCGTACAGGGGCATCCCTGCCTCCAGGCGCAGCGAATCGCGGCAGGCGAGCCCGCACGGAAGCGCACGGTCGCCGGCCACCTCGACAGTAGCGTTCCACAGGTCAACAGCGTGCTCGTTCGGCACGTACAGCTCGAAGCCGTCCTCACCGGTGTAGCCGGTGCGGGCTACGAGCAGGCGGCTGCCCTTGTAGGTGCCTTCCAGAACGCGGTAGTACTTGAGCTCGGCAAGCTCCTCGGCGTTCAGCTCAACATCACCCACGGAGGCCAGCTCGGCCAACACCTCAGCGGACTTCGGGCCCTGCACCGCGACCAGGGCGATGTCCAGCGAGCGGTCCTCGACGGTGCAGTCGAAGCCTTCGGCGCGCTCCTTGAAGAGCTTCGCCGCAACGAGGCGGTTACCCGCGTTCGGAACGGTCATGAACTCCTCATCACCGAGCCGGTAGACGATGAGGTCATCAACGATGGTGCCCTCTTCGTTGAGCAGCAGGGTGTACTTCGCGCGCCCGTTCTGCATCGTGGAGAGCTTGCCGGCGAGGGCGTAGTCGAGTGCTTCGCCCGCCTGCGGTCCGGTGAAGAACACCTCCCCCATATGGGAGAGGTCGAAGAGTCCGACGGAGTCGCGGACCGCAGCGTGCTCGGCTTTGTCCGAGGTGTAGCGGACCGGCATATTCCAGCCGGCAAAGTCGGTGAACGAAGCGCCAAGCTTCTCGTGCACTGCCTCCAGGGGCGTGCTCAGAAGATCTCCAGCGGACATTTAGACTCCTAGCTCTGCGCGGTGCGCAGTCAACCTGTTGATAGTCCCGCCCATGGCCGGCTCCGACTCTGCGGAGAGTCTTCAGCAGCACGGCCTCGGGCTGCGCGATCAGACTACAGGTCCAACCTGGATCGCGGAGATCCGGCCATCGCGTAAGGTGATCGACGTGGCACGTGAACGGGCAGTTGGATGGCCTGTGCGGTTGAGAACCGACAGACTTCTCATCCGCGAGCCCATGGAGAAGGACCGTTCCACAGTGATCGAGATCCTCACCCACCCGGACACCCGCGCCTATGTGGGCGGCGCGGTGGACTATGCCTCCCGTCAGGCGTTGGAGCTTTCACCGTTGGGGCTCACCTGGGGCAGCTGGGCGATCTGCCGCGCAGAGGATGACCAGATGCTCGGATCGATCAGCCTCGGCTATGACCGCGGTGAACTGGAGCTGGTCTACGCCCTGCTTCCCGAGCATGTGGGCCACGGGTACGCACGCGAGGCCTGCCGCGCAGTGATCGACTGGGCCTCGGAGAGTCTTGACGCCCCGATGCTGATCGCGGTCACACCGCACAGCAATCGGCGCAGCTACTCCCTGCTCACCCATTTAGGGTTCACCAAGCGCCGCGGCTTCGAGGAGTTCGGGCAGCAGCAGCTGCTCATGGAGCTGCCGCTGCGCGCCGAGGCCCAGCCGGCTGATCCCAGCCCCACCCCCGCCGACTGATCCGCTGCGGCGAGGGCTCCCCTGCCTCCTCGACCCAAAGCCGCTCTCAGCCGATCTGACCTCAGCCGAATGGATCTAAGAATGGATTGCGGTTCTCGCGCTGGCGCAGCTGCGCCCACTCCGCCAGCACCTCGTGCGCATCCGCTTCGATGACGTGATCGAAGATTCCGGCAAGGTGCTCGCGGTCGGCGTACGGGTCGATGCAGACGGTGGTGGCGCCCGCTCGTCGCGCGGCGGGGGCGAGCAGCGATGCCGGCGCCACCGTGTTCGAGGTTCCCACCGCGATGAACAGGTCGCAGTTCTGGGTGGCCCGATCAGCGGCGTGGAGTGCGTCGGCCGGGAGCTGTTCACCGAACAGGACGATGGCGGGGCGCACGGCGGCGCCGCAGTTCGGGCAGGCGGCGGGAGCGCCATAGTGCATCGGCGTGTCCACGGGATGCTGCTCGCTGCCGCGGAGGTCAAGGCGCATGCTCCAGTCACACTGGCGGCCGACGCATTCTGCGCGCGCAGCGGAACCGTGCAGCTCGGCGACGGCCTGGGAGCCCGCCTGCTGATGCAGCTCATCCACATTCTGAGTCAGCACGGTGGCCTCCATAGCGGCGATGGCGCGGTGCCCTCGAGTGGGGCCGGCGGCAACTGCCTGCGTGAACACTCCTCCCCAGACCCGCCACAGAACCGGAAGGCTCTCCGGCAGCCGATCCGCTTGCATCGCCGCCTCGAGATCAGGGTCACGATCCCAGATGCCGCCGGGGCCGCGGAAGGTGGCGAGCCCTGCAGCAGCGCTGAGGCCCGCCCCGGACAGCACGGTGATTCGGCGGTGGTGGGGTCGCGGCTCGAAGCGTCGGGTGGACATATCCCCCATGCTAGGCGACCCTGACCGGGCGGAACCCTGTCAGGTGGGGGCGGCTGGAGTCATCCGCGCCCCGGGCACAGCCCGCTCAGATGAAGATCGCAGGGTCGGTGCCGACGGGCTCCGCCTCCACTTGCGGCCCCTTCTTCGCTCGATTAACGGCGGGGATGCCCACTGCGGTGGCTTCGGCGGGCACGTCCTTGACCACCACGGCGTTCGCGCCGATCTGGGCGCATTCACCGATCGTGATCGGTCCGAGGATGCGCGCACCAGCGCCCACCACCACGCCGTCTGCCAGGGTTGGGTGGCGCTTCTCCTGGCTGAGGGCGCGCCCGCCCAGGGTCACCCCGTGGTAGAGCATCACGTCATCGCCCACCTCTGCGGTCTCCCCGATCACCACGCCCATGCCGTGATCGATGAAGAACCGGCGCCCGAGCCTCGCACCCGGATGGATCTCCACTCCGGTCAGGGCTCGTGCGCTCTGCGAAAGAGCACGCGCTGCGAATCGCGTGCGGTCGTTCTGCCAGAGGCGGTGCGAGAGCCGATGCGCCCAGATCGCGTGCAGCCCCGGGTAGAGCAGCAGCGTCTCGAGGTCGCTGCGCACTGCTGGATCGCCGCGGCGTGCTGCATCGAGGTCTTCACGCAGCACAGCCTTCGCGCCCTTCACCGTCGACGCAACTGCCCGAGCACGGTTCATCAGCCGTGACAACCGGCCCTCATGCGGCGCCATCAGTCCATGTACTCCGCGTACAGGGGCGTGGACAGGTAGCGTTCGCCATAGCTGGGGGCCACCACCACGATCAGCTTGCCGGCGAATTCCTCCCGGCTGCCCAGCCCGATCGCGGCTTCGATCGCAGCACCGGTGGAGATTCCCACCAGCAGCCCCTCGGTGCGGGCGGTGATGCGGGCGCGCTCCATCGCCGCCTCTCCGCTGATGTCAGCGATCTCGTCATAGACCTCGGCATCGAGCACATCGGGCACGAAGTTCGCCCCGATGCCCTGGATCGGGTGAGGTCCGGGCTTGCTGCCGGTGAGGATCGCGGACTCTGCCGGCTCCACGCCCATGACGAACACCTCGGGCTTGCGCTCCTTGAGCACCTGGCCCACACCGGTGATGGTGCCGCCGGTGCCGATGCCGGCAACAAAGGCATCCACCCGGCCGTCGGTGTCCTGCCAGATCTCTTCCGCGGTGGTGCGGCGGTGCACCCCGGGTTCGCGGGATTCGCAAACTGCCTCACCTGAACAGCGCCGGTCTCTTCAGCGATCTGCTCAGCCTTCTCCACTGCTCCGCGCATTCCCGCGGCGGCTTCGGTGAGCACGAGCTCGGCGCCGAACGCTCGCAGCAGTGCGCGCTGCTCCTTGGACATCGACTCCGGCATGGTGAGGATGACGCGGTAGCCGCGGGCGGAGCCGATCATGGCAAGCGCAATGCCGGTATTGCCGGAGGTGGCTTCTACGATGCTGCCGCCGTCGGCGAGCGCGCCGGCCTGTTCAGCGGCTTCGATCATCGCCAGGCCGATCCGGTCCTTGACCGAGGCCCCCGGGTTCGAGGATTCGATCTTCAGCACAATCTGTGCTCTGACCGTGTCGTGCAGGTGATTGAGCCGCACCAGCGGGGTGTTGCCGATCAGATCGGAGACGGAGTCGTGGATGCGCATAGTCTCTTCTTTCCTTTGGGGTCTCTTAAGTTCTGCTTATGTCCCCACTGTAGCGCCTTCCGCCTGATCGGCCAGACTAAAGGGGCGCCGACACAAAGCCGGCGCCCCTGATCTGAGACTCACCCCTCATCCGCGGAGGCCTCAGTACAGCATTCCCATGTAGTCGCGCACCCGATCCAGAGTCTCAACCGCCTGAGCGCGAGCGCGCTCATTGCCTGCGCGGAGCACATCGAACAGATAGTCCGGAGCCTTCTCCAGCTCAGCACGACGCTCACGCAGGGGGCGCAGATGCTCGTTGAGGGCTTCGGCGCACATCACCTTGAGAGCGCCGGCTCCCCTGTCCCCGATCTCCTCCGCAATAGCGCGCGGATCCCCACCGGTGCACTCAGCGGTGATCGTCAGCAGATTCGCCACCTCTGGGCGGGCGTCCGGGTCAAAGGCGATCATGCGCTCAGAATCTGTCTTCGCCCGCTTGATCTGCTTCTCCGTCTCCTTCTCGGACATCGTGAGCATGACGGTGTTGCCGCGGGACTTGGACATTTTGTCCCCATCCAAGCCAAGGATGATCGGTGCTTTGGAGAGGAGCGCGTCGGGCTCGTGGAAGAAGCGCTCACCGCCGGCAAAGCGCTCGTTGAAGCGGCGGGCGATCACCCGGGTCTGCTCGATATGGGGCAGCTGATCCTTGCCCACCGGCACCAGATTGCCGTGGCAGAACAGGATATCCGCCGCCTGGTGGACCGGGTAGGTGAGCAGCAGGCCGCCCATCGCGCTGCGCCCTGCAGCGGCCAGCTCGCTCTTCACCGTGGGATTGCGCTCAAGCTCCGGCTGGGACACCAGTGCCAGGAAAGGCAGCATCAGCTGATTGAGCTCCGGAATCGCCGAGTGGGCGAAGATCGTGGAGCGCTCAGGGTCAATGCCCGCGGCCAGATAGTCCGTCAGCAGCTGCTGAACGCTGCCGCGCACATCGCCGATCAGGTCACGGTCCGTGATGACCTGCAGGTCCGCCACAATGATCCAGGAGTCCACACCGGCGTTCTGCAGCAGCACACGGTTGCGCAGCGTGCCGAAATAGTGGCCGATATGAAGGGCACCCGTGGGACGATCGCCGGTGAGCATGCGGAAGGTCGACGGATCCTTCTGGAGCTGCTGCTCAACCTCCGCATTGCGCCGCAGCGCAGCTGCGTAGGTGCCGCTGGCGATCTGCGGCTGTTGCGGGTCAGACGCAGACTGAAGATCGGTCGGAGTCTGGGGGTCAGTGGGGTTCTGGGGCGTCTCAGTCACGGCATCTACCGTAGCCGATTCCTCCCCGCGCACCGCCCTCCCCGCCGGGGCTCAGCGGCTGATCGCCCCGGTGGAGCTGCGTGCCACCAGCTCCGGGCGAACCGTGAACTTCGAGCGGCTGCGGCGGCGGCTGGGGTGCTCGGTGCCCAGCGCATGCCGTACCGCTGCACGGGCCATGCTCGGAACCGGCTGTCGGACCGTGGTCAGCGAAGGGCTGACGATCCGCGCCATCGGCACATCGTCATACCCCACCACAGATACATCCTCCGGAACCCGCAGCCCCTGGTCGTGAGCGGCGTCCACCGCGCCGAGCGCCATCACATCCGAACCGCACACAATGCCGGTGCAGCCCGCGGCGATCAGCTCCCCCGCCGCCTGGAACCCGCCGGCAAAGCTGAAATCGGTGAAGGCGGCTGTGAGCACCGGCCCCTCCGCACCGCCCTGACCGTTCAGCTCCGCGGCGAGCGCCTCGAACCCCGACACCTTCTGCCGTACCGGCCACGTGTGCTCATCGCCCACGGCCAACCCGATCCGCTGATGGCCCAGATTCACCAGGTGCTCCACGGCAAGGCGAACAGCGAACGCGTCGTCAGCGGTGATGAAGGCTGCATCCAGGCGGTCAACCTCCCCGTTGACGAGGGCAAGGCGGACCCCGCGCGCGGCCAGGTCGCGGTAGTGGTCATGGCTTTGAACCGAGTCCGCGTGCATGCCGGAGATCACGATCAGGCCCTCAGCACCCGCCTGCACCAGACGATCGCACAGCCTCGCCTCATCCTCGGAGCTGCGAGCCCCGGTGCCGACCAGCGCGTCAGCACCGGCTGTGGTGAGTTCGGAGGTGATCGCGTCGATAAAAGCGGGGAAGATCGGGTTGTCATGCGCCGGCACCACCACACCCACCAGGGGAACAGCCCCCATGGCGGCATCGCTATAGCGGCCGAGCCGCCGGGCAGCACGCAGCACACGCTCTTGGGTGCCGGGGGAGATGCCGCCCTTTCCGGCGAGGACACGGGAGACGGTGGCTTCGCTGACGTGCGCTTCCTGCGCGATATCGATGAGACGGGCCTTCATCGGGACCTCTTTCCTTCTTGTGCAGCTGAGGCTGTGCTGCAACCCCCTCCCCCAGCATGCAAGATTATTGCAGGCTCTCTCATCCTTCTTGCATAACTGTAATCCGCAACATACATTGCAGGAAAGGGAACATCCCTTCCACCCGGCGCAGCAGTGCGCCGCGCATCACCGTTCAAAGGAGACAATGGTGCTCATCCGTCGCAAGTCATTCCTCGCCATGGGCGCCGCAGGCGTCGGCGCAGCTGTCCTCGCCGCCTGCGGAAACAGCGGATCCTCCGGTTCTGGCGGCGCATCCGACGCCGGCGGCAGCGATGCCGGCGGCGCCGAGGGTGCACCGGCCATCCCCAGCTCCGCCGACCTCGTCATCTGGGCGGATGACCTCAAGGCGAAGTCACTGAAGGAACCCGCTGAAAAATGGGGCCAGGCGCAGGGTCTCAACGTTGTGGTGCAAACAGTCGCCAATGACCTCCAGGACGCATTCATCACTGCCAACCAGGCCGGCAACGGCCCAGACATCGTGCTCGGCGCCCATGACTGGATCGGCAACCTCGTGCAGAACTCCGCGATCTCCCCGGTGCAGCTGCCGGACGGCGCGGACAAGACCCTGGCACCGATCAGCATCGATGCCGTCACCTATGACTCCCAGACCTACGGCGTGCCTTACGCCGTCGAGTGCCTGGTGCTGTTCGCCAACAAGAAGCTGACTGACGTTCCTGAGCCGAAGAGCATCGAGGAGCTGGTGAAGGCGGCGAAGGCCGGCGGCGCTGAGACTCCGCTGTCCCTTCCGATCGGCGAGGAGGGCGACGCGTACCACATGCAGCCGCTGTACACCTCCGCCGGCGGCTACCTGTTCGGCCGCGGCAGCGATGGCAACCTCGACGCCACCGACCTGGGCGTGGGCAAGGAAGGCTCGATCGCAGCAGCCGAGAAGATGCAGGAGCTCGGCAAGGAAGGCGTGCTCAAGACCTCCATCACCGGCGACAATGCGATCTCGCTGTTCACCGACGGCAAGGCCGCGTATCTGGTCTCCGGCCCGTGGGCGCTCAGTGACGTCACCAAGGCCGGCATCGACTACCAGATGTCCGCTATCCCCGGCTTCGACGGCATGGAGGAGGCGAAGCCGTTCGCAGGCGTCAACGTCTTCTACGTGGCCACCAAGGGCAAGAACGCGGCGTTTGCGAACCAGTTCGTCAATGAGATCGCGTCGACGTCGGACATCGTGGAGCAGATGTTCACGTCCAACCAGCTTCCGCCGGTGAACCTCGAGCTGCAGAAGAAGCTCGAAGGTGAGCACCCGGACATGGTGAAGATCGCTCAGTTCGCTGAGAAGGCTGATCCGATGCCGGCGCTGCCGCAGATGGCTGCCGTCTGGAAGCCGCTCGGCCAGGCCGAAGCCAACGTCGTGGCCGGCAAGGGCGATCCGGCAAAGACCATGCAGGACGCCGGCAAGGCGATCGCAGACTCGATCGCCAGCTGATCGAACCGGGGCGCAGGTCGCGAGCGCGACCGGCGCTCCGGCATCCCCGCCGGCAGCGCACACCTCGTGCTCTGCCGGCGCAGCCCCTCACATACTCTCTGGATGCGCCCAGGAGCCCCACCGGCCCGGAAAGACCGCAGTCATGACCTCCACCTCCTCTCCCGCACATCGACAGCAGTCCACGACCCTGCTGCCGCTGATCGCGAAGATCCTGTTCCTCGGGATCGTGGCCGCCACCACGGTGTGGCTGCTGCCGCTGCTGATCGCGCAGAAGCAGTGGCTGTGGCTGGTGTTCACCACGGTGGCGGTGATCGCCATCTTCGTGATCTACACAACCCGGCGTTTCATCCCTGCGAAGTACATCTTCCCGGGCACGTTCTTCCTGGTGCTGTTCCTGATCACCCCGATCGTGCTGACCGTGGGATATTCATTCACCAACTACGGTGACGGCTCCCGCGGCACGAAGGAAGAGGCAATCGCCTCGATCACCGGCAACTCGGTGCAGCAGGTTCCGGGAGCGCCCCGCTACACGCTGAGCGTGGCCACCACCGGCACTCCCGCTGACGGTCCGTACACCTTCTTCCTGGTCAACCAGCAGGACGGCCAGGTCTTCCGCGGCGGAACCGATGAGCCGCTCACCCCCGTGGAGCCGGATCAGGTCACCCTCAAGGCCGACCGCGTCACGGAGGCGAAGGGCTACACGATCCTGACCGCCCGCGAAGTCAACACCTCATTCGCGCAGATCTCCGAGGTGGCAGTGGAGGTGGATGACTCCTCAGCGATCCGCATCCTGGATCCGGGAACGGCCTTCGAGGGCACCAAGACCCTGCAGTATGACGAAGCCTCCGACACGATCACCAATGTCAAGACCGGCGATACGTACACCGTGGCAACGGTGGGCCGCGAGCAGGCGTTCGTGGACAAGGACGGCAAGCGAGCCTTCTCCCAGAACTGGCTGCAGGGAGTCGGCCTGGACAACTACAAGCGTCTGTTCACCAACGGGAACGTGGGTGCGCAGTTCCTCAAGGCATTCGGGTGGACCCTCGTCTTCGCCGCGGGCTCCGTGGTCCTGACATTCCTGCTGGGCCTGTTCCTTGCGCTCGCACTCAATGACGACCGCATCAAAGGCCGCCGGCTCTATCGGTCCTTCCTGCTTCTGCCGTACGCGGTGCCGGGCTTTATCGCGCTGCTGATCTGGTCAAACTTCTACAACCAGGACTACGGCCTGATCAACAACCTCACAGGGCTGCACATCAACTGGCTGGGCGATCCCACCATGGCAAAGGTTGCAATCCTGCTGACGAACCTGTGGATGGGCTTCCCCTACATGTTCATTGTGTGTACCGGCGCGCTGCAGTCGATCCCGTCGGATGTGAAGGAGGCCGCCCGCATCGACGGCGCCTCCGGACTGCAGACCACAATGCGCGTGATCGCACCGCTGCTGCTGGTCTCGATCGCGCCGCTGCTGGTGGCGAGCTTCGCGTTCAACTTCAACAACTTCAACGCGATCGAGCTGCTCACCGGCGGCGGGCCGTTCCCGCCCGGCGAGTTCACCCGCGGCGGAACGGACATCCTGATCTCCATGGTGTATCGGATCGCATTCGGCGGTTCCGGCGCGGACTTCGGCTTTGCATCCGCGGTGTCGGTGGTGCTGTTCATCATCACCGGTCTGCTGGCGGCGTTCCAGTTCCGGTTCACCAAGTTCCTCGAAGACGTCAACTGAGCGGAAACGAGACATCACCATGACTTCTCACAGCATCTCCCCCGCCGAGCGTTCCGCACACAGTGCATCCCCTCAGGACGAGGCTCCTCAGCAGAACCGCATGAGCATCGGCCGCTGGTTCGCGGAGATCGGATGGCGCCACCTGGTGGGCGTCGCCGCTCTGATCTTCGCCGCGATTCCGATCCTCTACGTCATCTCCGCCTCGGTGAACCCGCTGGGCACGGTCTCCTCCACGAGCCTGATCCCCACCTCGGTGAGCTTCGACCATTTCCGCAGTCTGCTCAGCGGCGAGCGCGGCCCATTCCTGCGCTGGTATCTCAATACGGTCATCGTGTGCACCGTGGTGGCAACCACCCAGGTGTTCCTTTCGGTGCTGGCTAGCTACGCGTTCAGTCGGATGCGCTTCAAGGGCCGCCGCGGCGGCATGCTGGCGCTGCTGCTGATCATGATGTTCCCCGCGATCCTCGCCATGATCGCGATCTACACGATGATCTCCGGCCTTGGCCAGGCGATCCCGTTCCTGGGCCTGGACACGCTGCCCGGCTACATCATCGTGCTGCTGGGCGGCTCTCTCGGGCAGGTGTGGCTGATCAAGGGCTTCTTTGACACGGTGCCGAAGGAGCTCGACGAGGCCGCGATCCTGGACGGCGCCACGCACTGGCAGACCTTCTGGCGGATCCTGCTGCCCACGCTCACACCGATCTTGGCCACCACCTTCCTGCTGTCCCTGGTCGGCGTGATGAGCGACTTCCTGCTGGGCTCGATCTTCCTCACCAGCGATGAGAACAAGACACTTGCGGTGGGGCTGTACGGCATGCTGTCCGGCGACCGGTCGAACAACCTGGGCATCTTCGCTGCCGGTGCGGTGATGACGATGATCCCGGTGATCATCCTGTACCAGTTCCTGCAGAAGTACATTGTGGGCGGCTCCACCTCCGGTGCGGTCAAGGGCTGATCTGCTGATGCCGCTCCTTCCCCCCGCCGTGGAGCCGTTTCACGACTCCGGTCCGCTGTGCGTCTCAGCGAACCCGGCGCCGCTCGGCTCCACGGTAACGGTGCGGCTGTGGCTGCCGGACAGCTGGCCGGTCGCATCGATTGCGCTGCGCCAGGTAAGGGACGGCGAGCCCGTCGCCACCACGATGACCGCCGCGGATCGCGAGGGGGCCGGTCAGTGGTTCAAAGGTGCGGTGGAGGTGCACAATCCGCTCACCCGCTACCGCTTCTGCCTGGTGGGCACTGACCGCTCCCCCGTGCCGTACGCCTGGCTGACCGCTGCTGGCCTGGCGCCGCATGACGTGTCCGACTCCACGGATTTCAGCATTGTGGGCCATGAGCCGGCGCCCACCTGGGTGGACAGCGCAATCGTGTACCAGATCTTCCCGGACCGCTTCGCCCGCTCCGACTCCTCCCCCATCCGGCTCGATGGCACCCCCCGGGTTGACCTCCCCGACTGGGCGATCCCCATGCCATGGGACGGCGTCGCAGCAGAGAGGGGTCATGAGAACGGCCGCCAGATCTTCGGCGGTGACCTGGACGGCATCATCGACCGGCTCGACCACATTCAATCCCTGGGCGCGAACACCCTCTATCTCACGCCGATCTTCCCAGCCGGCTCCGCCCACCGGTACGACGCATCCGCCTTTGACCACGTGGATCCCCTGCTCGGCGGGGATGAGGCTCTCATCCGGCTGATCAGGGCGGTACATGAACGTGGGATGCGGATCATCCTGGACCTCACCACGAACCACACCGGGGACGGGCACCAGTGGTTCCAGGCTGCGCGCGCTGACCGCGAGGCCCCTGAGCGCGCGTTCTACATGTTCAGCGAGCCGGTCGATGCCACAGCGGATCCTTGCACAGATGCCTACGTGGGGTGGCTGGGGGTGCCGAGCCTGCCGAAGCTCGACCACGGCGCTGCTGCGATGCGCGAAGCGCTCTATGAGGGTCCAGGCTCGATCACAGCCCGCTACCTCAGCGAACCGTTTGGGGCTGACGGCTGGCGGATCGACGTTGCGAACATGACCGGCCGCTTCGGCGCGCAGGATCTGGCTCATGATGTGGCCCGCACAATGCGCCGCACAATGAGCGCGGATCACTGGCTGATCGCCGAGCACGGTCATGACGCCACCCGGGACCTGGACGGGGACGGCTGGCACGGCACAATGAACTATGTGGGATTCACCCGTCCGATCTGGGCATGGCTCGCCGATGAGGACTCCTCCCTCAACTGGCTGGGCCTGCCGATGAGCATTCCACGCCTGAGCGGCACCGCAATCGCGCACACACTTCGCCGGTACAACGCGGAGATGCCCTACCCGTCCCAGCTGCACTCGCAGAACCTGCTCTCCAGCCATGACACACCCCGGATCCGCACCGTCACTGGCAGCGTGGACCGCACCTACGTGGCGTTCGGTCTGCTCGCTGCTCTGCCCGGTGTGCCCACCGTGTTCGCCGGTGATGAACTCGCCGGTGAGGGCCGCAACGGTGAGCACTCCCGCACCCCGATGCCGTGGGAAGCGATCGATTCGGGCGCTATTCCCGCGCATTCCGCTGCCACTCTGGATTGGGTTCGCCGTGTGCTCCGGCTGCGCGCTGAACAGCCGGCGCTGAACACCGGCGGGCTGCGCTGGCTGCACACCTCGGATGATGCGATCGTGTTCGTGCGCACACATCCTTCAGGCAGTGTTCTGGTGCATGCAGCGCGTGCCGGCCACGACTCGATCAGCATTGATGTCGGCGTCCTGCTCGGTGAGGCGAACACATCCGATACCCTGCTGCGCCAGGGTGAGCTGAGCGCCTCACTCACCCCCAGCACCCTCACCCTCACCAGTTCCGGTCCGGGCGTGCAGATGCTTGCTCTGACCCCATCTCTGACCACAGTCCCCGAATAAGGAGAGTTCACACATGTCTCAGCAGTGGTGGCGCGACGCGGTCGTGTACCAGGTGTACCCCCGGTCCTTCGCGGATGGGAACGGAGACGGCATGGGCGATCTGCCCGGCATCACCTCCCGCCTGGAGCATTTGAAGACCCTTGGAGTTGACGCGCTCTGGCTGTCGCCGTTCTACACCTCCCCGCAGAAGGACGGCGGCTATGACGTTGCCGACTACACCGATGTGGATCCCCGCTTCGGCACCCTTGCCGACGCGGACGATCTCATCGCCAAGGCGCACGACCTGGGCCTCAAGGTGATCGTGGACATCGTTCCGAATCATTCCTCGGACCAGCATGAGCTGTTCCAGGCGGCCCTGGCGGCAGAGCCCGGCTCCCCCGAACGCGATATGTACATCTTCCGCGACGGTCGCGGCGCCAACGGTGAGGAGCCGCCGAACAATTGGCAGTCCATCTTCCACGGCTCCGCCTGGACCCGTGAGCAGGACGGCGCCGGCCAGTGGTACCTGCACCTGTTCGACCCCTCCCAGCCGGACTTCAACTGGGAGAACCCGAAGGTGCATGAGCTGTTCGAGGGCGTGCTGCGGTTCTGGCTGGACCGCGGCGCTGACGGCTTCCGCGTGGACGTGGCGCACGGCATGATCAAACCGGCGGGCCTGCCGGACGAGTCCGACGAGCACAAAGCCGAGATGGCGGGCGACCCCGAAGTGGCACCGGTCTACTTCGACCAGGACGGTGTGCACGAGATCTACCGCGAGTGGCGTGCGATCCTCGATGAGTACCCCGGCGATCGCATGATGGTGGCAGAGGCATGGGTGCCGCGTTCTCGCCAGCACCTGTATGTGCGGCCTGATGAGTGCCATCAGATCTTCAACTTCGGCTTCCTGAACTCCGGCTGGTCCGTGGAGACGATCACCGATGCGATCATGACCCCGCTGACCTTCGCGAAGAATGTGGGCGCCCCCACCACCTGGGTGCTCTCCAACCATGACGTGATCCGCCACGCCACCCGCTACGGCTTCGAGCATGGCTACCAGTTCGGCGAGGGTCTTTCCCGCGATGAGAACCCGGACCTGGAGCTGGGACTGCGCCGGGCGCGCGGCGCCACCGCGCTTATGCTCGCACTGCCGGGCTCGGCCTACCTCTATCAGGGTGAGGAGTTCGGTCTGCCGGAGGTGGCGGACATCCCCGACGAGCTCCGTGAAGACCCCGCGCACAAACGCGCCGGTGTGCCCGGACGCGACGGCTGCCGTGTGCCGCTGCCGTGGGAGAAGGACAAGCCCGCGTTCGGTTTCAGCGAGACCGGTGAATCGTGGCTGCCACAGCCGACGATCTTCGGTGAGCGCGCACCTGATCAGCAGGACGGTGTGGCTGGCTCCACGCTGGAGATGTACCGGAAGGCGCTCCGGCTGCGTCGTGAGCACAACCTGGGATCCGGCGATGTGCAGATGAACGACTCACCGGCTGAGGGCGTCCTCTCCTTCACCAACGGTGAGGTGACGGTGCTGGTGAACACCACGGACGAGGATCTGCCGCTGCCGGAGGGCGCCGAGGTGCTGCTGGCATCCCACCCGGATGCGGAGCAGACCCTCGCAGCGGACTCCACGGTGTGGCTGCGCTGATCGGACGGTCCCTGATGGGACACATCGGGCCGCCGCGCACCGCGAGCGCGTGCTGAGCTGACCGGGGCGGGAAGAGCGTGAGCATCTTCCCGCCCCGTGACTTCCGCGACTCGGACGGTGAGCAGGCCGCGCTTTGCCCCGTGTGAGAACCCTGTTTCCCTATAGTGGATTGACCGCAGTTCTGCGGCTGATGCACCCCGACTGAAGGATCCCTATGTGCGGTTTCACCGGCTTCGTCGATTCCACTACCGCGGACCGTGATGCGGTCATCAAGCAGATGACCGATCTGATCGTGCACCGCGGCCCCGATGACGAAGGCTTCTACGTGGATGCTGACATCGCCATGGGCTTCCGCCGACTGTCGATCATCGACCTTGACCACGGTGCCCAGCCGATCCCGAACGAGGACTCCACGAAGTGGATCACCTTCAACGGCGAGATCTACAACTTCCGTGAGCTGCGCGCCGAGCTGGAGGCGGCCGGCCACACCTTCCGCACCCAGGCCGATACCGAGACGATCCTCCATGGTTATGAGGAGTGGGGAACGGGTGTTCTGGACCGGCTGCGCGGCATGTTCGCGTTCGTCATCTGGGACACCGAGACCAAAACCCTGTTCGGCGCACGGGACCCGTTCGGCATCAAACCCTTCTACTACCAGCTCAATGACGGTCTGTTCCTGTACGGCAGCGAGATCAAGTCCTTCCTGCCGCACCCGGGGTTCATCAAAGAAGTCAACGAAGAGGTTCTGCCGGACTACCTCTCCTTCGAGTACATCCCCAATGAGCAGACCCTGTTCCGCGGTGTGAAGAAGCTGCTCGGCGGCCATTTCTTCACCTATGCGGATGGCGAGCTGACCATCGAGCAGTTCTTCTCGGCGGACTTCGAGCCGGACGAGTCCGTCAGCCTGGATGAGTGGAAGGAGCGCATCACTGCCGCGGTCACGAACAGCGTGGACATCCACCGCGTGGCTGATGTGGAGGTGGGATGCTTCCTCTCCTCCGGCATCGACTCCTCCTACATCACCAACGAGCTCGCCTCGAAGGCCTCGAACGTGAAGGCATTCTCCGTGGGCTACAACGATGACAAGATCTCGGAGCTGTCCTACGCTCGCGCGTTCGCTGACCACATCGGCGTGGACTTCTCTGCCAAGGTGCTGGGCGCTGCCGAAACCTTCAACGCAGTGCCGCAGATCCAATACCTGATGGATGAGCCGTTGCCGAACCCATCAGCGCTGCCGCTGTTCTTCCTCACCGAGCATGCCCGGGAGCAGGTGAAGGTTGTGATGAGCGGAGAGGGCGCAGACGAGCTCTTCGGCGGCTACAACCAGTACCGGGAGCCGCTGGACTACGCGCTCTACCAGAAGGTGCCGGCACCTTTGCGCCGCCTGATCGCGCGGGGGGCTGCCCGGCTGCCCCAGATTCCGGGCAAGCGATTCCTCACCCGTGCCGCCAAGCCGCTCGCTGAGCGGTTCTTCCGCAACCAGTACGTGTTCAGCGAAGCAGAGCGCCTGAAGGTGCTGCGGCCCGGTTCGGTCGCGGCTCGCAGCGCCATCCCCACCGCGCAGCGCACCAAGCCGCTGTTCGATCGTGTGGCCCACCAGGACGATGTGACGGCGATGCAGTCTGTGGATATCCGCACCTGGATGCTGCATGACATCAACCTCAAGGCGGACAAGATGGCGATGGGGCACTCGCTGGAGCTGCGAGTGCCGTTCCTGGACCGGGAGGTCTGGGAGGTAGCCCGGCGCATCCCCACCCGGCACCGGGTGACCAAGGAGAACACGAAGGTTGCGCTGCGGGCGGCTGCCCAGGACATGATCCCTGCCGCCACCGCGCAGAAGAAGAAGCTCGGCTTCCCGGTGCCGCTCAATGGGTGGCTGCGCGAGGAGCCGTACCTGTCCCAGGTGCGGGAGATGTTCACTTCCGACGCGGCCGCACAGTTCTTCAATCAGGATCATCTGACGCACATGCTGGATGTGCACGTCAGCGGCCAGGATGGGTACATGAAGCGGATCTGGTCCATCTACTGCTTCCTGGTGTGGCACCGCGAGTTCTTCATCGAGCGCTGAACGGAGACGATATGAGCACTGACCCCGGATTCGATCTTGTTCTTGCCGGCACCGGTCTGGGCGTGTATACCCTCGCCACCGCGTTCCATGCCGAATACGGCATCCGTTCAACCGTGGTGACCCGTGTGGCGGTGGAGGCACAGCGCCGTTCGGTGGCGTGTGAGACCCGGGAGATCGGCGCAAAGGCGAGCGATCTCGAGCTGATCGACGCGCTGCTGCGCGTGGCCGCCGAGCTGGAGGACCGCACCCCGGGCCGTCCCCGCACCCTGATGGCGAATGAGGATCATCTGATTGAGCTGTTCGCTGAACACCGTGAGGTGCTGGCGGAGCGTTTCGAGCTGGCGATCCCGTCGGATGAGACGCTTGCGCGGATCGTGGACAAGGCAGAGTTCGAGCTGCTGTGCCGTGAGCTTGAGGTGCCCACGCCCCGCACGGATATCGTGGACTTCGCCGAGGGCACGGATGTGGGTGCGTTCACCACGGACATCCCGTTCCCGGTGGTGGCGAAGGTGGCCAAGGTCAGCGACCTGGCCGGCCTCACGATCCCCGGCTACCGCAAGGTGTATTTCCTGCAGTCCGAGCAGGAGCTGCGCGCGGTGTTGGAGAATCACCGCTCAGCCGGGTTCCGCGGTCGGCTCGTGGTGCAGGAGCTGATCCCGGGTGATGACACGTCGATGTGGTCCATCACGGCGTACGCCGATCACACGGGTGCAGTGACCCTGCTGTCCAGCGCGCGCGTGCTGCTGGAGGAGCACACCCCGGAGGCGCTGGGCCGCCCTGCCGCGATGATCACCTGCTTTCACGAGGATGCTCTTGCCGCGGCAGAGCGCCTGCTCACCCACGTGGGCCACCGCGGCTTTGCGAACTTCGATGTGAAACAGGATCCGCGCACCGGTGAGCTGGTGTTCTTCGAGGTGAACCCGAGGATCGGCCGCAACAACTTCTATGTCACCGCGGCCGGGGCGAACATCGCCCGCTTCCAGAAAGCAGACTGCATCGACCGCACCACGATCCCCACCGTCCGGGTCACCGAGCAGATCCTGTACTCCCTGGTTCCGATGAGACTGCTGAAGCGCTACGTGCTCGACGAGGACCTGTGGGCGCAGGCACAGCGCGCTGCGAAGCAGGGCGTGAAGAATCCGTGGGCGTACCGTCCAGATGGTGTGCGGGCCTGGGCGTATGCGAAGGCGGTGGCGCTGAACCATGTGCGCAAGTACCGCCGCTTCTACCCTGAGCCCACCGAAACCGGGTTCTGAGCCAACACTCCTGAGCCCAACGCCCTGGGCCGAGTGTTCTGGGCCAAGCGTCCTGCGCTCAGCATCCGGTGCCGAGCATCCTTCTGCCGGAGCGCTCCGGCACTCAGCTGGGGCGCACCCTGCGCCCGGAGCGGCGCACTGTTTCACACGCCAGCTCATGCAGCGAATCCACGATCCGCTGGTCTCGCTGCAGGCTCTCCTGCTGCGCGTACACCACGCTGAGCTCGGTGCAGCCGAAGATCACAGCGGCAGCGCCGCCGCGTGCCGCATCCTCCACCACGTCCGCGAGCGCATCCACATCTGCGGGCAGGCCCGCCTTCACCTGGTCATAGATGAGGCTGTTGACCACTGCTTGGGTGGCCGCGTCGGGCTCCACTGCAGTAAGACCAACACTGGCCAGCGCATCCTGGTACACCCCCGCGGCGATATTGCCTTCGGTGGCGAAGATGGCGACGGGCGCGGATTGGGCACCGAGCTCGGCCAGCCGCTGCTGAACGGCGGAGGTGGTGGTGCGGACGATGGACACCAGGTCCACACTGATCGCCGCCCGCACCTGCACCGCGTAATGGTGGGCGGTGTTGCAGGGCAGCACCAGGAAGTCTGCGCCGGCGCGCTCCAGGAACCGAGCATCATGAGCAAGCACCGGTCCCGGGTCGGGGCTGCCGGTGGGATCCAGGATGTGCGCGGTGCGGTCAGGGATTGAGGAGTGCTGAGTGACCAGCGCATCGATATTGCCCTGATCGGTGCTGGAGTCCGTCAGCTGCACCAGCAAATCCAAGAACACCGCGGTGGCCGCGGGTCCTACCCCGCCGAGCACGCCCACAATCGGGTCATGCCAGTCCTCGGCGCTGAGCCGCACCGGTTCACCTCCGGGCTGCTGAGGCGCATCAGTGGACGAGGTCACGATGCCTTCTCGGGGCGGTAGTAGCGGCGGAACTTCCGCACATAATTCGCCATGGCCGCCCAGAAGACAGCGCGGCGTTTGAGGTCCTTCTCAACGCCCGGGTAGCGCAGCGGGTTGCGCACCCGCGAGTTCTTCAGTGCGCGCTTCAGGAGCGCCTTGGACTGCGGGTCAGTGGTGTAGTGCTTGACCAGCGCCACCGGCACCACGGCGTACAGCACCTCATCCTGGTCCTGGACGATCTCACCGGGCTCGCCGAGAGTGCCCTCAATGTGTTCACGCACGTAGAACTCCACCGGGTTATGACCACCGGCGGTCACGTAGTAGTTGGAGCGGCCGAGCCGCGGATTCAGCTCAAAGAACACGGTCTGGCCGGTGCGAGGATCGTATTTGAGGTCGAAGTTCGCATAGCCGATCCAGCCGAGCTCGCTGACCAGCTTCTGCGCCTGTTCCACGGCACGGTCATTACGGCCGGTGATGATAGCGGCGGGGTTGCCGATCGCGCCAGGCGAGTGTTCCTCAAGCAGCGTCTGCCCCCAGGAAGCGAATCGAATGCGGGAGTCCGAATCGCAGTACACGGTGAGGATGCGCATGTTCTGGTCATCGCCGGGGATCATGTCCTGCACGATGATCGCCTTGTCATACCCGCCGTGACGGATGCGGCCAAGCAGGTCCAGCAGATCCTGCTCCGAGTCCACGGTGTGCACTTTGGATTTTCCTGGAAACTGCACGCGCTTCCACGCGGACACGTCAGCGGGCTTGGCGATCACCGGGTACTGGAACGGCAGGTCGATGCTCTCCGGGAGCGGCTGAGCCAGATCGAACACCTCGGTTGTGGGGTGATCAACCCCCAGCTTCTGGCAGAGCGCCGTGAAGTTCTGCTTCTCGGTGGCGGCTTCGAATGCCTCGAGACCCACATAGGGCACCACCCAGCGCTGCGGGTCAAGGGAGGCGAGCTCATCGCGCACTCGGATGATGGTCTTGACGGTTGCGTCTGCTGAGCCGAGCAGGATCAACCGGGTTGGGGCGGGAGTAGATTCCTCAATGCGGGCAAGCTCAGCGGCGAGCTGCTGCGGGTCCATGGTGTCACCGATCAGCCGGTTATCGATGATGGCGCTGCGGGCGATATGCCAGCCCAGCTGGGTGGAGATCACGATCGAGCGGACACCGTACGCCTCGTGGAATGCGCGGGACAGGGAGTAAGCGCCGATGTCACCGCCCACGACCACGGGCTGGAAGTCAGTGCGAGAGGAGTCCTGAGGCATGCTCGCGATTCTACCCAGCGCGAGTTGGGCGGACAGGGGCGGCATTGAGAGGTGCGTCCGATCCCACGTTCCGGGGGCGCGGCGATGCCGGCTCCCCACCTGATCCGGGACATCTCCGGGGCCTGCCGCCGCTGAATCCGGCCGGCCTGCCCGTACGCTGATAGCGAGGGCTGATCTCCGCTCGAACAGCGGCGGAAGCAGGAATCTCCGACGAAGGTATGACGCAGAGACGACTAACTGCCGAGGACACACCGGGCGCCCTCGCACCATGATGGGAGCATGAGAATGGAACCTCAGCTGAAAGTGCTGATCACCACCGACTGGTACGCACCCGTGGTGAACGGCGTGGTGGCCAGTGTGCTCACTCTGAAGAAGCAGCTGGAGCTGCTCGGCTGCGATGTGCGCGTGCTGACGCTCGCGGACGGGATCCGCTCCTCCATCAAGGATGGCGTGTACCGTCTCGGCTCCGTTTCCGCATCCCTCTTCTACGACGATGCCCGGGTGTCCGTGCTGAAGAACCGCGCCATCAAACGCGAGCTCGAGGAGTGGCGCCCGGATGTGATCCACTCACAGTGCGAGTTCTCCACCTTCCGATGGGCCAAACGCCTGGCCAAGGATCTGAATATCCCGATCGTGCACACGTACCACACGATCTATGAGGATTACACGCACTACTATTCCCCGTCGCGCACCATGGGCAAGAAAATGGTGGCGTCCTTCAGCCGCAGCATCTGCCGCCACACTGATTCGGTGATCGTTCCGACCGCGAAGGTGCAGCGTCTGCTCCACGGCTACGGTGTTGACACTCCGATCAGCGTGATCCCCACAGGGCTGGACCTCTCCCGCTTCCGCCCTGCGGTCTCCGCTGCTGAGCGGGCCGACGCGATCCGGCTGCGCAAAGACCTGGGCATCCCCGCCGAGAACCGCGTGCTCGTCTCCGTGTGCCGTCTGGCGAAGGAGAAGAACGTGGAGGAGGTGATCCGCCACCTCGCCGCGGTTCGCCCCGCGCACACCACTCTTGCTCTGGTGGGAGATGGACCCTACCGCGATGCTCTCGAACAGCTCGTTGCCGAACTGGGCCTGCAGGACATGGTGATGTTCGTGGGCTTCATCGACCCGTCTCGGGTGTCGGAGTTCTACCGCATGGCCGATGTGTTCGTCTCCGCGTCCCTGTCGGAAACACAGGGCCTGACTTATATCGAAGCGCAGGCGTGCGGGCTGCCGCTGCTGTGCCGTCGCGATGACTCGCTGGAGGACGTGGTGATCCCCGCCCGCACCGGCTACACCTTTGAGGACGTGGACGGCTTCCGCGCCGGGCTCGAGGCGATTACCGCCTCCCCCGCCGTCACCCGCGCGATAGGGGATGAGGGCGCGGCACACGCCGCGATGACCTTCAGCGCTGAAGCATTCGGTCAGCGGGTTCTCCGCGTGTACCGTCAGGTGCTGGCGCCTGCAGTGGCACCCGAGCAGCTTCTTGTAGCGGCATGACCCGCACCGGTAGCCACGGCGCCGAATGTGATGTGACCAGCCAGAGCCTGACCGATTCCGCTGCTGACAGCACTGTGTCCGCGGGCAGCCCGCGCCAGAACGAGCAGGCGAGCGCTGCGATCCGCCGCCACGGCAGAGCACTGAAGCTCGCACTGCGGATCATGCCGCTGGTTGGCCTTGCAGCCTGCGCAACGTTCGTAATCCTGGGCCTGAAGGCGGGCGTTCTGGAGTCCCAGGCTGCGCTGCAGGATTTCATCCGCTCCCTAGGGTTCTGGGGTCCGTTGGTGTTCGGCTTCGCATCATTCGCCACGGTGGTGTTCCCGATAGTTCCCGCGGGCATCCTCGTGCTCGCCGCGCCGGTGCTGTTCGGTCCGATCAACGGCACAATCATCAACTGGCTTGCGGTGTGCGCAGGCTCTCTGCTGAACTTTTTGATCGCCCGTCATGTGGGTCTGGCGCTGATCGAGCAGATGTTCTCCCCTAAAACAGTGGAGAAGTATCTCGGCTGGACTCGGCACAAGAACTTCGCGCGCGCATTCGCCATCGCCATCGTGCTGCCCGTGGCACCGGATGACCTTCTCTGCTACCTGGCAGGCACCACTCGCATGAAGTTCTCCACGTATGCCGTGATCATCCTGCTGGGCAAGATTCCCACGCTGCTGGCCTACGGCCTGGGCATCAGCGCTCTGCTGTCCACGGTGCTGCACTGGTGAAAGAGTTCGTATGAAGCCCACCATCCATGCCTATTCGAAAGCGGACTCGGTTGCCGGCCAGGGGGTGGGCTCTGCCTACCTGGAGCAGACAGCGCTGATCCAGAGCGAGCTCGCGGACGAGTTTCAGATCGTGCCGCGCGCACAGCTTTTCGGCTCGTTCGGGGACATCAACCATTTCCACTCGATCAACCCGGAGTTCTTTGCTGGGATCCCATTCGCCCGGCGTCGCGGCGCCGCCGTGGGGCATGTGCATTTCATTCCGGAGACGGTGGAGGAGTCGATCTCACTCCCCCGCCCTGCACGCGCCGTGTTCTACCGTTACCTGCTGCGGTTCTACCGTTCCATGGATCACCTGGTCACGGTGAATCCCTGGTTCACCGCAAAGCTTGCCGAGGACTACGGGTTCAGCCCTGACCGGTTCACTTTCATCCCGAACTTCGTGTCCGATAAGCTGTTCCACCCGATCGGTGACAGCTCACACGGCTCCTATCGCAGTGCACCGGGCTCCGAGCGGATCGGTGAGCCCCAGCAGCTGGCGGCGCTGCGTGAGCGGCTGAGCCTGGGCGCGGACGAGCGCGTCGTGATGTGCGCCGGTCAGCTGCAGATCCGCAAGGGCTTCTTCGACTTCCTGGCCACGGCCCGAGCCATGCCGGACGTCCGTTTCCTGTGGGCGGGGGATTTCTCATTCGGCCGGATCACTGCCGGCCACGGGGAGATCAAGGAGGCGATGGCCGCCCTGCCGGCGAATGTTGAACTGGTGGGGCTGATTCCGCGGCAGGAGATGAATCTGTGGTTCAATCTCGCCGACGCGTTCTTCCTGCCCTCATTCGAAGAGCTGTTTCCGATGACCATTCTGGAGGCGATGGCGGCGCACACGCCGATTGTGGTGCGGGACCTCGTGTACTACGAGGGAGTGCTCAACGACTACGCGGAGCGGATCACCACGCCGAAGGGTGAAGTGGAGCCGTTTGTGCAGGCGCTGCGCCGCGTAATCGAGCCGGGCGCGGCGCGGGATACTGCCCTTGCTGCGGCGCAGCGCGGAGCGGAGTTCTACAACCGGAGCTCTGTGGCCCGCCAGTGGCGAGAGTTCTACCGATCCGTGCTGTGAGGCGCCGGCCGATCAGGCATTGGGTGCATCCTCAGAATCCGGTCCGGCCCGGGCGTCCGCCGCGATACAGCACGAGCTGGCCGCTCGGCTGGCGGTCAGGCCGTTCGCCGCGGCGCAGCTGCACCACCTGTCCGTCCGGTCCGGCGCTGAACACGCGGCCGTCACGGGCACGCTGCTTTGCCAGCGCCTCAGCCACCCGGCTCAGCTGGGCCTGAAGCTCTTCCACCTGGCTCTCCAGCTCCATGATGCGTTTGATGCCGGCAAGGTTGATGCCCTCATCCTGGCTGAGCCGCTGAACCTCCCGCAGCTGCGCGATGTTCCAGGCGCTGTAGCGGCGGCCGCGCCCCGCTGACCGGCTCGGAGACACGATGCCGAGCCGGTCGTAGGTGCGGAGTGTCTGCGGATGCATCCCGGCGAGTTCAGCCGCCACCGAGATGACGAACACGGGCTGATGCTGGTCGATGCTTCGCGGTGACATTGCGCAGCACCTCATCTCCTGCGGGCTGCATCGAGCAGACCCGCCCGCGGGTTCTCATCAGCGGTTGCCTCGGCAAACGCCTTGAGCGATTCCTTGGCCGCACCGGATACGTGGCTGGGGACCGCGATCGAGAGCGTCACCAGCAGGTCCCCGGTCCCCTTGGCAGCGGGGATGCCCTTGCCCTTCGCGCGCAGCACCCGGCCCGCGCGAGAACCTTCCGGCACGCGCAGCTTCACGGTGCCGCCCTCCAGCAGCGGCACCTCAATCGTGGTGCCGAACACGGCCTCAGGCAGGGTGATCGGCACCGTGAGCCGCAGGTTCGCACCGTCCATCTCGAACAGCGGATGCTTTGCCACCTCAGCCACGATGATCAGATCCCCGGCGTCGCCGCCGTTCGGGCTCGGGTGGCCCTTGCCGCGCAGGCGGATCTTCTGACCATCCTTGACACCGGCGGGAATGCGCGCTTTCACCGTGCGCCCGGCCACCGGGATCGATACCTGGGTGCCGAGGGCTGCGTCGTGAAAGCTGAGCTTCGCGCGGGCCTGAACATCCTCGCCCTTGACGGGACCGCCGAAGCCGCCGCCCTGGAAGCCTGCCTGACCTCCGCCGAACATCCCGCCCAGGATGTCCTCAAGGTTCACTCCGTGGCCCCCGGCGGAGAATCCGCCCTGGCCGCCGGGAAAGCCGCCGGCCTGGAAGCCTCCCCCGCCGGCGAAACCGGAGAAGATGTCCTCAAAGCCGCCCGCCGCGCCTGAAGGGCCGGAGGTGAAGCGTGCCCGGCCGCTGCCCATAGCGCGGATGGCGTCATACTGTTTGCGTTGCTCAGGATCGCTGAGGATCCCGTACGCTTCGCCGATCTCCTTGAAAGCGGATTCGGCCTTCTTGTCCCCCGGGTTGCGGTCCGGATGGAACTTCTTTGCTTTGGCTCGATAGGCCTTCTTGATGTCCTGTGCGGATGCGTCCTGGGAAACGCCCAGGACCTTATAGAAGTCCTTGTTCAGCCAGTCCTGTTGTGACATAGCGTCTCCTGAAAAATGTGATGGATAGGGGAAGGGGCGGTGGCCGCTGTGCGGCGCCCACCGCCCCTTGCTGATCGTCGGCTCAGTGCCGCGGCCCTTGGCTGCCCCAAGGGCTCAGCGCCGTTCAGCCCTTGGTGGCCACGCGGGCGGGCCTCAGCACACGATCATGCATCGCGTACCCGGGCTGCATGACCATGGCGAGCGTGGTGGTCTCACCGTCGCCGTCCTCGTGCATGAGCGCATCGTGACGGTTCGGGTCGAACTCCTCGCCCACAGCGCCGAAGCGGTTCAGGCCGTGCTGGCCGAGCGCATTCTCAAGCTTCGCAGCGATCGATGCGAACGGGGTGCCCTCGCCCAGGTCGCCGTGCTGGCGGGCCAGCTCGATGTCATCGAGCACGCTCATCAGCGAGGTGAGAACCCCGGCCACAGCGTTCTGCTTGCCGAGCTCTGCGCTCTGCTCGATGCGGCGGCGGGAATTGACATACTCCGCCTGTTCCCGCTTGAGCTGCTCTTCCAGCTCTGCCACACGCTCCTTGAGGGAGGTGACCTCAGCTGTGGCCGCATCGGCCTCAGCGTGGCTGGTAGAACCGCTCTGAGCGGTGGCTGCGTCGGCAGCGGGCTGCTCGCCGGTGCCGGGACCGGCGGGGGCGGCTCCCTCCGCGGCAGCCTTCACGCTGCCGTCGGAGTTCACCGTCCGCTTGTCCGTGAAGCTGAACGGAGCGTCCTCGCCGTGCTGGTCAGCCGTGCGGGGGGCGTTCTGCTCGCTCACTTGTTCTCCTCTTCGTCATCAACGATCTCAGCGTCAACCACTTCGTCATCGGAGGATGCGTCGGCCTGTGCGTCCTGAGCATCCTCGGTGCCCGGTGCGCCCTCGGCCTGTGCCTGGCTGTAGATAGCGGTGCCCACTGCCTGCAGCGCCTCGTTCAGGGCGTTCTGCGCGGACTCCAGCTGCTCAAGGGTGGCGTCCTGGTTCGCAAGAACCTCCTTGCCTTCCTTGATGGCGTCCTCAGCGGCGGTCTTGTCCGCGTCGGACACCTTGTCAGCGTTGTCCTTCAGCAGCTTCTCACCCTGGTAGGTGAGCTGCTCGAGCCCGTTGCGGGCATCGGTCACCTTGCGGCGCTCAGCGTCCTCGGCAGCGTGCGCCTCCGCATCCTTCACCATGCGCTCGATCTCCTCATCGGAGAGGCCGGAGCCCCCGGTGATCTGGATGGACTGCTCATTGCCGGTGCCGCGGTCCTTCGCGGTCACGTGCACGATGCCGTTGGAGTCGATGTCGAAGGTGACCTCGATCTGCGGCATGCCGCGCGGTGCCGGGGCGATGCCGGTCAGCTCGAAGGTGCCGAGCATCTTGTTATCGCGGGTGAACTGGCGCTCGCCCTGGAACACCTGGATCGCCACGGACGGCTGGTTGTCCTGAGCGGTGGTGAACACCTCGGATGCCTTCGTGGGGATCGCGGAGTTGCGCTCGATGAGCTTCGCCATGACGCCGCCCTGAGTCTCGATGCCAAGGCTCAGCGGGGTGACGTCCATGAGGAGAACGTCCTTGCGGTCGCCCTTGATGACAGCGGCCTGCAGGGCAGCACCCATCGCCACCACCTCATCGGGGTTCACGCCCTTGTTCGGCTCCTTGCCGCCGGTGAGCTCCTTGACCACTTCGGTCACCGCTGGCATACGGGTGGAACCGCCCACCAGCACCACGTGGTCGATCTCGGAGACGGACACACCGGCATCCTTGATGACCTGGTGGAACGGCGCCTTGGTGCGCTCCAGGAGGTCCGAGGTCATGTCCTCGAACTGGGCGCGGGTGAGGGTCTCATCCAGGTGGATGGGTCCGTTCTCGCCCATGGAGACGTACTGCAGGGAGATGTTGGCGCTGGAGGAGCTGGAGAGCTCCTTCTTCGCCTGCTCAGCTGCTTCCTTCAGGCGCTGCAGAGCAATGCGGTCCTTCGAGAGGTCCACGCCGTCCTTGTTCTTCACCTGCTGGATCAGCCAGTCCACAACCTTCTGATCCCAGTCGTCGCCGCCCAGACGGTTGTCACCGGCAGTGGCCACCACCTGGATTGCGGAGCCGTCCTCGTCCTTGGAGATCTCCAGCAGGGACACATCGAAGGTGCCGCCGCCCAGGTCGAACACGAGGATGCGCTCGTCATCCTTGCCCTTCTCCAGGCCGTAGGTGAGGGCCGCTGCGGTGGGCTCGTTGATGATGCGCAGCACGTTCAGGCCGGCGATCTGACCGGCGTCCTTGGTTGCCTGGCGCTCAGAGTCGTTGAAGTAGGCCGGAACGGTGATCACCGCATCGGTGACCGAATCGCCCAGGTAGGACTCGGCATCGCGCTTCAGCTTGCCGAGGATGCGCGCGGAGATCTCCTGCGCGGTGTACTTCTTGTCATCGATCGTGGTGGACCAGTCAGTGCCCATATGGCGCTTGACAGACTGGATGGTGCGATCAACGTTGGTGACGGCCTGGCGCTTGGCGATTTCGCCCACCAGCACCTCACCCTGCTTGGAGAATGCGACCACTGACGGAGTGGTGCGGGCACCTTCAGCGTTGGCGATGACGACGGGCTCGCCGCCCTCCAGCACTGCAACAACCGAGTTGGTGGTGCCGAGGTCGATACCGACTACACGTGACATAGATGAATCCTTCTTTCTTGCCGGGCGGAACCCCGCCCGCCGCAGCATTGAGTACGTTTCACTCAAGTTCGGTGCGATTCAACGTTCCCTGACCCAGGGTTGTCAAGGAGAACATCACCAAAGTTGAGTTCACTAGGCTCAACCCGTGCCTGAGCCGGTTTATTTCACGACGCACCCGCATGTGACCCAGTTCTCGATCAGCGCGACGCTCCAGCTGCGGTCAGCGCGATGATGGGCCCGCGATCACGGCCGCGAGGGCGGCACCGAGTCAGTCCAGCGCTCCAGCCATCCACGTGACCGGCCCATCCTCAGCCTGCTCAACCAGCCCGGTTGGTGTGAAGGAAAGGCGCCGATACAGCGCCGCGGCACGCGGATTTCCCTCCAACACCGCGAGCCGGATCTCCCCGTGGGCGGCGAGCGCCGGATGCTCCCGGGCATAACGTCGCGCAGCGGCGATCAGCGCCGCGCCGATCCCCCGGCCGCGGTATGCCTCAAGCACATCGAGGTTGCGGATCACCGCGCTCTGCCCCGGAGACTGCGCGATCTCGATGAGCCCCACCACCGCACCCGCACCGCCTGCCGCAGAGCCGCTCTCATGATCCACGGGCTCACTCTCCGTGAGCTGCGCAAGCAGCACCGCGGTGATGCCGCGCTCCTGCAGCAGCAGCCAGTACGGGACCGCATCCCGCCAGTCCGGATGCGCCGCCGCGCAGGCCCTCGCGTTCTGCATAGAGAGAGCTGCGATGGCAGCTGGGGTCTCTGTCACGGCATGAGGCTACTGCACGCACACAGATTCGCGTGCCGGCGGTGCGTGTGGAACGCTCACAGCATGCTCCGATCCACTCCCCGCTCCGCGCGGGTGGGCATCACCGCACAGTTCGTGACGAACGGCGCGGTCATGTCCACCCTCATGCCGCGCCTGCCCGAGATCAAAGAGCGGTTCGCACTCAGCGACTTCGCCTTCGGCCTCATCGTGACCTCCGTGGCAGTGGGAGCCATGTGTGCTGCCCCGCTTGCGGGACCCATTGTGCGGGCGATCGGTGCGCTGCGCTGCGCGGTGCTGGGCACACTGGTGGTGGGCGCCGCAGTTGCGGCTGCTGCCTGGAGTCCGTCAGTGTGGCTGTTCGTAGTTCCGATGCTGATCGCCGGCGCTGTGGACTCCGTGGTGGACGCCGGCCAGAACGTGCACGGCCTCGCGGTGCAGCGCTGGGCGGATAAGTCGATCATCGGCTCGCTCCACGCGGGCTGGTCCGCGGGCGCTGCCGCGGGCGGTGCGATCGGTGTGTGGGCCGCTGCCTCCGGGATTCCGCTGGGGCTGCATGTGCTGATCAACAGCGTCATCGTCTGCGCGGTGGCGATCCTTGGCGCGCTGCGAGCCCGCGTCCCCGCCGAGATGGAGAAGCCGCATGCTCAGGAATCGGCGCCCGCCCACAGCGGATCAACCGAGACCGGATCAGCCGAGATCTCATCAGCGAAGAACGCGTCGGCCACAGCGACCAGCGGCCGCTCACGGATCCCGCGCCCGGCGGTGATCACGCTGCTGCTGCTCAGCCTGCTCGCTCTGTCCGGCACCCAGATCGAGGATGTTGCCAACAACTGGTCCACTCTCTATGTGGGTCGAGACCTCGCCGCGCCCGCAGCGATCGCAGGCCTTGCATTCACCCTCACGCTGGCGGCACAGTTCGTCAGCCGCGTCCTCTCCGACCCGCTCACCGACCGTTTCGGCACGGACCGGGTGGCGCTTGCCGGCGGTCTCAGCATCACCCTGGGCAGCCTGCTGGTGGTGTGCGCGGTGCACCCCGCAATGGGCATCATCGGCTTCATGCTTGCGGGCCTCGGATCGGGACCACTGGTCCCAGCCGCGTTCGCCGGCGCGGATGCCACCCCCGGCATTCCGCACGGCACGGGAGTGGCGTTCGTGGGCTGGCTGATGCGCCTGGGCTTCTTGGCCACAAGCCCCCTGATCGGCGCGATCTCCTCCGCCTCCAGCCTCCGCATCGCGCTGCTGGTGCCAGTGCTGGCGGGACTGGTGGCCGTGTGGATCACCGGCCGACGCGTTCTCGCCGAACGCAGGCTGATCGGACTACGACTATCGGCTGATGCCGCCGAATGAAGTGCCCACTTGAGACGGATGCCTCCGCACCTCCTGAACTGGAACGATGAACACGTCATCTATTCCGAAGGAGAATCATGAGCACGCCTCAATCCACCGTTCCACCCGCTTCAGCGCCTGCCGCTGCGCAAGTCGAAGGCATCGGCCTGGTCAAGACCTACGGCTCCGGGGATAGCACCGTGCACGCCCTGCGCGGTGTTGACATCGCCATCGAAAAGGGCCGATTCACCTCGATCATGGGCGCTTCCGGCTCCGGCAAGTCCACCCTGCTGCATATGCTCGCCGGCCTCGACTCCCTCACGGAGGGTCGTGTGCTCGTGGAGGGCCAGGACATCACGCAGCTGTCCGATGCGGGACTGACGAAGCTGCGCCGCGAGCGCATCGGCTTCGTATTCCAGTCCTTCAACCTGCTGCCGATGCTCACCGCGGAACAGAACATTCTGCTGCCGCTGGAGCTCGCCGGGCAGAAGCCAGACCGAAACTGGTTCACCACCGTGGTGAACCGCTTCGGCCTGCAGGAACGGCTCGATCACCTGCCCTCGCAGATGTCCGGCGGCCAGGTTCAGCGCACCGCGATCGCGCGCGCCCTGGTCTCCCAGCCGGCCGTGGTGTTCGCTGATGAGCCCACCGGCAACCTCGACTCCGCCACCACCGATGAGGTGCTGGACTTCCTGCGGCTCAGCGTGGACGAGTTCGGTCAGACGGTTGTCATGGTGACGCATGAGCGCGAAGCCGCCGAACGCGCAGATCGCATCATCACGATGGCGGACGGCCAGATCATCGCGGACGAGCCGATCGTGCACGGGGGTCGCTGATCATGGCACGCTCAATCAAACTGCAGCCCGCGCGCCGTCAGGGCGCCGCGATGGTCACCGTGGCGCTCGCCTCCGCGTTCGTCTCGATCGTGATCCTCGCCATCGTCTTCCTCAATTCCGTGATGGCCGCCCAGCTTGAAGGGCAGCACGCGTCGGTGGACGTGACCGCATCCTCGACCCCCGTGGGTGAGGGCCCGAACGCGCCCTCTGATCCGGACGCACAGCCGGCGCCTGCCGCGGTCACTCCGGATCAGGTGAAGCAGCTGCCCGGCGTCACGGAGGCATGGACCAACCCGGAGTACACCTATGTGAAGGTGGTGTCCGACGCATCCTCCGTCAACACTGAGGATCCCTACGCCACCAAGGGCGCATTCATGGAAGCCACCGTGGCAAAGCCCGGCAATGACCCCACGATCACCATCGCTGAAGGCAGGCTGCCATCAGCGAAGAACGAGGTGCTGGTGGATTCCGCCTACGCCAAGGACAACGGCGTGGGTGTGGGTGACACCGTGCTGATCCAGCCGGAGTACGGCGGCGACCCGATCAGCTTCACCATCTCCGGTATCCGGGACACCCCTGCCGCTGCGCTTCTTGAGCCGGCGCCGCTGATCTTCACTCTTGACGGTGTCAAGCAGCTGGCGCTGGAGGACGTCGCTGCAACAACCTGGCCGGTGTACGCCCGTGTGGCGCCCGATGCGAAGCCGAGCGATGTTGCCGCTGCAGGCACCGCCAAGGGCCTTTACATGCAGACGAGCGACGAGATCCGCAAGAGCAACGACCAGATGAAGCTGCAGATGGCGGTCACGCTGTCCGCAGTGTTCGGAGCGTTCGTGGCGGTGGCGCTGGTGACCTCCGCGCTGGTGGTGGCAAACACCTTCGCCGTGACGGTGGCGCAGCGCCGCCGGTCCTTCGCTCTGCTTCGTGCACTCGGCTCCACCCGCGCCCAGGTGGTGCGCGTGGTGCTGAAGGATGCGATGATCGTGGGCCTGGTCGGTGCAGCGGTCGGTGTGGCGCTCGCGTACGCCCTGGCCACGATCGGACTGATCACGCTGCGCTCGCTTTACAGCACGGCGATTCCGATGGTGCCGCCCTTCTCGCTGACGGCGATCATCGTGCCGCTGCTCCTGGGCACCCTGATGACCATGGTTGCGGGCCTGGTGCCGGCGTTCTCCGCCACCAAGGTGCGCCCGGTTGAGGCGATGCGCCCCATCGAAGCAACCCACGGCAAGGGTGCGGGAGTGATCCGCACGGTGCTGGCAGGCCTGGCGATGCTCGTGGGCCTGGTGCTGATGATCGCGGCGTTCATGCTCGCGCTGAACAACGCCCCCACCATCGATTCGGAATTCAGCTCCGTGCCGCTGCTGCTGGGCATTCTCGGCGCCTCGCTGACCATGCTCGGCATCGTGATGGGCACGCTCGTGATCGTGCCGTTCGCACTGCGCATGATCGGTGCGGTGACCGGACGCATCGGCGGAGTGCCCGGGCGGTTCGCCGCTCTCAATGCGGGCCGTCACCCGCGCCGCAGCGCAGCAACCGTCGTAGCGCTGGTGATCGGCACCGCTCTCATGACCACGATGGCGGTGGGCGCTGCCACGGCGGAGAAGTCCGTGCTGGCCGAGCTCAACGAGTCCGCACCGGTGGATGTGGTGGCAGCGGCGCCGTTCTACACGGACCAGACCTCGAAGGATCTGGCCGCCGTGAGCGGCATCGACCGGGCAGTGTCCGGACTTGCCACTGACGTGACGCTGAAAGGCAAGGAGTCACCGATGACGGTGATCGGGATGGAACCGGCTGACTTTGCTGCCGTGTCCCACCTGGAGGGTGTGGATCGGGAGCTGAAGGACGGCGAAATCCTGGTGGGCAAGTCCCGTGCCGAACAGTTCAACCTCAAGGACGGGGACACGATCACCGGCTCGAGCGGCGGCACCGCAACGGTCCGGGTGTACAAGGACATGTCGATGAGCCTGACCACTCCGGCCACGGTGAAGCAGCTGGATGACAGTCCTGCTGTGTCAGTGCTCGGCAAATTCCTGCCGAAGGACAGCCCGCAGCGCAAGGACACGGATATCATCACCATGTCCACGGAGATCCAGGGCGTGCTGAATCCCGACGATGCGGAAGAGCCAACGCTGATGGGAGAGATGCGCGGCGTTGAACGAGAGCTCATCTCCAGCATGATCAATGGTCTGCTGATCTTCGTGACCGTGATGCTTGCGGTGGCGGTGATCGTGGCACTGGTGGGCGTGATGAACACGCTCAGCCTGTCCGTGGTGGAGCGCACCGGTGAGAACGCGCTGCTGCGGGCACTGGGCACCTCGGCCGCGCAGATCCGGGCGATGCTTGCCTGGGAGGGTGTGATCATGTCCTTCCTGGGCGCCCTGATCGGCGTGGGAGCCGGCATTGTGTTCGGCCTGGTGGGTGCGCGGGTGGTGATCCCTGCCTACACCCAGTACCAGCCGGGGGTGCCTTGGCTCCTGCTGCTGGGCGTGGCCGTGCTCGCCCTGATCGCCGGGCTGGTTGCCTCGGTGCTGCCGGGCCGCACCGCGGCAAAGGTGCAGCCGGCGGCAGCCCTGGCGAACCGAGAGTAGGACGGTGCGGGGCTGCGGGGCGGGGCTCGCCCCGCAGCCCCGGGCCCTGGCCTCGGCCCGCCCCGGCGTTCGGCCCCGGCGTTCGTCCCCGGCCCTCTCGCAGAACGTGAGTTTTGTGCGGTATTCAGCCCGAATAGCGCACAAAACTCACGTTTTGCATTCCTGATGAAGGGGGGTGCCGCCGAGCGCAACGTCTGCCGCCGCCGCTCAGCGCAACTCCAGCGCCGCTCTCAAGCGCCGACGAGCGCCTCATCCACGCGGTCAAGCACCCGTTCCACCAGCGCTTCCAGATCCTCAACGCGATACTCGGGCCACCCGTGCAGCTCCCGACGCCACGTGGGATCAACCGCATTCGCCCCGAGCGCTGCCCCCACGAGGGCACCCGCGGTGCAGGCCACGGTGTCCGTGTCGAAGCCTGCTCGCACTGATCGGTCGAGCACGGCTGACAGAAAGGCACGCTGCGCGAATTTGTCCGCTGGCACATCGCCGGCGCTGGTGATTGCTGCGCAGGCAGCTTGGAAGGTGTGCACCACCCAGCCGTCGCGAGCGAAATAGGACGGGGGTGTGTCTGCTGCTTCCGCAATCCGGGCACGCCAGGCGTCACGGCGGTCCGCGGGCAGGTGCGAAAGGCCCGCGTCGAACGCGATCTGCCCGGTAAAAATGGCGTGTCGGACCGCGTGGGCCCAGAGCACGGCAGCATCCGCAGCAGCCGGATCCACATGGGTGAGCCGGGTGGTGGCCAGCACCGTTTCGGTGAACCGGCCCGGCTCAAGATGCAGACTGCCGGGAACGATCGCGTGGGTGCGCATAAGTGCGCCGTTGCCTGCGGTGAGATGTCCGCTCTCGTAGATCGCGCGGGCTGCGGCTTCGAAGTCCGTTCGATCCGGAACGGGCCGACCGTCCTGCGCTGCGCTGTTCACCGCACGGGAGATCACATCCGAGGTGAGCTGGCCGATATCCGTGGTGTTGAGCGACCAGGCGTGCCAGCCCACCGCGATGCTATCGAGCGCGTCGGGAGAGCTGAGGGCGGCGCCGGGAAGGAGCTCAGCGGCCACCTCGAGGATCACAATGCCCATGGAGGTTTCATCGGTCCACTCCGCCGGCTCCCAGCCGAGCATGCCGCCGCCCACCATGGCCACCTCTTCACTGGGTGCGATGGGCGGTTGGAACTCATAGGGCGCTCCGAGCGCATCCCCCGCCGCCGCGCCGATCACAGCGCCCAGTGCACGCAGTCGCTGATCGGCGGTGAGGACTGGGGCCATGGTGCATTTCCTCGTCATCAACAGGGGTTTCGTCCGATTCCATGCTTGCACAGGAGGCTCAGTGAGACCCGAGAATCCCCTGCCTGCGCATGAGCATCTCCGTTGGGTCCGCCACCCGCTCCCTGGAGGATCCGTCCGCGACCGCACGCGGCGGCTATGGTTGTGGACGATCCGCGCGAAGGAGAACGAGTGTCCACTCACGCATCTGCTGACCACGTGACCGATCCGCAGACGAACGCATGCTCATGCGGCAGCGACCACGATCACGGCCCAACCGGCGCCGACATCGTGCAGTCCCTCGGCAAGGGGTTTGCGGTGCTGTCCATCCTGATCCCGGTGCTCGCCGTGGTGCTGCTGCTGATGGGCCTGATCCTCACGCCGTCCTCTCCGCTGGTGATCCTGCTGGGCCTGACGCTGGGTCTGGCACATATCGCCGTGGTGATCGCACTGTCTGCGGTGACGCAGAAGATCTCCGGTGATCTGGCGAACTCCCCCACCCTGCTGGTGGCGCGGGTGGCACTGGAGGAGGTGCTGCGTCTGGCGGTGGTGCTGATCGCACTGGTCATGTTCACGGCCGAGCCGCGAGCAGCGCTGGGCCTGTGGGTGGGCCTGGGCGCCATGGCCGTGTGGGCGGTGCTGACCACTGCGCAGGTGGTGTTCGCGCGAAAACGCATCCTCAAACCGGGTGAATGGTCGAAGAACACCGTGCTCAGCGTGCTGAATGAGAAGATCTCCGTGAAGCGCGCGATGCTGATGCGCTTCCTGGACGTGGCAGCGGTGCTGCTGTTTCAGGTGGGCGCTACGGTTCTGGTGGCGGCGGCGCCGATCATGACGGCGGCAACGTGTGTGCTGTCGCTTGCGTCGGGCTTCTCCACCCTGGTGGTTCAGCGCTACTCGAGCCAGCGCCGCGCACGCTCCCCGTGGGTGTGGGCGCCGATCGGCATTGCTGCGCTGGTGTCGGTGCTGGCGGCGTCGCTGGTGCTGGTGCCCACCGCTCTCGCAATCCATTAGGCCGCGGGCGTCCCACTCCCCCGCGCACACAACACCCCATTCACACGTGGCCGCCGTGGTCGGCCGACGCGTTCCCGCTTCGAAGGAGACAGCATGAACACCCCCTCCCAGTCCGGCCTTGACCTCTCTCAGATCGACGACTCGGTCCGCGTGCAGGATGACCTGTTCGGCTATGTCAACGGAACCTGGCTGCGGGAGCATGAGATAGCGCCGGATAAGTCTGGGGAGAGTGAGTTCACGCGTCTGCTGGATGTGTCCGAGGAGCGGGTGCGCGGCATCATCGAGGACTGCGCACGCCAGAACGAGCCCGTCTCCCACACGGATCTGCTGATCGGCCAGCTGTTCACCCAGTTCATGGATGAAACCTCGGTGAACGCTGCCGGGGCCGCTCCGCTGCGCGAGCGTCTCGAGGAGATTCTGGGCGCTGAGGACCGTGAGGCGATCACCCGCGTGATGGCAGCGCCGGAGTCCCCGAACGGGGTGATTGTGGCGGGCGTCTGGCATGATCCGAATGATTCGCTCTCGACTATTCTGCACATCCATCAAGGCGGGCTCGGCCTGCCGGATGAGTCCTACTATCGTGAGGAGCATTTCGCGCCGATCCGCGAGGCGTACGTGCAGTACCTGACCGCTCTCGCTGAGCATGCAGAGCTAGCGGGCAGGGCTGGCCTGCCGGAGGGTGATGCGGCCCATCTCGCCGAGATCGTGATGGACCTGGAAACCCGCATCGCACAGCAGCACGTGAATGTGGTGCGCTTGCGTGACACGGAGCGGTCCACCAACCCGATGAGCGGTCAAGAGCGCCAGGATGCATTCCCGGCGTTTGCGTGGGAGGTGTTCTTCGAGTCGATCGGCACCCGGCCCGAGTGGGTGGAAAGCGTCAACGTGCGCCAGCCGGAATATCTGGCCGGCATCAACGACCTCTGGGCGGATGAGCCGCTGGAGAATCTGCGCGCATGGCTTGCGCTGCACAGTGCGGATGCTGCGGCCCCGTACCTCTCACAGGAGTTCGCGGATGCGCACTTCAGGTTCCATGGCGCCACGCTGCGCGGCACTCCGCAGCAGCGGGAGCGCTGGAAGCGGGCGGTTGCGTTCGTGGAAGGCGCGCTCGGAGAGGCGATCGGCCAGAAGTATGTTGAGCGCTACTTCCCGCCGGCGGCGAAGGCTCGCATGGAGGAGCTGGTGGCCGCGCTGATCGACGCGTACCGCCGCTCCATCACCACGCTGGAGTGGATGACCCCCGCCACCCGCGAGAAAGCTCTGGAGAAGCTGGAGGCGTTCACGCCGAAGATCGGCTACCCGGTGAAGTGGCGGGACTATTCGGGTCTGCAGCGTGATCAGCGCTCCCTTCTGCAACAGCACTATGCGGTGCTGCGGCATGAGCACGCGTTCCACATGGCCAAGCTGGGCGCGCCAGTCGATCCAGACGAGTGGCATATGACCCCGCAGACCGTGAACGCGTACTACAACCCGGGCGCGAATGAGATCGTGTTCCCCGCCGCGATCCTGCAGCCGCCGTATTTCGGTCTGGACAGCGATGATGCGGTGAACTTCGGCGGCATCGGAGCGGTGATCGGCCACGAGATCGGCCACGGGTTCGATGATCAGGGCTCGAAGTATGACGGGGCCGGCAACCTGAAGTCCTGGTGGACTGATGAGGACCGCACCGAGTTCGAGAAGCGCACCGGGTCGCTGATTGATGACTACTCCGCGATGAGCCCGCGCCAGCTGAGCGATGAGCACCATGTGAATGGAGCGTTCACGATCGGTGAGAACATCGGGGATCTGGGCGGTCTCTCTATTGCGCTCGACGCGTACAAGCACGTGGCGGGGGACGCTGCGTATGAGGAGATCGACGGTTTCACCGGCATCCAGCGCCTGCTGCTCGCCTGGGGCGTGGTGTGGCGTGCGAAGTACCGCGATGAGGAGGCGATCCGCCGCCTTGCGATCGATCCGCACTCCCCTGCCGAGTTCCGCGCCAATGGCGTGGTTCGCCACATCGATGATTTCTACGACGTGTTCGACGTGAAAGCCGGGGACGCGATGTTCCTTGCTCCGGAAAAGCGCGTCAGCATCTGGTGAGCTGAGCTCTGCCGGGCGGTCTCTGATCCGACGCGGGCGCTGGTCCGATGGGGGCGCTGCACATAGTCCCGGGCTGTGCCTCGCAGGAGACGCGGTCACCCCGGCGGTGCGCGGCTCAGCGGAGTGTGACGGATTCGCCAGCGCACGGGCGGTGGCGTAGTCTTTCCGCGTCATCTTCGACAGGGGAGCACCGCCCGGTGCTGAGAGTGCGCAGAGCGCAGACCCTCGAACCTGATCCGGGTCATTCCGGCGGAGGGAGTCGAGATTTCTCCCGGCGGCCGCGCCTGCGGCAGTGCCGGCCCTTTCCACGAGGAAAGGAGAAACGAGATGACCCGTTACCGCACGATTGACATCATCGTCACCGTCATTATCGGCGTGACCTTCGGTGTTGCCTTCATGGGGTATTCGATCCTCTACACCCTGATCGACCCCCTGTCTGCCGCTTTCAAACCGATTGAGGGCCTGCTGACCGGTGCATGGTGCCTGCCCCCGATCGTGGCCATGCTCGTGGTGCGCAAACCTGGCGCGGCACTCGGAGCGGAGATGATTGCGGCGATGCTGGCCGCGCTGCTCGGCTCCCATTTCGGACTTGCCAGCGCAGTATCCGGTTTCCTCCAGGGCATCGGGGTGGAGCTCGGCTTCGCCCTGTTCGCCTACAAGCGCTTCGGCTGGGTGCCCACTGTGATCGGCTCGCTGCTGTCTGTGTTCTTCGAGTGGATCTTCGAGATGATCGTCTACTACCCCGAGTGGGACGTGTTCTTCAAGAGCATGCACCTCGTCTTCTTCCTCATCTCCGGACTCGTGATCACCGCTGGTCTCGGCACCGCACTGGTGCGCCTGCTGGCTGCCACCGGTGCGATCAACGCGTTCGCACCGGGGCGGGAGCATGCGCGCACCCATGCCTCCTGAGGGCTCACCCCCACCGGATCGGCTCGCAGCGCAGCCGCTGGAGCTGACCGGCTTCACGTACACGCCTGTGGGGCGGCGTCGAAGCACCCTGACCGATATCACCCTCTCTATTCCCACGGGCCAGCGGGTTCTGCTGGCCGGTGCCAGCGGCAGCGGCAAATCCACGCTGCTGCGGGCGCTCGCGGGCCTGCTGGAGGATGAGGAGCAGGTTGCGGACGCGCCGCCGCCTGGTTCGGTGGCGCTGATGGTGCAGAACCCGGCTCATGCGATTGTGGGTGCCAATGCCGGGCTTGATATCGCATTCGCCCCGGAGAATGAGCAGGTTCCGCGTGAGCAGATTCCAGCGCTTGTGGCACGCGCCCGCGAGCGGGCCCAGTTCACTCCCCCGCTGGATGCGGACACGTTTCGCCTATCCGGCGGTGAGCAGCAGCGTTTGGCATTGGCGGGAGTTCTGGCGGTGACCAGCGGCGCCCTGCTCATGGATGAGCCGCTGACGATGCTGGACCGCACCACCGGTGCGCAGGTACGCTCAGCGGTGATGCACGCGGTGGATGCCACCGGCCGCACCTGCGTGGTGGCAGATCATCACCTCGAGAACTGGGCTGATTGGGTGGATCGGCTCATTGTGCTCGGAGAGGGCGGGGTCATCCTTGCTGATGGGGAGCCTGATCAGCTGCTCACCGATCAGCGCGGGCTGCTGTCACGCCTTGGGCTGTGGCTGCCCGGCAATGTCACTAGGAGTGGCAGCGGCACTGACAACCGCACAGAATCCGTCCCCGCGCAGCAGGCTCCTCCGGTGTTCTCACCGGCAGACGCCTCCCGTTTGGAGCCGCTGCTGTTGATCTCTGGGATCCGCTGCCTGGAGGGGCGTGAGCTGTTCGCCGCGCCGGTGTCCGTGAGCGCGCGGCCCGGTGAGCTCACAGTGATCACGGGTGCGAGCGGGGTTGGCAAATCCACTCTGCTGCGCCACATCCTCACCACGGAACTGCCGAAGGGCGGCGCCGCATTTCTGCCGCAGAATCCTGAGGTCTCGTTCGCCGCGCAGACTGTGCTCGGCGAAGTGCTTGCCACCCCCGGCGTCACCGAGGCAGCGGCGTCAGAGGCATTGGAGGGGGTGGGGCTGGATCATCTGCACGGCGCGAACCCGTTCACACTCTCCGGTGGGGAGCAGCGCCGGCTCGCCTTTGCAGCAGCATTTGCGGCACACCGCCCGCTGCTCGTGCTGGATGAGCCTACGGTGGGACTGGACCGCACTGCATTCGAAGACGCCACCGCCCTGATCCGCTCCGCTCTGGATCGGGGCGCAGCGGTTATTGCCGCAACACATGATGAGCATCTGATGGCTCATGCTGATGAACGGGTTCATCTCACGGGCCTCGGGTCCGTCGCGCCCACCGCTGCCGGCGCATCCACCGCTGCCGCTGCAGGTGCGGGTGCTGAAGAACCGATCCCTCGAGTCCAGCCGAAGCCGGTAATCCTTGCCGACGCGTTCAATCCGCTCACGATCCTGCTGATCGCGCTCTGCGCCGCCGTCGGATCGTTTGCGATCGATTCGCTGCTGATCGGCGCTGTCTGCTTCGCGCTGACGCTGCTGGTGATCCCACTTGCGTTCCGCTCTGTTCCGCGCCTGCTGCTGCGGATAGTGCCGGTGAGCGTCGGGGCGCTGTCCCTGGTGTGGTCCACGTTCCTGCTGTCCGGCAATCCGTGGAGCGACCCGGACACCTGGGCGCTCGCTGGAAAGGAAGGTTTTCGCCTGTTCTTCCTGGTGGCGCCCGGTGCGATCCTCACCGAAGGGATTGATGCCACGCGGCTCGGTCAGGCCGGCGCACAGATCCTGAAGCTGCCGGCGCGGGCGATGGCAGCGATGATTGCCGGCCTGGTGCGAGTAGGGCATATGCGCGCGCAATGGAATGCCATCATTCTGACCCGGTCACTGCGCGGTATTCACCGCCGCAACCCGTTCAAGCTGTATGCGGGCGCCACGTTCTCACTGCTGGTGTGGGCGCTGCGCGGAGCCGACACCCAGGCGCTGGCGATGGATGCGCGCGGCTTCGGCTCAGCTCAGCACCGCTCATGGGTGCACCGCTCCGACTTCCGCTTCCTGGATGTGATCGGCCTGCTCCTGGGACTCGCCCTTGGAGCCACCCCGGTTGTGCTTAGCCTGGTGCTATGACGAATGATGAGCTCAGTGAGGATCTGATCGCCCTTGCCAACTCCATGTTCGACCTGGCGCGCAATGGCGCTGCGGAGGACCTGCTGCCGGGGATCGATCGGGGCGCACCGTTGAACATCCAGAACTCCAACGGGGACACAATGCTCATGCTGGCTGCATACCACGGGCACACAGACCTGGTGCGGGAGCTGATCAGGCGCGGCGCAGACCTGGACCTGCTGAACGATCGGGGCCAGTCCCCCATCGCCGGTGCTGTGTTCAAAGATGATCGCCCCACCGTGGAGGCTCTGTTCGAAGCGGGCGCTGACCTGGACGCGGGCACCCCCTCAGCCCGTGAAACAGCCGAATACTTCCAGCGCACCCACCTGATCGAGCTGTTCACCCAGCAGTAGCCCGCGTGGCCGCGGACGCTTGCCGGCCCGCGCAACAGGTCTGCTCAACGAGTGCTGCTCAACAGGTCTGCTCAACAGGTGCTGTTCAGCGGTGCCGGTACTCCATGGGTACGTGGTCAATGCCCGCTTCCATAAAGTGCTCCCCGGTGGTCACGTACCCCATCGACACGTACCAGTCCTCCAGGTACGCCTGCGCATCGATCTTCACAATGCGGTTCGGGTCGATCTGCTCGGTGAGGTCCAGGGCTGCGCGCATAATGCGGCGTCCGATGCCGCCGGTGCGTGCGTCGGCCCGAACTGCCAGGCGGCCGATCCGCAGGTTCGGCCCGTCATCCAGCACGCGGATATGCGCCACCGGCTCCCCGGTGCCGTCTGCGCCCGTCCGCTCCGCCCACAGGATCCAGGTGCCCGGCTCCAAGTCCCGGCCATCCAGGTCCGGGTCGGTGGCCTGCTGCTCCACGCCGAACACGTCCTGGCGCAGTTTCGCCAACAGGTACACGGTGACGGGGTCCATATCCCGGATGGGCGCCGCGTGGATCTGGGCAGCGGCAGCAGAGTCGCGAGCGCCGGAGGCATCAGTGTTCATGGGGAAGGATCTTCTCCTTGACCGTGGCGTTCTCAGGGTCGGCCCACGGGGCCGCCGGGTGGTCCTCGATCCAGCGCGCGGCCCGCACCCGCTTCTTCTGGCAGCCCGGACACCAGTACAGCGCCCGGCCCTGCATATCCGCCACGCGGATCGTTGACGAGCACAACCTGCACGGCAACAGTTGCCGGTGGTACACGTAGAACGATTCCTCGCGTGGCACCGCATCCGGATCGTCGTCATCGTTCTGATAGGTGGGTGTGCCGCGCTCTCGCAGCTGAGCGTGGATGCTGCGGTGCTCCGGCTGCGTGGTCACGATCCGTCCGGTGCGGCGGCCGTAGCGGATCAGCGGCACAAGATCATCCCACAGCGCGCGGATCGCCGGCAGCGACAGATCCTTCCCCGGCACGTGCGGGTCCAGTCGTGCCCGAAACAGCAGCTCGGCACGGTAGATGTTGCCGATCCCCGCTACCACCGCCTGGTTCATCAGCAGCGACCCAATGGCAGAACGCGATCGCTTCACCATGGACACGAACTCGTTTGGGTCCGCATCCTCACGCAGCGGATCCGGGCCAAGGCGCGCCAGCACCTCACTGCGCGCGGCATGGTCCACCACGCGGCACTGCGTGGGACCGGTCAGGTCCGCGAGACCATGCTGTCCCTGAATCCGCAGCCGCACGTTCTGACCGGGTTCCACCAGCTGCCACGGCACGCCCGCTTCATGCACCCGATTGCGGGGAGCGCCGATCGCGTGCAGCCCTTCGAAGCTCTCATCTCCGGCAAACGTCCACGACCCGTAGAGGCCCAGGTGAATATGGATGAACCGGTCGGGGTCGGTGTCCGCATCGGGTGAGAACGGCAGGAACAGGTGCTTGCCGAACGCGTCGGCCGGATGGAGATGCCAGCCGTCCAGCTGGGCGGCCCCTTCCGCGAAACGGCCCTGCGGTGAGGAGAGCCGCACCCGAGAGTCCCCGAATGCGGCTGTCATCGCACGGGCCAGCCGGTGAATCGAATGGCCCTCCGGCATCAGTACCCGCCGGTCTCTTCAAAGCGGCTGATCAACCCGATGCGGCGCACATGGCGCTCATCCCCGCTGAATGGTTCGGCCAAGAAGATATCGATCAGGTGAATCAGCTCCTCCTCCGAGTGCTGACGAGCGCCCACGGAGATCACGTTCGCGTCATTGTGCTGACGGGCCAGGCGCGCCGTGTCCTCATTCCACACGAGCGCCGCGCGCACCCCCCGCACCTTGTTCGCTGCGATCTGCTCGCCGTTGCCGGAGCCGCCGATCACAATGCCGAAGCTGCCAGGCTCGGCGACAACGCCAGTGCCCACGTCCGTGCAGAACGGCGGATAGTCATCCACTGCGTCATACTCGTGGGCGCCGTGGTCGGTGACCTCGTGGCCTTTCTCGGTGAGCACCTGAACCAGCCGGTTCTTGAGCTCGAAGCCGGCGTGGTCGGTGCCGATATGAACCTTCATCACTGATCCTTCATGTGGGGCGGGTGTCGGTGAGGCTGGTGGGAAGGGAGAGCATCAGGAGAAGTCGAGATCGCCCGTGCGGGAGCGCTTCAGTTCGCAGAAGCCGTCAACGCCGGCAAGAGCAAAGAGGCCGTCATACATCGTCCCGGCCTCTTCCCCGCGGATCACGCGCATCACCACGGGTCCGAAGTAGGCGGTTCCGGTGCCGAAGGACACCACGGGAGTGCCCACATCATCGCCCACCAGGTCCTGGGCGATCTTCTGTGCGGCGCGCACGCGATCATCTGCCGCGTCGGAGTCGTACGCGTTGATCAGCTCTGCGGGCAGATGTGCAGCTTCGAGGGCCTGCACCGCGGTGACACGACGATCCGACCGCTCCCCGTTCACGTGGTAGCGCTCACCCCACGCGGTGTACCAGGCGGACAGATCCTCCTGGGTGTGCTGTTCGTCGATCGCGAGCGCAACTCGGGCCGCGCCCCATGCGTCATCGATCTGAGCACGGTAATCAGCGGGCAGGTCCCGGCCCTCGTTGAGAGCGGCAAGGCTCATCACACGAAAGCGCACCTGCACATCGCGCACCTTCTCCACTTCGAGCGCCCAGCGGCTGGTGAGCCACGCGAACGGGCAGGTTGCATCAAAGAACACATCAAGGGTCTGGGACATGAGAACGGGTCCTTCACGGTCGACAGCGTCAGCATCCATTGTTCCAGATCACGCTGGGCTGCACCGCTCAGGCCGCCATAGGCTGCACCAGAGCGGCAGCGCCCAGATCACCCGGTGGCGGGCAGGTTAATCACGGGCAGGATAATCAATTGCTTCCCACGCCCGGGCCACGTTTGAATAGTGCGGTGTCCTCCGCCCCCGCTGCCGCGCCACACAGCGCCCCGTCCGTCCGCCAGAAGCGCAGCGGCACGCTGCGTTCGATTCTGCGCCGCAATCGCCGCCGCGTGCTGATCTGCACGCTGCTGTCGATCGTCACTGAGGTCTCCGATATTGCGCTGCCGGTGCTGATCGGCTTCACCATCGACTACGCAATCCTGCCGGGACGCCTGGACCGCCTGGCGTGGATGTGTCTGCTGATCATGCTGGTGCGGCTGGTCTCCTCCGGCGCATGGGCGTACATGTTCTACCGGATGCTGGAGATGCGCAACGCCGAGCAGCACAATCTGCGCGTGTCACTCACCGCTGCGGCGCTGCACCCGCAGTCCCGCCCGATCGAACGGCCAGCCGGCGAAGTCCTCTCCATCGCCACCACCGACGCGGATCGCGCCCCGGACGTGTTCGATCTGCTCACCTGGGCACTGCCCGCCGCAGTGGCCGTGCTCGCCGCCGGAGTGTGGCTCGCCACCGTCAACATCTGGCTGGGCATCGCCGTGCTGGTGGGCATCAGCGTGGAGCTGGTGGGCATCAGGATCATCACGCCGATCCTGTCCCAGAAATATGATGCGCAGCGCTCCAGCGCCGCTGACGCCGCCTCCACCGCAACAGACCTGGTGCACGGCCTGCGGGTGCTGCAGGGCCTGGGCGTGCAGTCCCGCGCCCGCCTGGCCTATCGTGCCCGCTCCCGCACCGCGCTGCAGGCGGCTCTGATCAACGCACGCTTCTCCGGCCTCTCCAACGGGATGATGGTGTTCATCTCCTCGCTGATGATCGCCGCGATCGTGGTGATCGCCTCCGCTCTCACGATGCGGGGCGTGCTCACCGTGGGCGTTCTGGTGGGTGTGGTGGCGATCGTCCGCTCCATGTCCGGCATGATGCACGGACTCTCCGGCACCCCCGTGTGGTGGGCGTCCATCTCCACATCAGCCAAACGGATCGACTCCCTCTTCGCGGACCTGGGTCACAGTGTGGACGATGACCTGTCCCGTTCCGCCATGGCCGCATCTCCCGCCACGGGGAACGCGGCTCCGATCAGCCGGGGCAATGGTCCCCGCCGTCCCGGTGTGGGCTCTCTGGCGATCGAGGGTGTGGTGACGGTGTCTGACGGTCAGATCGCGGCCGTGGTCACGGACACTGCACGTGATGCGCAGTCGCTGCTCGCCGCGCTCGCCGGCCGCTCTGCCGATTATGTGGCCCGGCTCGGGCGGGAGGTGATCACGCCTGAGGTGAGCGCGGCTCACCGCCGTGATCTGCTGGTGGAACCGCACACCGTGGACCTGTTCGATGGCACTCTGCGCGAGCAGCTGGCCACTCGGGCTCCGGAGCGCGTGGGCCCCGATGGTGCGCTGCCGCCTGCCGACGCGGACGGCGGAGGTGATGACTGGGCACACGCTGCGCTGCGCGCAGCGGGGGCGGAGGACCTGCTGGACATCCTGCCCGAACAGCTGGACACTCGGATCCGCGACCGCGGCGCCAACCTGTCCGGCGGGCAGCGGCAGCGGATTGCGCTGGCCCGGGCCGTGGCCAGTGATGCGCCCGCCCTGGTGCTGCATGACCCCACCACGGCGGTGGATGCTGTGACCGAGCAGAACATCGGCGAAGCGCTCACGGCCGCGCGACGCGTCCCGGATCGGATCACGCTGCTGTTCACGAAGTCGCCGGCGCTCTTGGACCACGTGGATGAGGTCGTATTCGTGACGAACGGTGCTGTCACAGCCCGCGGAGTTCACCGGGACCTGCTGCAGCGAGCCGACTATGCGCAGGTGGTGCAGCGATGAACAGCCCGATCAATCAGACCAGTGAACGTGAGCGCGACCTGATCGCCTCGCTCGAGGAGAGCGCGGACGTCACCCGCAAGCTGTCGCGTCACTCGGAACTGCTGCCGATCGCCACCGCGAAGCAGACCGTGCGCTTTCTGTGGGGCCGGCTGCGGGAGCTGCGGACCGCAGCGCTGCTGATGCTCGCCACCACGATCACCGCGGCCGTTGCCGGGGCCGCCATGCCCCGGCTGATCGGCTCCGCGATTGACGTCTCCACCACCGGCTCTGACCTTGCTCCCGTGGGGATTCTGGGCGCGGCGATTGTGCTGCTCGGCCTGATCCAGGCGGTGGCGGCGGCGCTCTCCCAAGCCCAGGTGTCCGCTCTTGGACAGCGGCTGCTCGCCGGGATGCGTGAGGACGTGATCGACCGGGCCCTGGACCTGCCCGCACAGACGATGGAGCGGGCCGGCATCGGCGATGCCCTCTCCCGCGTGGCGGACGATGTGGACGTGACCGCAAAAGCTGTCAACACGATTGTGCCGTGGCTTGTGACGGTCATGTTCCAGGTGGCGATCACAGTGGTGGCCATGGCGCTGATCTCCCCGTGGCTGCTGATCCTGCTGGCGGTGATCCTGCCGCTGTACTGGGCGGCGATGCGCTGGTATCTGCCGCGCACCAACCGGATCTACCGGATTGAGCGGATCGCTCTCGGCGCCCGCGCTCAGGGACTGCTGTCCGCCATCAACGGGGTGCCCACTGTTCACGCATACGAGATCGAACAGCGCGAAACGCGTCACGTGGCATCCCTGTCCCGCACCGCGTATGCGCTGAAGATGCGCATCACTTCCCTGGTTGTGCGAGTGGTGTGGCTGATGGTGATCCCGGAGACCCTCGCGATTGTGCTGGTGCTGATCATCGGCTACGCGATGGTGCACGTGTCGGGCCTGCCGATCGGTCTGGTTGCCGCGGCAGCGATCTACCTGGTCACCCTGTTCTGGCCGCTGATGAGCCTGATCTTCTCCCTGGATGATGTGCAGTCCGCCGGTGCCTCGCTCACCCGCATGGTGGGCGTGATCATCGCGATCGACCCTGCCCGATCTCCCGGAGCCGAAAAGCCCGCGGACGCATCCGTGACGCTGACCGGAGTCAGCCACACCTACGGGGACCGGCGGGTGCTGGAGCCGATCGACCTGGCGATTGCTGAGCGGGAGACCGTTGCGCTGGTGGGCGCCTCGGGTGCCGGAAAGTCCACTCTCGCCTCGATCATCGCCGGCACGCTCACCCCCACCACCGGCACTGTGAAGCACGGCGGGGCGGATCTTGCCCGAGCAGACCTGGAGGCGATTCGCGCCCATGCCTCGATCATCTCCCAGGACGTGCATGTGTTCCACGGCCCGCTCGCAGATGACCTCCGCCTCGCCGCGCCCGACGCGACCGATGACGATCTGTGGCAGGCGCTGCGGGAAGTGGGCGCTGACTCATGGGTGCAGCTGCTGCCCAGGCAGCTGCAGACCGAAGTAGGCGAAAAGGGCGAGCGGCTCTCCGCTGAAGCCGCCCAGCAGCTAGCGCTGGCCCGGATCAGCCTGCAGAACCCGGCGGTGCTGGTGATGGATGAGGCCACCGCGGATGAGGGCTCTTCGGGTGCGCGCGTGCTGGAGACGGCGGCGCTGCGCGTGGCCCGCGGGCGCACCACGGTCATCGTGGCGCACCGCCTGTCCCAGGCCATGCATGCGGATCGGATCCTAGTGATGGACGAGGGCGCTGTGGTGGAATCCGGCACCCATGCTGAACTGGTGGAACGCGACGGCACCTACGCGCGGCTGTGGACTGCCTGGTCGCAGCCCACCCGGTGATCCGGTAGGCTCAATACATACTCGATTCCCCCTCGCGGATGGAACACAGCACCTGTCGTCTGTGGCCGCCGGCAGTGCGTCCGTGAGGCTGATCGGCCAGAGATTTCGGTATGTCTGCCCAGAAGCGTTGGTCCACCGGAGACCACGTGACCTGGACGTATTACACGCACGCCCACCACACCATCACGGTGCGGCCGGGCACCGTGGTTCTTGATGACGACCGCGGCATCGTGGTGTGGATCGCCCCAGGCACGGAGGTGCTCCTTCCCGTGCTCGAGAACGGCGCGCCGCTGCGGCGTGCCGGTGATGAGGGCATGTTCACCGCGCAGCGCCACCAGTCCAAACAGCTGTGGACCGGCAACGGCATCCTGATGATCGGCCTGCCCGATAAACCCTATTCAGTGTGGCTGTTCTACCGCGATGACGGCACCCTCGGCTGCTACTACGTCAACCTCGAAACCGAACTGGAACGCACTGACGAAGGGATCCGCTCCCGGGACCTGGTGCTGGACCTGGTAGTGCTGCCGCGCCGGGACTACCACTACAAGGATGAGGACGAACTCGAAGGGGCAGAGCGCGTCGGCTATTTCACCAGCGACGAAGCGGACCGCATCCGCGCAATGGGACGCGAAGCTGAGCAGGACATCCGCGCCTGGACATACCCGTTCAACGCCGGCTACGAGTTCTTCTTCCCGAACCCAACCTGGACCATTCCGCCGCTGCCGCAGCATTACCGCTGGGAGCAGGACCTCACCAGCCGGGACACCCACCGCAAACGCTGACCCGCACGCTCACAGGAAAGGGCCTCACCTCATGACCGAGAACCTCACCCGCGCAGAGGCAGCCGAACGCTCCTCCTTCCTCACCACCACCCGCTATGAGGTGGCGCTCAACCTCACCACGGGGCCCACCACGTTCCTCACCGAGACCACCATCCACGTCATCGCCAGCGAGGCACGACCGGTCTTTGTGGATCTGATCGCCCCGGAAGTGCTCGAAATCGAACTGAACGGCACCCTGCTGGAGGATCCGGCGTCCCGATTCGACGGTGCGCGCGTGCAGCTGCCCGAGCTCGCCGTGGGGGCGAACACTGTGCGGATCACAGCAAACGGTGCATATATGAACACCGGTGAGGGCCTGCACCGCTTTGTGGACCCAGCCGACGACGAGGTGTACCTGTACTCACAGTTCGAAGTGTCCGATGCGCGCCGCATGTTCGCCTGCTTCGAACAGCCGGACCTCAAGGCCGAGTTCCAGTTCACCGTCACCGCTCCCGCTCACTGGCGGCTCATCTCCGTCTCCCCCACCCCCGAGCCGGAAGATGCCGGCACGGACACGCAGGGACAGCCGATCGCCACCTGGCGGTTTGAGCCCACCGAGAAGATCTCCACCTACCTGACCTGCCTGATCGCCGGCCCCTACGAGGGGTACGAATCCACGATCCGCTCCAGTGACGGCCGTGAGCTGAAAGCCGGTGTGTATGCCCGAGCCTCGCTTGCGCAGCACCTGGATGGTGAAGCGATTGTGGAGGTCACCCAGCAGGGCTTCGACTTCTTTGAGGAAAAGTTCGCCCTCCCCTACCCGTTCCGCAAGTACGACCAGGTGTTCGTACCGGAATACAACATGGGAGCCATGGAGCACCCGGGCGCGGTGACGTTCACCGAGGTGTACGTGTTCCGCTCAGAGGTGTCTGACGCGGTGCGCGAACGCCGCGACCTGACGATCCTGCACGAACTGGCGCACATGTGGTTCGGTGACCTGGTCACCATGCGCTGGTGGGATGACCTGTGGCTGAATGAGTCATTCGCCGAATACGCCTCCACGCTCGCATCTGCTGAAGCCACCCGTTGGACGAACTCGTGGACCACGTTCGCGGGCTCCGAAAAGGCCTGGGCGTACATGCAGGACCAGCTGCCCTCCACGCACCCGGTGGTGGCGGACATGGTTGACTTCGACGCGGTGGAGACCAACTTCGACGGCATCACCTATGCCAAGGGCGCTTCGGTGCTGCGCCAGCTTGTGGCCTATGTGGGCGAGGACGCATTCTTCGAGGGGGTGCGCGCCTACTTCCAGAAGCATGCCTGGGGTAACACGGAGCTGAGCGACCTGCTCGTGGAGCTGGAGGCAACGTCCGGCCGGGACCTGCGCACGTGGAGCGCGCTATGGCTGGAGCAGGCCGGGGTGACGCTGCTGCGCCCGCTGATCGACCGTGATGATGACGGCACCGTGACCCGTTTCGCCGTGGCGCAGGAAACGCCCGCTGAGCATCCCACGCTGCGCCCGCACCGACTCGGCATTGCCGGCTTCACCGAGCAGAACGGGAAGCTGGTGCGCACCGAGCACGTGGAAGTGGACGTGGACGGGGAACTCACCGAGATCGACGAGCTCGTGGGCAAGCAGGCGGACCTGTGGCTGCTGAACGACGGTGACCTTGCCTACGCGAAGATCCGACTGGATCCGGACTCGTTCCTCACCGCTATGCGGGACCTGGAAACGATCGAGGACCCGCTTGCGCGCACTCTGATCTGGGCGTCCGGTTGGGACATGGTGCGGGATGCGGAGATGCCGAGCCGTCTCTACCACCAGCTGCTGCTGGACGATATCGAAGGCGAAGCCGATTCTTCCACGGTGCGGACACTGCTGTCCCGCCTGGAAGCCACCTCCACGCATTACAGCGCCCCGGCGCAGCGGCGATCCCGCACCGCCGGCACCGCTACCGCGCTGTGGGCCCTGACCGAGCATGCAGCGGCCGGCTCGGATGCGCAGCTGCAGTACCTGGAGTGCTTCCTGCGCCTGGCCTGCGAACCGGAGCATGTGGGCGCTATCGAGGCGCTCCTCGATGGCCGCCTGGAGCTGCCGGGCCGCCCGATCGACGCGGACCTCCGCTGGAAGCTTGTGATCGCTCTGGCCGCCAATGACGCGATCACCGACGTCCAGATCGATGAGATCCTCAGCCGTGACAACACGCAGTCCGGCCGGCTCTCGGCGCTGACCGCGAAGGCGGCCCGTCCGCATCAGGATGTGAAGAAGCGCGCCTGGGAGCAGGTGGTGGAGGAGGATTCTCTTGCGAACGAATCCGTCACCGCGGTGATCAAGGGCTTCAATCACGGTGATGAGCAGCTGCTGGCGCCGTACGGGTCGGCGTTCTTCACCATGCTCGATAACGTGTGGGCCACTCGCTCCACTGAGATCGCGAACCGGCTGATGCTGGGACTGTTCCCCACGAAGTTCCCGTCGATGGCGACTGTGCGGCAGGCGGAGAAGTGGCTGGCGGCGCATGAGGATGCGCCGCTTGGTCAGCGTCGCCCGATCATGGAAGGGCTGGACGGGGTGCAGCGCGCCCTGCGGGTGCAGGAGGCTGACGTTGAGCCTGGCAGCCGTGACTGATCGGCCTGCGCGTTCAGCGATCGTTCACTGCGCGTGAGCTTGCTTCGTTAGCCTGTTTTCCTATGGATTTCTCTGCTCCCTCTGCCGAACAGGCCCTCAGCTGGATGGACACGCTGTGGGCTTGGGTCCTCTCCAGCGGTGTGAAGATCGTGCTGATCATCGTGCTGGCTGTGATCGCTCGCGCCGCGGGCGCGCTGCTGATCCGCCGCGTGTTCGCCACGATGATGGAATCCGGCACGATGATCTCCTCGATGACCAATGCGGTGATCCGCCGACCGGAGACCCACGCTGCTGCTGCGCTGGCAAAAGAGCGTCGTGAACAGCGGGCCAATACTCTGTCCACAGTGGCGAAGAACGTGCTCAGCCTGGTGATCGCGGTGCTTGCCACCGTCATGATCCTCTCGGAGGTGGGCATCAATGTGGCGCCCGTGATCGCCGGTCTGGGCGTGGCGGGCCTTGCTGCGGGTATCGGCGCGCAGACCATCATCAAGGATTTCATCGCCGGCGTGGTGATGCTGTTTGAGGACATCGTGGCGGTGGGTGACGTGGTGGATCTTGAATATGCCACCGGCACCGTGGAGAACGTGAACCTGCGCGTCACCCAGGTCCGTTCGCTTGACGGCGGGCTGTGGACCGTCCGCAATGGCGAGATCATCCGGGTGGGCAATATGTCCCGCGGCTTCGCCACCGCTGTGGTCATGCTGGACCTTGACACGTCGAATGATGACGCCCACGTCACGGACGTGCTCACCCACGTGGCCGAAGATGCGATGCGCGACGAGAATCTGAGCGAAGTCATCATGGATGCGCCGAAGGTCAGCGGCATCCTCTCTTTCGACGGCGCTCGCTACCAGCGTCGGATCACCGCGAAGGTGGCGCCCGGCCGCCAGTGGGATGTGGAGCAGGATCTGCGCCGACGCGTGCGTCGTGAGTTCCACAAGGCGGGCATCGCCTTTGCCCTCCCCCGATTCCAGGAGACGAAGAAGTGACGATCCCGATTCAGCCGATGGGTGCTGACCGTCCCGGACCTGATGTGACGGTGTTCGAGGCGGTTGGCGGCATGGACACGTTCCGCACGCTGGTGGACAGGTTCTACGCAGGTGTGTGGCAGGACCCGGTTCTGCGGCCCATGTACCCGGATGATGATCTGGAGGGGGCCAAGGAGCGTCTGCGCATGTTTCTGGTGCAGTTCTGGGGCGGGCCCAAGGACTACAGCGAGCAGCGGGGCCATCCGCGCCTGCGGATGCGGCATGCCCCGTTTCCGGTTTCACCGGCAGCGCGGGATGCGTGGCTGCGCCACATGCACGCCGCTGTGAAGTCACTGGAGCTTCCAGATATCCACGAGAGCGTGATGCTTGATTATTTCGATCGCGCGGCGCACTCCTTGGTCAATACGCACGACGGCGGCGACGCCCCCATGGCCGGGCAGACGATGCCCGACCACATGCAGTAAGCGCCCGCCGTTATCAGTTGCGGAGCCGGTGGGCGCGTGCCCCGGTCAGTCGCGGAAGGTGAGGGGCTCCCCCAGGTATGGGGCGAGCCCTTCCCTCACGTCCGGCGTGATGCGAGTGGGAGTTCCGGACTGGTCAACAAGCACCAGCACCGATCGGGCTGAGGCATACGGTGCGCTCAGATCGTCCCTGGTCAGCACGTGATAGTCGATGTGCAGGGATGCTCCACCCAGGTGGGAGATCCACAGACGCACGATGATTCCGTCACGCCGATAGCCCAGCGGGCGCAGGTATTCGATGCGGTTGGAGGCAACGAACGTCTGCACGGCGGCGCCCTCGGGCCCTGCCGGCAGCGGGATCGGCGTGGGTGCGGCGCCGTACTCCACCTGATCCTTGGGCACCGGCCAGAACGCGTGGATGCGCGCTTCTTCCAGCAGGCGCAGCATCGCGGCGTTATTGACGTGGCCGTACAGGTCCAGGTCAGTCCAGCGGACCGGGACTGGGATATCGACCGGGCTCATGCGTCAGTCAACCTGCAGCTCACCCATACGGTCCCAGCCTTCGCCCTCCACCTGGCGCGACACGATCTGCGGGGTGGCGGTGAGGAACGGCTTCATCGCCTCGAGCCCCTTCTGGAAGTGCTCGGAGTTCACGTGGGCCTCGCCCGCATCATCCTTGAACGCCTCAACCAGCAGGATTTCGTTCTCATTCTCCGTGCTGCGGAACCAATCGAACCAGAGGTTGCCCTCTTCGGCGCGTGTTGCAGTGGTGAACTCCTCCACGGCCTGGAGGAACTGCTCGGCCTGACCATCTTTGACCTGGTATTTCACGTTGATGAAGATCATGGGTTCCACTGTGCCACATGGAGCTGAGCGCAAGGTGGTCAGTCTTGCCGCACTCGGGAGCGTCAAATCGGACCGCTGCAAGAGAACTCAACCCACACTACCCCCACCGGCCCCATAATTAATCGGTACTACGGCATACGATCCAGCATTCCTCCAGTGCCTGATCGCACCTCTAACATGCGTCACAGTATCCCATATCCACCATACACCGAAGCCGCCAACGGTGACCATTTTTAAGATTCCTGTAATATACTGACCGAAAAGAAATCTGTCACCACCGAATAGCCCGAATAGCAAGGAGAAAACTGCCATATTTACCTCAAAAAACGCAGGGCTGTATCCCAGCCTTACTAAACGAAACCCTCTTGCTCCAATGACTACGCTAGAGACCGTCCAGCCCAACCCGGCACCCCTATCCGGGGACTCGTTCAAGCTTGGCGGCAGGATTAGCGGGCTGCTCACAGTCCCTCCTTCGAAGCTAAGAGAAACCGCTGCCTGCCACAGGTCTTCCACCTCGCCCGGGCTCCTACGAACCAAACCGTAAACGTTTGGTACAGCCCCGTTAGCAAATTCCAGCTGAAGGGAGTCATGCCCCATGCTCAGTAGACCCATCTCTCTGACGCCCACGAACACTCGCAATGCCCCCTTTTCTGCATCATCCGAGTTAGGAGCCAAGGAAAACTTCGCCACATAGTCAACCGGTTTCCCCGCATCTTTAATCGCAGCTAGTTCAAGAGCCTCCGGGTCAGTGACTACAACTTCATGCATTCTCTCATCCAGCCCAATCAGTACTGACCAATCGTCAACCTTCAAGTAGAACAACCCTCTTTCTAGGCTAGGTAACACTTCAGTAGCCCGCCACGGCGTCAGTCTCCAAAATTTATTCGAGGTAAAGAAACTTTTCCAGAGCCCGATTGCTATTCATAGCGCCATAGACCACTCTCAATGGTATGCCCAGGTGAAAACCCTGCCTACGGCGCTTCACGGCTACGGGGCACTCAAGGGCTGCTTGGTCGAGCGGAGCGGACCGCACCCCGTTACGATTGACGGCATGACCATCTCCTCCGGCGCTGCCCCATCCTCAGATTCTCCTGCTTACTCCACCGAACCGGCGCGCGCTGGCGCCCCTGAGCCGCGTGCGATCATGGATCGCCTTATCTCCGTGCTCTCCCTTGAGGACATCACAGATCAGGCTGCCCAGAATGGGGCGGATCGGGCTGCGGCGGATCAGACTGCCCAGAATGCGGCGGATCAGGCTGCGGCGGATCATGCTTCCGGGCGCGTTCCTACCGGTACCGAAGGCTTCCGCGTGTTCGAAGGCCCCACTGATCCGCAGCCCGGCGGGCACGTGTTCGGCGGTCAGGTCATGGGCCAAGCCATCGTGGCCACGGGCCGCACCGTCCCCGAGGGCCGCTTCATCCACTCGATGTTCAGCTACTTCCTTCGACCGGGCGATCCCACCCTGCCGATCCGATTCGAGGTGGACGCCCTGCGCGATGGCGGCTCGTTCTCTGTTCGACGCGTTCTGGCCAGCCAGAATGACCAGACGATCCTGGCGATGACCGCGTCCTTCCAGGAAGACCAAGACGGACTGGAGCACATCGAGCCGATACCCGACGCACCGGACCCGGAATCCCTCCCGAGCACCGCGGACCTGCTGGGCGGACTCGAGCATCCTGTCGCTCAGTATTGGGCGCACCAGCGACCGATCGACATCCGCCACGTGAACCCGCCCGTCTACATGCACCCGGACCCTGAGCGCACCGGTCGTCAGATGGTGTGGATGCGCGCTCTCGCACCCCTTCCACCGCTCGGGGGCAGCACTCCCTCCCCCACCGACGCGCTCCTGCACTCCCCTTCAGACGCGCTCCTACACGATGCAATCCTGGCCTATGCCTCGGACTACACCCCCTTCGAGCCGATGATGCGGCGCCAGGGGCTCACGTGGATCACTCCGGGTCTTCGCGCGGCCACAATCAACCATGCGATCTGGTGGCATTCACGCCCGAACGTGAACGAGTGGCTGCTGTACGTGCAGAATTCGCCATCAGCGGCTGGTGGGCGCGGCCTCACGGAAGGTCGGATCTACCGACAGTCCGGGGACCTGGTTGCCACCGTGACTCAGGAAGGCATGCTCCGGATCAAGCCGCAGAGCTGACTGCGTCGCCCAAATCAGCCCCCCCTCCGCCACGAGTGATACGTGATCCACCAAAAACACCCCTTCTCGGTAGAGGGAGTATCACCCGTGGGGAGCAACCGGTCCGGGCGGCGCCCGCCCAGGAAAACCCCCGGCACCGGCCCACACCCACCCCAGGCACCAGCCCACGTGGAGGGAGTATCACTCATGGTCAGAAAAGCAACGAGCCTGGGCACGC
>CAMXWV010000007.1 GCA_947252755.1 uncultured Dermabacter sp.
CAAGGGCCCGAGCTTCGGCAAGAGCGTTTCCCACTCGCACCGTCGCACCTCGCGCCGCTGGAACCCGAACATCCAGTCCGTGCGCGCCAACGTGAACGGCACCGCTAAGCGCGTCAACGTGTGCACTGCCTGCCTGAAGGCCGGAAAGGTTCAGCGCGCAGCCTGAACCCAGATCTGAAGCAAACGGCCCCGCGGGGCCGTTTCTTCGTTTAGCGCAGCAGGTTTAACACACCATCCCAATGCCGGCCGCCGCCCCGCTCAGCCGCGAGTCTGCGCGGCGGCGGTGAAATGATCCCAGCCCAGGCCGTTCCCACCGTCAATGCTCGTGATCACCGGCACGGACTCCCGCCGATCCACCACGCGCCCGATCGCGGTGAAACCGGGAACCCCAGGCCCCTGACCGCTCCCCTCGCCGTCTGCTGGCCCGGCCCAGACAGCGGGCGGAAACGCGGCGAGCATGCAGTGCTCCTCTCCCCCGGTCAGCACCCAGTTGGCTGCTGACAGGCTCACTGATCCGCTGGAGCCGGTGCGGGCGTGGAGCGCGTCGGACAGGGGCAACAGACTGGTGATCATCCGCTCGATCACCGCATCATCCAGCTGAATGCTGACGCGGGAGGCATCCGCTATCCGTCCCGCATCCCGCAGCAGCCCATCGGACACATCGAGCATCGCCGACGGGGCCCGTCCCGCGGCTACGGCCTTCGCTCCCAGAAGGAAGTCCGGTGAAGGCGCCTTGTGCAGCGCCAGGCACACCGCGGCGAGCTCATGCACCGTGGCCGGCAGCTCCTCCAGCCGCACTCCGCCCAGCACCATGGCAAGCCCCGCCGCGCTGCAGCCGATCAGCGGCGCACCCAATGCCACCACATCCCCAGGCCGTGCTCCGGAGCGCAGCACCGGCTGCTCACCGGCCAGCTCACCCACCGCGGTGACGCTGATGCACACCCGCGGCCCGGAGCCGAGGTCCCCGCCCACCACGCTTGCGCCCACGGCGCTGGAGCGGGAGGCGAGCCCCCGCGCCATCGCTTCGAGCAGCTGAACCGGGGTGCTCGGCGGAGCGGAGATCGAGACCACAAGCGCCGTGGGCCGCGCGCCCATCGCCGCCACATCCGCCAGGTTCTGCACGGCCGCTTTGGCGCCGATCTCCTCCCCCGTGGACTCCGACAGCAGGAAATCATGCCCTTCGATCATCGTGTCCGTGGTGATGATGATCCGCCCGGAGGGAACCGTGAGCAGCGCGGCATCATCTCCCGGCCCCACCTCCACCCCGGAATGCTGCGAAAACAGAGGAAGGATGCGGGCAAGAACGCCGCTTTCACCGAGGTCTGCCAGAGTGTTCATAGCGTCCAGTCTTCCAGGCGCGGACCGAGTTTGTGCCAAGCCGTCCCCGCCCCCACACTGGATGCATGAATCCCTCCACCCAGACCGGTCCGCTGACCGTTCTCAACCTCGATGGCGAGCCCACTGAATCACCCACCACAGGGTTCGTGTCGGATGCGCCCACTACGGGCAGCCCCACCGCGGGCATCCCGATCGTGGCGGAGATCGTGGCGGGTCATGCGGAGTTGGAGGAGAAGCCGTCAGCACCGTCCGGACTGCTGGCGGGGGCTCTGCTGGTGGTGGGAGCTGCGATCTCAATCCAGATCGGAGCTGCCCTGGCGATCAGCCTGTTTCCCACGTTCGGGCCGTGGGGCACCACCACGCTGCGGCTGTTCTTCGCCGGACTCGTGCTGCTGGTGATCACCCGCCCGCGCGTGCACCAGTGGAACCGGGAACAGTGGCTCGCGGTGGTGACGTTCGGGATTGTGCTCGGCTCCATGAACGGCATCTTCTACATGGCGCTGGACCGCATTCCGCTCGGCATCGCGGTGTCCGTGGAGTTCATCGGCCCGCTGGCGCTGGCTGCGGTGCTGTCACGCCGGCTCGCTGACCTGGCCTGGGTGGGCTTCGCGGTGGTTGGCATCGGCCTGTTCTTCCTCAACAGCTTCACCGGGGCGGACACGCTGGACTGGCTCGGCATGGTGTTCGTGCTGATCGCAGGCGCTCTGTGGGCCGGGTACATCATGGCCAGCCAGCGCGCGGGCCAGCTCGTCTCCGGTGCCGGCGGCCTTGCCGTGGCAGTGGTGATCAGCGCAGTCATCTCCGCCCCGTTCGGGTGGCACGCCCTACCCGAAGCGGCCGCTGACTGGCGTCTGCTCGCGCTCGCATTCGCCACCGCCATGCTCGCCACAGTGGTGCCGTACTCGCTGGAGTTTGCGGCGCTGCGCCGCCTGCCAAAGTCCGTATTCGGCATTCTGCTGAGCCTTGAGCCCGTAGTCGCGGCAATCTCCGGCACGGTGCTGCTGGGCCAAGGCTTGAGCTGGCTGGCGATCCTGGCGATCGCGGTGATCGTCGTGGCCAGCGCTGGCTCCACCCTCTCCAGCTCCCGACACGGCCCCGAAGCGCCCCGCCCGGTCACCGGGCAAATCCCAGTGATCCGCGATGATGACATCAGGGATGATCCAGCGCTCGCGTAAGGTGGGTGCCGTGACGCCCAGTTCTGCCCCGTGCCCGCCTACCGCGCCCATCGGCTCAGCGGCACACGCTGCTGTTCGATCACCGTTCCGCGCCACTGCGGCTGCGGTTCTCACCGGGGCAGCGCTCGTGCTCAGCGGCTGCACGGTGCGCGTGCCGCCCGGCCCGGATGCTGCCAACCCGGAATGCGCACCGATCATCGTGTCCCTCCCGGATGAGCTGATCGGGCTGGAGCGCCGCGAAACCACCTCACAGTCCACCGCCGCCTGGGGCGAGGGTGAAAAGACCGTGGTGCTGCGCTGCGGTGTGGAGCCGCCGCCGCCCACCACCGACCTGTGCACCACGATGAAGTCCGCCAGCGGCACCGTGGACTGGATCGTCCGCGAAGATGACGAAACCGGCATCGTCACGTTCACCACCTACGGCCGCAGCCCCGCCGTGGACATCACGGTGCCACGTGCGGCCGCTCCGGATCAGCCCAGCTCCGCGCCGCTCGGCGTCGCCGGGCTCGTAGCCCCGATCGAGCAGACGAAGTTCTGCGTAGGACCGGGAGAGGCGTAACAGACAAGCGCCCAGTGCAGGAGGGTTCTCAGCGCAGGCTGGCTCTCAGCGCAGGCCCACGCGCTTGTTCAGCGCGGACTCGATCAGCAGGGTGATCAGATCCGTGTAGCTGGTGCCCATGTGCTCCCACAGCACGGGGAACATGGAAAACGGCGTGAAGCCGGGCATCGTGTTCACCTCATTGACCGTGACCTGCCCGTTCTCCTCCACGAACACGTCGATGCGGGCCAGAGATTCCAGATCGAGCGCGTCGAACGTGCGAGCGGCGATGGCGCGCACCTGCTCCGCCACCTCGTCGGGGATCGCGGCCGGCACCGTGATGGACACGGTGCCCTTGCCGAAATACTTCGACCCGTAATCGTAGAAGTCCAGGTCCTCCCCCACGGACACCTCGCCCGGCAGAGTGGTGCGCACCGGCTCCCCCGGCACAATCCGCAGTGCGCCGCACTCCACTTCTCGGCCGTTGATGCCCGCTTCCACCAGCACCTTCGGATCCACCGCGAATGCGTCGGCCAGCGCCTGATCAAGTGCGCTGAGATCCTCGATACGGGACACTCCCAGGCTGGAGCCGGCGCGGGCAGGCTTGATGAACAGCGGCAGCGGCAGCTCCTGAATCGCCGGCAGCAGCTCCGCTCGGCGCTCATCCCACGTGTCCGCGTGCACCACCACCCCATCGGCAACGCGGATACCCGCCTGCTGCAGAAGCCGCTTGGTGACGTCCTTGTCCATAGCGGCGCTGGAGCCGAACACACCGGAGCCCACATACGGCAGATCCAGCAGGTCGAACAGGCCCTGAATGGTGCCGTCCTCCCCGTTCGGACCGTGCAGCACCGGGAAGAACACGTCCACATCCGCACAGTGCTCCACGCGCCCATCCCGGATCACCCGCAGCTCGTTCGGCTGGCCGTCCCGGCGGGCCCGAGTGGGCATCAGGATCTCATCACCGGTCATCGGCACAGACGGCGCCGCGGAATCCCGGATCTGCCACTGCTTGGGATCATCGGAGACCAGGCGGAAGCGGCCATCCTCCGCGATGCCGATCGGGATCACGGTGAAGCGGTCGCGGTCAATCGCGGAGAGGATGCCGCCAGCTGTGATGCACGAAATGCCGTGCTCGCCGGAGCGTCCGCCGAAGATGAGGGCCACTGTGGTGTGCATAAGGTGTGTGCTCGCTCCTTATTCAGGCCGAAGCGACCGGGACAGCAGCTCCTCGGTCACACTGGCGATGTCACGCCCGTGGTCGATGACGTCCACGAGCCGGGTGGTGATGGGCAGGTCGATGTGCAGCCGCTGACCGATCGGACGGATCGCACGCGCGGTGGCCACTCCCTCAGCTGTCTGGCCGACTGATTCCCGGGCTGCCTCCACGCTCAGACCCTGGCCAAGGGCGAAGCCGAGCCGGAAGTTCCGGGACAGCGGGGAGGCGCAGGTTGCCACCAGGTCCCCCATTCCCGCCAGGCCCGCAAACGTCTCCGGCTGAGCGCCGAGCGCCGTGCCCAGACGGGCCATCTCCGCCAGGCCGCGCGTGATCAGGCTGGCGCGGGTGTTATCCCCGTAGCCGAGCCCCGCAGCTGCGCCTACCGCTGTGGCGATCACGTTCTTCATGGCGCCGGCCAGCTCAACCCCCACCACGTCACCCGACACGTAGGTGCGGAAGAACGGGGCTCGGCACCAGTGCGCCACGTCTTCTGCCACGCGCTGATCCGCACCGGCCACCACGGCCGCGCACGGCTGGCGCTGGGCGATCTCCGCAGCAAGATTCGGTCCGCTGAGCACAGCGATCTGGGCGGGGTCCACTCCCCCGGCCTCAGCGATCACACTGCTGATCCGCTCATTCGTGCCGAGCTCAATGCCTTTGATGAGGGACAGCACCGGCACGCTGGGCAGCGCCGGCCACTGCTGAAGGTTGGTGCGCAACGTCTGCGCTGGCACGGCCAGCACCACTCCCTGCGCTCCGGTGAGCACAGCGGCGGCATCAGCTGAAGCGGTGACGGCTTCGGGCAGGCGCAGGCCCGGCATGTAGGCCTTGTTGGTGCCGTATTCGCTGATCTCCTCAGCGATCTCCGGCCGACGCGCCCACATCCGCACCTCGGCCCCGCCGGCGGCCAGCACATGAGCGAACGTGGTGGCCCAGCTGCCCGCTCCCAGCACCGCAATCCGCGGCGCACCTCCTAACTGCCCGGAGCTGGACAGCCTGCTGTCTGATAGTCCAGAGCTGGACGGCCCGCTGGTGGATGCCATGCCGCTGGGAGGGATGCGCTCAGCCATGGCGCCGGGGCTCGGAGCCCGAATGACCAGCCTCCAGCCTCTTCGGCATCCGCGACATTCCAAGCAGCCCGGAGCGCCGACCGCCTGCCTCCACGGTGCGGCGGCGCAGGGTCACCGGGGCGCGGCGGGCCAGCGTATGAATGGCCGACGCGTGCGTGAGCCGACGCGGCGCCCACGTGAAGCGGCCGCGGATCGTGCGGTATTTGACGGCGGTGGTGATGCGCAGCAGCTTCGCACCCGGCTCCACTGCCACACCGATGCGGATCATCAGGCTTGGCGTGTCATCGCGCACCAGCGCTTCTGAGCCCTGCACCTCCAGCACATCACGCTGACGCGCCGGCGGCGGCACCAGATCAAACAGCCGGATCGCCTCATTGCGCAGCGCGGAAGCGCCGCGGGAGGCGATCGTGGCATTGTCATGGCTGAAGATCGCCTCAGCCCAAGCCCGCGGATCTGTTTCATGCACACCGCGCGTGGGAACGATCACCACATCGCAGTAGTCCGGGGAGGGGATGTCGCGCAGCGCCAGCGAGTGATAGCCGGTGCTGCGATCAGCACTGTCCGCCTCGAGTGCACGCTTCGCCCCGGCAGTGCTGTCCGCGCCGCGCGTGCTCTCGCTATCCGGTTCGATCACAATCTCGGGATGGTCAGAGGAGCGGTCGGTCACAGGGTCTCCTTGCAGTTGCGGGTCAGCGAAGCGGAGGGCAGGTCACTGAAGCAGCGGGCAGGTCACTCGTCCCAGATCTCCGCGCCCAGCGCGCGGAGCTTATCGCGGAAAGATTCGTAGCCGCGGTCGATCAGGTCAATCCCGTGGATATGGGACAGACCATCGGCAGCGAGCGCTGCAATCAGATAGGAGAAGCCGCCGCGCAGGTCCGGCACCGTGATATCCCGGCCCACCAGCTGGCGCGGCCCTGAGATCACCGCGGAATGATCGAAGTTGCGCTGACCGAAACGACAGCGGGAACCGCCCAGGCACTCGCGGAACACCTGGATGGTGGCGCCCATTTCGTTGAGCGCAGAGGTGAAGCCGAGCCGGTTCTCGTACACCGTCTCGTGCACGATGGAGATGCCCTCCACCTGGGACAGCAGCACCACCAGCGGCTGCTGCCAGTCCGTCATGAAGCCCGGGTGCACATCGGTTTCGATCGCCACCGGGTTCAGCGGCTCACCCGGGTGGTAGAAGCGGATGCCCTCATCGAGGATCTCCGCGCCAGCGCCCACCTTGCGCAGCACGTTGAGGAAGGTGGACATGCTCTTCTGCTCAGCGCCGCGCACGAACACGTCACCACCGGTGACGATCGCCGCGCAGGCCCAGGAGCCGGCTTCGATGCGGTCCGGAATCGCGCGGTGACGGTAGCCGCCAAGCCGGTCCACTCCCTGGATCTCGATGGTGCGGTCGGTGCGGATCGAGATGATCGCACCCATCTTCTGCAGCACCGCGATGAGATCCTCGATCTCCGGCTCCACCGCCGCGTTCACAAGCTCCGTGATGCCTTCTGCTCGCACCGCGGTCAGCAGCACCTGCTCGGTGGCTCCCACGCTCGGGTATTCGAGCCGGATCTTGGTGCCCTTCAGCCCGTTCGGCGCGGTGATCGAGATGCCGAACTCGCGCTTGTCCACCTGCGCGCCGAACTCACGCAGCACATCGAGGTGATAGTTGATGGGGCGGTCACCGATCCGGCAGCCGCCCAGGTCCGGGATGATCGCTTCGCCGAGCCGGTGCAGCAGCGGGCCGCAGAACAGGATCGGGATGCGGGAGCTGCCGGCGTGCGCGTCAATATCCGCCACATGCGCTTTCTCCACATTGGACGGATCCATGCGGATGACTCCGCCCTCAACGTCCCGCTCCACGTGCACACCGTGCACGCGCAGCAGCTCACTGACGATCTGCACATCACGGATGTCCGGAACCGACCACAGCTCACTGGGCTCCTCACCGAGCAGCGCAGCCACCATCGCCTTGGAGACGAGGTTCTTCGCACCGCGAACAGTGATCTCACCCCGAAGCGGCTTGCCGCCGCGGACAGTCAGCGTTGTGCTCATCGTTCCTCATACATCACTCGAAGCGAATGACCCCGCACCGAGGCCACCCATTGACCGATCCACCATACCGGAGCCGCCTTACAGATGAGAGCGCCCGCCCTGTGATCTGCGGCCGGCTCCACGCAGGCGGCGGATCACAGGACGGACACACGTGCAGAGAGCAATGAGACGCCTCAGGCCTGCTGAGCATCAGATCTCCTGGGCATCAGACCTGCTGGGAATCGAGGGTTTTTGCGGGCAGGGTCTTCGGCATCCACGCGGGGCGCGTCGCCTCAAAGGCGGTGATGTCCTCCTCGTGGCGCAGCGTGAGCCCGATGTCATCCAGGCCCTCCATCAGACGCCAGCGCGTGTAGTCATCGATCTCAAACGGCAGGGTCAGATCACCAGCCTGCACCGACCGGTTCACCAGGTCCACGGTGATCTCGGTGCCGGGCTCGTTCTCCAGCTTCTTCCACAGCTGCTCAATGTCCTCCTCGGCAAGCACACCCGCCACAAGCCCCTGCTTGCCCGCATTGCCGCGGAAGATCTCTGCGAAGCGGCTGGAAAGAACCGCTTTGAACCCGTAATCGCGCAACGCCCACACGGCGTGCTCACGGGAGGAACCGGTGCCGAAGTCCGGGCCGGCCACCAGCACAGTGCCCTTGGAGAACGGCTCCTGGTTCAGCACGAAGTCGGGATCATTGCGCCAGGCGTTGAAGAGCCCGTCGTCATACCCGGTTTTGGTGACGCGTTTGAGGTACACCGCCGGGATGATCTGGTCGGTGTCAACATTGGAACGGCGCAGCGGAACGCCGATGCCGGTGTGAGAAGTGAACTTGTCCATGGATTCAGGTCCTAGGTTGAAGGGAATGCGTCGGCAGAAGAGATCAGGCGATCGGCTCAAGATCCAGCGGCGAGGACAGCGTGCCCCGCACCGCGGTGGCAGCGGCAACGATCGGAGACACCAGGTGAGTGCGGCCGCCCTTGCCCTGGCGCCCCTCGAAATTGCGGTTGGAGGTGGAGGCGGAGCGCTCACCCGGCTTCAGCTGATCCGGGTTCATGCCCAGGCACATGGAGCAGCCTGCCTGGCGCCATTCGGCGCCGAACGCGTCGAACACCTCGCCAAGCCCCTCCTCTTCCGCCTGAATACGCACCCGCGCCGAGCCCGGCACCACCAGCACGCGAACGTTCGGATCCTTCTTACGTCCCTTGATCACACTGGCGAAGGCGCGCAGGTCCTCGATTCGACCGTTCGTGCAGGACCCCATGAACACGGTGTCCACGCGGATGTCCTTCAGCGGCATGCCCGGCACCAGGTCCATGTATTCCAGGGCGTTCTCCGCAGCCACCCGGTCGATCTCGTTGGTGAAGTCCTCCGGCTTCGGCACCGACTCGCTCAGCGGCAGGCCCTGGCCCGGGTTCGTGCCCCAGGTGACGAACGGCTCGAGCTCATCAGCGTTGATGACCACTTCGGCATCGAACTCGGCGCCCTCATCGGTGGGCAGCGACCGCCAGTACTCAACGGCCTCATCCCAGTCCTTACCCTGCGGGGCGTGCGGGCGGCCCTTGATGTACTCGAAGGTGGTCTCATCCGGGGCGATCATGCCAGCGCGGGCACCCGCCTCAATGGACATGTTGCAGATGGTCATACGGCCTTCCATCGACAGCTGCTCGATGGCTTCGCCACGGTACTCCAGCACGTAGCCAGCGCCGCCGCCGGTGCCGATCTTCGCGATCACTGCGAGGATGATGTCCTTCGCGGTGACGCCTTCCTTGAGGGAGCCGGTGACGGTGATGGCCATGGTCTTGAACGGCTTGAGCGGCAGCGTCTGCGTGGCGAGCACATGCTCCACCTCGGAGGTGCCGATGCCGAATGCGAGCGCGCCGAATGCACCGTGGGTGGAGGTGTGGGAGTCGCCGCACACCACGGTGATACCCGGCATGGTCAGGCCCAGCTGCGGGCCCACCACGTGGACGATGCCCTGGTCCCGGTCCCCCAGCGAATGGATGCGCACGCCGAACTCCTCCGCGTTGCTGCGCAGAGTGTTGATCTGGGTGCGGGAGGTGATGTCCGCGATCGGCTTGTCAATGTCGATGGTAGGGGTGTTGTGGTCTTCGGTTGCGATCGTCTGATCCACGCGACGCGGCTGGCGGCCCTCCTGGCGGAGGCCGTCAAAGGCCTGCGGGCTGGTGACCTCATGGATGAGGTGCAGATCGATGTAGAGCAGATCCGGCTCGCCGTTCTCGCCCCTGCGGACAACGTGGTCCTCCCACACCTTCTCTGCGAGGGTTCTCGCCATATTCTCCACTCCTTGATCGGCAGCGCACTGCGCTCTCTCTGCTCGGGGCAGGCTCTCTCCGCCGCCCCGGTAACGCCGTCATAATTCCGCGCGTCTCACGACTCGTGCACTTGCGTCTCAGGCTATAAGACGGCAGTCTTATGGCATGAACACGGAGAATCCTGACGCAGGCAGCGGCGTCGGCGTCCTGGACAAGGCGGCAGCCGTTCTCGGCGCCCTTGAAGCCGGGCCCGCCACTCTGGCCCAGCTGGTCACGTCTACCGGACTTGCTCGGCCCACCGCGCATCGGCTGGCGGTTGCTCTGGAGCACCACCGGATGGTGGCGCGGGACATGCAGGGACGCTTCATCCTGGGCACCCGCCTCAATGAGCTGGCTGCAGCGGCAGGCGAGGACCGTCTGCTGGCCGCTGCCGGACCGGTGCTCGCCTCGCTGCGGGATCATACGGATGAATCCGCTCAGCTCTACCGCCGCCAGGGTGAGCACCGCATCTGCGTGGCCGCCGCTGAACGGCCGATCGGTCTGCGGGACTCGGTGCCGCTCGGTTCCACTCTCACGATGAAGGCGGGCAGCGCCGCACAGATCCTGCTCGCCTGGGAGGAGCCGGACCGGCTGCACCGTGGGCTGCACGGTGCGCGGTTCACTGCCACGCAGCTGTCAGCGGTGCGCCGTCGCGGCTGGGCTCAGTCCGTGGGCGAGCGTGAAGCGGGTGTGGGGTCCGTGTCCGCGCCCGTGCGCGGCCCGAACGGTCGCGTGGTGGCGGCGCTATCGGTCTCGGGTCCGCTGGATCGCATGACCCGGCAGCCGGGGCGTCTGCATGCCGCAGCGGTGATCGCAAGCGCGGATCACCTCACCGAGGTGATCCGCCGGACCGCCGGCTGAAGCAGCGAACTCAGCCGCGCTGCAGCCACACGGGGGTGTTTGCGTACTGGAGCATGGACACGGTGGACGGGGCCGCGCTGCGCTGTTCTTCGCCGCTGGTGCGAGCGGCCGCCACGATCATGCGCGTGCCCTCCGCGCGACGGATCAGCGCCTTCGCGCTGTGATCGCGCGCATACGGCGTCATCGTGATCTCCACGTCCGGGTATTTTTCGCCCGCGATGGTGGTGGCGCGCTCCAGCACCCCCGGCCATTCGGCTTCAGGGATGGTGATCGACGGGTACACGCACAGTGAGGTGCCGTACTCGTGAGCGAGTTTTGCCGCCCGCGTCACCACACCGTCGAAGGACTCCTGGCCGTCATAGAAGGCAGCAATCGGGCCTTCCTCAATAGCCCCGCGAACCACCACCACATCGGCCTTCGCGCGAGCGATCAGAGCCAGGGAGGTGGATCCCACCAGCAGGGAGAGGAATCGCCCAAGCCCGCGCGAGCCCACCACGATGGTGTCACCCTCCCGCTCCCGCGCCAGCAGCACGTCGAGTGCGCGGCCGTCCGCCACCTCGCCGGTGACAAGGGCGCCCGGGGCGATCTCACGCGCAATGGCGCTGGCTTCGTCGATCAAGCGCTCAGCGGCAGCCTTCAAACCCGAGCCCGTCACCCCGGGAACCGGGTCCACATCCACGCCCATCAGCGGCCACACGAACGCGTGCACCAGGTGGATCGGACGATTGGTGATGCGCGAGTGGTTCGCAGCCCAGCGGATGGCGAGGTCAGACTCCTGCGAGTCCTCCACACCCACGATGATGCGGCCTGAAAGATCGGTATCGGTGCGCTCAGTCATGGCGTTCCTCTCGTTGCGCTCTGGGATGTCCCCATTCTATCCGGGGGCGCATCGGGACCACACGCCGGCCCACACAGCGCGTACGCAACGCGAGTGTGCACGCAACGCGAAGGACCGCCCATCGATCAGTGGACGGTCCTTCGGCTCTGTACCCCGTACCGGATTTGAACCGGTGTTACCGCCGTGAGAGGGCGGCGTCCTAGGCCGCTAGACGAACGGGGCCTGGTCGAAACCTCCCTCAGAGTACAGGGCGCTAGCAGTCTCCTCAAAATCCGGGCTCGCGTTTCACATCACAGTGCACGAGACGGGGCACGCCGAGGGTCGCCCCCTTCTCACCGGATCACCGAGGTGACCTGACTAGCGAGGCCTTCGGACCGAGGGCCGCTCAATGTGCCCGACCTTCATTCTTGCCACAGGTCAAGCGTGTGCCAGTCTAACGGGGCTCCGATATTCTGAACGGAGAGCGCATGTGAGGTGGGGAAGGAACGGAGCAGCTCGACCAGACGCGGCGCCCAGGCCCGCTCAACCTCGATGGACCGCAGCATGTACGAGATGATCGCCAAGGCGTTGTAGGTGCCAAAACCCTCCTTCGAGTTGACCGCGGAGGGTTCTCTCAGGTGATCAAGGAGCGGCACTTGACCCTTCTTTGGCCGTGAGGGTGCGTTCTGAAGATTGCGGTTGAACAGTCGACCGTGATGGGCAGCAACGTTACGCACATAGTTCAAGCTCGCCAGCCAGCTTGTCATCATTTTCTTCTGCGGTACTCCAAAGGCCGCCGCCACGTCCTCAGCATCCTTCTGCAGCATTCCTCGGTAGAGGACCGACAGCTGTCCCAGCTCCAGTAACTCGGTCAACGCCCAAATCGGCATGTGATCGTCATACTTGTTACGGAAGTGAGCAACAAAAGTCTCGTCCGAGGAGCCGCGACGCTCCTTGACCCGCTCCAACCAAACGACCTGCTTGCTGGCATGCGGAGATCGACTGTCGGTACTCGCCGTTGTAAATGAGTTATCAAAGAACGTGGCATCTTCGTGCGCAAACGGTGAAGCCCGGCCTAAGAGGTAGCCGACGCGCATCCGCACTGCTACTTCCACGCGCTCCACGCCTTCCATAACCAACATGCGCAGTCGCCGGTCGAAGTCAATGATCTCTTCAACGTGACGCAGCTCGGTGCCCGGCCGATATGTTTTCAGCACCCGAGTTTTCCTATGCCCCGTGTCATCAACCAGTTCCTCGGACTCAAGGAACGGGTACAGGTAACCGGTCATGCGGTAGTAGCCGACCGATTCGAGTAAGCGAACAGCCCGCCCCGGATCATCAACCTGCAGGCCACGCGCGGTAAGCTGCTTAACCTGCTGGTCGAGGGGTAGCCACTTCTTCGTGTACTCCATGAGGCTCTCCTGCATCAAGAAAATCAGCCCGCGCCTTGCGGCAACGGGCTGATCATGATGCCGCGATCGTAGCACGGGCACGCCGAGGGCCGCCACCGGCGGGCATGAAAAAATCGCCCACCTGCTGGTGGACGATTCTCCGTGAGTACCCCGTACCGGATTTGAACCGGTGTTACCGCCGTGAGAGGGCGGCGTCCTAGGCCGCTAGACGAACGGGGCCTTGGCGTGAAGCCGTGTTCACACATCTGTGTGAAGCGCTGGGGTACCAGGACTCGAACCTAGAACAACTGAACCAGAATCAGCCGTGTTGCCAATTACACCATACCCCAATGGAACTGCTGTTCCGGAGGGAGGGGGCTCACCTCTCGGTGATGCTCCCTCAGCACGAACATAGACACTACCCGCCCTCCCCCGGCTTGGCCAATCCCGGGGATGGATCTGTGGCCTGCTCAACAGGAGGGCGGGCGTCCGTCACGCGTCGGTTCGCGCCAGCACATCCAGGAAGCTGCGCAGCCGCGCCAGCGTGGACTCCTTGCCCAGGATCTCCATCGACTCGAACAGCGGTGGAGACACACGCTTGCCGGACAGCGCCGAGCGCAGCGGACCGAAGGCAAGGCGCGGCTTGATGCCCATCCCGTCGATGATCGAGGAGCGCAGCGTCTGCTCCAGATGCTCCGGGGTGAACTGCTCCGCGGTCATCGGCTCAATGTCATCGATCGCCCGCTGCACCACAGCCGCCGGGTCATCACCCAGCTTCTTCAGCGCATCCTCATCGATCACCAGGTCCGCATCCGCCACAAACAGGAAACGCAGCAGGTCCGGAGCTTCGCTGAGCAGGTTCATGCGCGGCTGCGCCAGCGGCGTGGCCTGCTCCAGCAGGGCACGCTCCTGATCAGTGATCGGGGTGGAAACCACACCGGTAGCCTCCAGGTACGGGATCATCCGCTCGGTGAACTCCGCTTCCGGCAGCATGCGCATGTGGTCGGCGTTGATCGCCTTTGCCTTCTTGATGTCCACCCGGGCCGGATTCGGGTTCACATCGTGCACATCGAACTTCTCCACGAACTGCTCACGGGTGAAGATGTCCTCATCCGCGCTGTAACCCCAGCCGAGCAGCGCCAGGTAGTTGACCATGCCCTCGGGCAGGAAGCCCTGGTCCCGGTAAAGGAACAGGTTCGATTCCGGGTCCCGCTTGGACAGCTTCTTATTGCCCTCCCCCATCACGTACGGCAGGTGGCCGAACTCCGGTACGCGCTGGGCAACCCCCACATCGATCAGGGCGCGGTAGAGCGCGATCTGACGCGGAGTGGAGGAGAGCAGGTCCTCACCGCGCAGCACATGGGTAACCTCCATGAGCGCGTCGTCCACCGGGTTCACGAACGGGTAGAGCGGCTGGCCGTTAGCCCGCACCACAACATAGTCCGGGGTGGAGCCGGCTTTGAAGGTGATCGGGCCGCGCACGATATCCGTGAAGGTGATGTCCTCATCCGGCATCCGCAGGCGCCACACGGGCTCGCGGCCCTCCGCTCGAAACTTCGCCTTCTCCTCCTCGCTCATGGTGCGGTCGTACCCGTCATACCCGGATTCTTTGGGCCGGCCGGCAGCGAGATGGCGCTGCTGGATCTCCTCCGCGGTGGAGAAGGACTCGTAGATGAACCCGCCGTCCTTGAGTTTCTGGATGACGTCCTGGTAGATATCGCCGCGCTGGGACTGACGGTAGGGCCCGTGAGGTCCGCCCACTTCCACGCCCTCATCCCAGTCGATGCCGAGCCAGCGCATCGCTTCGAGCACCTGCTCGTAGGACTCTTCGCTGTCTCGGGCGGCGTCCGTGTCCTCAATGCGGAAGATCAGCTTTCCGCTGGTGTGCCGCGCGTACGCCCAGTTGAACAGGGCGGTGCGCACCATGCCCACGTGCGGGGTGCCGGTGGGTGACGGGCAGAAGCGGACGCGAACATCAGTGGGAGCGGTGTCGCTCATAGATCAGATCTCCTTGGGGCTGGGCAGGCGGTCGACGCGTTCACCGCGTCACATGGTTCGAACGGTTCTGGTCAGCTGAGGCTGGCGCGGGAGCGGATCGGGGTGTTCAGCTCGCCGATTCCCTCGATCTCCACGGTGACGAGGCTGCCGTCATTCACCGTGGCTACACCGGCGGGCGTGCCGGTCAGGATCACATCGCCGGGCAGCAGGGTGGTGACGTGGGAGATCTCCGCGATCAGCTCGGGGATGGAATGGATCATGTCCGCGGTGGAGCCGTCCTGGGTGGTCTCACCATCGATGAACGAGCGGATGGCGAGGCTGTCAATGGCCAGGTCCGTTTCGATCCACGGTCCCAGGGCGCAGGAGGTATCGAACGCCTTGGTGCGGAACCACTGGTCCTCCCACCGCTGCACATCGCGCGCGGTGAAATCATTGCCGCAGGTGAAGCCCAGGATCGCAGCCGGAGCCTGCTCAGCGGTGATGCTCTTGGTGACCTGTTTGATAACGACCGCGAGCTCCGCTTCCAGGGAGGCTTCCTTCGTGTACTCGGGGATGAACATCGGCTCGTTCGGGCCGATCACCGCGGTGTTCGGCTTCATGAACAGCAGCGGCTCATCCGGTGCTTCAGTGCCGAGCTCGGCCGCGTGGGCGGCGAAGTTCTTGCCGACGCACACCACCTTGGAGCGTGGGATCACCGGCGCGAGCAGGCGCACATCCTCCAGCGGGCGGATCACACCGTTCGGCTGGATCTCGGTGTAGAGCGGGTCTCCGGTGAGGCCGTACACCATCATCTGCTCGTCCTTCTCCTGGACGATGCCGAACATGGGGTCCTCACCGGTGGTGAATCGTGCAATGCGCATGCGGCCAGTCTACGGTGCCCGGTTCGGGGACGGCCGATCACAGGGAGCGCCCGGTTCGGGGAGGACCGGTCTCAGAGCGGACTGGTCTCGGGGCGCCGGATCATCTCTCTGCAGCGCCAGCCTCTTTACACTGGTCGTATGCCCACACCCGATCACTCCGCCGCCGATCATGGTGCCATCGATCGGCTCGGCACAGTTGCGTCCGACCTGCCGGCAGCTCCGGCTGATGCGATCCCACAGCACCAGCTGAGCGCGGCGGCGGCGATGGCTGAGCGCGCGGCTCATGAACAGCGGGCAGACGCGCTGACCGCGGCCCACCGGGATCGCCGTGCGCGGCATCAGAAGCATCCGGTGGAAGATTTTCTGCACACCTACTATCCGTTCACCCCGGCGTTTCTGCGTCGCTGGCATCCGGGATGGCGTGTGGGGTACGCGTCGGAGGCTGACCGGGAGCTCGCAGGCGTGGGCGATGTGACTGCTGACGGGACCCGGCGCTTCTACCGCGACTCCCCGGCCCCCTCCGGGCTCATCCGGCACGCGGATGTGGCCGGTTTCCTCAGCAGACGGGCCGACGCGGTCCGTTTCATGCACCAGCTGCTCAGCCGCTCCCAGCTTGGGGTGCGGCCGGCGAACTTCGCCTGCTTTGGCCTGCATGAATGGGCGATGGTGTACCGGCTGCGGCCCGGTGAGCAGCGCCATGAGGACTTGCCGCTGCGGCTCGGCCAGGCAGAGACGGACCGGGTGGTGGAGGCGAACCAGCTGGTGTGCTCGCATATCGACGCATTCCGTTTCTTCACGCCCGACGCAGCCCCGCGCAACTCAATGCAGCCCACCCGAGCCTCCCAGATCCAGCGGGATAACCCGGCGTGCCTGCATGTGGGCATGGACCTGTTCAAATGGGCGGCAAAGCTCGTGCCGCTTGTGCCCGGTTCGCTGGTGCTCGACTGTTACGAGCATGCCCGTGACACACGCGTGCTGGACATGGAGGCCTCCCCCTACGATGTGCGCCCCCTCGGCTACGGCGTGGTGCCGATCGAAACCGCTGAGGGAAAGGCGGAGTATGTGCGCAGGCAGCGGGCGCTGGCCGAACGGGCGCAGATGCTGCGGGAGCGGCTGCTGGCTGAGCTGAACCCCCTGTTCGCCCAGGCCGGATAATCTGGGAGCACTGCAGGGCGGGCTGCATTCGCGCCCGAATCCGTCTGACTCCAAGGAGAGCATGTGAGTGACCAGCGCGCCGTCTTCATCGACTTTGACGGGACCCTTGCCTACCACGGCGTCATTCCGCCGGCGCATGTGGAGGCGATCGGACAGGCACGTGCGGGCGGCCACCTGATCTTCCTGTGCACGGGCCGCCCGCTCGGCATGGTGCTGCCGGAGGTGGAGGAGCTGTTCGATGGAATGGTTCTCTCCGGCGGCGCGTACGTGAAGCATCAGGGCACAGTGCTGCTCGATGAGGTGATGAGCGAGGATCTGGCCCGGCGCGCACTGGATCAGCTCAACTCCGAGGGTGTGGGCTATGTGGTGGAGTCCTCCACCGGTGTGCACGTGCCGGCAGCTCTCATCGACCAGTACACCTCGCATATCCGCCAGGCTCAGGAGCAGTTCGGCAGCGCCGCTCCCGGCTCGATCGGCAATGGTCCGATCGACATCATCAAGGACGTCACACCGATGCCGGAGAGCGGCACCCCGCGGATCACCAAGATCGCCGTGTTCGGGGCGCGCCGGCCGATCGCTGACATCGCCGCGGACATCTCCCCCGAGCTGAATGCGCTGCCGAACTCGCTTGACGCTGGTGACAGCGCCTCCGGGGAGATCCACCTGAAGCGCATCGATAAGGCCGATGGTGTGCAGTTCGTGGCGGACCACCTGGGCCTGCCCATCTCCGCCACCGTGGGCATTGGCGACGGTGCCAATGATGAGAAGATGCTGCGCTTGGCAGGTGTGGGCGTGGGCATTGAGGGAGCGCCTGCGTTCGTGCTGGATGCGTCGGACTGGACAGTTCCGGGACCGGGCGGGCATGGAGTGCGCGAGGCCTTCCGCCGGCTCAACCTGATCTGAGGCCCGTCGGCTGATCTGAGGACCGCCGGTTGATCTGAAGTCCGCCGGCTGATCTGAGGACCGGCGGCGCTGGTCCTGCCACAATGGACCCATGGCCATCCTGGAACCGTTCCTTCCCTCATCCGCCGCTGCCGATGACATCGTCGACGGCTTCATCAGCGCGCAGGCCAGCCTTGGCCGCACCCTCTACCCGCACCAGGAGGAGGCGCTGCTGTCCATCGCCGCCGGGGACCATGTCATCGCCGCCACCCCCACCGGCTCCGGGAAGACAACCATCGCCTACGCCGCCCTGTTCGCTGCGATGACCCGCGGTGAGAAGGCCTATTACACCGCGCCGATCAAAGCTCTGGTCAGCGAGAAGTTCTTCGAGCTCGTGTCCATGTTCGGCGCCGCCGATGTGGGCATGATGACGGGTGACTCCTCCGTGAACCATGAGGCGCCGATCATCGTGTGCACCGCGGAGATCCTGGCCAACCACGCCCTGCGCGCCGGCGCCGCCAGCGATATCGGCATGGTGGTCATGGATGAGTTCCACTTCTACGGAGACTCACAGCGGGGCTGGGCGTGGCAGGTGCCGCTGATCGAACTGACCCGCACGCAGTTCGTGCTCATGAGCGCCACCCTCGGTGATGTCACCTTCTTCGAACAGGATCTTGAACGCCGCACCGGTCGTCACGTCACCACCATCGCCGACGCGCCCCGCCCGGTCCCCCTCGATTTCCGCTGGTCGATCACCCCGCTGGAAGACACCATCCAGGAGATCCTGGACAACCGGGACGCGCCCGTGTACATTGTCCATTTCACCCAGGCTCAAGCTCTGGAACAGGCGCAGCTGCTGCTGAGCACAAAGATCCTCAGCAAAGAGGAGAAGGAACAGGTTCGCGACCTCATCGGAGACTTCCGCTTCTCCAAGGGCTTCGGCGCGATCCTCTCCAAGCTGGTGCGCGAAGGGATCGGCGTGCACCACGCCGGCATGCTCCCCAAATATCGGCGACTGGTGGAACGGCTCGCCCAGTCCGGTCTGTTGAAGGTCATCGCCGGAACGGACACTCTGGGGGTGGGCATCAACGTGCCGATCCGCACCGTGCTGCTCACCGGGCTCGTGAAGTTCGACGGCTCCCGCTCCCGCCTGCTCAACGCCCGCGAATTCCACCAGATCGCCGGCCGAGCGGGCCGCGCCGGCTTCGACACCATCGGCCACGTGGTGGTCCAGGCTCCCGAGTGGACGGTGGAGTTCGAGAAGCAGAAGGCGAAGTTCCTGGCACGGGAAGCCGCCGGCACCGCGCCGAACAGCGCGAAGAAGAAGCGCCGCGAACCGAAGGCCACCGTTCCCGAAGGCCAGGTCAACTGGACCGAGAACACCCTCACCAAGCTCGTGGAGAACCCGCCGGCGCCGCTCACCGCGCATATGCGGATCACCTCCTCCATGCTGCTGGCGCTCATCGCCCGGCCCGGTTCCGCAGTGAGCGCTGTGCGCGGTCTGATCATGAACTCCCATCAGACTCCCACGCAGAAGCGGCGCCTCCTGCGCGAGGCGATCGCCCTCTTCCGCGGGCTCAAAGAGTCCGAGATTGTTGAGGTTCTGGAGGAGGATGATCACCTTGGCCGCCGGATCCGTCTCACCGAAGACCTCCAGCTGGACTTCCAGATGAACCAGCCGCTCGCCCCGTTCGCCATCGCGTTCCTGGACTCGCTCGATGAGGACTCCCCCACCCTCACCATGGACAGCATCTCCACCATCGAGGCGATCCTGGAGGATCCGCGGCAGATCCTGCTGGCGCAGATGAACGCGGAGAAGCGGCAGCTGCTCGCCGAGTTGAAAGCGGATGGTGTGGAGTACACCGAGCGGATGCAGCTGCTGGATGAAGTGACCTGGCCGAAGCCGCTGGCTGAAGAGCTTGAGGCCGCGCTGGAGATCTACCGGAAGAACCGGCCGTGGGTCAGCCCGCATGACCTCTCCCCGAAGAAGGTGGTGCGGGAGTTCTACGAAACCGGCTCCACCTTCAGCGAATATGTCTCTCGCTATCAGCTGCTGCGCGCTGAGGGCATTGTGCTGCGCTATCTGTCCGACGCGTACCAGACGCTGCGACGAACCCTCCCCCAGGAGCTGCGCACAGAGGAGATCGAGGACATCATCGAGTGGCTCGGCGCTCTGGTGCGCGGCGTGGACTCCTCCCTGCTCGATGAGTGGGAGGCACTCGCCCACCCCGAGGATCTGGACGGGGCGGATGCGTCGGAGGAGATCAGACCGGACAGCCCCCGCTCGCTCAGCGCCCAGACCCGGGTGCTGGAGATGATGATCCGCCAGGCGATGTGGCAGCGAGTGGAGGATTTCGCATTCGAGCGGGAAGAGGCCCTGGCGCAGCGTGACGGCGAAGCCGGTTTCGGACTGGATGAGTGGGCGGATGCGCTCGATGACTTCTTTGACGCCTACGACCACGTGGTCATCGAGGACCGCGCCCGCTCACCGAAGCTGCTGCGGATCATCAAGGAGCCCGCCCAGTGGATCGTCACGCAGACCGTGATGGACCCGGATGAAAACAATGATTTTGTGCTGCAGGCGATCGTGGATCTTGAGCAGACGGATGAGACCGGTGAGCTGGTGCTCCGCCTGGAATACGTGGGAGATATCGCACAGGCACCGTGGCGGGGCGGGGTCTGAGGTTCCGTGGCCGCGGCCTTCAGAGCCGGGGACTACGCTGGTGTGCATGAGTGAGGTCGATATCTTCATCCCCGCGGCTGAGACTCCTGAACGCGCGGATTTCCTGGAGATGGTGGAGCGCCTGCGCAGCGAGGAGAATCGAGCGATCAGCGTGTTCGTGCGCGATGAGCATCCCGAGGCGTTCGAGCAGTGCGAGCATGTACGGGACATGATCGAAGTGCAGGGTGAGGACATTCTGCCGATCACGCTCCTCGGCTCAGACATCATGGGCATCTACGCCTACCCCACCGAGGAGAAGCTTCGCCGGTTCACCACGGCCAGCACTGAGGAAGAGGCCCGATGAGCTCCCCGTTCACCATGCCGACCGCCCAGCGCTACCGCGGCCTGACCACCTCCCCGCTGAAGGAGATCTTCGCGCTGGCCGCTCGCAAGGATGTCACCTCCTATGCCGGCGGGATCCCAGCCCCGGAGCTGTTCGATCTGGAGACGGTGCGCAACTGCTACGACTGGGTGCTCACCAACCAGGGCGCCCGCGCTCTCCAATACGGCGAATCCGAGGGTGAGGCGGAGCTGCGCGAACAGGCAGCCCGGCGGGTGTCCCGCTTCCTGCCCACCGATCCGTCTCAGATCCGCGTCACCACCGGCAGTCAGGAAGGCATCTTCGTGGCGGCCCAGGCGCTGCTGGACGCGGGCGATGTGGTGCTGGTGGAGTCCCCCACCTATCTTGCAGCAGTGCAGGCATTTCAGGCGCACGGCGCTCGCTGCATCGGCGTGGACACCGATGATGACGGAGTGCTCCCGGATGCTCTGCGCGCCGCAATCGAGCAGCATTCCCCACGCGCTCTCTACCTCATCCCCACGTTCCAGAATCCGACCGGCCGCACGATGCCGCCGGAGCGCCGCCAGCAGATCGCTCAGATCCTGCTGGATACGAACCTGGTGCTGCTGGAGGATGACCCGTACGGCGAGATCACTTTCACCGGTCAGATCATGCCGCCGATCGCGTCCCTGCCCGGCATGGGTGAGCGCACCCTGCTGATGAACTCGATGTCCAAGCTGATGGCTCCCGGGCTGCGGATCGGCTGGACCCGGGCCGAAGGGGACATCCTCAACACCCTCGCTGTGGCGAAGGCTGCGATATCTATGCAGACGTCCGTGGTGGACCAGCTGACCGTGGCGCGCTACCTGGACACAGCTGACCTTGCGGGACACATCGCCTCGGTCAGCGCCGTGTACCGAGAGCGCCGAGACACCATGGCGAAGGCACTCACCCCGCACCTTCCGGATACGGCACACATCACCCACCCGGAGGGCGGCATGTTCCTGTGGGCATCACTCGGCGGCGGCATCGACGCTCAGGCCATGCTGAGCGATGCGGTTGCCCGCGGTGTGGCCTACCTGCCCGGCTGGTCCTTCTTCGCTGACCATGCGGACCGCTCCACCATGCGGCTGAGCTTCGTCACCCACGCACCAGAGGTGATCGCCCGGGATATGCACACGCTCGGCAGCGTGATCGCCGACCACGCCAGCCGGTGAGAACCGGCCCGGTGAGCGTCAGAAGCTGGTGGACATCTCCAGCTTGTACAGCCCGTAGTTGTACGCGTCGAACAGCGCCTCCCAGGATGCTTCGATCAGGTTCGGGCCCACGCCCACCGTGGTGAAGGACTCCCCTGGGATCTGCGTGGTCACCAGCACCCGCGTGGTGGCGTCCGTGCCGTGCTGCGCATCCAGGATGCGCACTTTGAAGTCCAGCAGTTCAAAGCTCAGCACCTGCGGGAAATTGCGGGACAGGGCACTGCGCAGCGCCGAGTCCAGCGCATGCACGGGGCCGTTGCCCTCAGCGATCGTCACCGACCGCTTCTCGCCGTTCTCCCCGGCGAGCTTGACGGTTGCCTCAGTCTCCAGGGTGCCGTCACGGAACTGGTGAGTGGTGGCGCGCCAGGACTCGACCCGCGCGTATGACGGCGCCCCGCGGACCTCGTCCAGCAGGAGCATCTCGAAGGATGCGTCGGCCGCCTCATAGCTGTAGCCGTCTGCTTCGCGCTGCTTCACACGGTGCGCCAGGCGGCTCAGCAGCTCCTTGTTGCCGCTGAGGTCGAAGCCCAGCTCCCGGCCCTTCAGCTCAATCGACGCGCGCCCCGCCATATCGGAGATGATCATGCGCATATCGTTGCCCACTAGGCGCGGGTCCATGTGCTGGTACAGGTCCGGGTCCACCTTGATCGCCGAAGCGTGCAGACCGGCTTTGTGCGCGAACGCGCTGGAGCCCACGTAGGGGGCCCGAGCCTGGGTGGGCATATTGACGATCTCACCGATTGCGTGGGCGATGCGGGTGGCGTCCTCCAGGGCGTGCTCGGGCAGCAGGTCATAGCCGAGCTTCAGCTGCAGGTTCGCCACCACCGGGATGAGGTCCGCGTTGCCGGTGCGCTCACCGTAGCCGTTGATGCAGCCCTGCACATGCATAGCGCCGCCGCGCACCAGTTCGATCGAGTTTGCGATCGCGCAGCCGGTGTCGTTATGCATATGCGCGCCGATCTGCGGATCGTCGATGTCCTCCGCCAACAGGCGTTCACGCACCTGCGCGTGGATCTCCGCCACGCGGTGCGGCAGCATGCCGCCGTTCGTATCGCACAGGGCCACCACGGCGGCGCCGGCGCGGAATGCCTCCGCCACCACGCTCGTGGTGTAGTCCGCGTCATGCTCGAAGCCGTCGAAGAAATGCTCGGCGTCCACGAACACCTCGCGGCCCAGGCCGCGCAGATGCTGCACCGTATCCCGCACCATGGCGAGGTTTTCCTCGGGGGTGGTGCGCAGCGCGCCGGTCACATGCCGCAGATCTGATTTCGCCACCAGGGTGATGGTGGGCGCTTCGGAATCCACCAGCGCCTGCACCTGCGGATCCTCGGTGACGCTCACCCCGGCTTTGCGGGTGGCGCCGAATGCGGCCAGGCGCGCGGTGCGCAGCCGAAGACCGCCGTTCTTGGCACGCTGGAAGAACTCCGTATCGCGCGGCACCGCACCGGGCCAGCCGCCTTCGATATAGGTGACGCCGAGCTCGTCGAGCAGCTTCGCGACTGCGAGTTTGTCCGCCACGGACAGGGTCAGTCCTTCCTGCTGGGAGCCGTCCCGCAGGGTGGTGTCATAGATGTGCAATCCGCTCATGCAAGTCTCACCATCCAGCCGTGCGGGTCCTCCGCCCGGCCGTACTGGATGTCCGTGAGCTGTGCGCGCAGGGACATGGTGGTCTCCCCGGAGCCGCCATCGCCTACCGTCCAGGCGGAGTCACCGGCGCGCAGTTCGCCGATCGGATTGATCACGGCTGCGGTGCCGCAGGCGAATATCTCAGCCACCTCCCCCGACTCGATCTGCTGGGTGAGCTCATCAAAGCAGACCCGCGCCTCCTGCACGTCCAGACCGCGGTCACGGCCCAGCTGCATGATCGAATCGCGAGTGACCCCGGGCAGGATCGACCCGGTGAGCAGCGGGGTGACAAGGCGTCCGTCCCGGTAGAGCACGAACACGTTCATGCCGGAGAGCTCATCGATGGCAGTGTGTGTTTCGGAGTCAAGGAACATGACCTCGTCGGCGCCTTCCGCAACTGCCTGGGCCTTGCCCTGCAGGGAGGATGCATAGTTGCCGCCGCACTTCGCGAAGCCGGTGCCGCCTCGGCCGGCACGCGCTGCCAGCGGGGACACCCACACGACGAGCGGCTGCACCCCGCGCGGGAAGTAGTCACCGGCCGGGGAGGCGATCACCAGGTACTCCACCACGCGGGAGCTGCGCACCCCCAGGAAGTTCTCGTTCGCGAACATGAACGGCCGCAGGTACAGGGAGGCTTCACCGCCGCTCGGCACCCACGGCTCATCCGCCTGAACCAGGGCGCGCAGCGAACCGATGAAATCCTCATCGCTGATCAGCGGCAGGGCAAGCCGCTCAGCAGACGTGCGCATCCGTTCGGCGTTCTTCGCCGGGCGGAAGGTCCACACTGAGCCGTCCTCGTGGCGGAACGCTTTGAGGCCTTCGAAGATCTCCTGGCCGTAGTGCAGGACGGCACTGGCCGGTTCAATCGACAGCGGGCCGTACGGCTCCACCCGGCCCTGCTCCCAGCCGTCTTCGGAGCGCCAGCGCTTCCTCACCATGTAGTCTGTGAAATAGTCACCGAAACCGGGATCTTCCAGAATCGCAGCGCGCTGCGCTTCGCTCATACTGCGCGGCTGCGCGGACGGGGTGAACAGGTGATCAGCGGACAGTGATGCGGAGGTCACCGGCGGCTCCTTCTTCAACGGTGTGTGCGGTCAGAACAACTGGACAGAACGATCTCAGCGGTGCTCGCGCACGCGCGCTGCGATCGCATCGCCCACCTCAGGGGTGGAACGGGAGCCGGGAACATGCTCGGTGAGATCAGCCATCACCGCGGCGCGGATCGCCGACGCGGCCCCCTCCTGCCCCTGATTCTCCAGCAGCAGCGCCGTGGAGAGGATCGTGGCGGTGGGGTCAGCGATGGCCTTGCCCGCAATATCCGGAGCGGAGCCGTGCACCGGCTCGAACATCGAGGGGAAGTCACCAGAAGGGTTCAGGTTGCCGCTGGCGCTGAGGCCGATGCCGCCGGAGATCGCGCCGGCAAGATCCGTGATGATGTCCCCGAACAGGTTGTCCGTCACGATCACATCGAAGCGCGCGGGGTCCTTCACCAGGTAGATCATCATCGCGTCGATATGGGCGTAGTCCACGTCCACATCCGGGTGCTCAGCGGAAACCTCCTCCACGATGCGCCGCCACAGGTGGCCCGCGTGGACCAGCACATTGTGCTTGTGCACCAGGGTCAGCTTCCGGCGGCGCTTCTGGGCCTGTTGGAAGGCGTAGCGCACCACGCGCTCAACTCCATGCGCGGTGTTGAGGGACACCTCGGTGGCGATCTCATGTTCGGTGCCCTGGCGCATGCTGCCGCCATTGCCCACATAGGCGCCTTCGGTGCCTTCGCGGACCACCAGGAAATCCACCTCGCCCGGCTCTGCGAGAGGGCTGGACACGTTCGGGAACAGGGTGGTGGGGCGCAGATTCACATAGTGATCAAACGCGAAGCGCAGCCGCAGCAGCAGGCCCCGCTCCAGCACACCGGATGGCACAGACGGGTCCCCCACCGCGCCCAGCAGGATCGCATCATGCTGGGCAAGCGCTGCCATGTCCTTGTCGGTGAGCGTCTCCCCCGTCTCATGCCAGCGCTCAGCGCCCAGGGAAAATGTGGTGGTCTCCAGCGTGACGCCGGTGGGCTCCAGTGCGGCTTCAAGGGCCTTCAGCCCCTCGGGCACAACCTCTCGGCCGATGCCGTCTCCGGGGATGACTGCCAGGTTCAGGGTGCTCATTGCAGCTCGATTCTGTTCTCGAGAGTGTCAGTAGGTGAGGTTCGCGGCGGTGGCTTTGCGCGCGTCGATCGTGGCTCGAAGGGTTTCGGCGAGCTCCGGGCTTGCCGGGTGGTCCAGGTTCAGCGCCATCAGCGCCTCGGAGCCGCTAGTGCCTTCGCGGGACACCTGCATGCCGGCGATATTGGAGCCGGCGCCGCCGAGCACCGCACCGATCTGCCCGATCATGCCGGGACGGTCACGGTAGAGGATCACCACCATATGGTCGCTCAGCGGAAGGTCCAGGGTGTGATCGTCGATCCCGGAGAGCTTGTGCTCCTGGGATTTCGTGGCCAGGGTGCCGCGCACGGACAGGGTTTTGCCGGAGTGCAGGGTGCCGCGCAGTTCGATCTCATTGCGGAAGCGCTCAGAGGCCTCCTCCTGGTGGAGCTCCACGTTGATGCCGCGCTCCTTGGCGAACATCGGGGCGTTCACATAGGACACCTGCTGATCCACGATGGAGCGGAACATGCCGCGCAGCGCGGACAGTTTGATCGCGGACACATCCTTGGCGGCGATCTCGCCGCGCACGATCACATCGAACTTGGACGGTGAGTACGGGGCGAGCGCGGTGAACAGCTGGCCGAGCCGGTCAGCCAGCGCGATGCCCGGGCGAACCGACTTGTCGATCGCACCGCCGGAGACGTTGACAGCATCCGGCACGATCTCGCCGGCGAGCGCGAGTTGCACGGATTTCGCCACGGCCACTCCGGCTCGCTCCTGCGCCTCCTGTGTGGATGCGCCGAGATGCGGGGTGAGGGTGACCTGGTCCAGCTCCAGCAGGCGCTGGGCGCTGGGGGATCCGCTCGGCGGCTCCGCGGAGAACACATCCAGCGCAGCGGAGCGGATCTTGCCGTTGATGAGCGCGTCGGCCAGGGCGTCCTCATCAACCAAGCCGCCGCGAGCAGCGTTGACCACGTGAAGGGTGGGCTTTGCCAGCGCGAACTGCTCAGCCCCGATCATGCCGGTGGTCTCCGGGGTGCGCGGCATGTGGATGGTCAGCACATCCGCCTGCTTCATGAGGTCCTTGAGGCTCACCGAGGTGGCGCCGAGTTCGGCTGCGCGCGCCTTTGACACGTACGGGTCGTAGGTGATGAGCTTCACGCCGAACGGGCGCAGGCGCTCGGCCACCAGCTGGCCGATCCGGCCGAAGCCCACGATGCCCACGGTCTTCTCGAACAGCTCCACCCCGGTGAAGCGTTTGCGCTCCCAGTTGCCGGCCTTGGTGGATGCGCTGGCCGCTGCCACGTTGCGCAGGCCCGCCAGGATATGGGTGATGGCGAGCTCGGCCGCGGAGATGATGTTGGAGACGGGGGCGTTGATCACCATGACGCCGGCTGCGGTGGCCGCGTCCACGTCAACGTTGTCCAGGCCCACTCCGGCGCGGGCAACGGCCTTGAGGCTTTTCGCCGCTGCGAACACCTCCTCATCCACCTGGGTGGCGGAGCGGACGAGCAGCGCGTCCACGTCAGCGACCGCCTCCAGCAGCGCGGCACGGTCTGTGCCGTCAACCTCGCGGATTTCAACATCCGGTCCGAGGGCGGCGCGGGTGGCCGGTGACAGCTCTTCGGCGATCAGGACAGCGGGAGTGCTCACAGTGATGCCTCCATGGCGGTTTGAGGGATTCTGATCCCCATCGTAGGCGCTGATGCGCCGTGCGGAATCCAGTGATCGCGGCATCGGATCAGCAGACGGCGGGGCGGATCCTGTGGGACCTGCCCCGCCGTCTGCGAAAGGCCGCTGCGGCAACCGCTCAGCGATCAGCGGGCGGCGGAGCCTTCGGTGTAGTCGTCATCAAGCTGCTCAGCGCTCCAGGAGTACATCTTGCGCAGCTCCTTGCCCACAGCCTCGATCGGGTGACCCGCCTCTTCTTCGCGCATCTGGGAGAACTCAACCGCGCCGTTGTCCTGGTCCTCGATGAACCGCTTGGCGAAGGAGCCGTCCTGGATGTCCGCAAGGACCGCCTTCATGGACGCCTTGACGTTGTCATCCACGATACGGCGACCGGACACGTAGTCGCCGTACTCGGCGGTGTCCGAAATGGACCAGCGCTGCTTGGAGATGCCGCCTTCGATCATGAGGTCCACGATCAGCTTCAGCTCGTGCAGCACCTCGAAGTACGCGATCTCCGGCTGGTAGCCGGCTTCGGTGAGGGTTTCGAAGCCTGCTTGCACCAGGTGGCTCATGCCGCCGCAGAGAACAGCCTGCTCACCGAAGAGGTCGGTTTCGGTCTCCTCGGTGAAAGTGGTCTTGATGACGCCTGCGCGGGTGCCGCCGATGCCCTTGGCATAGGAAAGCGCGATGTCCCATGCCTGCCCGGAGGCGTCCTGCTCCACCGCAACGATGTCCGGGATGCCGCGGCCTGCCACGAACTCGCGGCGCACCGTGTGGCCGGGAGCTTTCGGGGCGATCAGCATGACGTCCACACCCTGCGGAACGTCGATGTAGCCGTAGCGCACGTTGAAGCCGTGGGCGAAGGCGAGCGCTTTGCCCTCGGAGAGATTCGGCTTGATCGACTCGGAGAAGATGGAGCGCTGGGACTGGTCCGGTGCCAGCACCATGATGAGGTCCGCCCACTGGGTGGCGTCAGCAACGCTCTTCACCTCGAAGCCGGCGTCTTTCGCCTTCTGCGCGGAGGCGGATCCGTCGCGCAGAGCCACCACAACCTCCACTCCGCTGTCGCGGAGGTTCATCGCATGGGCGTGACCCTGCGAGCCGAAGCCCACGATCGCCACCTTCTTGCCCTGGATGATCGAGAGGTCGGCGTCGTCGTCGTAGAACATCTCTGCCACAGTGAATACTCCTTTGGTTGTGGTCGCACGCTGGTGGTGCGTTGGTGTCAGTGTACCCGCGTGCGTCTTGCACTGTGGGCACGAGTCTCAGAAAGTGGATGGCCTGCTCTGCGGGCAGCTCAGCCAGTGCGGCGCTCAGCTGGAGCGCAGGGCGCGGTCGGTGATGGACTTTCCGCCGCGGCCGATGGCGACCGAACCGGATTTCACGATCTCGCGGATCCCGAACGGCTCGAGCATGGTGAGCAGCGCCTCGAGCTTGTCCTCCGTGCCAGTTGCTTCAATCGTGACCGCGTCCGGCGAGGCATCCACCACTTTCGCGCGAAACATCTGCATGATCTCCAGGATCGAGGTGCGGGAGGTGTTATCCGCCTTCACCTTGATCAGGATGATCTCCCGGCTCACGCTGTGCTTCGGATCGAGCTGCACGATCTTCAGCACGTTCACCAGCTTGTTCAGCTGCTTGGTGATCTGCTCCAGCGGATGCTGGTCCACCTCCACCAGCACCGTGATCCGGGAGACGCCGGGAACTTCGGTGGGGCCCACCGCAAGGGAGGTGATGTTGTAGCCGCGGCGCGCGAACAGCCCGGAGACGCGGGCGAGCACACCGGGCCGGTCCTCCACAAGGACTGAGAGGGTGTGGGAGGTTGTAGGGGTGGTGAAGGTCATGGCTCAGATCTCCTCTTCCCATTCGGGCGTCATGCCCTTCGCGATCTGGATCTCGTCATTGGAGACGCCGGCGGGAACCATCGGCCACACCATCGCGTCAGCGCTCACCGTGAAGTCAACCACCACCGGGCGGTCATTGATCTCCATCGCCTTGTGGATGGTTGCGTCGATGTCCTCATCCCGTTCACAGCGCAGACCCACCGCGCCGTAGGCTTCGGCCAGCTTCACGAAGTCCGGGATCCGACGCGTTCCATGACCGGTGTTCAGGTCCGTATTCGAGTAACGCTGGTTGTAGAACAGGTTCTGCCACTGGCGGACCATGCCGAGCGAGGAGTTGTTGATGACTGCGATTTTGATCGGGATGTTGTTGATCACGCAGGTGGCGATCTCCTGATTGGTCATCTGGAAGCAGCCGTCGCCGTCGATGGCCCACACCACCTTGTCCGGCTGGCCCACTTTGGCTCCCATCGCGGCCGGCACCGAATAGCCCATGGTGCCCAGGCCCCCGGAGTTCAGCCAGGTGTACGGCTTGTTGAAGTCGATGAACTGCGCGGACCACATCTGATGCTGGCCCACACCGGCGGCGAAGATCGTGTCCGGTTCGGAGAGCTCCGAAAGGCGGGAGATCACCTTCTGCGGAGCGGTGTGCCCGTCAGCGGTCTGGGTCCAGCCGAGCGGGTAGGTTTCGCGCAGGTTGTCGAGCACCGACCACCAGGCTTCGTAGTCGCGGGTGTCATCCTCATCGATCGCTGCGCGCAGCTCAGCGAGCAGTCCCACGGCCACGTCAGCGGCTTCGCCCACGATCGGAACGTCTGCTTCACGGTTCTTGGAGATCTCGGCGGGGTCCACGTCCGCGTGGATGACCTGCGCGCCGGGGGCGAAGGAGTCGAGCCGTCCGGTCACGCGGTCATCAAAGCGCGTGCCGATCGCAATGATGAGGTCCGAGCGCTGCAGAGCGGACACTGCCGCCACAGTGCCGTGCATGCCGGGCATGCCCAGGTGCTGCGGGTGCGAGTCGGGCAGAGCACCGCGAGCCATGAGCGTGGTGACGAACGGGATGCCGGACTCGTCCACGAGCTCGCGGATCTCGCGGGTGGCCTTGCCGCGCAGCACGCCGCCGCCCAGGTAGAACACGGGCCGACGCGCGCTCATCATCAGCTTCACGGCTTCGCGCATGCGCTTCTGGTGCGGGCGCGGCGGCAGCCGGTAGCCGGGCAGGTCGATGCTCTCCGGCCATTCGAAGACGGTCTGACCCTGCTGCGCGTCTTTGGTGACGTCCACCAGGACCACGCCGGGGCGGCCGGTAGAAGCGATATGGAAGGCTGCTTTGATGGCGCGCGGGATCTCATCCGGGTCTGTGACCAGCATGTTGTACTTGGTGATCGGCATCGTCATGCCGACGATGTCCGCCTCTTGAAAAGCGTCCGTGCCGATGAAGGAGGAGCCCACCTGCCCGGTGATGACCACCATCGGGATGGAGTCCATCTGCGCGTCCGCAATGGCGGTGATGAGGTTCGTGGCCCCCGGCCCGGAGGTGGCAATGCACACTCCGACCTTGCCGGTGGCATGAGCGTAGCCGCTGGCCGCGTGCCCCGCTCCCTGTTCGTGGCGCACCAGGATGTGGCGCAGCTTCTCCGCATCCATCAGCGGATCATAGGTGGGCAGGATCGCGCCACCGGGCAGACCGAAGACCACCTCTGCCCCCGCCTCCTCCAGCGAAAGGATCAGCGACTGCGCGCCGGTGACAGTTCTATCAGCCATCGGACCTCCTAGGCTCGGCTCTCCACGAAAGCTCTCCAACAAAAAACCCCTCAGCCCTGAGGCTTCGGGGTGCGCGGCATCAACTCGTTGACCGTTGGGCGTCAGCCGCGCACGGTGAATACAACGATGAGGATGTTCTGCATGCCCCACAGCATACGCGAAAGCATCGCGGCACATGTGCGATTTCACATAGTGGACGGCCCCGGTCAGGTTCGCTGTCCGGGGCCGTCCGGGCCGCGGCTGAAGCGGGCAGTGCTGCCCGGCCGCGGGTCAGTCCAGCGGACGCCGGGTGGCCCCGTAGGTGGCGGAGCGCACCAGGTGCGCGTACACCTTCAACGCCTGGCTCACTTCGCGCTCACGGTGCTTCGGGCGCCACGGCAGCGGTCCGCGCACCTCCCGACGGCGGGAGAGCTCCTCGTCGGAGACATCCAGGTGCAGCGAACGCTTGTCCACGTCGATCACAATCCGATCCCCGTTCTCCACCAGGCCGATCGCCCCACCCTCGGCAGCCTCCGGAGAAACATGGCCGATCGAGATGCCGGAGGTGCCCCCGGAGAAGCGGCCATCGGTGATCAGAGCGCAGGTCCGTCCCAGGCCTCGGCCCTTGAGGAAGGAGGTGGGATACAGCATCTCCTGCATGCCGGGGCCGCCCTGGGGTCCCTCGAACTGGATGATGACGATGTCCCCGTCGGTGATCTCCTTGCGGAGGATCTTGTCCACCGCCTCATCCTGGGATTCACACACCACCGCGGTGCCTTCGAAGTGGAACAGCTCCTCGTCGATGCCGGCGGTTTTGATGACCGCTCCATCCGCTGCAAGGTTCCCCTTCAGCACGCAGAGGCCGCCGTCCTTGGTATGAGCATGGGACACCGAGCGGATGATGCCGTTCTCGGAGTCGGTGTCCAGCTCCTTCCACACATTCGTGGAGGAGAACGCCTGAGTGGTGCGCACCCCGCCCGGGGCGGCGTGCCAGAGCGAGGTGGCCTTCTCGGTGGCCTTCCCTCCGCGCAGATCCCAGTCATCCAGCCAGCTGCGCAGATCCTCGGAGTGGATCGAGCGCACATTGTGGTCCAGCAGTCCGGCACGGTCCAGCTCGCCCAGGATGGCGGGGATGCCGCCGGCGCGGTGGATGTCCTCCATATGCGCCACGCCGTTCGGCGCCACCTTCGTCAGACACGGAACATTGCGGGAGATCCGGTCGATGTCCTCGAGGGTGAAGTCGATCTCGCCCTCGATCGCGGCGGCGAGGATGTGCAGCACAGTGTTGGTGGAGCCGCCCATGGCCACATCCATGCTCATCGCGTTCGTGAACGCAGCCTTGTTGGCGATGCTGCGCGGAAGAACGGACTCGTCATCCTCCTCGTAATACTTCTTGGTCAGCTCCATGATCGTGGTGCCCGCGTCCAGGAACAGCTGCCGGCGAAACGCGTGGGTGGCAAGGGTGGAGCCATTGCCGGGCAGGGACAGGCCCAGCACCTCGGTCAGGCAGTTCATGGAGTTGGCGGTGAACATTCCGGAGCAGGAGCCACACGTGGGGCAGGCGTTCTCTTCGATCTCCGCAAGCTGCGCATCGCTGATCGAGTCGTTCGCGCTGAGCGCGATCGCATCCACCAGGTCAATGTTGTTCTCCACCACGCCATCCACCGGCTTACCGGACTCCATCGGTCCACCGGAGACGAACACGACAGGGATGTTCAGACGCATCGCGGCCATGAGCATGCCGGGGGTGATCTTGTCGCAGTTCGAGATGCACACAAGAGCATCCGCGCAGTGCGCGTTCACCATGTACTCCACAGAGTCCGCGATCACGTCACGGCTCGGCAGGGAGTACAGCATTCCGCCGTGGCCCATAGCGATGCCGTCATCCACGGCGATGGTGTTGAACTCCTTGGAGACACCGCCGGCCTCCTTGATCGCACCCGCCACCAGATCACCCATGTTCTTGAGGTGAACGTGACCGGGCACGAACTGGGTGTAGGAGTTCGCAATGGCGATGATCGGCTTGCCGAAGTCTGAACTCTCCATGCCGGTGGCGCGCCACAGCGCGCGGGCACCGGCCATATTGCGGCCATGGGTTGAAGTGCGGGAACGAAGCTGAGGCATGGGGCGATCCTATCCCGCTCTCTCCCGCGCCGGCTCACCATCCGGGCACTGAGACCACATGTCGGGACGCTGCCGGGCGCGCCGATCAGCGATCAACGGGCGCTGCGGCGAGCGCGGAGAGCGACCGCGGCGTCATCAGTTCTCCACAGCCTCGCCCTTCTCATCGTGGTGGGTCCAGTCCGGGTCCGCACCCAGCTCGCGATGCAGGTCGGACAGCCGTTCCTGCTCCGCTCTCTTTTCGGCGGCCGCCTGGTCGACCTGCTCCTGCGTCGGCTCATGAGACCCCATGCCGACGGCGAGCTCCGGATCCAGCGCCTGGATCGAGCCGGTGTCCACGCGGGTGCGATGCCAGAGGATCTCTCGGCGCACCACCTTCGCGAGGACGTACAGGCCGATCAGGTTCGGGATCGTCACCAGGAAGGTGGTGGCGTCCGCGAAAGCGACCATCGAGGTCATGGAGATCGAGGCGCCGACGACGACCAGCAGCACGTACACGATGCGCAGCAGCATGCGGACCGTCTTCGTCGGGCCGAACAGGTAGGTGGCGAGCATCTCGCAGAAGAAGGAGTAGCTCAGCAGCGTCGAGAACCCGAACAGGAACACGATGATCGTCAGCACGATCGGGAACCAGGCCCCGACGGTGGAGAACGCCTCTGCTGTCAGCTCGACGCCGTCGGAATCCGCATCCCCGATCCGGTGCACACCGGTGATGACGATGGCGATCGCGGTGAGCATGCAGACCACGACCGAGTCGATCAGCGGGCCCCACATCGAGGTGTACCCCTCCGCCGCGGGATTGCGGTTCTTCGTGGCGGAGAAGCTCATCGACGCGGTGCCGACACCGGCGGCGTTCGAGAACAGTGCACGCTGGATTCCCACCACGGCCACACCGATCACACCGCCCGCGACCCCATCGGCAGTGAACGCGCCCGTGAAGATCTCAGCGACCGCGCCCGGAAGCGCAGTGATGTTCACGAGGATAATCAGCAGTGCGCACAGGATGTAGGTGATCGCCATGAACGGGGTGATCGCGGCGGTGTACCGAGCGATCGAGGTGACGCCGCCGAGGACGACGACCGCGACCATGAGGGCGAGGACAGCGCCGACCACCCAGTTGTTCTCGGCGATGAAGGACCCCTCCTCGAAGCTGGCGGTGACCAGCATGGTGACCTGGTTGGCCTGGAAGAGGTTGCCACCCCCGAGCATGCCGATCAGGGCGCAGACCGCGTAGATCGCGGCCATGACGGCGCCGAGCTTCTTCCAGCCGATCTCGGCGAAGCCGTCCTTGAGGACGTACATCGGGCCGCCCACGGTGGTGCCGTCATCCAGCACGCGCCGGTACTTCACCCCCAGAGTGGCCTCGGCCATCTTCACGCTCATCGCGAAGAAGCCGAACATGGCGATCCACAGAGCCGCGCCCGGGCCGCCGACGGTGATGCCGATGGCGACACCGGCGATGTTGCCCAGCCCCACCGTGCCCGACAGCTCTGTGGCCAGGGCCTGGAAGCTGGAGACCTCACCGGGATCGGTCTTGGCCGCGTACCTGCCGCGGATCACCTGGAGGGAGTGCTTGAAGCCGGTCAGTGGCTGGAAGCGCAGCCAGACCGTGAAGAAGATCGCCGCGACCATCAACCAGATCACCACGACGGGGATCCCGCCGAAGATCGGCAGTTCGAAGAAGACGATCGCACTGAGTACATTCGCGATCGGCGCGAAAAAGGCTTCGATCGCTGCGTCCAGTCCGTTCATGGCATGGCTCCTGCCGTCCAGGGGTCAGTCGGGCGGCGGGCGGCCTTTCCGCCCGCCGTCGAGATCAGTGCGTGCCCGGCGAGTCCGCTGAAGGTCTCTCGTCGTCGGCCCGCTTCCGGTAACGCTCGCCGAAGACCTCGTGGTGCAGCGCCGTGAGACGTTCATGCTCCTCGCGCTCCTCGCGGCGGGCGTTCTCGGTCTGCTCAGGCGTCGGCTCATGATCGCCCATGCCGACCTGCAGATCCTTGTCGGGGATCGCGACCAGCGTGCCGGTGTCCACCCGGGTGCGATGCCAGAGGATCTCACGGCGCAGCACCCTGGCCAGGAAGTAGATGCCCAGCAGGTTCGGGATGGCCATGAGGAAGAACGAGGCGTCGGCGAAGGTGATCACGGCCTCCAACGACGCGGCAGCGCCGATGATCGGGCCGAGCACCCAGACCACTTTGAAGGTCCAGCGCACCCGCGGAGTGTCTCCGAGCAGATACACCACGGCCTGCTCGCCGTAGTAGGCGTAGGCCAGCACGGTGGAGAAGCCGAACAGAGCCACCGCGATGGTCAGCAGATACGGGAACCAGTCGGCGACGGTCCCGAAGGCCGCAGCGGTCAGCTGCACCCCCTCCACGTCAGGGCCGCCGCTCTCGTGCAGGCCGGTGACCACGATCGCGGTCGCGGTGAGCATGCAGACCACGACCGAGTCGATCAGCGGCTCCCACATCGCCACGAAGCCCTCGGTGGCGGGACGCTTCGTCTTCGATGCGGCATGGGCGAATCCCGCGGTGCCGACACCAGCGGCGTTGGAGAACAGTGAGCGCTGGATGCCGATCACGGCCACGCCGATCAGGCCACCGGCGACGCCCTCGCTGCTGAACACGCCGCTGACCATCGCACCGAGCGCGCTGGGAACCTGCGGCAGGTTCACGATGATGACCGCGACGACCGACAGCAGATACAGCGCGGCCATCGCCGGGGTGATGCGGGAGGTCCACTTCCCGATCGAGGTCACGCCGCCGATGATCACCACACCGACCAGGACCGCGATCACCACGCCCAGCAGCCAGGTGTTGTTCTGCAGGAACTCGTTGCCGCTGGCGTCGGTGACGATCGCGGCGACCTGGTTGGACTGGAAGAGATCAGCGCCGTAGACACCCAGCAGCGCGAACAGCGCGTACAGCCAGGCGAGCACACCGCCCAGCTTCTTCCAGCCGATCGAGGCCAGACCGTCACGCAGGTAGTACATCGGGCCGCCGATGATGGTGCCGTCATCCAGCACTCGGCGGTACATGACGCCGAGCGTGGCCTCGGCCATCTTCACGCTCATCCCGAGGATGCCGAAGCCGGCGATCCACAGGGCAGCACCCGGACCACCGACGGAGACGGCAACGGCGACACCGGCGATGTTGCCCAGCCCCACCGTGCCCGACAGCTCCGTGGCCAGTGCTTGGAAGCTGGAGATCTCACCGGGATCGGTCTTGGCGCTGAACCTGCCACGGATCACCTCCATCGAGTGCTTGAATCCCGTGATCGGCTGGAAGCGCAGCCAGATGGTCAGGAAAATGGCGGCCGCCATCAGCCACAGCACGATGAGCGGGATGCCGCCGAAGACGGGGAGCTCCGCGAAGACGATGGCATCCAAGGTGTTCGCGACCGGCGCGAACCATGTCTCGATCAGCGAATCGATTCTGTTCACAGTCTCTTCTGTCCTCTTCTTCGCGCAGGCGATGCCCGTCGCGACGGTGGGCGGATGCGCGGCGACCCCGCCGCCTCCCTCCCGGAACGACGACGGGGTCGTCGCAGATGCTGTCAGATCACTTCTCGGGCGCGTCCGAGCCGTCGAAGCGTTTCGTCGGCTCCCCCATCGGCGAGGCGAGGGACTCGTCATGATGCGGAGCGCGCACCGGGAAGTCCGGGTCCTCCACCAGCGTACGGTTCAGCTCGGCCAGGCGGGCCTGTTCGGCCTCTTCCGCCTGACGGGCCGCTTCGACCTGCTCGGGCGTGGGCTCGTGGTCGCCCATGCCCACCTGGAGGTCCTCATCCTCGATCACGGTGAGCGCACCGGTGTCAGCGCGGTACTTGTAACGCAGGATCTCCAGGCGCAGCAGCTTGGACAGGAAGTAGATGCCCAGCAGGTTCGGGATCGCCATGAGGAAGAACATGGAGTCCGAGAACAGCACGACCGAGTCGAGCGAGATCGCAGCACCCAGCACGACGGCGAGCACCCAGATGACACGGAACGCGGTGCGCACCGCGGCGCTGGAGCCGAACAGGTACTGGGCGTTGAGCTCGCCGTAGTACTCGTAGGCCAGCACGGTCGAGAAACCGAACAGCGCCACAGCCACGGTCAGCAGCACCGGGAACCAGCCGGCCACGGTGCTGAAGGCGGACGCGGTCAGTGCGATGCCGTCCTCGCCGCCAGTGGTGTACACGCCGGTGACGGTGATCGCGAGGGCGGTGAGCATGCAGACGATGATCGAGTCGACCAGCGGCTCCCACATGGCGGTGAAGCCCTCGGTGGCCGGCTCCTTGGTCTTGGAGGCGGAGTGGGCCATGCCTGCCGAGCCCACACCGGCGGCGTTCGAGAACAGGGCACGCTGGATGCCGACCACGGCCACGCCGATGATGCCGCCCTGGACACCGTCAGCGGTGAACGCCCCGGTGATGATGGTGGCGACAGCGCCCGGCAGCGCCTCGATGTTCACCAGGATGATCAGCAGTGTGCAGGCGATGTACAGGATCGCCATGGCGGGGGTCAGGGCCGAGGTCCACTTCGCGATGGACTTCACGCCGCCCAGGATCACGATCGCAGCCAGGGCGGCCATGATGGCGCCGATCAGCCACTGATTGCCCTGCCAGAACGCGGAGCCCGAAGCGCCGCTCACGATCGCGGCGACCTGGTTGGCCTGGAAGAGGTTGCCGGCGCCGAACACGCCGACCAGCGCGAAGATCGCGTACATGACCGCAAGGACACGGCCGGTCTTCTTGAAGCCGATCGTGGCCAGGCCGTCGCGCAGGTAGTACTGCGGGCCGCCCTCGGTGGTGCCGTCCTCCTTGACGCGGCGGAACATGACGCCGAGGGTCGCCTCGGCCATCTTCACGCTCATGCCGAAGAAGCCGAAGATCGCGATCCACAGGGCGGCACCGGGGCCACCGGCGACGATCGCGACGGCGACACCGGCGATGTTGCCCAGCCCCACCGTGCCCGACAGCTCCGTGGCCAGGGCCTGGAAGCTGGAGACCTCACCGGGGTCGGTCTTGGCGGTGTACTTGCCGCGGATTACCTGGATCGAGTGCTTCAGTCCGGTGATCGGCTGGAAGCGCAGCCAGACGGTGAGGAAGATCGCGGCGGCCATCAGCCACACGACGATCAGGGGGATCCCTCCCCAGATGTCCACCTCGTAGAAGACGATCTTCGACAGGCGATCCGCGATCGGCCCGAAGATCCGTTCCATCAGTGCGTCGATACCTGACATCCGGTCAGACTCCTCATCAGCGGGCTCCATCCCCGCCTTGCTCTGGTCTCGTCCACGCGGGCTCCGCCATCGGGCACGGAGCACCCCCCGGGAAGACGGTCGTGAGACCGGATCGGGGTGACGGCCACCGTGGCCGACATACGCGGGGCAGCGGCATCCCTGACGGGCTTCGGCGATCTCTCACCGGTCCGGAGCACACGAATGGTCTGCCCGCCGAAGCGAAAGCAGACCGGGGAGATTCGCGCATGCTCCCTGCCGACCGACGGGTCGGCAACGGACGATGCTGCACAAGGTCCCGTTCACCATATGCGCACTGCCGGGCGCCCTTCCGGGAGCGCATTCAGCACCTGGACTCAGGACAGCGCTGGTCAGCGCCGTTTTCCACGCCCACTCGGAAGTGACCGGCAGGTCACGCCGACGTGACCAAGCCTTCACATCTCGTTCACATCTCGTGTGATCCGACCCACTCCCCAGGGTCGTGCACGGAGAACAGACGACGGGCGGTGCACCGCGGATCCGGTGCACCGCCCGTCGTCGGCGGAGAACTGCGTCGATTCAGCCTTCGACGCCGAGCTTGTCCATGATGATCTCCCGCACGCGACCGGCGTCGGCCTGGCCACGTGTGGCCTTCATGACCGGGCCCATCAGGGCGCCGATGGCCTGCAGCTTCCCACCCTGGATGCGCTCTACCACGTCCGGGTTGTCCGCAATCGCCTGATCCACTGCGCTCTCGAGCACGGAGTCATCGGAGACCACGGCGAGGTTTTCCCTCTCTACGATCGCTGCTGGATCCCCCTCGCCTGCCAAGGTTTTCGCGAGCACCTGGCGGCCGATCTTGTCATTGATCTTTTTGCCCTCGATAAGGGAGATCAGCTCCGCCACCTGAGCCGGCGCAACGGGCAGCGCATCGAGTTCGGTGTCCTGGTCCTTCGCGTAGCGGGCAAGCTCGCCCATCCACCACTTGCGGGCGGCCTGCGCATCAGCGCCGGCGTCCACGGTGTCCTGAACCAGGTCGAGCGCGCCCGCATTGATCACATCACGCATCTCAAGATCGCTGAAGCCCCATTCGCCGATGAGTCGGCGGCGGCGCGCCGCGGGAAGCTCGGGCAGGGATTCGCGCAGCTGTTCCACCCACTCCCGGCACGGCGCCACCGGCACCAGGTCCGGTTCAGGGAAGTAGCGGTAGTCGTCCGCGTCGGACTTCGGGCGCCCGGAGGTGGTCTCACCGGACTCGTCGTGGAAGTGGCGGGTCTCCTGCAGCACGGACTGCCCCGCGCTCAGCACCCCTGCTTGGCGACGGATCTCATAGCGCACGGCACGCTCAATCGAACGGAACGAATTGACGTTCTTCGTCTCCGTTCGAGTGCCGAGCGGAGCATTCGGGCTCTCGCGCAGTGACACGTTGATATCAGCGCGCACATTGCCGCGCTCCATCCGCGCCTCGGACACCTCCAGTGCACGGAAGATGTCCCGCAGAGTGCGCACATAGGCCGCGGCAACCTCGGGCGCGCGGCCCTTCGTGTTCGGGATCGGCCGGGTCACGATCTCCACCAGCGGAACGCCCGCCCGGTTGTAGTCCACCAGGGAGTGTGTAGCGCCATGGATGCGGCCGGCGGCACCGCCGATGTGGGTGTTCTTGCCGGCGTCCTCCTCCATGTGGGCGCGTTCGATCTCCACGCGGACGACCTCGCCGTCCTCAAGCTCCACATCCACCCAGCCGTCGAAGGCAATCGGCTCATCGGATTGGGAGGTCTGGAAGTTCTTCGTCAGGTCCGGGTAGAAGTACTGCTTGCGGGCGAACCGGCAGGTGTCGGCGATCTGACAGTTCAGCGCCAAGCCGATCGTGATCGCGTACTCCACCGCCTTCTGGTTCACCACCGGCAGCGTGCCGGGAAGACCCAGGGACACCGGGGTGATCGCGGTGTTCGGCTCGGCGGCGAACACGTTCGGCGCGCCGTCGAACATCTTCGTGGCGGTGCCGAGCTCCACGTGCACTTCGATGCCGAGAACCGGGTCGTACTGGGCGATGGCGTCATCGAACTCGAGCATGCTCATCGAGCATCTCCTTTCAGCTGCGGAGCCTGAGCGAGCAGGTGGCCGCCCCAGCGTTCGTGGAGCAGCGCTTCCAGCGCGCCGCCCACGCGGTAGAGGCGGTCATCGGCCATCGCCGGGGCAAGGAACTGGATGCCGGCGGGCAGGCCGTCCTCCGCCAGGCCGCTCGGCAGGGACATGCCCGGGATGCCGGCGAGGTTCGCCGGGATCGTGGCGATGTCATTCATGTACATGGTCAGCGGATCATCCGCCATCTCCCCCACCCGGAAGGCCACGGTGGGCGAGGTGGGCGTAGCGATCACATCCACCTGGTCGAACGCGGCCGCGAAGTCCTGCTGCACGAGTGTGCGAACCTTCAGCGCGCTGCCGTAGTAGTTGTCATACGCGCCGGCGGAGAGGGCGAAGGTGCCCAGCAGGATCCGGCGCTTCGTCTCAGCGCCGAAGCCGGCGCCGCGCGTGGCCGCCATCACGGACTCGGCCGTCACCGGCTTGTCCGTGGGCTCCACCCGCAGACCAAAGCGCATCCCGTCATACTTCGCCAGGTTCGAGGATGCCTCGCTCGGCATGATCAGGTAGTACGCGCCGAGGGCGTACTGGAGGTTCGGGCAGGAGATCTCCACGACCTCAGCCCCGTTCTCCTTCAACAGCTCCAGCGACTCCGCGAAGCGTGCGCGGACCTCGGGGGCGAAGCCCTCCCCCTCCAGCTCGGTGATCACACCCACCTTCATGCCGGAGGCATCCCGGCTGCGAGCAGCGTCCACAAACGAGTGGAAGCCGCCGTTGATGGAGGTGGAGTCCTTCGGGTCATGCTGGCCGAGCAGTTCGTGCAGCAGCGCCGCATCCTCCGCCGTGCGCGCAGCAGGGCCCACCTGGTCCAGAGAGCTGGCCATCGCGATAACGCCGTAACGGGACACGGAGCCGTAGGTGGGTTTCACGCCCACGGTGCCGGTCACCGCGGCAGGCTGACGGATTGAGCCGCCAGTGTCCGTTCCGATGGCGAGCGGGGACTCGAAGGAGGCCACAGCGGCGGAGGAGCCGCCGCCGGAGCCGCCGGCCACCCGGTCTGTGTTCCACGGGTTCAGCGTGGTGCCGAAGGCGCTGGTCTCCGTGGAGGAGCCCATGGCGAACTCGTCCAGGTTCGTTTTGCCCAGAATCGGCAGCTGCGCCTGCTTGATCAGCTCCACAATGGTTGCGTCGTACGGCGGGATCCAGCCGTCGAGGATCCTGGATGCGGCAGTGGTCGGCACACCCTTGGTGACCACCAGGTCCTTGATGGCGATCGGCACGCCGGCAAGGGGGTGCAGCTGCTCGCCGCAAGCGCGGGCGGCGTCCACAGCGTCGGCGGTAGCGCGAGCGTCCTCAGCGGTGACGGTGATGAAGGCGTTGAGGGACGGCTCCTGGGCTTCGATCTGCTCAAGGTGGGCATCAACGAGTTCGCGGGCGGTGAAGTCCCCGGCTGCGAGACCGGCCGCCATCTGGGCGGCGGTCATGGTTGTCAGGCTGCTCATGCTCACTCCTCCCCCAGGATCTGCGGCACCAGGAACATGCCGTCTTGGGCGGCGGGTGCGCCGGCCACGGCGTCGTCCTGACTGAGGGTGTCAACCACCTCGTCCGCGCGGAACACATTGGTCATGGGGATGGGGTGGCTGGTGGCGGGCACGTCACTCGCGGCGATCTCGCTCACGGAGGCCACGGCGTTGAGGATCGCGTCGAACTCCCCAGCGAACTGGGTGATCTCCTCCTGCGTGAGCTCAATGCGGGCAAGCCCGGCCAAGCGTGCGACTTCTTCGCGTTCAATAGCTGGCATGCGGCCTATTCTAGGCCGCTTCCCGAGGCGCCTCGATCAGGTGGGGAGCGCGTCGGGGCCGTGAGCGAGCAGAGTCTCGAATCCGGCCTCGTCAAGGATCGGCAGGCCGAGCTGCTCCGCTTTGGCGGCTTTGGAGCCGGCGTTCTCCCCCACCACCACGTAGTCGGTTTTGGAGGAGACGGAGCCGGAGGCTTTGCCGCCGCGGGCGATGATCGCTTCCTTAGCGCCGTCGCGGGTGAAGGCTTCCAGGGATCCGGTGACCACGACGGTGAGGCCCTGGAGTGTGTGCGGAAGGGCCTGGGAGCGGTCCTCTTCCAGGCTGACGCCGCTGGCCACCCAGGCATCCACGATCTCGGCGCGCCAGGAGTCGGCGAAGAAGTCGATGACGGATTGCGCGATGACCGTGCCGACGCCGTCTGCTTCGGACAGCTGTTTCAGGTTGGCGGCACGGATCGCGTCCATGGAGCCGAATGCGGTGGCAAGAGATCGGGCGGCGGTGGGCCCCACATGGCGGATGGAGAGGGCCACGAGTGCGCGCCACAGCTCCTTATGCTTGGCGTTGTCAATTTCGCGCAGGAGCGTTGCGGTGGTGGCTGAGGGCTTTTCTTCGGTGATGCGCACCTCGCCGGATCTGAGGGTGCGTTCAGTGCGTTTAGTCCAGAAGGCGCGGATGCGACGCCAGTCGCCGGTGGGCTCACCGTTGACGCGCTTGGGCTGGTACACGAACACGTCTCGCAGATCGTCTGCGGTGAGGGTGAACAGCTCAGCGCCGGTGCGGACAACCGGCGTCTGCAGGGCCGGGATGTTCTGCGGGTCAGTCACCACGGAGTTCTCCAACTCCAGGCGGTGACCGGCCTCCACGGCGGCGGCGGCTTCTTCACGGCGCTGGTCGGGGTTGGTGAGGGCGAGCGCGGCTTCCTCCCCGAGTGCTTCGATGTCGAAGGCGCCGCGGCTGGCAGCGTGGGCGATGCGGCCGGTGACCTGGGCGGGGCAGTCCTTCTGGTTCGGGCAGCGCCAGTCCTTCTCCCCTTCGTTCGCGGGGGCGATCGGGGTGCCGCAGCTGGGACAGTCCTTTGGCATGACGAACGGGGTTTCGGTGCCGGTGCGCAGGCGTTCCACGGGTCCCAGGATCTCCGGGATCACGTCTCCGGCTTTGCGCAGGATCACCGTGTCCCCGATGAGCACACCTTTGCGCTCCACCTCGAACTGGTTGTGCAGGGTGGCCTTCTCCACGGTGGAGCCGGCCACGGTGACGGGCTCCATGATGCCGAAGGGGGTGACGCGCCCGGTGCGGCCCACCTGAACCTGGATGTCCAGCAGCCGGGTGGTGACCTCTTCGGGCGGATATTTGAAGGCGATGGCCCAGCGGGGTGCGCGGGAGGTGGAGCCGAGCGCCCGCTGGTGCGCTATATCGTCCACTTTGATGACGATCCCGTCGATCTCGTGCTCAAGGCTGTGGCGCTTCTCGCCGAACTCGTTGATGTACGCGGTGACCTCGGCCAGGCTGTGCAGCACGCGGAAGTGCGGGCTGGTGGGCAGCCCCCACTGCTTCAGCAGCGCGTAGGCATCGGACTGACTCGCGGGATACTCACCGCCCTCGTGAGCGCCGATGCCGTGCACGTACATTTCGAGTGCGCGGGAGGCAGTGATCGACGGGTCCTTCTGGCGCAGTGATCCGGCGGCCGTGTTGCGCGGGTTCGCAAACTCTCGCTCACCGGCGGCGCGCCGCTGTTCATTGAGCTTCTGGAACTCAGCCTCGGGGAAGAACACTTCGCCGCGCACCTCCAGCAGCGCGGGCGGGCTGTCTGCTCTCAGGGTGTGCGGCACGTTTCGGATGGTTCTGACGTTGGCGGTGACGTCTTCGCCAACGCGGCCGTCACCACGGGTCACGCCACGCACCAAGCGGCCGTTCTCGTACACCAGGGAGATGGCCAGACCGTCGATCTTCAGCTCGGTGAGGAAGGCGGGATCACCGGGGGCTTCTTTCTGCACCCGGTCCGCCCACGTCTTCACCTCATCAAGGGAGAACGCATTGTCCAGGCTCATCATGCGCTCAATATGCGCCACGGGCGCGAAGCCCGGTGAGACCGCGCCGCCCACGGTCTGCGTGGGCGAGTCCTCTCTGGCCAGCTCGGGGTGCTCTGCTTCGAGTGCGGACAGCTCCCGTTCGTGCCGGTCGTAGTCCGCATCGCTCATCAGCGGGTCCGCATCCTGGTAGTAGGCGGCCCGCGCCTCGGTCAGCAGAGCGCGCAGTTCATCGATCCGAGCGGACACTTCAAGATCGGTGGCGCCCTCGACAGCGGGGGCGGCGGAGTCGGCTTCAGCGTTGGTGTTCACAGTCTCCATTATCCCCGGTGGGTCTCCACCGTCACTGCCTGACCGGTTCGATCGGATTCGCGGGCGGCCTCGAGCACGGCGAGCACATGCAGTGCCTGCGCGGGCGGCACCGGGTTCGGAGCGCCGTCCAGAATTGCGGCGGCGAATGCGTCGTACAGCAGGGTGTAGTCCCCCTGCAGGCTCGGGATGCGCTGCTCACACAGCTCGCCCTTTTCCACGGTGATGAGCGTGCCCCAGCGTTCCTGATGCTCCACACCCCAGGTGGTGGAGCCGGGTGTGGGCCGCTCGCCGGCGCGCAGCGCTACTTCCTGAACGTCGCTGTAGCGGGAGATATAGGCGCCCGTGCGGGAGAAGATCCGCATCTCCCGGTCCTGTTCACCCGGCATCTTGCGACTGGTCAGCAGTGAGTGTTGGCCGTTTGCGTGGGTGAGGGCGAGCGCGAACCCGGAATCAACACACACGGCGCCGCCGGTTGAATCCGCATGCGGTGCATCGGCGGGAGCGGCAGCAGCGTCAGCGGAAGGGGCATCCACGTAGGTGAGCTGGGCGTATACGGAGGTGATCGGTCCGCATAGCTGCACCGCCTGATCCACCAGGTGACTGCCCAGATCCCGCAGCACACCGGACTGGGCGGCAAGGCGCTCATAGCTCGCCTTCGGTGAGTCCAGGCGGATCTCTGCGCGCGTCACCTCGCCCAGCTGGCCGGAGCTGAGCACCGCGAGCGCTGTCACCAGGTCCGGGTCCCAGCGGCGGTTGTGGAACACGGTCAGCTGCACCCCGCTTTGCTGAGCAGCAGCTGTCATCTCCTCCGCCTCAGCCACGGTGAGTGCGAACGGTTTGTCCACCAACACGTGCACCCCGGCCTGCGCGGCCTGGATCACCAGGTCACGGTGTGTGGCGGGTGGGGTGGAGATGACCACCGCGTCCACCCCACAGTCAAGCAGTGCATCAAGGTCAGGAACGATCTGAGCCTCGGGGTATTCCGCGCGGGCGTCAGCCTGGCGTTCGGGGTTGTTCACCACGATGCCCACCAGTTCGGTGCGCTCACAGTTCGTGATGAACGGGGCGTGGAAGATGCGCCCGCCCAGGCCGAAGCCCACCAGGCCGATGCGGACCCGGCGCGGAGCAGAAGGTGTGGGTGACAGTGTCATACCTCCAGTGTGCCCTCCCCGCCTGAGATGCTGCGCAGGCGGGAGCGTGGCACGGGTGACCGGGGCGGGTGGTCTGGCCGTCTGTTCGGAGTGTGTGTTGTCGGTGTGTGTGTTCTACGTGCTGACCTTTTCGGCCCAGGCCGGCATTAGCCGCATGGCGCACTCCAGCTCGGATTCGCTCAGCGTCGACTCCTCCAGCACTGCGGCACGGTCCCGTCCTGGGGTGCGGGTGAGCAGCAGGGTGAATCCCTGGGCCTGCTGGCGGCTGAAGCCGAGCTCGTGCCAGGCTCGCAGCGTCTGGGTGAGCTGGCGTTCTTCCCGGCCGGGGGTGAGCATCAGGCTGAGGGCGCCGGTGTGCTCGTAGATACCGGCGAGCTGCTCCCAGATCGGGCCGATCGGTGCGGCGAGCGGGTCGATGAGCAGGTTGTGCACTCCCGCTGAGCGGGCCGCATCCAGCAGGTCGAGGGAAGCGTCGGTCAGCATCCGCAGCCGCACCCCGGTGTCAGCGAGCTCGCCATGCAGCGTGTTCCATGCCGCCGTCATCGCATCCCGGCCGATGGGCCGGTGGAAGCGGTAGCCGGAGGCAGTGCGGATCCGGCCCTGCAGAATCCGCTGCGCTCCGCGTTCGTCCAGGGTGATCGTCACCTCCGCGCCGGGCACCCGATCACGCAGGACGGTCACATCCTGCCTGATCGCGTGGGCAAGCAGGTGCGGCAGGTCCCGCACCAGGCCGGGGTCGGCGAGCACGCGCTCGCCACTGGGGCCGAACAGGGCGGAGGCAAGGGTGAGCGGGCCGAACCGGGTAAGGGTGAGCGGGCCGGTGTAGCCGAAGAAGGCGAGCCTTGCCGCATCAGCGAGCCGGCGCCGCTGATCGCGGGCCGCATGCCAGGCAAGGCCGCTTCCCACTGCGATCCGCCAGCCATAGGGGGCAAGATCACCGCCGATCTCCAAGCCCGACGCGCTCGCTGCAAGAATAGTGTCCGTCACGCTCTGCTGCCCCACTGCCACGGCGGGCTCGGTGGGGATGACCTCGTCGATGCCGGAGCCGAGCAGGGAGCGTTCGCGCATGAGACGGTGCAGAACCTCATCGGTGCCGGGGGCGGCAGCACCGGCGGGGATGAGGGTGGCGTCGGTGGTGAGAGCGGCAAGAGCTGTCATCGGGGCGGGGTTGGCTCAGGCGCGGCCGTCCAAGGTGGCGCTGGCGACCACGCGGTCCCCGTCGTAGAGGACAAGGGTCTGACCGGGCGCGACGCCGCGCAACGGTGTGCTCAGGCTCACCTCGATCTGCTCACCGGTGATGTGGTCTATCACACCGGGGGTGACGGATCCGTGCGCGCGGATCTGCACCGAGACCTCCCGGCCGGGTGCGAGCGGTTCGAACGGAACCAGGTCTGAGGCGATGAGCCGGCGGGTGGACAGCAGCTCCGCGGCGCCCACCACCACCTGGCGGGACTCCGGTCTGATATCCAGCACATAGCGGGCTCTGCCATCCTTTGCGGGGCGGCCCAGCCGCAGTCCTTTGCGCTGCCCGATCGTGAAGTTGTGGGTGCCGCGGTGTTCGCCGAGTACTGCGCCGTCCTGATCCACGATCTCACCGGGCTTGTCCCCGAGCGCGCGCTCCAGGAATCCGCTGGTGTCCCCGTCGGCGATAAAGCAGATGTCATAGGAGTCGGGTTTGTCCCCCACTCCCAGTCCGCGGCGGTCAGCTTCCTCGCGCACCTGCTGCTTGGTGCTGAAGCGGCCGAGCGGGAAGATCGCTCGCTGCAGGTTCTCCGGTCCCATTACGGCGAGCACATAGGACTGGTCCTTCGCCGTGTTCGCGCTGCGGTGCAGCGACAGGTTCCCATCCGGGCCGTCAGTGCTGATGATGGCGTAGTGGCCGGTGCAGACCGCGTCAAACCCCAGCAGCTTCGCGCGGTCCATGAGCGCATCGAACTTGATCCGCTCATTGCAGCGCACGCACGGGTTCGGGGTGCGCCCGGCTGCGTATTCATCCAGAAAGTCCTGGATGACGATGTCATGGAAGTCATCGGACAGGTCCCACACGTAGTACGGGATGCCGATGTGGTCAGCGGCACGGCGGGCATCGGAGGCGTCCTCGATGGTGCAGCAGCCGCGGGAGCCGGAGCGGGTGTGATCCCGGTTCTTGGAGAGCGCCATGTGCACACCCACCACCTCATGGCCAGCCTCCACCGCGAGCGCAGCGGCAACCGCGGAGTCCACTCCCCCGCTCATCGCTGCCAACACCTTCATCCGGGCTGCTCCTTCGTTCCGCGTCCGTTCATGCGCTGATCGTCCTCGATCATACGCGCGCCTCTCAGCTGAACAGGGCGCCGAGCGCTCGCCCCTTCGCAATCGCATCCGGCAGTGCGGCAAGAAGCACATCCACGTCCTGGTCGGTGCTGGACCAGCCGAAAGAGAAACGCAGAGCGCCGCGCATCTGCTGATCATCCGCGCCCATCGCGGCTAGCACATGGGACGCCTGGGTGACGCCGGCTGAGCACGCGGACCCGGCTGAGGCGTCCACTCCCTGCTGGTCCAGGGCGAACAGCATCGCGTCCTGTGCTGCGCCGGGGATCATGAGATGCACGATGTGCGGGGCGTGCGGCGTTCCCTCGGCGGTGATGACCGCCTCCGGGGCGAGGGTGCGGATGCCCGCGCGCAGACGGTCGGCGAGCGCTGCGATGCGCGTGCGCTCGGTCTCCTGCTGCTGCAGCGCTGCGGCGAGTGCGGCGGCGAAGGCGGCGGTGTTGGCGGCGTCGAGGGTGCCGGAGCGGATGCCGCGCTGCTGTCCGCCGCCGGTGCCGACGGCCTGCAGCTTCACATCCGGCTGGGCGATGAGGGCGCCCACGCCCACGGGAGCGCCGATCTTGTGACCGGACAGGCTCATCAGGTCCACGGTGTCGAAGTCCGGCAGCTGCACATGCCCGGCTGCCTGCACCGCATCGGTGTGAACAGCGACGCCGGCGGTGCGGGCGCGCTCCGCAATCGCGGCAAGATCCTGCATGATGCCGGTTTCGTTGTTGACGAGCGCAGCGGAGATGATGCCGGCTTGGCTGAGATGCTGCTCCAGGTGGTCCAGGTCCAGCTGTCCCGAGGAGTCCACACGGATCAGCTGGCCGTTGAGAGCCCGCACGGTCTCCACAACCGCCGGGTGGTCGGTGGCAAGCCCCAGCACCTCTCCCAGGTGGGCTGCTCCGCGCAGGGCGAGGTTGTCCGCTTCGGTGCCGCCGCTGGTCATGATGATCCAGGAACGGGGCACGCCGAGCAGGTCAGCAATATCCTGGAGGGCATCATCGAGCACTCCCCGGATCCGGCGGCCCGACGCGTGCACACTCGTGGGGTTGCCGGTGATGGCAGCGGCGTTCAGGAATGCGTCGCGCGCAGCGGGACGCAGCTCAGTGGTGGCGGCGTGGTCAAGGTAGGCACGGTGCGCACTCTGCGCAGCGGTGTGGGTCACCAAGGCTTCACTCCATCATTGTTCGGTGGGCTGCCGGGATCCGCCGAGGGGTTGTTGCGCTCCTCCAGCTCCCGCTCCTTGCGCTCCTGCTCACTGCCGGGCTCCGGGCCGGTGGTTGGGCTTTCCTCCCCGCCCGGCTCCTGCGGATCGTCCGTGCCATCGCCGCCGGGGTTCTCCTCGTCACCCGGGTCCTGGCCCCCGCCCGGGTTCTCCTCGTCACCCGGGTCCTGGCCGCTGTTCTTCTGCTTCTCCTGCTCAATCGCTTCGCCGGTGCCGGAAGTCTGCTCCTGGTTCTCATTGTTGTCCTCGCTGGCCCCGCCAGGCAGGCACGGCTGCAGGACCTCCTGCGCCTCGTTCATCTTGGCACCGCGGGCATCGCCGGTTTCAGCGGGGGCTCCCTCCACGATGGCGATGGCGAGGTTATTGCGGATGATGCATTCGGAGTACGGCGGAGAGTTGATGTCCTTGCCCTTCTCCCACTCATCCAGCGCACGGCGAAGATCCTTCTCCGCACCGGCAGCGTCACCCGCCTGCAGTTTGGCGGTGCCCTCGGTGAGGTGCGGCAGATACGTTTCGAACAGATTCGCGGTCTGCACCGCGGTCAGCCGGGGGCCCACCTGGTCGTACGCACCGGATTCATAGGCGCTGAGCGCAGCGGCCTGAGTGATCGGCATCGACGCGAACCGCACACCGATCAGCAGCAGCAGCGCAAGCGGCAGCGCGATCACGGCGCCGCCGATTGAGCGGATCAGACGCCGGATGCGCCGCTGCGTGCCGAACGAACGGCCGGGGCCCTGGGCGCTGACGCGCTTCACCAGATCCGAGCTGGAGCGATCAGGCCGGTTTCTGCGGGAGCGTGGGGTCATCATGCCTCCGTCGGGCTGGAGCGAACGTGCTGCTGCTCTGGACTGTTCTGACCGGTGCTGTTCTGATCGGTGCTGTTCTGATCAGTGGGACGCTGACCGGTGCGATTCCGATCCGGCTGGCTCGGGGCAGTGCGCGAGCGAGCGGTTCTGGGCAGAGCCCGTAGCGCCGCTGACATCTCCACGAGAGCCAGCACCGCCAGCACAATCGCAGGAATCCAATACCAGTCATCGAAGTCCGGCAGCTTCTCGTGCTCCTCCGCGGGAATGGCCGTGAATGTCAGGCCGTCCAGAGCATCATCCAAGCTCTGGTTGGGAGCGGTGCGATGCAGATAGGTGATGCCAAGGTCGTCTGCCACCTTTTTGAGGTTCTGCTCATCGATCCTGGAGCGCCCCTCCTGCCCGGAGGCGTCCTTGATGTACTGCCCATGCTCGGCTCCGCCCTGGGCTTTCATCCGTCCGCCCTGCGCTGTTCCGTAACCGAGCACAGCGCCGCCGTCCACATGCTCACCTCCGGTGAATGTCTTGGTAGCGCCCTCTTCAGTGTTCTCACCATCAGACAAGACGAACACCAGGATCTGCACACCAGGGTCATCCTCTGCGGTGCGGCGGAGCATGTCCGCGAGCGCCTCAGCGGACCGGTCCACCTTGGATCCGGTGGAGCGCGCGGTCGGCTCGGTCTGCAGCGTGTCGAACCAGGCGCGGACCGCCCCCGCATCAGTGGTCAGCGGCAGTGCCTGGCTGGAGCTGGAGTCGAAGGCGATGATGCCGTAGCGGGCGCCAGCGGTGCGTTCGATGATCTGCTCAGCATCCGCCTTCATCCCTTCGATGCGGGTCTGCTGACCGTTATAGTCCTCAGCGTTCATCGACCCGGTCTGGTCCACCACAAAGATGACGTTCGCGTTCGTCCGAGTGGTGGCGATGGTCTCGGTCACCGTCACCGGGCGCAGCGCCACGACCACGAGCAGCATCACCATCAGCGCCCGGCGAACCCAAGCCAGGCGCTGGCCGCGTCGGACCAGCAGCTGCCACAGGCACAGCAGAAGCAGCGGCGTGAACACCAGGGCGATCAGCCAGATCGGCAGCAGCGGCATCAGCTGATGTTTCATGAGCGCCTCCAGCTCACCGCAATCAGCACGCCGAGGAGCGCACTGCTCAGCAGGAACCAGGTCATCGGCTTATCGGTGCGCAGCACACGCGGAGTGCCTTCCAGCGTGGACGCCTGGGCGTTCTGGATCTGGTGGGTGATCTCAGACACCGAGTTGTTCTTTCCGGACACGAACATCTGGCCGCCGGTGCGCTCGGTCTCCTGCCGCAGCTCCTCACGCGCGCTCGCACCGCCGAAGCCGCCGGGGTACAGGGTGAACACGGTGGCGTCGCGGCTGATAGCAGCGTCAGCCCCCTCGGGCAGACTGAACACGGGGTTGTAGCCCACTTCGTTGTCCGTGGCGAAGATGATGAAGCGGGATCGGGTCTGATCAGCCCGATCGAACTGCTGCGCGCAGGAGGTGAGTCCATCACCGATGAGGGAGGCATCAGAGTCCAGCTGGGTGGCATAGACCTGTTCCACGAACACCTCGCGGTCATTGTCCGTTGCGGTCGAATCGCTGCGGACGCCGCCAGGCGGAAACACATCAACCGCAGCGTCCAGCTGGCGCTGGATCAGCCCGTAGTCATTGGTCAGCGGGAACACGGTGACGCCCCTCCCGTCGAAGATGGTCAGCGCCACCCGCTCCCCGTCGAAGCCCTCCACGATCTCATCGAAGGTGCGCAGCAGCTCCGCGTCCACATTGACCATCGACCCGGAAACATCCAGGCACAGCACAATGTCCCGGCTCGCATTCTGCGGGGACTCCACCCGCTCCGTGGCAACCCGGCCGGACAGCACCGCGGTGGTCAGCACCAGCGCCACCGCTGCTGCGGCACTCATGTACCGCAGGATCTGCCCGATCAGCCGAGCACGCTGCACCGCCGGCAGCCGATCCAGATATTCCGAGTTCGCCACGTGCAGCGGCGGCCGGTCTAAGCGGCGGCGGCGCCAGCGAAGCGCCAACAAGCCGAGCACCAGGGCCAGCGCCAGGATGAGCAGAGTCACCCACCACAGGGTCATCACCATGCGCGCACCACCTCCCGTGCCTGTCGGAGCGACTCGGCCACATCCTGGTCCGGCTCAGCGGAGAAGCTCGGCTCAGCCAGCCGGTCGAACAGGTCGGCGAGCGCTTCCAGCTCCGGCTCCTGGCGCAGTGCTGCAGTGTCTTCGGTGTCAATGTCGATTCCGCTGGTGCGGCGCACGAACAGCCGCATCAGCGCGGTCAGCTCCTGATGCGCAGCGCGCGGATCCAGGCCTTCGGCCCCGGTGCGGTCCTCCAGCCGAGACAGTGAGCGGAGGAACTCCGCCTTCACCGCGTCCTCATCCCGCATCCGATTCGCCCAGGCGGCACGCTCCACGATCCAGCGGCTCAGCATCATCAGCCCCACCAGAGCAGCCACCGCAAGCAGCAGGCACAGGATCGCAAGGATCGTCCACGCAATCGAGTACTGCGGCGGGGCGATGATCTCAGCGCCGTCCACGGGGCGACCTCCTCTGCAGCAGGTGCACCAGATCATCCACCACCGTGGACTCCCCCGCAGTCAGCACATGATCCGCACCCACGCGGTCCAGCATCTGGCTGATCGCCTCGCTCCGGCGCGTGCGGAACGCGTCAACCTCCCTGGCGGCGGCACGATTAGTGCGCACATAGTCGATCAGATCCCGGTCCACTCCCACATCCTGCACGCGGCGCTCCAGCCGGTCTCGGCCAAGCGGGTCCGCATCCTGGATCCGCACCACGATCAGCTCATGGCGGGAGGTGAGGCGCACCAGGGCCTGCTCATCATCCAGCGTGGGGTGGGCTTCATCCGTCACCAGCAGGATCAGGGTGGGCTGGCGCAGCAGCCGGGACGCCTGACGCAGCAGGAAGCCCGACGCGCTCTGCCCTGCCTGGCGGTCCGTGCGCATCTGGATGGTACGCAGCAGCAGCTCCAGGTGCATGCTCGAGGAGCGGCTCGGCAGTGAGATCGGGTCCCCCTCACTGCCGGCGATCAGCGCCACCAAGTCCCCGCTGTTCTGCGCGATCCAGCAGAACAGGCCCGCGGCCAGGACCATGGCCTCCTTTTTGTCAGAGCCGTCCGCGGCTGCTGCATCCATCTGGCGGCTGGTGTCCGCCACCACGGCGAGGTGGCGCACCCGCTGCTCGTTGAAACGGCGGATCAGCGGCTCGCCGGAGCGAGCGGTTGCCTTCCAGTCGATGTCCGCAATGCGATCTCCGGGCTGGTACGCCTTGAGGTCGTCGAAGTCCTCACCGGTTCCCTTGAACAGGGAGCGGCCGCGCCCCGCGATCAGCCCGCGCACCTTCGTGGAGGTGTGCAGGTCCACGCGGGCCCGAACCCGGGTGAGGAGGGACGTGCCGGACATATCAGGGCACCGGCACCGCGCTGAGCACAGCGTCCACAATCGAATCCGAGCGAAGACCGCTGGCAAGCGCGTCAAAGGACATGACCAGGCGGTGGCGCAGCACCGAGTGGGCAAGCGCGCGCACATCGTCCGGGGTGACATAGTCGCGGCCGTGAATCAGGGCATGCGCCTGGCCTACCCGCATCAGGGCGAGGGAGCCGCGGGGGGATGCGCCCACTCGCACCGACTGGGTGAGGTTCGGAACCGGTCGCGGCCCTGAGCCGCGGGTGGTGAACACCAGGTCGATCACGTAGCGCTTGATCGCAGCGTCCACGAACACGCGGTCAGTGGCCTGCTGCAAGAACAGGATCTCCGACAGGCTCACCTGCTGCCCGGTGGGCCGCGTGGGATCAAGCTGTCCGCTGGTGGAACGGTCCAGGATCTCGTGCTCCTCCTGCGGGCGCGGGTAGGTGAGGATCTCCTTCATGAGGAAGCGGTCCATCTGCGCTTCCGGCAGCACATAAGTGCCCTCTTCCTCAATCGGGTTCTGGGTGGCGAGCACCATGAACGGCTTCGGCAGCGGGTACACCTCGCCGCCGATCGAGGTCTGCCGCTCCTGCATCGCCTCCAGCATCGCCGACTGGGTCTTCGCGCTCGAACGGTTGATCTCATCCAGCAGCACGATGTTCGCGTGCACCGGGCCCAGCTGCGTGGTGAACTCACCGGTGCCGTAGTTGTAGATCTGGGTGCCCAGGATGTCATTGGGCATCAGGTCAGGGGTGCACTGGATGCGATTGAAGGAACCGCCGATGGCGCTGGCGAGCGCTTGCGCCGCGGTGGTCTTCGCCAGCCCCGGCACCGACTCCAGCAGCACATGACCGCCCGCGGCCAGTGAGGCGAGCAGCGCCAGACGCAAGCGTTCCTGTCCCACCACCCGCTCGTGCAGCGACGCAGTGATGCGGCTGATGGCTTCACCCGCGCGTTCAAGGTCAGCCTGCGACAGCCGCGACTGAGTCATGACATGAGTCCCTTCATCCTGGAGGTGCACCGGCGAGCGTGCGGTACGAGACTACCGGACATGCGCCCCTTCCCCAGTGCACTGCCGCGCAGTGGGGATGAGTGCCCACTCGGGGCGATGCCCAGGGGCGGGCCCGGATCAGAACATGAGGCGCGCCAGGCGCTTGCGCGCAGCGCCAACCCGCTCGTCCGAAGCGCCCACGATGTCGAACAGCTCCACGAGCCGTCCACGCAGAAGCTCTTTCGCTTCCGCATCGGCGCTGCGGAAGCGGTCCAGGATGCGGCCGAACGCGTCGTCCACGTGACCGCCCAGAATATCCAGGTCCGCAGCGTGCAGCTGAGCGTCCAGATCATCCGGCGCCTGGGCCGCCGCCTCGCGGCCGGCCTGCAGGTCCGCGCCCTGCGTGCGCGCCATCAGCTTCACCATCGCCAGGCCCTTACGACCCTCCGGCTCGCCGGGGTGGGTCTCCAGGTACTCCTCGAAGGCCTGCTGCGCTCCGGCAAGGTCACCGGCGTGCAGGAACTCGTACGCTCCCGCAAGCTCCTCCGGGGAGTCCGACTGCTCCGGCTCGGCCGACGCGTCATGCCCGTCGGCTGCGCCCGCCAACCCCTGCTGCTGGGCCAGCTGCGCGATCTGATCCATCACCTGGCCAAGCTGCTCGTCAACGATCGCGCCTTCAAACAGCGGCTGCAGCTGCCCCTGCATGAGAAGCATTGCCGCCGGGATAGCCTGCACGCGCAGCGCGGCGGCCACGCGCGGCTGCTGATCGGCATCAACGAGCGCGAGCCGAATCGTGCCCGCGTGACGGGCGGCATGCTTGCGCACATCATCCACGAAGGAAGCGCCGTTCTGCACGCGTGCGCTCGTCACCAGCAGCAGCGTCACCTGATGCTGAGAGGAGTCGATGAGCTCCTGAAGCCCCTCCTCCGTCACCGTGATCTCATCACGCAGCGGCTCGGTGGTGCCGCTCGCCTGATTCTCACGCTTGAGCGTGCTGAAGTCCATGACGCCGTACGGTTGGGACACTGTGAAGCTCCTCCTGGAGGGTAGAACTGCTGGCTGCGCCGGCTCAGGAGCCGGACGCCTTCACCATCACCTTATAACCAGCGATCGGCTGCACCTTAGCGCCCTTGGCGTCCTTCGGCGGAATGTGCAGCACCACGGTGTTGCCATACTCGCGCACCATGTTCTTCGTAAAGGTCTTCGTGCCGGCAAGCTTGGTGCTGACGGTCTCCTTGCCCACCGTGACCTTGCCGGACTTCACGGTCAGCGTGCGCTTGGACATCAGCGTGGTCATCACGATCGCGCCGCCGTCCACGGTCCGCAGGCCCAGATAGTCGCTCTTGTGAGGCGTGTACTCCTCGCGGATAGTGGCCACTTCATCCTTGGCCACGCCGGTGTTGATCTGGCTGCGCTCCGCCTGGATCTCAGCGTGCACACCCTTCTGGAACGGGTCCGGGGCCATCAGATCTTTTTTATCCGCGTTCTCATGGCCATCGGTGAGCACCTTCGTGTACAGAGCGATCGCATCCTGCGGCTTCAGCAGCAGGTCATCGGCATCCTTCGGCACGGGAGCGGAGCCCTCAACCGCAGGCGACACCGTGGGCATCGGCACGCCGGCGGCCTGACGAGCCCAGCCCCACGAGGTGTACGGGGATTTTGCGTCCTTCTGCTCGAAGCCCACGAAGAACGGCAGGCTCTTCGGGTCATCTCCCTTCTCATCCTTCGCCACCACGAGCGCGTAGCGCGGGAAGGTATCCGCTGCGGTGGTGACCGGGACGGTCGGGTCCGCTGCGGGACGGTCAAGCGACGGTGCGTTGCCGGGGTCGGCCTTCAGCAGGTCATCACCCGCCTTCTTCATGATCTCGTAGGACGCCTTGCGGAACTCTGCCGCGCTGCCGGAGATCCGCGGCGCCAGCAGGGCTGCGTCCTTCTTCTCATCGGCTTTCTTCAGCGCCTCATTGAACTCGGCGAGCACCGTGTTCAGACGCTCCTCACTCAGCGCAGCAGCAGGTGCGCTTGCGGAGGGTCCCGGGTTCACTGCTGGTGCTGTGGAATTCTTCGAGCAGGCGGTCAAGAGACCGCCAACGGCTCCCACAGCGGTCATGCTCAGGATCGAGCGGCGAGACAGGGTGCTCATCGGATGTCCTCCGGGTTCTCGTTGTCAGCGTCTGCGCGATCTGCGGGGCGCCACCGGTTCGCAGCAGAACCACCCTGCTTGCCGAACGCTTCAGCGGCGAGTTCTGCGGCTGAGGTGCGTCGGCGGCGGGCGGCACGCCGCCCGTGGACGGGTGGGTTCTCCACGGGGTCAGCATCCACCGACTGGTACGGGGCGGTCGCATCGTCAATCGGCGCGTACGGAGCGGTTGCCTCGTCTACCGGGCTAGACGGTGCCGTCTCCTCGTGCACCGGCTCGTACGAAGCAGTCGCCTCGTGCACCGGCTCGTACGAAGTGGTCGCATCGAGGTAAGAGTTCTCCACGGCGGGATAGTCCTCCACTGCGGAGTAGCCCTCGTGCACGCCCTCCTCAGCGGATGCCTCATCCGCTGGATCCATATCTTCTGGCTCCGCATCCACCGGCTCATCCGATCCCCTGGTGCGCATCAACAGCAGCATGACCAGGCCGATGATCATCAGCACGGCACCCGCAGCAAGCGCCCACGGCTGCCACTTCCAGGTCTGATCCACCGGCCAGGTGATGGTCACCTCAGATGCGCCCGGCTTCTTTCCATCCGTGATGAACACCAGCGAACGGTAGGGAGCATCTGCACCGGTCGAGGCAGTCTCCGCCTTCTTCCAATCCTCGATCCTCATCGAGAACGGGCTCGCGGACTTGTTCTCGTCCAGCCACAGGTCAGAAGCTCCCCCGTTCGGCAGCTCAGCCGCCCCGTCCGGGTTCCGCGGTTCGGCTTTAAGCTCGGTCCAGGAGGGAACGCCGGTGATCGCGGTGTGCTTCGTGCCCTCAAGATAGGCCTCTGCATCAGCGGGGCGCGCGGCGATCTGGGTGATCTCACCGTCCGCTTTCACCGTGACGGTGCCTTCTTTTCCACCGGCATACAGCACGCCCGGCTCGATCACCACGGCCGGGCCCGGGTCTTTCAGCTGAACGGTTGCGGTATGGGTGTCATCGGGGGCGAGCACGGTCTCACCCAGCCAGCCGAGGATCAGACTGGCTGCTCCCAGCAGGAGCAGAGCAATCGGTAGTGCCTTGCGCACGATGTGGCCATCCTTGTCATCACGGGTGTGTCGCCTCCCGAGTCTGCCACGCACAGCTGGAGCCTTGGCCGGATTCTTGCCGACCATCACACCGTGCGCGCGTTTCTTTATCCTCTGTTTGCCCAGCAGAACAGCTCTTGGTCCGCTCGCCACACTGAACTGACCCCGCGTCAGCAGCTCGACGCTGTCTGCTCACCCATCGCGTACCCTGGGGCTGTGCGTTTAGTCGTTGCCGAATGTTCCGTTGACTATCAGGGCCGCCTCACGGCGCACCTGCCCCGTGCTCCCCGCCTGCTCATGGTGAAAGCCGATGGCAGCGTGCTCATCCACTCCGACGGCGGAAGCTACAAACCGCTGAACTGGATGGCTCCTCCCTGCACCCTCGTGGTGGTGACCAGCGATGATCCCGAGCGTGCCGCTGACGCCGAAGCTGAGGGCTGGCAGGAGGAATGGACGGTGATGCATAAGAAGACCGGCGACTTCCTGCGCGTGCAGCTGCACAAGATCCTTTCCGACACCTCCCATGACCTGGGCATTGATCCCGGCCTGATCAAGGATGGCGTAGAGGCGCACCTGCAGGCACTGCTCAGCGAGAACATCACTACGCTCGGAGCCGGCTGGTCGCTGGTGCGCCGTGAATATCCCACTGCCATCGGTCCGGTCGATATCCTCGCTCGCGATCCCAACGGAGCAACGGTGGCAATCGAGATCAAACGCCGCGGCGAGATCGAAGGCGTGGAGCAGCTGACACGCTATGTGGAGCTGCTGAATCGCGACCCGCTGCTCACCCCGGTTCGAGGTGTCTTCGCCGCTCAGCAGATCAGACCGCAGGCGAAGACGCTTGCCGCCGACCGTGGCTTCGACTGCATCACCCTGGACTATGACGAGCTGAAGGGCATCGACACCAGTGAGGGGCGCCTGTTCTGAGCTGACCGAACCGGCAGCGCGATGGCGCAGAAGGCGCTGACGTTCGAGCAGGGCTGCTAGAACAGGCCGTGGTGATAAGAACAGGCGGCCCGCACCCGAGGTGCGAGCCGCCTGAGCAATGCGGACGGATCAGGCCGCGGCAGCCTTCTGGACGCCGTAGGCCACGATCTGAACCACGGAGCGGTCCACGGAGACGAAGCCGCCGGACACGCTCATCTCGAACGTGGAACCGTTCGTCTCTGTCACCGCAATCACGCCCTCAGAGAGCGTGGCGAGCACCGGCGCCATATTCGGCAGCAGGCCCATCGAACCGTCCGAGGCGGGCACGCGCACGTAGCTGGCAGCACCCTCCCAGACCGTCTCGCTCGGGGAGACGAAGGTGACGGTCAGCTCGCTCACTTGCCAAGCTCCTTCTGGATGCTGTCCCAGTTGCGCAGCACATCGTCGATGCCGCCCACGTTGAAGAACGCCTGCTCGGCGATGTGGTCGAACTCGCCGGCGCAGATGCCCTTGAATCCTTCGATAGTGTCGCGCAGCGGCACGTCCGAGCCGTCCACACCGGTGAACTGCTTGGCCATGTGGGTGTTCTGTGAGAGGAACTGCTGGATCCGGCGAGCGCGGGACACGATCACCTTGTCCTCTTCGGAAAGCTCATCCACACCGAGCATCGCGATGATGTCCTGCAGCTCCTTGTTGCGCTGCAGGATCTGCTTCACCTGCACGGCAACGTCGTAGTGCTCCTGACCGATGTAGAGCGGGTCCAGGATCCGCGAGGTGGATGCGAGCGGGTCGATCGCCGGGTAGAGGCCACGCGAAGCGATCTCACGGGAAAGCTCAGTGGTGGCGTCCAGGTGTGCGAACGTGGTGGCCGGGGCCGGGTCCGTGTAGTCGTCGGCCGGCACGTAGATCGCCTGCATCGAGGTGATCGAGTGGCCGCGAGTGGAGGTGATCCGCTCCTGGAGCACACCCATCTCATCCGCCAGGTTCGGCTGGTAGCCCACAGCGGACGGCATACGGCCGAGCAGCGTGGACACCTCGGAGCCCGCCTGGGTGAAGCGGAAGATGTTGTCGATGAACAGCAGCACATCCTGGTTCTGCACATCACGGAAGTACTCCGCCATGGTCAGAGCGGACAGCGCCACGCGCAGACGTGTGCCCGGCGGCTCATCCATCTGGCCGAACACCAGCGCGGTCTTCTCGATCACACCGGACTCGGTCATCTCTTCGATGAGGTCCCAGCCCTCACGGGTGCGCTCGCCCACGCCGGCGAACACGGACACACCGTCGTGGTTGTTCGCCACGCGGTAGATCATCTCCTGAATGAGCACGGTCTTGCCCACACCGGCGCCGCCGAACAGGCCGATCTTTCCGCCCTGCACGTACGGGGTCAGGAGGTCGATGGACTTGATGCCGGTTTCGAACATCTGGGTCTTGGACTCCAGCTGATCGAAGTTCGGTGCCTTGCGGTGAATCGGCCAGCGCTCATTGATCTCGAGCTTCTCGCCCTCGTCAGCGTTGAGCACGGTGCCCACCACATCGAACACCTTGCCAAGGGTGAAATCCCCCACCGGCACCGAGATCGGTGCGCCGGTGTCGGTCACGGCCTGACCGCGGATCAGGCCGTCGGTCGGCTTCAGCGCAACAGCGCGGACCATGCCGTCTCCAAGGTGCTGAGCAGTCTCCAGATACAGCGTGTGGCGCTGCGCGCCTTCACCCTCGGAGTCCGGCAGCTCAACCTCGGTTGAGAGAGCGTTGTACATGTCCGGGATCTGGCCCGGCGGGAATTCGATGTCGACAACAGCTCCGGTGACGCGTGCCACGCGGCCGGTGCCGGTGCCCGTCTGCGACGGTGCGGTTTCCATGATGGTCATTTCGTTCTCCAACGTTGTTGCACTCAGCGTTCTTTGCGGCCCGAGGCGCTCAGGGCGTCGGCACCGCCGACGATCTCGGTGATCTCCTGGGTGATCTCCGCCTGGCGCGCCGAGTTCGCAAGGCGCGTGAACTTCTGGATCTGGATCTCGGCGTTATCGGTCGCGGTCTTCATCGCCTTCTGCCGGCTCGCATGCTCCGACGCGATCGACTGCAGCAGAATGTTGATGATGCGGGACTCCACGTAGCGCGGAACAAGCTCCGAGAACACCGTGTTCTGGTCAGGGCTGTACTCGTACAGCGGGTGGGTCTGCCCGAGATTCTCCTCCTGCCGGTCCGGCGCATCGCCGCTCATCAGGCTCAGCGGCACCAGACGGGCGACGCGCGGCTCCTGGCGGAACCGATTGATGAAACGGTGACCCACCACGTACAGCTCGTCCAGGTGCTGCTCCGGATCTTCAGCGAGCAGCGCCTCGCGCAGCACGCCCGCAATCTCCAGCCCCGCCTGGGCAAGATCCTCTTCCTTGACCCCGGTCCAGGCCTGCTGCGGCGGACGGTTGCGGAAGCGGTAGTACGAGTCTCCCTTGCGGCCCACCACATACATGACCGGCGTTTTGCCATCCCGACGAAGCCGGTTGGCGAGCATCTCTGCTTCGCGGATCGCGGACGGCGAGTATGAGCCCGCCATGCCGCGGTCCGAGGTGATCAGCAGAATGCCGGCCCGGTTCGAGAACGTGCGGTCCTTCACCAGGAACGGATGCTCCGCGTCAATGGTGTGCTCCACCACCGCGGCGATCGCGTTGGTGATGGCCTCGGCGTACGGAGTGGTGGCAAGCACGCGGGCGTGGGCCTTCGAGATGCGCGCAGCCGCGATCATCTCCTGGGCCTGGAAGATCTTCTTCATGCCCGAAGCGGATGAGATCCGCTTCTTGTATTCCCTCTGCTGGGCTCCCATGTCTCTCCCTTGTGACTATCGGTCTTCTCGGTGACGGATGGTCACTTCTGAGAGGACTTCAGGATCGACTCCTGCTCGATCTTGTCGTCGTCGAGCTCGCCCTGGCTATCGTAGATCTCCGCGCCCTGCTTCTTCGCGAAGTAGTCGCGCTTGACGTTGTCCACGACTTCTGCGAGCTCAGCTTCGGTCTCCTCGGAGAACTTGCCGGTCTCACGGATAGCAGAGAGCACACTGCCGTTGTGGCGAAGGTACTCGTGCAGGCGCTCCTCGAACTCGCGAACGTCCTCAACCTCGATGTCATCGAACTTGCCGTTAGTGCCGGCCCAGATGGTGACAACCTGCTCTTCAACCGGCATCGGCTGGCCCTGACCCTGCTTGAGCAGTTCCATCAGGCGTGCACCGCGGTTCAGCTGCTGCTTGGACGCGGCATCAAGGTCCGAGGCGAACATTGCAAAGGCCTCAAGGTCGCGGTACTGCGCAAGCGAGATCTTGAGTGTGCCGGACACGGACTTCATCGCCTTCACCTGGGCGGAGCCGCCCACACGGGACACGGAGATGCCCACGTCCACGGCCGGACGCTGGTTCGCGTTGAACAGGTCCGACTGGAGGAAGCACTGGCCGTCGGTGATGGAGATGACGTTGGTCGGAATGTATGCGGAGACGTCATTCGCCTTGGTCTCGATGATCGGCAGGCCGGTCATCGAACCGCCGCCCATCTCATCGGACAGCTTCGCGCAGCGTTCAAGCAGACGCGAATGCAGGTAGAACACGTCACCCGGGTATGCTTCGCGGCCCGGCGGGCGGCGCAGCAGCAGGGACACCGCGCGGTATGCCTCGGCCTGCTTGGAGAGATCGTCGAACACGATGAGAACATGCTTGCCCTCATACATCCAGTGCTGACCGATGGCGGAACCGGTATACGGAGCGATGTACTTGAAGCCGGCCGGGTCGGACGCGGGAGCGGCCACGATGGTGGTGTATTCCATCGCACCGGCCTCTTCGAGGCTCGCACGCACGGAGGCGATCGTGGACCCCTTCTGACCAATCGCCACGTAGATGCAGCGCACCTGCTTGGACGGATCGCCGCTCTCCCAGTTCGCCTTCTGGTTGAGGATCGTGTCCACGGCGATGGTGGTCTTGCCGGTCTGGCGGTCGCCGATGATCAGCTGGCGCTGGCCGCGGCCGATCGGGGTCATCGCATCGATCGCCTTGATGCCGGTCTGCATCGGCTCGTTGACGCTCTTGCGCATCATCACGCTGGGGGCCTGCAGTTCCAGTGCGCGGCGTCCCGAGGTCTCGATCTCACCCAGGCCGTCGATCGGCTGACCGAGCGGGTCCACCACTCGTCCGAGGTAGCCCTCGCCAACCGGAACGGACAGAACCTCACCGGTACGGCGGACTTCCTGGCCTTCTTCGATGGCGGCGAAGTCGCCGAGGACCACCACGCCGACTTCGCGCAGCTCCAGGTTCAGGGCGAGGCCCAGGGTGCCGTCCTCGAAGCGAACCAGTTCGTTCGCCATCAGGTTCGGCAGGCCGGACACGCGGGCGATGCCGTCCGCGGTCTCTGACACTCGGCCAACTTCTTCGCGGTCGGTGCTACCGGGCTGGTAGGTGGCGACCGCGGTGTTCAGCGCGTCCCGGATCTCGTCGGGACGAATCGTGAGCTCAGCCATGGCTCTTGCTCCGCTTCCTTTTCTCTACCCGGCAGGGCCGGGACGCTTAATGGTTTTGATGTTTCTCAGGCCGTCAGGCGCGAACGCGCATCACTGAGGCGCGAGAGGATCGTGGCGTCGTAGACGACGTCGCCGACCCGCACGCGCATGCCGCCCACCACGTCAGGATCCACCGTGAAGTTCATCTTCACGTCCTGACCGAATTCGGCGGCGAGGATGCGAGCGAGCCGCTGCTGCTGCTGGTCATTCATCGCAACAGCGCTGGTGACCACGGCCATCAGCCTGCGGCGCCGGTCGGCAGCGAACTCGGCGAATGACAGAACGCGGCGCGAGGCCTTCTCCTCGGTGTTTCCGGTCACTGCCTGCTCGACGAGAGCGGTGGTGACCGGGTTCGCCTTGTCTGCGAGCAGACTGCGCACGATCGAGGCTCGCCCTGCGCGGTCATCGCGGGTCCGGTCGAATGCGGCGGCGAGCTCCGGGGTGGAGGTGATCAGCCGCGAGAACTGGAACAGCTCCGCTTCGATTGCGTCGCCGGCGCCGGCAGCGTCCGCTGCGTTGAGCAGAGCGGACATCCCGGCTGCCTCCAGCGCATCCAGCACATGGTCCTGCTCTGACCAGCGCTGTGCCACCACGTCCGACGCGATAGCCAGGGCCTCCTTTGAGACTTTGCCGCGCAGCAGGGTCTCCAGTGCGGTCACTTTGATCTCGCTGAGGCGACCCGGATCGCTGAGCAGGCGGATCAGCTGGTTGCTGCTGTCGATCACCCGGGCGATCTGGAAGAGCTCCCGGGCTACGGAATCCGGCCCCTGAGCGGACTGCGCCACAATGGACTCGGCTCGGGTGAGGACACCCTCGAGCGATGCGGCAGACATTCCTCGCATGGTCACCTCTTATCAGTTCGCGGCGTGGGATGACTCGAGGTCATCCAGGAACCGGTCGATCACGCGGCTGGAACGAGCATCGTCAGTGAGCGCTTCGCCCACGATGCGCGAAGCCAGATCGCTGGCCAGCGAGCCCACATCGCCGCGCAGCTGATGTGCAGCGGCGGTCCGCTCAGCCTCGAGCTGCTGATGACCTGCGGCCAGTACTCGCGCGGCTTCAGCCTCGGCTCGGTCCTTGGCTTCGGCTACGATCTTTGCGCCTTCTTGGCGGGCACGCTCACGGATCTCGGCTGCCTCCTTGCGGGCCTCAGCGAGCTCCTGCTCCTGAGTCTCCTTCAGGCGGTCAACCTCCTCCTGGGCCTTCTCGGCCTTCTCCAGGCCGCCCTGGATCTTCTGCGTGCGCTCATCGAGCACGGCGTTCATCTTCGGGAGGATGAACTTCATGAAAAGAACAGCGAAGACCACCAGGAAGATCAGCGTCCAGATGATTTCGGCAGGGGCCGGCAGCAGCAGGTCCGTGCCGTTCTCGCCTTTCTGGGCGACGACGGTGATGTTCATGGAAATACCCTCTTGGTCGATTATCAGGCGGCGAAGATGAGGCCGGTGACGATCGCCAGCAGGGTCAGAATCTCCGTGAACGCAATACCGATGAACATGGTGGTCTGCAGCTGACCGCGCAGCTCCGGCTGACGAGCGGTCGCCTCAGCGGTCTTGCCCACGATGATGCCGATGCCGATGCCCGGGCCGATGGCGGCAAGGCCGTAGCCGATCGAGGCGAGGTTGCCGGTGACTTCTGCGAGGATGGTGGATTCCACAGGGTTTCCTTTCAGTTTGCTGCCCAGGGCGGACAGTCAGGTCAGGTAGGGGGAAATTCAGAGAGGCTCAGTGTTCGTCCGAGGTGGCGATGTTGATGTACACCGCGGAGAGGATCGTGAACACAAATGCCTGGAGCGCGGCCACGAAGATCTCGAAGCCGTAGATGCCGATGGCGAGCGCACCGGAGAGCGGAGCCACTGCGATCAGCCAGGTGCCGCTGAACAGCAGGAACTGGGTCATCGACACGAACACCACCATCATCATGTGACCGGCCACCATGTTGGCGAGCAGTCGGATGGTGAGTGAGGCCCAACGGATGATCGAGACCTGAAGGAACTCGATCGGCACCAGCAGCAGGTAGATCGGCTTCGGCACGCCCGGCGGCATCGTCTCGTGCTTGAGATAGCCGGCGAAGCCGTGCTTCTGCACACCCGCCACGATGTAGGTGATGAAGGTCCACAGAGCCAGCAGCAGCGGCAGTCCGATCACGGAGGTGCCGGCAAGGTTCATGCCCGGGATCACGCCGCCCAGGTTCATCGCGAAGATGAACACGAACATGGTGATGAGCATCGGTGCGAACCGGCGGCCCTTCTCGGCGCCCATCACGGATTCGATGATGTTCGTGTTCACGAACTGGATGATGAGCTCGAAGATCGACTGCACCCGGCCGGGAACCAGCTTTGCGCGGGACGCCAGGAGGTAGGTGACGATCAGCAGCACCACCATGATGATCAGGCGGACGAGCTGAACCCGGTTGAACTCGAACCACGTCCCTTCGAACAGGAACGGGGCTGGGAAGAACTCCGTCAGCGAGGGGATATGGAACGGCGTCGTGTCATCAGCGGCGATCAGCGGCGTGGTGACGTCTGCGGTAGTCAGCTCAAGCTCCCAGGTGAGTCGGTGGGCCGAAAGAAGCGGCGCATGGCGTGCGCATCAGCTCTGATACGCGGTCGAGAACAGCCGTCGACGCGCAGCTCGGCGCACCGCTGGCACGCGTTGGACTATACCAGAGCGGCACCTGTTTCTCAGCGGCTGCACACCACCGCCTGAGGCACCTCACACGTTCAGCTGGGGACGGTGCCGCATGAGCACGGCGATCTCCGCAAGGACGCCCACTACCGCGCCGGCCAGCAGTGCAATGCCCACCCAGCGCAGGTTCACGCCATCGATCCCCCGCACCAGGATCAGCACTCCCACCAGCACGATCATCTTCAGCAGCCAGGCCCCGAGCACACTGCCGGCCAGCACCCCGAACTCACCGGAGGCGGCGAATCGCGCGGTGAGCAGGGTGGGCAGGGTGATGATCAGCGCGAGTCCGGTGCCGACGAGCGCTCCCCACAGAGCGGATGCGTCGAACCCCACTGCAGCGATCAGCACCACCACTGCATCCAGCGCAAGGCCGGTGAGAACACCGATGCCGGCCCCGCGGCGCAGCGCGGCAGTCGTAGCGGAGAGCGAAGGCTTCTGAGCAGTCACACGGCTTCCTTCTGGCCCCAGAGCCGCTTCAGGCGTGAGACCGGGTCGAGGGTGAGGAACACGGCCAGGATCAAGCCGCTGACAGCGATGACGATCGCCCAGATCCGGGTGAAGAAGATCGGAGCAAGCAGGATGGTGCACACCACCACCGTCCACAGGTACATGATGAGCACCGCACTCACCGTGGAGTGGCCGATATCCAGCAGCCGGTGGTGCAGGTGCATGCGGTCCGCGTGGAATGGCGAACGGCCGCTGCCCACGCGTCGCAGCACCGCGAGCACCATGTCCAGCAGCGGAATGATCATGACGCCGATAGGCAGCAGAATCGGCAGGAACTGGCCGAACATGTCAACCCCGGACAGCCGAGCCGGGTCCACCTGACCGGTCACCGCAATCGTTGAAGCCGCCAGCATCAGGCCGAGCAGCAGCGCCCCCGAATCCCCCATGAAGATTTTGGCTCGGTGAAAGTTATGCGGCAGAAATCCGATGCATGCCCCCACCAGCACTGCCGCAAGCACCGCGGCAAGCGAAGAGAAGTCCGTGGCGCTCGTGCCACGAGTGAGCACATAGGCATAGAGGAAGAATGACGCACCGCCGATTGCGGTCACACCGCAGGCAAGCCCGTCCAGGCCGTCCACGAAGTTCACCGCGTTCATGCAGCCGATGACCACCAGCGCGGTGAGGATGAGGGACATTCGCGGGGAGAGAAGGGTCACTCCGCCGATCGGCAGGCTGGTCAGCTGAACACCCTGCCATGCCAGGAAGAAGGCGATGAGGGTCTGCCCAGCGAGCTTCGTCACCCAGTCCAAGTCCCATTTGTCATCCAGGGCGCCCAGCAGGCAGATCAGACCGGCAGCGATGAGGATCGCCCACGCCTGAAAGGACTCCGCGAACAGCGGCGAGAGGAACTGCGTGCGGGAGGCGATGAGCATCGCCACGGCGATCCCGGCGAACATCGCCACACCCCCGAGCCGCGGCGTCACCTCAGAGTGCACGTCCCGCTCGCGCACCGCCGTCATCGCCCCGTAGCGGCGTGCCAGCAGTCTGGCTGCCGGCGTCACCAGATAGGTGACGGTTGCGGCAACCAGCAGCAGGAACAGGTAGATCCTCACTGGGAGGCGGCATCCTCGGGAGCGGTCGTCTCAGCGCCGATCGATTCCGTGTCACCCTCGGGCTTCAGCTCCGGCTCCGAGTCAATCTCCGCCTCCGTGGCGGCCTCAGCCCCCTCTTCCGACGCGGCTTCCAGATCCGGTTCACGTTCCGGCTCATCGAAGATCGGGCCGAACCGCTCTTCGATCTGCTCCTTCGTGATCGCACCGGGGCGCAGGATCTGTGGCGGCTCCACGGTGACATCGATGATCGTAGAGGATTCGCCGAGTTCCGCTCGGCCGGCATCCAGGTACACCGCAACCGCGTCCCCGAGCTGGGTGGCGGCGTCGATGACGGTGACGGCAGCGGGGCGGCCATGCTTGTTCGCGCTGGAGACCGCCAGCGGGCCGGTGCGCTTCAGCAGCTCCAACGCCGCGTCGGAGTTCGGCATCCGCAGACCCACAGTACCTTTCGTCTCGCCGAGATCCCACATCAGGGACGGCTGCGCCTTCACAATCAGAGTCAGCGCACCTGGCCAGAATGCCTCGGCCAGATCCTCCGCAACCGCGGGCACGTCCACAGCGAGTGCGTGCAGCACATTGGCGTCCCCGATCAGAACCGGCGGCGGGTACTCGCGGCCGCGTCCCTTCGCGTCCAGCAGCGCTTGGACGGCGTCACGGCTGAACGCGTCCGCCCCGATGCCATACACGGTGTCAGTGGGCAGCACCACAAGCTTCCCGTCACGAACCGCTTGGGTGGTGGAATCAAGCGCATTCTCGCGCTCAGCTTCATCGGCGTAGTTGAAAACACTCACGGCGTCAGTCTCTCATCTCCGGGTCGGATTGTGCGCGTCGGGCAACGACGAAGCGGTCACGGCCGGTGAGGTCCGGGTGCGTGCGGATCGCAACGAAGCCGCCCACGCGTCCCAGCAGCATCCGAGCACTCTCACCTTGCACATCCGCATGCTCCATCACGAACAGACCCCCGGGGCGCAGCAGCGTCCGCGCCGTGCGCACCACCTGCTCGGGGACCGCGAGCCCATCCGCCCCGCCTCCGTAGAGAGCAGCCTCCGGATCACAGCGGAGCACTTCCGGGTCCCGGGGCACCGCACCCGGTGGGATATAGGGCGGGTTGGAGAGCACCACATCAGCTCCCACCGCCTCGGCAAGCAGCCCGCCGGGTGCCGCCAGGTGCTCCCCCACGTCCGCGCAGAGCACGCGTATGAGAGGAGCCTCCGCTCCGCCTCCGGAGGCGCGTTGGATATTGCGGCGGGCAAGCGCCACGGCTCGTTCGCTGAGGTCAACCGCCCAGATGCTCGTACCGGGGAACTCGTCCGCCATCGCGGCCGCCAGCGTGCCGCTGCCAGTGCACAGGTCCACCACGCGCTTCACGGGCTGACCGGTTTGGGCGAACGCGTGAACCAGATCGATCGCAAGCTCGGTCTCCGGCCGCGGGATGAACACTCCGGGCCACACCTCCAGGCTCAGCCGCCGAAACGGTGCCGCGCCCAGGATCAGCTGCAGCGGCTCGCGGCGTTCACGCCGCTGCAGAGCAGCCTCGAGCAGTTCAGCGAAGTGCTCCGGCAGCTCATCGATGAGCACCAGGGAGCGTTCCGCCCCGGCAGCGTGGCGAACCAGAGCGCGAGCCTCCGCGTCAGCCGAGTCGATTCCGGCTGCTGCAAGCCGCCGGCGGGCATCACGGATCGCCGCAGAGATGCGGTGCCTGACCTCCATGGCACCCCGCTCAGCTTTCGGCGCCGGCGGCGCGGATCATCGCATCCCGATCCGCGTCCATCAGGGAGGTGAGCACGGCATCGAGGTCTCCGCTCAGCACCTGGTCCAGGTTGTTCGCCTTGTAGCCGGTGCGGTGATCGGCCACCCGGTTCTCCGGGAAGTTATAGGTGCGGATCCGCTCGGAGCGGTCCACTGTCCGCACCTGGGAGCGGCGCGCAGCAGAGGCTTCCGCCTCCTGCTCAGCGTGCATCTGATCAAGCAGACGCGATCGCAGAATGCGCAGTGCCTGCTCCTTGTTCTGCAGCTGGCTCTTCTCGTTCTGGCAGGACACCACCAGTCCGCTCGGCAGATGAGTGATCCGCACCGCGGAGTCCGTGGTGTTGACCGACTGCCCGCCCGGACCGGACGAGCGGTACACATCGATCCGCAGATTGTTCGGGGCCATCTCCTCCGCGAGGAACTCCCCCTCATCGGCTTCGTCAGCCTCCGGCACCACCAGAACACCCACCGCTGAGGTGTGGATTCGGCCCTGCGACTCTGTGACCGGCACCCGCTGCACGCGGTGCACTCCACCCTCATATTTCAGGTGGGCCCACACACCCTCATCCGGTCCCACGCTGCCGCGGCTGCGGATGGACATCGCCAGGTCTTTGACCCCGCCCAGGTCGGATTCGGTTTCGGTGATGATCTCAGTGGACCAGCCGCGGCGGGTGGCGAAATGCTGGTACATGCGCACCAGCTCCGCTGCGAACAGGGCGGATTCTGCGCCGCCGGCGCCGGCTTTCACCTCCAGGATCACATCCCGGGCATCATCCGGATCCCGCGGTGCCAGCAGATCCTCCAGCCGGGAGGCGGCTGCGGCGCGATCCTGTTCGATCTGATCTGCTTCAGCAGTAAACGCATCGTCCTCTTCAGCGAGTTCGCGGGCGGCGCCCAGGTCCTCGCCCAGCTGCTGCCAGCTGCGGTAGGCGCTGACGATCGGGCTGAGCTCGGCGTAGCGGCGACCCACGCGCCGCGCAGCAGCCGGGTCCGCGTGGAGCCCGGGATCGGACATGCACTGCTCCAGCTCGCGGTGCTCATCAATGAGACCGGAGACGTTCTCGAACATGGGCGCTCCTCGGGTAGCGGATCAGGCCAGGGCTCAGCGGGCCGTGTGCGGGCGGCGGGTCAGGGCAGGCGGAGATGATGCGAAACGGCGCCGGCAATCCCTTGCGGGATGCCGGCGCCGTTCGTCAAAGCTACTTGGCGGCCTTCTTGCCGTAGCGAGCCTGGAAGCGGGCAACGCGGCCGCCGGTGTCCAGGATCTTCTGCTTGCCGGTGTAGAACGGGTGGCAGGCGGAGCACACCTCAGCCTTGATGACGCCGTCCTGCTTGGTGCTGCGGGTGGTGAAGGTGTTGCCGCAGGTGCAGCTCACCTCGGTCACCACGTAATCAGGATGAATATCCTTCTGCATATCAGTCTCCTCAGATCATGGTCGCTGGGTCGGCGCGGGGCCCGGGCCGTGAAACAGAACCGCCGTCCAGTGTCTCACGCACGCTGAACGTCGTCAGGCCCCGATCGCTGTCAGCTTCATTACACGTTCACTCGCTGCTGGTGCCGCGGGGCACCCCCGGGGTCGTCTTGGACACGTTCATGAGGAATTCACTGTTGGACTGGGTCTTCCGCATCCGTTCCAGCAGCAGTTCGATCGCCTGCTGCTGCTCCAGCTGGGCGAGCACGCGTCGAAGCTTCCACATCACCGCCAGCTCGTCCGGCTGCATGAGCGCCTCTTCACGACGCGTACCGGAGGCGTTCACATCAACCGCCGGGAACACTCGACGCTCAGCAAGCTTGCGCTCCAGCTTGAGCTCCCAGTTGCCGGTGCCCTTGAACTCTTCGAAGATGACCTCATCCATCTTGGAGCCGGTCTCCACCAGGGCGGTGGCAAGAATGGTCAGCGAACCGCCGTTCTCCACATTGCGGGCTGCGCCGAAGAAGCGCTTCGGCGGGTACAGAGCGGAGGAGTCCACACCACCGGAGAGGATGCGGCCCGAGGCGGGTGCGGCCAGGTTGTACGCGCGGCCCAGCCGGGTGATCGAATCCAGCAGCACCACCACATCGCGGCCCAGCTCCACCAGGCGCTTCGCGCGCTCGATCGCCAGCTCAGCCACCGTGGTGTGGTCATCAGCCGGACGGTCGAAGGTGGAGGCGATGACCTCCCCCTGCACGGTGCGCTGCATGTCCGTGACCTCCTCGGGGCGCTCGTCCACCAGCACCACCATGAGGTGCGCCTCCGGGTTGTTATGGGTGATGGCGTCGGCCACCTGCTGCAGGATGATCGTCTTGCCGGTCTTCGGCGGCGCCACGATCAGACCGCGCTGCCCCTTGCCGATCGGAGCCACCAAGTCGATGATGCGGCCGGTGAGCTGCGTGGGGGTGCGCTCCAAGCGGAGACGCTCATCCGGGTAGAGCGGGGTGAGCTTGCTGAACTCCACACGCTGCTTCGCACGGTCCGGGCTCATGCCGTTGATCGCATCGATGCTGACCAGCGACGCGTACTTGGAGGCCTGGTTGCCGCGGTTTCCGCCGCGGCCGCGCTGGCGAGAGTGCTGCTGCGGCTGGTCTGATCCGCCGTCCTTTGCGGCACGCACCTGACCGGCGATCGCGTCACCCTTGCGCAGGCCGTGTTTGCGGACCTGGTTCATGCTCACATACACATCGCTCGGTCCCGGCAGGTAGCCGGTGGTGCGGATGTAGGCGTGCTTGTCCCGGATGTCGAGGATGCCGGCCACGGCCAGCAGCACGTCATCGTCCTGGCTGCGCGAATCATCCTGACTGTTCTGGTTCTGGCCGTCGTCATCGCGGCCGCGTCCGCGGCGATTGCGGTCGCGCGAACGGGAGCGCTGGCGTCCGCGTCCACGGCGCTCATCATCCCCGCCCTGGTCATTGCGGCCGCCGTGGCTGTTCTGGCCGCGGCCCTGACCGTTATCCCGCTGGCGGTCATCCCGCTGGCGGTCATCGCGGCCGTTCTGACCGCGATTCTCACGATCATCACGCTGGCGGTCATCGTGCTGGCGCTCGGAACGGCGGCTGCGACGGGAGTCAGATGTCTGATCATCCGAGTCGGTGCGTGCGGGGCGCGCTTCAGGCAGTTCGATCTCCTCCACCCGGCTTGGCCGGGAGGAGCCGCGCTCAGCGCTGTCAGCATGGTTGGAGGGAGCAGAGCCGCCGGAGCGGATCAGCTCGATGAGCTCGCCTTTGCGGTATTTGCGCACGCTTTTGATGCCCATGGATGTTGCCATGGCTTGGAGCTCAGGGAGTTTTTTGGCCGCGAGCGCGCTCTGGTCAGCCGCTGCTGCGTGAGTGTCAGTCACCCGGGTTCCTTCCTTAGGTGTGATTCCCGTGGTTCTCGGTGCGGAGGATGCGATGCATGGGGCGGACCGGGGCACACAGTGCCCGGGGCGACGCGAAATGAGGGATCCTCGTCACAGCACACCGAAAGCTGATGTCTGATGGGATGCGCGATGAGGGAGCAGCGTTCTCGCTATGCTCGCTCAGGGGCCTGGAGCCCAGCGCGCACTGTCAGGGTAGCACAGTGCGAACGCCATGCTCCGCGAGCGGAACCCGGGCGATTCGCCACTGTGCGGGATCGTCCACCATGTCACGCACCAACCGGGCGATCTCTGCGGGAGCGCCAGCTGGGATCAGCACGGTTGGGCCGGCACCGGAGATCACCGCGGGCAGACCCTCCGCGCGCAGGCTGTGCATCAGCGAGACGCTTGCCGGCATCCCTGACTCGCGCCGGTCCTGGTGCATTCGGTCTTCAGTGGCCCGCAGCAGCAGGTCCCGATCCCCGGCCGCGAGCGCATGCACCAGCAGCGCACTGCGGGACACGTTGAATGCGGCGTCCGCAAACGGCAGCTCAGCTGGCAGCAGGGCCCGCGCTTTCTCAGTTGCGAGCGGCGTCGTGGGCGAGATGATCACCGGGTCCAGCACCGATGCACCGTCCTGGTCGGGGCGCAGGGTCAGGGTGTGCGCGAATGCGTCCTCCCCCACCGTGTAGGAGGTGGTCACGCCGCCGAGGATCGCCGGCGCGGCATTGTCCGGGTGGCCCTCGAACTCGGTGGCAAGCTGCAGCATGAGGTGATCGGTGAGCACGTCCGGGTTCTCCAGCAGGCCCCGGGCAAGCGCGATGCCGCCCACGATTGCGGCGGCGCTGGAGCCGAGGCCCCGGCCGTGGGGGATCTGGTTCGTGCAGGTCAGGTGGAAGCCGGCTTGGGGCGCGCCCACGCGATCCAGTGCTGCGCGCAGCGCCCGCACCACCAGGTGGCGTTCATCGCGCGGCAGATCCTCGGCGCCTTCGCCCAGAATCTCCACCTCTACGTCGGATGTGGTGAGCTCGAGCTCGTACACATCACGCAGCTCCAGGGCAAGGCCGAGCGCGTCGAACCCGGGCCCCAGGTTGGCGCTGGTGGCGGGAACCTCCGCCCGGACTCGTTCGTGGGCGAGCCTCACAGGCCCATCGCCTTCGCGGCCGCCGCCACGTCATTGTCGATGACGGTGGGCCTCAGGTCCTTGCGGCTGAGCGCGGTCTCGGTGTCCTTCAGGCCGTTGCCGGTCACGGTCACGGTGATGACGGCGCCTTCGGGGATGGTGCGCTGCTCACCGGTGGCGGTGACGCCTTCGCGTGCGATCTTCAGCAACCCGGCGACGCCGGCGGCGGAGGCGGGCTCCACAAAGATGCCCACTTCAGCAGCGAGGATCGACTGGGCATCGAGGATCTCGTCATCGGACACCGCGGAGATCAGGCCGCCGGAGGAGTCGCGGGCGTCCGCGGCACGGTTCCATGAGGCGGGGGCGCCGATGCGGATCGCGGTGGCCACCGTCTCGGGTGAGGTGATGGGGCGTCCCGCCACGAAGGGTGCGGCGCCTTCGGCCTGGAATCCCCACATCTGCGGCAGCGCATCGGTGATGCCCTTTTCGCGGTATTCCTGATAGCCCATCCAGTAGGCGGAGATGTTGCCGGCATTGCCCACCGGCAGCACATGGATATCCGGGGCGCGGCCCAGGGAGTCGACGATCTCGAAAGCGGCGGTCTTCTGCCCCTGCAGACGGTAGGGGTTCACCGAGTTGACCAGCTCCACCGGGTACTGCGCATCGAGTTTACGGGCGATCTCCAGGCAGTCATCGAAGTTGCCGTCCACGGCGATCAGCTGCGCGCCATGCATGATCGCCTGGGCGAGCTTGCCCGCAGCGATCTTGCCCTCGGGCAGCAGCACCGCGCAGCCGATGCCGGCGCGGGTCGCGTAGGCGGCGGCTGAGGCGCTCGTGTTGCCGGTGGAGGCGCACACCACCACCTGCGCGCCGTCGGTCACGGCCTTGGACATGGCAGAGACCATCCCGCGGTCCTTGAAGGATCCGGTGGGGTTCATGCCCTCCACCTTGATGTGCACCTCGGCGCCGAGCATATCGCTGAGCACGGGCGCATGGATCAGCGGGGTGCCGCCCTCACCGAGGCTGAGGATCGTGTCGGTGTCTGTGAACGGCAGATGATCACGGTATTCGTGGATGACTCCACGCCACTGGTGAGCCATGCTCACTCCCCTTCCACGCGGACCAGGGAGTCCACGCTTGTGACGGCTTCACGCTGAGCAAGCTCGCGCAGCGCTGCGGACATGTCCTCTTCGCGGGCACGGTGGGTGACGATGCCGATGTGGGCCCCGTGCTCATCGCTCAGCGCCTCCTGGTGAATGGTGGCGATCGAGATGCCGGCATCTCCGAGCACCCCGGCAACCTCCGCCAGCACACCGCGGCGGTCCGCCACAGTCAGCGCCAAGTAGAACTCATTGGCAAGATCAGCCACGTGGGAGATCGGCAGGGCCGCGTAGAAGGATTCGTCGGGCTCCTTGCCGCCGAACACGCGGTTGCGGGCCACGGAGACCAGGTCTCCAAGCACTGCCGACGCGGTCGGGGCACCGCCGGCGCCCTGCCCGTAGAACATGAGCTCCCCGGCCGCTTCTGCTTCCACGAATACGGCGTTATACGCACCGCCCACGGTCGCGAGCGGATGGCTTCGCGGAATCATCACCGGGTACACGCGGGCGGAGATCCGCTCTCCCGCGTCCCCGGGAACGCGCTCCACAATGCTGAGCAGTTTGATGGTGCGGCCCAGGCGCTCTGCGGCTGCGATGTCATTCGCGGTGATCGTGGAGATGCCTTCGCAGAACACATCGTCGAGCTTCACACGGGAGTGGAAGGCAAGGCTCGCCAGGATGCTCGCCTTCGCGGCAGCGTCATGGCCCTCCACATCCGCGGTGGGGTCTGCTTCGGCGTAGCCGAGCTCCTGGGCGGCGCTGAGCGCCTCCTCATAGGACTGTCCGGTGCGGGTCATCGCATCGAGAATGTAGTTCGTGGTGCCGTTGACGATGCCGAGCACCCGTTCGATCCGGTCACCGGCGAGGGAGTCGCGCAGCGGGCGGATCAGCGGGATCGCGCCGGCCACGGCGGCTTCAAAGGAGATGTCCACTCCGTGACGGTCAGCGGCCTCGTACAGTTCGGGGCCGGCGGTGGCCAAGAGCGCCTTGTTCGCCGTGATGACGCTGGCGCCGTTCTCGAACGCGGTGAGGATCAGTGAGCGGGCGGGCTCGATGCCGCCCATCACCTCCACCACGATGTCAGCATCCTTCACCAGCTGCTCGGCGTCCTCAACGATGAGTGAGGCATCCACGTGCGGGCCGCGGGCCTTGGATCGGTCACGCACGCCGATGCCGATGATCTCCAGCGGTGCGCCGGCGCGGTGCGCGAAATCCAGGGAGTGCTCGCCCAGCAGGCGGATCACATCCGTGCCCACTGTGCCTGCGCCGAGCACGGCGATCTTCAGGGGGGTGGAGTTCATGGGTTGGTCTCCTTGGGGTCAGCGGGAGTCTGCCAGCCGGCGTCGCGAGCCAGGAGGTCATCCTCGGTCTCACGATGGATCAGCGGGGTGATGGCACCGTCTGCCACGCTGATGACGGCCGGACGGGGCTGGTGATTGTAGTTGGATGCCAGCGAGTAGCAGTACGCGCCGGTGACCGGAACGGTGATGAGGTCTCCTCGCTCCACATCTGCCGGCAGGTATTCGTCTTTGACCACGATATCGCCGCTTTCACAGTGCTTGCCCACCACACGGACAACCGCGGGCTCAGCGGAGGACGTGCGCGAGGCGATGAGCACGGAATAGTCCGCGTCGTAGAGCGGGGTGCGGATGTTATCGCTCATGCCGCCGTCAACGGAGACATACAGGCGGCGGCGCGGGCCGCCGAGCTCCACCATCTTCGTGGTGCCCACGGTGTAGAGGGTCTGCGTGGATGGGCCGGCGATGGCGCGGCCGGGCTCGAAGCCGAGGCGCGGAACGGCAACGCCTGCCTCCTCACACGCGGATGCCACGATCCGTGCCAGGCTGTCGGCGAGGGTCTGCGGCGTGGCGGGCGTGTGCGCCGAGGTGTACATGACGCCGAAGCCGCCGCCGAGCACCAGGTGCGGAAGGCTGGCACCGGTCTCCTGCTGGATCCGGGCCATGAGGTCGATGACGCGGCGGGCGGCCACGTCAAAGCCGTGCGTGTCGAAGATCTGCGAGCCGATATGCGAGTGCAGGCCGTCAAGCTGCAGGTGCGAACTCTCCAGCACGCGGCGCGCTGCCTCCAGTGCGTCCCCGGTGGAGATCGAAACACCGAACTTCTGGTCTTCGTGGGCGGTGGCGATGAACTCGTGGGTGTGCGCCTCTACGCCGGCGGTCACGCGGATCAGCACATGCGGCTGCTGCCCAATGCGCTCTGCGATCTGGTTGATCCGGTCGATCTCCTCCAGGGAGTCGATGACGAGCCGGCCCACACCCGCGGTGATCGCGCGTTCGATCTCCGCATCGGACTTGTTGTTGCCATGCATGGTGATCCGCGCGGGGTCCATGCCTCCGCGCAGGGCCACGGCCAGCTCGCCGCCTGAGCAGACGTCCAGGCCCAGGCCATCCTCGGCCACCCAGCGGACCACACCTGTGGCGACGAATGCCTTCGCGGCATAGGAGATCTCCGCGCCGTTCAGCGGAGCAAACGCCTCGTGGAATGCGTCGCGGAAGGCGCGCGCCCGCGCCCGGAAGTCCGCCTCATCCACCACGAGCACCGGGGTGCCCACCTCCTGCGCAATCCGGGTGACCCCCACGCCGGCGATCTCGAGCTCGCCGCTGTCCGCGCGCGCAGTGGACTGGGAGAACAGCCCGGGCAGCAGAGCGTTGACATCCTCCGGATACGGGAGCCACTGCGGAGCAGCGTCATTGCCGTGCAGTGCGCCGGCTTCGTGTGCGCGCATCGTCCTTCTTCCACGTTGGGGTTCCGCAGGCCGTGCCAGATGGGCTCCGGCGGACCTCCAGCGTATACAGCGCCGCTGCGGCTGAGCCCGCCTGTCCACCGTTCAGCACAGCGTTCAGGGGCGGCTGCGCCCCCAGTCGGCTCAAGAGCTGCATTGATAGGGTCAAAATCACAGATCTGAGGAGGAATGTATGTCCCTGCATGAACTCGTGGTGGTCGCGAACCGGCTGCCGGTGGATCAGCAGATCACCGAGTACGGCGAACGCGTCTGGGTCACCTCGCCCGGGGGGCTCGTCACCGCGATGGAATCCGTCATGAAGGATGTGGACTCGGCCGCGTGGGTGGGCTGGCCGGGTGTCACCGAAGAGGAGATCGAGCCGTTCTCCACAGACTCGATGAATCTGTTTCCTGTGCATCTTGAGCCGGATGAGGTGGAGAAGTACTACGAAGGATTCTCCAACGGCACGCTCTGGCCGCTCTACCATGACGTGATCGCTGACCCCACCTTCCACCGCACCTGGTGGGACGCCTACGTGGAGGTCAACCGGAAGTTCGCACAGGCAGCCGCTGCCGTCACCGCCACCGGCGGCACCATCTGGGTGCATGACTATCAGCTGCAGCTGGTGCCGGAGATGATCCGCGACCAGCGGCCCGATGTGCGCATCGGCTTCTTCAACCACATTCCCTTCCCGCCGTTCGAACTGTTCGCACAGCTGCCCAAGCGCAACCTCGTTCTGCGGGGCCTGCTCGGCTCGGATCTGGTGGGCTTCCAGCGGGAGCGGGATGCCATCAACTTCATGACCTGTGTGCGCCAGCTGCTCGGCTACCGCGCTGATGGGCACGAGATCGAAGTGCCCGGCATCGGCGTTGAGCCGGACCGCACCGTGCTTGCCCGCGCATTCCCGATCTCGATCGACACCTCCGTGTACAAGGATCTCGTTGCCGATGAAGAGGTGATCGCCCGCGCGAAGGAAGTGCGCCAGGAGCTCGGCAACCCGGACAAGGTGGTGCTCGGGGTTGACCGGTTGGACTACACCAAGGGCATCCGCCACCGCCTGAAGGCCTGGGGTGAGCTGCTCGCCGACGGTTCGATCGATCCGCACCATGTGGTGATGATCCAGGTGGCAACCCCATCCCGTGAACGGGTGGATGCCTACCGTCAGCTGCGCGATGAGGTGGAGCTGACCGTGGGCCGCATCAACGGCGACTATGCGCCGCTTGGCCGCCCCGCAATCTCCTACATGCACCGCAGCTTCAACCGTCGGGACATGACCGCGCTCTACCTGGCAGCAGACGTTCTGCTGGTGACGAGCCTGCGCGACGGCATGAACCTGGTGGCGAAGGAGTACATTGCGGCGCGCTCGGATCTGCGAGGGGTGCTGGTGCTCTCGGAGTTCACCGGCGCTGCTGATGAACTGCGCGCCGCCACCCTGGTGAACCCGCATGACATCGATGACCTCAAAACCGCGATCCTGCACGCGCTGGCCATGAGCGATGAGGAGCAGGAAGCAACAATGACCTCCCTTCGCCGCCAGGTGCTCAACAACACCGTGCAGGACTGGGCGGATGACTTCCTTGGCACCCTTCAGCAGTCTGCTGATTCGGCCGCGGCGGGCACCGGCATCCGGATTCGCCTGCAAGCAGACCAGACTCCCCCACTGGATGAGCTGACCGCCGCTGCTGACTCCTTCCGCCGAATCCCTCGGATTCTGGTGGCGAGCGACTTTGACGGTGTGCTCGCCCCGATCGTGGCTAACCGTGAAGATGCCCGGGGGCTTCCCGAGTCGATCACGGCGCTGCGGCAGATGGCCGGCCTGCCAGGCGTGAATGTGGCCCTGGTGTCCGGCCGGTCCCTGGAGGATCTTGACTCGCTCACGCAGATGCCGAGCTCGGTGGTGCTCATCGGCTCCCACGGCGCAGAGGTGGGAGCGCTGCCCGCGGACATGGACGCCGGAGTGCTCGATTACGGCACTCTGTCCATGACCCCGGAGAAGGAGGAACTGCTGCGCTCCATCACCTACACGCTGGAGAAGATCGCACTGAAGCATCCCGGCTGCGATGTGGAACTGAAGCCGTCCGCGGCAGTGCTGCACACTCGCAACGCCAAGGGCCGCGGCGGACCGAACGCCACCGAGGCAGCGCTGGAGTACGCGCGCCAGCTGCCGGACGTGAAGGTGACTCCGGGCAAGGCCGTGGTGGAGTTCTCGGTCATCCCCGCCACCAAGGGAGAAGCGATCGCCTCGCTCGCCCGCGCCTGCGCGGCCGATGCGTGGCTGTACATCGGTGACGATGTGACCGACGAGTCCGTGTTCCAGTATGCGGCTGATGATGATCTGACGATCAAGGTGGGTCGCGGTGAGACGGGCGCCTCGTACCGGCTCGACTCTCCAGAGCAGGTGGCTGAGTTCCTGACTGAGCTGCAGGAGAAACTGGTCGCTGAGCGGAACTGATGTGACGCGAACAGGCGCCCCGGACCGTGGTGGTCCGGGGCGCCTTGTGCTGTGGTGCCCGCGACAGGATTCGAACCTACGACCTTCTGCTCCGGAGGCAGACGCTCTATCCACTGAGCTACGCGGGCAACGTCAGACAGTCTAGCAAGCGCAGGCAGGGATACGGATTCGGCCGCGGCGTGGAGCCGGTTGTGAGGTGAAGGTCACCGCCGCAGCAGGTCAGGCGCCGGCGGGCAGCGGCAGCTGCGCCCCGTGCAACACTGCCGACGGCTCCGCCGCCACTGCGAGCCCGGAGGGCTCAGCACCCGAGCGGACCAGCAGGTCCCCTACTGCCGCGATCATGGCGCCGTTGTCCGTGCACAATCCGATGCGCGGAATGCGCAGGTCGATGCCGGCTGCGCTGCATGCCTGCTGCGCCTGTTCGCGCAGCCGTGCATTCGCGGCGACGCCGCCCACGATGATCAGATGCTTCAGACCCTTGTCCATACAGGCGCGGATGGACTTCTTGATCAAAACATCCACCACAGCCTGTTCGAAGGAGGCGGCGATATCCGCAACGGGAACCGGCTCGCCGCTGCGCTCCATGGTCTCCACTGTGCGGGCCACGGCCGTCTTGAGGCCGGAAAAGGAGAACGTGTACGGAGCATCCTGCGGGCGCATCATGGCGCGTGGAAAGCGGAACGCGTTCGGGTCGCCGTCGGCGGCGGCTGAGGAGATCACCGGACCGCCCGGGTAGCCGAGGTTCAGCAGGCGAGCAACCTTGTCAAAGGCTTCACCGGCGGCATCGTCCAGGGTGTCCCCCAGGTGGATGATCGGATCCCGTGCCAGGTCCTTCACTTCAAGAATCGAGGTGTGCCCGCCGGAGACGATCAGCACGATGCTGTGCTCGGGCAGCGGACCGTGGTCCAGAATGTCCGCGGCTGCGTGCCCTGCCAGGTGGTGCACACCGTACAGCGGCACGCCGAGGGACCACGCGATGGATTTTGCGGCGGCGAGGCCCACATGGACCGCGGTGGCAAGACCGGGACCGCTGGTGACCGCCACGTGGGTGATGGCGGAAGCGTCGATTCCAGCATCGGTGAGCGCAGCGTTCAGGGTGGGGATGGCCGCGTCGAGATGGGCGCGTGCCGCAATCTCGGGGACAACTCCGCCGAAGTCAGCGTGCTGGCGCGCGCTGGACGCAAGTCCGGCGCCGAGGAGAACACCGTTGGAGACGATCCCGAAGCCAGTCTCATCACACGATGACTCGACTCCGAGAACGACCGGGTCACTCACTGGAAGAGGGACAGCGGATCGAAGTATTCGCCGGTGGAGTTCTTGACCGCGCCGAAGTGGAGGTGGCAGCCGGTGGAGCGACCGGTGTTGCCCACCTTGCCGACTTCCTCACCCTGCTGAACTGTTTCGCCGGCGGCGACTCCGCGGCTCTGAAGGTGGAAGTACTCGGTGGAGGTGCCATCACCGTGGTCCACCACAACCCGGTTGCCGGATGTGCCATTGAAGGACGAGTCGGTGACCACGCCGCTCTTGGCGGCCACTGCCGGAGCGCCGCAGCTGAGACCGTAGTCCACGCCGTTGTGCAGCTTCGAGTACCCGAGCACCGGGTGGGTGCGCCAGCCGAAGTTCGAGGTGACCGGGGAGCCGAGACCCGGGCTGATGTAGCCGCCGGGCGAAGAGGGTGCTGCAATCGCAGCGGAGGAGTCCTGAGTGGGGGCGATCTGGTTGCCGGCAGAGGTCACATCCGCACCCGGGCCCTCGGCCACAAAGTCTGCGGCGACGGTCTCGGAGTACTGGCCGGTGTCCGTGTCCTCAGAGTTCTCAGTGACCTCAACCGGGGCGATGGCCTGGTCCTGTGCCGGCTCTGCCGGAGCGGCTGCCGGGATCACGGTCACAGCTTCGCCCGGTGCGGCGCTGGTCTCGTCGCTGCTGGTAGCAGCGGAAGCGATCGGGGCTGCGATGGTGGCGGTGGCGAGGACTCCCAGGACGCTTGCCTTCACCGCATTGGCGGACATCGCCTGAGGGTCGCGACGTGCCCCCTTGCCGACTGGCTGAAGCGGGCGGATCTGTGCACGTCCCGATGCGCGGTGAGTTGCCACTGGCGCCTTCCTTTTCACGTCGCTGAAAGATTCTGGATCTGCTGGACCATGAGCAACCGGAATGCCACCTGCCGTTCATGTCCTCATCCAGCCTAGGGAGCTGAACGGCCGAATTCGAGCGAGCAGAACAGATCATTACTTTCTCTTTGCATCAGGTGTGATCCACCAGGCAGATCCATGACGGTTGCGGCTGAATCGCTGGTCAGCCATGGTGAAGCAAGGGGGTGCGGTTCACTGATCGCGGGCAGCAGGAGCATGGTTCTGCATCATGTCCTTGACCTCGCCCACCAGCTCCTCGAGCACGTCCTCCAGGAACACAGCGCCCACGCTGCGAGCCTCCGGGGAGTCGACGCGGGCCAGGTGCGCGCCGTTGTACTGCATGGCGCGCAGCGCTTCTTCCACGTCGTCATCATCAGCCACGGACACCACCGCGCGGACTCTCCCCGGGGAGATCACCGAACGGTAGTCATCGTCAGCAGCCCCCGCTGGCAGGATGACATCCTTCAGATGCAGATAGCCCACCAGGTCTCCGGCGTCATTGCGCACGCCGATGCGGCTGAAGCCGGTGGCGGCCACAAGCTCTTCGAACTGTTCATGGGTGACGTCATAGCCCACGGTGACCACATCCGTCATCGGCACCATGACGTCCTTCGCCTTGTGCGCAGAGAACTGGATGGCGCCGGTGAGCAGACCCTGGTCATCCACGAGCAGGCCTTCGCGGCGGGACTCGTTGACGATCGCTTCGATCTCTTCCGCCGTGAACTCGCTCTCCACCTCATCGCGCGGCTGGATGCCCACCATCCGCAGCAGGCCGTTGGCAATAGAGTTCAGCACCCAGATAATCGGCGCGAAGATCCGCGAGAAGAACACCAGCGGCCCGGCGAGCCACAGCACGGCCCCCACCGGCACCGAGATCGAAATGTTCTTCGGGATCATCTCGCCGAACACCACGTGAAGGTAGGAAGCGAGCAGAAGAGCCAGCGCAAAGCTGATCGGATGGAGCAGGTGATCGGGGATGGACAGCATCGTCAGCAGCGGCTCCATCAGGTGCGCGAGCGCAGGCTCCGCAACCGCACCGAGCGTCACTGAGCAGACGGTGATGCCGAATTGAGCGGTGGCGAGCATGATCGACATGTGCTGGATTGCCCACATGGACACGGAGGCGCGGCGATTGCCCTGCTCCGCCAGCGGTTCGATCTGGCTGCGACGCGCACTCATCACCGCGAATTCGGCGCCCACGAAGAACGCATTGCCGAGGAGCATGGCCAGGCCCACCAGCAGGCCAGCGGTATTACTCATCCTCGTCCTCCTCAGCAGCCGGCTGCGCCACCAGCAGGGCCGGGTCGAGCACGGTCAGGCGCACCTGGTCCACGCGCCGGCCATCCATGGAGAGAACATCCAGGCGCAGGCCGTCCGTGTCGATCGAATCACCCACCTGGGGGATGCGACCCAGGGTCTCCATGACCAGGCCGCCCAGAGTGTCATAGAACGGGGATTCGGGAACGATCACGCCGAGTTCGCGGCGGATCTCGTCGGGGCGCATCAGCGCGCTGACCGTCCAGTCGTTCTCCCCCGCCACAAAGCGCTCGGGCTCATCGGTGTCGTGCTCGTCGCTCACTTCGCCCACGATCTCTTCGATGACGTCCTCTAGGGTGACGATTCCGGCGGTGCCGCCGTACTCATCGATCACCACGGCAATCTGCGCGCCGGCTGCTCGAAGGTCCACCATCAGCGAATCCAGCGGCACCGTGTCCGGCACGGTCAGCGGTTCGGTCATCAGCTCACGCACACTGGTGGATGCGCGCTCGGCCCGGGGCACCTGCATGGCTTGGCGCACCTGCACCACGCCCACCACGTCATCCTCACTGTCCTCAATCACGGGGAAGCGGGAGTGGCCGGATTCTCGGGTCAGGGCGAGCACGTCATCCGCAGTGCCGGTCACGTCGATCGAAAGCATATGGCCGCGGTGGGTCATCACATCAGCGGCTTCGCGCTCTCGCAGCTGCAGCGTGCGTGAGAGCAGGATCGCGGTGCCGCGATCCAGGGTGCCCACGCTGGCGGAATGGCGCACCAACGAGTCCAGCTCTGCAGGTGATCGAGCCGCGCTGAGCTCTTCCTGCGGCTCGATGTTCATCAGCCGCAGGAAGAAGTTTGCGGTGGCGTTGAACATGGCGATGATCGGCTTCAGCGCAATGGTGAACCAGTGCTGCACCGGAGCCACAACCTTCGCGGTCCCGTACGGGGCCGCAATGGCGAGGTTCTTCGGCAGCAGTTCCCCAAACACCATGGAGAAGGCGTAGCTGAGGACCAATGCGGCGGTGATGCCAATAACTCCCGCAGCGGTCTGGTCAAGCCCCGCCAGCTGCGCCAGCGGCACCATCAGGGTGGTCAGCGGGTCTTTGACAGCGAAGCCGAACAGGAGCGTGGTGAGGGTGATGCCCACCTGCGCGCCGGACAGGTTTGTGGAGAGATGGGTGAGCGCCGTCAACACGCGCTGCGCACCGGGCTCCCCCTCTGAGGCGGCCTTCTCCACCGTGTGCTTATCCAGCGCCACCATAGAGAACTCAGCAGCGACGAACAGGGCGGTGCCAAGGGTGAGCAGAACGCCCACGAGCAGCAGGATCCACGTCATCGAGGCTGGTCACCTCGCGCGGTGATGGTCAGAGGCGCCGCCGAACACGGCCCGGGTGAGTCGTTCATCGTGAGGCCACTATATAGGGGTCGCGGACTCGCGGAACCTGCGTGTGCGGCAGATCAATCCATTCGCCGGTGCGATTCACAGTCGGCGGTGCGCACGGGTGCTTAGAGTTCTGCCATGACTTCTTCAACAGCAGCACCTCGCGTGGTGGTGGTCGAGGACGAGCTCACCATTGCCCAGACCATCGCCGACCGGCTCTCCGCCGAGGGGTGGCAGGTGCGCGTGGCCCATGACGGACCGTCCGGGGTGGTGGCCATCTCCCAGGTGAAGCCGGATCTGGTAGTGCTCGATGTGATGCTGCCCGGCTTCGACGGCCTGGAAGTGTGCCGGCGCATCAACAAAGACCTCCCGATGGGGGTGCTCATGCTCACCGCTCGCGATGACGAGACGGACATGCTGGTGGGCCTGGGCGTGGGCGCGGATGACTACATGACCAAGCCGTTTTCGATGCGTGAGCTGGTAGCTCGGCTGAAAGCGCTGCTGCGTCGGGTGCAGCGGGGCAACTCCTTGACGGGCGCGCAGCGCAGTGACCAGCTGACCGTGCTCACGATCGGAGATCTCTCCATTGATCGGGCCTCTCGCCGCGTCACTCGTGCCGGCCAGGAGGCGCACCTCACCCCCACCGAATACGATCTGCTGCTCTGCCTGGCGAACACACCGGGCACGGTGCTGTCGCGTGAGCAGCTGCTGGCTGATGTGTGGGACTGGGTGGATGCCACCGGAACCCGGACCGTCGACTCTCATGTCAAGGCGCTGCGGCGGAAGCTCGGCAGCGATCTGGTGCGCACTGTGCATGGAGTGGGCTACGCGCTGGAGCCGCCCACAGCGGAACGGGAGCCCTCAGCGTGAGGGCTCGCCCCGAGCCGCCTGACGTCACACCGCTGCAGAGCTTCACATCATTCAAAGTGAAGCTCGGCGTTCTGGTGGCGGCGTCGGTGCTGGTGGCGGCGCTGGTGGCCTGGCTGGGCTCCTCCGCCGGCCTCAACCCGTGGATCATGATCCCGCTGACGATCCTGGTGGCGCTGATCGTCACCCAAGTGCTTGCGCGCGGCATGACCTCCCCGCTGCGGGAGATGACCGCGGCCGCGCAGGCGATGGCCCAGGGTGATTACGGGCGGCGGGTGACCACGCGCTCACGCGATGAAGTCGGTCAGCTCGCCCACGCGTTCAACACGATGTCCGCTGATCTTGAGGCAACGGATCTGATGCGCCGTGAACTGGTGGCGAATGTCTCCCATGAGCTGCGCACACCGGTGGCGGCGCTGCGCGGTCAGCTGGAGAACATGGCGGACGGTGTGACTCCGCTGTCCACGCAAACGGTGGAGGTGGCGCTGTCCGCCACAGAGCGCCTGACCCGCCTGGTCAATCATCTGCTGGACCTGTCCCGCCTGGAAGCAGGGGTATCGACAATCGTGCCGGAGCCGATCGAGCTGACGCCGTTCCTGCGGGAGATCACGGACACCGCCAGCATGGCGGCAGCGGTGCAGAAGCGCAGCGTGCACTGGCATGTGGAGGTGGAGCCTGCCGATCTGGTGCTCCACGCGGACCCGGAGCGGATCCGCCAGGTCATCGCGAACCTGCTGGACAACGCCTCCCGCCACTCCCCCGACCAGGGAGCTATCTCTCTCACCGCGGCTCCGGGCGGACAAGAGACGATCGTGATCGAGGTGCGCGATCAGGGGCCCGGCATCGCGCAGGAGGACCGTGCCAGCGTGTTCGAACGCTTCGAACGCGGTGGTTCTCCTGACTCCTCAGGCGGCACCGGCCTGGGACTGGCGATTGCGCGGTGGGCGGTCACCCTTCACGGCGGCACAATCGAGGTGGTGGATGATCCGAGCCGGGGAGCCTCCGCCCCCTCCTCCACTATCCGTGTCACTCTGCCGACGCATCCGCAGGTCAGCGAGCCTGCACCGGTCCAGTAAGCCGTGTGCACGATCGATCGGATCTGCCTTCGTGCAGAGGTGCCCGAGCGCCGAGCAGACCTCTTAGCAAAGGGTTGTTCAATGGCGGACTCATCGACGCTCCGGTCCGATATCGTGTTCCCTATTGAGTTCGATCGGAAACGAAAGTTGGCGATCCACCCGTGTCACAGCTGACACCGAACGCAGACGCGTCAGATGCCGCCGAATTCGGCCCTAATCAGTGGCTGGTTGACGAGCTCCACTCCCAGTTCACACAGGACCCCACCAGTGTGGACCCCACGTGGGCCGAGTACTTCCGATCCCGCGCAGAGGAGGGCGAGTCGGCAGCGGAATCCGAGACTGTGAGCTCACCGGCGCCCACAGCTGCTGAGCCGGCGGAGCCCACGCCGGCAGCGGCGCCGGCTCCGAATCCCGCAGCCGATCCTTCACAGCAGGAGACCGGAAAGTCCGCATCCACAGCGATGAAGAAGCCTGCACCCACGGCAGCTGGTGCGGGCGCAGACAAACCGGCTGTGTCCACCACGTCCGATCGCCCAGCGCAGCGCCCGAAGCCCTCTGTTGAGACCGCTCCCGCCGATCCGATTCCCCCGAAGCCGGTCAAGCTGCGCGGACCAGCGGCCGCCGTGGTCCGCAATATGGACGAATCTCTGACGGTGCCCACCGCCACCAGCGTGCGTGATGTACCGGTGAAGCTGCTGTTCGACAACCGGATCGTCATCAACAACCATCTCAAGCGCCAGCGCGGCAGCAAAGTGTCCTTCACCCATCTGATCGGCTTCGCCATGGTGGAGGCGCTGACCGAGCTCGGAGACCTCAACAATGGCTTCGACCTGGTGGACGGCAAGCCCGTGCTGTTGGAGCGAGAAGATGTCAACTTCGGCCTGGCCATTGACATGCCCCGCCCAGACGGCAGCCGCGGTCTGGTGGTGCCGAATATCAAGGCCGCTCAGAAGCTCGATTTCCTCGGTTTCTGGAAGGCGTATGAGGATCTGGTGTCCCGAGCTCGCAGCAACAAGCTGACGATGACGGATTTCGCGGACACGACGGTGACCCTCACCAATCCGGGCGGCATCGGCACAGTCCACTCGATCCCCCGCCTGATGAAGGGCCAGGGCGTGATCGTGGGCGTGGGGGCGATGGACTATCCCGCCCCGTTCCAGGGTGCGAGCCCCGAGGTGCTCGCTGAGATGGCGGTGTCCAAGGTCATGACCCTGACCTCCACCTATGACCACCGCATCATCCAGGGGGCAGCGAGCGGCGAGTTCCTGCGCATCATCGCCGACAAACTGCTCGGCAAGGACGGCTTCTACGACCGCGTGTTCGCCGCGCTGCGCCTGCCGTATGAGCCGATCCGCTGGGTAGCGGACAATCCCATGAAGTCCTCCGCTCAGGAGCGCTATGCGCACGTCATGGACCTGATCCATGCATTCCGCACCCGCGGCCACCTGATCGCGGACATCGACCCGCTGCAGTACCGTCAGCGCCGCCACCCGGATCTGGACGTCGGCACCTATGGCCTCACCCTGTGGGATCTGGACCGTACCTTCCCCACCCGCGGCCTGGGCAACACGGACTCCATGACCCTGCGGGATATCCTGGGCGTGCTGCGGGATGCATACTGCCGCACCATCGGCGTGGAGTACATGCACCTGGCAGACCCGGAGGAGCGCCTCTGGCTGCAGGAGCAGATCGAGCAGCCGCGCGTATCCTTCACCAAAGAGCAGCTCACACACGTGATGGACCGCCTGAACGCTGCGGAGGCGTTCGAGGTGTACCTGCAGACGAAGTTCGTGGGCCAGAAGCGCTTCTCTCTGGAGGGCGGCGAAGCGGTCATCCCGATGCTGGACTCGATTCTCAGCGATGCCGCCGCAGCGGGGCTCAGCGAAGCGTGCATCGGCATGGCCCACCGCGGCCGGCTGAACGTGCTGGCGAACATCGCCGGCAAGAGCTATGAGCAGATCTTCCAGGAGTTCGAAGGCGCGGGCCTGTCCATCGGCGTCGGCTCCGGTGACGTGAAGTACCACCTGGGCACGGAGGGCTCCTTCACGTCGATGAACGGGGACTCGATCAAGGTGTCCCTTGCCGCAAACCCGAGCCATCTTGAAGCGGTGAACCCGGTTCTTGAGGGCATTGTGCGCGCTAAGCAGGACCGCATGGACCTTGGCGGCGCTGAATTTCCGGTGCTTCCGATCCTGATCCACGGCGATGCCGCCTTCGCCGGCCAGGGCGTTGTCACAGAGACCCTGAACCTCTCGGAGCTGCGCGGCTACCGCACGGGCGGCACGATCCACGTGGTGATCAACAACCAGATCGGCTTCACCACCCTGCCGGATTCCTCCCGCAGTTCGTTCTACTCCACTGACGTGGCCAAAGGCACTCAGCTGCCGATCTTCCATGTCAATGGGGATGATCCGGAGGCGTGCGTGCGGGTGGCGGAGCTGGCCTTCCGCTACCGGCAGAAGTTCAACCGCGATGTCATCATCGATATGGTCTGCTACCGCCGTCGCGGCCACAATGAGGGCGATGACCCGTCGATGACGCAACCGCTGATGTACGAGCTGATCAACGGCAAGCAGAGCGTGCGCACCCTGTTCACGCAGACTCTGCTGGAGCGCGGGGACCTCTCCGAGGATGAGCTGCAGGGCGTGATCGACAACTTCAAGCACCATCTTGACCGCGCCTTCCAGCAGACCCGCGGAACTGCCGCCAGCAGCGACCCGCTGACCAGCATCAAGGGCTTGGAGAAGCCGCTGTCCCAGCAGCGCCCAGTGCCGGATTCAGCGCAGGGTGAGGTGGACACGGCGGTGCCGGAGAAGACCCTGCAGCTTGTGGGCGACGCGCACGTTTCATCCCCGGAGGCCTTCGAGGTGCACCCGAAGCTGAAGGCGCTGGTGCAGAAGCGGCGGGAGATGAGCCGCTCCGGTGGCATCGATTGGGCCTACGCGGAGATCCTCGCGTTCGGATCGCTGTTGCTTGACGGCACACCGGTGCGCCTGGCCGGGCAGGATTCCCGCCGCGGCACGTTCACTCAGCGTCACAGTGTGCTGATCGACCACGAGGATCAGGACACGTACACTCCCCTGCTCCATCTCGGGGAGGACCAGGCGAAGTTCTACGTCTATGACTCCTCGCTCTCCGAGTTCGCGGCTCTGGGCTTCGAGTACGGCTACAGTGTGGAGCGCCCGGAGGCACTGGTGCTGTGGGAAGCGCAGTTCGGCGACTTCGTCAACGGCGCGCAGACGATCATCGACGAGTTCGTCTCCTCTTCGGAGCAGAAGTGGGGACAGCGTTCCAGCCTGGTCATGCTGCTGCCGCACGGCTACGAAGGTCAGGGTCCCGACCACTCTTCGGGCAGGCCCGAGCGGTTCTTGCAGCTGTGTGCGGAGAACAATATGCGCGTGGCGATCCCGTCGACGCCGGCGAACTATTTCCACCTGCTGCGTCGGCAGGCGATGACTGAGCACCGCCGCCCGCTGATCGTGTTCACCCCGAAGTCGATGCTGCGCAATAAGCTCGCGGTCAGCCAGGTGGAGGACTTCACCAGCGGCTCCTTTGAGCCGGTGATGGCGGATACGACTGTGAACCCGGCGGATGTCACGCAGGTGCTGCTGTGCTCCGGCAAGGTGTTCTGGGATCTGGTGACTCAGCGCAAGGAGCGCGGTGCGCACCACGTGGCGATTGTTCGGCTGGAGGAGCTGTACCCGCTGCCGGAGGAGCAGCTGAAGGCTGCGCTTGCTCCGTACCCGAATGCGTCCCTGCGGTGGGTGCAGGAGGAGCCGTCCAACCAGGGCGCGTGGGCTTACATTGCGGTGAACTTCGCGCAGCACTTGGATCGGCCCACCACGGTGGCCGCCCGGCCTGCATCCGCCTCGCCGGCCGCGGGCTCGATTGCTCGCCATACCGCCGAGCAGGAGCGGCTCATGAATGACGCATTCGCGCAGTGACGCGCGATAGGGTGAGGGCTCGCCAGCATCGAGGAGCAACGGAGGCTCAACTGTGACTCAATCGCCTGCTGACCAGCCCGCGGGCACGCCCCGAGTCAGGCTGGTGGCCCTCGGGGATGACATGCTTGCCGGTGTGGGAGACGCGAAGGCGCTCGGCTGGCTCGGACGAGCCCTTGCCCGTCACAATGACGGCCAGGCACGGGTTGATGCATTCACCGCCGCGAGGCCCCTGGAGACGACCGCACAGCTGGCAGACCGGTGGCAGGCTGACCTGGAGCGTCTGATCGATCAGGATCCGGAATCCCGCACCGAGCATCGTGTGGTGATCTCGCTGGGCGCAGCAGACATCGGGGCCGGGGTGTCACTGGCCCGCTCACGATTGAACCTTGCCACGGTGCTCGATGGGCTCGAGCGCTACAAGTTTCCCACGTTCGTGGTGGGCCCGGCGCCGTCCGTTGACCGGGGCCGCACGAATGCGATCTTCGAGCTGAGCGGCGCATTCCATGATGTATGCGCTCGCCGGCGGATCCCTTACGTGGATCCGGTGGCGGCACTGATGGATCATGAACAGTACATGGGTGATCTGGCGCGGTCAGACCGGGATATGCCGTCTCAGGTGGGCTACGGCCTGATCGCGTGGCTGGTGCTCCATTCGGACTTCTCCGCTTTCCTTCAGCCGCGCTGAGGAGCTCCCGGTGGCTCGCGGATGCGGGCTCGTTTGCCTGTGCCACAATAGTGGGGTTGCCCGCGGGCAATCCCTGACCAGACCTGATGGAAGGAGAGCGCGATGAGCAAGCGCGGTCGCAAGCGCAAGGCGCGCCGCAAGAGCGGTGCGAACCACGGCAAGCGCCCCAACTGCTGATCGGTGTTCAGCACCGTTCATGTGCCGTTGAACGTTCAGGCCCCGACGTGAATGTCGGGGCCTGAACGTTTGAGAGCTGATGGGGAGGTCAGCGGGTGTAGCGGATCGTCACTTCGCGGTAGCTGACCCGGACCCGTTCGCGCAGCTCGGCAGGTGCTTGGACCGGACGGCAGGATTCGCGCACCAGCGACTGGATGCGCAGCCACTGCTTCGCCTCCTCCGCGCAGTTTCCGCAGGCCGCAAGATGCGCCTCCAGCTCGCGGCGTTCCTGCGGGGTCAGGCCGGTGTTCAGCGCCTGCTCGATCCGTGCTCGAAGGCGAGCGCGCGCCGCATCGCTGTGCTCGGCCTGTGCCATAGTCCGTCCCTCTGCTCTCGTCGTGATTCAGGGTGCCGGCTCGTCAGCCGGGATCTGATGGGTGCAACGCCGCGGTGGGCTGGTCTTATTCCGCATTGTTGAGGTACCCGCGATCCCGGGCGTAGTCCGCCAGCTGACGGCGCAGCTCCGCGCGGCCCCGGTGCAGCCGGGACATGACGGTGCCGATCGGGCAGTCCATGATCTCGGCGATCTCCTTGTAGGAGAAGCCCTCCACGTCTGCAAGGTAGACGGCTTCGCGATAGTCCTCGCGCAGCGCGTTGAGCGCGTCCTGGATGTCGCCGTCGGGCAGCGCTTCGAGCGCCTCGGTCTCCGCTGAGCGTAGGCCCGTGCTCGAATGGGACTCCGCCTCATGCAGCTGCCAGTCTTCCACGCCGTCTCCGTAAGCCTCCTTGGGCCGCCGCTGTTTCGCGCGATAGGTGGAGATAAAGGCGTTGTGCATGATCCGGTACAGCCATGCGCGCATATTGGTGCCGGGCTTGAAGGACTTCCGCGCGCGGAATGCTTTGGCAAAGGTGTCCTGAACAAGGTCTTCAGCGTCCTGCTGATGACGGGTGAGCCGCAGTGCACCGCCGTACAGGGAGTCGAGGTGGCTCATCGCCTCCTCAGCGAATGCCTCTGCCGCGGCGTGCTCGTCCGGGTCGGTGAGCTCTCCGTCAGCGGGTACAGAAGGCGCAGGAGTCATGTGCGTTAGGCTATCAAGTGACCGAGAAGACACAGCTCAGAGAACCGCGAGGAACCCATGTCTCTTGTACGCCGCATTGCCCGTCCGCTGCTTGCCGCACCTTTCATTGTGAACGGTGTGCGCACCGTTGTGCGCCCTGAGCGCGTTGTGGACGGACTCCCCGTTGCAATGGCTGATCTGGACAAGCAGGTTGCCAAGACTGCCATCCCCACCGACGCTGCCAATGTGCTGCGGATCAGCGGCGGTGTGGCCGCTGTGGCCGGTGCGGCGTTCGCCCTCAACCGGGCACCGCGCGTCTCAGCGCTCGCACTGGTGGCCACCAGCGCCCTCACCCTTGGGGGCCGCCGCAAGATCTGGGAGCTCGAGGGCAAGGAGCGCTTTGAGGAGCTTGCTGCTGTGGCCACCGACCTGGGCCTGATCGGCGGTGTGCTGCTGGCCGCTGTGGACACGGACGGCAACCCCTCCCTGAAGTGGCGTGCCGGCCAGGCCGTGGAGCAGGTGCAGACCTACGCCGAGCGCAAGCAGAAGGATCTGGCGAAGGTGAAGAAGGCAGCGGAGCGCTCCAAGGCCGCTCATGAGCTGGACAAGAAGATCGCGAAGAAGATCAACGCCATCTGATTCATCCAAGGAGGAACGAACCCACCGTGAACCATGTGCAGTGGTCTGCCCCGCTCGCGGCAGGCCCGGTTGACGCCCACATCAACCTCCCCGGCTCCAAGTCTCTGACGAACCGGTGGCTGGTGCTCGCGGCATTGGCCAGCACACCCACTCGGCTGTTCGGAGCGCTCGCTTCTCGCGATTCGCGGCTGATGATCGACGCGCTCACCCAGCTGGGGGCACGATTTGAGCCGGACGGTGAGGCGCTGCGGGTGCACCCGATCCCGAGGACCGGGGAGCCTGGGGCACAGACCGTGCACTGCGGACTCGCAGGCACGGTGATGCGGTTCGTTCCTCCGGTGGCGGCGCTGTTCCGCTCCCCCGTCCACTTCACCGGTGACGATTCGGCGCTGGTGCGCCCGATGGCACCGCTGCTGGACGGTCTGCGCCAGCAAGGGGTTGAGATCTCCTCGGCGAATGACCGCCTTCCGTTCACTGTTCACGGCCACGGCGCTCTCAGGGGCGGCACGGTGGTCATCGATGCTGGCGGCTCCAGTCAGTTCGTGTCCGGGCTGCTGCTGTCCGCGGTGCGCGGTGAGCAGCCGCTGCGGGTGCGGCACGTTGGGGCAGATCTGCCGTCACTGCCGCATATTGAGATGACCCTGTCGCTGCTGCGGCAGGTAGGCGTGGACGCCCGGCATGAAGAAGTCGACGGCGTCCACGAATGGGTGGTGCACCCCCAGGAGTTCTCCATCGGCGATGTGGTGATCGAACCGGACCTGTCGAATGCGGGCCCGTTCATCGCTGCCGCCATGGTCACAGGGGGCACCGTGTCCATTGCGAACTGGCCCGAGCACACCACCCAGCCCGGTGACGAGTTCATGACGATCATCCCCGCCATGGGCGGGAAGGCGGAGCGGGTGGACACCGATATGGAGTTCACCGGACTCGGCCCGATCCGCGGCATCGATATCGACCTCAGCGCGGTCGGTGAGCTGACGCCCACCGTGGCCGCTCTTGCTGCGCTGGCGCAGTCTCCGTCGCATCTGCGGGGCATCAAGCATCTGCGCGGGCACGAAACCGACCGGGTTGCAGCGCTTGCCGCGGAGCTGACGAAGATCGGCTGCCAGGTGCAGGAGCATGAGGGTTCCCTGGAGATCACCCCCGGTGAGCTCACCGGCCAGGCGATGGAAACCTATGAGGATCACCGCATGGCCACCGCTGCCGCGATCATCGGCCTGCGCGTGCCCGGTACGCGAGTGATCAACGTGGCGACCACCCAGAAGACGATGCCGGACTTCGTGGGCATGTGGCTGTCCATGCTGCATACCGAGAAGCCGGCCGGTGAGACCTGGTGAGTGCGCGCCGCCGTTCGCGCAGTGATTTCGACGAATCGGATGTGCGTATCCGCCCGTCCAAGCGCGGCTCCCGTCCCCGCACGAAGGAGAGGCCCGACTTCTCCCATGCGGAGCGGGCGCGGGTGGTGGCGGTGGATCGTGGCCGCTGGCGCACCATCATCGATGCGGGCGGCCCCGATCAGCGGGCTGTCACGGCGGTGCGTGCTCGCGCGCTCGGCCGCACCCCGATTGTGCCCGGTGACGTGGTGGGCCTGACCGGGGACACTTCAGGTGAGAAGGACACGCTTGCGCGGATCGTCACCGTGGATGAGCGCAGCTCTTTCCTGCGCCGCAGCGCTGACGATGATGACGCCACCGAACGCCCGCTGGCGGCCAACGCCACCATGATGGTGATCGTGACCGCGCTGGCGAATCCGGAGCCGCGCGGCGGCATGATCGACCGCTGCCTGGTGGCGGCGTATATCGCCGGCATCACCCCACTGCTGTGTCTGACGAAAGCGGACCTGAAGGACCCGGCGGAGTTTCTGGACACCTATGCGCCGCTCGGGGTTCAGCATGTGGTCACCCAGACCCGCGCGGACGGTTCGATTGAGGGGCTGAACGGCCTCATGGACCATGTGGATGGGCAGACCAGTGTTCTGATCGGCCATTCGGGTGTGGGCAAATCCACGCTCATCAACCAGCTCGTGCCGGGTGCCAACCGTGCAACCGGTGTGGTCAATGACGTGACTGGGCGGGGCCGGCACACGTCCTCTTCCGCACTTGCTCTGCCGCTGCCCGGTGGGCATGGGTGGGTGATCGATACGCCCGGTGTGCGCTCCTTCGGGCTTGGTCATGTGGATCCGGAGGACCTGATCCGAGCGTTTGCGGATCTGAATCCGCTGGCGGAGAGCTGCCCGCGCGGCTGCACGCATGAGGTCGACGCGCCCGACTGCGCCCTGGATGCTCAGGTGGCCGGCGGTGACGCGGGCCCAGCGGGTCCGTCACGGCTCGCCTCGTTCCGCCGGCTCAACGCTGCGCTGAGGAAAAACGACCCCTGGGACCTGTAGTGACCTACAGTGTGGGCATGAACTCTCTCTCCGATGATCTCCGCTTGGCCCATGTTCTCGCTGATGCGGTGGACCAGAAGACCATGTCCCGCTTCAAAGCCCAGGACCTGCATGTTGAGGCGAAGCCGGACATGAGCGAAGTGACGGATGCGGACAAGGCTGCGGAGGAGATCATCCGCGCTCAGCTGTCACGTGTCCGCTCCCGTGACGAGGTGCTCGGCGAGGAGTTCGGCAGCACCGGCAGCGGGGCGCGCCAGTGGGTGATCGATCCGATCGACGGCACCTCGAATTTCGTGCGGGGCGTGCCGGTGTGGGCCACCCTGATCGGCCTGGCGGTCGATGGCGAGGTGCAGGTGGGCGTGGTGTCTGCTCCGGCGCTGAATCGGCGTTGGTGGGCTGCGAAGGGCTCCGGTGCCTACACGGGGCCGAGGCTGTCCAGTGCGCAGCGTCTGCAGGTGTCGAGCGTGGATGCGATCGAGAACGCGTCGCTCTCCTACTCTGACCTCGCCTACTGGGCGAAGCGGGGCCGCCTGCGAGAGTTCCTCAACCTCATGCAGCGATTCTGGCGCACCCGCGCCTACGGTGATTTCTGGTCCTACATGCTGGTGGCCGAGGGCGCAGTGGATGCGGCGAGCGAACCTGAGCTGAACCCGTGGGATATGGCAGCGGTGGCGCCGATCGTCACGGAGGCCGGCGGCCGCTTCACCAGCATCGAGGGTGAAGAGGGGCCCTTCTCCGGCAGTGCTCTGGCCACGAACGGGCGGCTGCACGAGGCGATGCTGGAGGCTCTCGTACCGGAGAGCTGAGGCCGGCTGCCACGTTCGTCCCCGTGGACTCCCACGGTGCGCAGGTAGACTGGTCGGCGTCCAGTGACCAGCGCAGGCGGGCAGTGGGCCTAGCCCTGCGCGCAAGGGAAGGGAAACCATGACCGTTAAGCGTGTTGCGCTTCTGACTGCGGGCGGATACGCCCCCTGCCTCTCCTCCGCCGTGGGCGGGCTGATCGAACGCTACAACGAGCTTGATCCGAGCATTGAGATCATCGCCTACAAGCACGGCTACTGGGGCCTTCTCTCCGGCGAGAAGATCGTGGTGGATGAGAAGACCCGCGACAAGGCGGGCCTGCTGCACAATTACGGCGGCTCCCCGATCGGCAATTCCCGCGTGAAGCTCACCAATACCGCTGACCTGGTCAAGCGCGGCCTCATCAAGGAGGGCGAGAACGCCCTGGAGGTGGCTGCGAACAAGCTGAAGGCTGACGGCGTGGACGTGCTCCACACCATCGGCGGCGATGACACCAACACCACCGCTGCGGACCTGGCTCACTACCTGCACTCCAACGGCTATGACCTGCACGTGGTGGGTCTGCCGAAGACGATCGACAATGACATCGTGCCGATCCGCCAGTCCCTGGGTGCTATGACCGCCGCCGAGCAGACCAGCATCTTCGCGCAGAACGTGATCGCTGAGCACGGTTCGAACCCGCGCATGCTGATCGTGCACGAGATCATGGGCCGCGCCTGCGGCTACCTGACCGCGCAGGCCGCCGCCTACTACCAGGATTGGCATGCGAAGCAGGAATGGCTGCCCGAGATCGGCCACACTCCGGAGGGCTGGGATGTGCATGCCGTGTTCCTGCCGGAGCTGGCGCTTGACATCGACTCTGAGGCGAAGCGCCTGAAGAAGATCATGGATGAGGTGGGCAACGTCAACATCTTCCTCTCCGAAGGCGCCGGCATCCCCGAGATCGTGGCGGAGCTGGAGGCCAGTGGCGAAGAGGTGGAGCGGGACCCGTTCGGCCACGTCAAGATCGACACGATCAACCCTGGCCAGTGGTTCGCGAAGCAGTTCGCGGATAAGCTCGGTGCGGAGAAGGTCATGGTGCAGAAGTCCGGTTACTTTGCGCGCTCCGCGAAGGCTAACCCGGAGGATCTGCGCCTCATCAAGTCGATGACGGATCTCGCTGTGCAGGTGGCGCTTGAGGGCGGCTCCGGTGTGATCGGCCATGACGAGGACAACGGCAACCGCCTGCGCGCGATCGAGTTCTCCCGCATTGCCGGCCACAAGGAGTTCAACGTGGACCAGGACTGGTTCAAGGACGTGCTCAAGCGCACCGGACAGAAGCTGAAGAAGGCGTCCCCGAAGGACTGACCCCGTTTCGCCGTCACGCATCATGGAGCTGATCCAGCTCATCGGGCGCGCCCTGTCACTGCGGTGGTGGGGCGCGCTCGCGTTCGCTCCGCATCCCACCTGGCGGCGGGTCCTGACCGTGCTGCGCACCTCTAGCTCCCCAGGCATTCCTCCTTGGCGGTGGGCGGTCGACGCATCCCCGCTGCGCGTGGATTCGCTTCCGGTGCAGGGACGGCTCGGGGACTGCTGGATTATCGCGCCGCTGCTGGCGATTGCGCTGCACTCCCCCGGCTTCATTGCCTCGGGCCTGCGCGAGCTGCCGGATGGGCGAGTGCAGGTGCGGCTGTTCGACCGCGGTGCACCGATCGCGGTCACCGTGGACCGCGCGATGCCGGTGCTGGAGAGCACTGGATCGTGGCCGGATGATCGCTGGCGGCTGGCGCGCACAAGCCACGGGCAGCCCGGCTGGGCGGGGGTGATCGAGAGCGCCGTGGCGCAGCGTCTGGCAGGCTCGTATCGCGGGATTGAACGGGGCCTGGCCACGTTCGGCATCCCGCTGCTGACCGGGATCCCGTCCCGGCTGTATCTGCTGCGCTTCCCATCGGCCGCGCGGATTCAGTCCCTGGTGGAAGCGGGGCATGTGGTGGTGGCGTCAACCCACCCGCTCAGTGGGCACGTGCTCATGGACAGCCAACCGCTCCCGGCTAACCATGTGATGGCTGTGGTGGGCGCTGAGGAGAAGACCGGTGACGTGTGGCTGCGCAATCCGTGGCGCCCGGAGCGGACCCTGCAGCTGAGCCGATCCCAGTTCCGGCTCGGCTTCCTGTCCATGGACGTCTCCGTGAGGCCTCTGCCCCGCTGATCGCACCTGATGCTCCAAGCTCCGAGCGCTCAACAACGCCGGACATGAAGCAACGGCCCCCATTCTGGATCAGTACCAGAATGGGGGCCGTTTTCTCGTAGCGGGGGCAGGATTTGAACCTACGACCTCCGGGTTATGAGCCCGGCGAGCTACCGAACTGCTCCACCCCGCGGCGACACAGACCAATCTACGCAGCGCCCGGCGGGGAGTCCAGCCGGGCACTGCAAAACGTGAGGTAGGAGACGTTCACCCCGTGCGGAAGCCTCAGCAGACCGGCCGCATGAACGGCCGCTCAGCCCCCTCCGCCCGGGTTCGCCTTCTTCGCTCGCTCCAGGGCGTCCTTCGCCTTCTTCTGCGCCTCGCCGTAGGCCGCCCAGTCACCGTTCTTCAGCGCCTGGTCCGCTTCCTTCTGCGCTGCATCAAGGTCATTCAGCGCCTTGGTGAGCTCATCGCTGGCGCCTGCTGGCGGACTGGTAGTCTCGCTCGGCTGCGGTGCGGGCGACTGCGTGGCACCCTCAGTGGGCGCAGGGTCTTCAGCGCCGTCGGCGCCGTCGGCGCCGTCAGCGCCCTGGTCCTGCACCGCCTTTGCCTCTCCGGAGCTCGGCACCGACGCATCGCCCGCTTGGGCGCCGGAGTCGCCGCCGAAGACCGCGTCGAGCGCCTCATCGAGGGTGTCCGCATAGCCCACTTTGTCACCGAAGGAGACGAGCACCTTCCGCAGCAGCGGGTAGGAGGTGCCGCCGCCGGAGCTCGAGGACACCACATACACCGGCTGCACGTACAGCAGTCCGCCGCCCACCGGCAGGGTGAGCAGGTTGCCGTTGATCACTTCGGAGTTGCCGGTGCGCAGCAGGTTCAGCTCACGGGACACGTCCGGGTTGGTGTTGAACGTGTTCTGCACCTGGCGCGGCGCACTCACCGGGTTCGCGGTGGGCAGCACCATGAGGTTCAGCTGGCCGTAGGTGTCGGCAGGGTTGCCGGCTTCCTTCCCGGTCTCGGAGTCCACCGCGAGGAAGCCCAGCAGCACGTCCTGGCCGGACTGCGGGATGTAGCTGGTGGACAGCGAGAAGCGCGGTGAATCCTGGCCGGGCATCTGCATGGACAGGTACAGCGGCGGCTGCGCTGGCGCAGAAGCCTGCTGGCCGTTCTGGTTCTGGTCGCCGCTGGAACGCGTCGGGTCCGGGGTGACCTGCCAGAAGTCCTGGCCGCCGTAGAACTCATCCGCGTTCTTCACGTGATAGGTGCCCAGGATCTCCCGCTGCGCTTTGAACAGATCTGAGGGGTAGCGCAGATGGCTCATGAGATCAGCGGAGATCTCATCCGCGCTCTTCAGCGAGGATGGGAACACATCGCTCCACGCCTTGAGGATCGGGTCCTCGGTGTCCCACGCGTACAGGTCCACGCTGCCGTCAAACGCATCCAGTGTCACCTTGACGGAGTTGCGCATGTAGTTCACACGCGGGCTCTGCCGCAGGTGGGACGTGTCAGCACCGCTGGTTTTCGAGTCCGTCACCGTCTCGTCGAAGTCCAGGGACTGCGAGTACGGGTAGCGGTCGCTCGCGGTGTACGCGTCGATCACCCACACCAGGCGGTTATCCACGATCGCGGGATACATCTCCGAGTCCAGGGACAGGAACGGCGCCACTTCCTGCACACGCTGCTGCGGGTGCCGGTCGTAGAGGATCTGCGATTCGCTGTTCACATAGCTGGAGATCGCAATGTTCGGCTCCCGGAACTTGATCGCATACAGCAGCCGCACGATCGGGTTGCCGATATCCGGGCCGCCCTCGCCGGTGTACGTGTTCTGCACCTGACGCCCGTCGCCTTCGCCGTCAGTGCCGCCAGCCTGGTAATCGAACTCCTGCGGGGGCGCGTCCGTCGGCGCACCCACAATCGAATAGTCCGGTGAGTGACGGCCGAAGTACACCCGCTCCTCGTAGTCGCCGAACGGGCCGGAGCCGGGAACACCGGACTGGAAGAACGCCGGCTCACCGTTTGCTTCACGGCGGTTGCCGTACGCGGCTGCGGTGCCGAAGCCATGGGTGTACACCACATGCTGGGTCACCCAGTCGCGGTTAGCGAGGTTCAGCTTGTCCGGGCGCAGCTCGCGCACACCGATCACGGTGTCCTGGCTTTCGCCGTCGATGTCATACCGGTCCACGGACAGAACCTTCTCAAAGCCCCAGTAGGGCCGGTTCGCTTCACGCTGCTCGAAGGTTGGGGACACCACGGCCGGGTCCAACAGGCGGATCTGCGCGGTGGTGGAGGCGTCGGATCGCAGCGCGCCCGCGTCCGCGTTCGTCTTCGCCTCGTAGCGGGTCTCCTTCACGCCGGTGAGCCGGTAAGCATCGCGGGTGGCATCGATATTGTGCTGAATATAGGTGCGCTCGAGTGCGCGCTCATTCGGCGCCACCTTGAAGTTCTGGATCAGCGCCGGGTACACCATGCCCACCACCACGGTGGACAGCACGATCAGGCCGGCACCTACCGCCGGCAGCTTCCAGTTCCCCTTGAGGATCCACGCCACGATCAGGCCGGCCACAATCAGTGCGGAGATCGCGAGGATCGTTTTGGATGGGATCAGCGCGTTCACGTCCGTGTATGACGCTCCCTGGAAGCGTGAATGCTCAGCGTTGAGGAAGCTGTAGCGCTCGAACCAGTGCTGCGCGGCAAGGACCACCAGGTAGGCGATAGCGATGATCCCCACGTGAGTGCGCGCCGCCTTCGTGAAGGACAGCCCGGTGCCCTCACCCCAGGCGATCCCCCCGTACACGAAGTGCCCCGCCACCGCAGCCACCGCGGTGGCGATGACCACGAAGTTCAGCAGGGTGAGCGCCAGATCGATCACAGGCATATGGAATATATAGAAGCCCACGTCGTGGTTGAAGATCGGATCCTTCGTGCCGAAGTTGCGCGCGTGCAGCATCATCTGCACCTGCTGCCAGGATCGGGCTGCTGTGAGACCGCCGAAGATGCCGAGCACTACTGGCACTGCAATGGTGATCATCCGGCGCAGGGGGTTGATCGTTTCACGGAACTGCTCGATCGCCTCCTGCTCCCGTGTGACCGGCGGGTAGATCGGCCGCCGGCTGTAGGCCACTCGCAGGCTGATGAAGATCGGCACGGCGATCAGCACCGCCCCGATCACGAACAGGACCGCCTGTGTGATCCAGCGGGTCCAAAGCACATCGATATAGCCGAGCTGACTGAACCACAGGTATTTGGTGACCACTTCAGCCGCAACAACCAGTCCCAGCACCAGCACACCGATCACGATGGCAGTGATCGCCAATGGTGACAGGCCCTGGCGTTCACCATCCTGGCGGGCTTTCTTCGGGCGTGGTTGGCGGGGTCCGGGGGTGGGGACCGAGAAACTCACAGACAGACCTCAACTCAGATGGCACAGCCGCACGTACTGTGGAACCTATTGACCACCCCTATTCTGTCAGGTGTTGCCGTGAGTGAGAACTCGTCTGCTCTGAATCAGCTCAGTGAGCGCCAGGCTGCGCTCGCCGCCGCCCTCCTCGACGCTGTTCGGCACACCGCCGGCGCACCCGCCGCGTCTGCCGACGCGCCCTCCCCCGCCTCCCGCACCAGGCCCATCAGCCGGTTTGCGCTGCTGAGCACACAGCAGCTGCTCACTGATCAGCCCGCGTTCGCCTCGGTGCTGGATGAGCAGACCCTTCAGCAGGCACAGTCCGATTCCCACCACCTGACCGCGGTGGATCTTGATGCTCACAGCACCGAGCCGATGGATGAGCTCGCGGATGCGCTCTGGCCCGAACAGCTTGATGGCGGCGTGATCATCGCCGAGATTCCCGGCGCGTCCGAGGGCGAGGCTGCATCAACCATGCTCGCAGCCGCGGGCGCGCTGCTCACCGGTGAAACCTGGTGCCTGGTGCGCGCTGTCGATGCGCCAGCGGGATCCCCCACCCGGGTGGGCCCAAACCTGGTGCCACAGCTGGTGGCAGCCCTGCAGGCAAGCCTTGGCATGGGCCTTCCGCAGGAGAGCATCAGCACGGACGAGCCGGAGGCGAGCTGAGGCTGCCGCTATCCGCTCAGAACGGGGCGGGCTCGGCTGATTCGGCCTCTGGCGAGCCCGCTGTGGTGAGCGAAGAGCCCTCATCCGTGAGCGGGGAGCCTTCATCCGGTGGCAGCACTACGCCTTCCTCCGTGGCGGTGGTGTCCGCCCCGCCGGCTTTGATCTGTCCGGTGGCGGGATCGATCGGCTGTGTGCTGGGGTTCTTGTAGTAGCGAGTAGCGCCGTACAGCAGGTTCGGGCCGCAGTTGTCTGCCTGGAGAACCAGAGTGTAGAATTCGCGATCATTAGCTCCGGTCCACTGGTGGGTGCTGAGTTTGCCCTGTGCCATCACCGGATCCCCCACTTTCAGGGATGCGTGCACGTTGCGTGCCAGGCTCTTGCGGCGGATCTGCACCCGCACGAATTCACAGTCCTTCTCCACGTATTTGCCGGTCTCACGGTTGAAGTAGCCGTCATTGACCGCCACGGTGAATGTGGCGATGAGGTTTCCGTCGTCGAATTTCTGCAGACGCACTGGCTGGGCAACATTGCCGGCGATCGTGGTGTGCATCGGTGACATGGTCGCTCCTCCTGGAGATCAGTTGAGGTTCGCAGCCGGTTAGCTGTGATCCCCAGGGTCCGCGAGCGCGAGCAGCCCCGCCAGACGGCGGTGCGGGATCTGGGCGACTAGGCGGTCACAGCGGAGAACTGCGCTGCCGCACCCGAGGCTGACCGCGGCGCCGCGCGGGATGTCACGTATGCTGGGTGCGCTCTGCCGGCTATGGCGGCCGGCCTGAGCACGGCCTCCATAGCTCAGCGGATAGAGCGCCCGCCTTCTAAGCGGTCGGTCGCAGGTTCGAATCCTGCTGGGGGCGCTGTCAGTCCTCCGCCACCCCGGTGGAGTAGGGGTCACGGATGTGGATCGGGCGCATGGTGGGCGTGGGGTAGTGCGCCCCCGGGAACCGGCCGAACTGCTCCTCTCCCAGCACCCAGCCGCGCTCTTTCGCCTGATCGATCAGGTCAAGCGCCTGCTGCGGGGTGGGGTGTTTGCTGGTGAAGGTGGAGCCTGCCGGCAGCAGCGATTCGTACACGGTGGTCTTCGGCCGCAGCCACAGCTTCCCGGAGCGGGTGCGGTCACGCAGGGCGTGAGCGCGCCAGGTGGTGATCGGGTGGGTGGAGGTCCAGTTGACCAGGTGCAACCACAGGCCCTTCTCGGTGGCGGCACGGTCCGCGAGCTCATGCACGTTCACGTGCGCGTTCAGGTATTTGCCGGCGGACAGCAGAGCCATCGTGCCCGGGGCGCCTTCGGGCACCACCGAGTAGCCGTAGTTGTCCGCGGTATATTCCTGGGCGCGGCTGAGCGCCTTGCCGAGCAGCGGAATCTGGAAGGCGAGGTTCTGCAGCAGCAGGCGGAAGTAGCCGGTGTGGCCAGCCGCGTGGTGCCCCACCTCGTGAGCGATCACGAACCGGAGGGCTTCTGGGTCGCGAACTGCACCGCCCACCTCGAACAGGTCTGAATGCACGGCCACGTAGCGGCGGAAGCCGTGGCCTGCTGCAAATGCGTTGATCACGCCGTTGCCGATGAGAACGTACGCGTCGGGCACGCGGCGCATGCCCATCTGCTGGGCGGCGTCCGCCACCATCCAGTAGCCCTCCGGAAACTGGGTGGGGGTCATGCGCACGGCGAAGGCTCGCATCCGCGCGTACATGAGGGCACGGAGAATCCAGATCGCCCACGGCATGACGCCGATCACCGCGTACAGCTGGATCACGATCGGGTCAATGTCCGTGACATCCACCAGCGACTCCCCTCTCGCTGCCACGACAACCAGCAGCACCAGGGAAGCCAGCCAGAGGAGGTTCAGGCCGATGGTCACCGCTACCGCAACGACGAACAGGGGCAGCTCCCACGGGTGGCGCATCGGCAGGTCGCCGAGCAGACCATGCCGGGTGGCGCCGTTGAACAGGGTGGGTTTGGCAATGGCAGCAGTCTCGCCGTGCTGACTCGGTTCGGAGGGGCGTTTCGGCGACTGCTCGTCAGGGTGAAGGCTCATGGAATAACCCTATCCGCGCCGCTGGCTCCGGCGGCTCCCCCATCGGTCGGAATGTTCGCCGACGCGTGTCGACGAAAGTCGAGGATCTGCCCCGCCGGCGCCGCGCCGTGAGCGATCGCACGCGGGCCGCTGAGCAGAGGTGAACACAGCAAAGCGCCGCTCCTTCCCGGTGGGATGGAGCGGCGCTTGCAGCAGATGACCGGGATCAGGCGGTCGGCACGATCAGACCATTGGTCTGCTTCTGTGCGCGCTCAAAGCGGTCGGCCACATCGGCCCAGTCCACGATGTCCCAGAAGGCCTTGACATAGTCCGCCTTCACGTTCTGGTACTGGAGGTAGAAGGCGTGCTCCCACATGTCCAGCAGCAGCAGCGGGACCGTGGCGGCGGCGAGGTTGCCCTGGTGGTCGTACAGCTGCTCGATGATGAGCTTCTGGCCCAGGCTGTCCCATGCGAGGATCGCCCAGCCGGAGCCCTGGATGCCGAGGGCTGCAGCGGTGAACTGTGCGCGGAGCGCGTCGAACGAGCCGAAGAACTCCTCCACAGCGGAGGCGAGCTGGCCCTCCGGCTTGTCCCCACCCTCCGGGGAGAGGTTCTGCCAGAAGATCGTGTGGTTCACGTGCCCGGCAAGGTTGAACGCGAGGTTCTTCGACAGCTGGTTGATGGTGCCGAAGTCATCCTTCTCGCGTGCCTCAGCGAGCTTCTCCAGCGCCGTGTTCGCGCCGTCCACGTAGGCCTTGTGATGCTTGGAGTGGTGCAGCTCCATGATCTTGCCGTCAATGGACGGCTCAAGCGCACCGTAGTCGTAAGTGAGGTCCGGAAGAGTGTAGTCAGCCATGCCCTGTCCTTTCTCTGGTCTGAGCGGGCGCCGTTGCACCCTGGCAGAGCAACTGTATAGAGCGAGCATGTGCGTTCAGTGAATACCGAGATCGCTTAGGGTGGAACACGTGAAGAGCGTGAAGAACCCCGTCCACGACCGCATTGTCTGGGTGGACTGTGAGATGACCGGCCTGGACAAGCAGAACGACGCCCTGATCGAGGTGGCGGTCCTTGTGACCGACGGGGACCTCACGGTTCTGGGCGAAGGCGTGGACATTGTGATCCGCCCACCCCAGGGGGCGATCGAGTCCATGAATGACTTTGTGCGCACCATGCACACTGATTCAGGCCTGCTTGATGAGCTTGAACAGGGTGTGAGCCTGGAAGAAGCCCAGCAGGCCTGTTTGGACTATGTCACCCAGTTCGTGCAGGAGCCGGGCAAGGCGCCCCTGGCGGGCAATAGTGTGGGCACCGATCGTGCTTTTTTGGAGCGTGACCTGCCGCTGTTCGAAGGGCACCTGTCCTATCGGACGATCGACGTGTCCAGCTTCAAAGAGCTGGCCAAGCGCTGGCTGCCGCGGGTGTTCTTCAATACTCCCGCCAAGCACGGCGGGCACCGGGCGCTGGCGGATATCAAGGAGTCGATCCAGGAGCTGAAGTACTACCGCGAGGCGATGATCGTGTCTCAGCCGGGCCCCACCACGGAGTATCTGCGGGTGCTGTCAGAAAGCCTGGAGCTGAACGCGGACGGCGCTATGACGGAAGCTTCCGCCGCGCACGGAACTGAGATTCCGCCCTCGATGCGCTGGTTGAACTCCCCGCAGCACGCCCAGTGGCTGGCTGACGAAGGTGATGAGCTGCTCGCGTTCGCAGCCGGATCCGCACTCAAGGAGGGATTCGGCTGGCAGAACACCACGGGTGAGGTGGACCTTTTCCACCCGCGCGAGCTGTGGATCAACGCCCGCATGACTCATGTGTTCTCCCTGGCAGCGATGCAGGGCAAACCGGAGTTCGGCCCGTACGCGGATCATGGAGTGGCCGCGATCAGCAGCCTGTTCCGAGACCCGGAGCACGGGGGGTTCGTCTCCGCCGTGGGCCATGACGGCGCCGTTGTGGACGGCACGAAGGCGTGCTATTCGCATGCGTTCGCAGTGCTTGCGGCAGCATCCGCAACCGCTGCGGGCCGCCCCGGCGCACGCGCCCTGCTGGACGAGGCGCTCAGCATCCTGCTGGACCGGTTCTACGAGAAGCAGCATGGCATGTTCGCCGAATCCTTCACTCGGGACTTCACCACCGGTGAAGACTACCGGGGCATCAACGCGAATATGCACGCGGTGGAAGCGCTGCTGGCAGCGTCTGACGTGACCGGCCGCAGCGACCTGTTGGAGATCGCCGTTGGCGTGCTGAAGCATGCAGTCCATGAGCATGCGCGCGAGAACAACTGGTCGCTGCCGGAGCATTTCACCGCCCAGTGGCAGGTGCAGGCGGAGTTCAATGCGGACCGCAAAGATGACAGGTTCCGCCCGTACGGCGCCACCCCGGGCCACTGGTTCGAATGGGCGCGGCTAGCGCTCAGCGCCCGTGCCGCGCTCGCCGGTCACGGTCTTGAACAGCCGCAGTGGCTGCTCGAAGGAGCGCTCACGCTGATGGATCGGGCGGCGCTGCTGTTCGGTCAGGATGGGCAGCCGGGCTTCGTGTACACCGTGGACTGGAATGATGACCCGGTGGTGCATGAGCGCATGCACTGGGTGGCCGCTGAGGCCGTGTCCGCTGCGGCAGTGGCCTACCGCACCACTCGAGATGAGCGCTGGGCGAAGCTGTATGAGCAGTGGTGGGAGTTCATCGCTACGCATCTGATCGATGCGGAGAACGGCTCCTGGCACCATGAGCTGGACCGGACCAATCAGGCGCAGGCCACCGTGTGGGACGGCAAGCCCGACGCGTATCACGCCTACCAGGCCACGCTCATCCCCCGTCTGCCCGTCTGGCCGGCGATGGCGGAGGCTGTGCGGCGCGGACTGCTGGACTCCGTGAGCTGACGGGGGTCTCAGGCGGCCTCAAAAAGAGGAAAAGCGAGGCCCAGAACCTGCTCGCCTTCCAGCGGGAGGTTCTGGGCCTCGCCCTATATCCGGGGTGATCGACGGGATTTGAACCCGCGACCGCCTGGACCACAACCAGGAGCTCTACCAACTGAGCTACGACCACCATGTGCTCACCGAAGTGCGCAACATGCCCCAGCATACTCACCGTTCACGGCGGTGCGCCAATCGGGGCGGCTCAGAGGTGGCGCGCGTCTCTGAAGCCAGTGCTACACCCTGGACCAGCCGAGCGTGGAGGGGCCGATCGTGGGGCGCCAGCCGGTCTCGTTCATGAACCGGCGGGAGGACACGCGCAGTGAGCGGCGCTGCACATCCATCCGGGCGTTCAGCGCACGCTGAGTGATCTCGTTATGAAACTTCGCGGGCCCGTCTGCTTTCGCTTCGCGGCCCAGGTCGATCGCCCAGCGTTCGCGGCGGATCGGCTCGCCGCCCACGTTGTAGAAGCCGGAGCGGGCAGAGAGAGCACGCACGAAGGCAAGGCCCGCGTCGTGATGATGCAGCAGGGTGATGAAGTTCGAGGGCTTGCCGAGCAGCACGGGAGCGCCGCTGCGGACTTTGCGCAGGGTGTCCGTGGTGACCGGGTCCCGCCCGTACAGCTGGCCGAGCCGCAGGATCACCGCGGTGCGGCCCTGCTGGGCGAAGTCCACGGCCGCCCGCATCTCCCGCACACGCGGCCGGAATGCGGAGCTGCGCACGTTCAGTGCCTGGTCTTCCGCAATCCACTTATCCCCGTTATCGGGATACATGAACAGGGAGGATTCCTGGATCAGCTGGCGGATGTCCGCATCAGCAGCAGCGGCTGCAATTGCGACGGACGCCTCCTGGTGGAGCTTGTCATCCTCCCGCCAGGCGAGCGGCCGAAGCGCCGTCATTCCCGCCGGGATCTTCGCCAAAGTATTGATGACCACGTCATGCCCGCGAAACACGCGGGTCAGCTCGCTCTGAGAGAACACATCCGCGATCACTGCTTTCGCGCCGCGACCTTCGATGACTGGCACACCCCGCTGCTGGCGCGTCACGCCGGTCACCTCATGGCCTGCAGCGACGAGCGCTTCAGTGGCCTCCTGGCCGAGCACGCCGGTGGCTCCGGTGACTGCGATCTTCACGAACGGACTCCTTCATCCAAGGGCGGGTCGCGGGGACGCTATCAGTGTATGCGACGCGGTTCTGATCCGATCCGATCACAGCCAACACCGAAGCCTTGGGCGGTCCCGGCGGGAGACGGTGCTTTCTCGGTCACACTCCCCTAGCCCGGCTGGTGCGGTCCGACTCGTTCCCGCTACAGTCGATCCGTACCGCTCCCTGGCCCGTGGCCGGTGGGAGCAGAACACGCGCCATTAGCTCAGTTGGTTAGAGCAACTGACTCTTAATCAGTGGGTCCGGGGTTCGAATCCCTGATGGCGCACCACCACGAGAAGCCCCGTCGGACATCCGGCGGGGCTTCGTCGTGTCGCCAAGCAGGCCCATCCCTTCATAGAGGCTCCCGATGGCCACACCGAAGTAGCGAGCGATCTCCTCAACTTCGGACGCTTTCCAGGTCGAAGCGCCGCGAAGCTTGGCGAAGGTCTGGTTCCGACTGACTCCGATTGCGAGCGCCAGATCGTCGGCTCGCACGTCACGAGCAGCCATGAGCGCCTTTGTCGCTGCCGAGATTCGCTGGTCAGTGGTCGGGAATTCATGCGCTGGGGCAGTACTCATGTAAGTCACGCTAGCGGCCCTGAAACCAAAAAACACGCTGTACGCGCCAAGTTCTTGCGAGAGTACGGAAATCCGTACTACGCTAAGGTCCATGAGTACACAGGCGAGACTTGCAGACGTCCTCCTTCGTGAAGCTGGTCATGGGGGTCTGTGGGAGTGGGCGATGGATCAGCGGCGGTCGGTGACTCCGGCGCCGTGGGATGACGTTGCTCAGCGCCTGGTGCGGGAGACCGATGGCGAGGTTCAGGTCCGCGGTCAGATGTTGCGCCGGTGGGTGCAGCGGGCTGAGCAGGACAGAGCTTGCGATGGCAAGAGCTGAGGGGATCAGTAATGTCCGCGATGAGTGACGAGCAGGAGTTTCGGCAGCTTCTGATAGCTGCTGCCGCTGACCCTGCGGGTTGGTCATCTCCTGCTGGCGAAGCGCTGGCGCACTTTCTGACGCGGGTGCTGGAGCCTAAGAGTGCGACCACTGAGAGCGCGGGAGATTGCGCTGCTGAGGCGGTTTTGGTGATCTCGGGTCGCGGCGGTCTGGCGGCTTCGGCGGCTCGGATTCTGGAGATGGATGCACCGTTGGGGTTCGTGATTAAGAGTGTCAGTCTCAATGTGGACCGCGCGGCTCTTGCGGAGACGATGGGTGTGGGATCACGCCAGGTCGGCGCGGGGGTTCAGCGTGTGCAACGGTTCAGTGAACTGACCGCAGATGATGGCCCGGCGCTGGATTCGGTGTCGATGGCGTCCGCGTGGGCACCTGCGCGGGGTGAGGGGTCACCGGAGTCGGCGGCCGTGGTGCGTGAGTTCGCCGCGGTGCTGATTCAGCGGTTTCGGGTGCGCGGGGCGGTTGTGGCGCGCTGCGTGGAGGTGGCGGCTGACACTGCTGTGGATGGTGAGCGAGGTGTGGGCGCTACGGCGTCTGTGACCCGTCGGCGGCTGCGTCGATTCCTGGAGGCCGGTGAGCACCTGCGTGAGGTTGGGCTGTCTCGTGAGCGTGCGGCCGCGATGGCGGGGCTGCTGTTCGGTACTGAGCGCCATCCTGAGTGGTCCCTCCTGAGTGAGTGCGCGCATGCGCGGCGCGCTGGGCGCGCTGTGAAGGTGTCCTCGTGGCATGAGCGTCAGGCCCGGATTGTGGCCGCTCGGCCGAGTGGCTTGGGGCGCTCGGTGGGTGTGCAGCCTGCTCTGTTCGAGACGAGTGAGCGTGCGGGGCGGGCGGTGCTGCGTCGTGTCGCGTGAACCTGTGCAGCAGAAGAGCGCCGCCCCGAGTCGGCGCGGCGCTCTTGAAGCTGCGGGAGATGAGGATCAAAAGGTTTGGCGGCCTTCCTCGATCTCCACTGACCTAGTTGTCCTCAAAACACAAACAAGGAGGTCGCTCTCATGGTACGGCCGGGAGTGAGTGAGGCGCAAGCATCGGCGTGGTCGCTGGCCGCGGGGCTGGCGGGTCGGTCGCGGGTTCGTGTGGCGCGGTTCAACGGCCGTCGTGGTCGGTGGGAGTACCCGCGGACGCGCGAAGTTGATCTGACGGCTGATATTCCGCGGGAGCCTGCGGCGGTTCTCCTCTACAACTCGCACGGCTTCTGCCGGACGCTGGCTCTTGACGTCGATGTGGAGGGGTCTGAGGGCGCGGCGCTCACTCACCGTCTGGTTGCACTGCTCCAGCGGTGCGGTGGGTCGGTCATTGTGGACCGCTCCCCTGCCGGGCGCCATCACGTCTATCTGCCTCTGCGGGATGGGCTCAGCGCGGTGGACGCCGCTGAGCTGGCTCGCGCTGTTGCGCGTCGTTTCCCTGGGGTGGATGCACAGCCCCACGTGACCGGGGCTGAGTCGGGCTGCATCCGGCCGCCTGGCTCGGTGCACAAGCGCGGCGGTTTCCAGGAGCTGGTGACGGACCTTGATACTGCGCGCCGCGTCCTGCTGGTGCGAAACGGCTCAGACGTGCTCGGGGCGCTGAGGCGCGTTCTGAGCGAGGAGATTGCCCAGATTCGGCGAGACCAGATGGCCCTGGCGGCGCCTGCTCCGGTGGATGCGGTGGACAGTGTCGATGCGCTGCCTCTGGGAGGGCAGCGGGTGCTGTCTGAGCGAATGGCGCGCCTGGCTCAGTCGGGGGCGTTCGAAGAAGCGGGGTACCGCTCTGCATCCGAGGGGCGGATGGCGGTGATCTGCGCGGCGGCGCGCGCCGGGCTGGACTTCGGCGGGATCGTTGCGCGGATGGAGGACGGTCGGTGGCCGGGTCTGGCGACGATGTTCCACAACGTCAGTGGCGACAGGCATTCCCGCCTCGGAAAGGAGCTGGTGAAGGCTCAAAAAATTGTGGCTGCTACGCCGCGGCCGACGTCTGTCCGTCAGTGCAACACAAGCGCGGCGTTCAATGTCACGAGGGGGGCAGGCACTGGTCGTTCAGCGCGTGAAATTGAGATTGATGAGCACCGGTTCATTCGGCGTTGGCGTGCGGTGCTGGCTGAGGTGGAGCGAGCGGAGTTTGCTGGTGCCCGGGGGGTGCATGTGCGCTTGCTGTTGCGGGCGCTTGCGGCGGCTGCTCATCAGGTGGGTTCGCGGTATGTGTCCTTTGGGGTGCGGTCGCTGTCGGTGTCGATGCCGGTCGATGCGTCCACTGTGGCTCGGTTGCTGGAGGTATTGAGGGAGTCGGCGGACCCGTGGATTGTGCAGGTGAAGGCGGCTGAGGGTGTCGAGGCGGATGTGTACGAGCTGCGTATCCCTGAGCGGCATCGAGCGTTGGCGGAGCGTGTGGAGCTGCCTGCTGGAAAGGTTCATGCGCTGCGGCCCGTGTTCGTGGAGCTGGGTGCTGCTGCGGCGCTGGTGTTCGAGGCGATTGAGCGTGGGGCGTCGTCTGTGCTGGAGGCGTCGCGTCGCTCGGGTATCTCGCGTTCGACCGCACACGAGGTGGTCGGCATGATGCGGTCCTGGGGCCTGGTTGAGATCGAGCGAGGACGGCTGGTTGCCCGACCGGACCGGCTGAATGTGGTTGCTGAGCGTGTAGGGGCTGTCGCGGTGGTGGCTGAGGTGATTCGTCGGCATCGTTATGAGCGAGCTCTGTGGCGGGCGTGGCTGAGTGGCGCGCGTGGTCAGGAGACACAGGCGTGGTGGGTGCATGTGTTGGAGGCGGGGCCACCTGATCGGTGGGCGGTGGCGTAGCTGTCGTGGCGCGCGGGCTTGTGGGGACATGAGTCAGCGTGCCGATGCGGCAAGGAGCGTGTCATGTGGAGGTTGAAGCAGAAGCGGGTCATCATCCCGGCGGTGGTGGTCCTGGTGATGATCGTGGCTATCGTGGGGCTGTCTGTGCTGGGCCGGAACAGCACGGTGCCTGCGGAGGAGCGGGTGGATGTGCGGCCCTCGGCCACACCGTCAGCGGGGCCGGTTCCGACGAAGAAGGGGAGTGACCCACAGACCGCTAACGTGACCTCGCTGGTTCCTCTGCCGCAGACCGATGACCCGGCGGAGATGGCTGCCAATGTGACGCGGATGCTGGGGTCCACGGACGCCGAGCGGTTTGAGCAGGATGACTACGCGCGGGTGTTGGCTGAGGTCTCCCCTAGTGATGCGCCAGGTATTCCTCAGGCGCAGTGGGCTGATGCGACGACGATGTTGGCGCTGTCGTGGGAGCCGTGGGAGGAGCGTCAAAAGCTTGGTGTGGCTGATGAGTTTGAGCCGACCCGGACCAAGGTCGCCAGCGATGATGGCTACGTCCAGGAGCGCTTCTTTGGTGGCGAGGAGCCGTCTAGTGAGGAGCAAAAGAAACTGGCGAAGTGGCTGGAGGGTCAGGAAACCACGGTGGTAACCGTGCAGGGCAACCTTCAGCGGCAGGCGACGGCGAAGGATGGGTCGCGTCGGCAGTGGGACGAAGGACCGGTGGAGTGGGTCGTGGTGCTGTCGTGTGAGAAGGGCGCAAGAACGTGCACTGTGCTGTCGGTGGAGATGACGGGGAAGGTGAAGTCCAATGGCAATGGCTGACGTGCTGCTTCCGGCTGCGCCCGATTCGGCGCAATCTACGGGGATCAAAGACTGCCTGTTGTCAGCTGACCCTGTCGCGTGCGGGGCAGTTGAGACGGCGAAGACGGCGACGAAGGTCGCGGCGAATGACAATGTGCAGCTTGCGAGCGAGGTGCTGGAGAAGGGGCCCACGCAAGCGGTCGCGGATCGGGCTACCGCGGCTGCGGAGTCGAAGTTTCAGGAGGCGCTGTGGGACCTCGCGCAATCGATCGTCGATGGGACTCAGTACTTCTTCCGTCTCATCATGAACCTGCTGATCCACACGACTGAACCTCAGGTGGACGGTCAGTTCATCTACGACATGGGCGGGCGCATCTTCTTCATCGCGCTGCCACTGATCATCCTGTTCGCCATGCTCCGAATCTGCGTGGAGTCGTTTCGGGCGCGTAGCCTTGCCGGAGCTCGGGGTGCAGCGTTCGGGGCCGCCGGGTCACTGATCGGGACGCTGGCGCTGCTGCCCCTGACCCACTTGGGGGTTCAGGCACTCGACAGCGTGGCCACGGGGTTGCTGAACGCCACGTTGACGGACGTGGACTCCTTCGTGGACCGGATCATGGGCGCTGTGGTCTCCGTGGGGACCGTCATTGGAAATCTCTCCGCGGGGCAAGATGTGAGTGGGCCCGTGAAGGGGTGGGAGGTACCCGCGGCCGGAATTCTCGTGACGGCGATCATCGCGATCATCTCCGCGCTGCTGGTGCTGGTGTCGTGCGTGATCATCGGACTCGCTCTGGTGACCCGTAACGCGCTGCTGTATGTCGTCATCGTGGTGGGTCCGATCTGTCTGGCTGGTCTCTCGTGGGGGCCGACTCGACGGTGGGCGTCCACGTGGACCGGGTGGCTGGTGGCGTTGCTGTTCACGAAGCTTGCTATCGCGGTTGTGATGGGGCTGGGTGTTCTCGCGATCATTGAGCCTGGAGTTGAGGGTGGATCGTTTGTGCTGCCGGACTTGGCCACGATGCTCTCGGGCATCATGATGCTGCTTATCGCGGCGTTCATGCCGGTGGCGTGCTTCGCCTTTTTCGGGTGGATGGGTGAGGCGTCGGTGGCGGCGATCAGTCAGGCCGGACAGGCCGCTCAGTCGCGCCTGAGTCGCGTCCCGGCATCCGCGGTCGATGTCTCCCAGTCCGCTGCTAGCCGTGCGCGGTCCGTTCTGAGTGATGCAGGGGGCGGCACCGTGTCCAGCGGGACCGGTGGAGGCGGTGAAGCTGGCGTGTCCGGGACTGGTGGCGGTTCAGGGGCCGGTGCTGCCGGTCAGGCTGCTGGTGGTGAGGTCGCCGCCGGTGAGGCGGCTGCCGCTGGTACCGGCGTTGGCTTGGCAGCTGTGGGCGCTGTTGAGGCGGGTAAGGCCGCTGTGGGCGCGGTGCAGGAGACGGCGAAGGAAGCTCAGTCTCAGGTCCAGGAGGGCATCGACGAGGGCACGAGTGCGGGTGGGGCCACGAGTGGCGGCTCCGCTTCGTCGGAGCATTCCCCGGTCGAGGCTGGGGACACTGCGTCGGCTGCGTCGGGTCGTGACGCTGACTACGTTGCTTCCTCTGGAGCGGCGGCGTCGTCTGGATCGGATGCTGTGGTTGCGTCGGGTGACTCGATGATGGCGGATGAACCATCACCGCCGGTCGAGGATTCCACGACCGGGCACGGCTCGGTCCGGTCTACGCCTGTGCCGGTGAGCGAGGACAGCACGGCTCAGGATGGAGGGGCGAAGCATGACTGATCCACTGGTTCCTCGTGGTGACGCTCTCCCGCCGGGGTCTCGCGACCTACTAGAGTCCATCGCGGGCACCGCTGCCAATGCCGCTCTCATCCTGGCAGTGGTCGGGGTCGTCCTCGGCGCGGTGATGGCAGGGATTGGCACAGTTTCAAGCCGCCCGCAGATGAGTCAGTCCGGGTGGTTCGCGGTGGTGGGAGCTGCGTGCTCCGCGGTCGTCGCGGCCGGTTTGAGCCTGTTCGTGGCGTGGCTGGGCGATCGAGCGTTTACGTTGTGGATTAGCTGATCCGGGCAAATTGAGACCGGGGCCGTTACCGGATTTCCAGTGGCGGCCCCGTTGTCGTGCTCACGGCGCTTGTGGGGTCAGGTGCTCCGGTGCAGGGCCGGACTACGACGTGAGAGGACGCGAACCATGGTCATTGCAGAGAACTTCGATCCCGGTGTTTCCCCAACGTGGGACGCGCTGCCCAGCGGCGTCAAGACGTTTCTGACGGACGTTGCCGGAACCATCATGAATATCGGGCTGATTGCGGCGGTGATTGTGCTGATCGCTGGGGCCATCGTGTGGGGCGGTGCTTCGCTGTCACACCGACCGGGTGTGGCAGCCATCGGGGTGAAGGTGCTGGCGGTCGCGGCGCTGGTTGCGATGGTCTGCGCGGGCGCCAATGCTCTGATCACGTTCTTCGCGAATCAGGCGCCGTCGATTTTCTCCTGATCTCACCTCGACTACTGACCTGAGGAGGACTTCATGTCTGCGGAGGCATCACAGCGGTTGACGGCGAGGTTCCCTCGCCGCTCTCAGCGTGGAGTGATCGCGGGAATCAGCGGTGTGCAGCTAGGGCTACTGGGTGCTGCTCTCGTCTTCACTGTGGCCGGTCTGTGGCTGGGGCGCGCTGGGATGGCAGTGCCTGTGATGGTGCTGCTTGGGGTTGCACCGACGTGGTGGACAGGCCGTCCCTTGGTGAACTGGGTGCCCTACCTCGGCCGATGGCTGCTGCGCGGTGCTACGGGGCAGCGGACGTACCGTGCGCGCCCGCTGGCACCGCGGCCCGCTGGGGCGCTGGGTCTGCCTGGGGATGCTGCGCGGCTGCGCGTGCTTAGTGATGCTCTCAGTGGCGCCGGTCTGGTGCATGATCCGACGACTCGTACGCTGACGGCGGTGGCGCGAGTGAGTGCGTCGGATTCGTTCGTACTGGCTGAGAGTGAGCGACAGGATTCCGTGGCGTCTGGCTTCGGCAGTGTGCTGGCGGCGTTCTGTGAGGATGCTGGTTCGGGTGTAGACCGGGTGCAGGTTCTGCTGCGCGCCATCTCGGACTCGGGTGAGGAGGTGCGGGCGCACTTTGAATCTGAGGGAACCTTGGAGGTGTCGTCTGCTGCGCATGAGCTGTATGGCGAGTACCTGGCTGCTTCGCGCGTGCGGTCCGTGCGCCACGAAGCGTGGGTTTCGATTCGGCTCAAGATGACCGCGCGTGGCGTGGCAGGCAGCGTGCGTGCGGCGGGCGGTGGTGTCACTGGTGGCGCTGAGGTTCTGCGTGAGCGAATGCAGCATCTTCGGTCGCGGTTGGGGGATGCCCAGGTGAACTTTGAGGGTTGGTGCTCATCGGGAGACATTGCCGTGCTGGCTCGGACCGCGTATGACCCGGATTCGCTGGCAGAGCTGGAGGCTCACCCTGAGGTTGGGCGGTCACTCGCTGGTGCTGGCCCGCTGGCAGTGGACGAAGCGTTCACGTACTTCCGCACTGAGTCGGGCTATCAGCGGGTGCTGTGGGTTGTGGAGTGGCCTCGGAAGCAGGCAACGGCGGGATTCCTCCAGCGCCTGGTGATTGCACAGATTCGCCATACGTTCACGATGATCTATGAGCCGATCCCGACTCGGCGTGCCATCACCAGCGCGCGTGCGGCGTCCACCGCGGCGGAAACGTCACGGATGTGGGAACGAAAGTCCGGTGCTATCGACACGAAGGAGCGTCAGCGTGAGCGCCAAGCGCTGGAAAACGAAGAAAACGCACTGGAAGAGGGCCACGGTGCTATGCGGTTCGCCGGGCTGGTGACCGTCTCGGCTGACGATCTCCAGGAGCTGCGCGTGGTGACGGACCAGGCCCGGACTGCGGCAGCGCAGTCGGGGTGTGAACTGCGAATTCTCGGCGGTGAACAGGCGTCGGCGTTCATCGCTGGCGCACTGCCATTCGGACGGGGGCTGTGACAGTGGAGAAGTCGAAGCGTCGAGTGGTGACGGCCAGTGCGAGACGTCTGTCGCGGACGGACTGGCGGTTGATGCGCCGCCGTGAGCGTGAACTGATCGCAGAGGATCAGAAGGCGAAGGCTGCGGAGCGAGCGCGTGTGGCTCGGGAAGAGAAGACGGCCTGGCGGTCTGAGGACTATCTGCCTGCTGCCGGTGAGAAGGGGCCGAAGGCTTTGCGAACGTCGCATGCGTTCCAGGCTCAATCGCACCGTGCGCACACCGGAATCCTGGGGCTCACGTATCCGTTCCTCGCTGACCCGGGTCTTGGCGCTCAGGGCATGGTGATGGGCCAGAACCTTCTCGGCGGCGGCGTGTTTACGTACGACCCGTTCAGCGCATATGAGGCTGGTGTGCTCGATGACCCGAACATCATCTGCTCAGGCAAAGTGGGCTCGGGAAAGTCCACGCTGAACAAAGCCTTGACCACGCGCGGCGCGGCTTTTGGCTATCGGTCGTATGTGCCTGCTGATGTAAAGGGTGAGTGGACTGCGCCCGCGCGCGCTGTCGGCGGTGCAGCGTTTGAGATCGGCCCCGGTGGTGCGGATCGGATCAATGTTCTGGGCACCCCGATCACGCGCCCCTCCTCATACAGCGAGGAGGATTGGGAGGAGACCACTCGCAATCGCCGGGCCATGCTGCTGGAGGCGATCACAGAGCGGCTGATGCCGGAAGGGCGGGAGCTGACTCCAATGGAGTCGAGCGCTCTGCTGTATGCGCTCACTCAGGTGCTGCGTCGTGATGCTGAGGAGCCGGTGCTGGGTGATGTAGTGCATGAGCTGTTCAATCCCCAAAAGGATGAACGTGACCGGGTGCCCGAGGGGTTCACGCGCATGACGGAGGTGCGCGACCACTCGCAGGAGGTGGGCCATGCACTTGCGAAGCTGACGCAGGGGGCGCTGGGTGGCGTGCTCAACGGGAAGTCCACTGTGCGGTTTGATCCGTCGCTGCCCATGCTGACCATCGATGTGTCGCGTCTGGATGGAAATCGGCTGCTTGATGTGGTGATGACGTGTACGTCCTCGTGGATGGAGTCGGCGCTCCAGGACGGTACGCACCGGCGCCGATTCATGGTGTACGACGAGGGGTGGCGGATTTTCACTCAACACTCGCTGCTCGCTCGGTTGCAGCACAACTGGAAAATTGCGCGTGGCTGGGGCATCTCTAACGTGCTGGTGTTCCACTCCTTTGGTGACCTGGAGACTGCTGGGGATGGTGGACAGGCTGCGCGGGCTCTCGCGCACAACCTCGTGTCTGATTCGTCCACGGTGATCTCGTTCCGGCAGTCAGGGCGTGCTGTGGGTCCGGCTCAGGAGATGTTGGACCTGACCGATACAGCGGCTGGTCTGCTGACTGATCTGCGCAAGGGCCAGGCCCTGTGGCGCATTGGGCAGCGGCAGTCGATGGTGCAAGTGACGCGGACTCCGCGTGAGGCGGCGATCTTCGACACCGATGAGGCGATGGTGAAGCATGGCGCGGCGTGACACTCGTGGGGAGATGAGGCGGCGCGCTGGCGGCTTCGAAGTGGTGGCCCCGTTTGTTCTCGGGATCGTCGCCGCGCCGGTGGCCCTGGTGTGGGCAGCTGGCTTCGTGGCAGCAGTTGTGCAGGGTCGTTCGTACTCTGCCGGGCTGGGGCAGGCAGTGCAGGCAGTGCTGAGCCCGGGGCACGCTGGCGAGCTCCTTGGCGTGGGGTCTACCGCGCTGGTTTGGACCGTGGTTGCGGTGCTGGTCTTGCTGCTTGGTGGTCTGGTGCGAGTCGGGTGGAGAACCGTGGCCCGTCAGCGATCAGCGGCGGCTCGGGAGATCGGCCGGGAGCGAGGGCTGCCTGACCGGTCTGAGGTTGCGCGCCAGTACGGCGCGCGACAGGTGCTGAACCGGCACCGTCAGATCAGACCTGATTTTGAGGCCGGGCGGCGTCCCTGTGTGGATGACTTCGCGTTCTGGGATGGCGTGAGCCAGGGGGTGAAAACCTACACGACGTTTGAGACTCCTACGATGCTGATTGCTCCGTCACGTGTGGGCAAGTCCCAGTCGATCATCGGCCCACGGATCGCTCAGGCTCCAGGAGCTGTGCTGTCGACGTCGACGAAGGCTGAGATTGTGCGGATGACATGGGAGCTGCGCGAGCAGACCGGGGGCCCCATGATGGTCTGTGACCCGGAGGGTGTGGGAGAAGAAGCGGGCCTGCCGAGCGGGGTGTCCTGGTGCCTGTGGTCCGGGTGCGAGGACGTGAGTGAGGCGCTGGCGCGGGCGCGTGTGCTCGCGTCCAGCGGTGGTGAGGGTGTCAAGAATGCGGGGTTCTGGGAGGCCACCACGAAGCGGGTGATGGCTCCCCTGCTTCACGCTGCCGCCGTCGATGGGGACGTGACGATGGGCCAGTTCCAGAGCTGGTGCTTCGATCCGAAGAACGCCCTGGATGCTGTGGAGATTCTGCGGGACACGCGCGGGGCCGGAGACTTGGCCTCCATGTTGGTGTCCGTGGTGGAGATGGACGACCTGGAGACGCGCGCGAACATGTGGGCTCCGGTGTCCAACGTGGGGATGGCACTGGTTGAGCGGGGCGTACGTCGAACGTTCGGCCCTGGTGGCGATCAGTTGGACATTGATGCGTTTCTGCGTGATGCCGGGACCATCTACATCCTGGGTCAGGACGGCGGTCACGCCGCCCAGTTGATTCTGACGCTCGTGGATGCTGTCTGGCGAGCAATGGTGCGGCGGGCCAACGGCGCGCCGGGTGGACGGATGGAGCCGCCTGCCCATATGAGTCTTGACGAGATCGGCAACATTGGTCGGCTGCCGGAGCTGCCCCGCATGATCAGTGAAGGCGGCGGCCTGGGTATCCAAACGACGGCTGGGTTCCAGTCGCTCGCACAGGCAGCTCTGCGCTATGGCCAGGACGCGGCGAAGGCGATGTGGGAGTCCGCAACTCAGCGAATCGTGCTGGGTGGCGTGGACGATGACGCAGTGCTGACCTCCATGTCGCGAGCTGCGGGCACTCGGACGGTGGTGCAGGAGTCTGTGTCGAGTTCCCGACGGGGTGAGGGCGTTGGACGCTCCTACTCGGAACGGGAAGAGCAGGTGCTGGAGAAGCACCAGATTCAGACCATGCGGCGGGGCTTGGGCTGCGTGATCGAAGCGGCGAAACCCCTGGTAGTGGTCAGCTTTGAACCGTTCTTCCGACGCTATGACAAGCAGGTGAAGCGGCTTCGTCAGCAGAAGCAAGAAGCAGCCGCTGAGCGGCTGACAGGTGTGTCCGATGACGTCCCGACGATGAGTGGTGGTGATGAGTGATGGCGCGTCAATCACGAGAGGAGTATCTACAGGAGCGCGCTCAGAAGGTTGAGCAGCTGTCGAACGACATGGCGGACCGTGTGCAGAGCCTGGCGACCGGCGAAGATGCGGTCGCGCTGGTCAGCTTCGTAGCGCGGTTCCGCTCCCGCTCCCCCAACAACGCGGCGCTGATCTACTCGCAATATCTCGGCCGAAGGGAGCGCGGGGAGTCGGTGGAGGAGCCGTCGTTGCTAGCTGGGTACAAGCAGTTTCAGGAGATGGGGCGTCAGGTGCGCCGCGGTGAGAAGGGCTACCAGATTCTGGCTCCGGTCACGGCGCGGTTCGCGTCGGCAACTCCGGATGATCCGTCATCGTGGCGGCGGCTGACTTACCGAGAGCGGCCCGCCGCGGGTGAGAAGGTCGAACAGAGGATGGTGGGCGTGAAGCCTGCCAGCGTCTTCGATATCTCTCAGACCGAGGGGCCTGACCTGCCGTCTCTGCCCACGTGGAGCCCCAACACCCAAGGTGTTGTGCCCGATGGTCTGATGGACGCGCTGAGAGCTGAAATCGAGCGAGAGGGATTCTCCCTCACCATCACGGACGGACCGTTGCCGAGCGGTGCTGAAGGACTCACGCGGTACAAGGATCAGGAAGTGACGATCAACGGTGCCCGCGGTGAAGCAGAGACGGTGGCAACCGCGCTTCATGAGCTTGGTCATGTGAAGATGCATCACCCGAAGATTGAAGGGGCTCGTGCACTGCCTCGGGGGCAGCGCGAGTTCGAAGCGGAAACCTACGCGCATGTGCTGGCGAAGCTGCACGGGCTGGACACCACTGAGTCCAGTACTGCCTACGCCGGAGGGTGGGTGCTGGGCACCACCGGTGCGGACCAGGAGACGACGGCAGAACTGAGCGCACAGGTGGTGACCCGGGTAGCAACGGCGGTGAACGCAACGCTCGACCGGCTGCCTGCCGGGGCAGTAATTGCGACCGGGGCACTGCCGTCAAAGGATGATGTGAAGCAGGAAGCAGCGTCTTCACCGGAACAGCAGCGAGTGAAGAATGCTCTGCGCATGGAGGCCCGAGCTCCCGCGCGGATTCGCGATGAAGAACCGGTTGCTCCCAGTGCAGCGGTTCGGGCGAAGGCACGCCGGTGAGGCGCGTCCGGGCTCATGCGGTAATCGGGCGGCAGCGCGCTCGGCATCGCCACCGCTACCGCGCGTACATGCAGTCACCGCTGTGGTGGGAGCGCCGCGCCCGCTGGATCGAAGAGGAACAGAACCGGTCGGGCGCTGTTCGATGCGCTGTCTGCCAGGGGGCATGGTCCGACTTGCATCACATGAGCTACGAGCGGATGGGACGTGAGCGTCACTCGGACCTGGTGGCGCTGTGTCGAACGGACCATGACTGGGTGCACGGTGCGTATGACGCTGGACGGTGGCGCGGAATGGACTACGAAGTGGTGATGCGGCGACTGCTGGGTGTAGCACGGCAGCAGAGAGGAGAGCCGGATGTACAGCGTTGATTTCTCGGTCGGAATGGTCGATGACGCGGGCACACCAGCGGTGCCCGCGTCGGCTTTAGAGGGGGCGTCGGCCGCTGGCTGGGTTCCGGTACCGACCACGAAGTGGGGCGTTGATCATGACGATCTGACTTCACGGGCCAACTTCGAGGTTCTGGAAGCTAGCTGTCCTCATGTGCTTCGAATGGTGGGTGACGAGTGGCGCTGTCTGCTGATCCACACCGATGACCAATCGCACCTAGAGTCGTCATGGTGGGAAGCTCTGCGCGAGGGGCGCGTCATCAGCGAGACAGCGACAGCGGGCCTGGTTCGTCGTTCACTGGCACGGCGGGTGGCGGACGTCGAGGGGCCTGAAGCGCTGGAGGCTCTACCGGAAGCTCTAGTGCGGCGTGGATTGCGGAAGACGGCGTTGCGCGTCCTTACGAGGTCACTGGAGAGTGAGGCGGTTCGGGCGTACCTGACGCTGGCGGCCGTGACGTACCCTCTGCCGGTGGTGCGCGCGGTCACGGTGGAGGTGCCGGCACACGCCGTCGTGGTGGACCAGCTTGTGGAGGCGGTGGCGGCGCGGCCTGAGATACTAGAAGCGCCCTTGGGCGGTGCCGCGAATTGGGATCAATATGAGAGGTGGCTGCGCAATGGCCGATGATCAGAACCTGGATCAGTTCCGCGATCTGGAACAGGAAATCGGGCAGACTGACGATACCGAGATGGCTGAGCTTCCGCATCCGGTCGATTGGATGGCTCTGTCGGTGCACGAGTGGGGCGATGAGCTGGATCGGCTGCGCCTGTGGGTTGCTCAGATGACAACCGAGTGGGCTCTTCCGTCGTCGGTGATCCTGCCCTGCTGGGAGCAGCACCCTGATCTGGTGCAGCTATGGAGCGCGGCGCGCGATTCCTACGACACTCTCTACCACGAGATGCAGCCAGGGACAGGACCGATCGACTTCCATCGCTACTTCTCATGGGTCAGGCAGGAGGTCGCGGCCATCACGGGGACGTTGCGGTGCACGACGGATGAGCACGTTGCGCCCCGTGTCCAGAGTTGGGCACGCGAGATCGCGGAGGAGGGTGAGATGAGCCGTGAGTTCGCGGCGCAGAGCGCCCGTGTCGATCTCGCTGTACAGAACCATTTGGAAGCAGGACGGGGCGGGGGATCGATGAACGTCGTGTTCGTGGATTTCACGCGGGGCCGTTGAAATGAGCCAGAAGGTCGCTATCCCGAGCCGATGGGAAATTCAGTTTGCATGCGGTCATACCGCTGTCAGGGATTTATCGGCAACCCGTGCGGATTACCGTGAGAGCTTCGCGCGTTGGCTATCGCAGCGAGATTGCTTTGATTGCTATAAGAAGCAACAGAACCAGGTGCGGCCAGGCCCAGGCGTCCACGGCTAGAGAACGGATCGGTGAGCGGCCCGAAGGAGTCTCCTTCGGGCCGTTTCTTCATGTCAGAAGCGTTGCCGCTGACGGGGCTTGTCGTTGTCACTGTCGAATCGTGGGCGCCCGTTGGAGTCCTGATTCTGGCGCTGGCGGAAGTGTGCCGCCCGGGCCCGGTGCTCTTTCAGAGCGATTTCATGTGGCATGACGGATCGGATGCGTGCCTCGCGGGTGAGGTCGTGGTCATCGCGCTCCAGAGCATGAAGCGACTTCTCCGCGTCGGTGATCGTCCGGGCAAGGGAGTCTTCGGTGCGCTGAGCGCGCTGGTGTGCGCTCTGTGCTGCGTCGGCCCGCTGTTGCGCGGCTTCGGCCCGGCGGTGCTCTTCGGTTGCTTGCAGCCGGTCCTCGACCGCGGAGGAGGCTCGTTCGATCAGCCAGCTGCTCCGTCCCTCCGTGGGCGGGGTCTGCCCCCAGGTGGCGATGAAGGCGGCGTCAGCGTCGTTCGCGGCGCGTCGTGCCGAGGAACGTCGGAACAGTCCAGCGCGCTGAGCCGCCTCGTGAATGCGGTCCAGATTTTCTGCTTCGGTCGTGATCGTGTTCAGCGCGCCGGTGAGTGCCTCGTCTCGTATGCGTGCGAGGGAGCGGCGTGCGGCGTCGGCTGCGGCGGCGGCCTGTGCGGCGTAGTCGGCCGCGTCGGCAGTGGTAGCTGCCGCGGTGTCGATCTCCAGTGAGGCCCTGTCCCGTCGAGCGGTATGGCGGGCACGGGCTTCCTCCAGCTCGCGGCGGGCGGCGGTGAGGTTGGCTGTGAGGCCGTGGGGGCGGCGAAGCTCGTCGGTGAGCCAGGCCGGGGAGTGCAGCGCGGCATGTTCACGTTCATGGTCCTCGCGGTGGCGCTGTTCGCGGTCCATAGTGGCTCGGTATTCGAGCTCGGAGGTGAGCTGATCCAATGTGGTCTCGGTGGCGTTGAGCTGTGCGGTGATGGCCTTGTGCTGCTCACTGAGCTCGGTGAGGGCTTTCTGAGCCGCCTCGATCTGCCGGTTGTGAGTCGCGAGGGTCAGCGCATCGGCTCCATCTCGGTGGGCGCGGTCGCGGCCCGGGGTCAGCTCGGTGGTGAGCCGGTGATGGGCCAGGTGGCGCTGGTCAGCCAGGGCGCGGGCCTCGGCCGTGAGCCGATCCCGATTCGCGGTGAGCCGGTCCATGACCGACTGAGGCTCATCCACGTCCCCCATTGGGCGATCACGCCACGGTTGGGGCTCAGGCTCAGACGGCTCAGCAGGGTCACCGGCTCGCGCGGTTTCCGCGGCGACTACATGACGTAGTTGGTCGTCGGAGAGATCGTGGCGGTCGCGTTGCATCGCCTCCGTGATCTGCTCGGCAGCGCCGGTGCCATCGGGGGCTGCCACCAGAAGGCGGTTGTCGTACTTTCCGCGGGTCATCCCGACGTAGAGCTGCGCCGCGCTAGTGGTGTCAGTGAGCACGGTAACGGCCGAGCGTGTGGACACTCCCTGTGCGCCATGCACTGTGGAGGCGTACCCGAGTGACAGGTGCTCACGGGCGTACTCGTGGGTGATCGTTTCGCTGCGGTTGTCGATGCCGCCGGTGAGGGTGATGCCTGCGCCGGTGATGTTCTGGATGGTCCACTGTTCACGGTTGGCCACCGTGAATGCTGCGTCACGGTTGTTCTTGCGGGTGGTGACTACATCGCCGATGTGTGCGGTGGCGCTGTCGCGGATGGGAGCGGTGGCCGTGGTGTCAAGCTGGCCGCGATCTAGTCGGGTCTGCTGCACCTGATCGTTGATGGCCGTGACGATCTCGTTGGTATCCGCCATGACCGCGATGGACTCTCCCCGGCCGTGGGCCTCGACCCACGCAGCCGCGGCTGCGTCCACTTGGTCCTGGTCATCACTGCATCGGGTGATGTAGCCGTGATGGGTGAGCCATGCAGCAACTTCGCGGGCTTTCGCTTCGCTTCCGACTGAGCGGAGGTCACGGGTGATCTCGGCGTAGGCCGTATCTGCGTCGCCTGCTGCGGTGCGGAAGCGGTGGATGGAGTGGAGGTCAGCCTTAGCGTCATCGGGGAGTTCACGCTGAACCAGAGCCATCGCACCGGAATGGCCCACGGGGCGGACCTGGTGCGGGTCACCGACGAGGGCGACTCGTGCCCCCGTCTCATCAGCCAGGGTGAGTAGGGCGTTCATCGAGTCCAGGTCCACCATGCCCGCCTCATCGCAGACGATGATGTCTCCTCGGGCGATGGCGCGGGTGGGAGCGTGCCAGACCTGCCCGTTGACGTCTACATCGCCATCGCTGAGGCGGCTCCAGTGAGTGCGGCCTCCCTGGTCCTCACTCCAGCGCCACCCGTGGGCGTACAGCAGCGCGTGGAGACTGGATGAGTCGTTGCCGATCTCTGCCTGCGCCACCTGTGCAGCCTTCATGGTGGGGGTCACGGTGTGCATCTGGCTGCCCTGGGCCCGGATCGTCCGCTCTGCCACGGTGAGCATGGTGGTCTTGCCTGCTCCGGCTGGCCCCTCGATAGCGACGAGAGGAGCACTGCCCGCGATGGTGCGAGCGGCCGCGATCTGCTGGCCGTCCAGCTTGATCGGCTGCTCCCCTTCCTCGGCGCGCTCGGCATCAATGCTCTCAACGGCGGCGGCGATCACGTCCACGGCCGCGGGGGTGGTGTCACCCAGCGCGGCGCGGGTGGCTGCTCGTGCGGTGATCTTCTGACGGGTCTCACCCACGTCGATGAGCCGCATCGTCTTCACGTCCTCGGCCGCCGGGCCAGGGGCAAGAGACTCGCACTGAGCCAGGGCTCGGGTTTCCACCTCACGGATCAGCTGGTTCAGCACTTCTGGCGGTTCAGTGAGCTGGAGGTGGGCCACCGCCATAGTGGCCCCAGCTCGCAGGTCAACGCGGGAGAACCGTGACTGAGACCGGACGGCCCGCTGGTCGGTCCAGCTCAGGGCATGAGCCGTGAGCCGGTCACGGTCCACTTCGGCTGCGTGAACCGGTTCCGTGGGCCGTGGTCCACGTTCGGACAGCACCGCCGGGTCAATGTCTGCGATCTCGCGGCGCACCTGGTCACGCCACTGGTCCTCATCCAGCTCATCAGGTTTTTGAGCCCGGTCCAGCGCCCATGCGCGCCTGTCCCACGACTCGATCAGGCGCGGGCTCGGCTCCTGACCTGGGTGAGCCTCCCGCCAATCGGCCTCAAGCTTCTGCTTGTTCCGCTCGATCTGCTGAGCCCGCTTGCTCATGGGCCGGACCAGATGAGCCAGCTCAGCAATCTCCCCCTCGTCGTTCAGCGAGTAGCCGTGGCGAGCCAGAGCCGAGCGCCAGCGGGCATCAGTGCGGGCCGCGAGCTCACCGCGAGCATTCACCAGTGGCTGGAGCCGAAACACGAGCTGCGAGTCCACATTGGACCACTTGCCATCAGCACCCTGAACCTTCGCATTGAGCCACAGGTGACGGTGCGCGTGGGGGTCCAGGGAGCGTGAACGCTCATGGTCCAGCTGAACCACCTCGACCTGAGCCAGACCAAGCCGCTGCCTACCGCCCTGGCCACGACGTGTCGCCAGCTGCTCACGCCAGTCCTCAACGGTGCGTTCGGTGATGCGGTCCATGAGCGCGTCGAACTCCGCACGAAGCTCGGGGTGCAGCACGCCAGCGAGGGAGTAGGTCTTCGGCGCATTGATCGTGGAGTCGTACAGCAGGTGAGCCTCGGGTGAGGTGATAGAGCGGCCGCGCTGCTCCCCGGTGAGCGGGTCGGCAGCATCAATCCACGCTTTGAGCGAGTCCTGGTCCAGGCGGTCACGCTGGAGGCCAGCCTCGGTGGCCACTATCCGCTCAACCGTGGGAGCGCCCTCGGGGCCGTAGCCCACGGCTGCATCTGCACCGGCTGAGACCTGCCGGGAGACCTCGGCAGCATCACACCCGCCCTGGAGAGCGTACGCCGTGGCATGACGGAGCCCGTGGCCATTCACGCCACGTCGCCACACCTGCACACCGCCTCGCATGAGGCCCAGCGTAGCGCACAAAACCACGTAGTGCTTACGTGCATAGCAATTCTTGCATAGCAATTCTTGCTGATGGGGTGCGGGTGTCGTTGCGGTGCGGCTTGTCGGCGTGACGGAAGGAGCGGCGATGAGCCGTGAAGAGGACGTTGAGCAGCTGGAGCTGTTCGTGGTTGAAGATGGCGGTCTGGTGATCGCGGTGGAGGGACTGGATGAGCGTGACTGAGCGTGTGGCGCCGTTGATGCTTCGGCGGACATTGATAGGAGCGTCTGCAACCGGTGCCGGTGCCGTGGCGCTGTTGGCATTCGCGATGAGCTTCGATGCGCTGACAGAGCTGGCGCGGGGCGCGGGCATCCGCTCGGAAATCGCGTGGATGTGGCCAGTGGTGGTGGATGGGTCGATGGTGGTTGCTACGGCGGCGGCGCTGGTGCTCCGCACCGCCGCGGATCGCACCGTGCGGGCCTACCCGTGGGCACAGCTCGCTCTCTTCGCTCTGATCTCGGTGATTGGCAATGGGCTGCACGCCCTCTCCAGCGGCGGGCGGGTGGACCTGCCCGCCCTCGTCGCCGTGGCCGTGTCCGGCGTGCCTCCGGTGGCACTGCTGCTGTCCACTCACCTTCTGGTGATGATGCTGCCCCGGTGGAGGTGGACCACCCCGCCCAGCCCGGGGTCGGCTGCACCACGAGTGAGCGCTGTACAGGAGCCTGCCGTGGTCGAGCCCCGACCCACCATGAGTCTGAACCCTGAACCGAGTTCAGACGTGAGCCAGCATGAGCCCGAGAAGCAGGTGCCTGAGCCAGAACCGGCTGAGCCCACGGCTGACCGGGCTGAGCCGGTGTCCTCGCCCACTGACCCAGCAGAACCGGTCGATGAGCCCGGGCCGATTGATGAGCCGGTGGCCCTGGCTCAGTGGATTCAAGACCAGGAGGATCAGGGGAAGTCTGTCAGTGGTCAGGTGGTGGCTGATCGCCTCGGAGTGAGCCTGTCGACCGGCAAGCGCCGACTCAAAGCAGCGCGTGAGCAGCTGGCGGCTCAGGCATGAACCATGACCACGAAGCAGGAGGAACGATCATGAAGAGGGTTGCGAACTGGTGGTTCCCCACCAAACCGTCGGAACCGGACACGACGCGGCTCCGGGCGGCTCAGCGCGTCGTGCACAGTGGCGCATCGGCTCGTCTGCATCGACTGCGAGCGGTGATTCGTCTCCACGAGCGGCGGGCTCGGAGCCAGGCTGGCAGCTCTGTGGCGGTGACAGCGCCGATGGCACATGAGATCGCGGAAGCAGCGCGTGCTGCGCGAGAAGTGAGCGGCCCGGCACGGACCGCTCAGATTGACCAGATACTGGAAATCTTGACGTCAGAGTGGGTGAGCCCTGAGCTGCCTGGATCACTGCCAGCAGACCTCTGGGAAACTGCCGAGCACCTGGCTCTAACCGCGGCATGGCGCGTGCGAGCTGACCACAGTGAGAAGAAACGCGGCCCCGAAGCGATCACACTGAGCCAGGCACTGTTGAGGGCAGCGGCAGTCTGCGAGGATGCGCAGGAGATCAACGCCGCTGAGTAGCTGACGACAGAGCTAGGAGGTCCGACGAATGAGTTCAGCACCAGACGTACCCGAACCGACACTGGAGATCATGCTCGGCGCGGCGCTCACGGGTGCCGCAGTTCTGGCCGCCATCGTCGGGATCGCCCTTCTGATGTTCAGTAGAACTCACGCGAAGACGAAGAGCTGCCTGGGGTGCTTCGCCACCATCGCAGTCATGTCCGTCCTCATCCCAGCAGCGGGCCTGATCGCAACAGTGCTGGGTGTGAAGTAGAGCCTCAAAACCTCGCGCGGGGAGCGCGCTCCGGAGAAGACGAAGCGCCCTCGCCACCGGAGAGCGCCAGTGATTTGATCTTGTCCGGACGAAAGCCGCTCCAGTGAGTGCCGTCCGCAACGACAACCGGAGCTTGCCGGTACCCCAGGTCTTTGATGCGCTTCAACGCGCCCGGGTGCTGCGTAAGGTCTACCGTTATGAACTGCACTCCGTGCCGCATTAGTTGCCGCTCAGTGGCATCACACTGAACACAGCCAGGCTTGGAATAGACGGTTACAGTCATTGTGACAACCCCGCTTACTGCTTACCGAAAGTCTTGGGTACACGCCCGATACCTACGAACTGATGACCACTGAGCCGGGCTTTAGAGATTTTGGTTCGACCGGCGCTGATACTTGCTTCAATAGCCTGTCCATCACCGATGTACAGGGTCACGTGAGACACCTCGGCCCCCAGCCTGCCCCACGCCTCAAAAATGAGGTCACCAGGTTGAATCTCTGCGGGCGATACTGAGGTGGAGCGAAGCGCTGCCCATTGGGCACGAGCGGTACGGGGAAGTCGCTGACCCGCGCCCTGCATATAGGCGAACGTGGTCAAACCTGAGCAATCCTGCCCACCGCTGGGGCCGTTGGGGCCGTTCCAGTCGCCCGCCCCGAAGACGTACGGACTGCCGAGAGTGGACCGGGCTGCCTCGATGACCGCCGCAACGTCTCCAGGGACTGCCACACCTCCATCGGAAGCACCCGTTGATTCGCAAGTGGCCGCTCCCGGGGTTGAGCTGTCAATCTCGACGTTGACACCCGACAGCGCTGACATGATTTGGCGGGCAGCGTCTTCATGCTTCGCGTACGCGGATGGGAAAGCGCTGCGCTGCACCTGCTGGGCAGCAACCGTCGGCGCCATTCCCTCCCAGCCGGACACATCGAGCAGACCGGGGATGTGATACCCCTTCGGCCCTGCACCGCCGGGTACCTCGTCGGTGAGCGTCTTGCCCTTGTAAAACACCTCTGCGGCGTAGCTGAGGTCATTCACCTGCTCAAGAGTGCCGTACCAGCCGGGTAATTGGCGCTGCTGGAATACTCCGGCATCGCCGTTGCTATCAGGGGTGGCTGCGGCTGGGTTGTCGCCAAGCTGGCTCTCCTGCATCGCGGTCATGAGCGCGACCAGCTGGCCTCTGGCCGGTATTTTCAGCTGCTCACCGATCTGCATGATGACAGCAGCGTTCTTCATCGCCTGTTCTGAGTAGCCACCAACGGTGGGTACGTCTCCGTCGATGTTGACGTTGAGGGCGGACCCCGAGCACATCGCTTCGTTAGACCCGTCATCGGTCGTGCCAAGCAGAGCCGTACCGACGGCCGCGATGACGCCTCCGCCAACGAGCACCGGGAGGGCACAGCATCCACCAAGGAAGGTAGCCCTGCTGATCTTGCTCATCGAGAGTCCTGCGGGATTTCAATGGCTGATGCCTTCCAGCCGTCCGTGGGCTGGTTGCGGAAAAGCACCACCGTCCAGGTGCCGAGGGTGGTGGGCACCTCGACTTCGGCATCCACGCCGCTGACCGTGAGCACCCTCGCCGGGCCGGTGATCTCAGCATCGGGGATTCGCCGGGTCTCGGTGTACTTCCAAATCTCCTGCGCCTCGGGGGTAAGCCTCGGACCGACGGCCTTCCACCAGGTCTCCGTGTCTTTGGAGTTGTCCAGAAGCAGCGTGATCGTGTCTGTTGCGAACCGCTTGGCGGACTCTGCATCGCCTGGGGCAGCGGAGGGCGGTCCCTCGTCCGAGGGTCCGCGTGGAGCGTCGCCATTGGCCTCGACGCTTTCCCAGGGATCGGGCGTTGGTGCGGCTGCTTGTGGTGTGCTCGGCTCTGACGGCTTATCAGGGCTTCGTGTAGGGGTCGCAGACTCACTGCATCCAGCCAGGGTGGCTGCTGCCCCGATGACAAGAATGGCGCGTCGGTTGATCATGATGAGACAAGCGGAGTCGGCACGACGTTCAGGCCGCTATGGTGCCTCGCTCGACGATCTCCCGGGCGCTGCTGGTGTCCACGTGCACGTAGAGAGCGGTGGTCTCGGGTTTGGAGTGTCCTAGGAGGGTTTGGACGAGTAGGAGGTCTCGGCTGTTTCGATAGGCAGTTGTGGCGAACCGGTGCCGTAACGAGTGACAGGTCCATGGATTCGGGAGGGCTGCGGAGACGAGTTCTCCAACGCGGATGGCGCCTATCGGTCCCTCACGTCGTGGGCTGGGGAAGAGCCAGCCGGTACTCAGCCCAGCCTGAAGTAGCTCGATGCGGAGACGTTCGGTGAGTGGAACGACTCGCTGTTTGCGCCCCTTGCCGTGCACGCGAACAGAGCTGTCGCCCTTGGGGCCGATCAGGTCGCCAGAGTGGATGCGGGCGATTTCGCCGCGCCGTAGGCCAGCCTCACACGCGAAGAGAAGCATCAGGCGGACACGTGTGTCTGCGGCGTGGAGGGCGGCAAGGATGACGTCATCTGGGGCCGGTCGTGGCAGCGTTCGCGTGCGCTTAATGGGCAGGAGCCCTGCCGTTGGATCGTGCTCAGCTAGACCTCGCGTGATGGCCCATCGGAAGAACTGGGAGATTGACGCACGGTGCGAGCGCCGTGTGCTCGCGGACCAATCTGATGCAGTGAGATAGCGGATCACATCATGCTCGGTGACGTCGCTGGGCGCGGCGGTGCGTGTGGACCGAGCGAAAGTCATGACGTGGTACACCCTGAGCTTCACAGTCCCTGTCGCCCGCTCTGCTGCTCTCAGCCAGAAGCTCCATTGATCAACCGATTGAGTCCAAGCATCCATGCGCACATGCTTCACTCACACCCGCCGCCCCGCAACAGAACTTCTTTCTCCTCCTCGACGTTTCGCGCCCCCAATCCTGGACCGCGCTGGAACGGTGCTGACCGCGATACTCTCCACATCACCGCAACCCTTGGTGCCAGCGGGCCCACCGGATCGAAGGCAAGGGCCGCGTAGCGGGCCGCGGCAGCCTCGACTCTGACCGGAGCTCGTGGTTCGTAGCGGTATTGGAATGAGTGTCCCGTGCTTAGCGGGGGTTGCTCCAGTCGCACGACAGGCCCCCGGAGCGTCCTTGTGTGGAGCTCAGGCAAGTGATGGTTCGGCCGTCTCTCAAGGTGTGCTCGATTTCGACAACGGTCAATCCCTCGTCAGTCGTTGTCGCACCCTCTGGTGCTCGGCTGCCCAATGTAATGAGGGCTATCACCAAGCCCACACCCAGGATGAGGGCGAGTGCACCTGCCGCAAGAGCTTTCCAATCGGTCGCGATTCGTTGGGGTTGGGGCTGCACAGGCTCGTTGCTCACAGTTCCTTCTTGAGCCGCCCCCTTCATTCGGTCCGGACGTTCTGTGAGTCGTCGGTTTCGATTTG
>CAMXWV010000008.1 GCA_947252755.1 uncultured Dermabacter sp.
CAGATGTGTATAAGAGACAGTATCAGGACAGCGCTCTAACCAACTGAGCTATAGGCCCTCACCGGTCTGCAATCAGTCGATGACCCATCGCCTACCGAGGAACGACTCTAGCCCACGGCGCCCCGGCTGAACAAACCGGCACCACCTGATGTTGGCCACACCACAGATGCTACTCGACGCCACACGCGAACACTGAGAGCCAGCGCCCCGCACTGCCAGGCATCAGGGCTGCACCGCCAGGTACCGCCGGCCACACCCGCCCCCGGGCGCTCAGTCGTCGGTGAACGTGAACTTCAGGCCGCCGAGCAGCGCGGCCACGATGTTGTAAAGGAACGCGAGCAGCGTGCCGAGTGCGGTGATGATCACCACGTTTATGATCGCGATCAGCGTGGCGTACGACACGAACTTCGAGAATCGGAAGTACTCGAGGAACTTCAGGGACTCACCGCCGTCACTGAGCGTTTCGCCGATCTCGTTGATCTTGTCCCACAGGCCGATCGCGTCCACAAGCTGCCACAGCACCATCGTTGCCACCACGGTGGCGATGCCGATGCCAATCGCGATCAGGAAGGACAGCTTCATCACGCTCCACGGGTCAAGCCGCGCCAGCGTGAGCCGCACACGCCGCCGTGTGCCAGGCTTTCCCGCAGCACTCCCCGCACCAGCGCCCGCAGCGCTCGAGCCCGACGCGCTCACCGTTCCAGCGGTCAGCCCCGCCAGCATGCCCTTTGCTTTCGCGGCGAAGCTGGGGCGCTCCGGTCCATCAGCGCTGTCAGGGCCGCCGTGCTCGGTGCGGCCATGCTCGGTACGACCGTGGTCGGGGCCGTGCCCGGTACGTCCGTTGTCGGGGCCGTGCTCGGTGCGGCCGCTCGTCGTGGACTCGCCCGGCTCCGTGCCCGCGCTGGAGTCTTTCGACTTCGCAATCGCCGGCATGCTGTCAGTGCTCGATTCAGCGCTGGACGTGTCCGTCACGCCGCTGATGCCGCGTGTTGGATCGGAGTCGTTGCTGTTCACGGTGTGCTCCTCGAATAGGGTGACTGATGCGATGCTACGGGATCAGCCCGGTGCAACGCTGCGGGCGTTTTACTCAGCGCTGCCGGACTCGGCGCCGTCAGACGCGGCAGTACCAGACTCCGCGCCGTCAGAACCCGCGGCGCCGTCAGACGCAGCAGTACCAGCCTCGGCTTCGTCAGGCGCGGCGGTACCAGCCTCAGCTTCGTTAGGCGCGGCAGTACCAGACTCAGCGCCCGACTCTGCAGTACCAGACTCCACGCCGTCAGATGCATCGTCCGCATCTTCCAGCACCGGCGCCTCCGCGTCCTCATCCTCGTCCATCTCGGTGAACACGTTCACAAGGATGATGCGGTCGTTCTGATCAGGCTTGGCGAACACTACGCCCATGGTGTCGCGGCCCTTGGCGGGCACGCCGTCCACGCGGGAGCGGACCACGCGGCCCCGCTCCATAAGCACCAGGATCTCATCGTCGGCTTCCACTACGGCAGCACCCACCAGGTGTCCGCGGTCGTTCGGCAGCTTCGCCACCTTGATGCCCAGGCCCGCGCGGCCCTGCACCCGGTACTCCTCAATCGAGGACCGCTTGGCGAAGCCAGAGTCGGTCACGGTGAACATGTAGGTGCCGGGTCGGGCCACGTCCATGGCGAGCAGCTCATCATCGGCGCGGAACTTCATGCCGGTCACACCGCCGGTGACGCGGCCAAGCGGACGGATCACGTCATCGGAGGCGGGGAACCGCACGGACTGGCCGTTGCGGGACACGAGGATGAGGTCATCGTCGGCGTTGACGGCGCGCGCAGCCACCACTTCATCCATGGAGACGGTGCCGTCCGCCCAGGTGATCTCGCGCAGGTTGATGGCGATGAGTCCAGCGGAGCGGTTGGAGTCGAACTGGCTCATGGCAGTTTTCTTCACCAGGCCGGATCGGGTGGCGAGCACCAGGTAGTCCGCGTCGTCATAGTCGGTGATGACGAGCACGGAGCGGATGGTCTCTTCCGGCTGGAACTCCAGCAGGTTCGCAATGTGCTGGCCCTTGCCGTCCCGCGCGGATTCGGGCAGTTCGTACGCTTTGATGCGGTACACGCGGCCCAGGTTCGTGAAGAACAGGATCCATTTGTGAGTGGTGGTGGTGAAGAAGTGATCCACCACGTCATCTGCGCGCAGGGCCGCGCCGCGCACGCCTTTGCCGCCGCGCTTCTGCGCCCGGTACTGGTCGGAGCGGGTGCGCTTCACCCACCCGCCCTTGGTGATGGTGACCACCACGTCCTCTTCGGGGATGAGGTCCTCCATGGACATGTCCCCGTCGAACGGCAGGATCTCGGTGCGGCGGTCATCGCCGTAGCGGTCCACCAGTTCAGTGAGCTCTTCGCTGACGATCTCGCGCTGCCGCTGCGGCGATGCCAGGATCGCTTCGTATTCCTTGATCAGTGCTTCGAGCTTGTCATGCTCTTCGATGATCTTCTGGCGCTCCAGCGCAGCCAGGCGGCGCAGCTGCAGGGCTAGGATCGCGTTTGCTTGGATCTCGTCGATCTCCAGCAGCGCCATCAGCGCCACGCGGGCTTCGTCCGCATCAGGGGAGCGGCGGATCGTCTCGATCACGCGGTCCAGATCATCCAGGGCTTTGAGGTAGCCGCGGTAGATGTGGATCTGCTCTTCCGCTTTGCGCAGACGGAAGCGGGTTCGACGCACGATCACGTCGATCTGGTGCTTCACCCATTCGCGCACGAACGAGTCGATGGAGAGGGTGCGGGGCACGCCGTTCACCAGCGCCAGCATGTTCGCGGAGAAGTTCTCCTGCAGCTGGGTCTGCTTGAACAGGTTGTTCAGCACCACCTTCGCCACCGCGTCCCGTTTGAGCGTGAGCACCAGGCGCTGGCCGGTGCGGCCGGAGGTCTCATCGGTGATGTCCGCGATGCCCTGCAGACGGCCCAGCTTCACCAGCTCGGCGATCTTGCGGGCCAGGTTGTCCGGGTTCACCATGTACGGCAGTTCGGTCACCACGAGCGCCAGGCGGCCGCGCACTTCTTCGGTCTGCACTACGGCGCGCTGTGTGATGGAGCCGCGGCCGGTGCGGTAGGCGTCCTGGATGCCGCGGGTGCCCACGATGGTGGCGCCGGAGGGGAAGTCCGGGCCTTTGATCCGCTCAATGCATGCTTCGAGGAGCTCTTCTTTTGTGGCTTCCGGGTTGGTCAGCAGCCACTGGACCGCGTCGGCCACTTCGCGTAGGTTGTGCGGCGGGATGTTCGTGGCCATGCCCACGGCGATGCCGGAGGAGCCGTTGGCGAGCAGGTTCGGGAAGCGCGCCGGGAGGATGGCGGGCTCGTCGATCGTGTTGTCATAGTTGCCCTGCATATCAACGGTGTCTTCGTTGATATCGCGCACCAGTTCCATGGCGAGCGGGGCCATTTTGCATTCGGTGTAGCGGGGGGCGGCGGCGCCGTCGTCGCCGGCGGAGCCGAAGTTGCCCTGGCCCAGGATCAGCGGGTAGCGCATGGTCCACGGCTGCACTAGGCGCACCATGGCGTCGTAGATCGCGGAGTCGCCGTGCGGGTGGTAGTTGCCCATCACGTCGCCCACAACCTTCGCGCATTTGGAGAAGGAGCGTTCGGGGCGGTAGCCGCCGTCGAACATCGCGTACACGATGCGGCGGTGCACGGGTTTCATGCCGTCGCGCACATCGGGGAGGGCGCGGCCCACGATCACGCTCATGGCGTAGTCAAGGTAGGAGCGCTTCATCTCCTTGTTGAGGCCTACCTGCACGATGTGGTCGCCGGCATCCACCGGGTCCACGTCGGTCATGTCTGTGGTGGTGGGTTCCAGGGATTCCGGCACGGGGATGCCCTTGTTGTTCAGGTTGTCGTCAGTCACGGGTTACGTCCTTTTCGGCGCTGGTCTCATCATCTGGTGCTGGGCCCGACGCGTTCTTCCGCATCCGCGGGTTCGGCATCGGCGGCTCGGGTCAGATGTCGAGGAAGCGCACATCCTTCGCGTTCTCCTGGATGAAGCGCCGGCGCGCTTCCACGTCATCGCCCATCAGCACCGAGAAGATGGCGTCCGCGTCGGCCGCTTCGTCCACGGTGACCTGTTTGAGGGAGCGTTCGTCCCGGTCCATGGTGGTGGTCTGAAGCTCCTTCCAGTCCATTTCGCCCAGGCCTTTGTAGCGCTGGATGCCGTTGTCTCGCGGCATGCGTTTGCCGGCGGCGCGGCCTGCTGCCACCTGCTGGTCGCGCTCTTCGTCGCTGAACACGTATTCGTGGGGGGCGTTGGACCATTTCAGGCGGTACAGCGGCGGCATGGCGATGAACACGTGGCCCAGTTCGATCAGGGGCCGCATGTAACGGAACAGGAGGGTGAGCAGAAGGGTGCAGATGTGCTGGCCGTCCACGTCAGCATCCGCCATCAGGATGATCTTGTGGTACCGCAGTTTGTGCGGGTCGAAGTCTTCGCCGATGCCGGTGCCGAACGCGGTGATCAGGGAGCGGATCTCCTGGTTGTCCAGGGCGCGGTCCAGGCGGGCTTTCTCCACGTTGAGGATTTTGCCTCGGATGGGGAGGATCGCCTGGGTGCGGGGGTCGCGACCCTGCACGGCGGAGCCGCCGGCGGAGTCTCCCTCCACGATGAAGATTTCGCATTCGCCGGGGTTGCGGGAGCTGCAGTCGCGCAGTTTGCCGGGCATGCCGCCGGTCTCCAGCGGGGATTTGCGACGCGTGGCGTCACGCGCCTTGCGCGCGGCTTCGCGGGCGGCTGCGGCGGACTGTGCTTTGCGCACAATGTCCCGTGCCGCGTTCGGGTGCATTTCGAACCAGTCGGACAGCTGCTCGGTCATCACGCGGGACACGTAGGTGCGGGCGATGGTGTTGCCGAGCTTGGTTTTGGTTTGGCCTTCGAACTGCGGTTCGCCGAGCTTCACGGACACCACGGCGGTGAGGCCTTCGCGGATGTCCTCACCGGTGAGGTTCGGCTCCTTCTCTTTCATGAGGCTTGCGCTGCGGGCGTAGCGGTTGACCGCGCCGGTCAGCGCGGAGCGGAAGCCTTCTTCGTGAGTGCCGCCTTCATGGGTGTTGATGGTGTTCGCGTAGGTGTGGACGGATTCGGAGTAGGCGGTGGTCCACTGCATGGCGATCTCCACGGAGATCTGGTGGTCGGTGTCCTCGGATTCGAACGCGATGATCTCCGGGTGGATCAGGTCAGCGCGCTTCTGCTTGTTGATGAAGGCAACGAAGTCGTTGATGCCGTTGTCGTAGCGGTACACCACGGTGCGGGGGCCGGCCGGGTCGCTGGTTTCGGCTGGCTGGGCTGCGTCGGAGGCGATGCCGTCAACGTCCTGCGGGTCATCGGAGAGGAGGTTGTCCAGGTCTCCGAGTTCGGCGTCCTCTTCAGCGGTTTCGTCAACGCGTTCGTCCGTGAGGGTGATCTGCAGTCCCTTGTTGAGGAATGCCATCTGCTGGAAGCGTTTGCGGAGCGTTTCAAAGTCGAAGTCGGTGGTTTCGAAGATCTCCGGGTCCGGCCAGAAGGTGATAGTGGAGCCGGTCTCCTCGGTGTTCTCCCCCTTGTTGAGGGGGGCGGTCGGCACGCCCCGCTGGTAGGACTGGCGCCATACGTGGCCTTGGCGGCGGATCTCCACGTCCATGCGGGTGGACAGGGCGTTCACAACGGAGGAGCCCACGCCGTGCAGGCCGCCGGAGACTGCGTAGCCGCCGCCGCCGAATTTTCCGCCGGCGTGCAGCACGGTGAGCACGAGCTCCACGGCGGGTTTCTTTTCGGTGGGGTGCATGTCCACGGGGATGCCGCGTGCGTGGTCCACCACTCGCACTGCGCCGTCGGCGTGGATGGTCACTTCGATGGTGGATCCGTAGCCGGCGAGGTGTTCGTCCACGGCGTTGTCCACGATTTCGTAGACGAGGTGGTGCAGGCCGCGCTCACCGGTGGAGCCGATGTACATGCCGGGGCGCTTGCGAACCGCTTCGAGGCCTTCCAGGACGGTGATGTCCGATGCTTCGTAGTGGGTGTTCTCTGGGGTGGGTGACTGGGTCTCGCTCACAGGCGAAGCAGCTCCTTCAATCGTGTAACGCTCAAGGAGCCGGGATGCGCCGCTGGCACGCGCTGCGTACCGCGCGGAGCTCTGGCCGGTGATTCGGCACGGCCCGTCTGGGGCCGCACAGAGGGCATCCTGGTCCTCAACCTCTCGGATTCTACCAGCTGAACGCCCTGAAACCTGCTTTCAGCGGGCCTGGAGGGCGGCGAATTCCGTGGAGAACCCGCTCTGCCACCTCCCACACAGGCCCGGGGTCTGCCAACACGTTCTGGCGGCCTTCTGAGGCCGCCCGTGTCCCTACTGCTGCGGGGCTTTGAACACCGGCGGCGCGGGCGCGCGGAGCACCTGCCCACCGCGGGCTTTCACAATGCCGAGGACTGTCACCACCAGGTGGCCCACCATCAGCAGGCCGTACAGGATGCCGATGACCACGAGCGCAGCCTCCATGCCACTGTGCATGCGGATGCCGGTATCGGTGGTTTCACCGGTGAGGAGACCAGTGATCATGGTGGCGAAGAAGAGCACCGGGGTGGCGATCAGGATCAGCGCCCAGTTGGCGGCGTTGACGCCGTTCTGCGCGGCCAGACCGCCTTTCTTCCGTTGGGCAAGGCCCACCGCCAGCATGACGATGCCTCCGATGAGCGAGTTGAGAAACGGGATCGGGAGGAAAGCCGCAATCCCTGATGCCCACGCGGCCGTTCCACTGTTGGGGTAGGGGCTCGAAGCAGTGGAGGTTGGTTCAGTGTGTTCTGTCATGGGGCTCTCTGCTCTCCGGAGGTGTGAAGATTCGGGGTGCGGGCAGTCTCAGTACTCGGCCGTTGGAGGCTGCAACCATCCCACGGATAGCAGCGTAAAGCTGGATGCCGATGGTGACGAGATGGAACAGGATCACGCCGACCACGAGAATAAAAACGCTGATGTCAGAGTTTGCAAAGCTCGGAGAAACAGACACCAGCACCAAGTACGCACCTAGCGCAAGGATGCCGGCCAGTTGGATCAGCACGGTGAGGGCGCCCCAGTTGGCGGCGTTGACGCCGTTGCGAGCGGCGAGCTCTCCGCGGGATCGGAGCAGGAGGCCTGCGATGATCTGGCCGATGCCTGAGAAGACTGCGCCCACGCCCATAAGTGGAAAGAGTGCGAGCAGCCCGAACGACCAGGCGAGCATGCCCGTGGGAGTGCTCGCCGGCTGGGCGGTTGTTTGTGCTGCGGGCACGGCTGCCCAGTCATCACCGGGGGTTGCCGCCTGGTGGTGATCGGTGAAGTAGGGGTGGGACATGATCAGCAGGGTACCGGGTTCGTGCACGCACTTGCACCGGCGCTGGACGCTGCATACTCAGTCATTGACGCCTTTCTCGCACCCATTCGAAGGGTGGCTTTCCATCTCCGCGCAGTCCGTGCTGCGCAATATATTCCTTCGCCCTGGCTGTCACTCCGGCCATCGAAGGCGGAAGATCAAGGTACAGATCGGCGAGTGTGGCACCGCTGACCCGGTTGATCACCACGCTGAAATCGATCCCCGGATGCGCAAAGATCACATCATAGAAATGATTGATATCAGTCTCATTCGGAAGCATCATCCGAACAAGCTCAAGCGGGTAACCAAACTTACCACCCCGCTGATTGATATCTGCACCACCATCAAGCAGGCGCTGAAGCAGAGGCGCCTCACGCTCGTAATCATTCTCCCATGCTTTAAAAAGGACGTGCAAGCAATTAACGCCATCATACCTATCTACATATGACGGGTCTGCCCCCTTGTCCAGGAAGTAGTTCGCCAGCTTGATGCGATCAGACACATCTCGCCGTCCAAGAGAAGTAAAGAGCAGATCGTCGAGAGACTTCAGGGAGTTCGCTCTCCCTTCAGACGTTTCGTACGTTTCGATAATCTTATCTGCAGACGTGTAGGCTAGATCGTAACCGCTCAGGTAGATAGGCTCATCGTCATCCCTAGTCTCTGTCATCTATACGGCTCCTGTTACGACTAGGATCCTGCTGTCGGGAGTGCCTTCCCGTTCCAGGGTTGCTGGGTTGTGCTACCGCGGCTCAGGCACTGCCCGACAGGGCACCCGGCGCGCGGTTTATTCGCGGAACTTCGGTGGGATGTACTGCTCCTCGAGCGGGATCTTCCGCCCGGTGGGGGTGTCGACGATGTGCTTGCCGTCCTCGTCGATCACGATCTGCAGGTCTGAGCCCACGGGAAAGTCCCAGATGCCGATGAGTGCCGGCTCGATCCCGCAGAGTTCGTTGAAGTCAACGATCTCCATGTTCGAGGGGTCGGCCAGGTACTCGGTGGTGTCGAGGTGACCGAAGATCCGCCAGCCGTTATCTGCCGGGTCCATGGACGGGTCTCGAACCATCCACTTGATCACACCAACACGGTTCAGAACATTCTTCGTAGTGATGCACGCACCCGCATTCGGAATGAATTCTACATACTCAGACATTGTCAACCTTCCCGCACCCATTCAAAGGGTGGCTTACCGTCTCCGCGCAGCCCGCGCTGCGCAATATACTCCTTTGCCCTGGCCGTCACCCTGGCCATCGAAGGCGGAAGATCAAGGTACAGATCGGCGAGTGTGGCACCGCTGACCCGGTTGATCACCACACTGAAATCAATCCCCGGATGCGCGAAGATCACATCATAGAAATGATTGATATCGGTCTCATTCGGAAGCAGCATCCGAACAAGCTCAAGCGGGTAGCCCGTTCTCCGTGACCGCTGATTGATGTTCGCCCCACCATCAAGCAGACGCTGAAGCACGTGTGCCTCACGCTCGTAATCACGCTCCCAACGTTCAAAAAGGATATGCAAACAATTAAAACGTTCGTAGCGATCCGTGTATGACGGGTCCGCTCCCCGGTCCAGGAAGTAGTTTGCCAGCTTGATGCGATCAGACACATCTCGCCGCATCAGAGAGCTCACAAGCAGCTCATCGAGTGACATCAGAGAATCAGCCCGCCCTTTGGGACTCTCATATACTTCGATGATCTTATCCGCCGCCATAGCGCCAAGATGATACCCATTTAGATGGATAGGCCGATCATCATCGTTAGTCTCTGTCATCTATACGGCTCCTATTCCGACCAGGATCCTGCAGCTCGCAGTTTCTAGCCGTCCTTGCCGGCTACTTCGTGGCGATTCAGAGCGGTCACGCCGAGGATATGCCCCACGCACTCAGTCACTGTGACCCTCCCGCACCCATTCAAAGGGCGGCTTACCATCTCCACGCAGCCCACGCTGCGCAATATACTCCTTTGCCCTTGCTGTTTCCTCCGCCATCACCGGAGGAAGCTCAAAGTACAGATCCGCTAATGTGGCACCGGTAACCCGGTTCACAATCACACCGAAGTCAATCCCCGGATGCGCAAAGATCACATCATAGAAATGATTGATATCAGTCTCATTCGGAAGCATCATCGTTACAAGCTCAAGCGGGTAACCTGTTCTACGTGACCGCTGATTGATGTCCGCACCACCATCAAGCAAACGCTGAAGCAGAGGCGCCTCACGCTCGTAATCGTATTCCCACCGTTTGAAGAGAACATGCAAACAGTTAGCGCGATTATAGCTATCTACATATGAAGGGTCTGCGCCCTTGTCCAGGAAGTAGTTCGCCAGTTTGATGCGATCAGACACATTTTGTCGCCCAAGAGAGGTGAAGAGTAACTCATCGAGTGTATACAGCGAATTAGCTCTTCCTTCTGCCGTCTCATATACTTCGATGATCTTATCCGCTGGCGTAGCACCGAGATGGTAACCATTCAGGTAGATTGTCTCGTCATCACCATTAATCTTTGTCATCTATACGGCCCCTATTCCGACCAGGATCCTGCGGCTCGCTACCCCTAGCCGTCCTTGCCGGCTACTTCGTGGCGATTCAGAGCGGCCGCGCCGAAGATACGGCACTCAGTCATTGTGCCCCTCCCGCACCCACTCAAAAGGTGGTTTTCCATCTCCGCGCACCCCATGCTGCGCAATATATTCCTTTGCCCTGGCTGTTACCCCGGCCATCGAAGGCGGAAGATCAAGGTACAGATCAGCAAGCGTTGCACCACTAACCCGGTTGATCACCACACTGAAGTCAATCCCCGGATGCGCAAAGATCACATCATAGAAATGATTGATATCAGTCTCATTCGGAAGCATCATCCGAACAAGCTCAAGCGGGTAACCAAACTTACCACCCCGCTGATTGATATCTGCACCACCATCAAGCAGGCGCTGAAGCAGAGGCGCCTCACGCTCGTAATCATTCTCCCATGCTTTAAAAAGGACGTGCAAGCAATTAACGCCATCATACCTATCTACATATGACGGGTCTGCCCCCTTGTCCAGGAAGTAGTTCGCCAGCTTGATGCGATCAGACACATCTCGCCGTCCAAGAGAAGTAAAGAGCAGATCGTCGAGAGACTTCAGGGAGTTCGCTCTCCCTTCAGACGTTTCGTACGTTTCGATGATCCTATCCGCAGACGTGTAGGCGAGATCGTAACTGCTCAGGTAAATCGGCTCATCGTCATCCCTAGTCTCTGTCATCTATACGGCTCCTATTCCGGCTAGGGTCCTGAGGCTCATAAAAATCAGGATTTTGATACCACTGTTTAAACTTTTCTGACGTGTACTTGCCCCCTGAAGACATGTATTCGTGATGCACCTTAGCGTACTGGCTACCGGGGAGATGGCCCATGTCCCACACGCCCTTGCGCGGCTGTCCTGGTTCCCAGGTGACTTTCCTCCACTTACCTTTTGCCGGTGACGTACCGTCGCCGGGTCCAAGATCGATGATCTTACCGGTTTCCGGTGTTTCAACAGCGTCATCGCGCATGCGCACCCACAGCTCATTGGGACCAAGTTCGTCAAGCGGAAGCTGTCCGCGAGCAATCATCGCAGCCTGCTTCGTCCGAGCCCGGTTCCACACCTCAATAATCTGCTCGAGCGTGTGCTTCGGACGAGACTTCGCGTACTTCAGCAGGTTGCCGTCCATGTCATACCCGTAGCTGCCCGGCTCGCCAGTCGGTTCGAACTGAGTTGGATTCTTGGACGGGTTCTCTGCGTACCAGTTCTGACCATCCGCATCCGGCTTTGCATGCCAACCGGAACTGCCACCTGCATTTTCAAGAACCAGCGGCCGTCCGGTGCGGTGATCAACCGGAACACGCTTACCGTCCTTTTCAATCCACGGCGCATTGTCAAGGGCCTGCTGTCGTTCTGCCGGAGTAGGATTTCGGCCCAGCTCAGTCTGATTAATGGTCTCTACCACAGGGGCATCCGGATCGTACCGTCCGCCACCTGTCGGCGCATCAGCCTCAGAGTCCAGTCCTTCCGGTGCATCGCCTTCCGAGCCACGTGCCAGAACGTCAGCCTCAGAGCTATCTGTCTCCACATGACCCTCGGAGCTGCGTGCCGAGGAGTCAACCTCCGATCCACGGGCCGGAGCATCGGCGTGGTCCGCATGCCCACCGTCAGGGGCTTCAGTCTCGGAACGCGAGTGTGCATCGGGGTCCTTATTCTCAGCATCCGGCAGGGAACCGCTCTCCGAGGAATCCAGACCTCGTACCTCTGACGCCGAGGGCGCTTCTGCACCAGAGGAATGAGCACCAGAACGAGCGCCCGCAGCGGAGGCATCAGGCACCGCGGCGGCATTGCGCCCCGAGGAGGGCGAATGGCCAGGGTCGGAGGCCTTCTCACTGCTCCCGGTCGGCGTATCGCCTTCGGACCCGCGTACCGGTACAGCAGTATCAGCCGCAGCACCACCGGCCGGCATCTCACTCTCAGAGCGTGGATGCCCGCTGGCGCGCTTACCATCAGCATCCGGCGCGGAGCCATTTACTGAGGGGCCATGACCCTGTGCGGCAGAGTCGGGAGAGGCACCAGCACCCGCAGACCGAGTAGCCGATCGGCCGCTAGCTCCAGAACCATCCACTGCCGCAGCGGGATTCACCCCTGACGGCGCGCCAGCGTCAGATCGGCCATGACCGCTCGGACGCGCATCCTCAACGTTCGGCAAGGAACTGTTTCCAGTCGGTTCAACGCCCCGCGTTGAGAAGCTCGAAGGCGTTGAGGAGCTTGACGGTGTCCCAGCACCGGAAGTGTGAGAACCCGTTCGACCGCCCGCACCCGGGCTATCAGCCACCGAAATGGGGTTGAGGTTCGACGATTTCGGGTAGCCGAAATCGAAGAGCTTGGCGCCCTTTCCGACCAAGTACCCGCCGCCTGGAATCACAACATCAGCCGCGTGCCCCGTGATCGTGATGACGGTTCTCGCAACCTTGCCACCCTTGCCGGCCATTGATCCGGCCCGTGCAGCGGTCGCTGTTCCCTTGACAACGCCTCCGGCCTGCCCCACGCCTGGAATGAAGAACGTTCCCACATTAAGGGCGCCTTCAGTGATGGCAGCAACGGGGTCCTCTTTGAACTTGCCCCAGCCATCGCCACCAGCTTGATGCGTGGCCTCATCCCATCCGATAAGACCACCCCAGCCGCCGCGCACGGTGGAGACGCGATCGTTTGCGAAATCCTTGACTGCACCGTCCGGCGCCACAGCAGACACAACGATCCACTGTGTTGCTGTCGCGGTAGAAAATACGAAGTCCCCGGCACCGACCCACGTTTGACCTGCCGTTGCCCAGGACCATTCTCCGGTTTCAGGGTCGCGTCCGATCAGCGCGCCCAGGCCCTCTACGGTATTCTTGCCGAAATTGACAACTCCGTGCCCTACCGACTCATGGCACTCCCGGTCTTCCTCCACCGGCGCACCCCATGGCATGCCATCTTGAGAGTTCATGATCATGTCAGCGGTGATCGCTTCCACGGGAGCAGCGTCCACGTTCCGCAGCAGAGCGTTGATCTTCTTTGCGGCGGTGGTGGCTGCACGAGAAATCTGCTCGATATAGCCGGCATATTCCTCCAGCAGATCTTCATTTTTCTTGACCGCCGGGCCATGTTCGTTCCACGGCACATGCTTCATCGGAGCGACCATGGGCACAGGCCCCGCGCCCACCATCATCGCTGTATCCGGTTCTTCATAGCCTTTGCGAGCTTCGCTTTCAAAAGCGGTAGCCCGCTTCTCAAACTCGGCTAAACCACTCTTGAGACCAGACAGCTCTCCCGCGTAGTCATCGATATACCCCGCAACCTTCTCCATGCGGTCTGCGAGTTCACCGGCAGCCTTTTTTGGCTTGTCCATCAACTGATAGACCTGCTCCTGTTCCGGCGCTTCATAGTGCTCAGGCAGACCTTTCCAGGTGGCGTGAATAGCGTTCGTTCGCTCCTCAACCTTGCTCTTCATCTTTCGGATGCTTTGAGCACCCGATTCGATAGCAGCAATATCCAAATCTGACGCAGAGCACGGAAATGCAGCCGGGCAGATCAGCCCATCGGAGGAGGCGGGGGTTCCGCCGCCGCCTTCCGGGGTACACATGGCATAGCTGTTCATCTTAACCCTCCCTGATGAGCGTGCTTCTCAAAGTACGTGAAATCGCCGCTCTCGGCTGAGGAGATCCCTCACGCAGGTAGCTCGCACTCATATCCTCTTGGCCTAAGTGGTAATTCCGGGCCGCATTGCCCACGCAGTCATGATTTGTCCTATCCCCTCCGATCCCGGGCGCAGCTCCCGGAGCTGCGCAGTGCGCGGTTTATTCGCGGAACTTCGGTGGGATGTACTGCTCCTCGAGTGGGATCTTCCGCCCGGTGGGGGTGTCGACGATGTGCTTGCCGTCCTCGTCGATCACGATCTGCAGGTCTGAGCCCACGGGAAAGTCCCAGATGCCGATGAGTGCCGGCTCGATCCCGCAGAGTTCGTTGAAGTCAACGATCTCCATGTTCGAGGGGTCGGCCAGGTACTCGGTGGTGTCGAGGTGACCGAAGATCCGCCAGCCGTTATCTGCCGGGTCCATGGACGGGTCTCGAACCATCCACTTGATCACACCAACACGGTTCAGAACATTCTTCGTAGTGATGCACGCACCCGCATTCGGAATGAATTCTACATACTCAGACATTGTCAACCTTCCCGCACCCATTCAAAGGGTGGCTTACCGTCTCCGCGCAGCCCGCGCTGCGCAATATACTCCTTTGCCCTGGCCGTCACCCTGGCCATCGAAGGCGGAAGATCAAGGTACAGATCGGCGAGTGTGGCACCGCTGACCCGGTTGATCACCACACTGAAATCAATCCCCGGATGCGCGAAGATCACATCATAGAAATGGTTGATTTCACCATCGTTCGGTGGCAGCATTCGAACAAGCTCAAGCGGGTATTCACCCTTGTCGTCTCGCTGATTGATATCCGCCCCACCATCAAGCAAACGTTGAAGCAGAGGTGCCTCACGCTCGTAATCATGCTCCCAACGCTCGAACAACACGTGCAAACAGTTAGCACGATTAAAGCGGTTGACGAACGCGGGATCAGCACCCTGATCTAGGAAGTAATTCGCCAGCTTGATTCGATCAGACACGTCCCTTCGCCCAACTGAGCGAAAAAGGAGTTCGTCGAGCGAAAATAAGGAGTTTTTCCTGCCCTCGGGAGTCTCATATACTCCGATGATCTTATCCGCCGCCATAGCGCCAAGATGGTAACCGTTCAGGTGAATGGGCCGATCACCATCGTTACTTTTTGTCATCTACCCCACTCCTATTCCGACTAGGATCCTGCGGCTCATAGAAATCAGGATCCTGATACCATCGCCTGAAGTCTTCGGACGTATATTCGCCGCCGGAGGACATGTACCTGTGGTGCTCGTCAGCGTAGCGGGAGTCTCGTAGGTGGCCCATGTCCCACACGCCCTCGCGAGGCTGTCCGGGCTCCCAGGTGACCTTCCGCCACTTACCCTCAGCCAGTGACGTACCGTCGCCGGGCCCAAGATCAATGATCTTACCGGTTTCCGGAGTTTCAACAGCATCATCGCGCACGCGCACCCACAGCTCATTGGGACGAAGCTTCTCGAACGGGAATACGCCCTGCTCAATCAGCGTAGCCTGCTTCGCCCGCGCCCGGTTCCACACCTCAATAATCTGCTCAAGGGTGTGCTTCGGCCGGTACTCCGCATACTTCAACAGGTTGCCGTCCATGTCATACCCATAACTGCCCGGCTCCCCAGTCGGTTCGAACTGAGTTGGATTCTTGGACGGGTTCTCCGCATACCAGTTCTGACCATCCGCATCCGGCTTTGCATGCCAACCGGAACTGCCACCTGCATTTTCAAGAACCAGCGGCCGTCCGGTGCGGTGATCAACCGGAACACGCTTACCGTCCTTTTCAATCCACGGCGCATTGTCAAGGGCCTGCTGCCGTTCAGCCGCAGTAGGCTTCCGGCCCAGCTCAGTCTGATTGATGGTCTCCACTACAGGCGCATCCGGATCGTACCGTCCGCCACCCGTCGGCGCATCAGCCTCAGAACCCCGTACCGGACCATCAGCCCCACCCGCAGCACCGCGCGTTGGTGCAGCAGCCGCAGAGCTACCGGCCGGTGCAGCGTCCTCAGAGCGCGAATGAGTGCTGGGGCGCGCATTCCCAGCGTCGGGCGAGGACACGCTCGGGGAGCGATCAAGGCTCCGAGCCGAAGAGCCCGAGGGAGAGTCAGCACCAGGCGTCCGAGCAGAGGATCGGCCATTTAAACCAGGCCCGCCAGCTTCCGAAAGGGGGTTCAGTCGGGACGGATGCGGGTGACCAATGTTGAAAGACTTTGCCCCCTTTCCGATCAAGAACGCGCCGCCGGGCATGACGAAGTCGGCGGCGTGGCCCGTGATTGTCACCGCTGTTCTTGCGCCTTTGCCCCCCTTCCCCGCCATCGATCCGGCCCGTGCCGCACTCGCGGCTCCCTTGGCAACGCCTCCGCCTTGCCCTACACCTGGAATGAAGAACGTCGCCACAGTAAGAACGCCCTCAGTGATCGCAGCAACCGGATCATCTTTAGCTTTAGCCCAGCCATCACCCCCGGCTAGATGCGTCTGCTCGTCCCACCCGAACGGAGTCAACCAACCAGCACGTACGGTGGACCAGCGCTCAGGTGTGAGCTTTTCTTCTGCGGAGTCCTGGATCGGCGCGTACGGAATCCATGAAAGGGGGGTAAACACCACCACCGTGACCGTAGAACTCGCAAAATCTGCCACGCCCATCCAGGTTTGCTGGGCCGTATCCCAGGACCAGTTTTCCCAGGGCGCCCAGCCTTTATTCTCGATGTCAAACCCGGCCAGCGCTGCACCCCCGTAAATTATGGACTTTCCCCAATTTCCGGTGCCGTGTATCATCGACTCAGGGCAATCGCGGTCTTCATCTACCGGCGCTCCCCAGGGCATCGCGTCCGGGGAGCTCATGATCGCATCTGCCGTGATCACTTCCACATTGGCGGGACTGGAGTTTTTCAGCAGAGCATTGATCCCGTTAGCAGCAGTAGCTGCCGCACGAGAAATCCGCTCAATATAGCCGGCGTACTCCTCCAGCAGATCTACATTTTTCTTGACCGCCCGGCTGTGCTCGTTCCACGGCACATGCCTCTTCGGAAGGGGAACAACGGGCGCGGGTCCCGAGCCCCCTAGCATCGGCGTGTCCTGCTCATCGTAACCTTGGCGAGCTTCATTTTCGAAGGCGATAGCCCGCTTCTCAAACTCGGCTAAACCACTCTTGAGACCGGCCAGTTCTCCCGCGTAGTCATCGATATATCCTGCAACCTTCTCCATGCAGTCCGCAAGATCGTCCGCAGCCTTCTTCGGCTTATCCATCAGCTGATAGACCTGCTCCTGCTCCGGCGCTTCATAGTGCTCAGGCAGAGCTTTCCAGGTGGCGTGAATCGCATCCATCCGTCCCTGAACCTTGTCCTTCATCGTGCGGATGCTCCGAGCACCCGTTTCGATGGCGGCGATATCCAGGTCTGATGCAGAGCATGGGAAGGCGGCTGGGCAGATTAGCCCGTCGGAGGATGTCGGCGTTCCGCCGGTGCTGCCTGCCTGAGCGGTCATCACAGTGGTAGACACCTTCACCCTCCCTGGTGACCGTGCTTCTCAAAGTACGTGAAATCGCCGCTCTCGGCAGAGGAGATCGCTTCCCGCTGGAAGTTCGCACTCATATCCTGCTGACCCATCTGGTAGGCCCGGGTGGCATTGCCTACGCCCATCATTCCGGCTGCAATGCTGTTCATGATCAGCGATACCTCAGCCTCATGATCTTTGATGATGTCCATGAGCGCCTGTGGGACAGCTGCGGTGATTCCGCCGCCCCATTCCAGGCCGTTGAAGCAGGACTCCATCGACTCCTCACTCAGCGCCGTGTTCAGCGCCTCAAAATCGTCAGGAACCTTGTCCAGAACGCCTTTCACCCCGGTAGGGTTGATCCTCCACGCCGTCATGGTTGGTCCTCTCTCCACCCGATACCGGGCGTATTTTCCGCACCAGCCCGCTGGGCTGGATGGGCAGCAGTGTGGTGTTGTGATTCAGGACTGTGTCGATGTCACAGCCGCTCGGTCAGGGTGCCGCCGATGGCCTGAGCCATCGTGGCTGCAATAGTCCGGCCCTGCGTTTCGGTGCGTGGAAACAACAGCAGGTCCGTCCAGTACATACCCGTCAGGCATGCGTGTTCGTCATCGAGCGCAAGCAGGGCACGCACATCCTCATCCGCTTCGATCCGCCGGCTCTGCCCGGTGGTCAGCAGAACCGCACCGCTCTCATCCATGACGGTCAGCAGGCCCGGCGCCTCAAACTGGAGGGCTCTGCCCCCGCCAACCAGGTGCCGAATCTGCATCAGGGAGTCCTCCTGGTGCAGCGGAACTGTGGAGATCAGCGCACATTCACGAGACACGGAATCCGTCCTTCTCTCCTGTGTTCCGGCCAAGAGCAGCCGCAAGGCGCTCCATGTCCAGGTCATACGCAAACGCCGCGAGCTGGTTCCAGAGTGGATCCGGCCCGGTGAGCTGCAGGACAGCGCTCGGTGCCCTGGACATCCCCACCTGGGTGAGATCAAACCGCGTGGCAAGACCCGCAAAATCCAGTCTCAGGTCCCGCACTGCACGCGGTCCGATCAGCAGCGCCAGCGGCTGATCCAACGGCCGGGCACGCGCCCCCTGACCGAACCCGGTAGCAGACGGGTCCACCTCAACCAGGGACACCATCGCCACATTCGGGCGGAAGCCGTTCACCAGTCCGGTGAGGCAGGCAGCGATCCGTTCACGAACGGACGCCGTCACCCTGCCCGGCACGGTGTCATCAACCTCTCCGGCCTCCAGCGCAACGAGTGCCCGCGAATGCTCCAGCAGACCCTTACGAGTCCGCGCCACCCGCGTGCTAGCCATCGAGCCACGCTCACCATGGATGAGGTAGCTCTGAGTAAGCGGCATGGACATCCGCATCTCAAGGCTCATCAGCGCGGGATCCCATGCCATCAGCACCGGCTCCTGCTGACCCCATCGCCGCGGAACGTCCGCCCCAAGCTCAGTGAACACGTGCTCAACCAGGCCGCCGATCACCGTCTCTTCAGCAGCCCGCTCCCTGGCATACACGTCCACCATCAGCGCATAGTGCGCCCCGGCCGGTTCAGTCGCCACCGGTTCCGCGAGCGCTGGATCAGGCCGGCGGGCCTCGCCTTCGCCGCGGAATGCCGGAAGCCGTTCCTGGCTCGTGTCCACGTCCCCGAACAGGTCGTCCACTGTGGCAACGCGGTACCCGCTGAGGGCGTTGAAGAGTGAGCCGTCAGCGCGGCGAACCGCCCAGGCACCGCGCGCTTCGCGCAGTGCCTCGCTCACATGCCAGCTCAGCAGCGCGTCCTCCCGGGTGACGAGGACGGGCCGCAGGCTGGATTCGAGCGCGTCGCGGATCAGCGTGGAGATGGTGCCGGTGAGAGCAACCTGCTGAAGGCTGGACTCGTGCAGCAGCCAACCGGGTGCCCACGAGTCCGCAACGGGGTGCAGCTCGGTGGGCATCAGCCTGGGATGGCGCTGCGGGCCGAGCTGAGGGCGCGGTGGGCCACATCGTCGTTGTCCGCAAGGGATGCACGGATCTTGGCGATCACATCGCGCACCTGCCGGCCGGCGTCATTCCACTGGCGCTCCAGCTGGGCGTACTCGTCGGACACGCCGTCCGCCTGGTACTCGGCCATCGCTGCCTTCACGTCCGCGTCGCGGCGCTCCAGCAGGCTCTCCACCTGCGAGGCCACGGTCTCAAAGTTGCTCTGCGCGGCCTGCGAGCTGGAGATGTTGTAGTCGTTGCGATCGATCATGTTCGTGTTCATTGTGTCTCCTCAGATCACTGTGCCAGCGGGCCGATCAGGCCTGCCCGCCGATACGGCTCAAGAACGCTTCGTCGGAAAAATCAGCGGCGCCTTCGGCCGACTGGTGCGTGGCTGCGCCCTCTTCAGCGGCGGTGCGGAACGCGGTGTCCTGGCCCTGGATCGAGGTGACGATCCCGTTGAGCGCATTGTTCAGCGCCACCGCGATGTCATCCACGCGCGCATGAAAGTTATTGAATGACGCCTTCGCAGGGCCGTTGAACACACCGGTCAGCGGCTCAGCGGCATCGGCGAGTGCTCGCACCTGCGATCCAAGATCCTCGCTCTCGGTGGTTGTTCGCTGACCGAGTCGGGAGAGGACATCGGCCTCCATGGAGAACTTTGTAGCCATCATCGTCCTTTCAACAGTGTTTGTCCGATCACAACGTGTTGTCCGGTCATCACCGTGCCACACATCGCGGCGTCATTCCAACAGGATGGACACCTGTGCCCACGGACTGAGAACACTGAACGAACGGTAGGGAAGATAGTGGTCTCTCAGCCCTGTTCACTCGCTTCGCGGGGCGTGCTGACTGGGTTAGCATGTGCCCGTCAGCTTGAGCCTGCGCTCCTTTCGGTTCCAGCCGCAGGAGCCTGCTCTGTGTGCACCGGAAAGCGAAACATGCTCAGAACACCACCGGAGTCGGCGCTGCGGGCGGGAGAACGCCCCGCCCGTCCCCAGGCGATAGCGCTGTCAGCCGCGCTGGACAGCGCAGTGTGCTGTGCCCCGTTGGTCATCGCTGGCATCATCGCCGCAGCAAGTTCGCTGAGCACCGCCCGGGTTCTGCTTGCTGGTGTGGCAGCATCCCTGGCCGCGGTGTGTGTTCTGGTTGCTGTTCGGGCTCGCACCGGCTCAAGTCCGGGGCACGCGGCATTCGGGCTTCGCACAACCGCCTCCACCACCGGTCTGCCTGCCTGGCCGTTCCTGACATTGGGCAGCCGCGTGACACTGGACCGCCGGGGCGGACTGGATCCGCTTCGCCTGGTTCCGCGCGCACCCAGGCAGGCTCAGCCAGTCCAACGGGCGAATGCTCCTCGCCGCCGCCGGCTTCTGCTTCAGCTGCATCTGGATGACGGCTCGGCACTTCCCATTCCGGGTGCGGTTGCGATCGGGCGGGATGCCCGGGCCCTCACGGCGATACCGCAGGTGCAGCCGCTGGCGATCCTGGACTTCGGGCATACGCTCGACGCGGTCCACGCTGTGATCGAACCGGCAGCCACCGGGGTTCGGCTGCATGCGCTGTCCCAGCAGCACCCCACTCAGTTTGCAGTGGGCGATCAGGTGCATCGGTTGGAGCCCGGTCATGCGGTGGACGTGCCGCTGACCGCCCCGTTCTGGCTGGGGGATCGCCGTTTTGCCGTGCATGAGATCATTCCCACCAGGCAAGGATGGGCGGTAGCGCGATGATCGATCCTGATCGCACTCTCATCGAATCCACCCGCACCCGCCGGGCCCGGATGCTCGCGGCCTTCCTGCACGGCTCGCTCTCTTCTCGCCGAGCGGTCAACACCAACCTGAAGCGGGTGCTCGGGTCCATTGTGCTGGCCGCGGTGATCTCGGTGGCCTGTTTGGGAACCGGGTTTGTTCTGGGCCACCTGGAGAAGCAGCGCAATGAGAAGGCGGTGGAAGCGTTCCGCGCCGCCAGCCAGGCGAATCCGATCCCGGCCACTCCTCCCTATGAGGAGGATGAGGAGACGGGCCTGCTGAGGCATATGCATACCGGGGTGTATATCGATCCGCGCACCGGTTTCGAAGTGGATCCGGACACGATGCTTGCCACGGACCCGCAGGGCCGGCTCATCGATACGCGCACCGGGTGGATCTTTGATCCGCACACCGGCTACTACACTGATCCGGCCAGCGGCGTCACGGTTGACCCGAGCACTCTCACCGTTGTGAAGGAGCCCTGAGTGGCATTCATCCGAGTTTCGCTTTTCACTGGGCAGCGTTCCGCGGATCTGGTGCTGCCGGATGACGTTCCGCTGGGGGCGTTGCTTCCCCAGATGCTCGAGCTGCTTGGTGACCGCTCACCCGGTGGAACGGAGATCGCGCTGGTCACAGCGATGGGGCGCACTCTGGATCTGAATCGTTCACTGGCTGATCTTGCGGTGACCCCGGGATCGATGCTTCGCGTGGCAGCGCAGGATGAGCGCCCCGTTGAACCACAGGTTGCGGATGTGACTGACACGCTCGGCACTGTGCGCGGGGCGCGGTCCGACACCTGGGGTTCGCGCTCCACGATTGCGGCGCTCGCTGTTCTTGCGGGGGTGGGGGTGGCCACGGCCAGCCACCTCATCTTCTCCCATCGGGTGGCGCTGCCGGCCGGTGAGCCGCTGCCCATGGTGCTTCTTATCAGTGCGGTGCTGACCGCGGTTGCCGTTTTCGCTGCCCGCAAAGAACTGACCGCGCTGTCCCTGGTGCTTGCCGCAATCGCCATCGGGGCCGCCGCCCCAGCGGTCCCCACCGTTTCGCTCGCTTTGGGCCAATGGGGTGCCTGGCTGTTGGGAGCGGTTCTGGTCTGGACGGTGGTCGGCGTTGTGATCGGGGTGGGTATGCAGCGAACCCCGGTTGGCGCTGCCGCGGCGCTCGGCGTACTCACCGCTGGCGGGCTGCTGGCCGCGTCGGAAGCCTGGGGCGGGCTGAGGGTGTACGCGCTGGCTGCGGTGATCGGGGCGGTTCTGCTCGGTGTGATTCCGGGGGCGGCGCTCGCGATCAGCGGTCTGACTCGCTTCGATGATCTGGTGATCGGCGGGAACGCGCCGAAACGACCGCTGGTCGTCACCGCGGTGTCCGACGCGTTCGCCTCACTGACCTGGTGCGTTGCAGCGGTTGCGCTGCCGTTCAGCGCTGCGATCAGCATGCTGCTGCGCTCATCCTCCCCGTGGCCGTGCACTGTGGCGGTGGCCGCTGCTGCTGTCATGCTGCTGCGGGCCCGGCTGCTTCCGCTGGTGTTTCAGCGGAGCATTCTGATCGCTGCGGCGCTGCTTCCGCTCATCCTCGCTGCGATCAGCGTGGACCGCACTGATTCGGCCACGTCATGGGTGTTCGCGGTGGCGCTGGGGGTTGCGGCGGTATGTGTTGCTGCCGCTGTGGCGCCGCCGAGCCCGGTGCGGGCGGCTCAGCTGCGCCGATACGCCGGCACTGCGGAGTTCCTGGCTGTTTTGGTGCTGATTCCGGCGCTGCTCGGCACTTGGGGTGTGTTCACTGACCTGCTGGGCGTGTTCCGATGAGCCGCCTCAGCACCCTGGTTCGTGCGTCATCCGGGCGTGGCGGGCAGGTTCTGCGGGCACTGCACGCTGATATGACCGCTGCGCTTCCGATCCGCCGGCGGATCGGCGTGGCCGCGCTCTCGCCCGGGATGGGCACCTCCACGGCGGCGGTGGAGATCGCGTCGATGATCACTGCTGTTCGCGGGCATCGGGTGCTGCTGGTGCAGGCTGGGGTGACGGCGACGGCGCCTCCGGTTCCGCCTGACGCTGCTGATGTGGTTCACCATGTGGTTCCGGGACAGTCGCACGCTGTTGGTGTGGACATGTGGTGGGGTCACGCAAGCGCGGCCATCCAGCAGAATGAGCTGACGGTGACTGACTGGGGGCATCGAGACCACCACGAGCTGGTCAGCATTGCGCACGGCGGTCACGCTCTGTGTTTGGTGGCTGCGGCGCAGCGCGACGCAATCCAGCAGGCACTTGACATGGCGGCTGCTCTGCACGCTCACACACCGGTATGCCTGCTCGCTGTGGACGCATCCGGGGAGAAGATCCCCGCTGTGTCCACGGTTCTGCGGAATCTGCCGTTCACTGCTGGTCAGCTGCGGTTCGATGCGCGCAGAGCACCGGGCGCGCCGTGTCCGCGGCCGCGGCGACGGGGAGATTCTGAGTCCCTGCTGAGGGTGTGTGCGTCATTGGTGACAGCGGCAGGGAGCTCTGGTTCTCGATGAGGCACACATCCCGCACCCCTCGTGTGAACGGTCGGCCCGATCGCGCTGATGACACCCTGCTGCGGATGCCGCCGGCCGCGTCACCCGAACCGAGCCAAGCTGAGCAGCCCACACAGCCGATTCGCACCGGGCAGCCCACACAGCCGATCCCAGCCAGGCAGTCTGCGCAGCCGGTTCAGCCCACGCAGCCACTTCGCACCGGGCAACCGGCTGACTCCAGCCCGCTGCCGGCTGCCGCTGATGCGCTCGGCTCACCCGAGGATCCGCCGATCCCAGCCGCAGACAGCGCACTGTCCGATGTTGACGCAGAGCGCCTGTCCAATCGGCCCACCCGTGTGGTGCACCCGGTGCAGCCACCGGATGAGCAGGTGCTGGCCCCGCCGCCTCCGCTGACCGAGGGAACCGGCGCCTCACCGCTGCAGATGCTTCTGCCGGTGGTGGGGGCGCTGACGTCCGTCACGATGATGGTGGTGCTCAGACACGGCCAGCCGCTGTTTCTGATGCTGGCCGCGGTGATCTTCGTGGTGGCCGTGGTGGGAGGCGTGGGATTTGCGCTCTCCAGCCGCGGCAAAGCAGTGCGCGAGGCGCGCCTCAAACGCGAGCAGTACCTGGACTATCTTGAGCGCACCCGCGATGAGCTCACCACCCAGGCTTCCGAGGACCGGGAAGCGCTCATCCGCCTGCACCCCAGCCCAACCGGCCTGATCACATTCGTGCGGGACCCCTCCCGCCTGTGGGAACGGCGCCGCTCAGACACGGACCATCTGACGGCCCGGGTGGGCACCGGCAGCCGTGACTGGTTCCGCCTGCAGATCCCGCCGCCGGAATCACCGGTTGAGCCGCCTGACCCCGCCCTCCTCGTGGAAGCGGAACTGCTCACCAGCAGCCACAGTCAGCTCACCGCCGCGCCGGCAGTGGTGCCGCTGGATGAGGCTCACGTGGTGGCGATCATCGGACCGCGTGAGCGCACCACGAGTGTGGCGCGGGCACTGATCGCTCAGCTTGCCGCTCACCAGCTGCCGGAGGATCTCACGATCGCGGCCGCGTACCCGTATGAGCATGCTGCCGACTGGGCGGGCCTGGACCTGTTCCCTCACGCTCAGTCCACGGAACTGTTCGATGGGCCGGTGGCCGCTCGAACCGTGGCCCCGGATATCGAATCGCTCTCCGCGGTGCTGGGGCCGGAGCTCACTGCCCGGGCCCAAGAAGCCGGAAATGCGCGTCGGGCTGGAGCTCGCACCGGATCCCGGCCGCGCATTGTGGTGGTGGCGGATCAGCACGGGCGCACAGCAACCGCGCTGCCCACCCCGGATCCTGTTCTCACACCGGACGCACTCGGCGTGATCACCGTGCACCTGGTGGATGACCGCCTGCATGAGCCATCCAATGTGAACGTGCGGATCGACCTCTCGGATGAGCCGATGCTCACGCTGAATGCCGGCACCCCGGATGCGCGCGCCCAGGAGTTCCAGCCGGATTCGATGCAGCCATGGCAGCTGCAGGCGCTGGCACGCCAGCTCGCCGCGCTTCGCACCGCCGCCACCGCAGCGTTCCTGCCGGAGGAGTCCTCAACGCTGATGACCGCGGCTGAACTGCTCGGCATCGACGCAACCGCACCCACCGATGTGGCCGAACTCTGGGCAGCCCGCACCCCCTCAGAGTTCCTGCGGGTGCCGTTCGGAACCGATGATGACGGCCAGAAGATCATGCTGGACATCAAGGAGAGCGCCCAGCAGGGAATGGGTCCGCACGGCATCTGCATCGGCGCCACCGGCTCCGGCAAGTCCGAAATGCTCCGCACCCTGGTGCTGTCCCTGGCGCTGGCCCATTCGCCCGAAGACCTGTCCATGGTGCTGGTGGACTATAAGGGCGGGGCGGCGTTCTCCCCGTTCGCTACGCTTCCGCACTGCGCGGGCCTGATCGACAACCTGGCCGACGACCCCCAGCTCACCGTGCGCGCCCGCTCCTCCCTGCACGGCGAAGTGGTTCGGCGCCAGCAGCTGCTGAAGGCAGCGGACTCCTCCCCGAACATCACCCACTATCGAGAGCTGCGCCGCACCCGACCGGATCTTCCGCCCATGCCGCACCTGTTCGTGGTGATCGACGAGTTCGCCGAACTGCTCACCGCCGAACGGGAGTTCGTGGACCTGTTCCTGCAGATCGGCCGGATCGGCCGTTCCATCGGGGTGCACCTGCTGCTGTCCAGTCAGCGGCTGGAAGCCGGGCAGCTGCGCGGCCTCGACACGTACCTCTCCTACAACCTGGCGCTGCGCACTTTCAGCGAATCCGAGTCGCAGATGGTGCTGGGAACCGGGGATGCCTTCCATCTGCCGCCGCTGCCCGGATACGGGTACCTCAAGGTGGACACCACCGTGTATCGGCGGTTTCGCGCTGGCTATGTGTCCGGCCCTCTTCCTCGCACCCAGCAGGTGCAGCAGCGCGATGATGGGCCGAGCGTGGCACTGCTGCCGGTGTTCAACACGTTGAACAGTCAGCGCGGATCGTCTGACCCTTCGCCCAGCAGCGCCCCGGCGCTGGAGCGCCCGCAGGTGGGCACCACGTTCGTGGAGGAAATGGTTCGCCGGCTGCGAGGCCATGAGGGCGCGGTTGCGCCGATCTGGCTGCCGCCGCTGCCTGCTCAGCTGCCGCTCGGCACCCTGGTCAGCGCCAAGGAGCGGCGCGGCGGCCTGGCACCGGTGATCGGCCTCAAGGATGACCCGGTCAAACAGCAGCAGTCACAGTGGACCCTTGACCTGACCCGCTCTGGTGGGCACGCAGTCATCATCGGGGCCCCGCAGTCTGGCCGCACCACTGCGCTGCGCACCATTGCGGCCTCTCTCGCCCTCACCTACACCCCGAAAGAGGTGGGGATCTACGGACTTGATCTGACCGGTTCCGGGCTGCGCCGGCTGGAAGGATTCCCGCACGTGGGCGGGGTGGCCACCCGCGGCGATGAGGATCGGATGCTGCGCCTGTTGGAGGAGCTGACGGCGATGCTGCGATCGCGTGAAGCCCTGTTCAAGCAGCTGCACATCGATTCGATGCAGGAGTTTCGCCGTCGCCATGCCCAGGGACGGGTCCCGGGCGGGTCCAGTGCGGACATCGTTCTGCTTGTGGACGGCTACGGTGCGCTGCGCAGCGAGTTCGAGCAGCTGGAGGGGCTGTTCACCGCGCTGATGATGCAGGCCGCCAGCTACGGGATCCACCTGGTGGTGACGATGGGCCGCTGGGGTGAGATGCGGATGGCGCACCAAACCCTGTTCGGCAACCGGATCGAGCTGCGGCTCAACGATTCGTCGGACTCCATCATCGACCGGAAGCTGGCCGGGATCCTGCCGGAGGACACCCCGGGCCGGGCGCTCAATGATGACCAGCTGATCGGCCAGATCGCGCTGCCGGTGATGGATGAGGCAGACGCCGATGATGTGGGCGAGGCGCTGCAGGAGCTGGCCCAGCGGGTGTCCGGCTCCTGGGCTGGGCCGTCTGCGGTGCCGATCCGCCTGCTGCCCTCGCAGCTGCCGCTTGCTGATATGCCCGACGAGTTCGACGAGCCGCACTCGGTACCGCTGGGGCTGCGCCAGGACACGATGGACACCACGTTCTGGGATCTGCTGGACACCGATCAGCACCTGGTGGTGTTCGGTGATTCCCGTGCCGGCAAGTCCACCACGCTGCGCACGATCGCGGATGGTCTGATGCGTCGCTTCACCCCGGATGAGCTCGCTATCGCCGTGGTGGACTCCCGCGGGCACGTGGGCGCCACGATCCCGGAGGAGTTCCTGGCTGCGCATGCCCGCTCGCCGCAGCAGGCGGGCGGTCTGTCCCAGTCGATCGCTTCGGAGCTGGCGAAACGGCCCGGTCGGTCAGCGGCCGACGCATCCGCCGCGCCGCGGATTGTGCTCATGATCGATGACATCGACATCATCACCGCGGGCGGTGTGGATCCGTTCGCACCGCTGCTGCAGCATCTGCCGATGGCGCGGGACCTGCGCTTCCACGTGGTGCTCACCCGCCCGGTCACAGGCGCGTCCCGCGCGATGTACAGCCCGTTCATCCTGGCGGCGTGGGAGACCGGAGGCGCGATGCTGCTCATGTCCGGTGATCGCGCCGAGGGTCAGATTCTGCCGCGACTGCGGCCGGAGCGTCTGCCTGCGGGCCGGGGCCGGTACGTCCGCCGGGGTGATTCGCCATTTGTGATGCAGGTGGCTCACGTACCCCAGACCGAGCAGACGCAGTGACCGCGAGCGCTGGCTGAAGCGCCGCGGCCCCGGCCAGCGGGGCCGACACGCGGCTGCTAGTCGGCAGCGTGCGTTCAGGCCACGAAGTCGTTCTGGTACTGGCGGATGATGTCATCGAAGGACTGGTCGGCTTCGAAGCCGAGTTCCAGCATGCGGGTGACGTCGAACGCCCCGGGCCATCCGGTCACAATGGCGGAGACGGTCGCGTCGGGCTCCGGGTAGACACGTGCTCGCACCTCAGCGCCGGCCACCCGCTCCAGCGCGGCCAGCATCTCGGCCACGGTCACGGTGATCCCCGGCATGTTCATCACCCGCCAGGGCGCCTGGGCGGATTCATCCAGCACCTCGGGCGACACCGAGAGCGCCCGCACCAGGTTTCGCACCACCACCCGAGGGGAGGAGAGCCACAGTCTGGTGCTCTCCGGCACCGGCAGTGGGGCTTGCTCGCCGTTCAGCGGTTCCCGAATGATGCCGCTGGCGAAGGATGACGCCGCGGAGTTGGGCCGGCCGGGTCGCACGGAGATAGTGGGCAGGCGGCAGATGCGGGCATCCACAAAGCCTTTTCTGCCGTATTCATTCACCAACAGCTCGCCGATGGCCTTCTGGGCGCCGTAGGAGGACTGTGGCTGCGCAGCCCATGCCTCCGGCACAACCTCCGGGACCACGCCGCCGAACACGGCGAGCGAACTGGTGAACACCACGCGCGGTGCACGCTCGGTTTCGGCAGTGATCTGACGGGCTCCCTCCAGGAGGGCCCGGGTGCCGTCGATGTTCACCCGTGAGGACAGGTCGAAGTCCTGTTCGGACCCGCCGGAGAGGACTGCGGCCAGGTGCACGATCACATCGACTCCGCCGTCCAGCGCGTCAGCGAGCACGGCCGGGTCCGTCAGGTCACCCACGAGTGACCGGACCCGGGAGTCCTGCACTGGACTGGGCGCCATGTCTAGGCTGGTGATCGTGTGGATCCCCGCAGTGTGGTCGCCGAAGGTGAGATTTGCGCTGTCTGCCTGGGTGAGCAGTTCATTGGTGAGCATGGTGCCAAGGAAGCCGGCTCCGCCGGTGATGAGGATTCGCATGAGTGCTCCTGAGGTGAGGTCGGATGGGTGACAAGACTGTTGTGAGCGGGTGGATCAGTTCAGGCTGAGGCCTTTGCTCGCTTCTCGGGTTTGGCGCATATGGGCTGCCATAGCGGCTGCTGCTGCTTCGGGTGTGCGGCTGGTCAGGGCGTTCAGGATCTGCTGGTGGTGGTGGAGCGCGTCGGAGCGAACTTGCGGGCTCTGGGAGGTCCGCTCGCGCACCGCGGAGAGCATGGCGCGCAGTGGGCGCATGCTGCTGCTGAGGAACCGATTCTGCGCCGCGTCCAGAATGACCTGGTGGAAGGCCAGGTCCGCGGCCACGTTGCGAGCGATGGTGTGCTCATCCATGGAGTCCCTGGTGGCGGCCATCGTCTGCACATGCTGGGCCATGGCCTCGAGCTGGTCATCGGTGATGCGCTGGGCTGCCAGGCGGCAGATCTCCACTTCGGCGATGTGGCGCGCTTCCAGAAGTTCGGTGATCAGCCGGTCGGAGCCACCCTCCAGTGCTTCAACCGCGGTGGCCAGCTCCCGGCTCTGCACAGACCAGCGGTCAGTGGGGGCAATCCGGTGCCGGCGTCCCTGCTGCGCTTCGATCACGCCGTCAGCGATCAGCTCCCGCATGGCTTCCCGCACTGACAGACGCGATACTCCCAGTTCAGCAGCGATATCGCTCTCCGCAGGCAGTTCCCGGCCCACACGGTAGGAGCCGTTCGCAATGCGCTCAACGATGCTGCGCAGTGTGCGGTCAGCGGTCTTCATGGAGGCGGTCACCTGTTCTTCATCGAACGGACTCGGATAGCAGCACCAGCGTACCGAACACTCCCCAAGTTGTCAGATATCTGATAGGTTACGGGAAGCATTGCTGACCCGGTCGTCCATCCCTTCTGTCACGGCCCACTGGAATCAACGAGGATTTCTATGACACCCACCATGCTTGTGCTGCTCGGGCTCGCATCCGTGCTCGCCATCCTGGTCCTCATCATCAAGGTGAGAACCCACCCGTTCCTGGCCCTGCTGCTGGTCTCCCTTGCCCTGGCCCTTATCGCTGGCATCCCCCTGCGGGATGTGGTGCCCCTGCTCAAGGACGGCATGGGCGGCACGCTCGGCGGTGTGGCCCTGATCGTCACCCTTGGCGCCATGCTCGGCGCGATCGTGGACATGTCCGGCGGCGCCCGAGTGCTCGCTGCAGCCCTGGAGCGGCGAGTGGGCGAGAAGCGCGCCCCGTTCGCCCTGGGAGCGGCCTCATTCCTGTTCGGCATCCCCGTGTTCGTGGACGTGGCCACCATCGTGCTGGTCCCGATCGTGCTGGCAGTTGCCCGCCGCATGAGCGGCCGCGTCAACATGCTCGCCTACGCGCTGCCCACCGTTGCCGCCCTGCTCACCGTGCATGTTGTGCTGCCGCCGCATCCCGGGATCGTGGGCGGCGCTGAGGCGATGAAAGCCGATGTGGGCCTGGTGCTGGTGATCGGCATGATCCCCGCACTGGTCATGTGGCTCACCGGCCAGTGGCTGTCCGGTGTGATGGCCAAGCGCGTGTTCTCTCCCATTCCAGAGCTGCACAGTGAACTGTCCTCCGAGAACACCGAGGATGATGCCGCCAGCACACAGGCCGGGGACCCTTCCGTGGTTCTGGTCCTCGCTGCGATTCTGCTGCCGCTGGCGCTGATCATGATCGGCACCGTCTCCGCGCTCTTCATGAAGAAAGGTGATCCGGTTGCTGACTTCCTCGCGTTCATCGGCGACTCGCCGATCGCTCTGCTGATCGGCGTTCTGTTCGCCGCCGCTGCCCTCGGCCTGGCCCGCGGCTGGTCCTTCAGCAAACTCGAAGAAGTCCTGGCGGCTGCGCTGCCGGCCACCGCCGCGGTCATCCTCATCACCGGTGCCGGCGGCACCTTCGGTAAGGTGCTGACCGACACCGGGGTTGCCGATGCGGTTGCGTCGATGCTCACCGCCACCAACCTGCCGATCCTGGTGCTCGCATGGCTGCTGGCCGCAATGATCCGCGCCGCCCAGGGCTCCGCCACCGTGGCCACCCTGACCACCGCGCCGCTGATGCTGCCGATGACCGCCGCCATGGACCTCAACGCCCCGCAGGTGGCGCTGGTGACGATCACCATCGGCATCGGCTCGATGGCGTTCAGCCACGTCAACGATTCGCTGTTCTGGGTGTGGAGCCGCTACTTCGGTGTGTCCACCTCGAACGCGCTGAAGTCCTACACGGTCACCGTCACGGTGATGTCACTCGTCGGCTTCGTTGTGGCCTACCTGCTGTGGCTGCTGCTGGCTGCCATCAGCTGACACGCGTCCACCCTGTGAGGAGAGTTTTCTATGCGAATCCAGCCCCGTCTTCTTGTTCTTGATGATGACCCCACTGGTTCACAGTGTGTGGCCGGGGTGTCAGCCGCATTCGACCTGGACCCCGCGATCCCCGCAGGCCTGCTGGCTGACGGGTCCGGCACCTGCTTTGTGCTCACGAACAGTCGAGCCTTGGATGAGGCCGACGCGATCGCGCTGAATCAGCGGATCGTCAGCGGTGTGGTGGAGCGGCTCAGCTCTGCCGCGGGCCTGCACGTGATCTCCCGTTCGGACTCCACGCTGCGCGGGCATGTCATCGCTGAGCCCACTGCCATTGCGGATGCGCTGGCCGATCACGGCATCCAGGTGGACACGTTCCTGTTCTGCCCGGCGATGATCGAAGCGGGTCGGTTCACCGAGGGCGATATCCACTATGCGGTGGTGGACGGTGACGAGCGCAGAGTGGAGAACACGGATTTTGCGAAGGATGCCACCTTCGGCTACCGCCACTCTGACCTGCGAGAGTTCCTTGAGGAGCGCTCCGGTGGCGCTGTTGCGGCTGATGATGTTCTCTCGGTGTCCCTGGATGACATCCGCACCGGCGGCGTGGAGCGGGTAGCTCAGATCCTGCGGTCTGCTCGCCATCGCACCTGGGTGGTCATCAATGCCCGCACCTACGCCGATATGGATGTGGCCGCTGAAGCGGTTCAGCAGCTGCAGGCGGAGGGCCAGGTGTTTGTGACCCGCTGCGGACCGTCATTCGTGCGGCCGCTGGCCGGTCAGCATTCTGCCACGGTGCTCACCGAATCGGATCTGCCGATCGATCCGACTCGCGGCCAGCATGGGCTTGTGGTGGTGGGCTCCCATGTTGGGCTGACCACGCAGCAGCTCGAGGTGGTGCAGCAGCGGGGTGCGCTTCGCGAATTCGAACTGAACGTGGAAGCGCTGCTGGATCCTGCCCGCCGCTCACAGCACCTGGACGAGGTGGTGGCCCAGATCCGGGATGCCCTCACCGAGTCTGACTGTGTTGTGTACACCTCCCGCACCCTGGTCTCCACGGAGTCGAAGGACGAGTCGCTGGCGATTGCGCGCAGCGTGTCTGACGCGGTGGTGGCCGTGGTGCAGAGCCTGCGTTCGGCTCGCCCCGCCTGGGTGGTGGCCAAGGGCGGGATCACCTCGCATGAGGTGGCGGCCTCAGGCCTCGGCATCCGACGCGCCACGGTAGCGGGACAGTTTTTCCCCGGGCAGATCAGCCTGTTCACCGCGGAGGATGCCCCCGAGGATGTGCTCGGAATCCCGTACGTGGTGTTTCCCGGAAACGTTGGGGGTCGGGAGGCCTTGGCTGATGTGATCGATCGTCTTCGCGCAGCGGTGGCTGCCGCCCACTGAGAGAAAGGACTGACCATGTCTGCTTCATCTGCACCCGCATCCGCTTCGCTCACGGTGGGATGGATTGGCCTGGGCGCGATGGGAGCGCCGATGGCCCGTGTGACCGCGCAGGCCGGCCACGCGGTGAACGCGTTCGATATGAATCCTGCATCCGTCCAGTCGGTTGCGCCCGATGTTGAGGCGGCGGCATCCGCCCAGGACGCTGCCCGCGGCGCGGACGTGGTGGTGATCATGGTGGCAACCGGACCGCAGCTGATGAGCGTGCTGTTCGGCGAGCACGGCATTGCCGAGGTGCTCACCCCGTCCACCACGGTCATGGTGATGGCCACGGTGGGTCCCGCTGAGATCGACGAGGCCGCATCACAGCTCGCCCCGTTCACCACGCGAGTGGTGGATGCTCCAGTGTCCGGGGGGGTTGCCCGCGCCGGTGCCGGTGACCTGCTCGTCATGGTCTCCGGTGCCGACGAGGACGTCACCATGGTGCGGCCCCTGCTGGATGCGATGGCATCAAGCGCCCCGGTGGTGGGCACCGCGGTGGGCGATGGGCAGCGGTTCAAAGTGGTCAACCAGCTGCTGTGCGGGGTGCATATTGCAGCAGCGGGTGAAGCGCTGGCGCTCGCAGACTCGATGGGTCTGGATATTGCGCAGGTGTATGAGGTGCTCGGGGCAGGGGCGGCCCAGTCGTTCATGTTCGGGGATCGCGGTGCCCGCATGGTGGCTGGTGACTTCACCGATGTGCGCAGCGCCCTGGACATCTTCGTGAAGGACATGGGCTTGGTGAACAGTGCTGCTCGGGCTGTTGAGCAGCAGGTGCCGCTGGCTGAAGCGGCCGCGGCCCTCTACCAGCGGGGTCATGATGAAGGTGCTGGCCGGCTCGATGACTCGGTGGTGTATCAGCTGCTGGGCGGGGGCACCCGCTCCGCCGACTGATCCTTCGCGCGGTCCGCGCCCGGTGAGGTGCGGGACCGTGCGGTCATCAGCTGCAGCACCATAGCGGCGGCGTGTTCCAGGTTCGCGCCGCCGCTTTCCAATGCGGCAGGCAGATCCATTGCACCGGGCACAATCGGCACCAGCGCGCTGACGCCGTGATCCAGCAGAACGGACGCGTCGGGATGCACCCGTCCGGCGAACACCACGCACGGCACGCCGTGACGCTGCGCGGCCTCAGCAACACCCGCCGGGGTTTTCCCCTGGAGGGTCTGTGCGTCGATGCTGCCCTCACCGGTCAGCACCAGATCCGCCCCCGCCACACTGTCATCCAGGCCCACGGTCTGCGCCACCAGCTCCAGACCGGGCACCATAGTGCCGCCCAGCACTGCCCGCATCGCCCAACCGAGCCCGCCGGCCGCGCCCGCGCCCGGCTCCTCTGCGGCATCCGGACTGACTCGGCGCCCGCCCGGGATCTCGATGCCGGCAGCGGCGCGGGCAACTGCCTCCAGCGCAGCGTCCAGGTCATCGACTGCGGCGGCATCGGCGCCCTTCTGCGGTCCGAACACGGCGCTGGCACCATGCGATCCAAGCAGCGGATTGGACACGTCGCAGGCGATCTGAATGGTCACGGTCTGCAGGAGCGGGTCGAGTCCGCTCGCATCAATGGCGGCAATTCGGCCCAGCTGCTCGGGAACCGGCTCGGTTTCTGCACCGGATGCGTCATAAAAGCGCACGCCGAGCTCATGCAGCATTCCGGTTCCGGCATCGTTCGTGGCGGAACCGCCCAGGCCGATCAGGATCCTGCCGCCGGGATGGACGCGTCGGGCGGCTTCGAGCAACACCGGGCCAAGGCCCCGGGTGGTGGCGATGCGCGGGTTGCGCTCACTCGGCGTCAGCAGACCAAGGCCCACGGTGTGCGCGATCTCCACCACCGCGGTGGTGGGAGCAGTGCCGCCGGCAGGATCATCAGCGGCCGGGAGCAGGGCGATGCGGCTGGTGATCGGCCGTCCAAGCGGATCCACCGTGGACACGGGGATGATGCTCGCGTTCCGGTTCGCAGCGATCACATCCAGGAACCCTTCACCGCCGTCAGACATCGGCCGCTGAATACACACGGCGGTGGGCAGAACGCTGAGCACTCCGCGCTCAATCGCCGCAGCGGCCTCCGCGGCGGACAGCGACTCTTTGAACGAATCCGGGGCGATCACAATACGCATGTGCCTACTCTGCCAGGTGAACGGCACTCCACCCGGTGAACGGCACAGTGCCAGGTGAACAGCACTGTGCCAGGTGATCGGTGCCGCTGAGCATCCCGCTCCCCGGCAGCTCACTCCGATTCCCAGCCGGCATCTGCGGAACGCGTGCGGTTTCCGCCATCCATGATCCACAATGGAATCGATGAGGTCACCGCGGACCCAAGGGGTGGCTTCACCTGTGCATATACCCTTCGCACTCACCACCAAGGAGAAGCCCCGTGGCCACCACCCCCGTCAAGTCCCTTCCCACCGAGTTCGGCCTCACTGAGGGGCGTGAGACCCCGCGAGTCATCATCATCGGCGCCGGCCTGGTGGGCCTGTCCACCGCCTGGTTCCTGCAGGAATATGGCGTGGAGGTTGTGGTGCTGGAGCGCAGCGGTGTAGCCGCGGGCAGCTCCTGGGGCAACGCCGGTTGGCTCACCCCGGGTCTGAGCGCACCGCTGAACGAGCCGAGCGTGCTGAAGTTCGGTGTGGAATCCCTGGTCAACCCGGATTCCCCGATGTATGTGCAGCCGCGCATGGATCCGAAGCTCGCCCAGTTCATGATGGGCTTCGCTGCCCGCTGCACCGCTGGCCAGTGGACCAAGGCGCTCAAACAGTACGTGCCGATCAACCTCATGGCCCTGGATGCGTTTGACAAGCTGGCGGCCGGCGGTGTCAAGGAGGAAACCAAGGACACTGACTTCATTGCCGCATGGGTGAACCCCGAACACGGGGATGCGGTGGTCAATGAGCTGACGCTGTTCGCTGACGCCGGTCTTGACGTGGGCTTCCGCGAGCTGTCCACTGCTGACTTCGCCAGTGAAGCACCGCTGCTCGCCTCCCAGATCCAGCGCGCCCTGCACATCACCAAACAGCGGTTCATCGAACCGGGCAAGTACACCGAGTCGGTTGCGGAGTCGGTGGAGGCGCGCGGCGGCCAGCTCCGCATCGGCACGAACGCCCGCAACATCCACCACGGCCCGAAGGGTGTCACCGTGGAACTGGAAGCCGGTGAGCCCGTCTCAGGGGATGCGGTAGTGATCGCCACCGGTGCGTGGCTGCCCACCCTGGCCAACCGCTACGGGGTGAAGAAGATCGTGCAGTCCGGCCGTGGCTACAGCTTCTCCGTGGCCGTGACCGAACCGTCCCTCACCCCGGTGCCCACCCCGTACTACTTTCCCCGGGAACGCGTGGCCTGCACCCCGATCGGGGAGCGCTTCCGCATCGCCGGCACCATGGAGTTCGATCATGTGGATGCGCCGCTGCGCGGCTCACGCGTGGATGCCCTGGAGAAGAGCGCAAAACCGCTGATGAAGCATCTCAACTTCATGGACAAGCGGGACGAATGGGTGGGCGGCCGCCCAGTCTGCGTGGACTCCAAGCCGCTGATCGGCGCCACCCGGGTGCCGCGGGTATTCGTCAACGGCGGCCACGGCATGTGGGGCATCAGCCTGGGCCCCGCCTCCGGTGAACTGCTGGCAAAGCAGATCGTGGAAGGAAAAGTTCCGGCTCAGCTGCGGCCGTTCAACCCGCTGCGCTGACAACGAACAAGTACGCCCACGTCGCGCGGCGCCAGGCAGCGTAACGTGGGCACAGCAGAGCTCGTGCTCGTCGCTCACTCCCACTGGGCGTTCGCCACGTCCACACCGTGGGCCGACGCGTTCGCTTCAACGGCTGCGCGCAGCCACTGCGCAAGCCCCGGCTCCCGGCGGTCATAGTGCTCCGTGAACCGGGGGTCCTCGGTGTATCCGCGAGCGATCAGCACATGCTTCTGGTGTGAGACCGGGAAGAACACGCTGAGCAGGTCACGATGCTGTTCCGCGAGCGCCTGCGCCTCGCTGCTGGTGGGCTCAACACCACCGCGGAGCGCGTCGGCCAGCGATTCCTCCACTGTCTCGGTGCGGGCCTTCACCTCGCGCCAGTCCTGCTCGCTCATCTGAGAAGTGCGCTGCTGGCTTGCGGTCCAATCATCGGTGCTGCCCCAGCGGTCCTCCGCTTCCGCCTGGTACTCGGGGAAGCCGGCATCGCCCAGGATCTCGCTGATCTGCTGATTGGTCAGGTTGTTGTTGCTCATGGTGTCCTCCAGAAGGGTGTCAAGAGCTGCGATCATGTGGCGCAGCTCGTCCTGTTTCTGTATGAGCAGGTCACGCTGGCGATGCAGGTGGTCCGCGGGGCTGCCGCCGGTAGTGAGCACATGAGCGATCTGCTCAAGTCTCATCCCGGTGGCGCGGTAGATGAGGATCTGCCGCGCCCTATCCAGATCCGGCTGGGTGAACACACGGTGGTTTCCCCACGTGCGGTCCGTGGGGCTGAGAAGGCCCCGCTGCTCCCAATAGTGGAGGGTCCGCACGGACACGCCGAGCAGGTCTGCTGCCTGGCCCACGGTCCACGTCTGATCGCCGTTGCTTCCTGTCATGACAACCACCGTGGGGCCTAACGCCGCGTGAGGTGCAAGCCCCTTTTTTTCCGGTGTGCCTCCCTTCACCCGTAGGTGTACTGAAGCGCCCTGGGTTTCGTTCCGAGGTCAGGACGCTTCAGCCTCGCCGCGGGTGGGGAGCGCCCACAGCTGGGCGTCATCGGAGGACTCGCCGTCCTCACCGGTGCGCTTGGCCGTGAAGTATGTGGTGCCGTCTTCGGCCAGGGCGACGGCGCCGACATTCGCGGCGGCGAGCTCGCCCAGCCGTTCTTCTCCGCCCTCGCCAAGGGGGCCGGTGACCTGTCGCCCGACGGCGAGCAGACCGATGAGGTCTACCAGATTCTCGCCGACGCCACCGGTCAGGACATCGAGGTGCTGAAGTCCTCCCCGATGTACTCCTACCTCCCGGACCTCGCCCCGCAGCCCGACCAGCTCGAGGCCATGCAGCAGGTGTGGATGACCGGTGGCCAGATCAATTTCGACGAGCCGCTGGACGTGGGCAGTTTCGTGGACGAGTCCTTCGCGCAGAACGCCGACTGATCAACTGTAGTGCAGGTCACAGCTCTGCTGACGAATATCAGCAAATAATGCAACGTCCGTGTTGCTTAAGTCGGTAAGGCTGTCCTAACCTCGTGCTGTGATCAACGCTCCCCGTTCCCAGCCCACCGTCATCGGCCGCCGCTCCGCCCTGCTTGTGGGGGCCGGCGCCCTCGGTGCGGCTCTGTCCGCCTGCAGCACCGGCCCCTCGGGTGATTCTGAGGTCGCCACCTCGGAACACGGTGGCGCGACCGACTCGGCCGGCTACCCCCGCACCATCACCCACGCCCTCGGCAGCACCGAGATCCCGGCGCCCCCGCAGCGCGTCGCCACTGTCTCGTGGGCCAACCAGGACATTGTGCTTGCGCTCGGCGTCGTTCCCGTGGGCATGACCCGGGTGGACTGGGGCGGCAACGAGAACGGCTCCACCGACTGGTTCGACGCCGCCCTCGACGAGATCGGTGGTGACGAGCCCGTTCAGTTCAGCGAGACCGACGGCCTGGACACCGAGGCGATCGCAGAGGTCCAGCCTGACCTCATCGTCGGCGCCTACTCCGGGCTGACAGCCGAGCAGTACCAGGAACTCTCGAAGATCGCCCGGGTCATCGCCTACCCCGAGGGGGACGTCCCCTTCGGCACCGCCTGGCAGGACGCGACCACCCTGGTCGGTGAGGCCCTGGGCAGGGAGCAGGAGGCCGCGGCGCTCATCGAGGAGGTCGAGAGCGCGATCGCCTCCGCCGCCGAGAAGCACACCGAGCTCGCGGGGACCACCTTCCTCTACGGCACGATCGACCCGGCCGCGGCCGACCAGATCAGCATCTACACCGCGGTCGACAACCGCCCCCGATTCCTCACCGAGCTCGGCATGGAGAACCCACCGTTCCTCGAGGAGAACACCCCTGACGATGAGACGTTCTTCTTCACCTGGAGCCCGGAGCGAGCCGATGAGCTCGACGCCGACGTCATCATCACCTGGGCCGCGGACGACAAGGTTGGCACGACCATCGCGACTGATCCGCTCCTGAAGAAGATCCCGGCGGTCCAGGCCGGCACCCTCGTCCTCCAGACCGATCCTGCCCAGGTCCTCTCGATCTCCGCTGCCTCCCCTCTGTCGATCCCCTGGGCCCTGGAGCACACCCTGCCGGCGATCGCCGAGGCCGCGGCCACGGCCCGGTCCTGACGACGCAGCGTGAACCGCCCCGCCGGACCGGCACCGATGGCGCTGATCCCGTTGGCCGTGATCGCTCTCCTGGTCTTCCTCGCGCTGGCGCTCGGGGCGCGTCCCGTCCCCATGGACGTCGTGGTCGATGTCCTGGTTTCCGGGATGCGCGGGGACCGGGACCTATCGTCCGACGGCGGCATCGAGGCCGCGGCCGTCCTCTCCCGGATCCCGCGCAGCATCACCGCACTCGTCGTCGGTGCGGCCCTTGCGGTGGCGGGATTCGCCCTGCAAGGCGCCACCCGCAACCCCCTGGGCGACCCGGGACTGCTGGGACTCGGCGCCGGAGCCTCTCTCGCCATGGCCGTCGGGATCTGGACAGGACTGACCACGGCGCTGCCGATGGTGATGCTGCTCGCGGTCGTCGGGACCCTGGGCGCGGCCGCTGTGGTCCACGTGGTGGCCGCGGCGGCGAGCCGGACCGCTGACGGCACCGGCCGGGGAGCCCCGGAACCACTCGCCCTCGTGCTCGCCGGCGCCGCCGTGACCGCTGGATCCACCTCGGTGACCACAGCGCTGCTCCTGCTCGCGCCGAACGTGCTGGAGCGCTTCCGCTACTGGACTGTGGGCACAGTCGCTCGCACCGACCTGGACGACGCGCTGAGGGTCGCTGTGGTCGTTCTCGTCGCGATCACTGTGGTCCTGCTCCTCGCCCCGGGCCTGGACGCGCTCGCACTCGGAGATGACGTCGCCCACGGGCTCGGCGCCCGTCCCGGACTCCTGCGTGGGCTGCTGCTCGCGGCCGCCGTGATCCTGACCGCCGCTGCGACCGCACTCGCCGGGCCCGTCGGCTTCATCGGGCTGATGGTGCCTCACGCCCTGCGGCGGCTGCGCCCGGCCGGCACCCGGCTCATGGTGATCGGCTGTGCACTGTGGGGCGCTGCGCTGCTGCTGGCTGCCGACCTCGTCGGTCGCGTCGTCGTCGCCCCGCAGGAGATCCACGTCGGCATCACGGTGGTGCTGCTGGGCGTTCCTGTGCTCCTGCTCCTCCTGCGCCGACGAGTGATCGCACTGTGAGCGCCCGGGAGATCATCACCGCAGCTCGCGGGCGCGAGGTCGGCCGGGCACCGTCGACCGCGCGCACAGCGGTGGCCGCATCCCGCCGCCGGGACCGCACCAGGCTCACCATCGCTCTGTGCGGGCTTGTCATGCTGCTGCTGGCCGCCCTGGCGACACGGGTTCTGCTCGGCGGGTACACGGTGACGGTCGCCGACTTCGTACGGATACTCCGCGGCACCGTCATCCCGGGTGCGAGCTACATCGTGCTGGAGAGCAAGCTGCCGCGGGCGCTGACCGCCGGCTGCGCGGGAGCCGCACTCGGTGCAGCCGGGGCACTGTTCCGCCGCACTCTGCGCAATCCTCTCGCGAGCCCTGATGTGCTCGGCGTGACCCAAGGAGCCGCAGCGGCGGCCGTCGGCGCACTGCTGGTCACCGGGGGGCGCGGCACCGCACTGATCCTCGCTGCCCTCGCCGGAGGCCTCGCGGCCACGGCGGCCGTGCTCGGACTGTCCGGTGCCGACGCCCGTCTGCGGGCAGCTGGGGGAGTGGCAGCGTCTGCCGGCGGGCAGCGGCTGATTGTCGCCGGGATCGCGGTGGCGGCCCTGTGCCAGTCCGTGGTCGCCGGCGCGATGCTGCAGATGAACGAGCATGACCTTCCCGCCGCAGCCGTGTGGTTGGCCGGGTCGCTGTCGGCCGTCACCTGGCCGCAGCTCGCCGTCCTGGCGCTGGCGCTCGTGCCGCTGCTGCCGGTGGCCGGACTCCTGCATTCCCGTCTCGCTCCAGCCGATCTCGGCGGTGAGCTGGCGCATGGACTCGGTGCGCACCCGGCCCGCACCGGCACGGCGGCGCTGCTGGTCGGGTCGCTCCTCGCGGCCGCGGCCACCGCCGTCGTCGGACCCCTGGCGTTCGTCGCTCTGCTCGCCACCCCGCTCGCTCGCGGTCTCGCCGGTGGCCGTCCCTCCCTGCCCGCCGCCGCGCTCACCGGCGCTGTCATCGTGGTCCTCGCGGACTTCATCGGCGGCGAGGCCTTCGGCTCCTCACGCCTGCCCGCGGGTGTGCTCACCGGAGCCTGCGGCGCACCTCTGATGCTCTGGCTGCTCATCCGATCCAGGAGACACGCATGACTCAGCACCCGAGCCCCGTCGTGGACGGAGCCGACCCCGCGATCCGTCTGTGCGATGTCGAGCTCGGCTACGGGGGGCGCCGCGTCGTCGGGCCCGTGGACCTGGACATCCCGCGTGGTCGCATGACCGTCGTGATCGGTGCGAACGGTTGCGGCAAGTCGACTCTGCTCCGCGGACTGACCCGTCAGATCCCACTCATGGCGGGACGTATCGAGGTGCTCGGCGAGGACACGCGGGGCATCGGTGCGCGCGACTATGCCCGCACCGTCGCGCTGCTCCCGCAGTCCCCGGTCGTCCCCGAGCACACGACGGTGGCGCAGCTCGTGGAGCGGGGTCGCTACCCCCACCGCTCCTGGTTCGGGTCCCGCAGTCGCCAGGACGAGGCCGCCATCGCCGAGGCCGTCGGCCGCACAGGGCTGGTCGACCTGGTGGACCGCGACGTCGCCGAACTCTCCGGTGGGCAGCGGCAGCGAGCCTGGCTCGCCCTCGTCCTTGCTCAGCGCACCCCTGTCGTCCTGCTCGACGAGCCGATGAGCTTCCTGGACATGAGCCACCAGGTCGAGCTGCTGGACCTGGTCGGGACGCTCCCAGATCCCATCGACCTCACTGGCCCCACTGGAGATGGTGCCGCTCCCGTGCTGAGCGGACCCGCCGAGGCGGCGCCGGAGCCGCGACGCGCCACCGTAGTCGCCGTCCTGCACGAGCTCAGTCTCGCCGCCCGCTGTGCTGACCACATCGTCGCGGTCCACAACGGCCAGATCGCTGCTCAGGGCGATCCCGCCGACGTCATCACCCCGGACGTCCTGCGTGAGGTCTTCGGACTGCACGCCGACGTCATCACCGATCCTCTGCTCGGGCACCCCGTCGTGCTGCCGCGCAGCGAGAAGGAGGCTCAGCCGTGACCGACATGACCTGTGCTCCTGTCGAGGTCCTCGCCGTCGCCGACCCCGACCCCGGATTCCGCCGTCTGCTCCTGGCAGGAGCCGCGATCGATGAGGCCTGCCCGCTCCTGCGTCCCGGCCCCGACATCGTCGAGATCCAGCAGGCGCTCGACGGGGCCGGGACCGGTGTGCGGCCCGTCGCCGATGCGTTCGTGAAACTCCTCGTGCCCGCCCCCGGATGCGAGGTGATCGAGATCGACGTCGACAGTCCGCTGCGTGAGCAGCTCCACCGGCTCGAGGTCGAGAAGGCCGGGTGGATGCGCACCTACACTGCACGCGCCGTCGCCCGGGTTCGCACTGAGCACGGGGACGTTCCCGCGATGGTGGTCGATGTCGCGCTGCATGGCGACCCCGAGGATGCCGAGGACCCTCACCAGGGCCCTGGGCTGCGCTGGGCGCGGGCCGCCCGACCTGGTGACCGGCTCAGCATGCTGCTGCCCGGCCCTGACGTCCCGGCGTGGTCAGCCTGGGCGCCGCAGGGTGCCACCGGCATCCTGGCCATCGGCGACGAGACTGCAGCCCCGGCGCTCGTCTCCATCGCTCTCGAGCTCGCAGCGGATCCGACCGCCCCACCGGCCGATGTGCTCATCGAGCTGCCTGCCGGCATCGGCCTCGCTGACACGGTGGATGCTGCGCTGTGCGCCGATGAGGGTCGTGTGCGGCTGCGGGTGGGCAACCGCAGCGCGGGTGAGCGCGCCGGTGACTGGGCGATGCGCACCACCATCGATCTGCTGCGCCTGAACGTCGCCGCGGGGGAGGTCCTCTCCCGTCCCACACCGGTGGCCTGCGGACCGTTCCGCGAATGGTCGCTCGCGGAAGAAGCTCAGACCGGTGGCGGCGAGGACGTCCCCTATGTGTTCATCGCCGGCGAGTCGGCCATGGTCCGTTCCCTGCGTCGGCTGGTCGTCGGGGACGCCGGCATCGATCGCAGCCGTGTCTCCTTCATGGGGTACTGGCGTGAGGGACGCCCCGAGAGCTGACCGCCACTGCGGGGGTGAAACGCCGGGCCGCGCCACAGGCTGTGTGGTGAAACCCAGGGCGCTTCATAGCGCCTTCACCCGTAGGTGTCACGCGGGCCGCGCCAGGTCACGCTGCGGCGGCCCTTCTTCCAGTTCGCGCCCTGCGGACCGGTCACGGTGAGTTCGCTGACCACAGCGCGCCCCACATAGTCGTGAATCTTCGTGATCAGCTGCGGGGTGAGCATGCGCAGCTGAGCGGCCCAGGCGGATGAGTCTGCAGCGAGCACCAGCACGCCGTTCTCAAAGCTGACCACGGTGCAGTGCTGGGCGATCGTCTCACCCACAATCGATTCCCAGTCCGCGAGCACCTGTCCTTGGCTCATGCCGTCCTCCCATCCAAGATCGCCGAGCACCCGGGCAAGCACACTGCCGAATCCCTGTGGGTCGCGCGCGTCGGGCCGGGCCCCGGAATAGCCGTCTTTGACACCGGTGGTGTCTCGCAGATCGAAGCGGCCGCGGCCCACCCGGGAGCGGGGTTTATAGCCCATGCGCTTGGCGGCGGCTTTTGCGTGGTTGAGTGCGCGGCGTGCGTACTCGTCGGGGCGGGAGAAGTCCCGCACGTTCGCGTTCGGGTCGCGTGAGATTGCGGATGCTGGATCAGCAGACGGCGCCGGATCAGCGGACGGGGCACAATCAGCGGAGGTTCCGCCGTCAGCCGTGGGCGATGCCTCAGCGGAGGGGCCGCCATCAGCGGACGATGCGGGGCCTGCCGCCGGCGGTTGTATACCCGACGCGCGCCGCCATGTACCCAGTGAGTACGGGTTGAGCGGAGCGGGCCGTTCATGCTGGCCGAGCGCATCATGTCGCCGTTTCATGCCGCGCCTTCCCGCGGGGTTGCGGAGCCCTTCACCACGTCAACGATGTGCAGCGGGCCAGCCTCACCGCTCATCACGGTGCGGGGGATGTCCGCGTCGTTCGCGGTGGTGATCAGCACCTGCTCCACGCCGGTGATGATGCGGCCGAGCCGTTCCCGACGATGCTGGTCGAGCTCGCTGAACACATCGTCAAGGATGAGGATCGGCTCTCCATCGCCCAGGTCTCCCTCTTCGATGGTGAGCAGGTCAAAAGAGCCAAGGCGCAGCGCTAGCGCCAGCGACCATGACTCGCCGTGGGAGGCATACCCCTTCGCTGGGAAGTCGTGCAGGCGGATCTCCAGGTCATCGCGGTGGGGCCCCACCAGGGTTACTCCACGGTCGATCTCGTCATCATGGCGGGCAACCAGCTCCTCCTGCAGTGCGAGCGTCAGCGCATGCAGGGTGGGCAGCGGCGGCTCCTGAGTAATGGCGAGTCGCTGCTCCGCCGCCACCTCGGGATCCTCAGCCGCTTCCGGCGAATCCGGGCCAACCGGTCCCGCCGCCGGGGAGAGGGGGCCGTCCAGCACTGCCGACACGTACCGGATGTTCGCCGGGGTCTGCACGCGCGCTCGTTCGCTCGGGTGCAGCTGCAGAGCCGGGTCTGCGCCCTCATCAGTGGCCACGCGCATGTACGAATAGCCCACGTGGGGGCGCAGGCGGTTCACAAGATGCAGGCGCGCCCGGATCAGCTCGGCGCCAATGCGGGCGAGCTGTTCGTCCCACACGTGCAGCGTGGTGACGGCGGCGTCCATCGGGTCCTCGCCGTCACTGCCGGCGGTGCGCCAGCGGCCGCGACGCATCTGTCGCATCTGTTTGAGCAGGGAGTTGCGCTGCTTGAGCACCTTGTCATAGTCGGCGCGAGTGGCGGCGAAGCGCGGTGCGATCTCATACAGGATCTCGTCAAGGAACCGGCGACGCCCCTCCGGGTCCCCCTTCACCAAGGCCAGGTCCTCGGGGGAAAACAGCACGGCGCGCACCTCGCCCAGCAGATCGCGCGGTCGCGTTAGGGGACGACCCTGCAGGCGGGCAGAGGAGGTGCGGCCGGGTGTGAGCTGAAGATCCACGCGCAGGTCCTTGCCACCGCGCCGAAAGGCAGCACGGATGATCGCGCTCTGGGCGGTGCGGCGCACCAGAGCGGAATCGTGGGAGACGCGGTGACTGGAAAGGGTAGCCAGGTACCAGACGGCTTCCACCAGGTTCGTTTTGCCCTGCCCGTTGGAGCCCACGAACACGGTGATGCCCGGCGCGGTGCGCAGCAGAACGTGCTCGTAGGAGCGGAAATCCGTCAGGTCAAGCGCGGTCAGGTACATGCATGGTGGCGGCGCCTCAGAGGCGCATCGGCATGAGCAGGTAGCGGTAGGAATCGTCCGCGGCCGCCTCGACGGATTCCTGACCGCGGATCACAGACGGCTTAATCGAATCCGGCATGCGGAACTGGACGAAGTCCGTGGTGAACGCGCCCAGGCCCTCCAGCAGGAAACCGGAGTTGTAACCGATCACCACCTCGCCGCCGTCAACCTGCGCTTCGATCACTTCGCTCGCCTGCGCATCATCACCGGCGCCGGCTTCCAGCGCCACCTGGCCTTCGGAGAAGGTGAGGCGCACAGGGGTGTTGCGTTCAGCCACCAGCGACACGCGCTTGACCGCTTCGATGAGTGGCTGCGTGGCAACAGTGGCGGAATAGTTCGTCTCGGCGGGGAACAGCCGCCGCACAGGCGGGTAGTCGCCGTCCACCAGAGTGGAGGTGGTGCGGCGGCCGGTCGCTTCGAATCCGATGAGGTTGGCGGAGTCGGAGTCGCTGAGGGCGATCTCGACGCTGCCGCCGCTGAGGGAGCGGGCCACTTCGGTGAGGGTGCGAGAGCGGACGATTGCGGCGAGCTCAATGCTTGGATCCGCCGGGGTCCACGTGAACTCGCGCATCGCCAGGCGGAAACGATCGGTGGCCATCATGGACACGGTGTCCCCGTTGATCTCCATCCGCACGCCGGTGAGCAGAGGGACCACGTCATCCTTGGAAGCAGCGATCGCCACCTGCCCGATGGCCTGGGCGAAGGTTCCGGAATCCACGGTGCCCACCACGGGCGGCAGCTCAGGGATCGCGGGGTACTCATCCACCGGGAGAGTGGCAAGGGTGAAGCGGGAGGAGCCGCAGCGGATGTCCACTTTGGTGCCGTTCAGGGTGAAGGACACGGGCTTGTGCGGCATCGCGCGCACGATCTCGGAGAGCATCCGTCCCTGCACCAGCACTTCACCCGGCTGGTCAACATCTGCGGGCAGTGTGATGTGGGCGGAGACTTCGTAATCGAATGTGGAGAGCTTCAGTTCACCGCTGGCCTCAGCCACGATGCGCACACCCTGCAGGATCGGCATGGCGGGACGCGTCGGAAGCGTGCGAGTTGCCCAGGACACGGCATCATTCAGGGCGTCGCGATCGAGGTGGAACTTCACCGTGGGCTCTCCATTCGTGACTGTCAGTGCGTTCCCGCCACAGCACACACGCGGTCAGTGCCGGGCACTGAAGCCTTCGCGTGCGCGCTGCACGAGAGAACGCTCCAACTGTAACCAGATTTCTGGGCTCTCGCTGGCCTCGAAATAACACCCATGTGATTCAGCGGCTTCTGCCACCGCTGCTGTGTTTGCTCAGCACCTCTTTGGCTCAGACTTCCATCACTCCTCACAGAATCTGCGCCGTTGGGAGCGAGTCGTCAACCGTTGAAGGCATCGGCGGCCGGTTGTCCACATCTCTCGCTGGGTTAACTTAAACCTGCACCTTAATTACAGCTGTTGATCATGTGGATAACCAGTGTTTGCGCAGGTCAGAGGCTTGATCATCGTCCACGATGCGTCTGCACAGATCTCCCTGCAATGTGGACAGAGTGGGGATTTCTGACCGGTTGGTCGCTCATAGCACCCTCAGATCTCCACATCTGAAGCCGTGTGAATCCACATTATCCACAAAATGATCCACATTGTGGATGAAATCGGGGATCGTTCACCGGTGGTTTCGCTCGGCTGCCTGCTGAAAGACACCCATGTGATTCGCGTCGGTCACCGGTTCGTCACCGCCGCTCAGGCAGCGCGGGAAGAGGCGCTCTCAGCTGCTGGAGTCCGCTTCCTGCGCAGTGGACTTGATCCGCATCGTCAGCTCCGACACCTGGTTGAACAGGGATCGGCGCTCCTTCATCAGCTGCGTGATCTTCTTGTTCGCGTGGATCACCGTGGTGTGATCACGCCCGCCGAACTCATTGCCGATCGCCATCAGCGGCATCTCGGTCAGCTCACGGCAGAGATACATCGCCACCTGCCGTGCAGTCACCAGTGCCCTGGTGCGGGCGGTGCCCTTGATGTCCTCTTGGGTGAGCCCGAAGTACGAGGCGGTCTCCTGGATGATCAGCTGCGCTGTGATCTCCGCTGAGCCTTCATGAGTGAGCAGATCCTTCAGCACGGACTCGGCAAGGGACACCTCCATCGGCACGCGGGACAGCGAATGCAGAGCCTGCACCCGGATCAGCGCACCCTCCAGCTCACGGATATTCGTGGAGATGTTCTGGGCGATGTACTCCAGCACGTCATGCGGCACTTCATCCGCGCCTTCTGCGGTGACCTTCTTGCGGAGGATCGCGATCCTGGTTTCCAGGTCCGGGGGCTGCACATCCGTCATCAGCCCCATCTCAAAGCGCGAGCGCATGCGGTTCTCAAAGCCCCCGAGCTGTTTGGGGGGCAGATCCGAGGTGATGACGATCTGCTTGTTCGCGTTGTGCAGCGTGTTGAACGTGTGGAAGAACGCTTCCATCGTCTCCGGCGCACGCTGCAAGAACTGGATGTCATCGATGAGCAGGATGTCGATATCCCGGTAGCGGCGCTGAAACTCCTGAGCGCGGCCGAACTGACCGGACTGCACCGAGTTGATGAAGTCATTGGTGAACTCTTCGGAGTTCACGTAGCGCACGTGGATGTTCGGATGCAGGCGCACCGCGTAATGCCCAGTGGCGTGCAGCAGATGGGTTTTGCCCAGACCGGAGCCGCCGTAGATGAACAGGGGGTTGTAGGCCATGGCAGGCTGCTCTGCCACTGCGAAGGCAGCTGCCTGCGCGAAGCGGTTCGAGGCGCCGATCACAAACGTGTCGAAGGTGTACTTCGGGTTGAGGCGGGTGGCGGTTCCCATCGACGACCCGTCGTTATCCACAGCCTGCGGCGTCTCTGCCGGGGCGGCGCCGGAGGCCCACGCAGTATCGGGCGCAGCGGGCTCGGTCTCTTCATCTGCAGGCAGCTGGCGTGCGAAGGGGGATTCATCGGCCTCCACCGCTGAGGGGGCCGAGCTGATCGGCCGCGGCGCTGCCTGCACCGCCGGGCGTGCGCCGCCGGAGGAGTCGTTGTAGAAGTCGTCATCGTTCAGGGTGTCGATGAGAGTCTCATCCACCGCCACCGCGAACCGGGTGTCACGGCCTGTGGCCTGGGACAATGCAGCGCGCACCGGGTCCGGGATCCGGGTTTCCACAATGTCCTTCGCCAGTGCGGAGGGCACTGCGATCAGGGCTGTGTCATCGAGGAACCCCTTGAGCCGGCTGAGCGTGAGGAAGCCGATATGCCGGTCGGACACCGACGGGTCAGCTCGCAGGATCTGGATGCACGAGTCCCACAGCTGGTCGTGGTCAAGCGCCGAGTGATCCATGGTGTCTCCTCATCTGCCCGAGGGCGCGGGAAGCGGTTCGGGAATGATGGGCAGACATCACCCCAGCCCGCAGTTTTCCACATCGTATGCACATGCCCTGTCAACACCGTGACATCCCTGTGACACGCTGAGAGTCGCGTGAGATTCCGCCCACAAACCCCGTTGACGATCAGCGATCCATTGACCCGCCCCACGGCCGGCTTTAGGCTTGATCGGTCTGTGCTGTGCCACCGGATCCTTTCCCCTCGACGCTCGCTCGCCGAGCTTGAAGCGTGATTCCGGCGTTGCGCGGCCGCCGTCAGCCAACGGGCCCATGCCCGCAATACCGGCTTCCCAGAGCCGATCGATACCAGGAGAACGAGATGACCAAGCGTACGTTCCAGCCGAACAACCGCCGTCGCGCCCGCAAGCATGGCTTCCGCGCCCGTATGCGCACCCGTGCAGGCCGCGCCATCATCAACGCACGCCGCTCTCGCGGCCGCGCATCGCTGTCCGCGTGAGCTGAGCCGGTCCGGCCGTGACCGCTCCAGCCCACCGCCTGCGCCGCAGCGACGACTTCAGGCTCACCTCCCGCACGGGAGCGCGAGCTGCCCGATCCCACGTGGTGGTTCACGTGGCTGTTCCTCCCGCGGGGAGCGCACAGCAGAAAGAACCCCGCGTGGGATTCGTCGTGTCCAAGAAGGTGGGCAACTCTGTGGTGCGGCACCGGGTGAAGCGCCGACTGCGCGAGATCCTTCGGCCTCGCATGTGCCTGCTGCCCGAGGGTGCCACGTGCGTGGTGCGCGCTCTTCCCGGGATTCAGCAGCTGAGCTTCGCGGAGCTGACCGATCAGGTGGTGGGGGCCTGCCAGTCTGCGGTGGCGCGCGTGAACAAGCGCCGGGCGCCGAAGCCGGACGTGAAGCTGCCCGCAGCCGGTCGGGGTGAGCTCCGATGAGCGCGGGGGTGCTGAGCCCGCTGCGCTGGCCGGCCGCTGCGCTCACCGCGCTGGTGCGCGCGTATCAGCACGGGATCTCTCCGTACACACCTCCGGCCTGCGATTTCACCCCGGTGTGCTCCCAGTACGCTGTGGACTCTCTGCGCCGCCACGGTGCCGTCAAAGGAACGGTGCTGGCCGGGTGGCGCATCCTTCGCTGCAATCCGCTGACCGGAGGCGGGATCGATCCCACGCCGGCGCCGGGCATGTGGCGCAACCCTCGCGCGATCCGGCAGGCGGGCCGCGCCGGATCTGAAGAGTCAGTAGATTAGACCCTCGAGATGCCGAGCTGCGCGTGAGCGTCACGCGCATTCCGCCCGGCCGGAAAGACCAGGACGATGTCAAAGATTCTGATGCCCATCGAATGGGCAGTCATCTGGATCATGGTGCAGTTCCACAAGCTGCTCTCCGTGGTTATGGATCCCCACAGCGGCTGGACCTGGATCCTCGCGATCGTGGGACTGACCGTGGTGGTCCGGATCCTGATCCTGCCCCTCTTCTCCAAGCAGATCAAAGCATCACGCGCCATGCAGGTGGCGGGCCCTGAGCTGCGGGAGATTCAGAAGAAGTACAAGGGCAAAACGGATCCGGACTCCCGCCAGGCGATGGCGAACGAAACCATGGAGGTGTACCGCCGTCACGGCGCCTCCCCGGTCAGCTCCTGCCTGCCGCTGCTGATCCAGATGCCGATCTTCTTCGGCCTGTTCCGCGCCCTGTTCTACACGCTGAAGGACTACGCCAAGGGCGGCAAGTTCTACGGTGAAACCTTCGCGGGCCTGACCCCGCAGCTGGCGGATAATGCCGCGAACGCCACAATCTTCAAGGCCACCACGATCGCGTCGAACTTCCTGAACGGCCCGCTGGAAACGAAGGTCATCACGGGTGTTGTCATCGCCCTGATGTGCCTGGTCACCTTCTTCACGCAGAAGGAGCTGACCATGAAGAACCTGCCGCCATCAGCCCTTGAGGGTCCGATGGCGTCCACGCAGAAGATCATGCTGTACATGCTGCCGTTCATCTACGTGATCTCCGGCCCCACCATGCCGCTGGGTGTTCTTGCCTACTGGCTCACCACAAACGTGTGGTCCTTCGGTCAGCAGTGGTGGATGATCCGCACCAACCCTACCCCGGGATCAGATGCTGAGAAGGCTCGCCACGATCGCATCAACGAGAAGCGGAAGAAGAAGGGTCTGGAGCCGCTGGACTTCCGACCGAAGAAGCCGGAGACCCCGGTGGCTGAGCACACGATCCGCGTGCAGCCGAAGAAGTCGGAGAAGGGCCGCAAGCTGAGCGATCAGGAGCGCCTGCAGCGGGCCCGTGAACTGCGCGAGCAGCAGCTGGCCAAGCGCCGCGCCGATCAGTCACAGAGCGGGAACTCTCCCTCCAAGAGCTCCTCGGCCACCAACGCACTGTCGCGCGGGTCGAAGAAGAAGAAACGGAAATGAGAGAGCGCGTCGGCCGCTGTTTGCGGGGGCCGACGCGTTCTGCATCCCCGCAGGCCCAACTACCTGCGCACCCACACACCATGCGCGCCCTGCCTCCGCCGCACCGAGCGGAAGGCGCGCACCCGAAAGAGATGAGGAACCATGAGCGAGCACGAGACGGCACCCGGCATCGACACTGGGGACATTCCCACCGCGGACACTCCCACTGCGAACACTCACCCTGCGGATGCTGACACCGCTGACACTCCCGTTGCAGAGACTGACGCCGCGGAGGCGGAAGCGGCCGCGAAGCAGCGCCGTGACGAGCGGCTGCGCCGCCTGGAGGAGGAGGGCGACTTCGCCGCCGACTACCTGGAAGAGCTGATGGACATCGCCGATCTTGACGGTGATATCGACATCGATGTGGATGGCGATCGCGCGTCCGTGGAGATCCGCGACGCTGACGAGCTTGCGGCGCTCAATGAGCCCAAGGGCGAGCTGCTGGATGCGCTGCAGGAGCTGACCCGCCTGGCGGTGCAGGCCCGCACAGGCCAGCGCTCCCGTCTCATGCTGGATATCGGCGGTTTCCGCGCGGGCCACAAGTCCGAACTGGAGGAGCTGGCGGCGAAGGCGATCGAGCAGGCGAAGTCCGGCACGGTGCCGGTTCCGCTGCAGCCGATGAACCCGTTCGAACGCAAGGTGGTGCATGACGTGGCCAAGCGTGAGGGTCTGCGCTCCGAGTCAGATGGTGAGGGCAAGAGCCGCCACGTGGTGATCTACCCCCATGACTGATCGCCTTGCCGCCCCCGCGGAACTGACGAGCCTTGCCCAGGAGCTGTTCGGCCCGAACCTGCCGCTGGCGGAGCGGTACGCCCGCCTGCTGCAGACCACCGGCGCGGAGCAGGGGCTGATCGGCCCGCGCGAGGTGGACCGGATCTGGGAGCGGCACCTGATCAACTGCGCGCTCATGCAGGAGGAGCTCGGCCCCGTCGGCGCCGTGGGCACCCTTGCGGATGTGGGCTCCGGTGCTGGTCTGCCAGGTCTGGTGCTGGCGCTGGCCCGGCCGGACATCGAGGTCACTCTGATCGAGACGATGCAGCGGCGGGTCACCTGGCTGGAGGAGACCCTGGAGGATCTCGCCGCCTTTGCGGACACCTGGGTCGACGCATCCGCTGCTGATGCTGATGCGGCTGCGCCGGTTCAGTTTCCATCCGTGACGGTGATCCGGTCCCGGGCGGAGGAGCTGCACGGCCAGCTGCGCTTCGACGTGGTGACGGCGCGGGCAGTGGCCGCCCTGGACAAGCTTGCAAAATGGACGCTGCCGCTGGCACGTGTTGGTGGTCGGCTGGTGCTGCTGAAGGGGCAGAGCGCCCCGGAGGAGATCAAGAAGGCTGCGCCGGTTCTGAAGCGTCTGGGCGGTCGGGATGCCCGGATCAGTGTGATCCATCGGGATGGCATCGAGGTTCCGACTAGAGTGGTCGCGGTGGATGTGACCGAGCGACCGGCGAAGAAAGGCTCTCGAGGTGGCAAGTAAGAAAAGCCCGTCGGATGACACGCCGCTGATGCGGGAGCTGCGGCGAGACACCGAGCTGAAGCGTCGCCTGGATGAGGTGACCTTCGATGCGCCGCCGCAGACGCGGATCATGGCCGTTGCGAATCAAAAGGGCGGAGTGGGCAAAACCTCCACGGCCGTGAACCTTGCAGCAGCGCTTGCTCAAGGCGGTCTGCAGGTGATGCTGATCGATTCGGACCCGCAGGGGAACGCGTCGACCGCCCTTGGAGTGGAGCACAACCCGGATATTCACTCCGTGTATGACGTGGTGGTGGATTCGATGCCGCTGAAGGACATCGTGATCCCGTCCAGCACGTTTGAGAACCTGGTGTGCGCGCCGGCCACGATCGATCTGTCCGGTGCGGAGATCGAGCTGGTGCCGATGGTGGCGCGTGAGTCCCGGCTGCGCAACGCGATCGCGGACTATGTGTCCTACCGCGAGCAGGAAGGCTTGCCGCGCCTGGACTATGTGTTCATTGACTGCCCGCCGTCCCTGGGCCTGCTGACCATCAATGCTCTCGTGGCCGCGCAGGAGGTGCTGATGCCGATTCAGGCGGAGTACTACGCGCTTGAGGGCATCGCGATGCTGTGGAAGAACATTGATCTGATCCAACAGCATCTCAACGCTGACCTGCGGGTGTCTACCATTCTGCTCACCATGTTCGATGGCCGCACCCGGCTTGCTCAGCAGGTGGCGGAGGACGTGCGCGAGCATTTCCCCGACCAGACGCTGGAGACCGTGATCCCGCGGTCCGTGCGGGTATCCGAGGCACCGAGCTACGGCGAAACGGTGATCACCTATGATCCGGAGAGCTCGGGTGCTTTGGCTTACCGTTCAGCTGCGTACGAGATCAACCTGCGCAGTATGTGACCATGGAGGAACGGCCGGCTGAGAGGATGGCTGCGCCGGGGTGACCCGTCTCCCGAACAGCTGGGACACTAGAGGCCCACTGGACTGAAGGAAGAGCATGTCGAAGAAACGTGGACTTGGCCGCGGCATCGGTGCCCTGATCCCCAACGCCGGCGCTGCCGAGCCTGCGAAGCCGGCTCCTGCAGCACAGCCTGCTCGCCGTTCCGCGGCTGCGCCCACGGCTGATTCAGCTCCGTCAGCGGTATCTGCACCGCCGGCACCATCGGCGCCTTCTGCACCCTCCGCTGAGCCTGCTGCGTCCCCACAATCTGCTCCGGCTGCCGAGTCTGCCCCGGTGGCACCCTCCGCTTCTTCGCCGGCAGCTGCGCCGCGCAGCTCCTCCGCACGTCCGGTGGACATGTTCTTCTCCGGTGAGCCCGCAGGCACCGGTGGCGGCGCTGGCGCCACCCGTTCGCGGGACCTGGCCTCAGACATGGCTCGGGATGCGCGCTCTCGCCGGGCAGCCGCCCGCCGCTCCAAGAAGTCCACGCCCCGCTCTGATGAGCAGCCGGCTGTTGAGCCGGAAGGCATTGCCTCTCAGAGTGCCTCGGCCGCGCAGGTGGAGGCCAGTGGTGAGGAGCTGACCCAGCGGGCTGCTACCGACGCGTTCGGCTCTGACGATGCGGTGGTTGTTTCTGATCGCGCTGAAGTGCAGAAGCCACGCCGGGCTTCTGCTGTTTCCGCACAGGCCAGCACTGATGCTGCCCCCGATAAGACCCCAGCTGACGATGGCGCCGATGAGGTTCCGGCAGATGCTGCCTCAGAGGAGGCCCCGGCAGTTGCCGCCTCACAGGAGGCTCCCGAGCCCGTTGACGTGCCCTCGGCAGAGCCCTCACCTGAGCAGTCCGCATCGGCGGTCGAGTCTGGCGCGGAGCCTGATGATGGTGACGAGTCTGCGTTTGATCCGTCTGATCTGGTGGCGGTTCCCGGTGCTGAGTTCGCCGAACTGCCGATCAATGAGATCCGCGAGAACCCCCGCAACCCGCGAACGGTGTTCGACGAGGACGCGCTGGAAGAACTGGCATTCTCCCTGCGCGAAGTGGGTGTTCTGCAGCCAGTGGTGGTGCGCCCGGTTACCGCATCGGATTCAGGAGAGTCCTTTGAACTGGTGATGGGTGAGCGGCGCTGGCGTGCCGCTCAGCGTGCCGGTCTGACCACGATCCCCGCCATCATCCGCGACACCAGTGATGATGATCTGCTGCGGGACGCGCTGTTGGAGAACCTGCACCGTTCACAGCTGAACCCGCTTGAAGAGGCCGCGGCGTATGCGCAGCTGCTGGAGGATTTCGGTTCTACTCAGGAAGAGCTTGCCGACCGGATTGGTCGGTCTCGCCCGCAGATCACCAACACGCTGCGCCTGCTGAAGCTGCCTCCGCTGGTGCAGCGCCGGGTTGCCTCTGGTGCGCTGTCCGCTGGTCATGCGCGCGCTCTGCTCAGCCTTGACGATGTGAAGCTCCAGGAGGAGCTGGCCGCCCGTATCGTTGCTGAGGGGCTGTCTGTGCGCGCGGTGGAGCGGCTCATCTCCACTGGGAGTGCCAGCGGGCAGAAGGCCTCCACCCCGCGCCGCACAACCTACAACCCGAAGGTTGTGAACCTGACGTCACAGATCAGCAACCGGTTCGAAACACCGGTGCGGATTGACGTGGGCAAGCGTAAAGGCAAGATCACCTTCGAGTTCACGAACATTGCGGATCTTGAGCGCCTAGCGGGCCTGCTCGGCATCGAGGAGTCCGAGCTCGGCACCTCCGAGTAGGAAATCGATCCTTCTCGAAGCCATACCCCCTAGGGGTATCCAGCAATGCTTGACCGTCGTCTTCGCAACCGGCTGCGGAAATCCAATCTCCACACTCGTGGATAAGTCTGTGGAGAAAGCACGCCGTTAACCAGACATCTCTCCCCGCCCTAGGATCGGATCCTGTTCCCTGTCCTGGGAACATCGCGTAGAACCGCTACCAGGCATCGGCCTTCCCTTTTACACCCTTGAAGTTTCCCGTGAAACCTGAGCCGGGCCTCTTCTGGCTTTCGCCCTTCGCCTCGCCGTGACCACTTACTCCATCCCTGAGCACCGACGCCATTAGGGTCGTTGCCTATCGAACTGCCCGCGTGGTGGATGCGTTGCATCTCCAGACTCGGTGGATTCGGTGTTTCACGTGGAACAAGACACGGCGGCTCTGTACTGGGAGTACTCAAGGCAGAGCATCGCTGTGGTTCTCTCGTCGCCCAATCCCTGCTGTCTCCTATGCAGCATCACGTCCCATGTTTCCCGTGAAACTATGGCGGGCTGCTTGGTGTCGCCGGTCAAATGCGGTGGATCTAAGCGCCACACGACGGCGGGCTTGGAGACCCCACAATGCGTTTCACGGGAAACATCCTGCCCGTGAGACGCGTTTGAAGGAGATGTGATGAGGACTGGACGGACCTGTGGAGAAGTCATGCGTTCCGGTGAAAGGACCCGAGTAAGTGTTTCCCGTGAAACCGCATGACTGATCACGACCTTGGTGCAACTCGTGAACAAGACGCCTGGTAGAGACCGTCTATCCGGTAGAACGTAGCGGTTTCAGGATCGGTGGCAGCAGTGTTCCACGTGAAACAGATAGAGATCTTCCTCCCCAGATTTTGCGCGGACGGTAGACAATTGTTGAGCGGGCGCTGGTTGCCTGCGTCGAGTGAGGTAGAGGGCGCAAAGCTCACAGCCGGTTTCTAAGCGTCTGGGTCTGGACGGACCAAGCAGCGGGAACAGCTCTCCTGTAGCTTCTTGTCTGGGGTTGGTGCCCGTTAGTGAACCCGGCCCCGGGAAGCTACACGTGGAACCGCGATGCTCTTGTACTGTGTCTTCTTGAACTCAATGTCCGGGCGTCCGATCGACCGTTGGGTCACGGTGTTGCGGCTGTTTCACGTGGAACAGTGTGCAGACGACCCTATCGGGGAGGAGCATTCCAAGAAGATAAGAACACGGGCCGGTGGTTGAGGTTCAGCAGTGAAGCTGCCGGCGTTGCACGTGAAACGGTCAAAACGAGGAGCTCTTCCGGCATGGCCTCAGCGGCGAAGCCTTTGTCCGAACTGAGCAATGCTGTGCGCAGATGCCTATCGTTGCAGATCTTTCCCAACAGCGTGGTCCTTGATGAGCGTTCAGAACTTCCTCTTTGATTCCTGCTCCAGAGTGATTCGCTGGCCTAGTTTCATGTGAAACATGCCAGGACAGTCCTACCACTGCTCCATGATGAAGCAAGGCTTCATGTGGCGTTCTGCCGTTCTTGAGACATGGTGTGCAGACCCTCTTGCTGTGTCCGAGGCTTCCCGGACCCTGCCCGGTTTACCCGTTACAGCAACTACGACCTCATTCCTGAGCTGGTGAATCATAGATCTACTGCCACAGTTCACCCCGCCGGCATGGCGAGTAAGTCCCCCGATGTACTGGCAGTGTGGCCACATCAGAGGAGGCGGCCGGAGTGAGCTGGATTAGCGTTTCACATGAAGCCCACGGCTAGTCACCGTGCAGCGTTCACTGGGCCCGCATCCGCCTCGCTGCGGAAAGTATCGTCTGCTCATGGGATGTTTCAGATGCAGTGTAGGGATCGTGACCATCCCTCGTCTCAATAGTGGTGGCTGAGCACCGCCTGTTGGTCGGACGATTTGGGCTGATTCGGATCGGTGCATCGGACACGTTCCACGTGAAACCAGGGACACCTTGAGGTACCTGGTGTGACTCGCGCCTTCTAACCCAAGGTCATCTGGAACTTTCGTAGGAGCAGCCCAACCGGCGGGTATGCTGCCCATAACGATAAGCGGCTCGTTCCACGTGAAACGGGCTAAATAGGGTGGTGCACCGTCAACCGCGCACTGTCACCATCAGATGTGCGCGAGTCATGGAAATTCCTAGCTCTATCGGGCACGAGCCTTTGATCTCGGGGTCGTCTTTCTGTTAACAGGCCATGCAGAGCGGCTGTCCACCAACGGTGATCCGAAGGTTGCACGTGAAACGTCTATCTAGTGTGGGCAGAGCGTCGTCTGCAGTGTGGCCGATCAGTGGCTCACTAGTCGTGGGATTAAGACAGGGACCACCCGCCGGGGGCGACGACCATGCCTAAGGTTTCCCGTGAAACGCCCGGGGTAAAGATGCTTCCCTCCTCTGTAGGAGTCAAGTCCTACCCACAAATGTTGAAGCAGAGAGCGGCACTCATGAGCCGAACTGGCCGGGGAAGCGTGCGCCACACTAGCGGGTCTCTGGGAGGTCTACTCCGTTCCACGTGAAACCACAAGAGGCACAAGAGCTGGCTCGCTCAAACAGGCATCCACCCACCGCCGCTCCGGAGCACGAAGCGCATGAGCGGGATCGATACACGTACCCGCTGGTGGCAAGACCTGGCCGAATCAGATGACGAGCTCTGCAGTCCGTTCACGCTCAAGGTTTCACGTGCAACCTTATCGACAGGTGCTTGGCAGAACCCGTTAGCTACACCGCTTCACAAAAAGCGCTCTCCACAGCAGTTGTAGTGAGACCGCATTGATACCTGATGCACAGGGACCGCCGTTCACAGCAGTTTTACGTGAAACCCTACGGAGTCCGATCCATGCGAAACGTTGTCCACAGCTGAAGCAACTGGTGTGGATGGAGGGCACCGCTGGATTGACGAGGCTCACGTGAACCGGCGGCATTTCCCCAGGTCAAAGGGTTTAAAGGGATGTCAGCCGTTGGACGTGCAGTGAGCGAAGAAGCGGAGCCTGCAGGTTTGTGGACAAGTGTGGATAACTGTCAGGTATCGAAGCAGCCTAACGAAAGCGAGATAAACTAGTTACGCTTCCTCTGCCCATAGGCGCTCGATCGCATCCACAACCTCGAACTTTGGGTGAGCGCCCTCAAGGACAATCCGAGCAGGCGCACTCTCCTCCGTGGTCACGGATGAACCGCCTTCAGATGCCCCAGCTGCGCCTCGTTCAAGAATCCACAGCGGCAGGCGCAGCGTGCTCAGCGGCCTTCCCAGCTCGGCCGCAACATCCACCGGGGGCTCGCTGCTGATGTCAGTGATCTTCACCAGCACGCGATCCTTCAGCACCTGCGCGATCTCGCGGGCAGAGCGCACCGCCGGGTATGACGGCACGCTCCACGAGGCATGGAAAAGTCGAACGCGAACCGGATCAGTCGTCATCCGGGAGAGCGAGCAGGTACCGCTCAGCATCCAGCGCCGCCGAGCAGCCGGATCCGGCAGCGGTGATCGCCTGGCGGTACCGGTGGTCCACCACGTCCCCGCAGGCGAACACGCCAGGGAGATTCGTCTCCGTGGTGCGGCCCTGCACAAGAATGTAGCCCTCATCGTCCAGGTCCAGCTGACCGTCGAACAGACTGGAACGCGGCAGATGTCCGATCGCCTGGAATAGTCCGTCGGCCGGGAACTGAGTGGTCTCTCCGGTGACGGTGTCCCGGATGGTGAGGCCGTCCAGGGCGTTCTCCCCGTGGAGAGCAGTCACTTCCGTGTTCCACCGGATCTGCAGCTTCGGGTCCAGCTCAGCCCGCCGGGCCATGATCTTCGAAGCCCGCAGCTCATCGCGACGGTGCATCAGGGTCACCGTCTTCGCAAACCGGGTGAGGAAGGTTGCCTCCTCCACGGCGCTGTCACCGCCGCCCACCACCACCAGGTCCTTGTCCTTGAAGAAGAAGCCATCGCAGGTGGCGCACCAGGACACGCCCTTCCCGGTCAGCTCCGCTTCACGCTCCAGGCCCAGCTTCCGATACTCGGAGCCGGTTGCGACGATCACCGTGCGAGCACGGAACACATCGCCGCCCTCGGTCTCCACCACCTTGACCTCACCGTCAAGCTCCACGCGAACGGCATCCTCGTAGATGATCTCCGCGCCGAAACGCTCCGCCTGCTCCTGCATATTCGTCATGAGCTCCGGCCCCATGATGCCTTCGGGGAAGCCGGGGAAGTTCTCCACCTCCGTGGTGGTCATCAGAGCGCCACCGGCATCCAAGGAGCCGGCCAGCACCACCGGCTTCAGCTCAGCGCGAGCCGCATACACGGCAGCGGTGTAGCCCGCGGGACCTGAGCCCACAATCAGCACATCATGAACCGACTCATCAGCGGCCGCGTCGGCCACCTCCTTCGGCACCTCCACCGCACCGGTCGGCTCCGACGAGTCCCCCAGGGAGATGCCGAAACCGCCGCCGGCGATGGAAGAGAGGATCGGGTTCGCGCTGTTCTCGCTCACGGAAGTCCTTTCACTGGGCGTCAGCCCGGGGTCAGCAGCAGTGGATCGCACAGATCCGTCAGGTCAACGATAGGCCAGTTCTCGGTTCACAGGCGGCGGAGGGTTGCCCCCGTCACCACCAGGGCGCGCACTGGTTCACTGCAGCGGATTCAAGCGTACAGATCCGCTCCACAGCTTGGTCTGCGCAGCCCCATCCGAACGACTTGTCCCACAGGTGGAACGCACAACGGTGGCATTTACTTCCCCGCCCTCATTGTGGATCGTGGCCGTGGGGGTATCGGAATGCACAAGCAGCCATGATTCGCCCTCATCCGCCCACGCCACCTCCTCGATCATGAGGATCTGGTCAGAAACACCCTGTTCGCGCAGGCACGCGGACACATCGAACGTTGCGGGGTTCTGCAGCGTTCCGGTGTCGATGAGGCGCTGCACCTCCGCGCCAATTGAGTTCTCACTGAGCACCGGCAGCCCGCCCGGACTCAAAGACGAGCGCTCAGTGCTGTCTGTCATGGACACGCTTGCCGAATTCGAGGTTTGGGAGGCAACGCTCAGCGCCCAGGACAGGATCACCCCGAGCGCAGCGGCGCTCAGCACGAGCAGCACCATGATCTCCGGCGGCATTCCAAACGTGCGCTTGAGCAGAACACGGGAGCGGCGCTCCCGCAGCGGACCTCCCAAGCGCCCCATCGGACTACTTCACCTCGATCGCGGACACCTCAGCGCGGAATCCGCCATCAGCTGGGGGAAGCTCCGTGATCCACAGCATCACCTTGTCCGCGTCAACCGGCTTCTCCGGCTTCAGACTGACCGGCTCCGACCCCTTGAACGGGGCATTCGCCAGCACATCGCCCGGCTCCCCGTTCGGACCCACGGTGCGCAGCTCCACGTTGCCGCCATCACCCGTCCCACCGGTCACCACCACTTCGCTGACCGGCGCCTTCTCCTTCAGAGACAGCTCAATGCCCATCCCGTTGCGAAGGCCCCCGTAGCTGGACGAGTTGTACCGCTGTGTGGTCCACGCGCCACCGTTGTTGATCCGTTCGGCCCGCTCAGGTTTATCCGCCTTCGCGGGATCCTCCGGGTACACGATCGCAATATCGGTCAGCTCCGGTTTCACGGCCGGGGCCGCGTCGGCGGTATCCTCCGCTGCGGCTGGGGATGCGTCCGCTGACGGGGAGGCAGCCGCCGACGCATTCTCCTTCGACGTGGTGCTCACCTCACGCTCACGCCCCACTGACGTGAGGTTGTTGATCGCAAGAAACAGGCACAGAGCGGCCAGCACAGCCGCGGCGATGAGGATGATCCGGGCCCGATTCCCGCCACCGCCACTGGTACCCAGATGGCGGGGTTCATCCGAAGCCATCGCCACACCTACCACGTCCCGCAGCAGGGAGGACGAGCCCTGATCATCATCCAGATTCGCATCGGGACCGGGCTGCTCGGTCAAAGAATGCTGCCGGCCCGGGATCAGGATCGCCGGCGTCGGCTCATCCGACTGCTCCTCAGAAGCGGGCACCGCGGACGGCGGAACAATGGCCGGCCGGCGTGCCGCAACGGTGTCAGCGTCCGCATTGATCGGAATGATCTGTGCATCTGCGGGCTCCGCGCCGGTGGGGTCAGCATCGGCCACAACGGGTTCGCCGTGCTCATCGAGCACCTCATCCTCGTCGAGCTCCTCCGCCATGGACGTGGTGCGCCCAGCGATTCGCAGCGGACCGGTTGCGGCAATCATGCGGGCCGTGTCCTCATCAAGGCCGGCGGAGGCATCGGAACGGCTGGAGTGGCGGGTGGAGCCCACCACTGCGTCACCCCAGCGATCACCAGCGCCCACAGCACCGCTCACGCCCGCAGCGCCTGCCGCACCGTGAGCGCCCGCGGCACCGTCAGCATTCGCACCGCTATCCGCGCCCGATTCCGCGGGCTCAGCTGCTTCGGACTCAGCGGCGCCGGGCTCGGACGCTTCGGCTTCACCAGCCCCGGATTCAGCCGCTCCTGAGTCAGCCGCGTCGGATTCAGGTGCGCCGGGCACGGAGGCCCCAGGCTCAATCGTCGCGGTGTCAGCCGTGACAGCATTCTCCGCAGCACCAGCGGGGCGTCGAACCTCCTCCAGCCGCTCGGCGCTCAGCGGCTGCGGAGCCGGCGCATGCTGCTCCGGGTCAAACGCTTCCAGCGTGACCGGAAGCGACTGCCACGGCGTCAGATCCGCCTCAATGTCCTGCACCTCATAGACCGGGTCCCCGGTCTGAGCCGCGGTATAGGTCAGGGCGGTGCGGGTGATCGCAGCCAAATCCTCCGGCACCGTACGCGCGGACACCAGGCGCGGATCCACCACATCGGGACCACCGAAGAACGAGCTGTCCCGACCGGTGAGCGCCACAAACAGCACCCGGCCCAGGCCGCGAGCATCCGGATCCACAGCACCGGGCTCACCCTGACCGTAACCGATGCCCTCACCCGCGCTGAGCGCAACCAGCTCCCCTTCGGTGAGCGCTGCCGCTTCAATGCCCGCGCCGATCAGCACCACCCGGTCGGACTCCACATCCACAAACACTCGGCGCTCATCCAGAAGCCGATGCGTGATGCCCTTGCGGCGAGCAAGCTCCAGAGCCTGCGCGGTCCGACCCGCAATCGTGCGCGCAGTCTCCGCCCGCAGCGCCTGATCGGCGGCCATATCGGCGAGCGAGCTCACACCCGGGTCCGCCACCAGCGTCAGGCTGATCGGCTGCCCATCAGCATCGGTGCTCTCCAGCACCTCCACGATCTCTGCCAGGGACGGATCGGTGACGAGTGCGGCCCGACGGGACGCATCGGCCGCGTCGGCAGCATGAGGACCCCGCACCACGAACACCAGCAGAGCCTCACCATCCGCCCCGCGCCCCAGATGCCAGGTGGCCGCCGGTGACGGGTGCTCCGGCAGCAGAAGATCAGACGGCGCCTCCGGCTCACCGTCCAGTCCCGGCACCAGCGTCACGCGAGCGAGGACATCCTCCAGGGAGCTCATCTCAGCCACTCAGTCACCTTCGCTTCAGTCTCGTCTCACCCCACTCGGGAGAGTCTCCATCGTAAACGCACGCCGCACAGAACCCGAGCGCGCCCGCCGGCCCGGTCGCGGATCACCGCCGCAGGCGGCGCATCACCGTGCTCCACGCCGCACGGATCTCCTCCACGCCCAGCAGATGCGCCACACCCGCATACACCGCGGTCATGACCGTCCCGATCACACCGCCCACAATCACCGCAACCGGCCGGGAATGCCAGGTCAGATCCCCCGCACCCATCAGCAGCAGCGCCCCCACCGCGCCCGACGCAAGCGTTGCGATCATCAGGCAGATGAACGTGGCCGTGGTGCGGCTGCCAGAGGTCATCTCCACCCCCAGCCCGGCAAGCTTTCGGCGCAGCATGCCAAGCCCCACCAGCCACGCCACAAGCGTGCCAAGACTGGTCACCGCGGTGGCGGTTGCCGTGGCATACAGCGGATCCACCCACAGCCGAATCGGAATCACGGCCAGGGCGGAGACCACCAGAATCGGAATCTGCACCAGGAAGCTCATCCGCGCATCCTCATAGGCGTAGAAGAACCGCTTCATCAGGTACAGGGACGCGAACGGCAGCAGCCCCAGCATGTACCCGGTCAGCACCAGGCCGTTCGCCTCAGCGGAAATGCGGGAGGTGCCGCCCACAGCCACCCACATCATCGGCGCTGCCAGCACGCTGAACACCACTGTGCACAGCAGCATCGGCACCATCAGCACTCGACCCATCGCCGTGTACTCCGCGTATGCCTGAGCGTGCTCACCGTCGCGTGCATGCCGCGAAATTGCGGAGAACACACTGGTCACGAGCGCCACCACAATGATTCCCTGCGGAATCATGAACACCGTGTAGGACAGGTCCAAACTCGCCAGGCCCGCGTAGCGCGAAGCCTCCTCCAGCTTCCCGGCGCCCTGCAGCTCAGCGGTGGCGCGCACCGCGCCAGCGGACGCCCAGCGTGTGGTGAACACGCCGAGCTGCCCCAGAACCAGCATGCCCAGCGTCCACGCGCCAAGCTTGCCGAGGGTGCGCAGCCCAAGGCCCCTGAACCCCCACTTCAGGCGGATCCGCAGCCCGATCCGGTACGTCCAGTACCACAGGAACAGCCCCTGCACGAGCGAGCCGAACAGCTGAGCGCCCGCAAGCGTGAAGACCATCGGCCACGTCCACGCCTCGGGATCCGGCTGGCTGCCCCACACCACGAAGAACAGCACGGACAGCAGGATCGCCGCCAGATTGTTCAGCGCCGGCGCCCACTGGAACGGCCCAAAGCTCTCATGCGCGTTCAGGATCTGCCCGAACATCACATACATCGCACTGGTCAGCATCTGCGGCAGCAGGAAATACGCCAGTGTGGTGGCGGCGCGCATCGTCACCGGGTCCAGGTTCGAGTTCGCCACCACCAGCAGCACATTCACCAGCAGCATGCTGATCGCGGTCAGCCCGCCCGTCACCAGCAGCACCAGCGTCACCAGGCGGGACATGTAGTCACTGCCCCCGTCCGGGCGGTCCATTGCGCGCACGATCGCCGGCACCAGAATGGCGTTTAGCGTGCCGCCGCCGATCAGGATCCACAGTGAACTCGGCAGGATGTTCGCCGAGCTGAACGCGTTGAACGCGATCGTGCCGGTGCCGCCCATCACCATGCCGAGCATGAAGTTGCGAACAAAGCCGAGCAGACGGGAGAACAGCGACCCGGCCGCCATCAGCGCAGAGGCGCGGATGCGCAGGGAACGATTCGACGAAGCAGCAGTCACAGGCGGATCAGTCTCTCTCCACAGGCTGTGGGTTCGGGGCGGGCGGTGGGCCCGGGCGGCTCATGGCGGGCTCAGTCATGCACAATCGGCTCCGGAGCCTTGATGCCGGGACTGCGCGCGTCGGACATGCCCTTGCGGCGGCTCGCTCGCACCACCCCGGCCACCACCAGCAGCGCCATCGCGATTACCACCACCAGCGTGGTGCGGTTCTCCCAGGCGGGGTTCGCCCGCACCTGCACGGAGCGCGTCTCAAACGGCGTGGCACCCGACGGGGTGGCCAGCTCCACTGTCATCGTCAGGTCCCCATTGGCGATCGCTTCGATCGGAACGGTCACAGTGCTCTGCCCCCGCGCAGGAACCGTCACCGCAGAAGGCTTATCCGGCAGCCGCACGATCCGCTTGGACACGCTGACCCGCGGAGTCACCGTCACAGGAGTATCCGAACGGTTGGTGATCGTCAGCGGCACCCCAGCGGAATCCGACACCAGGTTGTAGCTCGACGCGGTCGAAATGGACACCGATTCCACAGCCGTCATCGAGGACTCCACCCCGATCTCCGCCAGCCGAGCGGCCGCCCCCGGATTCGCCGCTATCGGCGTGGATGCGCTGCCGAACACAGCGAGCAGGGACGCGTTCGCGAGCTGCGGGTCCCGGTAGGCGCTGCGCACCTCCATCAGAGTCTGCGCGGATGCGCCGCCAGCGGTGACCACATCGTTATCCACGCTCAAACGCTGCGCCGGCTCCGTCAGCATCCTCACCTGCCCCTGCTCGGTCATCGTGGTGGGATGCACCTCGCGGCTCGGACCGTTCCACAGCGGCTGCGTCTCGTCATCACCCCACAGCTGCTGAGTGCCGTTGCCCGCCTTCGCATCCGCCAGCAGCCGCTCGGTGGGCACCGGCTCCACCCAGGACGCTTCACCCAGCGCATCCACCACCGCAGTCTCCATCGCCGGGTCCAGGTTCGCAGTGGGGTTCGGAGCGATCAGCAGGTTCCGCCGCGCATTCGTGGACTGTCCCGCCACCACAGACGTATCCGCCAGCACCCGCTGACGCACCAGAATCGGATCGGTGGTCTCAGCGGACTGCTGCGCAAGCGTGGTCAGCGGCAGGTCATAGCCGAGCAGCGGAAACGCCCCCGTGCCATCGGAGGCAGCCGCCAGCTGACCGTGAGCGCTCGGTGTTGCCTGCGGATCCGGAATCGACCGCATTGACTCCGCCGGCACAATCGCAGTGGATGCCCCCGCATCCTGGATTGCTCGCACCCGCTCCGCGGTCACCTGCTCCGGTGTCACATACACGGCGCTGCCCTGCGGGGTGACGCCGCGGCTCTCCAGCACCCGATCAGACTCGTCAGCCGCCGCATGGGACAGATCAGTGGAGCCGGTTGCCACCTCGGGAGCAAGCTGCCCGTACGGGGAGGCGAGCACCGTGCGGCCCCCCGCCTGCTCTGCCAGCTGATCCGATGCCTGCTTCGCAGGAGCGCTCTGCGCCCAGCTCTGCCGCGGATCCGCCCACGGGTTCGCATCAGCCGAGGAACCGGCAGGTGCCGTGGTAGGCGTGGACCCCTCGGCTGTGGAACCAGCGGGCGGGCTCGCTGTGGGCTCAGCCTGGCCCGGCTGAGCCACCGGCACCCCCGCATCCGTCAACAGACTGGACGGCACCGGCACCTCCGCCAGCATCGACGGGTCCAGCAGCCAATCCACCTCCGGCCGCGCCGCCAGCTCCAGCCGTGTGGACATGGAGCCGTCCGTCAGCGATTTCGCATACACCGCCGGGTCCGACGCGGCCTGGGCCGGCACATCGGAGCGCACCGGCGTCAGATACGAAACCCCCAGCAGCGGAACCCCGTTCTGCACCGCCTCCTCCGGGGTCCACACCACGAACGTGCGAAGCGTGCGCTCGCGGACCGGGTTCTCCGCGCTGCCATGCTGCAGGGTGAGAGACACTCGGCGCGGCCCCCACAGCACCCCATCCGGTGACAGCTGCAGATCGCTTGCGGGAATGCTCAGGGTGAACACGGCCGTCCCACCGGGGGCAAGATTCTGCGGCGTGGACTGCGCAACCGAACTGCCTCGTTTCTCCGTGCCCTCCGTCAGCGACCAGGAGGCGAGCGCGGCGCGGTCCGTGGTGCGCGAGCGCAGAATCCCCAGGTCGATTACAGCGCCCTTCCACTCTTTACGGGAGGTGTTTGTGACCTCTACGGACACCGTGAGCGTGTCGGACGGTGTGAGCGAGGCCGGCCCCATCGAGGTGAGTCGCATCGGCACGCCTTCAGCGCTGATCGGTGTGATCGGCCCGGATGTGGGCGCAGCGGGCAGTGCAGTGGCTGAGGCAGCGCCTGGGGTGGCGCCCGGGACGGCGGCTGGTGAAGCGCTCGGTGCAGCGCTGAGAGCGGCTGAGGCTGACCGGTTAGACTGAACGCCAAGCGCCGGTGCCTGCAAGCCGAAGACCACAGCAGCACACACAAGCAGCGCACCCAGGAAGGTGCGCGCTCTCGGACGGCCGGCGGGGGTCATGCCTCCACTGTAGAGCGCCGAGTCTTGAGGACGCCGCGCGCCGATGAGAAACACGCACACTCATCACATCATGCACACGAAAGGGACCTGGTGGCCGAGACCGATCACGACGCCCGCAGCCTTGCCCGCACCCGCGCGGAACGCATGTTCCAGGCGCTGCCCGCCCAGATCCACGAGCTCGGCCAGCTGTTTGAGGACGCCGGGCACGAACTCGCCCTGGTAGGCGGACCGGTGCGCGATGCGATCCTGGGCCGCTCCAGCACCGATCTTGACTTCACCACGTCCGCCCGCCCCGACCAGACCGAGGCGATCCTCACCCGGTGGGGCGGCGCCCTCTGGGATATGGGCCGTGACTTCGGCACGCTTGGTGCGCAGCGGGACGGCATCACCGTGGAGATCACCACCTACCGCACAGAGCAGTACGACCCGTCCTCCCGCAAACCGACCGTTGCCTACGGCGACACGATCGACGGGGACCTGTCCCGCCGTGACTTCAGCGTCAACGCCATGGCGGTGCGGCTGCCGTCCCTGGAGTTTGTGGACCCCTTCGGCGGTTTGGCCGATCTTGCCGACGGCGTGCTGCGCACCCCCGTGGATCCCGCGCAGTCCTTTGACGATGACCCGCTGCGCATGATGCGCGCGGTGCGGTTCACCTCCCAGCTCGGCTTCACCATCGAGGAACACACCGCGCAGGCAATCCGTGACCAGCATGCGCGGATCGGCATCGTCTCCGCTGAACGGGTGCGGGATGAGCTGGTGAAGCTGATCAAGGGTGAGCATCCGCGTCGGGGCCTGGAGCAGATGGTGGAGCTGGGGCTTGCCGACCAAGTGCTGCCCGAACTGCCGGCGCTGCGCCTGGAGATCGACGAGCACCACCATCACAAGGACGTGTACGAACACACGCTGACGGTGCTGGAGCAGGCGATCGACCTGGAATCTCCCGCCGGCAGCGACGGCCCCTGCCCGGCGCCGGACTTTGTGCTGCGCTTTGCAGCGCTCATGCATGACATCGGCAAACCGGACACGCGCCGCTTCGAAGAAGGCGGCGTGGTGACCTTCCGCTTCCATGAGGTGGTGGGCGCCCGCATGACGGTGAAGCGGATGAAACAGCTGCGGTTCGACAAAGACACCACCCGTGCGGTGGCCCGGCTCGTGGAGCTGCACCTGCGCTTCCACGGCTACGCCGACGGCGAATGGACGGACTCCGCGGTGCGCCGGTACGTGACGGATGCGGGCCCGCTGCTGGAGCGTCTGCACCGACTCACCCGGGCTGACTGCACCACCCGCAATCAGCGAAAAGCAAAGCGACTCTCACGCGCCTACGACGATCTGGAGCGTCGCATCGACGAGCTTGCGCAGAAGGAGCAGATCGCCTCGATCCGGCCGGACCTCAACGGCCGGGAGATCATGGACCTGCTGGGCATCGAACCCGGACCGGAGGTGGGCGAGGCGTATGCGCACCTGCTGGAAGTGCGGATGCAGGAGGGCCCCCTGTCCAAGGAGGACGCCGCGCAGCGGCTGCGCACCTGGTGGGCAGAGCGCGCGTCCTGATCGACTGCGGCACGCGGCCCCGGTTCCGCTGGGCCGGCTCGGCTGCCCCTCTCCTGCTGTTCCGGTTCCGCTGCTCGGCATTGTTATTCCCCCTGCTGTTCCGCTCCGGCTGTCGCAGCTCCGCCGTTTCCTGCTCAGCAGTGCGGAGTGTGCTCTGCGCGCCTCGGCCTCGACCTGGCGGACCGGTTGTGCAAAGGTTGTGACAAGCACCGGTGGGCCATTTCCTGACCCACGGGATGGCTCTACGCTGTGGAGATTGCCGATCGGATGCGTCCGCGTCGGCGCTCCTGACCCCGTTGAGAGGAACCCCGCGTGAGTGACAGCTCATCACCGAACGGCCCCAAGCGCTCCACCTGGATCGGCGCGAAGGGGTCCTCGGGCCGCGCTGAGATGCCGGCCGCCCCGCGCGCAGCACAGCCCGGGCGGACCGGTCGAACCGAGCGCAGCGCGGGCGCGGGAGCTGCCGGTGCAGCGAAGGGACGCCCTGCCAAGAGCGGCGCCGCGCGGTCAGGCGGCGCAAAATCAGGCGCCAGACCATCCGCTGCTGCAGAGCGCCGCGGGTCTACCTCGAAGCGCCGCGGCGCCGCCGCAGCCGCAGCTTCCCGTGGGGCACGGCCGAAGAAGAACCTGCTGAACTACCCGGTTGCGGGCAGATCCGGCGTGTGGCGCTGGCTCCCCTCCCTCCGACTGCTCACCGCGCTGGCGGCGGTGTTCGTGCTCGCCGGCGTGGGCTTTGCCTGGTGGTTCTATTCGATCACCACGATTCCGAAGCCCACCGATGTGGCGCTCGCCCAGACCTCCAGGGTGTACTTCTCGGACGGGAAGACCCTCATGGGCGAGTTCAGCGACATCAACCGCACGATCCTGCCCTCGGATGAGGTGCCGCAGAACGTCAAGGACGCCGTGGTCGCCTCTGAGGACTCCACCTTCTACGAGAACCGCGGTGTGTCCCCGAAGGGCATTGTGCGCGCGCTCATCAACAATGTGCGCGGCGGCGACCGCCAGGGCGCCTCCACGATCACCCAGCAGTACGTGGAGAACTACTACACCGGCGTCACCACCTCCTACACGGGCAAGGCCCGTGAGGCAGTCATGGCGATCAAGATCGACCAGGAGCTGTCCAAGGACGAGATCCTCTCCCGCTACCTCAACACGATCTACTTCGGCCGCGGTGCTTACGGGGTTGAGGCCGCGTCGCACGCCTACTTCGGCAAGCCCGCCAAGGAGCTCACCGACTCCGAAGCGGCGCTGCTCGTGGCGATCATCCCCTCCCCGTCCGCTTGGGATCCGCAGGTCAACGAGAAGAAGGCGCAGGAGCGCTGGGCCCGGGTCATCTCCCGCCAGGTCAATGACACCAAGACCCTCACCAAGGAGGAGGCCGACGCGCTCGAGTTCCCCCAGACCATTGAGTACAAGCCGACCAATAAGCTCGGCGGCACCAACGGCTACCTGCTCGCCATGGTGAAGAGCGAACTGGAACGCCAAGGCATCCCCGCTGAGCGGGTTGACACCGGCGGCTTCACGATCGTCTCCACAATCGACCCGAACGTGCAGAACTACACGGTGGAGGCCATCAAAAACCTTCCCGAGTCCCGCCCCGCCAACAACCACGTGGGCACCATGACGCTTGATCCGTCCACCGGCGCGATCAGAGGCATGTACGGCGGCAAGGACTTCGTCACCCAAGCGAGAAGCGACGCAACCCAGTCCCGCATGCAAGGCGGCTCCATCTTCAAAACGTTCACCCTCGTGGCCGCGCTCGAAGAGGGCTACAGCCTGAACTCCATGTGGGAAGGCAACTCGCCCCACCAGTTCCACTCGTGGAGCGTGAAGAACTTCGGGAACGTGAACTACGGCAAGGTGTCCCTGCTGAAGGCCACGGAGAACTCCGTCAACACCGCCTACGCTGAGCTGAACATCGAGGTGGGACCGGAGAAGACGCGCCAGGCAGCTATCAAACTCGGCTTGCCGGAGAAGACCCCGGGCCTCGACAACGAAGCCACGAACGTGCTCGGCACCGCCTCACCGACCGTACGCGAAATGGCCAGCGCCTACGCCACGCTCGCCTCCGGCGGCATCTACCGTGAGCCGTACATCGTGCAGGCCGTCAAGAACCCCGACGGCTCCATGGAGTACGAGCACAAGGACCAGGGCAAGCGCGTGATCGACGAAGGCGTGGCCACCAACGCCACCGTAGCGCTGCAAGGTCCCCCCTCAGCGCGCGGCAGCGCAAAACACGTGGCCGCCAGCATGGAGGGGCGCCCGGTCGCCGGCAAGACCGGCACCTCCGAGTCCTTCCGCTCAGCTTGGTTTGTGGGCTACACCCCGCAGCTCGTGACAGCGGTGGGCATGTTCCAACCGTCTGAGGACGGCAAGGTTGAAGAGACGCTCACCCCGTTCGGGGACGTCACCGATATGACCGGCGGCGGCTGGCCCACCCGCATCTGGGTGGACATCATGAAGCCGTCATTGGAAGGCCAGGAGCACATCCCGTTCCCGAAGGCTGTCACGCTGAAGAATCAGAAGAAGTCCCGGGTGACCTCCACGAAGCCGCCGGCGTCCTCCTCCCAGGCGCCCGCCTCGGAGGAGCCGAGCACCACCGATGAGCCCAGCGCTACGGAAGAGCCGAGTGCTACGGAAGAGCCGAGCACAACGGAGGAGCCGACCACGGAGGCTCCGCCGACGACCGAGGCGCCGTCCACTGAGGCACCCACCACGCAGGCGCCCACCCGCACGCAGCAGCCGCGCCGCACCCAGGAGCCGCCGCGTGAACCGTCGCCCACTCAGCCGCCGCCCGGCGACGGTGACGGTGGGAACCGAGGCGGCGACGGTGGGAACCGTGGCGGCGGCGGAAATCGCGGCGGCGGCGAAGGAGGCCGAGGGAACACTCAGCCGGACGGCTGAGGTCCGAGCCGGCGCTGCAGCCAGGGCGGGCTCATACACTCCGAGCCGGCGCCCCGCTCCGGGGAGCTGTTCCCGGACGGCTGAGGTGCACGCCACTCCCGGACGGCTGAGGTGCACGCCACCCGCTCCCGCCCTTCTCTGCACCCACCCGAGCGGGTAGGGTGGAGAGGCTGCGGACACCGTCTGCGGCACAGCATGACCCTCCTGCCACGGACGGACCGTGGCCGCGATAGACCACAGGAGGTGGGTACGAACACATGCGCAATTACGAAATGGTTGTGATCCTGGACCCCGCAATCGACGAGCGGACCGTGGGCACCACATTTGAGAAGCTGATCCAGGTTGTCCCCGCACAGGGCGGCACGGTTGAGAACATCGACCTCTGGGGCCGGCGCAAGTTCGCCTACGAGATCAACAAGAAGTCCGAGGGCATCTACGTGGTCCTCACCTTCTCGGCGAACGCAGAGACCGCGTCGGAGCTTGACCGCCAGCTCGGCCTCAACGAGTCCGTGCTCCGCACCAAGCTCATCCGCACCGACGCCAAGTGATCTGACCGCCCCCGGCGACCCGATCACCGTCACCCCAAGCACCCCGGTCACCCCACCCAACGAGGAAGAAGGCTATGGCTGGCGAAACCGTCATCACCGTGGTTGGCAACCTGACTGCCGACCCCGAACTGCGATTCACCAACTCGGGCATCCCCGTGGCATCCTTCACCGTGGCATCCACGCCGCGCATGTTCGACCGCCAGGCGGGCGAATGGAAGGACGGCGAAGCCCTCTTCCTGCGCTGCTCCATCTGGCGCGACGCAGCCGAGAACGTGGCGGAGTCCCTGGAAAAGGGCAACCGCGTCATCGTTCAGGGGCGCCTCAAGCAGCGTTCCTACACCGACCGCGAAGGCAACAACCGCACGAGCATTGAGCTGGATGTGGAAGAGATGGGTCCGGCGCTGCGCTATGCAACCGCCAAGCCCACCCGTGTCCAGCGCGGCGGAGGCGGCGGTTTTGGCGGCGGCCAGAACCAGGGCGGCTACGGCGGCCAGGGCGGCCAAAGCCAAGGCGGCTTCGGCGGCCAGGGTGGTTTTGGCGGAGGCCAGGGTCAGTCTCAGGGCGGCTACGGGCAGGGCCGCGGCGGCCAAGGTGCGGCGGACGTTGACCCATGGGGCGGCGTCGGCGGTGCTGAAGAGCCCCCGCCGTTCTGATCCACCCGGTGCGTGCGCACTGTGCCACCGCGTACGTGCGTGCCGAGTGCCGCAGTGGGCGGGTGCGTAACCTCACCGCGTGCGGACGCCACGGGTGCACTGCATCACCGCGTACGGGCACGTAGCCTCACCACGTGCGGGCGCGACCTGCCACTGCGCGGCCGCGTCGCACCACCACAGTAATCCGATAATTCATCCATCCCGGTGTGAAAGCCGGGCTCCATACAGCTGAAGGAGCACCACGATGGCGAAGCCAGTTCTTCGTAAGCCGAAGAAGAAGCAGAACCCGCTGAAGACCGCCGGCATTGAGACGGTCGACTACAAGGACGCTGCACTTCTTCGCAAGTTCATCTCCGATCGCGGCAAGATCCGCGCGCGTCGAGTCACCGGCGTGTCCGTTCAGGAGCAGCGTCAGATCGCGAAGGCCGTGAAGAACGCCCGCGAGATCGCTCTCCTCCCGTACTCGACCACCGGTCGCTGATCGAGGAAAGGACGAGACACATCATGGCAAAGACCACCAAGCTCATCCTCACCCACGAGGTGTCCAAGCTGGGCGCCCCCGGTGACGTTGTTGAAGTCAAGTCGGGCTACGCTCGCAACTACCTGCTGCCGCGCAACCTGGCCACCCCGTGGACCAAGGGCGCACAGCGTCAGATCGAGCAGATGGAGGCGGCACGCTCCAAGCGCGCCATCGCGTCGCTCGAAGAAGCACAGGCACTGCGCGACCTGCTGCAGACCAAGCCGGTTGTGCTGCCCGAGCGCGCAGGCGAGAACGGCCGCCTCTTCGGCGCCGTGACCTCCGCCGAGGTTGCCCAGGCAGTGAAGGCGAACTTCGACCGCGAGATCGACCGCCGCACCGTTGAGTTCGGCTCGCCGATCAAGACCCTGGGCGAGTACACCGTCACCGTGCGTCTGCACGAAGAGGTGTATGCAAACCTGATTCTCCAGGTCATCGCCGCAAAGGGCGCCGCCGCCTGAAGCGGCTCCGCCGTTTGACGGCGCGCCGGCTGTGCTGGACGCCAACAAGCCCGCCCCACCGGACTCCTCCGGCCGGGGCGGGCTTTCTCATGCCCTTCCAGGGGTTCGGCAGGCCGGGCCCGCCGGGCTTTCCCTGGTGCCGGCCGCGTCCTTTGACGCCGGGGCGTGCACAAGTGTGGCTCAAACGGGCGATCGCCGCGTTTGTGCCGCCCTTCCGGCCGGTTCTTCTCCAGTTGTGCACGCGCGGCGCCATACCCGGCGCCGAACCTGCGCCGAACCGGTGTCGTGCCGAACCTGCGCCGTGCTAAGACCCGCGCGGCGCGAAAGCCGGCGCTGCGCCAGAACCTGCGCGGCGCCATAACCCGAGCTGTAGCGGAGCCGCGCTGCAGATCAGCCGGCGTTGAACAGGGGCCGAAGATGATGCTTCGCAGCAATGGTCCGACGCAGCATCAGTCTGGTTTCATCCCACCCATCAATCACCTGCTCGTAGCTGAGCCGAATCACTTGGAAACCGAGGGCATGAAGAGCATGGTCGCGCTGCCGATCGTAGAAATACTGCGTTCGCGCCCGCCCCACCCGGCGCTCAGCATGAAACGCAGCTGAGTCGCACTCAATGACCAGGCTCGTCCCCACCAGGAAGTCAACCCGTATCTCGGGGGTGAGCTGTGCCTGCTGGCGGTAGCTGCACCGCAGAGTGTCAAGGAAGCGGTGCACCCGAGTTTCGGTCCCGGACTGAGAGAGTGCGCTTACCGAACCGAGTTCTCGCCGTCGGTGACGAGGCAGTTCAGCAACCAGCTCCAAGGCTTCAGACATCCCCACATATCCGAGATTGATTGCCGACTCCAGTGCGATCGCAGATTCTTCAGCCGTTCCGCAGCGCAGCGCGTCCCTCATCGAGTAGAGCAGCGGTGCAACCGGGTGCTGACTCGGCCAGCGCGACGGCCGATAATGCCGGCGGATCAGCATCGGAGCACGCCCGGTGTACGTCTGGTTCCGGCAGAACTCGTGGGCCGCGTCGTGGTTCAGCACCCAGATCCCCCCCCCATATGCGCAGCGCAGTGAAGCAAGTGATCCGGTGCCCGCGGCGGAGGGCAGCGATCACAAACTGTGGGGCGTCGGCTTCGGCGTACCAGCCGCGGGCAACCCGAAAGAGTTGCCCTTGTTGAACAGCTTTCTCGATCTGCCTGCGGGTCCACCCCATTTCTCTGAGCTGCCGGTAGGAAAAGCAGAAAGGGCGGACTGCAGGCAGGTTGGTATCGAGATAAGGCCGCGTGGCCGCGAACTCGTCAGGCATACGAGCAGTGTGGATGTTCGCAGGGGCGGGTTGATGCCTGAGCGGTGCAGTGGGGATATGTGTGCGGTCCATTGGTGTGGTCAGACCTGTTCCGGAACGCCGACGCCGCCTGAAGCGGCGCCGCGGGGGATCTGGGGTGGGTTTGCGCCGGATGCGCCAGGTCCGGGACGGGAAGCGACGGGCTTGCGCCGGATGCGGCAGGTTTTCCAGGGATAGCGCCGAGTTTGGGGCGGGTACGCCCAGGCGCTGTGCACAACTGGAGAAAAAGGTGACGATCAGCCCCGTTGTGGCGCGTAATCGTGCGTTTCAGCCACAGTTGTGCTCGGCGACCGCGGCAGCCGGCGGACTGCGGTGCGGCCTGGCTGGCTGAAGGCGGGCGAGGCAGACGCGTGCCGAGTGCGGCGTTGGTGTGGGCGCACCGGGCACGCGGACGCACCGGCAGAGCCGCCGAGCGCCCGCCTCACGGTCACATGCCTGTGGTCAGCCCGATCTCGGGTACCGTACTGCCGTGACTGACGCACCTCTTTCGCGCCGCGCGGACGATTCCGTTGCCCTGACGCGCTCCCTGTCCCACGGCCAGATGGCCATGATCGCCATGGGCTCGGCCCTCGGCACCGGACTCTTCCTTGGCTCCGGCGCCGCGATCGGCATGGCTGGCCCCGCCGTGATCGTCTCGTTTGCCATCGGTTCGCTGATCGCGGCCACGATCGCTCTCACCATGGGTGAAATGGCGTCCCGTTACCCGGTGCGCGGCGGCTTTGGCACGCTCGCAGCCAAGTTCCTGTCTCCGTTCTGGGGTTACCTGACCCGCTGGCTGTACTGGATCGTCACGATGTGCGTGACAGTGGCGGAGCTTGTGGCGTGTGCGGCGTACCTGCAGTTCTGGTTCCCGTCGGTGTCGATGCCGGTAGGCATTGCGGTGTTTGCGGCGCTGGTGGTCGGTGTGAACGTGTTCAGTGTGGGGTCGTTCGGCGTGGTCGAGTTCTTCCTATCCTCGATCAAGGTGATCGCGGTGCTGGTGTTCATCGTGGTGGGTCTGTTCTTTGTGTTCGTCGGCACGAGCTCTACCCCGGCAACGGGCCTCGCGAACTGGACGAATGACGGCGGTTTCATGCCGGCGGGTTTCACGGGCGTGTGGCTGGCTATGAGCGCGGTGATGTTCAGCTTCGGCGGTATTGAGCTGTTGAGCGTGTCGGCTGCGGAGGCGAAGAATCCGGCGAAGTCGATTCGTACTGCCGCCCAGACCACGGTGGCTCGCCTGAGCTTCTTCTACGTGGTGGCGATTGGGATCGTGGTGGCGCTGGTGCCGTGGCAGAAGGCGTCGCACGCGGATGGGGTTGAGGCGTCTCCGTTTGTGCTGGTGTTTGCGAACGCGGGTATTCCGGCGGCTGCGTCGGTGACGAACTTCCTGGTGTTGGTGGCGGCGCTGTCTGCGGCGAATGCGAATCTGTACGCGTCGAGCCGGATGATGCACTCGCTGTCGGTGGACCGCCTGGCGCCGGGGCCGGCAAGCATCACGTCGAAGCGCGGGGTGCCGCTGGTGGCGATGGCGATGACGGTGGCGGCGATCGTTCTGGTGATCGTGCTGGCGGTGTTCGGTGTGGAGGGTCTGTTCGGCTATCTGATGTCCATTGTGGTGTTCTCAGTAGTGATCGTGTGGATGCTGATCTTGGTGACCTATCTGCGCTATCTGCCGACGCGTGATGGCACCGAAACGTTCCACGCTCCTGGCGGCCAGGTTCTTGCGATCGTGGGGCTGATCGGGCTCGTGTTCGTGTTTTCTACGGTGGTGGCGGTGCCGTCGATGACGATGGCGGCGCTGCTGGGTACGCCGGCGGTGGCGCTGGTGGCGCTGGTGTACGCGTTGGGTCTGCGTAATCGGGTGGACATGGCGGAGATCGACCGTTCGTTCGCTGAGGCAGACGCTGCCCGGGAGGTGTGAGGCGTGGCGCACTTCGGACGGCGTCGAGTTGGTGGCGTGAGCGCAGGCGTCTTATAGTTGATGGTGCTTCGGTACCGGTTGTGCTTGCACCTGGTGCCGCAGCTACGCGCGAGTGGCGGAATTGGTAGACGCGCACGGTTCAGGTCCGTGTGCCCTAACAGGCGTGGGGGTTCAAGTCCCCCCTCGCGCACGCGAGTGACAACGGCCCCTGGCCTGGGAGTGGATCTTCCGGGTTGGGGGCTGTTTGTGTCAGGCGTGCCTTCGCGGGCTCGACTTCGGCTGCTTGGTAGCGTGAGCGTATGCGCGCTCGGGGTCCCTTCCATCTGTTCCTTGCGTGGGTGGTTCACGACGTTGAGGAGGCTGTGGCGTTCCCGAGCACATGCGATGCCCTGGCCGATCAGACCGGCATTGATGCGCTGCGTATGGATCAGCGCCAGTCATGGCTAGCTGTTGGAATGATGGGGGCGGTTGTTGCTCTGGCTTGTTGCCGAGGTGCGGCGGTGAATGGCCGTTCACGGCTGTATCGAGTAATGGTTGCGGGACTTCACGGGCATGTTGGCACGCACCTGGTGGCGTCGGCGGTGCAGCGTCGATATATAGCGGGACTCGTCACCGCACTCACGGTCATGCTGCCCGGCGCTGAGTCCGCTCGCCGAGAGCTTCGTGCCTCCGGTGCGCCGATTCGTGCGAAAGACTATGCGGCCGGGGCGGCTCTCCTGGTCCCTGCCGCTCTCGTGTGTCAATCCCTTGCGCGCGTGGTGATTCGGAGACGGTAGGCCTCGGCGCGCGAATGGCCGAGCGGCAGCGCATGGTTGAACAACAGCGCATGGCCGAGTCGGGCCCCGTGAGAGCATGGGGGCATGTCTTCCGTCGAGTCCGTGGTGTTCGTGCATGGTGTGGGCGAAGGGCCTGACGTCTGGGATGCGCAGCGGGCTGCTTTGCCGCCGGGCTTTGACAGCGTAGCCGTGGACGTGTTCAACAGCGCCGGTTCGAGTGCTGCGTCGGCGTTCAGCCTTGAGCGGGCCGCGGCCTCGGTGGTGAATGAGCTTGACCGTGCGGGGATCGAGCAGGTGCATGTATGCGGCCTGTCCCTGGGAGCGATGATTGCCCTGCAGGTTGCGCTGGATCATCCAACGCGTGTGCGGTCGTTGACGCTGGCCGCGGGCTAGGTGAAGCCGCCTAGGCTGCTCATGGGCGTGCAGTCCGCGGTGATGCGGGCGCTTCCCTCATCCGTCTTTGAAAGGAACGGTGCGGCCAAGGAGGTTGTGCTGCCTGTGCTGCGCGCAGTAGGACGGGTTGATTTCTCGGACCGGCTTGCTTCGGTAGCGGTGCCCACTCTGGTGCTGTGCGGGTCCAAGGATCGCGCGAACCTGCCGGCGGCTCGGAAGCTTGCGCGGGGCATCCGGGATGCGCATCTGCACATCATCCCCGGCGCGGGCCATCGTTTGCATGTGCAGGCTCCCGACGAGTTCTCGCATGCTCTGGGCGCATTCCTGACAGAGGTTGCCGCATCCGGCTGATAAGGAACCCTTGAGGTCCCACAGGCAAAACCCCCGCGATCCATCGGTGGATGCGGGGGGTTTTCCGTCGGTGGATGCGGGGTGCGCATCGGCGGATGCGAGGATTTGTGCAGCGGTGGTGTCAGCCGCCGTTTGTCATCTTCTCGATGCAGGTCTCGATGGATGATTCCAGAGCCTTGGTGTCTCCCGGGCTGATCCGTGCTTCATTGTCTCCGCTGGCCAGCGCGCGCTTGCCAGCGGACGAGAGATCACCCGACGCCTCATCAACGATGCAGCCGAAGTACTGGTCGATCTGCTCGTCGCTCATTCCCTGGTCTTTGAAGTAGTCACGCCCCACGCCCTCCTTCTCCAGGACGCCCTCGAGGCCGGACAGCAACTCGTCCCGGCTGGGCTCGCTACCGCTGTCCGCAGCTTCGGTGGTTGCCTCCTCCGATGCGGGTGCCTCGGAGGTGGGCTCCTCGGTGGTGGGTGCCTCAGTCGTGGCGGCCTCCGTGGTGGGTGTCGACGTGTCGTCCCCTCCGATGACGCCACAGGCGCTGAGAGACAGCGCGAGCAGAACCGAGCCGCCGAACGCTGCAGCCTTCGCGGTGGTGCGGGTGATGGTCATCCTTGATCCCCATTCGTTGAGTGTGTGCGTGGACTAGGTGGGAGAAAACAGGAGTGAATCGGCTGCGGATCACCGTGGGCATTGCCTGCGTGCGGCCTTCGAAGGCGGCGTGGACGGCCCGGGGGTTCTCCATGTGCAGATCTGTTCACAGATGTCAGCCCAGCAGTCACCGTACAGTCTGACACGAGCCGGGCGGTGGAATGCATTCAGAATGGGTTCGGATCGGATCAATATCACCCGCTGCCCCCTCCGACGCATCCGGCCGATAAGGAACCCTCGAGGCCCCGTAGTCACCCCCGTGTCCCGCGGTAGATGCGTGGGTGGGCATCAGTGGACGCGGGGCTGGGCATTAGTACACGCGGGGGTTGTGCAGCCGTGGTGTCAGCCGCGGCCGGTCAGCTTGTCGACGCAGGTCTCCGCGGATGACAGCAGAGCGTCCTTGTCACCCGGGCCGATCTGCGCCTCAGTGTCCCCGTCGGCCAGCGCACGCTTGCCAGCGGGCGAGAGATCATCCGACATCTCATCAACGATGCAGCCGAAGTACTGGTCAACCTGCTCGTCGTTCAGGCCCTGGTCTTTGAGGTAGTCACGCCCCAGCCCTTGCTGCCCCAGGATGCTGTCGAGGCCGGCCACCAGCTCGTCCCGGCTGGGCTCGTCACCGCTGCCCGCAGCGTCGGTGGTTGCCTTGTCAGTGGTTTCCTCGTCGGCGGTTTCCTCGTCGGTGGTTGCCTCTTCTGATGCAGGCTCCTCCGACGCGGGCTCTTCGGTGGTGGGTGCCTCGGTCGTGGCGGCCTCCGTGGTGGGAGTCGCCGTCTCACTCTCGGTGCTGTTGCCACAGGCAGCGAGAGACAGCGCGAGCAGAACCGAGCCGCCGAACGCCGCAGCTTTCGCAGTGGTGCGGGTGATGGTCATCCTTGATCCCCATTCGTTGAGCGTGTATGTGGACAATATGGGAGAACAGCAGTGAGTTGGCCACGGGTGTTCTCCATGCGCAGATCTGTTCACAGATGTCAGTCCAGCAGCCACCGTACATCCTGCCACGACCGGGACGGCGAAACGCATTCAGAACGGGCTCGGATCACTGTCCAGTGCTGACGCCCCCGACGCATTGGGCCGATGAGGCGTCCTCGAGGTCGCGCAGTCAAAACCTCCGCGTCCGTTGGTGGATGCGAGGTAGTCCAGCGGTGGTGTCAGTCGGACAACTTCTCGACGCAGGTTTCGATGGATGAGTACAAAAGGTCGGTGCTTTCTATGCCGAGCCACGGTTCGATGTTGCCGTTGGCAAGTGCGCGCTTTTCAGCGGGCGAGGAATCAGCCGTTATCACATCAACGACGCAGCCGACGTACTCGTCGATCTGCTCATCGCTCTTGCCCTGGTCTTTGAACATGTCACGAGAGCCCTCCAATAGTGATCTTTCGGCGCCTGCCATCATCTCGTCCCGGCTGGGCTCGTCACCGCTTTCCGCAGCGTCGGTGGTTGCCTTGTCAGTGGTTTCCTCGTCGGTGCTTGCCTCTTCGGCGGTTTCCTCGTCGGTGGTTGCTTCCTCCGACGCGGGCTCTTCGGTGGTGGGCGCCTCAGTCGTGGCGGCCTCCGTGGTGGGAGTTGCCGTCTCACTCCCGGTGCTGTTACCACAGGCAGCGAGAGACAGCGCAAGCAGAACCGAGCCGCCGAACGCCGCAGCTTTCGCAGTGGTGCGGGTGATGGTCATCCTTGATCCCCATTCGTTGAGCATGTGTGTGGACAATATGGGAGAACAGCAGTGAGTCGGCAGCGGATCACTCGTTGCCGATGCCTGCGTGCCGCCTTCGTGGACGGCTGCCACGGGTGTTCTCCATGCGCAGATCTGTTCACAGATGTCAGCCCAGCAGCCACCGTACAGTCTGCCACGACTGTCAGCCCATCAGTAACTGCACACTCCGTCACAACTCGGACGGTGGCACGCATTCCGAACGGGTTCGGATCGGCCGGGAACGCTCAGCGCCGCTCCCCAGGCGCCGGTCTACAGTTGCTGTGAACCGCTGACGGAAGGTCCCCATGCACACTCTCATCACCGGCGCCTCCTCCGGCCTTGGCGCGCTCTTCGCTGACCGTTTCGCCCGCCTGGGCCACGATCTGATCCTGGTGGCTCGCCGACGCGACCGCCTTGATGACCTGGCCCTGCGCCTCTCCTCAGGATTCGGGGTGGACGTCCAGATCATCCCCATGGATCTGGCCGAGTCCGGCGCCGCTGAGGCGCTCACCGCGGAGATCCAGGCGCGCGGACTCGAGGTGGATGTGCTGGTCAACAATGCCGGCGTTGCCACCATCGGCGCGGTTGAGCAGAGCAGCCCTGACGAACTGGAGTCCCAGGTGCAGCTGAACTGCGTGACGCTTGTGGGCCTGACGGCGCGGCTGTTGCCGGCGATGCGCGCTCGCGGCCGCGGCACGGTGCTGAACATCGCCTCGATTGCGGCCTATCAGCCGATTCCTGACATGGCGGTCTATGCCTCCACGAAGTCACTGGTCCTCTCTTTCAGCGAAGCACTGTGGTTCGAGGAGCGGCGCCACGGAATCCGCGTGTTTGCTGCCTGTCCGGGTCCGATGGAGACGGAGTTCTTTTCGCGGGCGGGCGCGTCGGGCTTGGCCACTCCGATGCAGTCACCTGACCACCTGGTGGATCAGGCGATGCGGAAGCTGAAGAGCACGGCCCCGAGCTTCATTGACGGCCGGATGAACGCGATCCTGGCGAAGGGGATCATTCCGTTCGCGCCCAAGCGCCTGGTGCTGCGCGTGGCCCACCGGATCGCGCAGGGCTGAGCCGGACCCGCGCTGGCGTTCAGCGCAGCCGCGCCCGGAAGAGCCCGGTGAAGGATGCGCGCCCGTTCACATCCAGTCCTTCCGTTTGAACAGCACCCAGAGCAGCACGCTGAGCCCCAGCATCGCCAGCAGCGCCATCGGGTAGCCGAACGGCCAGGACAGCTCCGGCATGATCTCGAAGTTCATGCCGTAGATCGCGCCGATCAGGGTGGGGGCGAACAGGATCGCCGCCCACCCGGAGATCTTCTTCATGTCCTCGTTCTGCCGTTCGGAAACCAGGGTGGCGTTGACGCTGAGGATCTGATTCAGGGCCTCTCGCAGCTGCTGCGCCCGGGAGACGACCCGCACCAGCTGGTGCTCCACATCCTCGATGTACCGTTCGAACTCGGAGTCCGGCTGTGCGATCTCCTCTTCGTCGAGCATCTGCTCCAGTGCCAGCTGCAGCCCGGTGGCGGCGTTGAACAGGTCCACTACTTCATGGCCCAGGCGGTAGATGCGCTCCGCTACCGCGGTGTCACCGCTGAACACCTGCAGTTCGATCTGCTGCCGGTCCACGTCCACGCCATACAGAACCGGCTGATACCCGGTGACGATGCCGCGCAGGATCGCGTGGATCACTGCAAGGCGCCCGTGGTCCGCGGTGGCCTCGTCGAATGCGAGCTGATCCCACAGGTTCTGGAGGTGGTGGCGTTCCATCTGGGGAACGTCATGACAGATGATGGCGATCTGGTTTTCCCGCATCACGATCTGGAAGCTCGCCACCACCACGGTTTCGTTGTCATCGGAGTAGGCGGCGGCCTGTGCCACCAGGTAGAGAACGTCGTCATACTCCTCGATGATCGGCTGATGCCAAGCGCGCTGCAGGTCATCCGCGAGCAGCGGGTGCAGGTCCCAGGACTCGGCCAGCTCTGCCAGCTGAGCGGGGCTGGGCAGGTTGTAGCGCAGCACCACGAGCCGATCGGGATGCTTCGCGGCCAGAGAGTTCGCGTGCTCCAGGGTGTGCAGCTGCGTGTCCAGGTGCTGGGGCGGCAGGCCCGACGCGAGCGCTTCCTCAAGGCTGCCGGCGGCGGAGCCTGGTCGCCGACGCGGCCGGATATCCCGGATCCGCTCCCGCGCCCGCTGCTCCTCATCGTCGGTCAGGTGCGCGCCGCCCATCCACACGCGCAGCATTCCCGGTTCGAGCGCGGGGCCCGCGTCGGGCTGGGTGTTCTTGGGGCGCCTGCGAGACGGCATGGGGCTGCGGCGCATCAGAAGAGGAAGCGGGTGACCGTGATGCCGATGGCGCCGAGCACCGCGGCCACCGGCAGGGTGATGATCCACGCCAGGCCGATCGGCTTCATCAGCTTCCAGTTCGCGGCCCGGTTCACCACGCCCACTCCGAGCACCGCGCCGATCAGGATGTGCGTGGAGGACACCGGCAGGCCCAGCTGGGAGGCGGCGATCACCACGATCGCGGCGGACAGCTCCGCAGCGAACCCGGAGGAGGGGTGGATCTTGGTCAGGCCGGTGCCGACGGTGCGGATCACATGCCGACCGATGAACCACAGGCCGGCGATCAGCGCAATGCCGAAGCACAGCATGGCCGCGCCCGGCACAACCGCTTCATCGGAGACGTCACCGGTGCGGAACACGTCCAGGATCGCGGCGAATGGGCCGATGGCGTTCGCAATGTCATTGGAGCCGTGGGAGAACGCGAACGCGCACGCGGTGAACACCTGCATCCAGGAGAACAGGATGAACGTGGCGCGGGACAGCGGCCGGTCGGTGAGGGAGTTTGCGAACATGAACAGGGACAGCCAGCTCACGACGCCCACCATCACCAGCAGAATCCCGGTCTGGGTGGCATTCAGGTTGATGCCCGTGTCCTGCAGGCCCTTCACCAGCAGCATGAGGGTGATCATGACGGCACCGAACGCGCCCAGCAGCGGCACCCACACCGCGAGCGCACGGTGAGCCCGAATGTCATCCACTTTCTTATCGAGTTTGCGCATTGTGCGGTAGAACTGGTGCTCCGCTTCGTCGGTCTCCGGGTCCACCTCGAGCTGCTCTGATTCGGTGAGGCTTGCGCGCTCTGAGGCGCTCATCGGCTGGTTGGAGTAGGCGATGGCCTGCAGAGAGGTGAAGCGGGACAGCTCTTCGTCATGCTCGTCCTGGTCCATCATGGTGCGCTTCAGCTCGCGCAGGCGCCGCGTGGCCTTGTCGTTATACAGCAGAACGTGGCGCCTGATGAAGCCGAACAGCAGGTAGGCCACCACGCCGCCGAGCAGCGGGGACAGCACCCAGCTGACGGCGATCTGACCGATCTTGTCCCACTGCACCATCTCCAGGCCGCCGCGCCCGGTGGCAAAGCCCACCACGAGCGCAGCGCCCACGATCGCGCCGATGATCGAATGCGTGGTGGACACGGGCAGACCGAACCGGGTGGCGACCAGCAGCCACACGGCGGCTCCGAACAGGGCCGCCAACATGATCTGCACGAAGTCCATCGGGTCCGCAGCCACAATCTCCAGGTCCACGATGCCGCTTCGCACCGTCTCCGTCACCTCACCACCGGCAAGGGTGGCCCCGGCCACTTCGAACACGGCGGCGATGAGCAGCGCCTGCTTCATGGTCAGAGTGCCGGCGCCCACGGACGTGCCGAACGAGTTCGCCACGTCATTGCCGCCGATGTTGAACGCCATGAACACGCCGAGCAGCACGGACAGCACCAGGAACACCGTGAAGTTCCCGGTGGGAACGTAGTCGTACGTCCACAGGAGGAACCCGATCAGGGCCACGGCCAGAAGGGAACCGAAGGTGACGTGCCACCAGCGGTCAGCGCCAAGGAAACGATTCTGAGCCACAACGTCGCGATTCGCAGTGAGAGGCATGCGGTGTCCAATGGTCGAGGAGGATCAGACGCGGCGCCGATGAGCCCACTGAAGGCCTCGGATGCCACAAAGATCGTATCGCCGGGTGTCAATGGGCGGAAAACCCCGTGATCCTTTCGAGAAGTGCTAGGGCCAGACTCACAGGAGGGTTAACGCCGGGTGAACACGACTGGCGTTTCCTCCGACCCCGCCGTGGCAGATTCTCTCCGACCCCGCCGTGACAGATTCTCTGCGGCCTTCGCCCTTAATGCGCTCACCGGAGTCCCGGCGCGCATCACTACGCTGGAGGGGTGGACGTCTCCTTCGCTGACCGCTTCCCCACCCTTGCCGTGGACACGGTTCCCGAGCCCTGCCCGAACCCGGAGCTGGTGCTGCTGAACGAACCCCTCGCGCGGGAGCTTGGGCTCAGCCCGGAGCAGCTGCGCAGCCCGGAGGGTCTTGCATTCCTTACCGGCACCGCCCCGCTCCATGCCTCCGACGCGTTCCGGCCCGTTGCCCAGGCCTACGCCGGCCACCAGTTCGGCCACTTCTCCGGGATGCTGGGCGATGGCCGAGCCGTGCTGCTCGGCGCCCTCGGCACGGGTGATGCCGCCCGCGAGATCCACTTGAAAGGCACCGGGCGCACCGTGTTCTCCCGCGGCGGTGACGGCAAGGCGCCGCTTGGGCCGATGCTGCGGGAGTATGTGATCGGTGAGGCGCTGCATGCCCTCGGCATTCCCACCACGCGTGCGCTCGCGGTGCTGCGTACGGGTGAAACGGTGCTGCGGGAGCGTCCGCAGCCGGGTGCGATCCTGGTGCGGACCGCCCGCTCACACCTGCGGGTGGGCACCATGCAGTGCGCGGCGATGAGCACCGAGCAGGGTTTGCTGGAGAACCTGGTGGCTGCCGCTGGTGCGTCGAGCGCGCATGACCTGCTGCGCACCACGGCGACGCGGCAGGCGGAGTTGATCGCGCAGTGGATGAGCGTGGGCTTTGTGCACGGGGTGATGAACTCGGACAACATGCTGCTCAGCGGTGAATCGATCGACTTTGGGCCCTGCGCGTTCATCGACGAGTTCTCCCGCGCCGCCGTGTTCTCCTCCATTGACCAGCAGGGCCGCTACGCCTACCGCAACCAGCCTGCGATCGGGCAGTGGAACCTGGCGCGCTTGGCTGAGGCGCTGCTGCCGCTGATTGACTCCAACCCGGACTCCGCGGTTGAGACCGCCACCGGTGTGCTGCACGAGTACGAACAGACCTATGCGTGGGCGCGTGCGCGTCTGTTCTCCGCAAAGCTGGGCGAGGAGCTCACACCGGAGGGTGTGGATGAGCTGCTGGAGCGGATGGAGCGTGAGCGCGTGGACTTCACCGGGTTCTTCCGCGAGCAGAACCCGGCCAGGCCGAACCCGGTCCACATTCCCCGCACCGGTCACCTGCAGCGCGCCCTGGATGCTGCTGAGCAGCGGGATCTGGGCCCGCTGCAGGAGCTGCTGGCAGCGGTCACGCACCCGTTCACGCAGCGTGCCGAGCTCGCGCATCTAGAGCGGCCGCGTCCGGAGGACTCACCCACGCCCACCACGTTCTGCGGCACCTGACCGCCCCGGCGATGACACTGGCCGGGCGATGGCCCTGGACGGGCGATGATGCCGAGTGAACTGCTGCGCGGTCAGGACCCCAGCGATTCGATGTAGCGCGCCACGTGCTGGGCGAAGTCCACATCGCCCCGGTTGATCGCCTGCTGGATCAGCGCCTGCTGGGCGTCCTTCGGCCAGAGCATGATCGAGTAGGAGAGCGTGTTGAACGATTCGCGCATCAGCTGATACCCGCGGTCCGTGTGGAGCCCGTGCAGGAACGCGATTCGCAGCAGCGCTTCCGCTTTCACCTCGGGCTGTTCGTATGCGTCGGCAAAGCGGATCATCAGCGCGGCCGCGTCCCGCACCACGTCCGGTTGACCGCTGGCCATGCCGGCCATGACCCGAGCCCGCAGCAGGTGCACATCCGTGGGCGCTGCCAGCGGCATATCCCCGAGCAGCTGCTCGCTGATGTGCAGGGCGACTTCGGGCAGCGTGGCTGCGGAGGCCTGCGCCAGCTCAACGAGGACTGTGCGCGCCATGGACGCCTCTGGATCGTCGAGCTCGTCGATCGCGGTGAGTGCTTCAGCCAGCTGCTGCGCGCCGGCGTCATCATCGCCCACCAGGATCCGCAGTGCCGCCCCCACCGCTAGCAGGCTCGCCTTCTCTGACGGGTCCGTGGTGAGGGCCAGTGCCGTGCGGGTGCGGTTGAGCGCGTCGAACGGATCGCCGATGCCCTGGTTCGCGATCAGCCGTCCGTATGCCACCACAACGTCCGGTTGGGCGCGGTCCTCATGCAGCAGCTCCAACAGCACCGCGAGATGTTCCGTGTGATCCCGGGTGCGGCTGAGCGCGTGGGCGAGCGCCCGCAGCGGAGTGGAGCGCTGCAGATAGTCCCGCTCTGCCGCGGACAGGTGTGAGCGGTCGATGCCGGAGCGGTCCACGGCGATCAGGGCGAGCCGCGCATACCGCACAGCCTGCGCGGGCGGTGCCACACGGGAGGCCATCAGCCACAGCTGAGCCCGCTGATACGGGTGCTCAACCCGGTCCACAATCTGCTCCACGAGCGTGATGATGTCCGACGCGGGCGTGGTGAGGCGTGAGCGGACCATCAGCACGAACAGGCGGCCCATCACTTCATTCGCGGCGGTGGACGCGTCGCGCAGGATCTCCAGCGCGTGATCCATCGGGTCCGCGATGATGTCAAACGGCTGCAGCACCAGCCGCATCGGATCGATCTGGTCCAGGCCTTCGCGCAGCGCATCCGGCAGCGGGTGGGATGAGCCGGTGAGCTTTGCGTTGACGATGATGCCGGCGATCACGGTGTCCCAGCGCAGCGGCCCGGGCCGGGGATCCACCGCCGGGGAAGGCACACCTTCGGCCTGGAGCGCATCGATATCACTGCCGCCCACCTGCGGCCGCACCTGCTGCGCAAGCTCGCGCTGGATCCGGTCAGCAAGCTCAGGCAGTTCATCCAACGGTGTGGTGTCCGCGGCGTCCAGCAGTTCGTTCGCCTCCTGGGTCCACCCCACGTATGGCACATCATCGGGGGTGAGCAGCCCCGGTGTGGTGGGCAGCTGCAGCCACTGCGCGAGGATCGCCCCCGCGCTTGGCGCCACCGCCAGCAGGCATTCCAGCCGCCAGATCGGACTCTGCGCCTCCAGCAGCTCCGCGAACGGGTCGAACACCGGCGCTGGAACGCCGGCGCTTACCTGATCGGCAGGGCTGCGGTCAGCGTTGATGCGACCGTTGAGCGCTGCATCCGCACGGTCCCGCCACAGCTGCTGCCCGAAGCGACGTTGCTTCAGCACGAACTCGTCATGGCCCAGCTCGTCATGCGCGGCCAGGAACTGTTCGAACAGCTCATCCCAATCCTCAGTGCCTTCATGCTGCAGCAGCACCATCAGTGCCTGCGCCTTCTGCGCGGGGCCCGACGCATTCGCTGCGGCGATCCGCGCCGGGTGATCCGCCCGGTTCGGATCGTCCATGCCACGCGCAATATAGGCGAGCTCTTTGGCCAGCTGCAGCTGGTCCACGGCGCCCTCACGCTCCGGCTCCGTCAGCACTTCGGTGCCGCCCAGGTCCAGCATCCAGCGTTCGGTGAGGTTCTGTTCGGCGCGGGTGAGCGCGTCGGCAGCGGCCGTGTTCCCATTGCGCTGATCGAACTGATCCGCAAGCTCAGCCGCCCGGGCCCGGGCGTTCACCGCGAAATCGCTGACGGTCTGCGTGCCGCCGCCCTCGGCCGGCAGCTCCAGCTCCCCGTGCCCCTCCAGCTCCAGGATCCGCGCCACCCGCAGCAGCGTGGTGAGGGAATGCAGGGTGCTCGCCGGGGTCACACCGGAATGCCACAGGTTCGGCAGGTGTCGGGTGAGCAGCGTGTACGCGTGGCCGGGGTTGCCGGTCTGCGCGAAGAACAGCATGTGCATCGCCTGCAGCGACAGGTGCACCGGCATGCTCATGATCCGCGGATAGGACTCCTCCTGCAGCTGCGCCGCCCGCTCCACCTGACCGTCCCGGCACAGGTCAATGAGAGTCTCCGAGATGATCGCCTCAGGCTCCTCCCCGCACAGGTCATGAGAGTTCAGCAGATCATCCAGGGCATCCAGCGCTTCCCGGGTGCGGCCCTGCATGAAGCGGATCGACACGGTGGACGCACGGGTGCACGCATCACAGTGGGAGTACGCGTCGGCCGGAGTATTTCGGATGGAAGCGAACGCGCTCTCGATCCCCTCACGGTCACCCAGCTCCATCGCCAGCTGCAGACGCGCCCACAGCACCCCCGCCTGGCCGGCGCCTTCACGACGGTAGGCAGCCTCCATCATGGCAAGCGAGGTGCGGATCTGCTGCAGAGAGTACTGCGGGCGGGCAAGCAAGCTCCCAATCAGCCACTTGTACCACCACAGCAGATCCACTTCGGGATGCTCAGGCAGCGGCCGCGCCGGAAACCGCGCGGGATCCTGGTCATTGGTGAACGCGCACCACAGGAACAGGGACAGCTGGGCGTCCATGTCCGACACGTCCCGGGCGATCCCCACCAGTCGCATCCGCACGTCATAGAGCGCGCGGGCATCCCCGCTGTCCTCCGCCAGACGCTCAGCCTGCTTGCCGATCGACCAGCGCTCAGCGCTGCCGAGGTGCTCCTCGTCGAATCGGCGCAGCAGGCTCTCCAGCGTGTCCGTCATCGCGCTGCGGTGCCGCCCTTCCACCAGGTGTCCAGCGGCGTGGCAGGAGTGGTCCGCTTATGGCGGGAGGCCAGGTACTTCTGTTCGATCAGCTCAGCGGCGGCATCCTGGATCCGGTCCCCCTCGAGGTAGTTGTCGATCTCCTCGTAACTGATGCCCAGCTCAGACTCGTCCGTGCGGCCGGGTGAGCCATCCAGCAGATCCGCGGTGGGCACCTTCTTCCACAGGGACGCGGGTGCTCCCAGGTGCTGCAGCAGCTGCCGGTTCTGCGACTTGTTCAGACCCCACAGCGGCAGCAGGTCCGCGCCGCCGTCCCCGAACTTCGTGAAGAAGCCCACCGTGGATTCGGCGGCGTGATCAGTGCCGATCACCAGCAGGCCCTGCTCCCCGGCGATCGCGTACTGGGCGATCATGCGCAGCCGAGCTTTCACATTCCCGTGGTTGAAATCCCCGATCGAGTGGCCCATCGCGGTCTCAAAGCTCGCCTTGAACGCGTCAGCAGTCGGCTGGATATTGATGGTGCGCTCAGTCTTTGCGCTCACAAAGTCCATGGCCGCCTGGGCGTCCGCCTCGTCGAATTGCTCTCCGTGCGGTAGGCGCACGGCCACGAAGTCCGCGGTGATGCCCTCTTCGGCAAGGGAGTCCACCGCCATCTGCGCCAGCCGGCCCGCAAGGGTGGAATCCAGGCCGCCGGAGATGCCGAGCACAAAGCCCTTCGCACCGGACGCTTTCAGGTAGTCCTTGAGGAACTGGACGCGACGGCGCACTTCAACGGCCGGGTCGATCGCGGGCTTCACGCCCATCTCTTCGATGATCTGATGCTGCAGTGGTCTCATGGTCGAAGCCTAATCGTCTCGTTCCAGGAAGTCCGCCACGGAGATGTCCGCGCGCATGAGGTTGGTGGAGAGCATCACCATGTCCGCGAGCGCATCGTTCAGCGCGGCCCGGTCGGCGCGGCGCAGCGGATTATGCCCGGCCAGCATCGCCTGCACATACAGCAGCCGGATCGTCCGCGTCACCACAAGCTCATCATCGCTTGCGGCAAGGGAACGCACCAGGCTGGAGCGCCAGTTCAGGGCGAGGGTGCCGGCGTCTTCGCCCAGTGACTCATCCTTTCCGTCCGGGTGGGCGGCGCTCATATCCCGCATGAGGTCTCCCCAGAACCCGTCGGTGCTCTCCTCCAGGCTGCGCAGTTCAATGGACCGCAGAATCTCCGGATCCACCACGTACAGGGCGGGCAGATCAGCGGGGTTGAATGCGCGCACTTCAGGGGTGCAGTCCAGGTCCTGCAGCGCGCTTGCGGCCAGGCGCTCCAGCTGCGCGGCACGCTTCTCATCCGGCTGCGGCACGGGCGCCAGGTCAGCGATCACGTCCCGCACCTGGATCTGCCGCACCTCCGCGTGGGGGAACACCTCGGGGATCATCGGCATCAGGTCCGCTTCGTACACGTACCCGGCGTTGAGGATGGGCCGTTCAGCGCCGGCCACACCCGCGATCTGCCGGAACTCGGCGATCGTCTCCGTGAACTGAACGGTGGGGCTGAGCTGCACGAACTCGGACAGCAGCATCCGTCCAGCGCTGGTTTCGAACGTCAGGTGCGGCAAGATGATCTTGGCGAGCTCCCGGTCATGCTGGGCAAGGGAGCGCAGCGGCAGATCATGCACGGCCAGGAACCGCATCAGACCGATCCGGTCCGTGTCCGCAAGCTCCACCACCCACTGGCGGATCGTGTGCGCGATCTGCTGCTTTGTGGTGCTGAGCGCGGCGTCCGCCACGAATCCTTCACGGGACGCGGTGGGGGTCATCCCGGTGGTGTCCAGCACCACCCGCACGAAGAACGCCCAGTCCGGCAGCAGATCGGGCACGCTGTCGCTCACCAGCAGCCCGCCCAGGTAGGCGCGCGTGGCCTGGCGGGCGCCAGGACTGGGCGGTGCGGGCAGCACGAACGCGGTGCCGCGAGTGCCGGTGGCGGGGATATTGAGCGGGATCGCGGCGAGCGGTTCAGCGCCGATCAGCTCAGTCCCATAGTGGAGCAGCCGGGCGAGCTCATCACGGCGGGTGAACGCGGTGAGATCGTCGATCTCATCCGCTACGGGACTGACCTGGCCGGTGAGGCCGCCTGCAATGCCGCGGGTGAAGAACTCGTCGCGGTTCACGATCCGGTCCGTTCCGCGTGGCCCGTCCACGATTACGCGCACCGGCAGGAACTCCGCGAACCGCACCGCCAGGTCCCACACCTGCGCATAGGTGGTGAGGTCCCGTTCGCTCTCACGCGGGGTGAGGCGTACCGTGGTGCCAACGGGAAGCGGGTCCGCATCGTCGAGCGTGCGCACGGTGAAGGTGCCGTTGGAGCGGCCGACCCACCGGGACGGGGCGCCGCCGCCGGCGGGCCGGGTGTCCACAACGATCTCATCGGACACCATGAAGCAGGACAGCAGCCCGATGCCGAACTGGCCCAGGCGATCCGACCGGGGCAGGTCCAGAACATCCCGCTTCGAGGACTGGCCCACGGTGGCAAGCAGCTGCGCCATCTCCTCCTGCTCCATGCCGATGCCGTTGTCATGCACGGTGAGCTCACTCTGCTCCGGCCCGGTGGGAATGATGGTGATGACCCCGTCCTCAGCGGAGAAGCCGCCGGACTCTGCTTGGGCGGACTCGGCGTGAGCGGACTCGGCGTGGGCGGACTCGGCCTGGGCGGGCGCTATCTGGGCGGACTCGGCGCGGGCGCTGATGGCGTCCCGGCCGTTCTGGATGAGCTCGCGCAGGTACACGCTGGGATGGGAGTAGATATTGGTGCTGAGCAGCTCCACCACGGCGCGGAGGTTCACCTGGAACGGGTGTGCGTGGCGATCGGAGGTCATAGTGAGGAGTCTACGGTTCACGGGTGAGCTCTCCTTTCGTGCGCCAACAGCGCGGCTGCGGCAGCCGCTGTTTCAGGATCGGTGACGGCAGTCCAGCACCGCCGCGAGCAGTCAGTCTCGCAGCGCTGAGCGACATTTAAAGCTCCGCGGGCGGGTTACCGTAGCGAGAACGGTGTTCCCCGCTTCGCAAGGAGTCTTTTCGCATGGTCCCTGCCCAGGACGCCAGCACCCCGCGGTGGAGCACCGTCCTGTTTGATCTTGACGGCACCCTGATCAACTCCATTCCGCTGATCATCGAGTCCTTCCAGCACACGTTTGATCACTTCATGGATGCGTCTCCGCCGGTGGATGAGATCCGCTCCTGGATCGGCCTCACCCTGGAGGACACGTTCGCCCCGTTCGCGGAAGCGCACACCCAGGAATGGGTGCAGGTGTACCGGAGGTATAACCGAGCACTGCACGATGAGCGGGTGAGCGCGTTCACCGGTATGCCAGAACTGGTGAATGACCTGCTCAGCGCTGGCTGCGTGGCCGGTGTGGTCACCGCGAAGTACCCCGATCTTGCCCAGCGCGGCCTTGTTCTCACCGGGTTTCCCACGCTGGATCCGCTCATCGGCAACGGGGATGTGCTGAGGAACAAACCTGCGCCCGATCCGATCCTCAAAGCGATGGAGCTGGCAAAGGCGGCGCCGCACACCACGGTCTACATCGGTGATGCCGGCACGGACATCCTGGCCGGGCAGGCCGCCGGAGTGGACACGATCGGCGTGACCTGGGGCGCAGGGGAACGCGCCCAGCTCGACTCGGCCGCACCCACACAGATCGCCACGAGCGTGACAGAGCTGCGGGCGCTGCTACTCACCTGACAGCGTGCCTTAAGCTGTCCTTATGCCCACCGAGAGCACTGCCCGACCCAGCGCCGGCTCCATCATCGCGGCCGCGCTTGTGTTGATCTACCTGGCAAGCCTGGTGCTGACCGCATTCACCTCACCGGACGGGCTGCAGGTGTCCGCTGATCCGGACGCCGCGCGGATGCCGCTGTGGGCTGTTCTGCTGCCGTCGGCGGCAGGCATCATCCTCACCGCCCTGCTGCCCGCCCGCGCCTATAACCAGCCCGCCTTTCCCGATGAGCCGGGTCGCCTGCGCCTCACCACGGTGCTGCTGCTTGCGCTCGCGGTGCTGTATCCGCTGCTGTCACGACTGCTGCCGCTCATCCCGGAGGATGTGATCCTCCTGAAGTTCGTCATGCTGCTGGTGATCCCGGGTATCCTGGTGCTGGTGCTGCGCCGCGCAGTGGTGATCGAACGGACTGACGGCGCCTGGCGCTGGTGGGCGCCCGGCATCGTGATCCTGGTGTGGTTTGCACTCAGCCAGCTAGCGCCGTGGAACCCGCCGTTCGACGCATCCGGCATCGACCGCACCTACCTGATCATGGCGGCCATCGCCACCGCCATCACCGCGGGCATCGGCGAAGAGCTGTTCTTCCGCCGCTGGCTGCAGACCCGCCTTGAAGCGCTCATCACACCGGCGGCGGGACTCGGCCTGGCCTCGCTGCTGTTTGCGCTCATGCATTTCTCCACCCACTCCTCGAGCGGCGCTGGCGAGTACGGCTCCTGGCAGGTTCTGATTGACGCAGCCCGCATGATCGTGGTGCAGGGAACCTTCGGTGTGATGTTGGGCCTGATGTGGCTGCGCTACCGCAACCTGCTGGCGATCATCCTGGTGCACCTGCTGGTCAACGGATGGGGAGTGCTCGTAGCGCTCGTAGCCTGAGAATCGGCGCGCGGGCGTTCCGAGACCAGCGCGGGCGTTTCGTATGCAGAAATGGTCCCTCGCCATCGAGGTTGGTGGGGGTATTCTCGGGGCCGACGCAAGAGCGATGTCATCAACGCACCGCCGTCACTATGAAGGAGAACAGCACATGGTGAAGTCCAGCCTCCAGGCCACAATGGACCAGGTCATCAAGCGAAACGCTGGTGAACCAGAATTCCACCAGGCTGTCCACGAGATCTTCGAGTCCCTCGAAGTGCTGGAGAACCGCCACCCCGAATACCAGGCCGCGTCGATCCTGGAGCGCCTGTGCGAACCCGAGCGGCAGATCATCTTCCGCGTGCCGTGGGTGGATGACAACAACCGCGTGCACGTGAACCGCGCCTTCCGCGTGGAGTTCAACTCCGCGCTCGGCCCGTACAAGGGCGGCCTGCGCTTCCATAAGTCCGTGAACCTGGGCATCATCAAGTTCCTGGGCTTCGAGCAGATCTTCAAGAACGCGCTCACCGGGTTGCCCATCGGCGGCGGCAAGGGTGGTTCGGACTTCGACCCCCACGGCCGGTCTGAGGCGGAGATCATGCGCTTCTGCCAGTCCCTGATGACCGAGCTGCACCGCCACATCGGCGAATACACGGATGTTCCCGCGGGTGACATCGGTGTGGGCGGCCGTGAAATCGGCTACCTCTTCGGCCAGTACAAGCGCCTCACCAACCGCTACGAATCCGGGGCTCTCACCGGCAAGGGCCTGGGATGGGGCGGCTCCCTGGTGCGCACGGAGGCAACCGGCTACGGCTCCGCAATCTTCGCTGACGAAATGCTGAAAGCCAAAGGTGAGTCCTTTGACGGCAAGCGCGTGCTCGTCTCCGGCTCCGGCAACGTGGCCATCTACTCCATTGAGAAGGTGCACGAGCTCGGCGGCACTGTCATCACCGCCTCGGACTCCTCCGGTTTCGTGGTGGACGAGGACGGCATCGACCTTGAGCTGTTGAAGCAGATCAAAGAAGTGGAGCGCGGCCGCATCAGCGAGTATGCCGAGCGCCGCGGTGGCAAGGCCCGGTTCTCCTCAACCGGCAAGGTGTGGGATGTGCCGGCTGAGGTGGCGCTGCCGTCTGCCACCCAGAATGAACTCGATGCGAACGACGCGAAAAAGCTTGTGGAGAACGGCCTCATCGCGCTGTCCGAAGGTGCGAACATGCCCTGCACCGCTGACGCCACGCACCTGTTCCGTGACGCGGGTGTGCTCTACGGTCCGGGCAAGGCCGCGAACGCGGGCGGTGTGGCCACCTCCGCACTGGAGATGCAGCAGAACGCAGCCCGCGACTCCTGGACGTTCGAGTACACCGAAGAGCGCCTCACCGAGATCATGCGACGCATCCACCAGGACTGCCTGGAAACCGCTGACCAATACGGCCACCCCGGTGACTACGTGATCGGCGCCAACGTGGCCGGCTTCAAACGCGTTGCTGACGCCATGCTCGCCTTCGGCGTGATCTGAGGCGCCGCCACAGCAGCCTCGTTAGAACCGATCTGCGCCCCTGCCGGAGCTTTCCGGCGGGGGCGCATGCGTGTGCGGATACCCACACCCCCGAGGTGAGAACTGTTCTCATTTAGTGCTACGCTCGACACATGTCCTTTATGAGAACTGTTCCCAACAGCATTGTTGTTGCTGTCAGCGCCACGGCGCTCCTCAGCCTGACCGCCTGCGGCTCCACTCAACCGTCGAAGCCTGCCTCGAGCTCCACCGCCTCCTCCGCTCAAGCCACCGCTGCGCCGGAACGCACTGAGACTGCGGCGCTTCATCCGCGGATCACCCTTGCCCATGACGGCGGGGTCACCGTGATCGACTCGATGAGCGGCGAAACCCTGGCCACAGAGAAGATCGACGGGTACGTGCGCCTCTCCCCAGCGGGCGATGGCCGCCATGTTATGGCCACCGAAGGAGACGGCTTCCGCATCATCGACACCGGCCTGATCACCCAGGCCCACGGCGACCACGCCCACTTCTACCACCAGAAACCACAGCTCACCGAGCACCGCGTTCCCGCTCCGCACCCGGGCCATGTGGTGCCCCATGAAGGCCGGACCGCAATCTACGCGGATGGAACCGGGGAGGTCACGATGATGGACCCGTCGGCCCTCCAGGACGGAAAGCTCGAGCTCACCTCCGGCGTGAAGGCCGACTCACCCCATCACGGCGTAGCGGTTCCGCTTGCCAACGGCGAACTCCTCATGACTCAGGGCACTGAGGACAAGCGCAACACCGTGCAGGTGAAGGACAAGAACGGCAAGGTCATTGCCGAAACCACTGACTGCCCCGGCGTGCACGGTGAAGCCGTTGCTGAGCCCACCGAGAAGGGCAGTGTGGCAGTGCTCGGCTGTGAGAACGGGCCGGTGATCTACCGTGACGGCGCCTTCCACAAGGTGCAGCCGATTCAGGGCGCGGAGCGCTCCGGCAATCTGCGCGGCGATGAGAAGTCCTCGATTGTGCTCGCCGATGGCGAGCCGGTTGCCGCTGACGGGGACGGATCAGAGAAGTCCCAGACCATCGGCCTGATCGATACTCGAACCGGCACTCAGAAGCGAGTGGACCTGGACTCCCCGTACTGGTTCCGTTCCCTGGACCGCGGTCTGAACGGTGAGGCCGTGGTGCTCACCGAGGACGGCGATCTCACCGTGATCGACCCGGCAAGCGGCAAGATCCTCCATGAAGTGCCGGTTGCGAAGCCGTGGACGGAACCGGAGGACTGGCAGCAGGCAGCACCGATGGTGCAGGCCGCGGACGGTCTTGCCTACGTGAGCGACCCGGCTACGAAGAAGCTCACCGTGGTGGACATTGCGAAAGGCGAAGTGGTGCGCACCCTCGATCTTCCTGTGGCTCCGCATGAAATGCAGGTGACCACGGGCGAGTGAACGTGGGTCGGCTGGCTCGGCAGGACACGTTAAACCAGCCAGCCGACCCCCGCTGGGCTGGGGGCTCAGGGGCGCGCTCACCTCTCGCGCTTCACACACCGTCGCTTATACCTCAGGCCCGGACGTCACCACCCCACGTCCGCTCGTTATCGCCGCCCGGACATCATCACCCCACGCCGGGACGCCACTGCCCCACGCCCACATGTCATCGCCGCACGTCAGTGCTGCGTGAACAGTCGCGTCAGGTCTTCATGGTCGGCGATGTAGGCATCCAGTAGCTGCCGCCCCCGTTCGGGTGATTCGATCAGCGGATGCTCGCTGAAACCGAGCCAGGCCTCGGTGCGGTTCCCGGTGAGCGCGGCGGTTCTGATCCGGCGCTCCGACGCACGCTGCCGGGCCATCAGACCCAACTGGTCAAGCGCCAGGGGAGAGCGTAGCGGCTCCGGATGCACACCGGATCCGTTCACCACACACGGCACCTCCACCACGAGGTCAGCGGGCAGCTCCGGGATCAAACGGGCACTCGGGTCCCCGGCGGGTGAATCGGCTGGAGCATTGCCCACGTCAAGAATCATCCGCTCCTGGGTGTTCGTGGCAATAGCGGTCATCAGCCGCAGCGCCACCTCCTGGTAGCCGCCGCCAGCCACATCTTCTTCCCGACGCGCCTCCCCTTCATCTCGGGACTCGGCCATGTAGGTGGATTCGCGCTCGTGCAGAGCCTCGGCCCAGATCCGAGCGGCTGCCTCCGCTCCACCTGGTGAACTGGGCGCTTGGTCTGCTGAGGAGACTGCGTTATAGAACGCTGACTGCTGCTGTAGCAGGTACTCACCGCGCGTGGCTGGCGCGCTAGTGATCGAGCGGACCGCCCGGTCATGGAACAGGTAGTAGAACAGGTACTCGTTCGGCAGGGCGCGATGGGCGCGTACCCAGTCGAACCCCACGGTGCGGGCCTCTTCGATCTCTTCCAGAAGGTCATCGCGCTCAAGGATTCCGGGCAGCACGTCCGTGCCGTTCACCTCGAGTCCCCGCAGCCAGCCCAGGTGGTTGAGGCCCACATAGTCAATTGCTCCGAGCTGCGCGCCGCTGCCCGACGCAGTGCTGCTCGACTCAGTGCTATCTGACGCCGCGCCACCTGGCCCCGTGCCCGTGCCGGCCAGGCCGGCGGCTTCGGCCACGCGGTGAACGCGTCGAACCAGACCGATCGGGGTGTCGCAGATGCCCACCACGCGGTCACCGAGCACCTCGCGCATCGCCTCGGTGACGATCCCCGCGGGATTCGTGAAGTTGATGGTCCACGCCTGCGGGGCGAGCGCGGCAATCCGCTCCGCCACCCGGGTCATCACCGGGATGGTTCGCAGGGCGTAGGCGAGCCCGCCAGCACCGATCGTCTCCTGGCCGAGCAGGCCAAGCTTCAGCGCCACCCGCTCATCCACGATCCGGCCGGCGGTGCCGCCCACCCGGATTGCGGCGAACACGAAGTTCGCATCCCGCACCGCATCATCCAGGTCCGTGGCGGTTCTGAACCGCAGCGGTAGATCCATGCCCTCCAGCACACGGGAGATCACCGCAAGACGCTCCGCAGACGCGTCGAACAGCACCAGTTCGGTGATGAGATCCCCGCCGGCCAGTGCCTGATACACGAGCGGCACGCGGAAGCCGCCGCCGCCAAGAATCGTGAGCTTCATCGGTGGCCTTCCCCTGAGGATGCGCGAACGTCAGTCACGCTATCACCGGCGTTTCCCAGCGAGGTGACACACTAGAGAACACCTGATTCGGCAGTTCGGCAAAGGAGCTCCCATGTCCCGCTGTCCTCTCCACTCACCCGTTCGCGCGGCACGCCCGCGTCGTTCCATGCGCGCACCATCGGGGCGCGCTTGTGCTTTGGCGGCCGCTGCACGTGCTGGTGCTCCCGCCGCTGGTGCCCACGCCGGTCAGAGCGCACAGCTTGAAGGAGGAGCCAAGTGACAACCGGTCACTGTGAAGCCTGCTGGAACTGGGACCCGCTCGCGCACACGCGCACCAGCGATGAGGCAGTGGCCCGACCCCTGGACGTGATCCTGTCCGGCACCGTGTTCTATGACCTGGTGTTCTCCGGTTTGGCGCGTGTTCCGAACCTGGGGGAGGAGCTGTGGAGCGAAGGGCTCGGCTCCTCACCGGGCGGCATCGCCAACCTCGCCACGGCCACCGCGCGGCTCGGCCTGCGCACCGGCCTGGCAGCCGGCTTCGGCGATGACGCGATGGCGGACTGGATGTGGGACGTGCTGGAGGATCAGGAAGGCATCGACCTGTCCGCCTCCAAACGCTTCACGGACTTCCACAGCCCCGTCACCGTGGCGATCTCCACCGATGAGGACCGCGCCATGGTGACCCACGGGCACGTGCTGCCCGAGTCGCTGGACGCCGCAATCCTGGCAGCGCCCCCGGCCCGTGCTGCGCTCGTAGACCTGGCCGGTGAGAGCCACTGGTGGGAGGAGCTTGCCCGGCGCGGCACCCGCGTGTGGGCCGATATCGGGTTCGACCCCACAGACACCTGGGACGAGCATGACCTGGATCCGCTGCGGCACTGCTACGCGTTCACCCCGAACGCGGTGGAGGCGATGCGCTACACCCGCACCGATTCACCGAGCGCGGCAGTGCGAGCGCTGGCGGACCGGGTGGGACTCGCGATCGTCACCGACGGGCACCGCGGCGTGTACGCGATCGACCAGCACACCGGTGAGGAAGCTTTCTGCCCGGCGCTGAGCGTTCCCGCGGTGGACCCCACCGGGGCGGGAGACGTGTTCGCGGCTGCCAGTGTGCTCGGAGACCTGGCCGGCTGGCCGCTCATGCAGCGGCTGCGGTTCGCCTCCCTCTGCTCAGCAATCGCCGTGCAGCAGTACGGCGGGGCGCTTGCCGCCCCCGGCTGGGTGGACATCACCAACTGGTGGCGGACCTTGCGGGACGCTGCCCACGGCGGTGATCTGGAAGCCCGGTATATTGCCGACGCATTCGAGTTTCTGGAGGATCTTGTGCCGCGGCATGAGGCCCGAACGGTGCACCGCGCGTCCGCAACCTTCCACACCCACCACCGCATGGCCCCATCCGGTGAAGCTGAGGAAGGCATGACCACAGAGCGCATCCACGTGGATCGCGACTGACCGTGTGGGGAGTGCTGCCGGTTGCTGTAGGCCTGGTGATCGGCGTTGTGGTGGGGGCGCTCGGCGCCGGAGGCGGCATCCTCTCCATCCCGGTGCTCGTGTACCTGCTGGGGCAGGACGCGCATTCGGCCGCGGCGGAATCGCTCATCATCGTGGGTCTCACCGCGATCATCGGCATCATCCACCATGTGCGCACCCGGCACGTGGCATGGCGGCAGGGCCTGCTGTTCGGCGGACTGTCCCTGCTGGGCGCGGTGCCCGGGGCGCGGCTCGCCGCCCTGGTGCCGGAACGAGCACTGCTCCTGCTGTTCGCCGTGATGCTGCTGGTGGTGGCAGCGCTCATGGTTCGTTCGGGGTTGCGGACGCGTCGGGAAGAGGACGGGCGCACCATACCCACCACCATCGGCCAGCCGAAACCGCGCCTGCTGGTGCCCGCAGCGCTGCTCACCGGCCTGCTCACCGGGTTCTTCGGCGTGGGCGGCGGCTTCATCGTGGTGCCGATGCTGGTGATGGCGCTCGGCCTGGATATACGCCGCGCCACCGGCACCAGCCTGCTGGTCATGATCCTGTCCAGTGTGGTGAGTCTGGCGGCACGCGCGGGCACCCCGATCGAAGTGGACTGGGTGCTCACCCTGCTGTTCGCAGCCGGGTCCATGGCAGGCGGGCTGATCGGCGGGCCGCTCTCCTCCAAAGCCCGACCGTCCACGCTGACCCTCCTGTTCGCGCTGCTGCTGGTCAGCGCTGGCGGCTTCACCCTGGTCGAACAGCTGCTCGCACGCCCCTAGGATCAGACCATGACCGCTGCTCACACTCTTCGTGGCCGTCCCGTCACCGCCTGGGAAGCCGACTTCCCCGTGCTGGGTGACCTGATGGCCGCCAAGCCCACCGCCTGGGTGAACCCGCGCGCTCTTGCCACCCCATCTGCCGACGCGCTCACCCACATCGCCGAACTGCCCTCCGGCGGCCTGACCAAGGCCGATGTGGATGATGCGGAAGCGCGTCTGCTGCGCTTCGCCCCGTTCATCGCGCAGGCGTTCCCCGAAACCCGGGCCTCAGCCCAGGTGTGGGGCCGGGAAGGGATCATCGAATCACCGCTTGCGCCGCTGCCCGCAGCAGCGAAAAGGTGCGGCGCTGAGCATGTGTTCGGCAAGCTCGATTCGCACCTGCCGATCTCCGGCTCCATCAAAGCCCGCGGCGGAATCTACGAAGTGCTCGTGCACGCGGAGCGGCTTGCTGTTCAGGCTGGACTCATTGCGCCCCTGCCGGTGGCGGGAGCGGGTGCCTCGGATTACACCGTGCTTGCCAGCCCCGAGGCCCGTGAACTGTTCGGCCGGCACCGCATCGCCGTGGGCTCCACCGGCAACCTGGGCCTGTCCATCGGCATCATGAGTGCCACGCTCGGATTCCAGGTCAGCGTGCACATGAGCGCGGACGCACGCCAATGGAAGAAGAACATGCTCCGCTCCCACGGCGTCACCGTTGTGGAATACGAGGCGGACTACTCCGTGGCCGTAGCTGAAGCGCGTCGGGAAGCAGCCGGTGATGACGCCCTGTATTTCATCGACGACGAAAACTCCCGCTCCCTGTTCCTCGGCTATGCCGTGGCTGCGCGCAGACTGCGTCGCCAGCTTGCAGCCGCCGGCCGCACCCCGAGCCTGGAGCAGCCGCTCATCGCCTACCTGCCGTGCGGGGTGGGCGGCGGGCCCGGCGGCGTGGCATTCGGCCTTGCCACCGAGTTCGGGGACGCGGTGCGGTGCGTATTCGTGGAGCCCACCCAGTCCCCATCCATGCTGCTCGGCGTGCTCACCGGCGGACACGAAACGGTGAGCGTGCGAGACATCGGACTGACGAACATCACCGCCGCGGACGGGCTCGCCTGCGCCAGCCCCTCCGGTTTTGTGGGCAGCGCCGTGGAAGGCCTGGTGGACGCCTACCTCACCGTCACTGACGAGGACATGTTCCGCTGGGTGGCACGCCTGGCCGACGCGGACGGGCACCGTGTGGAGCCCAGCTCCGCCAGTGCGCTCGATGCCATGGGCCGAACCCTCGCCGGCGAAACCGGCGTGGACGCGCTCGCGGATCCGAACGCCACCCACCTGGTGTGGCTCACCGGCGGGTCGATGGTGCCAGAGGCGGAGATGGACTCCTATGTGCAGCGGGGGCGTGACCTCGGAGCGCGGGAGCTGTTGAGCCCGCCATGATCCATGGCGCCCACACCGCTCCCGGACCTAGCCTTGAGCTGTGAGTTCGCTTTTTCGCATCGTCCGCTTCACCCGCTCCCTCTGGCCCCTCTACATCGCGATCATCGCGTGCTCCGTGCTTGCCGCGGCAGCCACACTCGTGGTGCCATTCCTCATCGGCCACGCCACGGACATCGTGGCGGAGGCTGTGAGCGGCAAGGAGGATGCGTCGGCCGCAGCCACCCGCATCATCTGGACCGCGGTGTGGATCCTCATCGCCTTCCAAGCCAGCACCATCCTGCAGAACGTGGGCGGCTGGTACGGCGATGTGATGGCGAACCGGATGCGCACCATCCTGTCCGTGCGCTACTACGACAAGCTGCTAAACCTGCCGCAAGCCTGGTTCGACGCCGAACTCACCGGCACGATCGTTGCGCGGCTGAACCGCTCAATCACGCAGGTGGCGGACTTCGCGAAGACGTTCTCCAACATGTTCGCCACCATGCTGCTCACCACCATCGCAGTGCTCGCCATCAGCGGCTACTACGCCTGGCCGCTCGCAGTGCTGCTGCTGATCGTGTTCCCCGTGTACGTGTGGCTGACCGCGCTCACCTCAAAGAAATGGCAGCGCCTGGAAGGGGAGAAGAACCACGAGATCGACGTTGCCTCCGGCCGCTTCAGCGAAGTGGTGGGCCAGATCCGCGTGGTGAAGTCCTTCGCCCGTGAACAGAGCGAGCTCGACGCGTTCGCCACCCGCTTCGGCGCCAACGACGCCACCACGCGCGCCCAATCCACACACTGGCACACGATGGATGTGATCCGCCGGTCTGCGCTCAACGTCATCTTCTTCGGCATCTACGTGATCATCTTCCTGGAGACGGTGCACGGAAACTTCACCGTGGGCACCATGGTGCTGCTGATCCAGCTGATGAACATGGCCCGCACCCCCTTGGAGACCATGAGCTACCTGATCGACACCGCTCAGCGCGCCATCGCCGGCTCCAAGGACTACTTCACCGTAATGGACACCGCCCTGGATCCGCGCAGCTCCCATGCCGACGCGGTCACCACCGGCGGCGCTGCCGCCGTGGCACGCGGAGCCCGGGGTGACCGGGGGCCCGGGACTGGGGATAGTCGGAAGGCTGGAGCTGGGAGTGGTCGCGGGCACGGGGTTGAACTTGACCGAGAACCTGGAGCTCGCGGTGGCCATGCGCCCGAGGCTGGGACGGATGCGCCCGCGCCCCGCTCTGGTTCCGGGCCCGAGGCTGCACACTCCGGCCTTTCCCCATTGCCCGGCAGCCACTCTGTGGAGTTCGACCGCGTGTTCTTCGCGTACGACGAAGGCCACGACGTGCTGCAGAACATCTCCTTCACCATCGACCGCGGCGAAAAAGTCGCATTCGTCGGCGAATCCGGCGGCGGCAAATCCACCATCGTCAACCTCCTGCTCGGCCTGTACCAGGCACGTGCCGGCCGCGTGCTCGTGGGCGGACACAACGTGGACGACCTGCCGGTGCACGAGCTGCGCTCGCGGGTGGGCGTGGTGTTCCAGGATGCGTCGCTCTTCTCGGGGACGATCCGCGAGAACATCGCCTACGGCCGACCAAACGCCACCGATCAGGAAGTCCGCGCCGCCGCGAAACGCGCTAACGCGGACACGTTCATTGAACGCTTCGGCAACGGATATGACACCGTGGTGGGCGAACGCGGCCTGAAGCTGTCCGGCGGGCAGAAGCAGCGCATCGCCGTGGCCCGCGCAATCCTCAAAGACGCCCCGATCCTGGTGCTCGATGAGGCAACCTCCGCGCTGGACACCAAGTCCGAACGGGAAGTGCAGGCCGGGCTCGAAGAGCTCATGGCCGACCGCACCTCTCTGATCATCGCCCACCGGCTGTCCACCATTGCGAACGTTGATCGGATCGTGACGCTCAAGGGCGGCGTGATCGACGAGATCGGCACGCCCGACGAGCTCGCCAGCTCCGGCGGCATCTACGCCGAGCTGTTGGCGCTGCAGAACGCCGGCGCCCGCAAGCAGCTGGAACGCTTCGGCATCACAGGGTGAGGGTCGGGTGGCGCGCCCGGTTCCGGGCGTGCCCGGACGCGCCCGGGGCGCTATCTTCGCTCGTCCCGCTCGCCCGGGGCGCGTTGTTCGCGCACGAGTGATACTGGATCCACGAAAATCAAGCTCAGCGGTGGATGGAGTATCACTCGCGGACAAAGTAGGTGTCACTCGTGGCAACCGGAGACCCCAAGCGCGTCGGACAGTCGTGACACTGCCGGGTTCCACCGCAGAATCTGCAGATCCGGGAGATGGTGCCACGCTGCCGGGTCCGCCCGAGTGACTGCGAGCGGCGGCGGCCCCCAGTTCGGCGGGTCGATCAGGTCATCCTTGAACAGTCGAACCAGCCGAATCCCGTGCGCCTGGAACTCGCGCAGCGTCCGATCATCACGCGCAATCTGCTTCAACGACCCGTGTGAGCTACCCTGATAGTCGAAGGCGACCCGCTGCTCAGGCCACCACCCGTCCGATGGACGCGCGAACCGGCCCGGCGCGAGTGGGATCGGCACATTCAACAACGGCTCAGGTAGTCCCGCCGCCACGGCATGAAGCCGCACGGCCGTCTCCTGCGGCGAATCAGAGCCGACGCGCGCATACGTAAGCGCCGTTCTCAGCCGAGCGGATCCGGGGGTGCCGGAGAGCGCGTCGGCCAAACACGTGAGATCCGGGAGGGTGGCATGAGGTGTGCTGCGGCCTTCGTAGCGCAGGCGCGGCACCCGTACCAGGTGGTCGAGAACCGCGACCGCCTCTTCGAACCAGAGTGATGGCATGAGCTGGAGCACGGTTCGCCCTCTGCTGAGCACCGGAATCTTGGTGGACAGCGTTGATTCCGGGCGGGGCGTGCCCGGGTCTGTCTGGAGTGGAATGGTGACCGACTCGGTGTGAAGCTCCAGGTCAGTGAGGCGCGTGGTGACAATCGTGGGTATGTACCGGTCGAGCTGGATCGGTTGGGCAACGCGCGCGATTGACCGAGGCAGTGCCAGATGGATCTGGCTGGAGGCTGTTCGAAGCAGCCGCCAGGGGAGCGGAAGTCCCCAGAGCAGAGCCGCGCTGATTCCGGCGGCGACTCGGCCCGGTCGCTGCGCGCAGACGGCTCGAAGCACATCTGCGCTGCTCGGAACGTCCCCGCGAACTCGGAAAATGCTCGCGCCGATGCGTTCGAACAATGGGCCGTCCAGGCGTCGATCCGTCACTCCGTACTGGCGGGCCTCGAAGCGGGTGAAGGCCCGATGCCGAAGCTGATCGGGCACCGATCGGAGATTCCCCATGCACCGATCGTGAACGATGGGATGGCTCCGTGCTCGTGGGAGCCCGGGCGTGTGGACGAGTTGGCGGCCACAATGACCGGGGTGCGTGGGGGGGGGACTTGGGGGCTTGGTTCGTGGGTGGCGGGGCGCGGTTTGGCGGGGGTGCGTGGGGCTGGAGACTTTGGGGCCCGGTGAGCGAGGTCCGGTGTGCGGGTGAGCGGGGCGCGGGGCCTGGTTTGGGGGCGAGCGGTGCGCCCAATTCCCACGAGTGATACGGGATCCACCGTTCGGGGGTGGTTTTGGTGGATGGAGTATCACTCGTGCGTTGAGGGCGGCGCCATGGAAGCGCCAGGGTGCGTTGAGGGCGGCGCCGGGACGAGCGGGGCGCGGCTCAGGACGAGCGCGGCCCGGGCGGCGCCATGGGAAGCGCCAGGGCGCGCGACGCCGTCTCAAGGGAGCGACGCGAGCACCTGGGCGGTTGATGCGAGCTGCACCTGCGGCGGGTACAGGCTCATCACGTGCGTGGCCGCGGCCCCGTTCTCAACTGTGGATGCGGCACAGGCGTCGGTCACCACGGTGATTCTGGCACCCGCATCGGCAGCGGGCAGCACCGTGGAGATCACGCAGCAGTCCGTAGACACCCCGGTCACCACGAGGTCCGGCACTGGCGCGCCCCCGGTCGGGGTTGAAACGTCCCCGGTTGAAACGTCCCCGGTAGCGGTAGAAGCGCCCCCAGCCCCGGCTGGAGCGACCCCAGTCGCGGCTGAACCGGCCCCGGTCGGATCGACCCTGGCCGAACGACCCTCGCCCCCGGCCGCGGCGAGCACGCGCTGCAGCTGCGGACCCCATTTGCCGAACGTGGGCTCATCCACCACCGGGTGCGGGGAGAGCTCCGCAAATCCGGGCAACAGCGCATACAAGGGATCGTCCGCGGGAACATCGGCAAAGGGCCAGGCCTTGAAATAGTCGCCCCAGGCGGTGGACCGGTCAGCGGTAGGAAGCCAACGGGTCACGATCACCCGATCTTTGAAAGCGCGCGCCAGCTCAAGGATGCGCGGTTCGCACTCGGCCCAGAACGGGGAATACCAGTTGCTCGCGGGGTCGGCGAAAATGGCCTGGGGGTCCACGATCAGGAGAAATGCGCCCGATGAGAGCGCGCGTGCCAGCGCGGGCTCTGCGTCAGCCGCGCCCGGAACACGCTCACCCATGGAGTTCCAGGCCTTCTTCCTGGCGGCGGATGCGGCCGCGTCGGGCGATGATCGTGACCAGGAACCCGATCAGCAGCGCCAGCAGCACGCCCAGGTTCGAGTACGCCCAGTCACCCTCCCAGTAGCCTTCCGCAGCGTTGAACGAGCCCAGGCCGAGCGGCTCCAGCAGGTAGCCCTGCCAGTTGTTCCAGCTCGCCTCAGCGGCGAACGTGTTCACCACAAGACCCCAGCCCACCAGGCATGCCACGGCCATCGCGGCCAGGGACGTCCAATCGAACGCGCCGTAGCGGCCGTTCGCGTCGAACAGGGCGGGTTCGTCGTAGAGGGCGCGTCGGGTGAGGATGTCCGCGATCAGAATGCCCGCCCACGCTGCGAGCGGAACACCGAGCGTGATCAGGAAGGACTGGAACGGGCCGATGAACGACTGTGCGAAGAACACCACCCAGATCGTGCCGATCGTGAGGATGATGCCGTCCAGGGCGGCCGCGGCCGGTCGGGGGATGGAGATGCCCAGGCTCAGCAGCGTCAGGCCGGAGGAGTAGATGCCGAGCACCGCACCGGACACGAGTGTCAGCACCGCCACGATCCAGAACGGGATCAGCGCCCACAGCGGCAGCAGCGAGGCGAGCGCACCGATCGGGTCATCGCCCACTTTCGCCATGAAGTCCGCGTCGGATCCGGCGAGCAGCAGACCGAACGTCACTAGGATCACCGGGGCTGCGGAGCCGCCGATCGTATTCCACAGCACGATGGAGGAGTCCGACGCGCTCCGCTTCTGGTACCGGGACCAGTCAGCAGCGATATTGATCCATCCCAGGCCGAACCCGGTCATCGCCATGACGAGCGCGCCGATTGTGGCCTGCAGGGAGCCGTGCGGCATGGCGAGCACCCGGTCGAAGTGGATGTGCGGGATCACCAGGATCATGAACAGGATTGTGAACGCGCCGGTGGCCCAGGTGAGGATCGACTGCATCTTCATGATCGTGTGGTAGCCCAGCACCGACGCGGCCACGATCAGCGCCGCGATCACAATCGCAGCGATGACCTGCACGGTTGTGCCGGTGGCGATGCCGAGCTCGGAGAACACGGTGGACGTGGCGAGCACCGCGGAGATCGCGAGCATCGTTTCCCAGCCGATTGAGGTGAGCCAGGAGAAGATGCCCGGCACCTTCTGCCCGTGCACACCGAACGCGGCGCGGGACAGGACCATGGTGGGCACGGAGCCGCGTTTGCCGGCGATGGCGATCAGGCCGCACAGCATGAACGAGATGATCACGCCCAGGACCGCCACGATTGTGGCCTGCAGGAATGAGATGCCGAAGCCGAGGATCCATGAGCCGTAGCTCATGCCGAACACGGACACGTTCGCGGCGAACCACGGCCAGAACAGGTCATGCGGCTTTGCGGTGCGTTCTGCTTCGGTGATGACGTCGATCCCGTTGCGTTCAATGAGGCCCGGGGTGATGGGCGCGGCCGCATTCGCGGGGGGAGCGCCCGCAACAGATGAGCCGGACGGGCCGCCGGCAGCAGAGGAGGGGGGACCGGAGGGGGAGGGGACAGAGCTCACAGGGGCACCTCGGTAACGCCGGAAGGGTGAGTGGCTGACGATTGGGACCCATCATAGGCGTGAGCGGGCCGGGGAGCGGTGCCGGCCCGCCGTCTGGGCGCGGGGGCTAGGGGTAGGAGATGGGCGCGGGCGCGGGGGCAGAGTCAGCGGCGGGTGCAGGAGTTGGGCGAACTCAGGTGTTGCCGGCGATGTCCGCCAGGAGCGCACTGTGGGCCTCGCGCATGCCCTCGTTGCTGAGGCGATCATCCACCACAACGGTTCCAGCACTCACCCGGTCGATATAGCGCCGGTCCGCCTCCCACCGCGCGAACGACGCATCCGCCCCGAACGCCACGGACCCATGCCCGGGAATCAGCACGTCCGCCTGTTCAACGAAGGGACGGAGCGCGTCGAGCCCGGCGGAGTACGCGGCAAGGTTGCCCGCGGTGTAGGGGAGGGGGAGTTCACGGTCGCTGAGCATGTCCCCGGCGATGAGCACACGCTGCGCGGGCAGCCAGATCGCGGTGTGGCCTGGGCAGTGGCCGTGATGGATGATGAACTGCGGGTCGAACCCGGCAGGCACAGTGCCATGTGGCATCCAGATGCGGGACCGATCAGTGGGGGAGCGAGGCGGCTCCTGCAACCGGCCCACCAGCTCCCCGAGCTCCGTGCCCACGAACCCTTCGCCGAGCGCGGCGAGCATCTCAGCTCGATGCTCCGCTGCGAGCCGCACCGTGTGCTCCGAACCGAAGCGTGGTGCATCCCCGAAGCCCGGATGCCACAGCACATGGTCATGGTGCGCGTGCGTAGCGAAACCACCCGATACCCGCAAGCCGCGAAACTCCAGCTCAGCAGCAATATCAGCGAGCTCATCCGGCTCCCACGCCGGATCCACCAGCATCGCTTCCGCAACGGAGCAGAGGATCACCGAGTTCGTGCTCTCCCGCCGGGAGGCGGCCACGATCACGCCCGGCGCAACATCCAGAAAGTCAGTCATGCGCTCACGCTGCCTGCACCGCTCAGTGGCCCCGCGCTCGCGGCGCCGACGCGGACCTGCGTGGTCCCGTCCACCCGCCCGGACCAGGAAACAGCTCGCCCGGACCAAGGCACATCACCGGACCAGAGACCATCAGCGGCCGCAGCAGAAACGTTCATACCCCCATCCTGGCATGGGCGCGCGCAGGGATCGGGCGAGGGGTTGGGCGCGCGCAGGGATCGGGCGAGGGGTGTGCTAAGAGCCCGGGTGAGGGGTGAGGTCGTGGTCGGGTGGGTGAGGTGGTGGTTGAGGGGGATGGGGTGAGGTCTTGGCTGAAGGGATAGGTGTCCGGCATGGTGCGGGGTTGGCGGCGCGGCTTGATCGCAGCAATCAGTCACAGCAAGGGCCGCGCACCCTTCATCGGTGCACGGCCCTCAGCGTCCCCGCCCGGTGCGGGGCGAACGGCGCTCCCGCTATCGAGCAAGGGCTCATCCCTGCGCGGCAGGGCGGCAGGAGCGCGTAGCCAATGTAGCGAGGAGCTCTCGATCCATGCACGGGACAGATCCGGCACAGTTTTTAGCAACTTGCTCGATTGGGGGAGGTAGAGGGGGTTGCAGCTTCTGATTCCGGCCGCTATGATGTGAGTCATAGGCCGAAGCACAGATGCTCGGCACATGTCTGAAGGAGGGGCCATGTCAGTTGAGAAGCGGGCATGGGCCATGTGGGCCAAGTCCGGTGACGGCGTCGACTGGCTCCCCTTGCCCCAGCATCTCTCAGACAGTCTCGCGGTTGCTGGCGTTTTGTGGGATCGATGGGTCCCCGATTCCCTAATCGAGCTGATCCGGCGGCAGACGGGTCTTGAGCAAGAAACCGCGAAGTCTCTTCTCATGTTTCTTACCGGTTCGCATGACCTGGGGAAAGCAACCGTCACCTTTCAGACCATGCTCGATCGCGCACCTGGATACGAGCACTTCTCTGACCGGCTCCGGCGAGCTGGCCTTGACACGACTATGACCGCTGGGGAAGCGCTGATGCCGAGATTCCGCCACGAAGTGGCATCCGGCGTTCTCCTGTGCCAGTGGCTGCAGAAACAGGGCATCGAATGGGAGGTGGCTCAGAGCTGCGCAAACGTGGTTGATGCGCATCATGGGCGCGCTAGTGACCCCCAGATTGTTCGGAGCGCGGAATCATTTCTTCCCGCGTACCCGCCAGCATGGACGGAGGTTCACGAGTGGTTGCTGGACCGCGCTGCCGCAAAGTCCAACGTGCACCAGGTTCTGGAAACTCTCCGTGCGATCCCGATTCAGACCCAGATTCTCCTATCCGGCTTGGTCATCATGGCGGACTGGATCGCGTCGAACCCCGACGCCTTCCCGTTGGAAGCCGTGGCAGATCAGATTCAGCGACTGGAAGACGGACTGAGCGCGGTTGACCTGACGCTTCCGTGGGTGGCAGACAGCCAGGGCGCATCGACAGATGAGCTGTATCGTCTGCGATTCGGATGGTCGGAAGAGATGGCTCCCCGGCCAGCCCAAGCGGCCACCGTTGATGCCGCTCGCGCCGCGCGTGGACCAGCAATGATCATTCTGGAAGCCCCCACCGGTAACGGAAAAACAGAAGCGGCATTTGCTGCCGCAGAAGTGCTTGCGGAAGCACACGGTGCTGGCGGGGTCATGGTGGCTGCGCCGACCATGTCCACCGCAAACGGGCTGTTCAGCCGGTTCCTTCAGTGGATTCAGCGCGCATCCCGTGCTGGCGAAGTGAACTCACTGTTCCTTGCCCACTCTCGAGCAGTGCTCATGGACGAGTATCGCTCCCTGCGCTTTACGGGTGTTGGGCCCGACGCGCCCAGTTCAGACACGGGTGATGTCATCGCATCCCAGTGGATGTCCGGACGCAAAAAGGGGATCCTGTCCAACTTCGTGATCGGAACAGTTGACCAAGTTCTGCTCATGGCGCTGCAGGCGAAGCATTCGATGCTGCGTCACCTTGGACTGGCCGGAAAAGTTGTCATCATCGATGAGGTGCACAGCTACGACACGTACATGTCCATGTACCTGCACACGGCGCTGCGCTGGCTGGCATCCTATGGAGCCTCGGTGATTCTCCTGTCCGCAACACTGCCTGTGCAGCAGAAAGAAGAGCTGGCCTCCGCCTACCGCGAAGGGCTCCGTGGGTTTCAGAGGACTCCTGGAAAACGTGCGCCCATCTCGCTCGGGGATGCGTACCCGGCAGTGACGGTTGTCAGCGCTGATGGCATCTCTGAAACCAGTATTCCGCTGGGAGACGTGGAAGCGACGGTGACGGTCTCCGAGATCGGCGATGAGGACACGGACCTGAATCACGCCGTTGATGGGCTGCTTCAGGATGGAGGTTGTCTGCTCGTCATCTGCAACACCGTGAAGCGGGCACAGATGGCGTTCACCGCGCTCAACGGCCGCTATCCCGGTGACGTGGAACTTCACCACGCCGCGTTCCCCGCTTCTGAACGATCTGAGCGTGAAGATCGGCTGCGTGCCCGGCTTGGTCCCGGTGCGCACCGTGGGGAAGGTCGGCCTCTTCGCCGGATCGTGGTGGCAACCCAGGTGGCAGAGCAGAGCCTGGACATCGATGTGGATGCTCTCATCACCGATATTGCACCGATGGACCTTCTCATCCAGCGAATCGGGCGGCTCCACCGCCATCAACGGCCCATCAGTGACCGGCCCGAGCACCTTCGCCGCCCCCAGGTTCTGATCCGCGGTATCCTTGGCACAGGCGATGCCGATGCACCTGAGTTTGATGGCGGTGCGGAAGCCGTATATGGGCGAAAGCATCTCCTCAGCGCCTACGCACTGATCCGCAAGGACCTGAACAACACTGGATTCCAGCGGCCGCATGACGTGGCGCATCTGGTGCAGACGGCCTATAACCCTCAGCCGCCCATCCCCGAGGTGTGGAGTGAAGCGTGGCAGCAGGCGTGCGATGTGGACGAGGCGGCGCGCACTCAGCAGCGGGCACGCGCAGCAACCTACCGGTTCCCGGAGCCGAAGCAGGCAATCGATCTGGCGGACCTGTTCTCGCGGTTCTATGAGACACGCCGGAGTGCATCTGACAGCGAAGAGTTCGGTCTTGCCCAGGTCAGAGACAGCAGCCCCACTCTGGAAGTCATTCCGATCGTCACTGACGCCGATGGCTACCGGCCCCTGACTGGGGCACAGGCGGATGATTCCGCGGTGTGGCTCACTTCCGATCAGCCCGTGGACAGCGCAACGGCATGGCAGCTTGCAACCAGTGTGCTGCGTTTGCCGAGCTGGGTGGGACGCAACCCGCGAGCACTCGATGAGCTTATCGGGGAGCTTGAACTCGCCACTCCTCTCGGGTGGCGGAAAGACCCGTTGCTCAAGGGCCTGATCGCGCTGCCATTCAGTACCGCGCTGACAACAGCCATCCTTGGCAAAGATCTTCTGTATTCCACTGAACTTGGCCTGGTCACTCTCGACGAGGACCTCGCCCTGAATCACTCACCAGCTTTCGAAGGGGATAACAATGGGCGCTAACGGATTCTCCCTGATCACCTGTCCGTGGATTCGGGTTCGGCTGCATGATGATGAGAGCCGGCTCGTGTCCCTTACGGAGATCTTCTCGGGTGATGTGGACGCCGTGGCTCTGCAAGGAGACTCCCCCACGCAGGACTATGCGGTGCTGCGCGTTCTGCTCAGCATCTTCATTCGAGGAAACGCTCTGTTCAGCGACTGGGATCTCACGGACAGGTATGACCTCAATGACTGGCGCCGCGAGGCATGGCAGGAGGCGGTGAAGAACGAACCGGACTCGGCTGTTCTCCAGTACCTCGAGGAGTATGCGGACCGATTCGACCTCTTCCATGAGCGCACCCCGTTCATGCAGGCTCCTACGCTTCGCACGAAAGATGGCCGGCAGCTTCCCGTTCGTCGACTTGTTCCGGAAGCAGAGCAGGACTACTTCGCTATGCGGGCAGGTGCCGCAGTGGACTCGCTCAGCCACGCTGAAGCTGCCCGGTGGCTGATCCACAGTCACGCCTTCGACTATTCCGGAATTAAGCCGGGTGTGGAGGGTGATCCTCGCGTAAAGGGTGGAAAAAGCTATCCCGTGGGCACAGGCTGGAGTGGATCAACCGGAGGCACCACCATCCTGGGCGCCACCCTGCGGGAGACTCTGGTCCTCAACAGCCCTGATGACGTGTTCTTGAACAGTGAGGGCGATCTTCCCGTATGGGAGCGTCCCCAGGACGGTCCGGATGAACGGGAAAGCACCGTCCCAACAGGGGCATGCGACCTAATGACCTGGCAGACGCGACGGGTGCGCCTCCATTCGGATGGTGAGCAAGTCACCGGATGCATGCTCACCAACGGGGACAAGATTCCTGATGCGGGCAAGAACGTGCTCGATGACCCTATGACCCCTTATCGCTTCTCCACGAACAAGTCCACGAAAACTGAGGACGTCTTCTATGCGCAGCCCTACTCCCCGGAGCGCACCGTGTGGAGGTCGCTTGAACCACTAGTGGCGCTGGGTGGTGACGTTCCGCTGGAGAAGAAGGCGAAACCCGGAAAGCGGCCTAAGAATCTGGACTGGCTCGCAGGTGCCGCACGGAGGTTCCCTCAGCTGCCCACAATCACTCCGATCAGATTGACCAGCATGGTCTATGGCCCGAACGCGGCAACGATCACCGAGACAGTCGATGCCGTTCTTGACCTGCCTGTGGCGGTGCTCCAGCCGGACAATGACTACCTCCGCTCCACGCTGATCGCCACAGCCCGCACCACCCTGGACGCAGGCATCCTGCTCGGCAGATTCGGCGGTCACCTCTTGCAGGCTGCCGGAGGTGACTACGCTTTCCAGCCGCAGCACACCGAGAGCTTCCTCTCGGAATTGGAACAGCCCTTCCGTGACTGGCTCCGCACCGTTCCCACGAGCAGCGCAGCAGCATTCGATGCCGGTGTTGAACAGTGGCAGACGCTCTGCGCTGAGACGCTTCTTCAGAAGGCTCGCACTCTTGTCAACGGTGCCGGCACAAAAGCCTTGATCGGACGGACCCTGCGTGATGGAGAACGAGAGATTCCAATGTCCGCTGCACTTGCAGAAGTCCGCCTGAGACGAGACCTGGCCAAGACGCTCCCTTTGGCAACACCTTTCGCCGCTACTCCCACCCGAGAGGAGACTCAGCATGCTCGCTGACACTTCATCCCCATCAATCCCATCGGAGTCGATGCCCCCCACCGGAGCCGCTTCAGCGCAAGCAGGGCTGCGCGCTGCGGTCCGCGCCACCGTGGAATCCCTTCAAGGCGCCATGCTGGGCCAACACGGCGATGCGAAACAGCGCTCAGCACGTGCCATGCTCGCTGGCCTGCGCCACGCCACAGGGCAAACGGCTGACAGGCACCCGCTCGAGTTTGAACGGATCCTCAGCAGCCTCGTTATCCCCCTCAGAGATGAGGAGGTGGGGAAAGGCAACGCCGCGAGCCGTTCCGAACAGGCGGTCTTCGACGCGCTGACACTGTTCGCAACGCATGCCCAAAGCGCCACTGAACCAATCCACACGGAGCAGCGGTCCTTTGCAGCGGCGGTGGGACTGCTCATCAAAGGGAGCTCCTCCCAGTCGCTGAAGCCTCGTTTTGATGCGCTGCTGGCCGCTCGCACTCACCGTGCCCGCCTCACTCATCTCCGCTCACTCATCACGCTTCTTCGCGGCTCTCGCATCCCGTTTGACTACGGCCAGCTTGCAGTGGATCTGCGAACGCTGTCAGGGCCGCATCGGCAAGCAGTTCTTCTCCGCTGGGCTCGAGACGTAGCACTCGGACCCTCGCGAGAGAAGCCAGATTCACCTGCGGCTTCACCCTCTTCGTCCACTTCTGATTCACCAACCTCCTGAAAGGTATGCACATGTCTCTCATTCTTGATATCCACGCCCTTCACACGATCCCGCCGAGCAACATCAACCGGGATGACACCGGCGCACCCAAATCCGCGGTCTTCGGCGGCGTGCCGCGCCAGCGTGTCTCCTCCCAGGCGTGGAAGCGCGCTATCCGGCGAGAGTTCGAGAACACCCTGGGTCAGCAGAACGTCGGCTACCGCACGAAGCATGCTGCCGAGAAGATTCAGGAACGGCTCACTGCTCTTGCCAGTGAGCGCGGCGTCGAGCTGAGTGCGGATGAAGCAGCGGCAGCGGTCAAGGCTCTCTTCGCTGCAGCGAAGATCAAGCTAACCACCCCGAAGGCAAAAGAGGGCGAAGCGCCAGGTGCGGACCAGACTGGTTACCTCCTGTTCCTTTCCTCCCGGCAGATCGATCGGGCCGCCGAGCTTCTGCTGAGTCTTGAAGGCGCCAAGCCCAAGGCCGCGGACGCGAAAGACGTGCTCGACACCCACCACAGCATTGATATCGCGATGTTCGGCCGCATGCTGGCTGACGCCCCGGATTACAACGTGGACGCATCGGTGCAGGTTGCTCATGCGTTGGGGGTTCACGAGTCGGAGCCTGAGTTCGATTACTTCACCGCAGTTGACGATGTGGTTGAGGACAATGAAGAGACTGGTGCCGGCATGATCGGCACCGTGCAGATGATGTCCTCCACGCTCTACCGGTATGCAACGGTGAACCTGGACGGCCTTCGGGAGAACCTCGGAGATGAGGACGCTGTGATCCCGAGTGTGGCCGCGTTCGTGAATGCGTTCATCACCTCAATGCCCACCGGCAAGATCAACACGTTTGCGAACCAGACCCTTCCGGAGCTCGTGTACGTTGCAGTGCGCAATGATCGCCCGATCTCATTGGTGAACGCCTTCGAGGAGCCCGTTGCGGTAGGCGATGATCGCGGACGACGCGTGCAGGCAGCTGCACAGCTCGCCCACGAGGCGCGGCAGATCCACAGTGCCTACGGCTTCGATCCCGTTGCAGCCTTTGTGCTGGGAACCGACGAGATGAAGTCTGAGCTTGCCGGGCTGGGGGAGGATGTTTCGCTGCGTGAGCTGCCTGCGGCACTTGAAGCGGCGCTGGCTGAGAGCAGCGGATCGTGACCTCGACTCTGCTTCTCAAACTGAGTGGTCCACTGCAGTCATGGGGGCACCAGGGACGGTTTGATAGCCGGACCACCGGCAGCCAGCCAACGAAGTCCGGAGTGCTCGGGCTTATTGCCGCGGCACAAGGCAGGCGCCGGTCTGACTCGCTGGAGGACCTGCTGCAGCTTCGATTCGCCGTGCGCATCGACCAGCCGGGGAAGATCCTGCATGACTATCAGACTGCGCAGACGTGGCAGGAGAAAGGCAAGCCTCGAACCTCGCTGGTCAGTCGTTATTTCCTTCAGGACGCGGTGTTCCTTGCGGCGGTTGAGTCGCAGAACAGGACAGTGCTTGAAGGTATCCGGGAGGCGGTCCGTCACCCGCGGTTTCCGCTGTATCTTGGCCGCAGATCATGCCCGGCGAACTGGGACCTCATTCAGGGCATTGTGGATGTTGACGCGGTGAAGGCGCTCCATGATGCGCCGTGGCTCGCCGGAGTACCCCACCGGCGCTCGTCGGCGCGCACGGTGTACCTGCCGATTTACCGCGATGCGGCTGGGTCAGAAGCCGGAGAACGGCGGCAGGACGTCCCGCTGAGCTTTGATCAGGGCAATCGCGAATATGGGTGGCGCACCGTGGTAGAGCACGGTGAGCCTGTGACCCGGGCGAATGAACTGGGCCAGAAGAGTCCTGATCCATTCTTTGACACGGTGGTGCAAGCATGAACACATTGAGCCGGGTCCACTTGGACCCGTCGAGGCGTGGGGCGCGGAAGCTGATTGGAAATCCCCAGGCGATGCACGCTGCGGTGATGGCTGCTTTCAGCGCTGGCGAACTCGGCGATAGTGGCCGCGTGCTGTGGCGCCTGGACAGTGATGTTCACGGTCATGTTGTGTACCTGAGCGGTCCCGGCGTGCCCGACCTGAGAGTGATCACCGATCAGGCAGGGCGGGCCGATCACCCGGGGGACACCGCTGACCTGCGGCCCTTCCTGAATGCGCTGGCCGAGGGGCAGACCTGGGCGTTTCGCTTGACAGCGAACCCGGTGAAGTCCATTCCGCAAGGCCCGAACCAGCGGGGAAGGGTAGTGCCGCATGTGACTGTTGCCCAGCAGCTTGCCTGGCTGGATCAGAAATCCCGTCAGCACGGCTTCACAATCTGCCGCAGCAGTTCAGTGCAAGGCGAGGAGCTGAACGATACACCCCTGCTGGATGCGGTTGTGTCACGCCGGATGGACCTGCGTTTCTCGAAGCGCAGCCCTGCTGAGCGCCGCGGGCCGCGGGTCACTATCCGAACCGCGCGCTTTGATGGGCGATTGGAAGTGACGGATGCTGAATTGCTCCGTCGCACCCTGCTGGAGGGTATCGGCCGGGCCCGCGCGTACGGGTGCGGCTTGCTCTCCCTGGCTCAGCCGGCGCTTGCCGACGTCTGACAATGGTCAGCCGTCCTAGCGCTGCTCCGCTTGAGCGACGTGCGCTTGCTCGAGCGGAGCAGCGGCTGAGTTTTCTCTACGCTGAACAGTGCGCGGTGCACCGTGACTCTAACGCCGTCACTCTGACCGATAGCCGCGGGGTTGTGCATGTTCCTGCGGCATCACTGGCGGCGTTGCTGCTTGGGCCAGGAGTGCGCATCACCCATGGGGCGATCTCGCTGCTCGGTGATTCGGGCGTGTCGATCGTGTGGGTGGGGGAGAGGGGCGTGCGCTACTACGCGCATGGCCGATCGCTTTCGGCGTCCTCCCGCCTTGCGGAGGCGCAGGCAGCGATCGTGAGCAACCAGCGCCGGCGGCTCGAGTGCGCTAGAGCGATGTATCGGATGCGTTTCTCCGGAGAGGATGTGTCCAGGCGATCGATGGCAGAGCTGCGTGGTCGAGAAGGCGCCCGCATGAAGAAGATCTATCGAGCCCATGCGGAACGAACCGGCGTGGAATGGAAAGGGCGAGACTATGACAGCGCGGACTTCAGCGGGTCAGACCCGATCAACCAGGCTCTGACCTCAGCTAATGCGGCCCTGTACGGGGTGACCTCCGCCGTTGTTGTGGCCCTCGGGGCGGTTCCGTCACTGGGTGTGATCCACTCTGGAACTGACCGCGGGTTTATCTTTGACATTGCCGACCTGTTCAAAGCAGAGCTGGTCATCCCGGTTGCGTTTGATGTTGCGGCAGCAGGTCCTGATGATGCTGGGCCACGCGCGCGGCGAGCATTTCGGGACGTCGTGCTGGAGTCACGACTGATTCCTCGAATGATTGGGGCGCTGTACGAGCTGCTTGAGGTACCCGACGAGCTTGATCTTGCACTCGGCGATCTTCTTTTGTGGGATGAGCTGGAAGCGGTAGCTGCCGGAAAGAACTGGGCCTGATGCTCACACTGGTTCTGACCGCGGTGCCGGCTGGACTGCGGGGCGATCTGACAAAGTGGCTTTTGGAGATCAGCCCAGGAGTGTTCGTGGGGAATCCGAGCGCGCGAGTGCGAGATGAACTGTGGGAGCGAGTGTTGGACTTCATCGCGGAGGGACGAGCACTGCTCATCTACCCCGACGCAAATGAGCAGGGATTCTCCTACCGGGTTCATCGGCACACGTGGCAGCCGGTTGATTATGACGGAGTGACCCTGCTGCGCAGGCCTGCCTCCGATGAAGCACCACGTTCAAGGCGCACCGGGTGGAGCAACGCGTCGAGGTATCGACGGGCTCGGCGACGCTGAGACGGTCTCGCGACCAAGTTGTAGCTATACTCGACTCACGGCTTTTGTTTCCCCAGGTGGGGAAGTGTGTTCCCCGCGAATGCGGGGATGAGCCTCCCTCGAGCGATCGCAGCCGCAGACTGAGGGGGGTGTTCCCCGCGAATGCGGGGATGAGCCCAAAGCCGAGAACGCCGGCCAGGTCGCATACCTGTGTTCCCCGCGAATGCGGGGATGAGCCGTCGGCTCCAGTGAAAACAGCCCCACACAAATTGTGTTCCCCGCGAATGCGGGGATGAGCCCATCCGGCCGGTCATCCTCATCCGGGCCGTCCTGTGTTCCCCGCGAATGCGGGGATGAGCCCCACCACCTCGGCCGCGCCCTCGGGGGACACGTGTGTTCCCCGCGAATGCGGGGATGAGCCTCAACCTGGGGCTACCCGCGGAAACATGGGTTGGTGTTCCCCGCGAATGCGGGGATGAGCCGTATGCTCAGCAGATGGCCAAGCGGCTCGGCGTGTGTTCCCCGCGAATGCGGGGATGAGCCTGGTTCCCGTTGGCTGAATTGGAGTTGGTACGCGTGTTCCCCGCGAATGCGGGGATGAGCCCAATGACCACCAAGTACAACAGCATCGACAACAGTGTTCCCCGCGAATGCGGGGATGAGCCCACAATCGACCCACCCAGGCCCGTGAACTCCCGGTGTTCCCCGCGAATGCGGGGATGAGCCCCCGGCGTGTTCATGGAGTCCGCGCGCGGCCGTGTGTTCCCCGCGAATGCGGGGATGAGCCCGATGAGTCAATCGAAACTAGCTGAAACCATTGGTGTTCCCCGCGAATGCGGGGATGAGCCCTGTTCCAGCGATCGAATACCGAATGTGGGTGGGTGTTCCCCGCGAATGCGGGGATGAGCCCGGTTCATACTGTGTGATGCGCTGGTCGTTTACGTGTTCCCCGCGAATGCGGGGATGAGCCCATCTCGTTACCTGCAGGCAGCAGCTGGCGTGGGTGTTCCCCGCGAATGCGGGGATGAGCCGTCAACGCCCGGTCCTGCGAGGAACGAGCGGGTGTGTTCCCCGCGAATGCGGGGATGAGCCGCCGGCGAACCTGCTGGGACCGGATCAATGCTCGTGTTCCCCGCGAATGCGGGGATGAGCCCGAGAGGTCGAGTTCACCACTGCTGCCGGCGAAGTGTTCCCCGCGAATGCGGGGATGAGCCCAACTGACCATCTCTCAACGCAACCCTAGCGGGGGTGTTCCCCGCGAATGCGGGGATGAGCCGTGAACAGCGCCACAACCACCCCACATGGGGTTGTGTTCCCCGCGAATGCGGGGATGAGCCCCTTGGCGACCAGTTTGGCTTGGGCCTGTACAAGTGTTCCCCGCGAATGCGGGGATGAGCCTGTGTGAGCATTCGCTGCGCGCGGTCGCGATGGGTGTTCCCCGCGAATGCGGGGATGAGCCCTCGCAGGCCGGGCCTGGGACTATGACCTGCGAGTGTTCCCCGCGAATGCGGGGATGAGCCGTCACCAACGTGGAGGACAGCCTCAGCCCCGTGGTGTTCCCCGCGAATGCGGGGATGAGCCTCCGCAAGCGGAACCTCGCAGCGGTGGATGACAGTGTTCCCCGCGAATGCGGGGATGAGCCGAGCAGCGGGCGGAGATCAAAGCGCTAAAGGAGGTGTTCCCCGCGAATGCGGGGATGAGCCGATCGGCCCGGTTGATGGGAAGCTGGGGCATGGGTGTTCCCCGCGAATGCGGGGATGAGCCCCAATGCTAGAACTTTCACCCGCCGCCGTACGTGTGTTCCCCGCGAATGCGGGGATGAGCCCGGGTGGACAACTCAGATTGCGGAGTTGGAGGCGTGTTCCCCGCGAATGCGGGGATGAGCCGTTCACGGGCAGGGACTGGGCGGTGGAACGGCGGTGTTCCCCGCGAATGCGGGGATGAGCCGCCGTCAGCAATCCACCTGAGCTGCTGCAACACGTGTTCCCCGCGAATGCGGGGATGAGCCCCGCAGCATACGCGGCATCAATCTTATCTGGAGGTGTTCCCCGCGAATGCGGGGATGAGCCGATCGAGCCGCTAATATCCGCATGATCGAGAATGTGTTCCCCGCGAATGCGGGGATGAGCCGTGGTTTCCCGGTTACGAAACGTGGGGATGCTCGTGTTCCCCGCGAATGCGGGGATGAGCCCGCAACGAAACAAAGGAGACTAAGTAATGTCGCGTGTTCCCCGCGAATGCGGGGATGAGCCGTACGGCCGTCGCATCCCCCTCACGTGGGAAATGTGTTCCCCGCGAATGCGGGGATGAGCCCTTCACCAAAAGAGTTGCAACCCCCGCCAGCAGGTGTTCCCCGCGAATGCGGGGATGAGCCTGTTGAGGCCACTGGTTTTCCTCTCCCTGTGCTGTGTTCCCCGCGAATGCGGGGATGAGCCGTCGCACATCTACGCCCGCTTCGATGAGGGCCAGTGTTCCCCGCGAATGCGGGGATGAGCCTTATTGACGAATACCTCACCAACAACTGACCATGTGTTCCCCGCGAATGCGGGGATGAGCCCAGGTAGACATGGCACACTCAAAATGTGCCGCCGTGTTCCCCGCGAATGCGGGGATGAGCCCCGCACATCCGCAAAACAGCGTCCGAACGTTTCGTGTTCCCCGCGAATGCGGGGATGAGCCCACACCCACCAGTCGAGGGAGAAGATGAAGAATGTGTTCCCCGCGAATGCGGGGATGAGCCGGCCTCATCGAACTTCCCGACTGGGAAGGCGACGTGTTCCCCGCGAATGCGGGGATGAGCCGTCCGCGCCTGAGGTACCGGTGCAGGCACCAGAGTGTTCCCCGCGAATGCGGGGATGAGCCGGGAGAGGGAGAAACCAATGCAGAACACAACCGGTGTTCCCCGCGAATGCGGGGATGAGCCCTTACAGACAGAGAGGGAGAGACCAATGATCCAGTGTTCCCCGCGAATGCGGGGATGAGCCCCGTGAACATGCTCACACTGCCACCCCCGGAAGGTGTTCCCCGCGAATGCGGGGATGAGCCCGTGGGTGCTGTGACCTTCAGCACGCCCGCGTTGTGTTCCCCGCGAATGCGGGGATGAGCCCTCGGCATGACCGAACCCGAACAGATCACGCCCGTGTTCCCCGCGAATGCGGGGATGAGCCTGACCGAAGACCACGAACCCTGCTATTGGACCGGTGTTCCCCGCGAATGCGGGGATGAGCCGGTCCCACACTGCGAGGGCTTTAGCCGCGGCCTGTGTTCCCCGCGAATGCGGGGATGAGCCCCATGGTATCCTCCGGCAGGAGGCGGCCCTGAGGTGTTCCCCGCGAATGCGGGGATGAGCCCCTGTGGCCCTTGTCACACGAGTTGACACGCGGGTGTTCCCCGCGAATGCGGGGATGAGCCGAAAATGCAGGTCGCGCCCGGTTTCTGCTTCGAGTGTTCCCCGCGAATGCGGGGATGAGCCGTTTTCGGTGCGAGACGTTCCACCGTGACCACGGTGTTCCCCGCGAATGCGGGGATGAGCCTCCTGAGGGGCTGCGGCAGCGGTCTCATAATGCGTGTTCCCCGCGAATGCGGGGATGAGCCCTGTGCCACGTCCTCACGCTTCACACCCAGCTGGTGTTCCCCGCGAATGCGGGGATGAGCCGTTGGTCGCGGCGTACGAGTCACTGCCGTCTACGTGTTCCCCGTGAATGCGGGGATGAGCCCTCATGCGTTGCCTTGAAATCGGCACGCGGAGAGTGTTCCCCGCGAATGCGGGGATGAGCCCATCGAGGGCCTCTACACGCTCAAGACGCGGCGGTGTTCCCCGCGAATGCGGGGATGAGCCCGGGAACCCGATCCCCAACTACAAACTCAAACTGTGTTCCCCGCGAATGCGGGGATGAGCCCTAGCTGAAGCCATTGAAGATTGGCGGGCTGAAGTGTTCCCCGCGAATGCGGGGATGAGCCTAGACGGCTCAGTATCCCAGTCGCGTGCCTCAGGTGTTCCCCGCGAATGCGCGGGTGGGCCTGGCGGGACGAACGCCAGGGGGAGCTTCTTACTGTTTTCCCCGCGAATGCGGGGATGAACCCTAGTGTCGGCGCGGTTCGAGCCCGTAGTCCGCGGTATTCCCCGCGGAGGCGGGATTGGCTGGTTCGCTCGTTCTTGGGCTCTGCGCTGGGACTGGCCTGCGCCCGTGTGTTGCACGATGACGATGCAGCGCCGGGGAACCGGATAGTGGCGTGTCAGCTATTGAATTTGATCCTCCTATTGGATACCCCAGCATCGAGAAATTTGATGATTGGGCGGAGTGGGAGTCGCGGAATCAATTCCGGTCTGGACGGAGCTATGCGGCGATGCGCGATGGCAGGTCGGTCCGCAAGTCCATTAATGCGCAGTTGAATGATATTTGTCAGAAGTTTCGGAACCTGGGCTATGAGATGGCTTAGGTTGGTAGATAATAGGAGAGCGATATGGCTGTTCGATTTGATGGTGTACGGCAGTGGTCTGGAAAGAAGAAAGTTGGCGCGGGGTGTTGTTGTGCTGGTTTAGCGTTGTTTGTGATGGCGGGGATTGGTGGTGCTTTGACTGGTGCTGGCGGCGATACTGCTCCTAGTGCGGCGCCCTCTGCTAGTGCGGCAGCGGCGGCGCCCGTGACTTCAGCACCTGCTGCGGCGACGAGTACCAAGGCGAAGCCAAACGCGACGAGTGCCGCGCCGGAGGCGACATTGACGAAGTCTGCGCCGCCGGCGAAGAGCCCAGAGGAGGAGGCGCAGGAGTGGGCGGAGCAGGTGAATAAGACTGCGCTGATCGGCGCGAAGGATTGGCAGGATTATTGCGAGGGAGACTACTCCTTCGGATCCTGTTACGTGACTGATGTCTATGCGACGGAGAAAGGGGATTTGTACGTAAAGAGGCTCTTCACAGATGAGGGTGTAGGAGCTGGCGGCGTGGCGGTGTCGGGGTAGGC
>CAMXWV010000009.1 GCA_947252755.1 uncultured Dermabacter sp.
ACCCACCCACCAACCACCACACAAACCCCACCACCCAACCCGTGGCCAGCATCACCGCTCAAGCTCCTATCCGCGCGGGGGTCTGTTTGGTGGTGGCGTGTACCGGCGGGTGCGTTCCCCCAAGCTCCTATTCGCGCGGCGGGGTCTGTTGCGCCAGTTCGGCGGGCCTGGGCCGGGTGAGAACAAGCTGGAACTAGCTCTCAGGTGCGATTCCGCAGGTGCGGCGGGTCTGCTCTGTTCGGAAGAGGCCCACCACGACGCACTTCTTCGCAGCGAACCTCCGGCCCAGAGAGCAGCCACCCCGGCACAGCAGAAGGGCGCATCCGCGGTGGATGCGCCCTTCATGGCTTTGGCGGTAGCGGCGGGATTTGAACCCGCGGTGCGGGGTTGCCGCACACGACATTTCGAGTGTCGCACCTTCGGCCGCTCGGACACGCTACCGCTCTCAACCCTACTTCCATCATCCGGTCACGCCAAGTTCACCTCAGACCGTGCGAGCGAGGTCACCCGGGCTAGCGCAGCGAAAACCGGTCGCAGCGCCAAGGCGGCGTCGATAGGCTCGCCCGTATGACTGAGCACTCAACCTCTGAACCCTCCGCCTCTAACCACTCAACCTCTGAACCCTCCGCCTCTGAACACGGCGCCTCTGAACCCTCCGGCTCAGAACACTCCCCCGCTGCCCCTCCGGTTCCCGAACGCCGCCCCTGGGAGCGCACCCACCACGGCGACACGGTGGTGGATCCCTTCGACTGGCTGCGGGATAAGGATGATCCCGCTGTGATCGCCCATCTTGAAGCGGAAAATGCTTACACGGACGCCGTTACCCGCCATCTTGATCCGCTTGCCCGCACCATCGCGGAGGAGATCCGTTCGCATACGCAGGAGACCGACTCCTCCCTCCCCTACCGCATGGGGGATTTCTGGTACATCACCCGCACCCGTGAGGGCGATGACTATCCGCGCTTCACGCGGCTGCCGGCTGCGGGAGAGCACGCGTCGGCGATCCCGGACGTTACCGAAGATGAGCTGCTGGAGGGTGAGGCGGTCATCCTTGACGCGCAGGCGATGGCGAAGGGCGAGGAGTTCTTCTCCCTGGGCGGTCTCACCATCAGCGACTGCGGCCGCTACATGGCGTATTCGCTGGACACCAGCGGCGGCGAGGTCTACGCGCTGCGGATCACCGACCTGGACACCGGCACGGTCATCGACTCCGCGGTCACCGAGGTGGGCTATGGGCTGGCTTTCTCTGCCGACGCATCCCACATCTTCTATACGACCAATGATGCCTCCTGGCGTCAGCATCGCGTGTGGTCGCATCAGGTGGGCGGCCCGGCTGCTGATGACCGACTGGTGCTGGAGGAGCCGGATGAGAAGTTCATGCTCGGCTTCGCGCGTGCCCGCAACGGTCAGGCGCTGATTCTGCAGGCGAGCTCCCGCACCACCAGTGAGTGCTGGCTGCTTCCGCTGGATGATCCGGGTGCGGAGCCGCAGACGGTAGCGGGCCGCACCCCCGGTGTTGAGTACACGGTGGATCATGCCGGGGATCATCTGCTCGTGGTGCACAACCGTGATGTGGTGGGCTTTGAGCTCGCCGTCTGCCCGCTTGGTGCGATCGGGCCGGAGGGCGCGTCCTCCTGGTCGCGGGTGCTGGCTGCCGGGGAGGGTGAGCGGATCGAGGATGTTGATGCGTTTGCTGCTCATCTTGCGCTGTCGATGCGCTCGGGCGGCCTGCCGGCGGTGCGCGTGATTCCCCGTGCGAAGGCGGAGGTCGCATCAAGCACGCGGAGTGCCCCAGAAGCGCGGAGTGCCCAAGCCGCATGGAATGGCTCAGATGCGTGGAGTACCCAGGCCGCGTGGGATATCAGCCACGGCGGTGAGCTCGACGCGGTGGAGATGTCCCACAACCGGGACTATGACCTCACCACAATCCGCTACACCCTTGAGTCCATGCTCACCCCGGTGACCTATGCCGAGGTGGACGCGCTCGGCGGTTCGGACCAGGAGCCGCGGGTGCTGAAGGTGGCGCCGGTGCCGAACTTCGACCCGGAGAAGTACCGGGAGCACCGCCTGTGGGCGGTGGCTCAGGACGGCACCCGGATCCCGATCTCCCTGGTGCACCGCGCGGAGCTCTCCGCTGACGGCACCAACCCCGGGTTCCTCTACGGGTACGGCTCGTACGAGATCCCGTCGGACCCGTCCCTGGTGCGCTCCTGGCTGAGCCTGCTGGACCGCGGCGTGGTGGTGGCGATCGCCCATGTGCGCGGCGGCGGTGAGATGGGCCGTGAATGGTACGAAGACGGGAAGCTGCTGGCAAAGAAGAACACGTTCACGGACTTTGTGGACTGCGCCCGCCACCTCGTGGCCGAAGGCTGGTTCAACCAGGACCGGGTGGCAGCGGAGGGCGGCAGTGCGGGCGGTCTGCTGATGGGCGCGGTGGCGAACCTTGCTCCCGACGCGTTCCGTGTGATCCACGCCCGCGTGCCGTTCGTGGATGCGCTCACCACCATCTTGGACCCGTCTCTTCCGCTCACGGTGGGCGAATGGGAGGAGTGGGGGAACCCGCTGGAGGATCCGGAGGTGTACCAGTACATGAAGGAGTACTCCCCGTACGAGAACATTCAGGCCGTGCAGTATCCCGCGATCCTGGCCACCACATCCCTCAATGACATCCGCGTGTTCTTCGTGGAGCCGGCGAAGTGGGTGGCGCGTCTGCGGGAGGTGACGCTGAACTATTCGGGCGGCGAGCCGCAGCATCCGATCCTGTTCAAGATCGAGATGGTGGCCGGTCATGGCGGGAAGTCTGGCCGGTATGAGCAGTGGAAGCAGCGGGGCGAGGAGTTCGCATTCATCCTGGATCAGATCGGGGCGCGCGAGCTGCTTCGCTGAGCAGCCCGGCGCCCCGGCTGAGGGTGCAGGAGATGAGGAGATCAGCGGGAGCTGGTCTCCTCCTCATTCGCCTCCTGCAGCTCTTCGTCCATATCGATTGCGTCGCGGTTGATGGCGATGGAGCCGGTGGAGGTGCGTTCGCCCTCCGGGATCCAGCCGCTCTTACCTGTGGTCAGGCGCCGAATCACGGTGATCACCATCAGGCCGATGAACACCGCGCCCACAAAGCCGTTGATGCCGTACACCAGGCTGACCATCTTCGAGAACGGCAGCACCAGGCCCACCAGGGTGCCGAGCACAGCCAGGGCGATCGTCAGGTACTTGAACTGCTTGGTGGAGTCCTTGTAGAAGCGGCTGGACACCGTCCACAGCAGCGGCACGGCCGTGGTGTAGATCCCGGCCAGGATCATCACCGAGATGCCGGCGCCGATCCACGGGGCCAGCTCATTCGCAAGGATCAGCATCGGGATCTCGGTGCCGGCCACAGCTTCGATATTGGCGAGCAGACCCAGGCCCACCACCATGCAGGCGAGGGCGAACACCACTGCGCCCAGCGCACCGCCCGACGCGGCCTCACGGCGGCTGGACGCGCTCTTGCCCAACGCGGTGAGAAACGCTGCCAGCCACAGCATGCAGAAGCCCACGTAGGAGAGGGCTGAGAAGTACCAGGTGCTCGCGGCGAGGTTCAGATCAAGGGTGGGAGTGAGCTCGGAGCCGCGGACGATGCCGGTCTTCGCCACGACGATGCCCACCACGCCGAGGCCCACGGCGATGACCACGATCAGCGGGCCGATCTTGCCGATCACGTCCACCAGGGAGGACAGGCCGAACCACACCGTGATGCCCACCGCAATCGCCAGCAGGCTGCCGCCCAGATATTGGCTGAGCCCATAGTGCTCTTTGAAGACGGCGCCGGCGCCGGCCACCATCACGGTAAAGGACAGGAACACGAACAGAATCGAGAAGAAGTCGTAGAACCCGCCGATCCACCGGCCGCCGTAATAGCGGAACACCAGGGAAGGGCGAGCGAGCTTCTCGCGCTGACCGGTGGTGAAGAGCTCCACGGCCACGAAGGTCATGAGGATCATGACGATACTGCCGGTGCCAAGGATTCCCCACAGCCCAAAGCCCGCGTAGTACTGCAGGATCTCCTGCCCGGTTGCGAATCCGGAGCCGATGAGGAACGCCATGATCGCGCCGGCGTAGGTCAGCACGCGCAGAATGTGCACGCGCTCCTTGGTGTGGTAGTCGAGGTAGGGCCGTTTGGCCATCAGTGCAATCTCCTTTGAATGCCGTCTGCTGCTGACTATGCTCAGCCGTCAGGCTGTAACACAATTGATATATCAAGCATTCGGCATTCGAGGCAACCGCTCCTCACGGCATCAACGCGGCTCCTGATCTCCGGACGGGGCCCAGGGCTGGGTGCCGCTGCCCGGGTAGACCGGCGGCGCAGGCGGCTCCTGCTGTCCAGTCGCAGACGGCTGATTCGGCCGAGCGGCTCCCTGCTCAGGCACCGCCGGCTGACCTGGCTGCACCGGCGGTCGGCCGGGATACATCGGCCCCGTGGGATTCGCGGAGTTCACCGGCGGCACCGGCTGATGCGGAGCGATTGGACTCACTCCTGTGACGGGCTGCTCCGGATTACTGCCGGTCCCGGCTGCGGCGACGCTGCCCGCTCCGGCGGCGCTGCCTGCTTCAGAGGCACTATGCGCCCCGGGGGCGCTCTGTGCGCCGGAGGTTCCCCCTCCTCCGAAGCTGTTCTGCGCACCCTCGGCAAGCGCCCTGATGCGGGAGAAGTCCACCCCCTCAAGGGGACGGGTGGCCTCCAGTGCCCCATCGGGAGCGGGAGCGAAGCTCCGAGTCAGCAGGTTCGCGCGGAACCAGTCGGTGAGCACCGGCGGCAGGAAGGGCAGCACGAACGGGACGGCAAAGCGCGCGATCAGCTCCACCACCAGGCCCCAGAAGAACGCCAGCAGCGGGAACCACGCGGGAATGCCTGCGGAAAAACCTACGTCTCCTATGAATACGCTCTGCACGCTGAAGTCGAAGACGATGCGGCCCACGAACATCAGACCCAGAGCGCCCACGAAATATGCGACCGGCAGGGCTGCCCAGGAGGTCACAATCGATGCCGCATTGCCCGGCACCGTGAAGCGTCCGCGAGACCAGAGCAGCGACACCAGCAGAAGCGCCACGATCCCCACCGCAAGCGACAGCAGAATCACGTACCACGGCGCATCGGCCAGCGTCACGGTTCCGCTCCCAACAATGCTGCCAGCGCCCCCCTTCACGCTGATGCCGGACAGGGACAGCATCGAGATGACCAGGCCGCCCGCCAGGGAGCCGAACAGCGGCAGCAGGAACAGTCCCGCAGCGATCTGCTTGATCTCGAGCTCACCCGCGATCAGCCCCGAAAGCACCAGTGCCACCAGCCCCAGCACCGCAAGGATCACGCCATGCAGCAGCGCCGCCTTATACGCCACAAACAGCTCACTCACCGCAGCCCACCAGCGCGGCCGCTGCGCACCACTGACCTGACCCACTGTCACGCAGAGGGACACAATGAACCACAGCCCAAAGAATGTGGCCACACCGGACGCATCCACCCGCGCACCGTCTTCACGCAGCGCGAAGATGAAGGGAATAGCCGTGCCGAGGATCGCCACCAGGAACCCGCCCAGCAGTGACGACAGCCAAATATGCAGCAGGCTTGGGCGGCTGCTGAGGCGCTGAATGATCCGCCCGCCGGCGAATGAGCCGAGCACCAGTCCAAGGAAGGGCAGCAGCGGCACCAGCAGCAGGCTGAACTGAGCCACGTTCTCCTCCCCACCGGAGAACACGCCGAGGCCGCCCATCGCAGCAAGGTGGAACGGCAGCGTGAGCAGCACCCAACCAGCGCCCAGATCCGAGGGGTCGATGGAGGAGATGCTGAACGATCCGCTCGAGGCTCCAGAAGGCTCCGCGCCGATCATCGCAGCAATCAGCAGGCTCACCAGTGTGATCGCCGACGCGACCACGGCCGTGATATAGCCGGCCATGGAGGCCGCCACTGCCGGCAGCGGATTGCCCAGGCCAAGCGCTGATGCGCGAGCGCTGAACTGGGCGGCCATCTCCGCTGCAGTGGGCTGCTGCTGCGTCTGCGGACCGGTGTGCTCCGCGGGCCCCTGGCCGGTGTGCTCAGCGGACTGCTGGCCTGCCGGCTGTGAGGGCTGCGGACCGGTGTGCTCAGCGGACTGCTGCCCGGCCGGATACTGCGGCTGCTGAGGATACTGCGGCGGCTGCTGTGGCTGCTGTGGCTGCTGGCCTGGATACACCGGCTGCTGGCCCGGGTAGGCCGGCTGCTGGCCCGGATACACCGGGTCCTGCTGCGCAGGATTCGGATTGACCGGTCCCGACTGGGGCGGCTGCGGGGGATGGGACATCGTGCACCTTCCGGGTGGGGAACAAGAACCGCGCCCCTGCCCGAGAGCAGACGGCGCGGCGGTCGGTCAGCGGCCCCAATCTACAGCAAGGACCGCTGACTGGAGGACATATCAGAAGGCCGGGATGACCGAGCCGTCCTTATAGGTGTCCTGGATGAACTTCTTCACCTCAGCTGAGTGCAGCAGCTCCTCCAGCTTCTTGATGTCCTCGTTCCCATCGTCCTCGGTGCGCCAGGCCAGGATGTTCGCGTTCGGGTTGTCCTCACCCGGTTCGATGAAGATCGAGTCCTCTGAGGGGGTGAGTCCGGCTTCGATGGCGTAGTTGCCGTTGACCACGGCTGCGCCGAAGTCTTTCAGCGAGCGCGGGATCATCGCGGCCTCCAGCTCCGTGAAGGTCAGATTCTTCGCGTTCTCGGACACATCATCCGGAGTGGCTGCGGTCATCTCCACACCGTCCTTGACCGTGAGCACGCCGGCAGACTGCAGCACGAACAGAGCGCGGCCGCGGTTGGTGGGATCGTTCGGGATGGCCACCTCAGCGCCGTCAGCGATCTCTTCCGGGCTCTTCGCCGTTTCGGAGTACACGCCCATCGGCTCCACGTGCACGCCCTTGCCCGGGGTGAACGCAAAATCATTCGCCTTGGTCTCGGTCTCGAAGTAGGGGATCGACATGTAGAAGTTCGCGTCGAGATCCTTCGTGGCGAGATCCTTGTTCGGCATGATGTAGTCCGTGTATTCCTTGATCTCGATGCTGATGCCGGCATCCTCCGCAAGGTTGTCGCGGACGAACTCGAGGATCTTGGCGTGCGGCACGGGGCTCGCACCCACCACCACGGTGCCCTTCTTGCCGCCGGACTCGGTGACGCCGGCGCCGCAGGCGCTCAGCACCCCGAGGCCGGCCAGCGAAGCACCGGCAGCGAACAGGGAGCGACGAGTGAACTGGGACATGGATTCTCCTGTGAAGATGGGGCCCTGAACGGGCCGAACGAACTCAGTGTGCGGCAGCTCGCGCACACAAGCGAATCAGCGTGTCACACACTGTCATAGAGGCCCGGGCAGCCGTCAGTGCGCCGCACGCTGCGGTCATCGAGACCCTACGGTTATCGAGGGGTGCGTCGCTGGCTGGCTCAGCGCGCGCGATGGTCTGCCCGCTTGGCAAGGAAGTCACCCAGCAGCTGCACGGCCACCACAATCACCACCAGCACGAGCACCGTTGCCACCATGACCACGTTGTTATAGCTCTGGTAGCCCTTGCGGAAAGCGAGATCGCCCAGGCCGCCGGCGCCCACAGTGCCCGCCATCGCGGTATAGCCGATCACGCCAATCGTGGTGGTGGTGACCGCGGAGATCAAGCCGGGCATCGCCTCAGCAAGCAGCACCTGGCGGATGATCTGAAAGCGCGTGGCGCCCATCATCTCCACCGCCTCGATCTTGCCGGAGGGGATCTCCCGCAGCGCTGTCTCCACCAGGCGCGCCAGGAACGGCACGGACGCCACCGTGAGAGACACGATCGCAGCGTCCGGGCCGGTGGATCGCTTCACCACGAATGTGGCCACCGGGATCAGCGCGATGATCAGAATAATGAAGGGGAAGCTGCGCAGGATGTTAACCACCGACGCGATCACGGTGTACGCACGGCGCGCCGCCGGAGACTTCGACCGGGACGTTTCAAACAGCAGCACCCCGAGCGGCACCCCGAGCAGCGCGGTCAGCGCCATGGTCCACAGCACCATGTAGATCGTGATCCAGGTGTTGATCCACAGCGACGAGTTCACCGTGGAGGAGGTGAACACCGGATCGCTCAGCCAGTCCATGATCGTGTTCATGTGGGGGTCACCTCTTCAGCCAGCACATTCTCCTTCTCACAGTTGACCAGGAACTTCTCAAGGCCCGCATCGGACACGGGGGAGCCCGAGGCATTGCGCAGCGCGATCTGCACCCGACCCACCTGGCGGCCGCTGATCGTTTCAATGGTGCCGGCCACCAGGCTCGCCACCGCCCCGTGCTGGCCCGCGAACTCCAGCAGGTCTTCTGTGGTGCGCAGGTTCGGGGAATTGCCGTAGTCAAGGTTCACCACGCGTGCGTTCAGTCCGGTGGGCACCGGCGGCAGCGGGATCAGCTCCTTGGAGAGGCGGCCGGTCGGATCGGAGGCAACCTCCAGCAGTGTGCCGGTCTGTACCAGCTCGCCGTGCTCCAGCAGCGTCACGTGATCGCAGATCTCCCGCACCACGCTCATCTCGTGCGTGATCAGCACGATCGTGATGCCCAGGCTTTCGCGCAGGTTCTTCAGCAGGTCCAGGATCTGGCGGGTGGTGGCCGGATCGAGCGCGCTGGTGGGCTCATCGCACAGCAGCACCTGCGGGTGGGCGGCGAGCCCGCGCGCGATGCCCACGCGCTGAATCTGGCCGCCGGACAGCTGCGCGGGGTGATTGTCTTCCCGGCCCTGCAGGCCTACCAGCTCAACCAGTTCGGACACTCGTTCAGCGATGGTTGCCTTCGGCACGCCGGCAATCTGCAGCGGGTGTGCGATGTTCTGCGCGGCGGTGCGCGAATCCAACAGGTTTGCGTGCTGGAACACCATGCCGATGGAGCGGCGGGCACTGCGCAGAGCTGCGCCCTCCAGGTCCGAAACCACGGTGTCCCCGATGCGGACACTGCCGCGAGTGGGCTTCTCCAGCCCGGTCAGACATCGGATCAGAGTGGACTTGCCGGCGCCGGATCGGCCCACGATGCCGTGGATTTCGCCGCTGCCCACTGACAGATTGATGTCATTGAGGGCAACCACGTCCTCCCGACCGCCGGGGCCGGGGAAGATCTTGGTGAGGTTGTCGAGCTGGATCACTCGGCCATTATTGCGGCGCCGCACCGGATTCGAACAATGCCGTCCAGCCCTTGTCACATTTCGTCATGGACGGGCGCGCATCCGCCAGCCGGTCGACGCTCGCAGGAGGCACAAACCGCCGCCCGCTCAATCATCGTCGTCACCGTCATCATCCTGATCGTCCACATCATCATCGTCATCGCGATCGTCCACATCATCATCGTCATCGCGATCGTCCACGTCGTCATCATCATCGCGGTCATCGTCGTCATCGTCCGGAGCGAGCACGGGCGCGGGTCGCTGCGGAGGCGTCGCTGGTGTACGAGGCTGAGCCGGCACATGAGAGAACTCCTGAACCGACTGAGGGAGGCGGGCGTCATCCGGGCAGACCCAGCCCTGGTCCCCGAGTTCGCACACGGCATCGCCCTCGGGCACCGCCGGAATCGTGGTGGCCTGCCCGCTCGGTGTTCCTGAACCGGAGGCGGGCACCACATGCACTCCGTCCAACAGTTCATCCCCGTCAGAGCGCTGCACGAACAGCATCACCGCTGCCGCGAGCGCAAGGATCACCCCGGCGGCCACAAGAAAGCGGAGACGAGCGGACATGCGGTCAGTCTGCCCCTCGTCGATGAGCGGGCGATGAGCTCAGGTCCTGCCCGTTCCAGAGATAGCCCGCTCCCCGAATCGTCTGAATCCGCTCGGCACCCACTTTCGCCCGCAGGTAGCCCACGTACACATCCACGATGTTCGACGCGCCCTCATAGTCATATCCCCACACACGGGACAGCAGCAGGTCTCGGGTGAGCACCTGGTCGGGGTTCTGGACGAACACCGATGCCAGCGCGAATTCGCGGGCGGAAAGCTCCTGCACCACCTCGGTGCCGCCGTCAGCATGGCGGACCGTGCGGGTCAGGAGGTCCAGCGTCAGATCTCCCACTGTGATCGCGTCGCCGCGGGACTGGCCCTTTTCCTCACGGGAGCGGACGGTGAGGTCATGCTCCCGGGCGCGCAGCTTCACTCTGGCCAGCAGCTCCTCAAAGCGGAAGGGCTTTGCAATGTAATCGTTCGCGCCGCTCTCCAGGCCGTCCACCGTGTCCTCCACCCCGCCGCGCGCGGTGGCCAGGATGACGGGGACGTCATGGCCCAGGGTGCGCAGGGTGCGCACCACGGTCAGTCCGTCCATCCGGGGCAGCCCGATATCCAAGATCACCAGGTCTGCGTCACCTGCTGAGGCCACATCCAAAGCGGCGAGTCCGTCCTCCACAACAGTGGTGGAGAAGCCGTTCGCCTTCAGGCCGCGCTCCACAAAACGCGCAATCCGCGGCTCGTCCTCCGCGATCAGAATGTGCATGCTTCCACCGTACGTCACCCCAGGTAAGAGCGGGTGTATTGGGGTAGGCGCAGTGTGAATCGGGCTCCTTTGCCCGGCTCTGAGTCCACCAGGACCGTTCCGCCGTGCTCCTTGGCGATCGCCATGACGATCGACAGTCCCAGCCCGGAACCGGGTGTGTGCGCTGTCTGATCCAGCCGCGTGAACCGCTGAAAGATGCGCTGCTGGTCCGCCTTCGGAATGCCCGGTCCCTCATCCTCCACCCACAGCTCCACCACCGGTCCATCAGCCCGTTCCCGCTGGTCGAATCCCACGTCCACCCGGCTGCCCTTCGGGGAGTAGCGCACCGCGTTCGCCGCCAGCTGCACCATCGCCTGCGTCACGCGCTGCTCATCGAGCTCTGCCGTCACGTGCGCCACCGGTCCACGCACCCAGTCACGCTCTCCCAGCTGCTGGATCCGGGCGAACACCGTGTCAGCAAGATCAGCCAGATCCATCGGGCGCGGCTGCACGAAATCGGGACGGCGCACATGGGCCAGCGTGGACAGATCCTCCACCAGCAGGTTCATCCGGTCGAGCTCATCGGTGGCGATCACCCGTGACTGCGCCACGTCCTTGGGGTCGGACTCGTCGGTCATCTCCAGGGTGCCGCGGATGATGGTGAGCGGAGTGCGCAGCTCATGGGACACGTCCTGCATGAACTGGCGCTGGTCGTGATATCCGCTCTGGATGCGGTCCAGCATCTGGTTGAAGCGAACCGCGAGCGCCCCGATGTCATCGCGCTGATCGGCGGGGACCGGAACGCGTGCGTCAAGGTCATCGAAGTCGATGCTCTCCGCTGTGTGTCGCAGCTGGGAGATCGGGCGCAGCAGCCGCCCGGAGAGCCGCCAGCCCACGAAGGCGGTGATCGCCAGCGCAGCGGCGGAAACGATCAGGTAGGTGGTGATGCTCCGCCAGATCTGGGCGCGCTGGGCGCCGATGTCATTGGCCACCACGAGGGTTCCCTGGGTGGGGTCGCCATCCACGTGAACGGACACGATGAGCACCAGCAGGTCTCGGTCCTCAAGGCTCATCGGAGTGATCACAGAAGCGCCGGGCTGACTTCGGGCGTTCAGCTCGGACAGGGCTGCCGGGTCATCGAGTGTGTACTCCTGCACCTGCGGCTGGTAGCGGGGGCTGCCGTCGGCGAGTGCGATGACTGCCTCGTGCCGGTTGGGCACGGTGTGGCCCACCACGTCATGCAGCAGGGTGTCAGCGGAGGAGTATTCCCGGCCCAGCTGCTCCTGATTGTCCGCGTACGCGTTGATCTCGTCGAGCTCCTGGTGCAGTTCGGCGCGCACGCGCTGGTCGAGCGCGTCGAACTCCACGCGGAAGGTGATGACGCCGGCGATGGTGAGCCCCGCGGCCATGAACGCGAGCATCAGCATGAGGATGCGGGTGCGCACCGTCCATTCGGCGGGCTTGGGGAGCATGGCCTCAGTGTACTGAGCCGGCAGAGGCACTGAGGGCCGGCATGCGCAGTGTGGTGCGCGTAGGGTTCTGACATGACACTCAACGCTTCGCATGAACTTGAAAAGACCCGCCGCGCGGTGCTCGCCGCCGGTTCAGTCCGCTCCGTCACCGCCTCCCGCTCCGTGGACGCCGGCCCCGAAGCCGTGTGGGCCGCGCTGACTGACCCTCAGGCGCTGCCCGCCTGGTTCGGTGAGGTGGAAGCGCCCGACGGGTCCCTTCAGGAGGGACAGTCCTACCGTGTCCCCTCGAATGGCGCCGACGGGGAGATCACCCGCTGCACCCGTCCGGATAATTTTGCGCTCACGTGGAATGACAGCGCGGGATCGTCCACGCTCACAGTGGCGCTCGCACCCCTGGATGAGGTGCACACAGCAGTGACGATCACCCAGGTGCTGCAGGATTCCGAGCAGTGGGAGCGGTTCGGCCCGGGCGCGGTCGGCGTGGCGTGGGAGGGGGCGCTGTACGCGCTGAGCCTCTTCCTCTCAGGAGACAGGGAGGGCGCGCGGCCGGAGCGGATGGCGCAGCTGGGCCAGAGTGAACAGGGCCGCGCCTTCATCACGCGTTCAGCAGAGGCCTGGGGGCATGCGGATGCGAATGCCGGCACAGATGAGCAGACTGCGCGGGAGCGAGCGGAGCAGACCGAACGCTTCTACCTCGGAGAAGGCTGAGCCGCGGAGCGTTCCGCGCGGCGGGTGCGCCGAAGCGTGCGAAAGAAGTCCTTCAGCAGCTGCCCGCATTCGTCGGCGAGCACACCGGTGGTGAGCTCGGCCCGGTGGTTGAGGCGCGGTTCGCGCACCAGGTCATAGAGGCTTCCGGCAGCTCCCGCCTTCGGGTCCATCGCTCCCACCACAACTCGCTCGACGCGGCTGAGCACAATCGCTCCCGCGCACATGGTGCACGGCTCCAGCGTGACCACGAGGGTGCATCCGCTGAGATTCCAGCGGCCGGTGACCCGGGCGGCGTCGCGCAGTGCAAGGATCTCCGCATGTGCGGTGGGGTCCTCATCGGCTTCGCGCCGGTTGCCGGCCGCGGCGAGGAGGGCGCCGTCCGCAGCGAACACAGCGGCGCCGATCGGGATGTCATGGCGCGGCGGGGCGGCGGCGAGCCGCGCCTGCTCCAGCGCAATCCGCATCCGCTGCGCATCTTCATGGTCCGGTTCGACGCCCGCGGCCGGGCCGGGTGCTGCGCTCTGCTCGCGGGCGTGTTGCTGGTCGGGGTGAGGCTGCGGCTCTGCCATCGGGGACCTTCTCTCCTGCTCAATGCGTTCTGCGCTCCGCTAGGATCACCCTATGCGCGCTCTCAACATCGACCACCCACTGGTGGCGCACAAGCTGACCGTTCTTCGCGACAAGAACACTCCGAGCCCCGTGTTCCGCCAGCTTGCTGACGAGCTTGTGACCCTGCTGGCCTATGAGGCCACCCGTAATGTGGCGGTGGCGCCGTCGGCGATCAACACTCCGGTGGCGCCGATGACAGGTGTGAAGATCACAGATCCGCGGCCGCTGGTGGTGCCGATCCTGCGCGCCGGCCTGGGCATGCTTGATGGCCTCACTCGCCTCATCCCCACCGCTGAAGTGGGCTTTCTGGGCATGGTTCGCAATGACGAGACCCTTGAGGTCACCACTTACGCGAACCGGCTGCCGGAGGATCTGACCGGGCGGCAGTGCTTCATCCTTGACCCGATGCTCGCCACCGGTCACACCCTGGTGGCATCGGTGAACTACCTGATTGAGCGCGGCGCAAAGGACGTCACCTGCGTGACCTTGGTCAGCGCACCCGAGGGCCTGAAAACGCTTGACGATGCGATCGATGATGACGTGAACCTCACCGTGGTCACGGCAGCGATCGATGAGCGGCTCAATGAGCGCGGCTATATCGTGCCGGGCCTGGGCGATGCGGGCGACCGCCTCTTCGGCGTGGTGGACTGACCGGCCAGCGGTCCTCAGCCGGCGCTGACCTGGGCAAACACTCCGACTGTGTCACAGTGTGAACACATGCTTGCCCGCCGGCGCGAAGTCCGTCATCATGGGGACATGACTACTCGCGTGCTCTCACCAGCGGCAGCCCCGGCGGCTGCCGCCATGATGCGCGCGATGATGATGCAGATGATGCAGAGTCAGCCGCGCTCCTAGCGCAATGCGTGCGAAAGCCGGCTGACAGGAGCCGGCCCCCGGCGCGGGCTCCAGGTGCACTCAAGCCGCTCTCTCGCATCGGAGAATCCTGTGTCATCCATCCTTCTTGATCGCCCGTCCGCGATCCGCACCGTTCCCACCGCTTCGGCACCCTCATCTGTTCCGGCTGCCTCGGCTGAGCCCACTGTCATCACGCTCAGTGTGGAGCTGCCCGCCGGCACCTCCCCCGCGCAGGCTGCGGCGATCGCCGACGCGCTCCGCATCAACGCCGATCGCTATGCCGCACCCCGAGGCGGCCGCACCCGGGTTCGCCTGGGCGCACCGGTGACCGGACAGACCGCGCAGGCCGCTGGCCGCTCCCAGGCCTTCTCGGATCGTGCGATCTCTTCACTGCGGCCGCGTCGCTTCGGCGCTGTCTCCCCCACTGCCCCTGCCCGTCGGGATGCGGAGTCCGCCCGGCTGCGCCTGCTGCAGTCGCACCGGGGCAGCCCGGTCTCACCCGTGCCTCCGGCTGCGGCGCCGAGCGCATCGGGCCTGCTGCTGGACCTGTATGGCCGGCGCCTGCGGATCAACAACGAGGACGTGGAGCTCACCCATAAGGAGTTCGAGCTGCTCGCGCATCTTGCGAAGCATGCGCGCACCGTTGTGACCCGCGAGGATCTGATGGTCAATGTGTGGGCGGACTCCTCTGACAGCACCAGCGAGCGCACCATCGATGTGCATGTGCGCCGGCTGCGCAATAAGCTCGGCGCCTATCGTCGCCTGGTGTCCACGGTGCGCGGTGCCGGCTACCGGCTGGATCCGGGCAGTGATGTGACGATCATCGGCCTTGCCTGACCGGACCGGCCGCCTGACAGCGGCCGGTTCCGGGGCGGGCCCGGGCCCTGAGTGCATAGCCACATCTCACACTGCCTGCTGTCCGCGCTCGGGGGCGGTCGCATAGGCTGGGACGAGCCTTCGTACGAGGGCAGTTCGTCCACCTCGCAGGAGATTGTGAATGATTGCGCACGCACGGATCACCTCAGCCACTGAGGCGACTGTTCAGTTCGCCGACAGGGCCGAGCAGATCACCGCCGCAACCCGCAATGAGGTCCGCGAAGCCATCAAGGTTGCTTTCATCACCGAGGCGCGCGCGCTGCGCTCCCCGATCGACGTGGTCATCTTCGACGGCACCGCCCGCCACGCTCTCACGGTGGAGCCGAACGGCCGCATTGCTCCGCGCACCCCGGACGGCCGCCCCCTCTACGCGCAGACCAACGGCTCCGCCACCGAGGCTCCCGGTCCGGTGATCGGCGCTCCTGCGTCCGCCTCGGACCACTCCTCGGCCGCGAGCGCAGCATCCGCGCCGTCGGCGGACTCCGCACCGTCAGCAGGCTCGGCGGCCTCCGCGGCGAGCCCCGCTCAAGCACCCCGGGATAAGGATGGTGAGGCGGGCACGGATCAGCGCGATGAGGCCGCCGCGGAGCGTCCCCGCCCGACCGCTCCTGTGCCGCATGAGCCGGAGGTCGCTCGTGGACGGCACAGTGCCGATGAGTCTTCAGAGCGGCCCACCCTTGATGACCTGCGCGCTGGCAGCGCAGCCGCGCGCAAGCCCGTGGCGAATCGCGGCTTCAACAAGTTCATCCGCCATGCCACGTTCGGCGCGATCCGCCCGGGCCCTGGCCGCTCCGAACGCGAAGACCTTGATCGCATTGCCACGATCCGCACACCGCTGGACACCCCGAAGAACATCGCCGTGGTGAACCTCAAGGGCGGCGCCCATAAGACCACGAGCGTGCTGATGATCGCTGCCACGCTCGGCATGTTCCGCGGCGGCTCTGTGCTCGCCTGGGACAACAATGAGACCCGCGGCACCCTTGGCTGGCGCGGCATCCCCAGCGATCACACCCTCACCGCGCTGGATCTGCTGCACAACCTTGACCATTTCCGTCGGGGCGATGCGAAGCTCGCGGATCTGGACCGGTACGTGCGCCCGCAGGGTGATATGAACTTTGACATCCTCGCCTCCGATGAGGATCCGGGCTCCGCCTCCTCTATCGACGGGAAGGCATTCACCGAGCTCAATGATGTGCTGTCCCGCTTCTACCGGGTCAAAGTGGTGGACACCGGCAATAACGTGCGCGCGTCGAACTGGCTCGCAGCCGTGGAGGGCGCCGATCAGCTGGTGATCGTCTCCACCGTTCGCGAGGACACGTTCAACGCTGCCGCGTGGATGATCGACGAGCTGCGCCTCACCGGCCACGGCTCCCAGGTGGACAAGGCCGTGACCGTGCTGTCCCGGTCCAGCCGCGCCAAGATCGACCGGGTGCTCCACAAGCGGCTGCTGCACCATTTCGGTGCGCACACCCGCGCCGTGGTGGAGGTTCCGTTCGAAGAGCACTTCGTGGACGGCGGCAGCCTTGACTGGTCCAAGCTGTCCAAGCAGACGCGCGAAGCATGGATCCGCGCCACCGCGGTGATCGCCGAAGGCCTCTGACGGCTTCGGTGCCGTGACCCGCTTCCTCCACCTGCTGCTGGATCCCGCCGTGGGTCCTGCCCTGTGGGCGCATGAGCGCTTCACCACCGCGGAGGGAACGCCCCGTGCACGGCTGCTGAACGAGCTGATGCCGCTCGCAGAGCTCGACGCCTTCGCTCCCACGCTCCCCTGGCTGGTGCGGCCGCTGCGCCAGCGTGCCCGAGTTGACGGCCGGGCGAAGAATGCTCCGCTGCTGCCGCTGCCGGGTGTGCGGCTCGCAACCGTGCTGACCGCGTTCCGCCGCCTCATCCTGGATGCCGCGCTGCGCTCGGGTCGCATCACCGAGGAGAGTGATGCCGCACAGGTGGATGCGCTGATCACCGAGCTGGCCGAGGGGGGTCGCGGAGCCGCCGTGCTGGACGGCCTGGCCCTCGCTGCCGACGCGCTCACCGTGCTGGACCTTGATTCCCATGCACGTCGACTCGTCGCGCAGCGGCGCGTGGTGCCGCAGCTGCGGGTGGATGCTGATGTGACCGCTGTGTGGGTGCCGGCAGAGCGCACCAGCACCGGCACGAGCGCGGGCGGTGCATGGCTGGACGCGCTCGTGGACACACACGCGCGCACGGCGTTCGATGAACAGACCGCGCTCAGCGGACTGGATCCTGATCAGCTGTCTGCTCTGGACCCGGTGGGGGCGATGCTGGTGGCCGCGCTGGGTGGGGACGGGTCGGCCCTCACCGTGGATGCGCCGGGCAGGCGGCGACTGCAGGGCCTGCTCACCCGGTTCGCGGACTCCAGCCGGGAGGGAGCGCTGCTGCGTGACCGGGCACCGGAGCTCGTGGTGCGGGTGCAGGAGAGCACCGCAAGCGGCGACGCCGCTGAGAACACGTGGCTGGTGCAGGCGTGCCTGCGCGAAACCGGCGGCGCCGTGCATCCGCTGTCCCAAGTGCTCGCAGCAGGAGATATCTCAAGCACGGCAGCGCTGGGGCACGCAGCGCAGATCCGTTCGCAGTCGCCGATGCTGCGCACCGCGTCCGCAAGCCGAGACGGGCTCAGCTGGGCGCTCAGCACCGGGGAGCTGTCCCGGTTCATCAGTGAGGACTCCGAGCGGCTGGCGGATGCGCAGATCGTGGTGCTGCTGCCGCGGGAGTGGACGAAGGCCCAGGTGGCGATTGTGGCAACCGTGCACGGTGAGGAGGCGGACTCTCAGCCGCAGCGCCGCGCCGCCGGCCAGGCTCTCACCACGGCGATCGGCCGGTTCGATGTGCGCGCCGCCATCGGCGGGGTGGAACTGAGCGATGAGGAGATGGCCGCTCTTCTTCAGGAACAGTCCGAGATCGTGAAGCTGCGCGGCGAATGGGTGCGCCTCGACGGCGCCACGCTGCGCGCAGCAGAAAAGTTCCTGGCTGCGTTCCAGCACCTGTCTGCGGTGAGTGATCCGCAGCAGCGGGCGCTGATGCTGCGCGCGTCGATCGGCGGGGTGAAGAAAGCGCAGGGCGCCATCACCGCGCAGGAATGGCAGTCACTGCTGCTGTCCGACGCGGACGGCGATCTCAGCCTCGACGTGCGCGGCGCGGGCCGCTCCCCCGGCATCGAATCCCTGTTCACCGGTGACACCCCCGATCTGCCGGTGATGGCGCCGCCCGCCACGCTGCGGGCCGCACTCCGCCCGTACCAGCAGCGCGGCCTGGACTGGCTAACGATGCTGGACCGCTACGGACTCGGCGGCATCCTTGCCGATGACATGGGACTGGGCAAAACCATGCAGATCCTCGCGCTCCTGTGCCGCGAGCGCGAAGCAGAAGGCTGGGAGCGTGCGGGCGGGCCCACTCTGCTGGTGGTGCCGATGAGCGTGATCGGCTCATGGCAGCGAGAAGCGCAGCGATTTGCGCCGCACCTGGCGGTGCATGTGCACCACGGCCCGCAGCGGCTGCGCGCGGGCGGATTCACGTCCGCAGCGGAGCGTGCAGACCTGGTGATCACCACGTATGCGCTGCTGGCAAGAGATCTATCGGATCTGCAGAGCGTGCCGTGGTTCCGGGTGATTCTGGATGAGGCGCAGCACATCAAGAATGCGGGCACCCAGGTGGCGCGGGCTGCGCGGCAGCTGCCGCCGGGCCGACGGATCGCGCTGACCGGCACGCCGGTGGAGAATGACCTGTCGGATCTGCATTCGATTATGGAGTTCACCAACCCCGGCATGCTCGGCAGCTCAACGTGGTTCACGGAGAATCTGCAGCAGCCGATTGAGGACGACGGTGACGAACAGGCGCTTGCGCGGCTGCGCCGCGCCACGCAGATGGTGATCCTGCGCCGACTCAAAACCGATCAGTCGATCATCCAGGATCTGCCGACAAAAACCGAGCTGGATGAGCGCATCACGCTCACCGCTGAGCAGGCCGGCCTGATCCACGCAATCGGTGAGGAGATGAGTCAGCAGCTGCCCGGTGCCGCCGATCATCAGCGCAAAGCGCTGATCTCCTCGGCGGTGATGCGGATCAAACAGGTGTGCAACCACCCGGCGCACTATCTGGGGGACGGCTCTGCGCTGCTCATTGACGGGGAGCACCGCTCCGGGAAGCTTGAGCGGATCGATGACCTGCTGGAGATGGTGGTGGCGAACCGGGAGAAGGCGCTGATCTTCACCCAGTTCACGCAGTTCGCACCGCGGCTCGTGGAGTACTGGGAGGAAAAGTTCGGGATCGAGGTGCCGTTCCTGCACGGCGGGCTGCCGAAACGGGAACGGGACGAGATGGTGGCGCGCTTCCAAGCGGAGCGGGGTGTGCCGGGCGCGATGGTGCTGTCTCTGCGAGCAGGCGGCACGGGCATCACACTGACTGCGGCGAATCACGTGATTCACATGGACCGGTGGTGGAATCCAGCGGTAGAGAACCAGGCCACGGATCGGGCGTTTCGGATCGGGCAGACCCGCACGGTGAGCGTGCGGCGGCTGATCGCAGCGGGCACCATTGAGGAGGCGATTGCTGACCGGCTCGCACAGAAACAGGACCTGGCGGATCTGACAGTCGCCTCGGGTGAGGGCTGGCTGCTGGACCTGGAGGATGGTCAGCTGCTGCAGCTGCTGCGCGGGCCCGGCCTTGACACCTCCGGTGCTGTCCAGGGCGGTGCGGCCCCGGCGTCGCCCGCCCGGACGGAGGCTGAGCATGGGAATTGAACTGCGGGCTCAGCGCGGGCAGATCGGCGCCACCTTCCTGGGCCGGGAGTTAGGGCGCCGCCTGGAAGCCCTGTTCGGTTCGCGTTCTCGGGCAACGGGCAAGCGCGCAGCGCGCGCCGGCGCGGTGGCGTGGATCGATGTGCGGCCCGCCGTCGTGAGCGCGTCGGTCGATGATCAGCATGCCGCCGCGGTGACGGCGGAGATCGCGTTTCGAGCATTCCGCGATGATGAGCGCGCCGCGTTTCAGGCGCGATGCGCACAGGATCCCACGCTGCTGCTGTGCATTCTGGACGGTTCGTTCACCGCAGACCAGGAGTCGGCGCTGCTCGCTGATGAGCTGTCCCTGCTGCCGGGCAGCCTGGAGGATGTGTTCTTCGACTGCACCTGCGGGTCCGGGATGAGCGTGTGCCCGCACGTGTATGCGCTCGTGTATGTGCTGGTGGAGCAGGTGGATGCGGAGCCGGCGGATCTGCTGGTGCTGCGCGGGATGAGCGTGGAGGAGCTGCATGCAGCGCCGGCCCCGCCGGATGCTGATGAGGCGGGCTCTGCCGATGCTGCCGGTCCCCGCGATGCCGAAGGCCCGGCCGATGCTGATGCCGAATCCGAAGCCAGCCACGGCCAGATCTCATCCGGGATCAGCGGGGGCGCTTTCATTCCCGCTCAACTGGATCTGGACATCCTCCTGGAACTGGTCAGCGATCAGACGCGGGATCTGTTCGCGGACTTCTACCGCGCGGGCGGCAGCATCACCGGGAGCGAGTGACCGGCGCAGCCGCCACCGACGCCGCCACGCACGCCAGCGGCAGCAGCAGCGCCCCGCGCAGCCCCACATGGTCCCCGATCAGGCCGAGCAGCGGCGGCCCCACCAGGTAGGCGGCATACCCCGCGGTTGCCACGATCGACACGCGCGCGGTGGGATTGTCATCCGTGTCCCCCGCGGCGGAGATTGCAATCGGGAAGGACAGTGACACGCCCAGGCCCCAGAGGATCACGGCGATCACGGCGAGCACCGGGTTCGTGGACAGAATGATCGTGCCGATGCCGGCAAGGGTGGCGGCGCAGCACAGCAGGAACAGGAGCGGGCGGCCGAACCGGGCGATCAGGGCTGAGCCCGCGAAGCAGGCAATGGTCATGGCGATGGCAAACCCTGCAAACATGAACGAGCCGCCGGTTTCGCTGAGATTGTGGTCATCCACCATGATCAGCGGCAGCCAGTCATTCGCGGCGCCTTCGGCAAGCGCCAGGCTCAGGGCTGACAGCGCCAGGATCACCACAGTCGGGTTGCGCAGCAGCTGGCGGTGGGTGGAGACGGGAACCGGCTCCTCATCCGCGCCGATGATCGGGATCTCACCGGTCATCAGCGGGGAGGCCATGCTGATCGAGTCGCTCCGGCGCCGGCGGATCCGCAGCCGCTCGCCGGGCAGCCCCGCCACTCCCCAGGCCCCGGCCAGCAGCGAGATCAGGGCCGCAATCAGCATGTGCAGCCACACCGGCACTGCCAGCGCCGCTGCGCCGGTGCCGGCGAGCGCGCCCACGGCCAGACCCATCGAATAGAACCCGTGCATGACGGGGATGATGACCCGGCCGGTCACCCGCTCCATCTCCGCGGCGAGCACATTGAGGGCGATCTCAATGATCGCCATCCCCACGCCGAACACGAACAGCCCGGCCGCGGCGAGCACCGGCCTGGCTGGCACCGAGCTGGGAAGCACCGTGGCGAGTCCGATCACCGGCAGGGACAGCGCCACCGCGGGCGCGCCCATGGTGGTCACCACCCGCGGCCCGAGCCGCGCCACGAGCGTGCCCGCGCTGAGGATGCCGAGCAGGGAGCCGATCGCCAGGCCCAGCAGGACCAGGCCCATCTCCCCCACGGTGGCGTTCAGGCTGTCGCGAATGGAGGGGGTGCGGGTCACCCAGGAGGCAAGGCCAAGCCCCGGCAGGAAGAACAGCACGAACAGGGAGTTGCGTTGGCGAGAGATCGGGATCATCACCTTCAGCGTATCGGGACTTCTTCCCGCGGTACGCATCCGCCGGCAGCTGCCGGATCTGCGCCAGCGGAGCCAGCCGCGCTGACTAGGCTTGATGCTATGACTGTGAATTCTGCCGCTATTGATGCCGTCCGCCAGGTGTTCGCCCGCACCGTGAAGCTCCAGGAGACTCCGGGCATGACGTGGGGGATCGTGAAGAACGGGGAGGTGATCGCGTCGGACGGTCATGGCTGCTCCCACCTGGTGGAGGGCTCCCCGGCGGCCGACGCGTTCACTCCCGGCGCTGATTCCATCTCCCGCATCTGTTCGATGACGAAGTCCGTGACGGCGGCATCGATCCTGGCGCTGCGCGATGAGGGCCGGCTGCAGCTGGATGCGCCGGTGGCCGACTACGTGCCGGAGGCGGCAGCGATCCAACCGGCCACACCGGACTCACCCGTCCTGACGATCCGTCACCTGCTGACGATGAGCGCCGGCTTCGTCACGGACAACCCATGGGGTGACCGGATGGAATCGATGACGCGCGAACAGTTCGCGCAGCTGCTGCGCGGCGGTCTCGGCTGGGTTCATGCGCCCGGCACCGGCTTCGAATACTCCAACACCGGCTACGCCCTGCTGGGACGCGTGATCGATGAGGTGTCCGGCCGGGACTACGCCGACTACCTCACCACGCGTTTTCTGCGCCCGCTCGGGATGCACGACACGATCTGGTCCGTGGCGGAAGCCAACGGTGACCAGCGGGCCCGGCTCCTGCAGGGCCATCGGCGCAATGACCAGCGCGGCGGAGCCTGCTTTGAGCGGATCGAGTTCGACCAGCCGGGCGTGTACGGGGCGATGGCGGGGCTGTTCTCCACGGTGACGGACCTGGCCCGCTGGACGCATTTTCTGGCGAGCGCGAACCTGGCGGTGCTGCCCGGCGGCAGCCCCGCGCCGCACGGGGAGCTGCTCAGCGCGGCTTCCCGCCGGGAGATGCAGCAGATCCACCGCATCCAGGATCTGCCGCCGGTGAACGGCGCGTTCACCCGGGTGCGGGGCTACGGGTACGGCCTGTTCCCGGAGCGTCTGCCTGACCTGGGGCATCTGGTGTCCCATTCAGGCGGCTACCCGGGCTTCGGCTCCTTCATGATCTGGCACCGTGACTCCGGGCTTGGTGTGGTGGCGCTTGCGAACGCGAAGTACGGGCCGGCGATGCGCGCGTCGATGCAGGCGCTGCGGGAAATCCTTGCACATGACCCGTCGGCGCTTGCGATCCCGCCGGCGGAGCTCTCCGAGCCGGCGAAGGACGGCGTGCGGCAGTCGCTGCGCTGGCTGGCGCTGGAGGATCCGACCTCTGCTGAGGGGGATGCGATTGCGGATCAGCTGTTCGCGGAGAACATGGATCCGGATGTTCCGCGTGAGGAGCGCTCCCGCCGGGTCGATGCTGCGCTGTGGCTCGCCGGTTTGGACAAGCAGGTGCTGCGGGATGTGACGGATGAGCAGGTCACCGTGGTGAGCCGGGCGAACGGTCAGGTGAAGCTGGAAGGCCCCGCGGGCACGCTGACGGTGGATGTGCTGATGGATCCGCGTGAGCAAGCGAAGGTTCAGTCGATCACCACGATGACTGTGCAGCGGGGGCCGCAGCCGCTCTGATCAGCCCAGGAGGCTGGTGATCCCCCATAGGGCGAGTCCCCCGGCTGCCGCGCCGGTGAGCGTGCCGGTGGTGATGCCGAGGGCCAGCGGGATGCGGGATGGTCGCCGCGGCCCCGCTGGTGGTGTATCAGCGCTGCCGGCGGCCTGTGCGCTGGCAAGGGTCAGGCCGCGGGCCGCGGCTGCTGCCGCACCCGGTGAGGACGGGGGCGGTGCGTCTGCTGAGGGTGCGGACTGCGCTGCCGTGGGGGTGGGCGCCCAGGTGGCGATCTGCTGTGTGATTGCGATCGGCCGGCCGTCCCGGTGCAGCAGCGCAGTGGTGGGGCCCACGTAGGGAAGATCAGCCAGGGCCGCTTCAGCGCTCTGGTAGCGGTCACGCGTATCCGGCGCAAGCAGGGTGCGGATCACTCCCTGCAAAGTGGGCTCCATCCCGGCCAGGTGCCGGTTCAGCACCTGCGCGGAGAACGCACCGTCCTGGAGCGGCATCGGCCCGGTCCAGCAGACCAGTGCCACCACACCGGCGGCGTACAGGTCCTGCTGCGGAGCGGGATCGGCGAGGTGGAACAGCTCCGGTGCCATGTAGCCGGGGGTGCCGTTGAGCATGCCGGCGCTGGTGAAGCGCACATCGCTTTCATGGACCGCAATGCCGAAATCGGACAGGCGTGCCTGGATCCGCTCCGCATCCGCCGCCGCGGAGAACATGATGTTCGCCGGCTTCACGTCACGGTGGATCCACCGCTCCTCGTGCATGTGGGCGAGCCCTTTGAGCAGCTGCTGCAGGATCACCACGATCGCGGCTTCGCCCAGGGCTCCTTCACGGCGCAGCAGGGATTCGAGAGTGCCGCCGCTGGCGAGCGGCATCGCGATCACCACGTGCGCGTCCTCTGCCGCCCAGCCGTAGGGGGTCAGGAGGTTTGGGTGGTCGAAGGTGACGCTCTTCTCCCGCACAAAGCGCATGAGATCAGCGGAGTCGCGCTGGCGCAGCACCTTAGCGGCGCACACCTGGCCGGTTCTGCGGTCCAGGGCGCGCCACACAGCTCCGGAACCGCCGCCCGCGATCGGATCGATCAGCTCAAAGCGGCCAGCAATCACATCACCCATTTGGGTCCATCATAGGCGGAACGAGTCGGCCGCCCCTCGGCTGTGGACAGCTGCACGGTCACCGCTGAGGGGTCAGCTGGTCATCCACTGTCGGCCCGGTGGCGGCGCGCCAGCCGGCAACGGACAGCAGCAGGCAGGAGACGATCAGGGCAACTAGCACCGGAATCCACGAGCCCGCCCACTCGAAGCCGGCACCCACCGCGAGCGGGCCCAGGCCCGCCAGGATGTAGCCCACCGGCTGCACGAATCCGGACAGCTTCGCGGTGATCAGCGGGCTGCGGGTCCGGGCGGGGATCAATGCGATCGCAGTGGCGAAGCACCAGCCGCCCACGCCGAGCAGCACAGCGGCGAGCAGCGCCGCCGGCACACCCCAGGACCCCACCAGGCCCAGGTGGATCAGGATGATCGTGCCGTAGCCGGCAGCGGCGAACAGGCCAAAGCTGGTCACGATCACCGGAAGGCGGCGTGAGCGCTCCACCACGGTGGGCATGACCAGGCCCGCCACAATGCCGAGGCCATGCGTGACGATCACCGCGGCTGCGCCGATCCCCGGGGAGATGCCCGCGCCGGTCAGCATCGCCGGCAGCCACCCGAACTGCACATACGCCTGCATTGACTGCAGACCGAACATGAGCATCATGAACACGGCGGTGCTGGAGCGCCACACCGGCACCGCGGGCGCGTGCTCCGCGGGTGGATCCGGCGGGAAGTCATAGCCCGTCGCCCGCAGGGTGAGCACCCAGGCGAGCAGCGGCAGCGCCGCCAGAACAGCCCAGGCGAACAGCACCGGCTGCCACATCGGCTCGCCCTGCCGATCCAGGAACACCAGCGCCGTGATCGGTCCAAAGGCGCCGCCGGCGCCGAGCACGGAGGTGTAGATCGTCATCAGCCGCACGGACCGATCCCCGCCGTGCCGTTTGATCCAGGCGGGCAGCAGCACATTGCCCACTGCGATCCCCGCCGCCACGCACACCGTCAACAGCGCGAACAGCCAGGCGGAGCCCACCCAGGGCCGCGCCGCCAGGCCCACCAGGGTCACGGCCGTGCCGAGCAGCATCGCGCCGGTCAGACCGAGGCGTCGCGCAATCACCACGGCGATCACACCGAACAGGCCAAACGCGAAGCCGGGGATTGCGGTGAGCAGACCGCCGAAGGAGCCTCCCTGACCGAACGCATCCTGCACCTCGGTCAGCACCGGGCCGAGCGAGGAGACGCCGGGCCGCAGATTCACAGCAGCAAGCACCACCGTGCTGAAAGCGAGCAGCGGCGGAACGGAGCGGCCCAGCCGGTGCTGGGAAGGTGAAGGGGCGTTCATAGCAGGATCAGAGTATCCCTCCGATCGGCACATCGAAGAGTCCGCTCCGTAGACTGGCGCCATGCGCATTGCAACCTTCAATATCCAGCACGGGTGCGACGCTGACGGCACCTTCAACCCCGCCTCCACGGTTCAGACGCTGCAGAGCATCAACGCTGACCTGATCGGACTTCAGGAGGTGGACTCCTGCTTCGGCAAGCGCTCAGACTTCATGGACCTCGCACGGCATCTTGCCGGCGCACTGGGCATGGAAGCAGCGTTTCATCGCAGCCTTCCGGCACGCGAGGTGTGCGATGACACCACCGACGAGTCCGGCTACGGCAATGCAATCCTGTCCCGCTTCCCCATCACCGGCGTGGAGCATTTCTTCCTGCCGGGCACCCCGCATGGCGAACGGCGCGCAGTCACCTTCGCAACCGTGACCACGCCCAGCGGGATGATCCGGTTCGCCACCACGCACCTGACCGCGGACTCTGCCCGGGCTCGGCTCATCCAGGCGCGGGCGCTGCGCGAGCTGATCGACCTGGAGGACATGCCCACGATCCTGGTGGGCGACCTCAACGCGACCTCCTTCGACTGGAGCTACTGGTCGCTGATGCGCACCCTGCGCGATATCCGCAGCGGACTGCGCCGGTTCGCCGGCGGCTTCACTCACTCAGCGGTGTTCCCGTGGCGCCGGATCGACCACATCCTGCTCTCCCCCGGTCTGCGCGCCACCCGCTCCTGGGTGCCGAACGTGCGCACCTCCGATCACCGGCCGCTCGCCGCAGACGTGAAGCTCACCCGCAGACGGTGAGCATCGGCGACCACCTCTGATCAGCTGAGCGCATCGGCGAGCGCATCGCGGAGAAATGCCTGTGACCGCTCGATATGCGGCGCCAGCGCAGCCGACGGATCAGCGCACAGCGGCACTGTGGGCCGCACGTCCGCGGAGCTGAACCCCCGGTCAGGGTCAATCCCGAACGCGTCGAACAGCGAGCGCGCCCGGTCATCCTGACCGGTGGAGCGGGACAACACAGCCGCCGGCTTCGCGAACAGCAGGGAGAACACGGTGGCGTGGAACGAATCGGTCACCACATACTCCGCATCGCGGATCGCACGCACAAAATGCGGGACGCTGTTGCGCTGCGGCACCGGCAGGCACGGAGACAACAGGTCCACCACGCCCAGCCCCTCCCGGCGTGCAGTCCGCTTCACCGATGCCCGGAAGGCGGCATTGTTGGCGCGCAGCGCATAGACCGCCACGAACGGCTTGCGTGCCGGTGCGGGTGCGTCATCGGCAAGACGGCTCCACTGCTCACGCGGCAGCAGCATCGTGGGATCGAGCACCACCGGCACGTCCGCGCCGCCCATCAGATCACTGATCAGCTCGGCGCCGCTGTGCTCCCGCGCAGACGGATGGCCGAAGCCCTCAAGCATCCGCTCGTAATGCCCCTGGTACTCGGGACTCAGATCGCGCACCCCGATCGACGGCGCGTAGGCGATGCGGGTCCGGGGCGGGAACATCGGCAGAAAGTCCAGCGGGAACCCGCCTCGAAATGCCGGGTTCCACACCTGGTCAGAGCCCACAACCATCGCGTCGAACTCATCAGGCAGTCCGGGCAGCTGATCAGGCCGGGCGATAGTCTCCTCGGTGACGCTGAGATGCGTGGAGCTGAACTCGGTGAGAGCACGCTTTCGCGCCTGGCGGCCCAGTGTGCGCTTCACAAAGTCGAGCACTCCGATCTGGGCGGCCTCATCACACCGGGCCGCGATCTTCGGCGCCAGGCGGGCGCCCGGGATCGGCAGCCGCGCCACGGAGCGGCCGAGCCGAGCTGGAAGGCTCGCGGAGGCTGCGTGTGCGCCCTTCTCGAATTCGGTAACCTCACCGTCCGCCAGCGGCCGCGAATAGTCCCGTGACGCAGACCGCCGCTCATAGGAGGCGCTGTAGTGGAACGGATGATTGCGCACCACCACCGCGTCATGGCCGAGCGCGGTGATCGCCTCGCTCAGCGCATAGCTCTGCAGCCGGTTGCCGTAGTTCGCCACGTCATAGATGCTGACGATTCCAATGCGTGCCATCAGCCCATCCCCTCAGCGTTTGAGCGCTTTCTTCGCCACCCGAGCAAGGCCCGGGGTGAATCTCCTGACCGCCACCTTCAGCCGCGTGATCGGCTCCGACGCATACGCCGCCTTGTACCGTGCGATCTCCGGCATGATCGCCGCCCGGAACTGCTCGAAATCCCCGCTCGAGGCGCTCTGCTCATAGGCGCGGTCGCCGGCATCGATCAGGCGGGAGCGCGCGTCGTAGATCGACTTGCGGAAGCGGGGAATGCGGGCCGAGGGCGCCACCCGTTTCACCGGCACTGTGCGGCCGGCCGCCTGCTCCCGGTGCAGCCGATAGGCGAGGCCTTCTCGCCGATGCCGCAGCCCCGCCGCCTGTGAACGGGCAGCTTCCTCCGGGGAGATCTCCTCAAGCGTGAGGTCAGCGGCGCGCAGATCGATCACTCGCTGCGCCTGTTCACTGCGGACGATCATCACGTTCGTGCCCGCAGGGTCCGAGTCATAACCGGGAAGCCACGCATCCCCGAAGGCGATGTCCGCGGTCTCATTCGTGACGTCATCGCAGAAGTCGCACGCTCGATATTTGAACAGGCCGGCACCCCAGTCCTGCCCCAGCAGCGACGCGGCCCGGCGCTCCACCACCTCACCCGTATCGGAAGTGGCCTCCACGGCATAGTCCGATGCGCGCGTGTCCGTCTTCTTCCGAAACTCGATGTGCCGCAGCCGGCCCGGAGCCACCCCCTGCTCCCAGGCCATGATGTCCGCGAATCGGGTGGACTTCAGGTGACCGCAGACGATGCCCACGCAGAACCGGACCCGCTCTCGCAGGATCGGATCATGCTTCTGCAGCAGTCGCACACCCTTCACGAAGCATGGAAGCCCCACGATTGCGTAGCGACCTGGGACTGTGCGGATATGGGTGAGCGCACCGCTCATCTCCACCGGGTAGTACCGGGTTTTCGCTCCCCGCTGCGGAGACGAGTCAGCTGTGGACGCGCCGAATGCGAACAGCGCGTCAGGATCGGTGGCGGACACCGGCGAATCGGCAAGCTCCTCGCGGGTCATCACGTGGATGATCTGATCCACTTCGCCGGCATCCAGCAGCGCCCGCAGGAACCAGGTGGTCATGCCGCCGGAGGAGCCTTCTCTGCGGAAGTCCCCGGCGGTCACATGCCCGGCGGCGGTGGACCGTACGGTGCCGAGCTCAGCGGTCCGCGGTGCGCTTCCCGAGTCCAGGAACATCTGCGCGAGGTCATCTTCGTTGGTGGACGAGGCGAACGGGCAGGTCTCCAGGTAGCGGCCCTCGGCCTCGGGATCAGCGTCCTCGCGCAGTTCCGCCCGATAACGCCCATCAGGGGTCATCCGCATCTGAAACGCGGAGTTTTCCAGGGATGCGCAGACTCCGCAGCCGATGCATAGGCCGGGTTCGATGACGGCCTTCTGAAGGCTTCTGGGTGTGCTCACAGCCTCTGAGCATACCGACAGTCGAATGACGCACCCTGTCAGGTGGTGGGTGCCTGCTAGTGCGCCATGTCCTTGAACCGCGAATAGTGGCCTTCGAATGCAACCGCGATGGTGCCCGTAGCGCCGTTGCGGTGCTTCGCCACGATCAGATCCGCCTCACCAGCCCGGGGCGACTCCCGCTCGTAATAGTCCTCACGGTGGATCAGCACGATGAGGTCCGCGTCCTGCTCAATGGAGCCGGATTCGCGCAGATCGCTCATCATCGGTGTTTTATCGGTGCGCTGCTCGCTGCCGCGGTTCAGCTGCGAGATGGCGATCACCGGAACGTCGATCTCCTTGGCAAGGAGCTTCAGGGCCCGGGAGAACTCGGAGACCTCTTGCTGGCGCGATTCCACGCGCTTGCCGGAGGTCATGAGCTGCAGATAGTCGATCACCACAAGCTTCAGATCATGCTTCTGCTTGAGCCGGCGGCACTTGGCGCGAATCTCCATCAGCGTCATGTTCGCGGAGTCATCCATAAACAGCGGCGCATCCGAGATCCGGCCCATGGCGCGAGCAAGGTTCTGCCAGTCCCGGTCATCCATGGTGCCATCGCGCATCCGGCTCATCGGCACCTGCGCCTCCGCGCTCAGCAGACGCATCGTGATCTCGGTGCGGTCCATTTCCAATGAGAAGATCACAGCGGTCTTGCCGTTGTGGATCGCGGCGGAGCGCAGCACGTCCATGCCGAGCGTGGTCTTGCCCATGGCTGGACGGCCCGCAAAGATGATCATCTGCCCGGGGTGCAAGCCCTGCGTGAGCTCGTCGAACTGCGCAAAACCGGTGGGGATGCCGGACACTTCCCCGCCCTTGGACTGGATCGCCTCGATCGAGTCCACCGTCTCTTCAATCGTCTCCGCAAGCGGCACGAAGTCCTCGCTGGCGCCCCGTTCGGTCACGGCATAGATCTGGGCCTGGGCCTCGTTGACTGCTGCGTCAACCTCGCCGCCGTCCGCTGCGTAGCCGAGCTGAACAATGCGGGTGCCGGCTTCCACGAGCTTGCGGAGGGTGGAGCGTTCGGTCACGATGTCCGCGTAGAAGCCGGCGTTCGCAGCGGTGGGCACCATATCGATAAGGTCCGCAAGGTATGCGGAGCCGCCGATGCGCTGCAGGGTGCCGCGTTTGGAGAGCTCATCGGACACGGTCAGCAGGTCTGCCGGCTCACCGCGCCCGTACAGGTCGATGATCGCCTCATAGATCAGCTCGTGCGCGGGGCGGTAGAAATCATTCGAGCGGACCTTCTCCACCACGTCCGCAATCGCGTCCTTGGAGAGCATCATGCCACCCAGCACGCCCTGCTCCGCGGACAGATCCTGCGGCGGCAGCCGCTCCATCCCGGCGTCAGCGCCGGGCTCGAACACCTGGTTCGCAGTCATCGCAGATCCTCCGGGTTCCCAGCAGCGGTCTCAGTGACCAGCGCATCTGAACAGCTCACTGTGAGCAGCACGGTCACGTTTCTCGGATCATTTCCGGGACCCGCAGCCGCACGCCGCTGCACGGTGGCCGATTGTGTCACGGAAACGGCCGGCCTGCCAGGGCGCGGATCTGCTCCTCAATGCGTTCGGCATGCTCGGTCTCACCGAGCTCTTCCCAGCCTCGGTTGGCCCGCTTCGCCACCCGCAGCGCATGCTTCTGTTCACCGTTGGCTGCGAGCAGAATCGCGTGCCGATCCTCCAGGTAGGTGTTCCACCAGATCGCGCGGTGGCGCATGGACTCGGGGGCGCGGGCGATCGCCTGCATCGCCTCATGCCGCAGCCGGCGGTATTCGGGGCTCATCCTGCCCAGGTCGCTGCTGCTCGGATCCGGTGCCGGGGCGCGGCGGCGTCCGCGCCCCTGCCCAAGCTTCGGCTGGGCGCCCTCCTCGGTTGCGCTGATCCGCTGTTGACGGGAGGAGTGCTCCGGCAGACCGGAGGCGATCACCCGAACCAGGCGCGCATCCACCTCAAACTCCCACAGTCGCTCTTCGGGCGCGTCGCCTGCCCGGCGCGCCTTGGTGACCCGGTCCAGCATCTCCTGAGCCTGCACGTTCGCTTCTGTGCGGGCATCGTCGGTGAGCAGGATCCGCGCCAGGGTGGAGCGTGATTCGAGCTCGGAGATCGTGGTCTCCTCCCGCACGGCAGGGCTGGTTGCGAGGTCATCAGCGATCCGCCGGGCAAGCGCCGCCACTTCCTGGTGGGTGGCCCGCTCCAGGTGGCGCCGGCCGGATGCGGTGGCTGCCACTGCACGGATCCGCTCGGCCTCCCAGGCCCCTTCAACGTCCCGTGAGATCCGTGCCACGGACCGTGCCCGCTGGGCGGGCAGGAGTGCGTCATCCGGGCGGGACTGGGCCAGGTGCGCGGCGGCGATGCCGATCAGCACGTGAAAGCGGATATGCGGCAGCCCGATATTCGCTTCGCGGGCTTCGAGCTCTTCCAGCGCCTGCTCCGCCATGGCTGGGCTGTTCACCGTGAGCGCGGCCCGCAGGAAGGTGAGGATCAGCTCGGCGGTGACGTCCGCCGGAAACAGCGCATCACGGTCCACGACGCCTTCGGTCTCTTCCGCTACATGCGCCACCTCCGCATCGATCCGGTCCATCGCCTGGTTCATCAGCTCCAGTGCGAGCGCCGGGTTGAAGCGGGTGCGGGAGACGTGTCGGGCTCCCTGAGCGCCCAGGATCGTCAGCGCCAGGCGCTGCTGGAGCGCAGCGAGCACCATCACGTCCATGTCCCCGGGATTGCGGATGAGCTCGAAAAGCTCAGCGGACGGAACGGGCGTGCGGGAGGTGATCATCCGGACCGCGCGGGCGGTGGCGGAAGCGGGATCCAGGTTTGCCAGCGCACTGGCGATCGACGCATCCAAGCGCCGCTGAAACTCCCGGCCAGAGACGGTATTCGGGATCGGTGCATGCCAGGTGAACAACGCGACGAATTCGTTGATCGCTGGTCCTGACTGCCCGATCATGCCTGAAGGATACCAACCTGTCGATCGTCCGAATCGTCCCGCCCTAACACTCGGTAGTATATGGGCGGATCACTCCCGCGTGACCCCCTGTCTGCAGCTCTGAGACGCTCTCACGCCGTCACTGCCAGCTCCTGGCGGGGCGCTCTCCGGGTGCGCGGTCAATGATGCGAATTCAGACGAGCTTCCCCAGTCGAACCAGCTCAGCAAAATGTTGGTTCTGTTCGGTGACCTCGTCGAAAGTGCCGGTGGCGGCCACCGATCCGGCGTCCATGAAGATGATCGAGTCTGCGTCGCGGATGGTGGAGAGTCGGTGCGCCACCAGGATGATCGTGAGGTCTCCGGCGAGGGATTCGATCGTTTCGGTGATCTTCTGCTCGGTGATGTTGTCCAGCGCCGACGTGGCTTCATCGAGCACCAGCACCTGCGGGTTCTTGAACAGGGCACGGGCGATGCCGATGCGCTGGCGCTGTCCACCGGAGATGCGCACACCGCGCTCGCCGAGCCGGGTGTCCAAGCCGTTCGGCAGGTCCTCCAATAGTTCCAGCAGCTGGGCGCGACGCATCGCATCCAGCACCTCGTCGTCATCCACCGAGTCCGGGTCCCGGCCGAATGCGATGTTCGCTCGAACCGTGTCATTGACCAGGTACACGTCCTGGCTGACCACGCCCACGGTGCGCAGCCACGAATCCAAGGATGCGTGGATGCTGTGCCCGTTGGCGAGCACCTGGCCTTCGGTCGGTTCGAACAGCCCAAGGATCACGTCCAGCAGGGTGGACTTCCCGGCGCCGGACGAACCCACGAACGCCACGGAGCTGCCGAATGGGATGCGCGCGTTGACATCGCGGACGGAGAACTCCTCCGCATCGGGGTAGCGAAAGCCCACGTCCACCAGCTCGATGTCCCCCACCAGCTCGGAAGCCTGTGCTTCCACGGCGCGTTCGCTGAAAGAGGCTTCAGCGAAGGTGGGCAGCAGGCCCTCCAGCTGCGTGATGCCCACTTCTGAGGTGCGGATTGTGGCAAGGCTGGTGCCCACACGCTGCAGTGTGGGCAGCATTCGGGCGGCCGCTGCGGTGAACACGCCGAGCACCGCAATCATCGTCCCCTCGGAACCGGTGAGGGTGAGCACACCGGCGATCATTCCGATGCCCACGATCAGCGCGATCTCCAGCACGTACCGCGGCAGCTCCGTCAGCACAGTGATCGTGCGCTGAACCTTGCCCTGGCCGATCTTTCCCTTTTCGAAGCCGCCCACGTACACGCCGGCAGAGCGGGACAGGCGCACCTCGCGGAAGCCGTCCACAATCGGAATGAGCGCGGCCCACGAATCACGGCCGAAGTCAGAGTTGATCTCACCGGCGCGGCGCAGCTTCTCGCGCACCACACGCTGGGTGAGCATCATGGTGCAGCCGAACACGGCGAACGCCACCAGGGTTCCCCATGGGGACACAACCACAAGAACCGCAAGGATCAGCGCCAGCGTGAGCACGTCCACGATCAGCGTGATGTACCCCGTGAGCACACCGACGAATACCTGCATCACAGACATATTGATCTGCCGCTGGATGTCCGCCGCATCACGGGTGCGGTGCACCGCGTAGTCCGAGTCCGCGTATTTCTTCAGCACAACCGTGGCAGCACGCGCATTGAGGAACTGGGTGCGGCCCACCACCCAGTAGCGGAACGCCACGGTGAGAACGGACTTGACGATGAACAACAGGCCGATCGCCACTGCGAGGATAATCAGCACAGTGCCGGTGCCGTGCACGCCCTTGTCCGCAAAAAGCCTGAACACCGAATCCGCCTGCGGCGCGTCAGTGGCCACCAGCATCAGCGGCATCGTGGCCGCCACACCCAGCATGTCCAGGCCCGCCACGAAGAAGGAGCCGATCGCGGCAACGACGATCCATGCCTTGCGCTCCCCGGGCAGCAGCGCGCTGTAGAGAGCCATGGTGCGGCGGAACGTGCTCAGCATGGAGAAGAATCCTCACTCGTTGGAATGGACAAGGCCATCCAACCACGTGGTCCGGAGCTGTCCCGATTTGCGTGCGCTTTCTTCACAGCCGGTGTCACTGAACCCACACAGCCTGCTGAGCACACCCTACTGAGCATAGAGGTCCCGTCGACGCCGACCAGACGCCTCCACCGCGTCGATCGCATCGGTGACCGAGTCCGGCTCCTGCTTGTTGCGGCGGCGGCGCTCGATGAAGCCCTCACTGAGGCGATACAGCACCGGAACGATCACAAGCGTGAGCAGCGTGGAGGAGATCAGCCCGCCGATCACCACCACCGCGAGCGGCTGCGAGATGAACCCGGACTGACCGGTGATGCCGAGCGCCATCGGGATCAGCGCGAAGATCGTGGCGGCAGCGGTCATGAGGATCGGGCGCAGACGCTTCTGCGCCCCGTCCAGGATCGCCTCGTTCAACGGCATTCCAGCGCGACGGCGCTGATTCACCAGGTCGATCAGCACAATCGCGTTCGTCACCACAATGCCCACCAACATGAGCAGGCCGATCATCGACGGCAGACCGAGCGGAACCTGCGTGATGATCAGCAGGCCGAACGCACCCACGGCGGCGAACGGAATCGAGATCAGCAGGATCAGCGGCTGGATGAGGGACTTGAAGATCCACACCAGCAGCACGTACGTGAGCAGCACGGCCGCCAGGATCGCCAGGCCGATCTGGGTGAACGCCTCGTCGATCTCCTGGCTTGCCCCTCCCACCCGTGCGGTGGCCGTCTCGGGCAGCGTCGCGGAATCAATGGCCTGCTGTGCCTCACGGGCGGCGGGGAGCGCGTCGTCCCCCTCCGGGGTGAGGGAGATCGTGACCTGCTCACGGTTGTTCACGGAAGTGACCTGCGGCGGCACATTCTCCTCGGTGATCGTGGCGAACTCCGTCAGCGGCCTCCCGGCCACGCTCATGCCCTTCAGCTGGTCGAACGTGTCCACTGATGTGTCCTGGGCAAGCTCGATGCTGAGGTCCGCGTCGTCAAGGGTGATCGTGCCGATCGACTGGGAGCGCAGCTGCTGGGAGACCAGGCCCACCACGGCAGCATCGCTCAGCCCGGCCTGGGCGGCCTTTGCCCGGTCCACGGTGATGACCGCGGTGGGCTGATCAGCGGTGAGATCACTGGTGACGGCTTTGACGCCCTCAGGCAGCTTCTTCTGGTCGAACTGGGCGAGGATCGCATCATTGGCCTGTTTGCGTTCCTCGGCGGTGGCTGCGTTGATCTCGATGGTCACGTCACTGGTGCCGGCGGGCCCGCCCATCGCGGCTTCCTGAATCTCTCCCGCACCCTCCACGGACTCCATGGCCGCGAGGATGTCAGCCCGCAGCTTCTCCTGGTCCGCGTTCACATCCGTGGTGATCGCGTAGGACGCCTCGTTCACGGACCCACCGAAGCCGAGTTCGCTCGCCCCGATCGTGGTCTGCACGGTCTGCACCCCATCCACGGCGAGAACAGCCTTCTCCACATCAGCGGATTTCGCAGCCGTCGCCTCCAGGCTGGTGCCGTTCGGCATGGTCTGCGTATAGGCGGCCATGTTCTGGCCGGTGTCACCAAGCAGGTTCACCTTCATCAGCGGGGTCAGGAACACCGTGCCCACCAGGATGGCGAACGCCAGCACCAGGGTGATGATCGAATGCTGCTGCGTCCAACGAAGAACCGGAGCGTAGATCCGGTTCAGCAGGGACTTATCCTCCTGCTCCTCGGTGCGCAGCTTCTTCGGCGCGCGCAGGAACCAGTAGGCGAGCACCGGAACGATGGTGAGGGACACGAACAGGCTGGACAGCATCGCGATCGCCACGGTGAGCGCGAACGGGCGGAACAGCTCCCCGGCCATGCCGCTCACCACCGCGATCGGCAGGAACACGATGACCGTGGCGAGGGTGGAGGCGGTGATCGCACCGCCCACTTCCCTCACGGCAGTGATGATCGCCCGCATCCGCGGCGTGCCATAGGAGAGATGGCGGGTGATGTTCTCAATCACCACGATCGAATCGTCCACCACCCGGCCCACCGAGATGGTCAGCGCCGCCATCGTGAGCATGTTCAGGGTGTAGCCGGACACCATCATGCCCACGAACGCCATCAGCAGGGACAGCGGGATGGACAGCGCCGTCACAATCGTGGGCCGCACCGCGAGCAGGAACAGCAGGATCACGGCAATTGCGAACACCAGGCCCAGCAGGCCCTCCTCCGCAAGCGCGGTGATGGAGGACTGGATGAACGGCGCCTGGTCGAACACCATGTCACTGGTGGCATTGCCGCCCAGGTCCGGCACGCCCGCCTTCAGCTCCTTCTCGATGTCCTGGGACACCTGGACCAGGTTCGCGTCCACGGTGGGCAGCACCAGCACCACCAGGGATTCGCGGCCGTTGGTGCGGGAGATGGAAGTGGCTTCCTTCGTAGTGTCCTCCACCGTGGCCACATCGGCCAGGGTGAGTTCGCCGTTCTTCAGCGGAAGCGCCTTCAGATCATCGAGGGTGGTGATCTGCTCTCCCACGGTGACGTCCAGCGTGCGGTCGCCGTCCTGCACGGTGCCGCCCGGAACTGAGAGCCCGTTGTCATCAATAGCTGTCTGGATATCCCCGGTGCTGAGCCCGGCTGCCGCGAGTTTCTCCTGGTTCGGGGTGATGCGCACAATCCGTTCGGGACCACCGGCCACCACCACGGATGCCACACCGTCGATCCGCTCCAGCTCCGGCACCATCTGGCTGCTGAGGCGCTGCGAGAGCTGCGCGGGCTCCAGGTCCGAGGACACGGCGATGATGGCGGCGGGGATATCACCGGAGCCGCCGGAGATGACGGTGGTCTCCAAGTTCTCCGGCAGCTGGTCCTCGATCCGAGAGATCATGGCGTCCACCTGGTTGGAGGCGCGGGCCACATCCGTGCCGTAGGTGAGGTCCACGGTCACCCGGGTCAGGCTGGAGGTGGAGGTGGACTGGGTGCCCTCCACGTTCTCAATGGCTTGCATGGACTGCTCGAGCGGCTTCGCCACGCGATCGCGCATCTGCTGGCTGGTGGCGCCGGGATCCGTTGCGATGATCTGCACCTGCGGCAGCTCCACGGACGGGATCAGCTCCTGGCGCATGGTGAGCATGGCGAGGAAGCCGAACACTGTCAGCACAATGCTGACGAGCGCGGTGAACGGGCGATTGCGCAGGCTCACATGGGAGAGCAGATGCATGGGGGCGTCTCCAACGATCGGCGGGGGGCTCAACATGTTTACTCTCCCACGATTCCGGTGGGAAACGGCAGGGGACAGCGCAACTCAGTCCGTGCTTCCTGTGCCGGACGTAGGATTGGCCCATGCCCGCACCTGCAAGTTCCGCCCAGGACCTCGGGGCCGGGCATACGGTCTCTTCGCGCACCATCCTTGCGCTGGCGGTGCCCGCCCTCGGCGCGCTCATCGCCGAGCCGCTGTTCGCACTGGTGGATTCTGCCTTTGTGGCGCATGTGTCCACCGAGGCGCTCGCGGGGCTGGGTCTTGCCTCCACGATTCTGACCACGATTGTGGGGCTGGCGATCTTCCTGGCATACGCCACCACCGCTGAAGTGGCACGGGCGGTGGGCGCTGGGGATATGCGCCGAGCGGTCACGAAAGGGATCGACGCGTCCTGGCTGGCGCTGCTCATCGGCGCCGGTCTGCTGATCGTCCTGGTGCCGTTCGGCAACTGGGTCCTGTCACTGTTCGGACCGTCCCCGGCGGTGCTCGCCCAGGCGTCCATCTACCTGCGGATCTCAGCGCTTGGCATTCCGGCGATGCTGCTGATCCAGGCGGCGAGCGGGCTGGTGCGCGGTCTGCAGAACACCACTGTGACGCTTGTGATCGCCGTGGCTGGGGCGCTGCTGAACATCCCGCTGAACTGGGTGTTGATCTTCGGGCTGAGCCTGGGCATCGCCGGCTCCGCGGTGGGCACGGTGATTGCGCAGTGGTTGATGGCGGCGGCCTACCTGGTGATCGTGGTGCGCGGTGCCCGCCGGCACAGCGCATCGCTGACCCCGCATCTCAGCAGCGTACATGCGGTGTGGCGCGACGCGCGCTGGCTGTTCATCCGTTCGCTGACGATGCGGGTGGTGCTGCTGGCCACCACGGCGGTGGCGCTCAAGCTGGGCGATGCTCAGCTGGCGGCGCATCAGCTGATGAACACGGTGTTCGCCCTGAGTGCGCTGGCACTGGATTCGCTGGCGATCGCGGCGCAGGCGCTGACCGGGAAGCATCTGGGACGCCGGGATGTGGCGGCAGTGGAGTCGGTGATGAGCCGGCTGATCCGCTGGTCCGTGTGGGGCGGCGCTGTGGTCTCGATGCTGCTGCTGCTCGCCGCGTTCATCGTGCCGGGACTGTTCACCCCGGACCCGGCGGTGCAGCATGTTCTGTTCTGGGCCCTGATCGTGTTCGTGTTCGCGCAGCCGCTGGCCGGCTACGTGTTCGTGCTGGACGGTGTGTTCATGGGGGCGGGCGATGCGAAGTACTTGGCGAAGGCGTCACTGATCACAATGACCGCGTACCTCCCCTTCGCAGCGGTGCTGTGGTGGCTGGCGGCGACCGGACGCCTGGGCGGGGAGAATCCGCTGGGTTTGGCGCTGCTGTGGGCGGCGTTCACCGCTGTGTTCCTGGGTGCTCGTGCGATCACGCTCTGGTGGCGCACTCGCACCAGCGAATGGATGCATCTGGACTCAGGCACGCGGTAGGCGCCTCCAGGTTCTGCTCGGTGCGTGCGTGGTCACAGCCGCTGACTCGGGTTCGATTCTGTGATTATGCTGGCCGTATGGACGCTCTGTTCGGCCGCTCTGAGGCTCACGGTACGGGAATCGAGCACATCCTGGTGGTGTGCACGGGAAACATCTGCCGTTCCCCATTCGGGGAGATCACTCTGCAGAGCAAGCTTGCCGGCACTGGGATCAGCGTGTCCAGCGCCGGCGTGTACGCGATGGAGGGCTACGGCGTGGATCCGGGCATGATCCCGGAGCTCACCGCCCGGGGCCTCAGCCCCGAGGGGTTCACCGCGCATCAGATCACCGATGATGACGTGGAGGATGCGGACCTCATCCTGGTCATGTCCCGTCGCCAGCGGCGGTTCATCACCGAGGAGTGGCCGTTCGCCGCAAAGAAGACTCTGCTGCTGCATGCTGTCACCGACCTGGTGCAGGCGGCTCAGAACGGCAGCTCCCTCTCTCCCCTGGCTGCTGCGCTGGCAGAGGATGAGCCGCCCCGCCGCCGTGGGCGGTGCGAAGCAGATGCGAACCGCACCCCCGCGCTTTCCACCGCCACCATCTCTGCCGTGGCGCGTCGGCGCAACAGCGAAGTTCCGGAAGTGGAGGACCCGTATCGCAAGGATGCTGAGGTGTTCTCCCGCGTGGCCGCGGAGATCGATGAGGCAGCCGCCGTCCTAGCCGATGCGCTGATCTCCTCCCAGCAGCCGGGTGCTCACGCATGAGGGAGCGGCTGCGGTGACGCTCACTGACGCGGTGCTCGCCGGCGCCAGCATCCTGCTCTCCTTGACGTTTCTGATCAGCGGAATCGCCAAGCTGTTCGACCTTTCCGGCACTCGGTCAGCGTTGATCTCCCTGCAGATCCCAGCCCGTGCACTGCACCCGCTGTTCGCGGTGCTCACGCCGGTGCTTGAGATCGCCATCGCGGCAGCGGTGTGGATCCCGGTGTGGCGGCTGCCCGTCATCGCCTCCGCACTGGGCCTCGTGATGATGGTGGTGTTCACCGTGGTGATCGCGCGGGCTCTCCGCTTTGAGGATGCCGTGCACTGCTCCTGCTTCGGCACGCTCGGCTCCCCCACCGTCACGACGGGCACACTTGCGCGAAATATCCTGCTGGGACTCGCGGCGCTCGCATCCCTGCTGGCCGCTTTGAACGGCATCTCCGCCGGCGCGCTTGGTGCCGCTGATCCGCTGGCCGCACTGGCGCTGACGCTCGTGCTCACTGTTGCCGCGGCGCTTGCGGTGCTGATCCGCGGGGGCACATCCCGTCTTGCCGGTGAGAACGGGGCCTCCCCGGGCACGGCTGCGGCGGCGCACTCGTCCACCACCAGCACGGATGCCGGAGCCAACCTGGATGCCCACGCCCAGGATGAGCCGGGCGAGTACCTGCGGATGCCGATCCCATTTGCGGAGCTGAACCAGCCCAATGGCGCTGCGATCACGCTGCGCGATCTGGCGCGGGAGCAGGCAGTGCTGCTGGTGTCCCTCTCCGTTGGCTGCGGCCCGTGCGCACGGCTCATGCCGAAGATTCCCGCCTGGCGCGATGCGCTCGCACCGTTTGTTCAGGTAAAGCCGGTGTTCGCCAACCCGCCGGGCGGCCTGCCGGATGATGTTCTTGAATCCGTGAACGGGGACTATCTGCTGGATCCGGAGCGCCGCACCATGTGGCTGATGGAGATGACGGGGACGCCCTCCGCGGTGCTGCTCGGCGCTGATCAGCTGGTGGCCGGCGGTCCGGTCGCCGGCAGAATCGATATCGAGGAGTTCGTTGACGAGATCCAGGCGCAGCTCGCAGAAGCGGCGGAGCTTCACGAGTCCGCTGAGGCTCAGCGGATGGACGCTGAGCGGGGCGGCATCAGCTGATCGCGATGACGTGCTGCGCTGCGAGGTTTCGCACTATCTCGCTCAGCAGCGCGGATGCACCCGGGTTCTGCCCGATCCGCTCCTGCACCGCCTCCACCAGCTCGCCGAAGCTCATCGGCGCCGCGGTGAGCAGGCAGTCCCACGCGATCGCACCGGCACCGCGCGCCACCACCAGGTGCGGCAGCGGATGCTTAGTGAGCACGGCTACCCCCTCCTCATTCCACAGCGCCTGGTGGAACGGCCATAGTCGGAGCTGAGCATCCAACGGGATCGCGTCGAGGATCTTCGCTGAGTGCGGTTCCTGCAGCCGGGCGGCTGCGTCGGTGATCAGGGCTGCGGGATTCTCGTGACCGGAGATGGTCTCCCACTGTCCGGCGGTATGAGTCAGGGGCGGGGTGGTGCGGATCGCCTCCAGCAGGCCGCTCGCCTCCGGGTAGGTGGCGCGGCGCAGCCCGCCCACCGAGTCCAGCAGACGCGCCGTGGTGCCGAGCGGGTCCTCGATCCGCCAGATGGAGGAGGACTGGCCGGCCACGATCGCAAGCGCATCCAGCAGCGCCACCGGTTCCAGGGTGGCGCGCTCCGCTTCCGCTGACCGGTTCGCTAGCAGGAAGAGCGCGGGTGCTGGCGCCTCAACGGAGGCCACCTCTCGGATCCCCACTTCATCCGGGCGCACATCGGCTTTGACGCGGCCGGATTCAGTCTGCTCCTGGATCAGCGACAGCGGCTTCGGGTACGGGGTGATCGCGAACGTGGACGGGTTGAGGATGCTCAGCTCGTCCGTGACATAGGTTCCGTGCTGGCCCAGGTGGAGGGTGGCGGTGGTTTTGCCCGCACCGGACGGCCCTGTGACCAGCACCGTGCCGATTCCGTGCACATCGATTGCGGCCGCATGCAGCAGCAGGCGTTCGCCGATCAGCGTTTCGATCAGACGCTGGGTGAGCTGCCCGGACACCGTGTAGGAGGCTTGAGGGGCGGCTGGGTCGTTCACGGTGATCGTCAGCAGATCCGGGCTCGAGCTGTGGGCGGATTGAGCTGGCTCGACGCGTTCCGGCGCGTCCTCCCGGGTCCGCAGACAGACGTCGATGTCCGGTTCTCCGCTGAATACGTGCTCTGAGTCCGACCACAGCCAGGTGAGCTGCTCCAGCAGGGGGTGCGTCCGCGATAATGCGCGCAGCCGCACGTTCAGCCCGGCGGTGCGCAGCAGCAGTTCACCGGCCGCCTCGGGTCCCGGCTCAGCTGCGTGGGGGCTCATGCGCCGGTCTCGCTGCGCACTCGGTGCACCAGGCCCTGCTCGGCGAAGCTGTTCAGCGCGTCGCTGACCTGGGCGCCGATGTCCTCGGGCAGGTCGGTCATCTGTGAGCGCAGCTCCGCTACCACCTCAGCGGCGGTGATCGGGGCGGGTGCGTCAGCCACCACGGCGAGGATCGCAAAGCCCGAGGGGTTCACGGACAGCAGCGGGCCATCCGGGAAGATTCCCACCGCCACCATGTCCCCGTCCGCGTCGAACCCGAACTCCGGGGCGGTGTAGCGAACGCTCACGGCACACTCGCCTGGATCAGTCGGCCTTCGCCGCCGATGTGCACGGCGCCGGCCTCTGCCGGCACAAACACCGCTTGTCCGCGGGAGATTCTCACCCGCCCGGTGCCGCTTTCAGCCAGGAAGTCCCCCTCCAAGCACAGCAGGATGCGGGGGCCGCCGCCCGGCACCACAGTGGCCGGATGGTAGGAGGTTCCCTCCGGAAGGGTGGTGACCGAGAGCTCGAAGTCATCGATCGGCGAGAAGTATGCGACGGTGTGATCGGTGAGGCGCTCGGGTCCGATGCGGATCGGCGGTGCGGCGCTCACCGTGACGCACTGCAGCAGCTCCTCAGCGTCCACCTTCTTCGGGGTCAGACCCGCACGCAGCACATTGTCGCTGGAGGCCATGATCTCCACTGCAACCCCGGACTGGTACGAGTGGATGATGCCGTCCGGCACGAACATCGCCTCCCCCGGCTGCAGGGACACCGGGTTCAGCAGCAGCGCGGCCGCCACCCCCGGATCACCCGGATAGGCTGCGGCCAGGCCTGCCACCACCGAATCGATCCGCGGAGAGGGTGACTGCCCGCGCGCGAACCGGTCGCGGCAGGCGTCCGCGAGCTCCATCACCTCCTCCGCGGAGGGCTGGAGGGCCGGGGTGACGATCCGGCGGAACGCGGCACGCATTCCATGCGCGGTGGGATGCTCAGCGAGCAGGTCCCGCAGCTGCTGCGCAAGGGAGCCGGTCAGCCCCTGCAGGATCGCGGACGCCTTCCGAGGCGTGCGGAACCCGCACAGCGCCTCGAACGGGGTCAGCGCCATCACCATCTCGGGCTTGTGGTTCGCATCGCGATAGTTCCGCGCCGGGGAATCCAGAGCGAGCCCGGCCGCATTCTCCGCTGCGAAGGACTCCTGCGCATGCGCCTTCGACGGGTGCACCTGCAGGGACAGCGGCTCCGCCGGTGCGATCAGCTTCAGCAGGAACGGCAGCTGAGGGCCGAACAGGCGGGTCACCGAGTCGCCGAGCATGCGGCGAGGCGCCTGAGCAATGGCGGCATCCAGGGTGATCCCGGCACCCTCCACGCTGGACGGGGCGAGCGGGTGCGCACCGAACCAGATCTCCGCCCATGGCTCACCGGTTGCTTCCCGCCCAAGGAAGTCAGGCAACGCATCAGCAGAGCCCCACGCGTAGTGCTGGAGGTATCCGTCAAGTCGTAGCATTCAACACCCTTTTCCCTTGATCACTAGTATGGACCGCATGGAGGTTCCGGTTTCCACCGTTTCGATCGATTCGCGGCTGCGCATCACACACGCGCTGCTTGAGTCCATCGCCGCGGATGCCGGCGTGCGGATCCTCCATGTGAAGGGCACCGCCCTGCACCCTGAGCTGGCCGAGGGCCGCCACCGAAGCCTGGACTGCGATGTGCTGGTGGAGCCCAGCGGCGTCACCGCGTTCATTGCCGCGCTCAGTGATCGCGGCTGGCAGCTGATGACCACGTTCGAGCACGGCAGCGTGTTCGAACATGCCGCCACCCTGTACCACGAGGTGTGGGGTACGGTCGATGTGCATCGCTCTTTCCCCGGCGCGAATCGGGACGCTGCCGCCGCGTTCGAACTGTGGTGGGCGCAGCGCGAGCAGGCCGAGCTGGGCGGTGCGCTGGTCAGCCTGCCGTGCCTGCTGGACCAGCGGCTCCTGCTGCTGCTGCACTGCGCCCGCAGCCCGGGAGGGCGCACCTCGCATGACTTCCGCCGTTCGTGGGAGGAAGCGGACCCCGACCAGCGCCGGCAGCTGGAAGCGCGCGCTGAGCTGCTGGGCGGCACCGCACCGCTGCTGCTGCTCACAGACGACGGGTCCGGCGATCGCCGGCGGCGCGCCATGGGCGATCCCGAGTTCCACCTGTGGGATGCCGTCGTGAACGGGGCGAATGCCACTGAGGTGTGGAGCGCCATGATCCAGGATGCGCCCACCCTGCGCGCGAAGGCGGCGGTCATGTGGAAGGCAGCGCATGTCAATCGTGATCACCTCGCGCTGCGGCTGGGCCACCCGCCGAGTCCGCGTGAAGTGCGGGCAGAGTGGTTTGATCGGCTGCGCCGGGGGGCACACCGGCTCCGATCGATGGCTCTGCGCCGCTGACGCCGCGGCTGCCGTCCGAATCCTCCCGAGACCGCACCCAGATCAGCAGCCGGCGCGCCAGCAGGATCCCGATCACGCCGCCTGCCGTATTGGTCACCACATCCAGCACGGACGCGTCACGGGTGCCGATCCGCAGCTGGTAGGCCTCCACCCCAATGGAACCGGCAAGGATCACCAGTGCCCACCACCAGCGGTGCCACAGCAGATACAGCGCGAACCCCGCCGGCACCACCAGCACCACGTTCATCACGACCGCGAACTGCTCCGGGGTGATGTGGCGGTGCAGCCCGAACGGTGTGAGCAAGGCAGCCCAGATCCGAACATTGAGACGGTTGATGCCCCAGCCATCCTGCCAGAGCACTAGCAGGCCGCCCACCAGCGGAAATGCCAGCAGGCTCACAGCTCCCGCCACACGAAGCCGATCCTCGATCGACAGCGCACGCATTGTCCACTCGCCGCCTAGTACGCGCCGTCAGAGGCGATCACAGCCCGAACCGTGCGCACCAGAATGCTGATGTCCTGTGTGAAGGACCAGTTGTCCACGTAGAACAGGTCAAGGCGCACCGTCTCATCCCAGGACAGGTCGCTGCGGCCGGACACCTGCCAGAGACCCGTGATGCCGGGCCGCACCGACAGCCGGCGGCGCGCATCGAAGTCATAGCTCGCCACTTCGGAGGGCAGCGCGGGCCGGGGACCCACCAGGGACATATCCCCCTTGAGCACGTTCACCAGCTGCGGCAGCTCATCCAAGGAGTAACGCCGCAGCACCCGGCCCACTTTGGTGATGCGCGGATCATCCGCCATTTTGAACATGACGGCATTGCCGCGGTCATGCGCCTGCTGCTCGAGCATCTTGGCGCGCACTTCCTCCGCATTGACCACCATGGAGCGGAACTTCAGGAAGTTGAACAGCTCGCCGTTCTGGCCCACGCGCTGCTGTTTGAAGAACACGGGCCCGCCATCTCCCAGCTTGACCGCGAGCGCCACCGCGAGCAGCAGCGGGGAGATCACCACGAGTCCCACGGCGGTGGACACCACATCGAACAGGCGCTTGGACCAGCGCAAGGATGCTTGGGCGCGCGGCGGGTCCAAGTGCACCAGCGGCAGTCCCGCCACAGGGCGCATCATCACGCGGTCCGACGCAATCTCACTCATCGTGGGTACCACGATCACCTCAAGGTCATCGTCCTCGAACTCCCAGGCGAGCCGGCGGAACTCCTCGGTGGATAGGTTGGAGCCGGCGGTGAACAGCAGCACGGTGGGCCGTTGAGCGCGCACAATCGTGGTGAGATCGTCTGTGTGTCCCACCACGGGGATGCCGAGCCGTGAACGTTGGCGTGGATCATTCTTCGGGGTGATCGCCCCTTCGATGCTGTAGCCGAGCCAGCGTTCGCGCATCAGCGTGCGGGCGATCGCATCCACGTGCGGGATCGAGCCCACCAGCACCGCCCGAGATCTGAGCCTGCCGGCGGTGCGCAGCCGGTTGATCACCCGGCGTACGACGAACCGGCTGACCAGCAGGAACACCGGGCCGATCATGAAGAACAGGACGAAGAACACGCGGGACAGCTCGATCTTCGCCAAGTAGATGACCACGCCGGAGATGCCTGCAGCAGAGATAGTGGCATGGATGATGCGCGAATACATCTCCGTGCCGGAGGAGATGAAGCGGGGGTTATAGCCGTCCCAGTAGATGATGGCGATCAGCCAGCCGAGCGCGAACGCCCAGATACCGGACAGCAGATTCGCGGACAGGTCATGCGCCTGCTCAAATCCGGGGCTTGCCTGGCGCAGGAAGTACGCGAGCACGATCGCGGCAGCCAGCGCTGCCACGTCAGCGATGATTTGCGCGGTGCGGTAGAACCGGTGGAACCTCTGCTGGCCGGGGATTGCGGTGCGGGCCGGCGCAGGCGTGTCAGCAGCTATAGCGGGCCTCCTCACGTCCGCGCGCTCGGGTAGAGCGCGAACAGGCTGCTATCTCTCCTTCTCAGCCTACGAAGTCAGCGTAGTCCCACATGCAACCCACCTCAATTTCTTGTGCAAGGATCACACATCGAAGAACTCCGCCATCCGATGGGCTCGGTGCACCATCGTATGCTCAGCCTCCGTGCGTGCCCGGCCCGCTTCGCGCATGCGGTTCGCCCAGGCGGCATCCCGCCGCACCCGGCCAATGTGGTCCAGCAGCTCCTCATGGCTTTCGTACACGAGCACTTCGCGGCCCACTTCGTAGATCTCCGCCACATCCGGCCGGTCGATCAGATGGATGCCGCCCACACCCGGCGCCTCAAAGGTGCGCATGGTGAACCCATCCTGGTTGAAGTGCGAGTTGATGTTCGCAAGGGAGCCCTTCATGAGGCCGTACGCGTCGGCCCGCGACACGTCCCGCTCAGCGGGGATCGCCGGCCGCGGCGAGTTCCACGTGCGGGCGCGGTCGCGCAGGTCATGGCTCCAGGTGCGGCCGTAGGCTCGAACCTTCACACCGTCGCGGTGCAGCTGCTCCATCACCGCGATCCGGTTCGGATAGGCAGCGCCGATGAAGGTGACCTCGCTGCGGTCCCCCCGCTCACGGTAGGGGGTGAACGTGTCGAACCCGTTGGCGATGTGCTGCACCGTCAGGCCGCGGCCGGCGATTTCCTGCGCGTCAAGCGCGGAATAGGTGGCGATCTTCGGGAAGCTCGCCACCCGTTCGCGGGTGAAACCCATCCGACGCATCTCGTCGTAGAACCACACCACGTAGGGAACGCGCAGCTCCTCCACCGATTCCCAGAATGCGTCGGACAGCGCATCGCCCTTGATCACGAGCAGCAGGTCCGGCTTCGCCGCCCGCAGCGCGGCGATCACCGGTTCGGACAGGCGGCGTGCCCGTTCCGCGGAGCGATCCCGCCCCAGCAGCTCCGGCAGTTCGAGCTCCAGCTTGTTGCGCGCCTTGGACAGCACAGTGGTGAACCCGTCATACCGGATGGTCTGAGTGCGGAAGCCGGCCGCCTGAAACGCGTTCTCGAACGCCTCGTAGTATCCGTGAAAGCTCGGCGTGACGATGACCAGCTTCCGGTCAACAGGTGCGATGGGCACTTCTCGCCCCTCCCTCGGGTTGGTGCGTGAGACGTGGAACAGCAGCGGTCCGCCTGAGCGGCGGTGAAGGGCTCACTCTAGCGGAGTTCCTCCACCAAACGGTGCAGCTCCTGGATGAAGCGCTCCTCGGAGAACGCCTCCACGTGCTCCCGGATCGCAACCGAATCCCATGCGCCATGCTCGATGAAAGCGGCCACGCCAGCGCGGATCTGCTCCGGGGTGGGCTGCTCGAAGAACACCCCGTTCGTGTGCTCCCGGATCGTGTCCAGGTACCCCCCGGCGCGCAGCGCAATGATGGGTTTGCCGTGGGCGCCCGCCTCCAACGGGGTCAGGCCGAAGTCCTCATGGCTGGCGGCCACCAGCGCCACAGCGTTCGCGTACGCCCACCGCATCTGCGCATCGGTCAGGTCCTCCAGCAGCCGCACATTGCTCGGTGCGGCAGCGCGCAGCTGGTCACGCAGCGGACCGCGCCCGATCACCACGAGCCGGTGCTCGGGCATGTCTCGAAACGCCTCAATGACCCGATCCACATGCTTATACGGCTGAAGCCGAGACACCACCAGGAAATGCCCGCCCTGCTCGCCCCAGCCGCTGAGCTGCTCGATCGCCTCCTGTTCGCCCTTGGCCACATCCGGGGAGAACGGCGGGAACAGCGTGGGCGCATCGATCCCGTAGGCATCACGGATCCGCTTGCGCACCACGGTGGAATTGCCCCGGTACGCGTCGGCCGAAAGCGCCGCCCGGCGGTCCCAGCGCTTCAGCAGCGGGCTCAGCACAGCCAGTGCGAGCCGTTTCGGATCCAACCGACCCGCCTGCCCAAGGTAGTCATCGGCCACATAGAGCCAGCGCGCCGGCGAATGGCAGTACACGGCCTTCTTTCCGCGGGTGGGAAAGGCATGCGCCCAGCCCGAGGACGAAGCCACCACCACGTCCGCGTCGATCCGCATGGTGGAGGCAACGGGGGCGAGCAGCGGCAGAGCACGCCGCGGGTCCCGCCGCAGCACACCGATCCGGTTGAGCACCGAGGTGCGGATCGGAACATCCCGATACTCCGGATAGGTCTGGTCCGGTTCGTAGAACAGGGTGTGCACCGTAGCGTCCGGGAAGGCGCGCACAATTGAGAGCACAAGGCGCTCAGCGCCGCCGCGCTGGGTGAGGTAGTCGTGGGCGATGGCGATGCGGACCATGTCAGAACTGCTCCTTCGCTCGCTCCGGATGCCGGTATCCCGCCACACCTGCCGCCTCCACGGACAGCGCCACGAGCTTATGGCTCACGGCACGGGGCAGCCTGGGCAGAACCCGGTCCACCACAGCGGTCACGGGGCCTGCGGCACGCGCAAGCACCGCGGCGCTGACGCGCACCAGGGCATTCCAGAGGCTCAGCGGCGGCACCGCAGGCGGCAGTCCGGACTGAGGGAACTTCCTCTCGAAGATGCGCCGCGCTGAGCCCGCGTGGATCGCGCGACGCACTCGGATCTGCGTGGTGACCGCCGCAACGCGGTGCACCGTATCCAGCTCGGGCACAATCACCACGGGGAAACCGGCATCGGCGATCCGGTATCCGTAGTCCACGTCCTCCCAGCCGTACAGGCGATAGGCAGGGTCGTACTCCCCCACCGCCTCCCAGATCTCACGGGTGATCGACACATTCCCGTGCCAGTAGCGCCAGCGGATCTCTTCCGGAGCCGTGAAGGCACCGCGACGAAAGTCCTCATCAGCGGCTTCCCCGTACACGGCGGAGTAGGGCGTGGGCTCGAGCTGATTGCGATACAGGCCGATCGCACCGACGGAGCCCTCGGCATGTGCCCCCACATGCAGCGTGATGTAATCCGGGGCCGGCACCAGGTCATCATCACAGCGGATGAGAACGTCTCCGCTCGCCGCGTGGAAGCCAGCGTTGAGCGCGGCAACCCTGCCTCGATTCTCCGGGAACACGATGGCGCGCACGGGAAAGCGCTGCTCAGCGGCGAGCAGTGCCGGAGAGCCGTCATCCACACCGTCCACCACCACGATCACTTCGAAGTCGGGGGTACCGTCCTGCTGGGCGGCGAATGCGTCAAGCAGCGCAGGCAAGCGCTGCACTCCCCGGTAGGAGGGGACGATCACCGATGCGCGCGGCGTGGTCATGGGCGGTCCTTTCGATGGAGGGAAGCCAGGAGCTCTGCCACTCGGCGGCGGCCGGCCTGCGGGGAGAATTCCGCCTGCCAGCGGGCTCGGCTGGCGGCTGTCTGAGCATGATGGTCAGCTACCGGGGCACTCAGCGCGGCGATGATCGTCCGTGCCAGCGCGTCCGGATCGCCGTGGGCCGCGATCCACGGATAGTCGGCCCCGGCCACCTCCGGCAGAGCACCCGCATCAGAGATGACGAACGGAACGCCGAAGGCCATTGCTTCGGCGGCTACGAGCCCGAAGGACTCCGGCCACACCGAGGGGAACACGGCGAGGTCAACCGCGGCGAAGAACTCCGCGGGCTCCATCCAGCCCGGCTGCTCCACTGCATCCCCGAGGGGAGCAAGGGCAGCGCTGATCGCGGCGTCATCCGCATCGGTGCCGAAGCGCCCCTCCCCTGCGAGCAGCAGGCGCACATCACCGAGTTCACGACGCACCGTCTCCATGGCCTGCCCCAGGATGTGCACGCCTTTCTCGCAGGTGAGACGACCCAGGAACCCGACTCGCAGCGGCTCAGCTGGAGCGCGCCGTTCCACCGGTTCGATCGCTGCCGTCCAGTTGCTCAGCACGCGCACACCGCGCAGGCGCTCCGCCATGAACGCTGACGGCACCACCACCGCGCTTGCTCCGCGCCGCGCCACAGCGGCAAGGACCGCATGGGCGCCGCTTGGCAGGATATGAAGATGAACGATCCGGGGTCCCAGGCCGGCGGTGGCGGCAGAGGGCACCAGCCCGTTGCACCACAGCGGGATCTCCCGGTTCTTCCGGCGCCATACGCGCAGCGCCCGCATATACTCGCGGCGCCCTGCTGCGGGAAGCGGCTGCGTGGCGAAGCCGCGCTCACGCACCGCATCAACGAGGCCGCTCGGAGCGGTCGGGCCCACCACCAGCGGAGTGATGCCGAGTGAGCGCAAGGCATCAGCGATCTGCAGCAGCATCACTTCACCACCGCCGATATCACCGTTGTTGGTGGCGATCGCGACCGTCGGCGCGGCGCTGCCGTGCCGGGGTGCGCGGGCAGTTTTGCTCGCAGTGCCGGAGGCTCCTGGGGTGTCCGTGATCAGCTTCCGCTCGGGTTCGCGGCCGAGCGTGTCATACTCCAGGGCCCCCACAATGCGGCCCGCCGACGCGACCAGCCTGCCGAGCAGCTCCCGCGGCACAGAGCGTTCACGCAGCAGCTGGGCCGCGATCTGCCCGGCCAGCCGGACGGTATCGAGCGTCACGGACGGCAGGGTGTACAGGGTGGGGTCATAGGCCGGGAAGCGGCGCGCCATCAGCACCCGCCCCTTGCCGAGCAGAAACTTCTTCTTGACCGACGCGCCATCCCCGCTGACGGTGAAGCGGTTCTGCGCATCCGGCGCGTAGACGGTGGGGAAGCCGGCCTCCTGCACCCGCCAGGACAGGTCCACATCCTCGAAGCCGTAGCGCGGAAGGGACTCGTCGTACCCGCCCACGGCGTCAAAGGTGGAGCGGGCGATGGCGCAGTTCGAATTGCTCACATGGGGCAGGTAGGGCGTGCCGATGAGGCCATCACCGAACCCCACCGACACCGACTGGCCCGCCGTGTTCACTGTGATGGAGCGGCCGCCGACGAGTTCGGAGCCGGTGACGGCCCGCGCCATGCCGGCCACCCACCCGGGCTGCACCTCATCATCGGCATCGCAGAAGGCGAGCACTCGGCCGGATGCGGCCCTCGCTCCGAGGTTGCGGACTCGGGGGATGCCGGGAGCCTGCCCGCCATCGAGCAGCCGCGCGTGCTTCGCAGCGGGGCCGCCCGCGGCGATCCAGCGCTCCACCACGTCCGCGGTCTGATCCGTGGAGCCGTTGTCCACCACGATCACTTCGAACGGCGGCCCGTCGTCCTGGTGATCGAGGGCGCTCAGCTGGCGGCCGATGGTGGCGGCGCCGTTGCGCACACAGATGATCACGCTGACGTCATAGCACTGCTGATCAGGCATGCTTCCCCTTCTCCAGCTCCGGCAGCCCGGGCAGGGCTTTCGGCAGCGAGAGCGAACCGGGCGCATCGCCGTGCTGGTCCGGATCCGGGGAGTCCTCATCGCTCTCATCGTTCTTGCCCATCAGAGCACGGGCTTGCATGTGGATTGCAATCCCCATCGAGATCGCCCAGAGGTGTGTGTAGAACACTTCTCCAAGCCGCCACGCACAGATCAGCAGAGCCACACCGAGCGCCTGCCCGAACAGCTCGCCGCGGGTAACGCGGTTCTTGAACGGCTGGATCATGATCAGCACGGTTATGCCCACCACGAAGAGCAGCCAGGGCCAGCCGCCCTCAACGAGCGCGGTCAGATACGAACTGTGGAAGAACCAGGTCCGGCCTTCCATTTCCAGCACCGCGTCACCGAGGCCGTTGCCGAAGAATCCGGCATTCGCCGCCTTCAGCTCCGCAGCCTCATCGATGCGGGCGCGCAGCAGGTCCGAGCCTTCACGATCCGAGAACACGCCCACCTGCGAGTAGTCTTCGGAGATCACGTTCACGATGAGCGCGATGATCCCCGCGTAGACCCAACGGCCCACCACCGGCAGGTAGGGCGCCAGCAGAATCCAGCCGATCGCGGCGGCGAATGCCGCCAGGGAGGTGCGGGAGCCGGTCAGCCACAGCGCCCCGGCGAATCCGAGCACGGTGAGCACCCACAGCCAGCGGCGCTGCACGAAATGCACCGCCATCACGCCGACGATGCAGTAGGTCAGACCGGACACGTTCTTATCCCCGAGGAAGCCGGTGAGGTATTTGCCATAGGTGGCGGGCACCAGGCCCAGGTAGAACAGGGGCACGTTGAGTGCAAGCGCAGCGGTCATCCCCCAGAAGCCCGAACGCATGTCCACCCGGCCGGAGGCGATCACCATCATCGCTGCGGTGAACACGGCAAATTTGAGGAACCGCCCCTTCCAGTCTGCGGCGATCTCCGGATCCTGACTGCCGAACAGGGACACCACAAAGATGTAGAACAGGCCGACCGCAAACAGCGGCAGCAGAAACTCTCGGCTCCGCAGGCTCACGGTGGGGCGGCGCAGCAGCGCCATCGCCACGAGCAGCGGCAGCACGATCACATACGAATAGGTACCCACCGGGAGCGGACCGAAACCGGAGATCAGCAGGAAGAACAGCACGAACTCGGGGACCCTGATCGATCCCACCGCTGCGCCCGCCCGGTCGACAAGGCTCTGAGCCTCAGCCGCGGCCTCCACGGCTCGATCCCGCTCGCTCAGCAGCGCAAGCGCCTCCTCGTTCGACAGCGGCGCCGACGCGGCGGGGCTGGTCTCGGTGCTCATCGGTTCATCGCCTCCCGGTACACTTCAGCGATCTGTTCGGTCATCCCGGACACGCTCGGAACGCTGTCCGGCAAGAGTGGCCGCTGGTCTGGCTCCAGGCCCTGGCGGACGATCATCGCCGCCACCGCGGCCGGGTCCGCCGCGCTCACCAGTCCCACACCCTGGGTGATCTCGCGATTGCCGCCCACGTCCGTGGCAACCACGCCGAGTCCGGCCGCTGCCGCATCCAGCAGCGTGTACGAGAGGTTCTCCCACGCGGACAGCTGCACCACCACATCATGCTCAGCAATCGCAGCGGGCCCGTCCATAACACCGGGCAGTGTGACGCGCTCAGCCAGGTTCAGGTGCTTCACCTGCGCGTCCAGGTCTTCACGCAGCGGCCCCTCCCCCGCAAGCGTCAGCTGCGCCCCGGGGTGTTCAGCCGCCACCAGCGCAAACGCATCCAGCAGGGCGCTGATCCGCTTCTCGGGGGCAAGGCGAGCCAGGGACAGCACCCGCAGTCCGCTGCGGGCTGGGGCTGGATCAGCCGGACGATCGATCCCATTGCGGATCACTGTCACAGGAGCGCCGCTGCCCCACTGGGCGAGCACCTGCTCACGGGTGGAGTCGCTGACCGCAATGAGCCGGTCGCTGCGCCGCAGGCGCAGCGCATGCAGCTGCTGCTTCAGCGTCGCAGTCAGCGCATTCGACTGGTAAAGCTGCGCATCAGCGGCGATGCCGTGCTCAGTGGTGATCAGGCGGATCCGAGCGGAGTCGGCCGCTTTCCGACCGGTGACCGCCGCGGCAGCCACCAGATCCGCGTAGGCGAGATGGGAGTGGAGCACACTGGGGCGCAGCGCGCGCAGCAGTCGGCGCAGCGCGGGAACGGAGCGGCGCGGCCCGTCTTGGGGGGAGAACGGACCGGTGACCACCGCGGCGCCGATCGTGCGCAGCTCATCGGCCAGGGGACCTTCGGGAACTGCGAACACGAGGCGGAAGCCGGGGGTGCCGGCCCGTGCCGCATCGCAGAGGTGGCGCGCCACACCGCCCACGTCAGCAACGGGGGCGTACCAGAGGGCGACGGGCGCGCTCACCACGCTCACATCCACTTCTCGAGGCGGTCCAACGCTGTGAAGAAGCCTTCGCCGTTGTTGACATGGCCCATCCAGATCTCCGGGATGAACGGGGCGTCCGGGTTGAGCCGGTCGATCCGCTCAGCGAAGTCCTTCCAATCCACTTCGCCTTCGCCCACCTGGACGCCTTCGCCGTCCACGCCCACGGAGTCCACCACGTGCAGGTGGTCGGAGATCGGCACAAGCTTGTCCACGTACTCGGAGAACGGGGTCTTGAAGAAGTTCGCGGCGAGCTTGGAGTGAGACACGTCGAACGTGAGCCGGCGGCCGTACTTCTCGTAGAACCAGAGGGTGTCATCCGGCTCCATGAACAGGTTGTGGAACTGCTGGCCGCCCATCAGCCACGGGAACGGCGGCAGGGTCTGCGCGGTGAGGCGCACCCCGGACTCGTCGATCCGCTCCAGGCCTTGCTGGACCCGCTCGTACATCGCCATCCGTTCGGGCACGGTGCAGTGGTGATCCGGCAGGAAGCCGCCCATGGTGACGATGACGATCGGCTCGTCCTGCACCGTGAAGTACTTCTGCATATCCCGGGTCAGGTCGATGACCTTCTGCACTTCCCTGATGGAGCGTTCGAAGATCTCGTCATCATCGGAGGCGAGGTTGATGAGGAAGTCCCCTGCGTACAGGTCTGGGGCGTGCGCGGTGAAGAACCCGGGGATCTTCTCGTTCTCGCTGAAGAACTGCGCTGGATCCAGGTCCATGTCCTTATAGGAGTGGTGGAACTCCAGGAAGTCCGGTTCGCTCACCTCGAGCAGCGCTTTTGCATCATGGAAGCGGACCGGCAGGCCCCACGGACGGTTGAAGGAGTAGGTTTTGTGACCCTGCGCCTGCTCGGCGAGGTCTCCGGCGTAGAAGAAGTCGCCGGCGGGAACATCGCGGTGCAGGGTCACGCCGATGAGGGATTCTCGCTGGTTCGGCTGCAGGCCGCGGCCCGGGGATTTGATGTCGATGTCTTCAGCGGTGATCACATCACCCGCGGACAGGTCCCGTTTCGCCACCAGGGACTTCGCGAGGTTCACGCGGTTCATCAGCTCACCGGTGGACAGCTCGCGGGGCGCAGCGGAGCCGAGCGCTTCTTCCACGTCACGGATCTCCCGCACCATAGCGGCGAGCTCATCGGGCAGCAGGGACACCTTGTGGTCGTTGCCTTCAAGGGACTTATCCACGGTGACGTGCTTTTCGATGATCGAGGCGCCGCGTGCCACGGCCGCCACCGGCACGTGCCAGCCGCGCTCATGGCCCGAGTAGCCCACCAGGCAGTCGCCGAGCTCGGCAAGCCGGTCCATGTAGCGCAGGTTCACGTCCTTGAACGGCGCCGGGTAGGTGGACTGCGTCTGCAGCAGCGCGTATGGTGCGCCGTTCTCGCGGAGGATCTTCACCGCACCGGTGATCTCCTGCTCCGTGGACATGCCGGTGGAGACGATCATCGGCGAGTGGAAGTCCGCCACGTGGGCGAGCAGCTCATCATTGGTGAGGTCTGCCGACGCGATCTTGTAGCCCACGAGGCCGTATTCGTTGAGCGCATCCGCGCTCTTGGGGTCCCACGGGGTGCAGATGACGTCCACGTCCCGTGCGGCGCAGTGGTCGAACACGCGGAACATGTCCTCCACGCTGAGCGTGTACTTCGCCAGCAGGTTCATCGTGTACTGGGGGCCCAGGTCCTCCCCGTGGGAGCTGGAGCCGCCGGAGCGGTACAGGGACTCGAGGTCCCGCAGCTGGAACTTCACGGTGTTCACACCGGCGCTCACACAGTGATCCACGAGCTGTTTGGCGAGCTCCACATCGCCCTGGTGGTTGTTGCCGATTTCGCCGATGATCAGCGCGGGGTGTCCTGCGCCGATGGTGTGGCGGCCGATGGTGAGCGTGCTCGAGCTGGGGGCGGCTACGGCTACGATCCGGCCGCGTTCGTCCACCACGGGAATGCGGTCCACGCCGGGGCGGATCAGCGAGTCGATTTCCGCGGCGGGAGTGCCCTCTTCCACTTTGGTGAAGTTCTGGTTGGCGGCGGTGATTGCGGAGGTGGTGAGGTCCGGGGCGGGCTGGTCTACGAGCCAGCGGCGGATATCGCCGTCGGTGAGGGCGCCCTTGACGGTGCCGTGCGTGTCCACAACGAAGACGACGCGTGCCTGGTTCTGGCTGATGCGGCGCAGTGCTTCGAGAATGGTGTCCTCAGCGGCCACGGTGTATGGCGCGGTGGTGCGGTCCAGAATCATGAAAGGGTCCATCCGATCCGGGCGAGCATCTGTTCAGCGGCCGCAACGTCTGCGATCGTGTCGATGTCCACGCCCTCGACTTCTTCGAGCATGTAGAGGGAGATCCGGCCGCCGATCCGGTTGCCGGTCTCACGGTAGATGTGGGGAGCCGTCACGTAGAGGGACCCGTTCTCGAAGAAGAACATCTGGTCCTTGGTGAGGTCTTGGCGGCGGGGTCGATGCCGCCAATCATAGTGCGCGGTGGCGCTTTCGCCAGGCTTGCCGGGCTGCCAGAAGAACGGCGACTCGGGGAGCACGCCCACCAGTGAGTCGCAGCCCTCGGCCCGGAACTGGTCGATGGCGGCGCGGATCGTGCCGGGCTTGCGCACCGGGCTGGTGGCTTGGAGCAGCATGACTGCTTCCAGGTCGTGGCCGGCGGCTTCTGCCCAGTCCATCGCGTGCAGCATGACCGGCTCGGTGGGCGTGGTGTCCTCCGCAAGCTTAGCCGGGCGGTCGATCACCTGGGCACCGCAGTCACGGGCGGTGTCGGCGATCTCGGCGTCTTCGGTGGACACGGCCACGAGTACATCGTCCCCCGCTTCTTTGGCCTGGGCGATCGTCCAGGCGATCAGCGGCTTCCCGCCCACCTCCAGGAGGTTCTTGCGCGGGATGCCCTTGGATCCGCCGCGGGCGGGGATCACAGCGAGAACTGTCATGAGACTCCTTCCAGGATCTGCGCGATCCGGGTGGCGGGCTCGGCATCCACCAGCGCCGGGGCGGGGGTGGGATCACCGGAGCCCCACGTGGACATCGAGTAGCGATCCCACAGCTCCGCTACCCAGAACGGGGGCCGGGTGGCGTACACCCAGGCGGGGATGCCGCGCACGGCGGCTTCGAGCACGCCGGTGGAGAAGATCGAGACCACCGGGTTCATCGCGCGGTTCAGGGGAATGCTGGAATCAGCGAACTGCACGCCGCGCTTCTTCATCAGCCAGTGCGCGCTGCGGGAGAGCACGTCTTCTTCACGCGGGTGCGGCCGGTAGAGGGAGCCGGTGCGGCGGCAGAAGTCGAGCGCACTGCCCACGGACACCTGCCGCGGCAGTTCAGCTCCGTGGATCTGGCCCAGGAACATCGTCTGCTCCGCAATCGCGCCGTGAGCGGGATTCTGGGCTGCTTCCCATAGGTGCTGGGACCCAACGGGGAGCACGTCGATGTCAGAGCGGCGGGAACGCCAGAAGTCGCCGTCCTGCTCGGACCAGGCAAGCAGGGTGACATCGCGTGGCAGCGGCGGAGCGAACGGGGTGAGCGCACCATGCTGGACCACGAGCTCGCGGGCGCTGCTGCGCTGCGCCACCGTATGCGCCAGTGCGCCGGCTCCCAGGTAGTGGCCAAGGCTGAGCACCGCCGTGGGACGCTCCGCGGCGAGCTCAGCTGCCGGGTCCTCCCCGAGCGGCTGGCGCGTCCACTCCTCACCGGTGAGCTGCGGCAGATCCAGATTCTCCGGCATCAGGAGGATCACGCTGCCGGCCAGGTAAGGCAGCAGCGGAATGCTGTTGGCGATAGCGGTGGGCGAGTCGGAATCGACTGCGATAAGCGTGAGGCGGGAGCCGGTTCCGGCCCGACGCACGGCGGCATAGCGCGGTGCTGCCTCTGCCTCCGGTGCACGCCCGCGGTTCTTCACTCGCGCGGTGATCGCTGCCTTCGCAATCTGCAGCCGGCGTTGGCGAGCCTGCCATGCCCGCCAGTCCTCCAGGCTGTCCGGGTAGGCGAGGCCGGGCCGGATGCTTCCGGGGGTGTCGTTCGCCATGAATCCAGTCCTCCTGGTGGTGGGTGCTCGGCTCAGCTGGGGTGGTCGGTGCGGGGATGATCCGCACCGGGCGGCTCCGCGTGGAAGCGGCGCGCTCGCTGAAGCAGCCCGGTTTCAAAACGGAAGGTCCGCCAGGGGTTGACGGGGCGGCCGGCGAGCTTGCGGGCACTGCCCCAGATCAGGTTGATCGCGCTGGCGGCGTAGAGGCCGCTGCGCAGAACCGTCGGGTTCAGGTGCTTGCGGGCATAGAGGTCTCGTGCGTTGGTCAGCCAGCCACGGCGCCGCTCTTCACTGCCGGAGGAGCCTCCTCCCACGTGCTTCACGGTGAGGTCCGCGTCGAACACGGCGGGGATGCCGCGCTCGGCGAGACGGCGCTGCAGGTCCACCTCTTCGGTGTACATGAAGAAGTCTTCGTCCAGGCCGCCCACGGCGAGCACCTCCTGGATCGGCAGCAGCATCACGGCGCCGCTCACCCAGTCCACGGGCACCATGCCGGTGGACTCCTCTGCGGCCATGTCATGGCCCACCGCACGGTGGAGCGGGCGCAGGTGTCGCAGGCCGGCCAGGGGATGCAGCCATTCGATGATCTGCTGGCTTTCGGTGGGGAAGATGCGGGCGGCGTAGCCGCTGCGGCCGCTCTCATCTTCGCTGCGGCAGCCGATGACGGCGGGCAGCCATGGCTCGGCGTGCTCCAGCATGGTGCTGAGGAAGCGCTCCGGAAGGGTGAGATCCGAGTTCAGCACGAGCGCTAGGTCAAGGTCGCGAATCTCGGCGAGACCGGTGTTGACCGCGGCGCCGAAGCCGCCGTTGTGCTCACGCCGGATCAGCTCAGCTCCGTCAGGCAGCACGGACTCATCAATAGGGCCGGGGAATGCGTCATCCACGACCACCACACGGTCCGGCCGATCCTCCGCCGGCACGTTCGGGCCGATGAGGCTGGTCAGCAGCGGAACGATCTCAGCCAGCGTCCCGTAGCTCGGGACGATGACGCCAACACTGCGGGTGGTCAATCGTCAGCCCTGCTCGCGCGGCATATTGCGCGTGCGGCGAACCGGGCGTGCCTCGCCCTGGTCTGCTGCGGAGGGGCGAACGGAACCGGTGGTGACGGTTTCGGTGCCGGTTCCGCGCGCGGTGCCGGACGGCGGCTGCGTGGGCGCACTGGGGGCCTCCTGCTCAGGCGCGGGGGCCGGTGACGCGCCGCGGGCCGGGGTGATGGTGCGAGTCGGCTCCTGCGCAGCCTCTGCGTTGGCACGGGCGCGCCGCTGAATGCTGAGCCGCGCCGCAGCCTGGCTCTGTCCGCCGCTCGCTGTGCGAGCGGACTCGGGCTGGGCAGCTGTGCTGGAGCCGGCCGAGGCGGAACGCGGCGCTGCCTCTCCGGTGCGGACCGACCGAACGGCCGGTGCGGGCTGTGCGGTTGGAGCGGGCGGAGCCGACGGGGCAGATTGAACAGTCGGTGCAGGAGGGGCCGACGGAGCGGACTGGGCGGTCGGCGCCGGCGGTGCCGTTGGAGCGGACTGAGCAGTTGGTGCCGGCTGAGCCGTGGGCACGGACTGGGCCGCCGGAGCCGGCGGGGCGGCGTGTGCGGCAGCCGGTGCGGACGGCGCAGCAGCCGCTGGCTGAGCCGCGGGTGCTGGTGACGCAGTCGGCGCGGACTGAGCTGCCACAGCAGCGGCCGCCGGTGCGGCCCGGCGTGGTTCAACGGCCGGCTGACCCGGCTCAGGAGAGCCTGCGCCGTCCACTGCGGGGATGATCTCCGCGTTCTCACCGAAGCCGTGTTCAGGTGCCTCCAGGTCATTGTTGCGGTTGCGCTTACGGCGCGTTTTGCCCTTGGAGTCCTCGGTGTAGGTGTACGTGGTGGAGCTGTAGCCGTAGGCGGAGTAGCCGTACTCGGCATCACCGTAGGCCAGGCGGGTGATGAGGTTGCCGGATGCGCGGTTCATCACCACGCCCAGCACATTGCCGCCCACGGTGCGCACGCTCTCAATCGCGCGGGTCAGACCTTCCACACGGGTGCGGCCAGGAACCGCCACGATCAGCGCGCCATCAGCATGCCGGCTCAGCAGAACGGCATCGGTCACCGCCAGGATCGGCGGCGCATCGATGATCACAAAGAAGTCCTTGGTCAGCTGCTCCACGATGTCCTTCATCCGCTGGGAGCCGAGCAGCTCGGACGGGTTCGGCGGGATCTGACCGGCGGGGATCACGAACAGTCGCTTCGACGACGTCGGCTGAACCACGTCCTCCAGGTCCGCGGCACCGGCGATCAGCTGAGACAGGCCCACGGACCCGTCAACACCGAACGCCTTCGCCATCACGGGGCGGCGGAGGTCCGCGTCGATCAGCACCACGCGCTGGCCGGAGCGGGCGATCACTCGCGCCAGGTTGCCGGACACGGTGGACTTGCCCTCACCCGGCGCGGAGGAGGAGATGACGATGGAGCGCGGCGGATTGTCCACATTCGCAAACCGGAGGTTGGTGCGAAGCTTGCGCAGCGCCTCCTTCGAATGGAACTCCTTCGGCTCAGGAAGCACACCATCCTTGGTGCGGGTGAGATCACGGGAGTCCGGCAGCACACCGATCGCGGTGACCGGGGTCTTGGTGCGGATGTCATCCACAGTGCGCACACGCGAGTCATTGCGGTTGCGCAGCCAGGAGAGACCCAGTGCCATCAGGAGTCCCGCAGCGCCGCCCGCCGCCCCGAACTTCAAGCGGTTCGGTGCCACCGGCGCGGTGGGCACAGCGGCGGTCTCATAGGAGATGAGGGTCATGGGCGCGTCTTTAGAGTCACGGTTGCCAGTCAGCAGGAAGGCGCCCTCAGCGTTGACCGCGGAGATCGAAGCGTTCGCAATCTCCTGGGCACGCTGCGGGCTTGACGCGCGCGCTGTCACAGTGATGATCGGAACGTTCGGATTGATGTCAGCGGACAGGCTCGAGGCGATCGCGTTGGGGTTCGCGCCTTCAAGGCCGAGATCCTCGATGATCGTCTTCGCCACCGCCGGAGTGTTGAACAGCGGAAGGAAGGTCTGAGCGGTGCCGTACTTCTCCGCGTCGCCACCGGCGGCGGGAACGTTGCCGCCCATGGGGATCTGCTCGCCGTTCTCATCCGTTTCAACGCGCGCAGTCACATAGCCCAAGGCCTTCGCCTCGTACACGGTGGGCATCGTATAGGAGTAGGCGTAGCCGCCTGCGAGGCCCAGCACGGTCATCACAATGATGAGCCCGGCGTTGCGCAGAAGCAGCCGAAAGAATTCTTCAATAGTCACAGCGAACCGTCGATTCTCATGGGTCAATCCAACCCAGGATACCTATCCGTCTGTTTGCGGTATATGGGAAGGGGTGCGGTTTTGACCACAGGGTGAACCCGCTCCACCGCACCCAAACAGCCGGACAGCAGCTCGCTCGCCTCAGCAGTCGCCCGTCCCCGTCCACACGTGCTCAGCACCGAAATACATGGCGAATCGATGCCCGTCATGCTCCATCACCTGCATGTCCAGGCCGTACACGTCGCGCATCACCTCGGTTGTGACGATCTCCTCCGGGGTGCCCTGCGCAACCACGCTGCCATCCCGCATCGCCACGATCCGATCCGAGTAGGCGCTGGCGAAGTTAATGTCATGGATGACCACCACAACCGTTTTGCCCAGCTCCTTCGCCGCTCGCTTCACCACCTTCATCATCGCCACAGCATGCGGCATGTCGAGGTTGTTGAGCGGCTCGTCGAGCAGGATGTACTCGGTGTCCTGAGCCAGGGTCATCGCCACGAAGGCGCGCTGGCGCTGCCCGCCGGAGAGCTCGTCGAGGAAGCGTCCGGCCAAGTGGTCCATGTCCATGTAGTCCAGCGCCCGCTCCACGTGCACGCGGTCCTCAATGGTGGGCCGGCCCTTGGTGTGCGGGTAGCGGCCGAAGGTGACCAAGTCCCGCACGGTCAGGCGGATGTCAATGTGATTGTCCTGACGGAGGATGGCGAGCCGGCGGGCCAGCACGTCCGACGCGGTGGCGCTCACATCATGCCCGTCCACGCTGACCCGGCCCCCGTCCATGCCGATCAGCCGAGCCATCATGGACAGCAGCGTGGATTTGCCGGCCCCGTTCGGGCCGATGATCGAGGTGACGCCGCCGGTGTGGATGATGAGTCGCACATCGTCCACCACAGTGGCGTCTCCGTAGACCTTGGTGACGCCGTCGCAGATGATCACAGGTCAGAACCCTTTCCGGCGGATAAGCAGCAGGATGAACAGGATGCCACCGGCGAAATCCACCACCACGCTGAGCGCAGTGGTGAAGCCGAGCAGCCGCTCCAGGATGAGTTGACCGCCCACGAGTGCGATCACACTCATGACCGCGGCCATCGGCAGCGTGTGCCGGTGCTGAGAGGAACCCGCTGTGACGTAGGCGAGGTGCGCTACCAGCAGCCCGAAGAACGTGGTGGGCCCGGCGAGCGCGGTCGCTGCGGAGACCAACAGTGTGATCGCCACCAGCACGTCCAGCTGCACCCGCTGGTAGGGCACGCCGAGCCCCAGAGCGATGTTCCGACCAAGCGCCATCACATCCAATACACGGTGGCGCCGCAGGATCAGCGCTGCTCCTGCGATCAGCAGCACGCCGGCGGCGGCGAGGGTCGCGGGGGTGGTGAGCGAGAAGCTGGCGAAGCTCATGTCCTCCACCACCTGGAACTCATTCGGATCGAGCATGCGCTGGATGAAGCTGATCACGGAGCGCAGCAGCACGCCCAGGATGATGCCCACCAGCAGCAGCACGTGCAGCGGTCTGCGGGCCCCGATCAGCAGCCAGCCGTACAGGCCCATCGACACTGCCATCATGACAGCGGCCTGGAGCGCGAACACGATGATATCGCTGGTCTGCAGCACGGCGGTGGCGCCGAACAGGGCCACGGTTGAGGTGGCCACCATCATGAAGAGCGCGTCGAACCCCATCACACTGGGGGTAAGGATGCGGTTGTGGGTGATGGTCTGGAAGGCGACGGTGGCGATGCCGATCGCGCTGCCCACCAGGATCATGGAGAGGACGGTAGTGGCACGCCGCTTGACGATGTACTGCCACGCGCCACCCAGGTCGATGGTGAGGAACACGCTCACCAGCAGGATTGCAACGATGAGGGCGAGCCCCAGGCGGAGGCCGGGGGTGAGGGTGCGGCGGCGTGTCTCGGCAGGGGCCGGTGCGGATTCGCCGGCCCGGGCTGGTGCGGGGGCGGTGGAGCGGTCACTCAACGGGGGCGCTCCTCTGCAGCAGCAGGATAAGGAAGACCAGCGATCCCACGATGCCCATGATCACGCCGAGCGGCACCTCGTACGGGTAGCGGACCAAGCGGCCGATGATGTCGCACAGGAGCACCACCCCGGCGCCGAGCAGCGCCACCCAGGGGATCGCGCGGCGGATATTGTCCCCGATGAACAGGGCCACGATATTCGGCACGATGAGTCCCAGGAACGGGATCGCGCCCACGGTGATCACCACGATGGAGGTGGCGAGCGCTACCAGGGACAGGCCCATGCTCATCACGGCGCGGTGGTTGAGGCCCAGGTTGGTGGTGAAGTCCTCCCCCAGTCCGGCCACGGTGAATCGGTCCGCCATGATCCAGACGGCGAACGCTACCGCCGCGAGCAGCCACAGCATTTCGTAGCGACCCTTGACCACGCCTGACAGGTCCGCGCTGAGCCAGGCGCCCAGGCCCTGGCTCATGTTGCCCTTGTAGGCGATGAACGTGGTGATGGAGGAGATGATGCCGCCGAGCATCAGTCCAATCAGCGGAACGATCAGCACGGTGCGCAGCGGCACCGCGCGCAGGATTGCCACGAACAGAGCGGTGCCGGCGAGCGCTGTGAGGGTGCCGAAGCCCATCTTCGCCCAGAGCGGCATGCCCGGTGCGATGAGGCTGGCTACGAGCAGGCCGAATGCGGCGGACTCGGTGGTGCCGGCAGTAGAGGGCTCCACGAAGCGGTTGCGGGTCAGCATCTGCATGACCACACCGCTGATGGCCATGGCGGCGCCGGCTAGGATCAGCGCGGCCGTGCGCGGCAGGCGGGACAGACTGAGCAGTTCACCGGCCGCGCTCAGATTGGTCAGGGACAGGTCGCTCACGCCGATGCCAAGGGAGATCAGCGCGAGCACACCCACCGCTATGCCGCAGCCGATCAGGGCTGCGGCATAGCGGTCGCGGTGAGTTCGCGGAATAACGGGAAGGGCGACCACGTCAGCCCTTCGCGGCCAGGCTCTCTGCCTGGGCGATCATCTCGCGCACAGTGGACAGGCCGCTGCCGTAGATGTACCAGAGGGGCGCGTTGAGGTCCACGGTCTTCTGCTGGGAGAATGCGTCGGTTTTTTGAACAAGCGGGTTGTCCAGGACTGCGGCGGCAGCCTCGCCTTCCTGGCCCACTGCGGCGTCACGGTCCAGGATGAACGCGCGGGCCGGGTTGTGTTCGGCGATGAATTCGAAGGAGACGGCATCGCCATGCAGGGCGTCCTTCACCGAGTCAACCATCGGTGCGAAGCCGAGGTCACCGAACAGGAAGCCGCCGAACCGGCTGCCGGGGCCGTAGGTGGTGACCTTACCGCCGGAGACCATGAAGATGCCGGCGGTGCCGGGGAGGGCAGACGCCTTCTCCTTGACGGCCTTCACCTGCTCGGTGATCTCCGCAAGCTTTGCTTCTGCCTCCGATTCCTTGCCGAAGATCGCAGCGAGCTGCTTGGTCTGCTGCTGGAAGGAGGCAAGGAAGTCCTTATTGTCCACGGACAGGTCGATGACGTTCGGAGTGATCTCCTTGAGCTGATCGAGCAGCCCGGCCGAGCGTCCGGCGATGATGATCAGATCCGGTCCCGCCTGGGCGATCGAGTCGAAGTCCGGCTCCTTAAGGCCGCCGGTGTCCACGATCGCGTCATCCGCGAACTGGTCGGCCTGCTCCTTCAGCACACGCTGCTTAGGCAGGGCCACGATCCGGTCCTTCAGGCCGAGCTCGGTCATGGTGTCCACGTAGGCCAGGTCCAGCACGGCCACCTTTTCCGGGTTCTTCGGCACGGTGACCTCGCCGCGGGCGGTGGTGACGGTGACGGTTCCGCTGTCTCCGCCGCTATCGGAGGAGGAGCCGTTGGCTCCCCCGCCCGTGCCGCATCCGGCAAGCAGAGCAGCAGCGGCTGCCGCGGTGGTCAGGGCAGTGCCGCGCAGAGCGGAACGGCGGGTCAGCTGCAGAGGGTGGCGAGGGGTCATGGCGGTCTCCTGGTTTGGTAAGGCTTGCCTAAGTTCGGAATCAGTGTGCACTACTCGCCACCCATTAAGCAATCCTGGTGTTGCATAAATGCTATTTGTGCAAGTCCAGGCACTGGGACTGCGTGAGTGGACCGGCCCTCACCGATGCCGAGCATCGCAGAAGCGCAGAACGCGTCGGACTAGACTGCCGGAATGGATCCTCGCAGACTGCTCATCTTCCACGCCGTGGTGAGGAACGGCTCTATCGGCGCTGCCGCACGGGAGCTCGGCTGGTCTCAGCCCGCGGTCTCCCAGCACCTGTCCGCGCTGGAGAAGGACACCGGACTCAGGCTGCTGCTGCGCTCCAGCGGGGGCGTGACCCCCACTGAGGCCGGTCAGCGCCTGTTCACCCACGCCAGCGCCATCGCACGCACCATGAAGGCCGCCACAACGGAGATGGATGATCTAGCGGGACTCAAGAAAGGGCGAGTGCGCTTCGCCACATTCCCCTCTGCGGCTGCAATCCTGCTGCCGCCCACCATCGCGGAGGTGAATCAGCAGCACCCGGGCATCCAGCTGACCTTCACCGAGACTGAGCCGCCCGAAGCGATTGCCGGCGTGCTCGCCAATGAGATCGACGTGGCGCTCATCTTCCGCTACGCCTGCACACCCCTGGATGACGAGGGAACCCTGGAGTGGACCCCGATCCTCGATGACCCCGTGCACGTGGTGCTGCCCATCGGCCACCCCCTGGCAGAGAAGCCGGACCTCTCCATTGAGGACCTCAAGGACGAGGAGTGGATCGCCGGCTGTGCCCGCTGCCGAGCAAATCTGATCGAATCCGCCGAAGCTGCCGGGTTCACCCCGTTCGTGCGGTACTCCACTGATGACTCCACCGTGGTGCAGCGGCTCATCTCCCACGGCACCGGCATCGCCCTGATGAGTCGGATCGCGCTGGAGTCCGCACCGAGCGACGATGTGGTGGTGCGCACCGTGCCGGGCGTGGGTGACCGCCGCATCGGCATCATCAACCGGCCCGGCGCACTTGAGATCCCCGCGATCGACGAGTTCGTGCGCCTGCTGCGCGCGAACGCCGCACCGCACGGAACGCTGATCGACCCGCAGAATGACTGCGGCTGAACTCTTCTCTGCTGCTCGCAGCGCCGTGGGAGCATAGAGCCATGCCCTCTGCCTTCACCATGTGGAAGAAGTCCCTGGGACTGTTCCTGCTCTTCACCCTCACCGGCCTGCTGCTCTACGCCCAGGGCTGGTGGTGGCTGACCATTCTGTTCGTGGCGTTCGGCCTGTTCATGGCGTTCTGGACCTCACCGCTGCGCAGGGGTCTGCACACACCGTTCTCCCAGTGCGACCCGGAGCGCGCCATCGTGATCTGGGCGCCCTGGGACAAGGGCTCCTCCCAGCTGCAGGTGGCGATCCGCTCCACTGACGAACGCATTGCGTGGGTGAACTATGTGCATGATGCTGAGGCGCGGGCATTCGCTGCGAAGCATGGGGGTGTGGACGCTCTGCCCGTGGTGATCGTGGGCCGGCGCGTGCTCACGAACGCCACCTCCGGTGCGGTGTTCGACGCACTCGACGGCACCAGTGCCGATCCGGCTGGCCAGGCGCACCCTGACGCGAGCTGATCCGTCAGCTCAGGCCTGTGGCGGGAACTCCCGCTTCGCTGCTTCTGCGATCTTCGCGAGCAGGCGACGGTCCATCATCGCGCCGATGATCGCACCGGCGCCGGGGATCGCCTTGCCGAACAGGCGCGCGGAGCGCAGGGTGAACCGGCGAACGATCCGGCTGCCGATCGCGCTGGCCACCGCACCAGTGGGGGTGGCGGTGATCCGCTTGGACACCTCACGCCCCGCGGCGCCCGCAACCGGACCCAGGCCAAGGCCGTCCAGCACATTGCCGGCGTCATCGCCCACCAGGGTGGCGAGAACGCGGGCGCGCACCTCTTCATCCTTGACGTCATACCCGCGGATGGACGCGATTGCGCCGGACATGCGCGTGGCCTGCACATAGAACTCGAAGATATTCGCCGGCAGCAGCACCGGCAGCGTGAACAGACCGCCCAGGCCCGTGACGAATCCGGCAGCTGTGATCCCGCGGCGGTGCGAAGCGACGACCTTCCGGATCGCCTTCTCCTGCCGGCGCGCACTCGCATTCCTGCCGGCAGCCTTGCGCGCCACCGTCTCCGCCGACGCGTACCCAGCCTTGCCGTTCAGCCCGATATCCCGAAACGATTCCACGAGCTTTGTGACCGGGTTGCCGGACTTGCCGGTCGACGCTGATGCTGCCCCCGCCGGCGCGTCCGCCTTCTGACGCCGGGCAAGCTTCATTGCCGCCTTCGTATCCTGCTGCGCCTTGGGGTCGCGTCGAAAGATTCCACTGAGGATGCCCACGGCATCTCCTCTCGTTGAGTCGATGATGCGCCCATGCTAATCGCGCAGCGTGGGCATCACACTGAAAGGGGCATGGCCCGGATCACGCCCGATCAGCCGGCCAGGGCCGGGCCCGGGCAGCTCGAAGGGGCCGGGGCGATCAGATCACCGGCGGCTGCACAAAATCCTTCGGCTTCACGAGCACCACCGGGCACGGCGCCTCCAGGACCACGCGCTGCGAGGTGGAGCCGGTGATCATCTTCCCGATCGGCGTGCGCTTGCGGATGCCCATCACCACCAGGTCCGGCTGATGATCCGCAACAGCGTGCAGGATGTCATCAGCGGGATCATCCCGTTTCGGCACAGTAGCGATCTCCACGTCCACCCCCGCCTCCTCGATCCGGGCCTGGAGCGCACGCTTGTCCGTGACAGCCTCATCCTTCCGGCTCACGCCGCTGGTCTCCGAAGCGAGCACAAGCAGGCTTGCGCCGTGCACCTTCGCCTCTTTCACGGCATACTCCAGGGCCGCTTCGCTGGTAGCGCTGGGAACATATGCGAGCAGGATCTTCATCAGCTCACTCCTTGCCGATCTCATCAGGGCTGTGGAAGCGAGTGCGGCGTGCACGGACCGCACTGTTGTACACGAACGTGATCAAGTACAGGGCGAAGCCCACACCGAGCAGGCCGGCAGCGATGGAATAGTTCTCCGGCTTCTGCGCCCACGGACCCACCAGCAGACCGGCAGTCACAGCTCCGAGCACCGCCACCACAGTGGGTGTGCGGAAGTGCCGATGGGTCACACGGTCCTTGCGCAGCACCAGCACCGCGATATTCACCAGGCAGAACACGGTGAGCAGCAGCAGAGCGGTGGTCCCGCCCAGGAACTGGATGGTGTTCTCTGCGAGCACGAAGCGCACAATCAGGATGAGCAGCACGCCCAGGACGGTGGAGAACACGATCGCTGACCACGGGGAGCGGCGCTGCTGCAGCACCTTGCCGAGGAACGGCGGCAGAACACCCTGCTTCGCCATGCCGTACAGGAGACGGGAGGCCATCATCATGTTGATCAGCACGGTGTTCGCCACCGCGAAGATCGAGATGATCGGGAAGATCTCATCAATCGGCAGGTTCGGAGCCCCATGGTGCACCACTTCCAGCAGCGGCGTGGAGGACTCTGTCAGGGTGCCGATCGGCACCACAGCCACAGCGGTGATGGACACCAGCACGTACACCACACCCGTGATGGACAGGCCGCCCAGCAGCATCTTCGGGAAGGTGGAGGGCGCGTCATGCACCTCCTCCGCCATGTTGACCGAGTCCTCGAAGCCCACCATGGAGAAGAAGGCGAGAGCAGTGGCGCCAATGGTGGCCATGAGCAAGGACTTGTCCGTCTGCGATTCGAAGACGACCACCCGGGAGAAGTCCGCGTTGCCGGCGCCGATCGCGAAGAACGCGGTGCCGAGCACCAGTGCCAGACCGGACAGCTCAATGATCGTGAGGACCACGTTCGCCTTCACCGATTCGGACACGCCGTACAGGTTCACGCATGCCACCAGGCACATGAACGCGATGGCAATGGTGGTGGCGAGCCCGGCGGAGGCTGCCTCCGTCATGGTCTGGTCGAGGTCGAACACCTTGAGGAAGTTCTCCGCGAGGAACACCGCGGAGGTTGCCGCCGAGGTGATGCCGGAGGAGAGAACCGCGAAGGTGACCATGAAGGTGAGGATGTGAATGCCGAACGCTTTGTGAACATATAGAGCAGCGCCGGCGGCCTGCGGATACTTCGTCACCATCTCCAAGTAGGAGAAGGCGGTCAGCAGCGCCACAGCGAACGCGATGAGGATTGGAATCCAGCCGGCGCCGCCCACTTCGCCGGCCACCTTGCCGGTCAGTGAGTAGACACCGGTGCCGAGGATGTCACCAACGATGAACAGCAGCAGAAGCTTCGGGCTGATCGCCTTCTTCAGCTCAGTGATCTGCCCCTGGCCCTGCTCAGCAGGCGGATTGTCAACGCTGTGGCTCATGCCACCTCCTTGGTCGGCCCCGCCTCCGTCGGCGCAGGGATTGGGAAAGAATACCCTGCTGCTGGGTGCTCCAGCACCACAATTGGCCGTGCTGGGCATGCGCGCGGGGGGCGCGTTGATGAGGCACGTCCGGCACGCAGGGTATCGGAACCCCTTGCGATTTATGTGTGCTATATGCTATGGCCGCACACGGCAGTAAGCTCCGACTCGCTCACTGCCACCCACACCCTTAGCTCTACACCAGGAGACTTCTATGCCCGAAACTCAGCCGCCTGTGATCACACGTCGCACCGTGGCCACCGGACTTGCCTGGGCGGTTCCCACCACCGCCGCCGCCGTTGCAGCCCCTGCTTTCGCGGCCAGCTGCTCCGGTCAGTGCTTCACCATGGACTGGAACCAGTGGGATAACGGGGCGATGGCAAACGGCCTTGTGGGGACCACGACGCCCACGTCCTCCGAAGGATGCGCCTCCGGCACCAACCCCACGGTCAGCATTCACGTGACCCAGACCGGCGAACCCGGCACCCCGAAGTACGCCACCGCGTCCACCAACATGTACAACACGAACCACCACGGCATGGTGGGGTACCGGGGACAGTCACTGGACCTCGGAATCGTCAACACCTACACCCTGAACGGGATGTCCTCCAGCAATCGGGGCCTCGTGCTCAACATCGGCTACTGCACTTCCTCCACGGTCACCTTCACGGTGTCCCAGCCGGTCACCTCCTTCACCCTGCCGATGTACGACCTCACCCGCACCAACAGCGCGATCCGCAATCAGCAGCATCAAGACACGGTGAGATTCTCGATGCCCGTCACGCTGACCGGGGACATCGGTGGCGTCAATGCCACCTCCGGAACCGGCCCGTTCTACCGGACCAGGGAGACGTGGACTGGCAGCTCAAAGAAGTACATCGACGCTGAGGTCACCTCCGAAAAGCCCTTCACGAGCTTCTCGGTGACCTACGAGGCACCGGCCGAGCGCGGATGGCAATTCATGGGCTTCGGCGGTCCTTCTTTCTGCACCGCCTGACGGCATTTCGCCGCTGCTCACCGGCCCACCGGTCACGCAGATCGCCCGGATCAGGCCTAGAGTGGTCTCATGGCTCCATCTCCCAACGACGCACGCAGACCGGCCACTGTGCTCGACGCGGCCAGCCGGCTGATCGAGCTCGCCACCACCTCCCGGGACGGCAATCTGCCCGCCATCACCCTGCTGCGGGACTGGCTGCAGGGTGGTGGCGCGATCACGCATGTGCTCCGCGAGGAGGACCGGAAGAACGCGAACCTGATCGCGATCATCCCCGGCGCGGCCGAAGGGGCGCTCGAACTCCTGCCGGAACCCGCGCGCATCAGCTCCGATCAGCTTTCCCGCGACCTGCTGGGCGATGCGGCAGGCCGCGGGAAAGGCGGCCTCGACCAGCTGGTTGGTGCGCCATCCTCCCAGGAGCCCGCTGGGGATGCTGTCGCTGAGCACACCTCCCCGGGTGGGGAGCGCCGCGGCATCCTGCTCGCCGGCCACGCCGACTGCGTTCCAGTAGACGGCCAGGACTGGTCCACGGACCCGTTCACGCCCACCGTCCGCGAGGACCGGCTCTACGGCCGCGGAACCTGCGATATGAAGGCCTACCTCGGCATCGCCGCGCACCTAGCCGACGAGTTCGCCGCCGCCCCGCTCACCGAGCCGATCATCATCGCCGCCACCTGGGAAGAGGAGACCACCTGCAACGGGGCCCGTGAACTGGTGAAACAGCTGCGCGCGCTCGGCCTTGCCCCGCGTATCGCGTTCGTGGGCGAACCCACCATGATGGACGTGATCTGCGGCCACAAGTCCATGAACGTGTTCCGGGCGGACTTTCACGGCATCGCCGCGCACTCCTCCCTGCTGCCGCGCGGACTCAATTCCATTCGGTACGCGTCGGCCTTCACCACGTGGTTCCACGAGGAGATCATCGACCGTCTCATCGCTGACGGCCCCGCTGACGATGCCTTCCCCGTTCCCCACACCACCGGCGGCGTCAACGTGATCACCGGCGGCAACGCCAGCAACACCGTGCCCGCCCACACCCAGGTGGAGTTCGAGTTCCGGGCGCTGCCCGGCATGGACGTGCCCGCGGTGGTGCGCCGCATCGATTCGAAGATCCAGGAGATCGACGCGGCCATGCGCGCCGCAATTCCGGAAGAGCCGGCAGATTCCGCTGCTGCTACGCGCGTGGGCGCTGAGCTGACCATCAACTCGCTGCTGTACCCGCTCGCAGCAGACGGCGACTGCCCCGCCGCCCAGCTCGCGGAAGCCGCCGGCCAGCACGTGCAGACCCAGAAAGTCACCTACGGCACTGAAGCCGGAATCTACGAGAACGCCGGTATCTCCACCGTGGTGATCGGACCGGGAGACATCGCCCAAGCGCACGGCGCTGACGAATACGTGGCGCTCAGCCAGATCGACGCGTGCGAAACGTTCTTCCGGGCGCTCCTCACACAGCTCGCCGACCCCTGACGGGCAGAGCCGCGGCAGACCCTGTGCACGGTGTTCCCGACCCCTGCCGACGGGTCTGCCCCGTCATTCAAAGCCGAAACAGCTGGCCGGTCAACCAGGCTCGAACGGCGCTACCCGCCCCGGACGCGAAGTGCACCGCATCACGATCTATGGCAAGGTGGGGCGCGGTGAGCCGGGAAGTCTGGTCGGCACGTAGCAGCAGTGAGCCCACTCAAGGAGCAGGTCATGACCCCTTCCGACTCCCCGTCCCCGTCCCAGCAGCGCCCCCCGCGCCGCCCCCACGCAGCCACCACCATCCTCTCCCCCGGCACCTATCGCGAGTACACGCGCCTGGAGAAAGTGCTGACCCGCGAAACCACCAGCGGCACGATCCTGGTGCTTGCCACCATCGCCGCCCTGATCCTGGCGAACTCCGGCGCCGCGAGCGCCTACTTCGGCCTGCGGGACACCCACATCGGTTTTGAGCTGTTCGGCTTGGACCTCAACCTCACCATCGGGCACTGGGCCGCTGACGGCCTGCTCTCCATCTTCTTCTTCATGGTGGGCCTTGAGCTGAAGAAGGAGTTCGTCAAGGGAGACCTGCGCGATCCCGGTCGTGCGCTCGTGCCGATCGCCGCAGCAGCGGGCGGCGTGGCCATGCCGGCCATCATCTACACCATCGTGAACGCGGTGGCGACTGACGGGCACGGGTCCGGCTGGGCCATTCCCGCCGCCACCGACATCGCTTTCGCTGTGGCGGTGCTCGCGCTCGTGGGCTCAAAGCTGCCCGCCGGCATCCGCACCTTCCTGCTCACTCTGGCGATCGTGGATGACCTGCTCGCAATCGTCATCATCGCCGTGTTCTACTCCCAGGACCTCCAGCTGCACTACCTGGCGATCGCGCTGATCCCACTGGCGCTGTACTGGTTCATCGCGAACAAGGCAGAGCTGATCTTCCACCGCTTCTTCGCCGCCGCATGGTTCATCCTGCTGCCCATCGGCGGCGTGGTGTGGGCGCTGTTCCTCAACTCCGGCATCCACGCCACGATCGCCGGCGTGATCCTCGCATTCCTGATTCCCGTCAAGGACTCCGCGCACGTCAAGGAGCGGGTCGATGCGCCAGTCTCCCTCTCCGAAACCTTTGAACACCGCTTCTCCCCGCTCTCTTCGGGTGTTGCTGTTCCCGTGTTCGCATTCTTCTCCGCAGGTGTGGCCGTGGGCGGCCTGAGCGGCCTGCTCCATGCTTGGGGCTCCGCTGTAGCGCTCGGCGTGATCCTGGGGCTCGTGCTCGGCAAGATCATCGGCATCGTGGGCACCACATTCCTGATCACGCGTTTGAAGGGAGCAAACCTGGATCCGTCGATCCAGTGGATCGACCTGGTGGGCGTGGCGGCGCTCGCGGGGATCGGCTTCACGGTGTCCCTGCTGGTATCGGAGCTGTCCTTCGATGCCGGCTCCGGACCGTGGCAGGACTACGCGAAGGTGGGTGTGCTGACCGCGTCGGTGATCGCGGCTGTGCTCGGCTCGATCATCCTGCTTCCGCGCAACGCCCGCTACGCGAAGATCCACGCCCAGGAGCAGGTGGACGCCAACCAAGACGGCATCCCGGACGTCTTCTCCGACGACACCGGGCGGCAGAGCAACGACTGAGTCGGCCGCGCCGCCCGGTTCCGGCGCCAACCTTCAGAACGTGAGTTTGGTGCGCTATTTCGCAGTTTTAGCGCTCTGAACTCACGTTCTGTTGCATCTCTCGAGGCCTTGGAGCAGGCCGGGGGCAATCCGAAGGAGCCGGGCCTGGACGGCATGCGTCGGCCGCCATCCTCGGTGGAGAAGTTCTTTGGCCACAATGGCGACAGCGCGCGATGCGGCTAGCCGAGCCCGCACCTCAGCATCCGGCATCCCCACGCGCGTCATGGCAAGGTCGGAGCGGAAGATGTGGACGTCGCAGTAGCCGGAGCGTCGCAGCCGAAGGGACCGGTTCTGCCCTTGCGACGGCGCATCACCCTCGAAATGGGGGCGACCGTCATACTCGACGATCACCCCGAAATCCGGGTAGAACAGATCCGGCTCGATCCAGGAGCCGTCCGCGCTGATCCGCAGCCGCGGGTTCAGCTCCGGAGACGGCAGCCCCGCCCATTGCAGCGCGAGCCGCAGCCGAGTCTCCTGGGGCGAATCCACCCCCACACGAGCATCCACGGCCGCAGCCCGAGCAAGCCCCGCGCCTCGATACCCAGCCAACCGGTCCAGCAGCGCCGTCAACATCTCAGCAGTGGCGTGCGCCTGCCAATGAGCGTCCCCAGCCCATGGGCGCGGTTCCCGCAGCAGGTGATCCGCCACCGCAATCCGCCAATCCAGCGGCAGCACCCGGCAGAGAGAGACCCATAGTCGCGGCCGAGTCATCGCCGTCACCTCGAACCGCCACCGATCCGCCGGGTGAACAGCCGCCGGCAGCACGGAAGAGAGCTGAAGGCGTACCACGTCCGTCTCCGCAACCAGCGTGCGCTCCCACTGAACTGAGGTGCTGGACCTCGACGCGTTCGGCCGGCAGGCCAAATGAATCCGCTCCCCGGGCATCCAGTCACCAAGCGGGCCGGGCAGCGGAACCTTCAGCAGCCGTGCGGCAGTGACTCCCGACGCCACACTGCCCGGGTGCTTCCTGCTCAGTGCCGCGACCATTCCCGCCTCGGTCACCACTGTGCTGTTGTGTGCATACAGTCCTGCGCCGAGCCGAACAATGTCATCGGCGCGAAGACGAAACCGGGACACCCCGTGGCGCTGCGCGTCCGCCGTCAGAAACGGAGCCGACATGAGCGCCTTCGGAAGCGGAGCGGAAGGTCGTGGCATACGGGGATCATCCGCTGCCGTCACCGTTGCCGACGCGCCCTCACCCGCAGCTGTGCACAACTGCGCGGCCACAGCCGGAGGTAACTTGCTGTTTCCGTCTCCTCCGGCCACCCGATGCCGCCCTTCCCCGCCACAGCGCTACATAACGTGAGGTTTGTGCGCCAAATCGGCGTTTTAGCGCACAAAGCTCACGTTCTGCTTCTGGGGCCCCGGAGAAACACGGCCCCCGGGGACACAGCCCGCCCCGCCGCACCCAGCGCACGGCACCCGCCGCACGACCCTCTCGGCATCACAAACGGCTGAGAAGCCCCAGGCGGCGCCGAGGATAGCCTAGGGACACCCCAGCAGAAGGAGGTTGCCTATGAATCCGCTGGTCCGACTGTCGGATGGCCATCACATTCCCGCTCTGGGGTTCGGCGTGTACAAGGTGGATGATGCCGTTGCTGAACGCGTCGTCACGGATGCGCTGGCCGCCGGTTACCGCCACATCGACACCGCCACCCTGTACGGGAATGAGGCCGCCGTGGGCCGGGCGGTCCGCGGCAGCGGGATCAGCCGGTCCGAGATCATGGTGACCTCGAAGGTGTGGAATGACGATCAGGGCTATGACTCCACGCTGCGCGCGTTCGACGCGTCCATGCAGCGCCTTGGCCTCGACACCCTAGACCTGTACCTGATCCACTGGGCGAATCCACCGGCCGGTCTTTTCGTGGACACGTGGAAGGCCCTGATCCGGCTGCAGGAGGAGGGCCGGGTTCGATCGATCGGCGTCTCCAACTTCGCTGAGCCTGAGCTGCGCGAGATCATCGACGCCACCGGTGTGGTGCCGGCGCTGCATCAGATCGAACTGCATCCGTTCTTTCCGCAGCAGGAGATGGTGCAGGTCAACGAGTCCTTCGGCATTCCCACTGAGGCGTGGGCGCCGCTGGCTCGCGGCGGGGCGCTCTTCGAGGAGCCGGTGCTGCAGAACATCGCAGCCCGGCACAACGCCACCCCCGCTCAGGTGGTGCTTGCGTGGCATCGCCAGCGGGGCTTCATCACCATTCCGAAGTCGGTGAACGCGGACCGGATGCGCGAGAACTTTGCGAGCTTGGACGTGTTCCTCGGCGAGGCGGAGATCGAGGCGATCACCGGTCTGGACCGGGGTCCGGCCGGTCGCACTGGAATGGATCCGGCCACGATGACCAAATACGGCAATAACTGACGAAAGGACGTCATGACCACCTCCCCCACTCTCCGTTTCCATGACGGCAACGCCATTCCGCAGCTCGGCTTCGGTGTGTTCAAGGTGAGCAACGAGGACGCCGCCGCGGCTGTTCAGCATGCGCTCGAGGCCGGCTACCGTCACATCGACACCGCCACGATCTACGGGAACGAGGAGGGTGTGCGCCGCGGGATCGACGCCGCCGGCGTGGACCCGAAGGACATCTTCATCACCACGAAGCTGTGGAATGACGATCAGGGCTATGACTCCACGCTGCGCGCGTTCGACGCGTCCATGCAGCGCCTGGGCCTCGACACTCTGGACCTGTACCTGATCCACTGGCCGTGCCCGCCGAAGAACGGCCTGTTCCATGACACGTGGCGGGCGTTCACGGAGCTGCAGATGCAGGGCCGGATCCGGTCGATCGGCGTGTCGAACTTCCGGGTGGGGGACCTGGACGAGCTGATGGCGAAGTCCGAGTCGAAGCCGGTGCTCAACCAGATCGAGCTGCACCCGTATTTCACGCAGCAGGAGCTGCGCGCGAAGGGCGCTCGGCATGACATCCTCACTCAGGCGTGGGGTCCGCTCGGGCAGGGCCGCGGTCTCCTGGATGATCCGGTGCTTGCGGAGATTGCGCGCTCGCACGACGCGACCCCCGGTCAGGTGGTGCTCGCGTGGCACCGTCAGATCGGCAATGTGGTGATCCCGAAGTCGGTGACGCCCTCTCGGATCGTGGAGAACTTCCAGTCCCTCGAGCTGGAGCTGACGCAGGACGAGCTGACGCGGATCAGCGGCCTGGACAAGGGGGCTGAGGGCCGCGGCGGCGGCGATCCTGACACGGTCGGCTGACGCTCCCAGCGCTCCTCTTCATGGCGCCCGCGCCCCGGCTGGGCCTCGTGCCCAGTCAGCGGGTGTGGGTGCCCAAGTCGGCAGCGGGCCCGGGTGCCCAGCCGGCAGCGGGCGTGGGCACTCAGTCGGCGGTTTCGGCGCTCAGTCAGCGGACGCGGGCGCTGCGGCGCCCAGCAGCTCCATCAGCTCACGGGTCATGCCGCTCACCCGCACCGGGGTGTGCGGAACCACGGCCGAATCCGGTGTCACCACAACGCGCTGCAGCTCCACCCGTTCACCGTCGATGACCGCCACTTCGGTGCCGTTCCAGGCGTAGCCTGCCTTCCTTGACACGCCGAGCGAGGGCAGGTTGCCGCGAACCGCTGAGGATTCGGCGCGAGCGGCTCCCAGGTGCTGGAAGGCGAACACGAGCATCGCCGTGCGCATCAGTGTGCCGATGCCTTGGCGGTGGAAGTCTCGGGTGAGCCAGGAGCCGGTCTCCACCCGGCGGGTGATGGCGAAGTTCTTGCTGAGCACGGACTGCATGCCCACCAGGCTCCCCTGCCAGAACACGCCGAAGGGCAGCTCCCACTCGTCAGCACGGAACTGGGCGCGCTGACGCCACTGAAACTGGAATGCTTGACGCACCCGCTCATCCGGATCCGGTGTGTACCAGGGGAACGAGGCGAACTCAACGCCCTCGTCGAAGATCGGCTGGCGCAGCAGCGCCGCATAGACCGGCATGTCCGCTTCCCGCAGCAGGCGCATCTCCAGGCTGCCGGCCTGGATCAAGAGCGCAAGCGGCGGGAACAGGTATTCCAGGGAGTCCTGCTCAACCAAGTCCCCGATCGAGGGAAGCGAGTCGTAGTCGGCCTGGGAGGCGGAGGTGAAGCTGTGCGCGGGCATGAGACCAGGGTAAACGTGTGCTGAGGTGCCGCGCGGGTTCGACGCGCACCCGTCTCTACACGCGTGGGTTCGACGCGCACCCATCTCTACACGCGCGGGTTCGACGCGCACCCGTTTCAGCACGCGCGTTCGATAATCACACGTCTGTCATTATCCCCAGCCGTGGATAGCTTTGTGGATAACTCTGGATGACTGTCAACCACGCACCCCGCGATGTGGATAACTTTCTGCGACTCGTGGATAACGCGGTGACGGGTGTGGACATCGATGTGCGGTGAACACCCTGTTCGAACACGGTGCACTGTGCACACAGAAGGCGTTCCGCCGATGACGGAGAGTGGATAACTCGTGCTCACCCTTGTGGCCTGGGGAACTACACATATGTAAGCGGTCCACAGTTGGGGATAACTCTGTGGACAGTTGTGGGGGCGATTCCCCGCCGCTCTCCACAATGCCGCTGTTCGATTGTGGACAAGCGTGCGTTCAGAGCAGACCGGGGATCAACACCACACCGCTGGACAGCGCCATCAGCGCCTTCACAATCACCAGCACCACGAGCACCGCCGCCATCGCTGCGCACACTCCCGCGTGGATCATCGCGGACTTCCGGCCCAGCGCTTCACGATCAGCGCCCGGAGTGGCTGTGGGGCGGGTTGCGAAGAATGCGGCGGCCAGCGCGGTGCCGGTGACCAAGCCGCCGAGGTGGCCCTGCCAGGAGATATTCGGGTAGAGGAAGGTGATCACCAGGTTGGCACCGATCAGCACCAGCACCTGTGTGGCCTGCCCGCCGAGCTTCCGCTGCACCACAAACAGCGCTCCGAACAGGCCGAAGATGCCGCCGGAGGCGCCCACTGTACCGGTCACCCACGAGTCGGACAGCGGACTGGACAGCAGCAGCACCGCCACGTGCCCGCCAATTACCGACAGCAGGAACAGGGCGGTGAACCGCCAGCGGCCAAGGGCCCGCTCCAGGTACTGACCGATGACCCACAGCGCATACATGTTGAGCGCAAGGTGCAGCACTCCGCCGTGCAAGAAACCGGAGGTGATGAACGTCCACGGCATCTGCAGAGCCCGGAACGGCGCAAACATCAGCCACTGGTGCACCGGCGTGATGAACGGCCCCATGGTCTGCAGCGCGAACAGCACAATGCAGATTCCCATGATCACGTACGTGACCATCGGGGTGTCATGGCCACGCCCACCCACTGCGGTGCGCGCCATGGTGCCGCGCTGGGCGCGGTTGATCTCCTGCATGCAGTCCACGCAGAGGGACCCCACTTCGGTGGCCACCTGGCAGCCGTGGCACATCGGCTGGTGGCACCGTTTGCACGTCATGTAGCTGACGCGGTCGGGATGCCGCGGGCACACCGGATGGTCGCCGTTCGACGCGCCCGCGGACGACTGGCCATAGCTCGGGGGGTTCACGCTCATAGCCTCCATTTTGCCCCAGCTGATTGCGCGAGCTGAGCAGGCACGACGCGCACACGCCTGGCTCACCGCTGCGCGAGCGTCCCGCTTCATCGCTGCGCGCGTCCGGCTCACCGCAGTCTGCGCAGCCTCACCGCCCGACGCATTCAACCATTCGGTTGATCCGCTTCAGCGCCCCGATTCCTAGCGTGGAAGTATGAGTTCCTTTCCCACACGCCGACCCGTTATCGTGCTCCTGCTGTCCCTGCTGGCAGCCGTGGCCCTGTTCAGCATCCGCGGCGCCGGGCCTGTTGCCGGCATGGACGCGGCCCCGCCCACCGTGGAATCCACGCGGGCTCAGGAGCTGCTCGATCAGGCGCCCGGCCACGAAATGCAGCAGGTGATGGCGGTCATCACGCGCGCTGACGGCGGCGTGCTGACGCCGGCGGACCTGGCTGCTGCGAAGCGTGTCGGAGAGGAGATGGCGAATACGGCCGCTGAACGCAGCAGTGCCGCCGCTGCGGATGCTCCTGCTGACGCGCCGAAGCCGGTGGGCCCGATCCCCTCGGAGGATGGCAAGGCCGCGATCGTGGGGGCGCCGATCAACACCGAGCCGTCCACGGCGGCCAGCGAATCGCAGCGCACCGATGAGAACTCTCAGGCAGTGGATGAGACCGTGGCTGCACTGCGTGCGGTGGCGAAGCAGACCGCCCAGGACGAGCAGGCGAACGGTGCTGGTGAGCTGACCGTGTCCGTCACCGGTGGGCCTGCGATCGGCTCGGATATCCGCGGCGCGTTCGCGGGAGCCAACTTCACGCTGCTTGCGGTGACGGTGGGTGTGGTGGCTCTCCTGCTGCTGCTCACCTACCGCTCCCCCATCCTGTGGATCCTGCCGCTTGCCGTGGTGGCCACGGCTGATGGCGCGGCCGGCGCAGTGACAGCCCGGCTGGGCGAACAGTTTGATCTCGCGTTCGACGCGGGCGTCATCTCCGTGCTGGTGTTCGGAGCCGGCGCGAACTATGCGCTGCTGCTGATCTCTCGCTACCGCGAGGAGCTCGCCGTGGATCCGGATCATCGCGCGGCGCTCTCACGGGCGTGGAAGGCAGTGCTGCCGGCCATTCTCACCTCGAACATCACCGTGGTGCTGTCTCTGCTGACGCTGCTGGCAGCGCTCATGCCCGCCACCCGCGGTCTTGGCATCGCGGCCGCGGCCGGGCTGCTGATCGCGCTGCTCGCAGTGGTGTTTCCGCTGACCGCGCTGCTGGCGCTGGTGGGCCGCTCCGTGTTCTGGCCGTTCATCCCCCGACCCTCGGCTGCCGGTGACACCCGGGAGGCCACCTCGTCCGAAGGCAATGAGCCGCGCGGTGTGTTCGCGTGGACGGCGCGCCACGTGGTGGCGCACCCGGCCATGGCAATGATCGGCGCATTGGCGGTGCTCGCAGTGGGCGCCTCCAGTCTGATCGGCACCCGGATCGGCCTGTCCCAGATGGAACAGTTCGCCACCGCCAGTGAGGCACGATCCGGTCTGGAAACGATGGCGGAGCATTATCCTGCCGGTGAGGCGGCGCCGCATCTGATGGTGGTGAGCGCGTCGACCCCGAAGGACGCGCAGGCGGCCACGGAGAAGGCGATCAGCGCTGCTGAAAGCGTGCCCGGGATTCAGCGGGCGCACCCGAGCGGGGAGCCGTTCGAGGCTGCCGCAGCCGGCGGCCCCACGCGCACGATTGTTCCGCTGAGCGCAACCGGCACCGCGGAGCCGGAGTCATCCGCCGCGAGCGCTGAGGTGGCGGGCCTGCGCAGCGCGCTGAACAACGCCGGCATCGGCACCGGTGACGGGACTGGTGATGGTGCTGACGGCGGGACTGCTGCCGCCGCCACGCTGGTGGGCGGATCCAGCGCTGCCGCGCTCGACGTTCACAACACCTCCGTCCGCGACCTGTGGCTGATCGCGCCGATGATCGTGGCCGTGGTGCTGGTGCTGCTCGCGGTGCTGCTGCGCTCTGTGGTGGCGCCGGTCATCCTCATGGTGCTCACCGGCATCTCCACCGTGTCCGCTCTTGGAATCGGCACGTGGATCGGTGAGCAGCTGTTCAACTGGCCCGGACTGGACATCACCGTGCCGCTGATTGCCTTCCTGTTCCTGGTGGCGCTCGGCGTGGACTACTCCATTTTTCTTTCGCACCGCGTGAAGCAGGAGAACCAGGAGCACAGCATGGGCGCGGCACTGGTGCGGGCGGTGTCCCACACGGGCGTGGTCATCACCTCCGCGGGGGTGGTGCTCGCGGCAGTGTTCGCGGCGCTCGGAGTGCTGCCGCTCGTGGTGCTCGGGCAGCTGGGTCTGATCGTGGGCCTCGGTGTTCTGCTCGACACTCTCCTGGTGCGCACGGTGCTGGTGCCGGCGGTGTTCACCCTGGTGGGCGAGCGGATCTGGTGGCCGAGCCGGGCCTGATCTTGACTGTGACGCAGCGTCACATGCTCGACTGTGCGCATGAGGATCTCCGAGTGCGCCGAACTCACCGGCACAACGGTGCGCACCATCCGGTACTACCACCAGATCGGGCTGCTGCCGGTGCCGCCCACTCGCGGCGGGCGCCGCGACTATCAGCTGACGCATGTGGCTCGGATCTTGCGCATCCGCTGGCTGGTGGACGCCGGCCTGTCCCTGGACGCGGTGGCGGACATCCTCCGCCAGAACGCTGCGCACAGCGACTCGGCCTCACCGCTGAGTGAGCTGACCGCCACCGCGCAGACGATTGATCAGCGGATCGCTGAGCTCACCGAGCAGCGTGAGCGGATCAGCGCCCTCATCACCATGGCGGAGGAGGGCCGTTCCTTCACCCCGGTGCCCCGCGAGTTCACCCAGTTCTATGACCGGGTGGCGGAGCGACTTACTGATCCGGAGGCGCGCGAGGCGCTCCGCAAGGAGCAGCGGCTCGGCGAGATGCTCACCCAGCGGGGCCTGGTTCCCGCGGTCAGCGAGCTCGCCGCGGTGATGGCGGGCCTTGACGACCGGGCGATCGAACGCGCTGCAGCCTTCTACACCCGCTACCCGGCCCTGGCGCACCTTCCGCCGGAGGAGGCGGATCAGGCGGCGGACGAACTGCGCGCCCAGGTCCTGTCATGGGCAGCGGAAGAGCCAGAACTCACCCAGCAGACGATTGCGCTGCTGCCTCGCTGGGGGCGGACAGCGGTGGGCCGGAAGATCATCCTCGGCTTCACCACTCTGCTGGCAGATTCCCCGGTTCAAGCACGAATGCTGCGAGCTCTCATCCACGACCTGCTCCCCGCCAATGACCAGCCCGATCACCACGAGGAGACCTGAAATGAGCATCATCCACGGCACTGACCTGGTGAAAGCCTACGGCCGCCTGCGCGCCCTGGACGGCGCTGATCTGCGTGTGGAAACCGGCCAGGTGCACGGCTTCCTGGGCCCGAACGGCGCAGGAAAGTCCACCTTGATCAAAGCGCTTCTCGGTCAGATCACACTCACCGCCGGAACGCTGCACGTGTTCGGTCTTGATCCGCGCCGAGACGCGGTGGCGATCCACCGCCGTCTCGCCTACGTTCCAGCGGATGTCTCCCTGTGGCCGTCCCTGACCGGCGGTGAATGCCTGGACATGCTGGCGCGCTTTCACGGCGGGGAGAACCGGGCTCGGCGTGATCACCTGGTCGACGCATTCAGCCTGGACATCCGCAAAAAAGCCCGCACCTACTCCACCGGCAACCGGCAGAAGGTGGCGCTGATCGCGGCGCTGTCGCTGGATGCTGACCTGTACGTGTTCGACGAACCCACCTCCGGTCTTGACCCGCTGATGGAGGCGCGATTCCAGGAAGCGGTGATGGAGCTGAGCAGCCGCGGCGCCACCGTGCTGCTGTCCAGCCATATTCTCGATGAGGTGGAAGCGCTCTGCTCCCACGTCACCATCCTCAAGGACGGCCGCACCATCTCCTCCGGCACGCTTGAGGCGCTGCGCCAGGAGAGCACCACCACGATCGTGGCAACCCTGGCGAACGCAGACGCGGCGGAGGCGGTGAGACGTCAGCTCACCGAGCAGGGAGCGGACGCGTCGATCTCATCTGACGCCACCGGCATCCACCTCACGGTTCGCTCTCCTCGCCCAGCGGTTGCCCAGGCGGTCACAGCGGTGGCGGCGGCGGACCCGCTGTCCCTGGTGGTCAGGCCGCCGTCCCTGGACGAGCTGTTCCTTGAGCATTATGAGGTGCAGGCACGATGACCGGCACCTGGCGCATGGTGCGCTCCCTGGTGCGCACGCAGCGGATGCGTCTGCTGGTGTGGCCGCTGGCCATGCTGGCCCTGACAGTGCTCACCGCCGTGTCCCTGGACCGGCTCTACCCCACACCGACGGAACGCGGCACCTACGCGCAGGCGTACGACGCTTCTCAGGCGATGAAAGCGATCGGAGGCAACTCCGGTGGGCTCGACCAGCTCGGCGGGATGGTGGCGAATGAGCTGGCGATCATGGTTCTTCCCGGTCTTGGGGTGGGTGGGATCCTCCTGGCGGTCGCCGGAACGCGTCGGGAAGAGGACGCTGGACGCACCGGGCTGGTGACCTCTCGCCCCATCGGGCGGCTTGCCCCGCTGGCGGGCGCGCTGATCACCGTCACTACGTGCGCCGCAGCTGTAGCACTGGTGACGCTCGGGGTGTTCACCGCGCTCGGTGTGCCGCTGGTGGGCGCTGAATCGGGCACCACGGGGCCGGAGCATGGCGGCGCGCTCGTGTACGCGGCGCTGCTGTGGGCGTACATGATGGTGTTCGTTGGGCTCGGCATGGTGATGGCGGAGCTGGCGCAGCAGTCGCGCACCGCGGCGGTTCTGAGCCTTTCAGTGTTCGGGGTGCTCTATCTGGTGCGCGCCGCGGTCAATGCCGGAGGGCACGGGGCTGGTGGCACCGGCGGCGTGGGCTGGTCGTGGGCCTCCCCGCTCGGCTGGTTTGACGCGGTCTCACCGTTCGCACAGATGCGCTGGGCGCCCTTAGTGGTGCTGGCCGGCACCTCGGTGGTGCTGATCGGGATTGCGTTCCTGCTGAGGAGTCGGCGCGACGTGGACAGCGGTGTGCTCACGCCCCGCCCGGGACGAGCCACCGCCCGGGCGGGGTTCGGAACAGCGGGCGGCATCGCGTGGCACGTGGGGAAGGCTCCGTTGATCGGCTGGGTGTTCGGCTCGGTGGGGTTTGCTGCGCTGATGGGCAGTCAGCTGCCGGACTGGCTGGAGGCGCTGAAGCATGCTGAAGGCCTCGTGGAATCACTGGGAATGAGCGCGGACTCCACGGCGATCACATCCATCACCATGCAGATCTGCGCGCTGTTCGCCGCCGCCGTGGGCATCACCTTCATGGGCCGGTGGGCCGATGAAGAGCGGGCCGGGCGCCTCTCCCACCTGTTGGCGCAGCCCCTTGGCCGGGGCCGTCTCGCCATGGCGGTGGGCACTCTGATGGTGCTGGCATTGGTGGGCCTGATGGCGCTGTCTGCCCTGGTGTATGCGGGGACCGGAATGCTGGCGCTGCGGGACACCTCGGCCGCTGATGGCCTGGGACCGGACGCGATCTCCGCCGCTGAAACAGTCACCGCCGCTGCGGTCTATGCGGTGCCGGCGCTTCTGCTCTGCGCAGTGGCAGCGCTGTGGACTGCATGGCGGGGCGCCGCCCCGTGGCCTGCATGGGTGCTGTTCGGCGCGTCAGCGGTGCTGGTGCTGCTGGGTCCTGCGCTGGATCTGCCGGATGCTGTCCTGGATGCGGCGCCGTTCAATGCCGTGGGCGAGGTCCCTGCAGAGTCCGTGGCGTGGGGCGGCGTGGCAGCCGAGCTCGCTCTCGTGGCAGCGGCGCTGCTGGCAGCCTTCCTCCGGTTCCGCAGGCGGGACGTGGGGTGAGACCCAGCTTCTGACGCAGCGCTGACGCATCACGCGCTCCGGCCGAGCTGGGCATAAACCGAGCCCCGGCCCGCTGTGACAACGGAACCGGGGCGGTGCGATGCTCTGAGAGTCAGTCCTCGATGGTGACGGATTCGATGACCACGTCATCCAGCGGGCGATCACGCATATCAGTCTTCACTCCGGCGATGGCGTCAACCACCCGGCGGGACTCGTCGTCCGCCACTTCACCGAACACGGTGTGCTTGCCGTGAAGGTACTGGGTGGGTGCCACGGTGATGAAGAACTGGGAGCCGTTGGTGCCGGACGGGCGGCCGGTGATGGCGTTCATGCGCTTGCCGGCATTGGCCATGGCGAGCATGTACTTGTTATTGAAGTTCTTCTCGGAGATCTCGTCATCGAAGTTGTAGCCGGGACCGCCGGTGCCGGTGCCGGTCGGGTCCCCGCCCTGGATCATGAAGCCATCGATGATGCGGTGAAAGATCACGCCGTCGTAGAACGGGCGCTGCTCCTTCTCACCGGTGTTCGGGTTGGTGAATTCCTTCTCACCCTTGGCAAGGCCCACGAAGTTCTCAACGGTCTTCGGGGCGTGGTTCGGGAACAGCTCCAGGCGGATATCGCCGTGGTTCGTGTGAAGAGTTGCAAACATGCTCTCAGTGTTTCATACGGGCGTCCCGGCTGTTTCACATGGGGCGTCCCGGCTGTTTCACATGGGGCGTCCCGGCTGGTTCACATGGGCGGCGCGGAGGCTTCATATGAGGGCGGCCCGGTGCTTCACGCAGGCGGTCGGGCCTCCGGCGCAAACTGCATGCTGGCTGTGATCCAGCGCCTACTGCGCCTGTAGGGTTGATCGTGTACGCGCAGTTCCCTGCGCGCCATTGACGCATGAGCCGCATGACCTGCGGTGAGAGACGAAAGGGGATAGCACCATGGCAATCTTCCCGAAGACCAAGCGTGCCGCATCCAAGAAGGCCGCCAAGGGCCAGAAGAAGGCTGACAAGGCCGCGAAGAACGCCGGCGGCTCGATCCAGACCGCGCTCGAGTCCGTGGGCCCGCTCGCTGCGGTGGCCGCTGGTGAGGCGCGCGATCTCGCCACCGACGCCTACAAGACCTACGCGCCGAAGGCTGAGAAGGCCGCGAAGCAGGCTCGCAAGAACCTGAAGAACTCGAACGTTGCAGACCGCGCGCAGAAGCTGACCGAAGACGTAAAGGGCGACTACCTGCCGCGCGCAAAGAACACGGCTGATGCCACCAACGCCACCGTGTCCGCGGCTGTTGCTGCCGCGGTTGATGCTGCCCGCAAGGAGTGGGAGAAGGGCTCGGTGGACATCAAGAAGGCTGCCGCTAAGCCGGTGAAGAAGAAGCGCGGCCTGGGTGTGCTCGGCCTGCTCGTGGGCCTCGCCGCCGGCGGCGCTGTTGCCTACGTGGTGTGGCAGAAGACCCGTCCGATCGAGGATCCGTGGGCTCCGCCGGCGGACTTTGCTCGCGCCCACTACCCGGCAGCAGCATCCACTGATGCTGACTCTCGTGACGTGTCGGACTCCGTGGCCTCCGCTGAGGCTGGGGACGTGTCGGACGCACTCCAGGGCGGCAAGAAGAAGCCGCTCGACCCGACCCACCCCACCGCGGAGCCGGGCATTGAGGGCAAGATCGGCGAGAAGAAGCCGAACGAGAACCAGTCGAAGAAGTGACCGGTCAGCGCTGAAGCGACGCGCCGCCGCTGACCTGACGCGCCCATGACCACAACGAGCACGGCCCCATCACCCTTCAGCGGTGGTGGGGCCGCTCTCATGCCCATCACCACCGGGCGGCTGCACCTGCGGCCGCTGACCGCTGCGGACCTGCCCGCGCTGTGGCGCCTCCATTCCGACGCGCGCACCTTCCACCTCGACTCCACCCCGCCGCTGGACGCCGTGGACCAAATGGAGCGGGTGCTTGCCGTGTGGCTGGCGTGCGCACGCCGCGACGGCATCGGCTACATGCTGATCACCGCCGCTGATCCCTCCGGCGATGTTCTCGGCGTAGCCGGACTGTCCGGCATGGATGTGGGCAGCGAACGCGTCGCCAACCTGTATGTGCGCCTCCACCCTCACGCCTGGGGCCGTGGTGTGGCGCAGGAGGCGCTGCGCGCGCAGCTGGATCGGCTGTCCATGCTGCAGGGCACGGATGAGGGGCCGGTGGGGCTGCGTTCCGCGCACGACGCGGTCATCATCACCGCTGTGCAGAACACTCCGATGCGCACGCTCGCCCACCGGCTCGGATTCCACCCCACCGAGGACCAGGACCCCACCGCTGGATTTGAGCATGTGCTGTTCCGCAGATCCCTGCGTCCGCTCACGGAGACAGATCATGGGCGCTGAACCGGCCACCGCAGGTGCCGAACGGTCAGCCGGCAGGTTTGCCCCCTCACCGAGCGGGGACTTCCACCTGGGCAACCTGCGCACCGCGATCCTGGCCTGGGCGTATGCGCGCAGCACGAACCGTCGGTTCATCATGCGCATCGAGGACCTGGACCGGGTCAAGCCCGGCGCTGCCGAACGCCAGCTGGAGGATATGGCTGCGCTCGGCGTCGAGTGGGACGAGCCGGTGATCCACCAGTCGCAGCGGCTGCACCTCTACGCGGAGGCTGCGCGTCGGCTTGATGCCGCGGGGCTTGTGTATGAGTGCTACTGCACGCGTCGGGAGATCCTGGAAGCGCCGAGCGCGCCGCATGCCCCGCCCGGCGCCTACCCGGGCACGTGTCGGGACCTGACGGCCGCTCAGCGCGCTGAGGGCCGGGCGAAGGTGCAGAGCCTAAACCGGAAGCCGGCGCTGAGGCTCCGCGCGGGCGTGGCCGAATGGCCCGTGGTGGATGAGATCGCCGGCCCCACGACGGGCGCCGTGGATGACCTGGTGCTGCGCCGCGGTGACGGCGTGTGGGCGTACAACCTGGTGTCCGTGGTGGATGATGTGGCGTTCGGTGTGGATCAGGTGGTGCGCGCTGATGATCTTCTCTCCTCCGCGCCGCGGCAGGCCTATCTCACGCACCTGCTCGAGCAGGTGCGGCCGGAACTGTGGCGCCTCGATGTGGACAGCACGGCACGCCCCGCGGCGCACGCGTCGTGGCCGAGTGTTCAATACATCCACGTGCCGCTTGCTCTCAATACCGCCGGTCAGCGGCTTGCCAAACGGGATGGCGCCGTGACGCTGCGGGACCGGATCACCGCTGGAGAGAGTGTTGCCGAGGTTGTTCGCCGGATCGGGAACAGCATCGGCGTGCCGCATGCGCACATCGCCGCGGACATCGCCCGCGCGCTGCCCGCGGATCCGGCCGCGCTTCCCAGGGAGCCGTGGATCGTGGACCTGCCCGGGACCCCCCACCCCGGCGCCCACCCACCACAAAACGTGAGAACGGTGCGGTAAAAACACCTTTTACCGCACAAAACGCACGTTCTGCGAGGCGCGGCGGCCGGGGGCGGGGCTCGGGGCCGGGCAGGCGGGGCGGAGCGGCTCGGGGGCGCGGAGCGCCACCCCGCACGGTGCCTAGACGCGGATGGAGGTGGCGTCCGGCGCAGTCGGAATGATCTCGGCGTCGACCAGGAACTCAGTCATCCGCTCCATTGTTGTGAACGGCGGGTCGGTGGTGATCTCACCGTCGGTCTCCCACAGCGGCATCGTGGCTTCAAGCACGGCCTTCGCGGAGTCACGTGCTGCCGGATCCACCAGCGCCGGCACGCGTTTCGCGGTCGCGTCGAGCGCCGCCTCCGGGTTTGCCTTCACGGCCTGCTCTGCTTCCCGTAGCGCATCACTCAGGGCGCGGAGGTTCTTGCTGTTCTCACGCGTCGGGTGAGTGAGCAGGCTCGGTCCCACGAGCACCTCACCGTCCGCATCCCGCAGCGGAATGATCAGAGGGTCCTTCCCCGCGGCTCGCAGCTGCACCGCTTCGTTGTTGACAAAGCCCATGATGAAATCCACGTGGCCGGCCTCCAGGGAAGCAAGCTGCGTGAATCCGATCTCGGAGAGCGTCACGTCCTGCTCGGTGAGTCCGGCAAGCTTCAGCGCTGCGAGCGCAGCGTAGTACGTGGAGCCGTAGCGTCCGGGGATGCCGATGGTTTTGCCCTTCATCACCTGCAGGCCCCGGCTGGCATCCACATCGGGACTCTCCGCACCACCGCTGGTCGCAGAGGCATCAGCAGGCAGGGCGGACTTATCGGGGCCGATCAACGCGATCGGGTATTGCTGGTAAGCGGTGGCGAAGGTGAAGATTCTCTGGCCGTTCGCGGTGGCCACCACCCCTTCATCAGCCGACGCGTACACCGCATCCTCCCGGCCCGCGAGCAGCGCCCCGAACAGGTCCTCCTGTTCGCCGTGGTGGCGGATGGTGACGGTGAGGCCGTGATCGGCGAAGATGCCGGCGTCTTCACCCAGGTAGAACGCGCTGAATTGGACGTTTGGGATGTAGGTGAGTCCCACGGTGATGGCGTTCGCGTCCCCGCCGGCGCCGCCGCGGTCCGATCCGCCGCCGGCTCCGCGGCTGGCGAGGCCGTTGCTGCAGGCGCTGAGCGTGCCGGCGGTGCTGAGCGCGGCCAGGCCGGTCAGCAGGGCGCGTCGGGTGGGCAGAGCGCTCAGCATGGCCCGGGTGTTCAGGGGGGCCCGGCTATTCAGCGTGGCCCGGGGGCTCGCCGGGGGCTGGGGGTTCAGCGGAGGCTGGGTGCCCTGGGGCGGAACAGTGTGCGCAGCAGCGTTGGTACGCGGGTGGCGGGTCATGATTGAGCTCCTTGAAGTTGACGGGATGCGGCGCGCTCAACGGCGAGCACGCCGCCATGGATGGCAAGGGCCATAAGCGCGATCCAGATGACCACGGCGAACACGGCTGCGGTGTTGACGGAGTCGCGCGAAAGACTGAGCAGGGTGCCAAGACCGGAGCCGCCGATCACAAATTCGCCCACGATCGCACCGGTCATGGACAGCACGGCGCCGGAGCGGATGCCGTGCAGCACGGCGGGGGCGGCCATCGGCGCTTCCACAAGCCAGAGCCGCTGCCACCAGGTGGTGCCGTCCAGCAGCGCATGTTCGATGGTGGGGGAATCCAGGGAGCGCAGGCCCACAATCGCGGTGGTTGCCATGGGGAAGAATGCGATGATCGCGCACAGCACCGCGATCGGGACGGTGCCGTTGCCGATCCACAGCATGATCAGGGGGGCCAGCGCCACCAGCGGCACGGTCTGCGTGAGCATGATCGCCGGTTCGATCACGGTGGCGAACATCGGTGAGTGCGCCACGATGTACGCGAGCGGCAGCGCCACTGCCAGGGCGATCAGGGAACCGAGCAGTGCCGCGCTAAGCGTGGGCCAGGCGTAGATCCAGAGGATGCCGGACTGCACGTGCAGACCCATCACTCGGGCCACGCTGAGCGGGCTCGGCAGGAACAGCGGGTCGATGACGGCGAGCGCAGTGACTGCCCACCACGCGGCAACGGCCGCGATCAGGGCGAGAACGGGCACGATCCCGGATTGGCGGCCGCGTCGAACCGGGAAGGAGGACCAGAGGGTGCGGGGCGCCGGAGGGCGACGGGAATGAGATGCGCTGCCCACTGAGCTCCTTTCCAGCAGCCCGGGGCACACGGCATCAGGGGGCCGACGCGTTCACGCCGCCCATGCGGATGCCGCGTATTCCTCCCATCCAGACTGTGACTGTCGGCCTCGGAGTTCCACCGAGTCAGCCGCTCCAGAGGGAGCGGGTCGCGGGCTATCACCGCCGGTTCGGACTTTCACCGACCCCGGAATACGTGCCGTCAGGATACCAGCAGGATGCGGGAATGGGCATCCGGCCCCATCGGACTACTCCGCCGCGGACGTGTTCTTCGCCTTCGGGCCCACCATGAGGGAGGCAGCCGTGGCCGTGGCCATCGAGAGGATGATGACAGCGAGCGACAGCCAGATCGGGATCTCCGGAATGGAGTGGACAAACCTGCCGAACCCGGAGTCCTCCGGCCAGAACGGTGCCTCATGGGCAGCGTGGATCAGCAGTTTGATGCCGATGAAAGCGAGGATCGCGGCAAGGCCGTAGTGCAGGTACACCAGGCGGTCCATCAATCCGCCGAGCAGGAAGTACAGCTGGCGCAGACCCATCAGGGCGAAGATGTTGGCGGTGAACACGATGAAGGCATTCTGGGTGATGCCGAAGATCGCGGGGATGGAGTCCACGGCGAACATGACGTCCGTCAGGCCGATCACCAGGAACACCAGCAGCATCGGCGTCCACATGGTGACGCCGTCCTTCACGGTGCGGAGCTTGTTGCCGTCATACTCTTCGGACACCTTGATGAAACGGCGCAAGCCGCGGATGACGACGCTTTCGCCGCTGTCATCATCGTCTTCACCCTGCACCTGTTTCCACGCGGTCCACAGCAGGAACACGGCAAACACGTAGAACACGGCGGCGAACCGGTCGATCACTGCGGCACCCAGCAGGATGAAGATCGCGCGGGCGATCAGCGCGATGATGATGCCCACCATCAGCACTTCCTGCTGGAACTTCTTGGGTACTGCGAAGCGGGACATGATCACGATGAACACGAACAGGTTGTCCACGCTGAGCGAATACTCGGTGAGCCAGCCAGCCACGAACTCGCCGCTCACCTTCGCGCCCGCGTACACGAACAGGACGCCCGCAAAGGCCAGGGCCAGCAGCACGTAGAAGCTCACCCAGGCAAGGCATTCCTTGAAGGACGGCACATGGGGACGCTTGACCACGAGGATCAGATCCACCAGCAGGATCACAACGAGGACCGCCAGTGAGATGATCTCGAACTGCAGTGACAGGGTTTCGCCCATGGGGTTCCTTCCGGCGTTGGCGGCAGTCAGCGGGCCGCGGCTCCCCAATGCTTCCGCTCGGGCCCACTGTGATGGGCCCAGCAACCAGGGGAGGCGACCTGCTGGCAACGGTGCCGCACGTCAATGGGAATACGGTACCTGCCGCGCCCGACAAATGTCCGAGCTGTCACGCTCGAGTCACAGTCAGATCACGCACACCCGCCCCTCTCTTCCAGCTCCAACAGCAGCCGCTTTGCCTCGCTGCCGCCCCGGTAGTCGCCGATCCGCCCATCGGAGCGGACCACGCGGTGGCAGGGCACCAGGATCGGAACCGGGTTCGTGGAGCAGCCGGCGGCAGCTGGCCGAACCGCGGCCGGGTTTCCAGCTCGCTCAGCGAGCTCGCGGTAGCTGATCCGTTCCCCGTACGGGATGGTGAGCATCGCCTGTTGGGCGGCGCGGCGGAATCCGCTGCTCATGCGCTGGTCAACCGGCACGGTGAATGTGCGCAGAGCGCCGTTGAAGAATGCGTCGAGCTCCTGGATCGCGGCTTCCAGGTGCTGGAAGCGGGCGGCAGCCGGATCATCATCGACGGGGCCGATGGCCGCGGTCAGCTCCTTAATCACTTTCTCGCGCGGTTCACGGCGGAAGGCGATCCGCACAATGCCTTCATCGGTGGCGACGATCAGCAGTTCGCCCACGGGGCTGGCGGTGTGCGCGACCGCGATCGCATTCGGCTGCGCGGCGTGGTCAGCGTCTGCGATCGCATCCGGTTTCGCGGCGTGGTCAACGGCGGCGCGATCAGCGCTGGCATCATCAGCTCCGGTCATGCTGACGCCCTTCGCCGGTGCCAGGCTCGCCAATGCCGGATTCGCCGGCGGTGGCCTCGCCGGTGCCAGACTTGCGGGCGGTGGCCTCGCCGGTGACCGCCGGCGTATTCTCCGCGATGATGGCCGGCACGGCGCGCGCAATGTCCGACGCGAGAATCGGCGCCCCCTCATTCGCGTCGGCGCAGGCAGCGCGTGCGGCGGCATGTCCGTGCAGCTCAACGGCCGACGCGACCACCTCAGCGAACACAGCCTGTTCCGCGGCCTCGCTGATGCGCGTGTGATTGAGGGCGAGGAGTCCGCCGATGAGGCCGGCGAGCGCGTCGCCGGTGCCGGCGGTGGCCAGCCGGCAGGTGGGTGCGGTGACCGCACGCAGTTCAGCCGCGCCAGGCTGGGCGATGAGAGTGGTGTGGCCTTTGAGGGCAACGGTCGCGCCGGTGAGGTCGGAAAGCTGCTGGGCATGGCTGGCGGGAGCAGCCTCAACCACATCCCGGCTGATCGAGGGGTCATGGCGCAGCGCGGCGAGCAGCTCAGCCGCCTCCCCCGCGTGCGGGGTCAGAACAGCGCGCCAGTCCACGCGGTCCGCGAGACCGCTCGTGCCGAGCAGAGACAGCGCGCCCGCGTCCAGCACAAGGAACGGAGTCTCGGTGGTGGACCAGTCATCCGCCTCATCAAGCAGGGCATCAATGCGGTCGTGGGCGCACTGTTCAGCAGCGGGCCCGGTGGCGGGCCAGGTGCGACCGTGATTGAACGGGTCCTCAATGTCCCAGCCGGAGCCCGCCACGATCACCTGGGAGCGGCCCGGGGCGAGCACCGCCTCCGGCACCCGCATGAGCACAAGTGTGCCCACTTCCGCGGGGGCGCTGACGCGCACCATGCCGATGCCGGTTCGGGCAGCGGCCTCCACTCCGATCAGCGCTGCGCCCGGATAGGCGTGGGAGCCGGTGGCCATCGTCACCACCCCGCGGGTGTATTTGTGGTCGAGCGGACCCGGTGCGGGAAGGTGGCGCGGCAGGTATTGAAGAGCGGGCAGCGCGGTCATGCCGCGAGTCTAGGAGCACCGGCCGGGTGCGCCCTGGGCAGCGCGTCGGCCTCACCGGCCTGAGCCATCACCGGCCCGATTCATCACTGGCCTGGGCCATCACCGGCCTGGGCCATCACCGGCCTGGGCCATCACCGGCCTGAGCCATCACCGAGCCGGATCCTCACCGGGCAGGCTCTTTGCCAGCGTGGATCGCTGACACGGCGCTGACAATCCGGTCAACGGCCTCATCGAGCACCGCATCGCTTGTGCCCGCGTTCAGCCGCACACACCGGGTGCTTCCCGGTGCGTATGACTCCCCCGGTGAGCAGAGCACCCCGGCGCGCTCCAGCAGAATGTCTGCCAGGGACGCCTCGGCCTGCGGCGTTGCCGGTGCAGCATCACCGAGGATGGCGCGGGCGGCTGCGCCAGCGCACGCTGCCGTCAGCTCCCCCTCCGAGCCGGCGGGGGCAGCAGCCGACGGGGCGCTGTCCCACAGCCCTGGAACGTCCGTGAAATCCAGCCACAGCAGGTAACCGGCCTCCGGATCCCGCACCCGCACTCCCGGGATCTCCTCACGCAGCCGCGCCGCAATCCGGCGGGTCCGCTCCGCAAGCAGAGTGCGCACGGTCTCGATCCACGGATCACACGCGGGAGAGAACGCAATCGCGCCGGCCACTACGCCCAGGTGCCCCGCGTCATTCCCGCCATCCAGCGCCGCCGGCAGATCCGGACCCGTCTCATCTTTCACCAGCAGTGACGCTTTCAGACCCGCCAGGTTCCAGCCCTTCGACGCGGACGTGATGCACACGCCCACCCGGCGCGCAGCATCGCTGACCGTCAGGAACGGAATGAACTGCGCATCGGGGTGCACAAGCGGGGCGTGGATCTCATCGGCCACCACCACTGCTCCATGATGGTCCGCGAGCGCTGCAAGCTGTTCCAGTTCGCTGCGGCGCCACGCCCGGCCGATCGGGTTCTGCGGGTTGCCGAGCAGCATGACTCGCACCCCATCGGCAAACGCACGCTCGATCGCCTCGAGGTTCGGGGCGCCGCTGTCCGCGCAGGACGGTGCATCCTCGCAGGTCAGCCCTGCCCGCTGCACCCAGTCGAAGAACGCGTTGTACATCGGAGTGGTCACCAGCACGCGACCGTCCCGACCAGCGAACTGCCGCAGCAGAGCCCCGCCGGAGGCGCCGAGATCCGGGAACACGCGGCACTGCGCAGGGTCCACGTGCCAGGACCAATGCCGGCCGGCGAAGCCGGCGAACGCGTCGGCGAAATCCCGATGGGTGCCCGGGTAGCCGGTGTCGCTGAGCTCCACCATCTCGTGCAGCCGCTCGGTGATGGCGGGAGCCAGGCGCACGTCCATTTCCGCCACCCACAGCGGCAGTTGGTCCCCGCTGACCACGGACCATTTCTTCGAGGTGCGGCGGCGGAGTTCGGGCAGCGGAATCGCGAAGGGATCAGCGCTCATGGCTTCCACGATACGGCACTCACACCGTGTGATCAGCGGCAGAATCGTCGCTGAGCAGGGAGCGGATGTCCTCCACGCTGAGCGCAGCGGAGAAGGCCTCTCCCCCATCGGTGAGCGAGGAGAACAGCGCGGCCTTCTTCTCCTGCAGGGCGAGCACTTTCTCCTCGATCGTGTCCGCCGCCACCAGGCGGTACACCATGACGTTCCGGGTTTGGCCGATCCGGTGGGCACGGTCCACCGCCTGCGCTTCCGCGGCCGGGTTCCACCACGGATCCAGCAGGAACACATAGTCCGCTTCGGTGAGGGTGAGGCCGAACCCGCCCGCTTTGAGGGACATGAGGAACACCTGCGAGGCGCCGGCACGGAACTCGGCAATGACCTCCGCACGGTTGCGGGTGGAACCGTCCAGATAGGAGAACGCAACGCCGCTCTCATCGAGCCGGTCCGCCACACGGCGCAGGAATGAGGTGAACTGGCTGAACACCAGCACCCGGTGGCCCTCTGCCAGCACCTCGGTGAGCGTGGCGAACAGGGCGTTCAGCTTGGAGGATTCGATGCCGGCGTGTTCCCCGTCATCCACAATCGCCGGGTCCAGCGCCAGCATCCGCAGCAGCGTCAGCGAGCGGAACACAATGAACCGGTTCTTGTCCATCTCATCCAGCAGACCGAGCACCTTTTTGCGCTCACGCTGCAGAACCGAGTCATAGAGCCGGCGATGCGCGCTCTCCAGCTGCACCCTCAGCATCTGTTCCTGCTTGCCTGGAAGATCCTTCGCCACCAGCTCCTTCGTGCGGCGCAGCACGAACGGGCGGATCCGACGCCGCAGCACCTCCATCCGCTCCGGGTGCTCACCGGACTCGATCGGCTGCGTGAAACGCTTCTGGAACCCGATGCGGGAAGGGAACAGTCCGGCAGCGGTGAGGGACAGCAGCGCCCACAGGTCCGCAAGCGAGTTCTCCATGGGCGTGCCGGTGATCGCGAGGCGGAACGGTGCCTGCAGAGACTTCGCCACCTGGTGCACTCGAGCGGCTCGGTTCTTCACGAACTGCGCCTCATCCAGGATCAGCCCGTCCAGTTCCATGCGCTGGAAGTCAGCGGAATCGATCCTCAGGATCGTGTAGCTCGTGATGATGACGTCCGCTCCGGCAGCCTCATGATCAGCCCAGGTACCGCGGGCTCGGCGGGTCTGGTCGATCACGCGCACATCCAGGCTTGGAGTGAAACGCTCGGCTTCATCACGCCACACGGACAGCACACTGGACGGCGCCACCACCAGGAACGGCTTCGGTGAATCTCCGGCGGCGGCTTGGCGCTCACGGGCGAGCGCGATCAACGTGAGGGTCTGCAGCGTCTTTCCCAGGCCCATGTCATCGGCGAGGATCCCGCCGAGCTGGTGCTCCCACAGGAATGTCAGCCAGCGCAGCCCGTCCCGCTGGTACGGGCGCAGCTGCGCGTGCACACAAGCGGGCACCTCCGGCTCCGGCAGCGTCTCCAGCTGCAGCAGCCGCCCAACGGACCGCTCCCATTCGGCGCAGACCCGCGTCTCTTCGGCGACGGCGTCGATGTCCTCCCAGAGGTCCAGGTGGTAGTGGGAGATCTGCTGGGCGTCCGGTTCCCATTCGGCGATCTGTTCGCCCTCGCTGATCAGGCGTCGCAGCACGTCGAACTCGGGCCGGTCGATCGAGAAGTAGGTGCGGTCCGGCATCAGCACCGCGGACTGTCCCTTTGCCAGTGCGGTGAACAGGGTGGGGAAGGCAATGGAGTGCCCGTCGATCGTGATCTGAAACCCGAGGTCGAACCAGTCGTTTTTACCGGGCTGCGGGGTCTGTGTGACCCGCACATGCGGGGCGACGTCGAGCTCCCGGTATTCATGGCGGGTGCCCGTGATCTGCACGGACACGTTGTCCTCTTCAGCAAGACGGTCCAGCACGTCACTGGTGAACTGCGCGGTGTCCACCCCGTGCAGCCGCTCGGTGTGATCCTGGCCGGCGGTGGGCCACAGCATCCGCACGCGGGCGAGCACCTCATCCTCATGCTCTAGCGTCCGACGCGTTCCGCGGGCCTGGTCGATCGGCAGCGTCCGCTCCGGGTCGTGATAGCGCCAGGACCAGGTCAGATCTAGTGCGTCACCGCGTGCATACTGCGCGCGCAGGTGCAGGGTGGCGGGCCGAATCGTCGGAAGCTGAACAGAGTCATCTCGCGCGGTGACCGGCACTGAGCGGCGCAGCCGCGGGTACGCCTCCGCAAGGAAAACCTCCCGCTCCTCAGCTGGGATGAGAAGCGGCTCTGGTCGGGCAAGCAGACTCTGGAGCTGGCTCGGCATGGGCTCTCGCAGGCCGGCGATGAGCAGGTCGAACTGGGCGCCGGTCCGGCCGGCGCGGGATGCGCCGGTGATCGCCAGTACGCCGTGCGCGCCAAGCGCCCGAACCGGGGAGTGTTCGACCCCGTCGATCGTGACCGCCGGAGACAGGGTCAGCGACGGGGAACCGGCGGATGCGGCGGGCACGCCGGATGCGGCGGGTTCTGCAGTTGCGTCGGGCTCGGCGGGCGCACCGGACTCGTCGCCTGCGTCAGGCTGGGCGCCCACCACCAGCCCCACCTCGGCGGTGTCCCCGAGCGTCACCGAGCGCACACTGCCCAGGCCCACGAACTCCACCCCGGCATCCCGCGCTGCCGCGAGCGCCTCCCAGATCAGGTCCGTGTTGATGGAGTTGATCCACAGGTGCTCAACCGTGCCGGACACGTGGGAGCGTTCCGATTCCGCCACGGAGAAGATCCGGTGCAGCGCCTCCGCATGGGGCAGTTCATAGCCAAGATCCCGCATCCGGAACTCGAAGGTGCGCCAGCTGAGCCCGGATTTGATCCAGCGGTTGGCTTTGCCCCGCTTCAACGGGCGGATCTTGAGGAACAGCGTCTTGCCGGCAGTGATGTGCTCCGGCGTGGCCGGCTCCTGCCCCCACTGGTAGGCAGCCCGCTCCAGACGCTCCGCGTCCAGCTCGAATCCGATGGCGAGCGGAACCGGCTCAGCGGTGTTCTCTGTGCTGTCATCACGCAGCAGGCTGGACAGCGCGGTGCGCCATTCGGACACTGCCGGCCTGGCGGGTGTCTCCTTCTCCCGTTGGGCATCGGTGCTTGGGCGGTCGCGTCGGCGAACAGCGTCCTGTGAAAGGGCAAGCACAACAGCGGCGCAGTGGGCGCAGTTCATGGCGATCGGGCAGGTGCACAGGCCCACTGTGGGCTGCCACTGCGGCAGGTTCGCCTCCCGGTCTCGGGTGTGACGTTCGATCAGGGTGACTTCACAGCTGAACGGCTGGCCGACGCCGTCCTGCACCCAGCCGGTGCCCACTCTGCGACTGGAGTTCCAGCCCAGGTCGAACACGTCGTCAGCGTCCACCAAGCGCTGCGCTCGCTCTACGGCACGCTCGCCGAAGAACGGAGCCAGGGAGCGGAGCGGAACATACGGCAGCTCGGGGGCGGACTCGGTGCTGCGGCGAGTGCGGATGGGCAAGCGGTCGGGATCGGCCATCCCTCCAGGCTAACCGGCCCCAGCGGCACGTATAGCCCCGAAAGAGCGCGCGTATACCCCCGAAGGGGTAGAGAAACCTGGGCGGACCGGCACGTCGTGTGGCCAGAATCTCTTTTGGGGCGCTCTGCAGCTGGACCGAATTGCCGCCGAACGCTTCCGCACCCTTGTGCGCTGGAGGTTTGATGCTCCAGGGGCGCGCCCGAGATGGCGGCTCTCGATTGCGCCAGATCACATCGGAACTGTTTCTGCAGGCTTGAGGGACTGTCTGGGCCGCCCAGGAACCGGCTGCGTGTTATCCACAATCGCCGGTCACCTTTCTAATCGTTCCAATGAGCTTTACAGTGAGAAGCGTTATTAACGCCGATTTTGGAGAAGCCATGTCCTCACCCCGGATCAGCCGTCGTTCCATTGCGAAGGGCGCAGCCTGGACGCTGCCAGCAGTCTCGATCTCGAGCCTTGCACCCGCGCTCGCCACTTCCCCCGCCGACTGCCCGCAGACCTGGACCGCTGAAGCGGAGATCCGCTACAACGAGTACTACTACTCCACCCGGTACTTCCTCGAGTCGGTGAACCTCAGCGAGCTCAGCCCGAAGAACGCCAACATGATGAACGGCAACTTCGAGATGCAGCACTGGTACACCCCGAACAGCAAGTCCATCTACTGGCGTCTCATCATCGGCCTGCCGATGGGTGCTGAGCCGGGTGCAACGATCACCTTCCCGATCGACTCCTCCTGGAAGAACGTGGTGTTCGAGCACCAGAAGGGCCTGAACGAGGCCGAAGGCTTCGCCCGGTTCAAGCCCTGGGCGGCTCACGCATACAGCACCAACCTCTCCACGGCGAAGGTGTCCGTTGACGAAGGCGCCGGCACGATCTCCGTGACCTTCCCCGACGCGATCCCGGTGGGCGGCGCGGGCCTGCTGCGCTTCAAGGCAGACCCGGCCGTGGGTGTGGATGCCCTCGAAGCCGGCGGCACTGTGCAGTTCGCCAAGGCCGTCATGGAGTTCGAGCCGCAGGTGTGCGAGCCGACCACTCCGCCGGTGGAGGACCCGAAGTGCGAGAGCGCCACGATCAAGGCTGACTCCCGCATCGTGTACACCGACCCGGACTACTCGATCGAGAACTTCGATGTTCTGCAGAACCTGACGATGACCCCGCCGGCTGACTTCCAGATGCAGCACTGGTGGAACTCCCACACGCAGAAGCTGTACTGGCGCCTGGCAGTGGGCATTCCGCAGGGCGCAGAAGCCGGCGCGCAGATCTTCATCCCGTTCGATGAAAGCTACAACTGGACGGGACAGTCCAGCCTGCAGCAGCTCAGCCTGGCCCGCTTCAAGCAGCACATGCCGACTGTGGCAGACCAGTACAGCACGGAGCTGCCGGCAGCCGATGTGGCTGTGACCGACGGCGGATTCCTGGTCACGTTCGCCGCTGCGCTCCCCAAGGGCGCTGCGGGCATGTTCGAGTTCAACGCTCTCCCCAACGGCGGACCCGCCGCTGTGGAGGCCGGGGACACCTACCGCTCCACTGCCTCGATGGACTTCATCCCGGCAGTCTGCACCCAGCCGGTGCCGCCGGTGAAGGAGAACCCGGTGGAGCCGGACCCGGTGGTTGAGGAAGACAGCTCGGGCGAGCCGGCTGGCAGCGACGGCGGCGAATGATCGTCTCCGGTCGTGCGTCGGTGACTCCGGGAGCGAAGGCGGCGGCTCACAGTAGCGCGCCTGTTGCCTCCGGGGCGCGCCTGTTGCCTCCGAGAGTGCGTCGGCTGACTCCGGCCGTGCGCCTGTTGCCTCCGGGGCGCGTCGACTGCCTCCGGTAGCGCACTGACCGCCTGACAACCGCACAAGGGGCCGGGTTCTGCATCACTGCAGGGCCCGGCCCCTTTCGCAACGCTTCCGCACCGCTTGGTCCATCGAAGTTGCAGATATCCGATCTCAACGCCGCGAATAGCCGGATATCTGCAACCTAGTTTCCCCAAGCCGCGGCCGCCGCCGCGTTGAGCGCGCCCCGGCCGCAGCTCGAGCCCGGCGGGTGTTAGCGTCCCACCATGACCGTTGCCCTTCCCACCGCCGAACCACCGCGCGACCATCTTCTCGCCTACTGTCTGGTGGACGATCATGGCCGCGCCCTTACCTCCAGCAGCCCCGACGAGCCGTTCTATGCCGCCAGCACCATCAAACTGCTGGTGCTGAGCACACTCTTGAGCGCATCAGCCGCCGATCGCGTCAGCCTCGCATCACAGGTGAGCGTGGCCGGCTCCTTCACCGGCAGCGATGGCACCTCGTTTCAGCTCACCGGCGACCACGTGGATCCTGCGCATCCGCACACCGGCGCCCGCGTGAGTCTGCGCGAGCTCGCCCATCGCATGATCGCCCGCTCCAGCAACGAAGCCACCAACCAACTGGTGGAGCTGCTGGGGTTCGACGCGTGCCGCGCTGAAGCGCAGCGCCTCTCACTGACATCCGCCACCCGGTTGGAGCGGCTCATCGGGGACGCGTCAGCTCTGAAAGCCGGGCTCACGAACACCGTGTCAGCCCGCGACCTCACAACCCTGCTGCGCGCAGTGACAACCTCGACGCTGCCCCGCGCTGAAGCGGAGTGCGCGTGGGCGGCACTGAGTGATCAGCAGATTCCGATCATCGGGCGCGCGCTCCTCCCGGGTATCCGCTGGGGCTCGAAGTCAGGATGGGTGGACGGGTATCGGCACGATGGGGCCAGCATCCAGACGCCAACCGGGCTCGTGCACCTCGCCGTGCTCACCCGGGGCTGGGATGAGGAGGAAGCGGACCGCGCCATCATGGACGTGACTCGGCGCCTCCTGCCCGACCTGTGCCGCTGATCCAGTGCCTCCTGCCCGACCTGTGCCACTGATGCAGCGCCTCCTGCCCGGCACACACCGCTGATCCGGCTCCTCACGCCCCGCCCACACCCCTGACCAGTTCCCATCAGTAAGCCCGCCAGGTCAATCGACCAGGCCGGTCCACCGTCCTGCACCGGCATAGTCGCCGGTCGTGTCGTATCCGGACAGGGAGATCTGCTCCACCGAACGAGCCGCATTCGGAGCGTGGAGAATCCTATCCTCCCCCACGTAGAACGCCACATGCCGGATGGACTCGGAACCTGGCCGGCTCGCGAAGAACACCAGGTCACCGCGTTGGAGATCCTCGCGCGCAACCGGGGTCAGACCGGAGTTGTTCTTCTGGGGACCGGCGTCGCGATGAATCCTGATCCCGTGGTGACCAAGCGCGGTTAACGTGAACCCTGAGCAGTCGAACCCGTAGCCGCTGACACCGGCCCACAGGTACCGCAGACCCAGGAACCGTTCCGCAGTGGCGATCACGTCTTCCACGGAGGGTGCAGGAGGCTTCTCCCCTTGGGCACGAACCACGGCGTCTGCCAAGGCCAGGTGGCGGGAGCCGCCGCCGGGCACGGCAACTTCAATTGAACGCCCAGTGCGGCGGATCACCGGCAGGATCGTGTTGAACGAGACGGCAAGCTGAGGGTGCCGCAGCGAAGGATTCCGGTACAGGTGGGTGCGGGTTGCCGTGACAGTGGCGAGCGCGCGGGTTCGTGCCGCATGGGCGAACTCGTCGTCCACCACGAGCTGGCGGAGCGGGACCCAGCCGGGGTAGCCGCGCGGATCACGCGGGGTGGGCTGATGAGTAACGACGACGCGCGCCCACTCTCCCCGGATCTCATCCACGATCACTTCGCTGCCGAGCACCGCCTGCGTTTCGAGTTGGCCCGTCAGCCAACGACGCACCTCCGTATCCTCCATAGCGCGGTTCCACGCATCGAGGTCAACGGGCCGGCTCAGGGACGGGTCATCGATCCCGGGGCGGTTGCGGTTCGGCCCCACCCAGGCGGTGGCCACGGTCACCGCAACATGGGCACGCTCGCCCACTCGCGGGGTTCGGCCGCGTTCACGGTGCGGCGGGGCTGCCAGGGCTGATCCACCGGCTGCGAATGCGGCAGCGAGGCTGCCCAGGGCTGCTGCTTGAAGGCCGTGTCGGCGGGTGAAGTCAACATGCGTGTCCATGGTTCTCTCCTTGTGTTGGGTCTGAGCGTCCACTGGCTGCTCGCCGGCGTTCTGTCACGGGTGGTCATCCAGTGGCTGTTCACCGGGTGAGAGCGGATCGAGTCCGAGCCCGGGCCCGCCCGTCAGGTTCAGAACGCCGTTGGTGACGGTGTATCCGCCTGCCGGTACCTGTTCAGCGAACCACTGGGGCGAGTCAAGGTCGATCATGGTGATCGCCGGGTGCGCACAGGCGAGATGCGCTGCCGCTGTGATGGAGATGCGCGGCTCCATCATGGCGCCCACCATGCACGGCACTCCCGCGGTATGGGCCGCGTCGGCGATGGCGATCGCTTCGCTGATGCTCCCGCTCTTGGCGAGCTTGATATTGAGCAGGTCTGCAGCACGGGCGTCGATCACTCGCTGCGCATCAGCGGCGGTCCAAATCGACTCGTCGGCCATGATTGGGATCTGCGTGGCCGCGGTGACTCGGGCCATGCCGTCAAGGTCGTCGGCAGGGCAGGGCTGCTCGATCAGATCAATCGGCAGGCCATCGGCGTCGAATCGGCGGATGATGGTGATCGCGTCGTCCGCTGACCAACCCTGGTTGGCGTCAAGGCGGAGCCTGACCCCGGGGGCCGCATCCACCACGGCCTGCAGACGCTGACGGTCCTCCTCCGGATCTGAGCCGAGCTTGATCTTGAGGATCTGTTCACCCTGGGCGGCGGCAGCCCGCGCCTCCTCGGCCATGGTGTCCGGGGCCTGCAGAGAAATGGTCATGTCATTGACCATGGCGCGCTCGGGCTCCGGCCAGCCGCCGCGGCTTGCGAGAACCGCTGCCAGCGGCTGATTCGTGAGGCGGGACCACGCGTCGAACAGGGCCACGCTGACGGCTGCGCTGGCGCTGCTCGACCCGTTTCCGGCCGCGGCCGCCACCCGCGCGTCCAACTGGTGGATGCTGCCGCGTTCACCGGTCAGTGCGGGGCTGAGCGCGGAGCGGACGCACCGCAGGATGCTGGCGCAGTCCTCCCCGGTGACAGCCACGGTCTCAGCAGCGGAGCCCTGCCCAACGACGCGTTCTCCCGAGGGTGATTCCACCTCACAGTCCACCACCACGTAGTCCACGCTGGCGGTGCTCCGCTGAGCGGTGATGAACGGCCGCAGCAGCGGCGCCCGGTGCGCATGGGCACGCACCGACACCACCCTCAGCGGGATGTCCTTCACAGTTGTTTCGCTCATAACAGCCCCCTTCACAGCATCGAAAGAAGCTGGGACATCGCCAGTCCCACAAAGGTGCCCAGCAGGGATCCGATCAGCGCGTAGAGAACACCCACCGGCACCAGTTGGCGGTTGAAGGCGCTGGCCACAACCGGCGCGGAGGCGATCCCGCCGATGTTCGCGGTAGACGCCACCGCGAGGGAGAACAGTTCGGTTTTGGTGAGCTTCGCGTACGCCACCATGACGATGATGTGGATCAGGAGCACCAGGAAGCCCACCAGGATGTAGAGCGGCGCCTGGGTCAGCGCGGAGAAGTCCGAACCGGATGCGATCTGGCCGATCACGATGAACAGCATCAGCGTGGCCACCTCGGTGGATCCGGCCACTGAGCCGATCGGCGTGTGCGCGGCTGCCAGGCCGAGCAGGGACACGATGATGATCGTCCACGCGGTGCCGTTGAGAACATCTCCCACCTCCGGCAGCATGCCGCCGATCCAGATGGCCGCAATGGACACGGTGAGGGAGCCGAACACGCAGATCGCCAGGGAGGCGGTGGTGACGGGTTTCTCGTCCTCGTCGAACACGCCTTCGTGAGCGCTGAGGTAGGCCGTGTCAGCCTTGGTGAAGCGGTTGAAGCGGTCAGACAGTGCAACCGAAGAGAACATCGCCATCAGCCACACGGAGTACACGAGTGTGTCTGTGATGAGGGCGTACCCGAAGATGTTCTCCGGTGCTTGCAGCACGTCCTGTACGGCCACCATGTTGGCGCTTCCGCCGGTCCAGGAGGCGAGCAGCGCTGAGAGCACTTTCCACGATTCAGGGTGGAGTGCGCCCTTGAACAGCACGTACACAACCACGATGCCAAGTGCGAGGGAGCCGGCAGCCACCGCGTAGGTGAGCAGAAGCTTGGGGCCCAGGCGGATGATCTTGCGGAGGTCGCAGCCGAAGAGGAACAGGAAGATCATTGCGGGCAGCACAACCGTTTTGACTTCGCTGAGGGCGGCTCGTGTCTCATCACCCTGGCCGAACAGGCCCAGTGAGTTGAGCGCTGCGCACACCAGGTACATCATCACCATGCCGGGGACGTACTTGAACAGCTTCCACCCGGTTGTCTTCTCCAGGACGATGAGGATGCAGGAGAGTCCGAGGATGACTCCGAGCATCAGGGGGCCGTCGGTGATCACTTCAGCTCCTTAGGGGTTGATGGCGGGGGGTTATAGAAGGGGGTTGACCAGCCGGATGCTCGCTTTAAACAGAAAAGCCGGAAGCACGACGAGCGCATGCACGCTCCTGTGCTTCCGACGGGATCCGGTTCGGTGATGGTCCGGGCTGGCGGGATGGGTATTCGATTAGGTCGCGGCTGCGGCCACGAGGTCACGGTATTTCACCGCTGCATTGCGCACTGCGGCTGCGAGTGCGCGCTGCGATGAGCCGTGGTACCTCGAGGTGATCGCATCCACGAGCAGGTCATCCTCGAGCAGGCTGCGACCCTCCAGGATCTCCCTGATGAACTCGGCAGTGAGGCCCAGGGTGGTGGTGCAATCCGCACGAACTATGACGTGGGTCTCATTATCTACAACGAGGCCCACAAAGAAAAGACCCCACTGCGAGGTGATCGGATTATTCGTCGGGGCTTTCGCTTCCCCGGTCAGGTAGATCGTGCTCGCCATGCGCTCATCGTAACTGCGGTGAACGGCCGGATCGCTACGCTGAGAGCATGTCCGCTTCAACCACCCCCGGGTTCTCCCATATCCCCTCCGCAACTCGTTCCCTGCTGCGGGAGGACCTCCCGGATGGGGTGCTCCGGCTCCATCTGACACGACACGGCCGCACCGAGTTCAATGAGCGCCAGCTGATGCAAGGGTGGAGTGATGCACCGCTGACCGAGGCAGGACTGGCGAACATCCGGGCCGCTGCTGACCTGCTCGCTGATACCCCGTACACAGCCGCCTATGCCAGCTCTCTTCCGAGGGCTGTGCGCACGGCGGAGATGATCCTTGAACACCACCCCACGCTGCGGGTGAGCACGCTTGATGATCTTCGTGAACTGCATTTCGGGGAGTTCGAATCCCGGCCGGTTCCGGAGTTCATGGCGCACGTGGGCGATCCGCGCACCTTCTTCACCAGCGTGTTCACAGGCACCAGTCCCGCGCTGCCAGGTGGTGAGGATGGCGCCGCGTTTGCTGCTCGAACGGCCGACGCGCTCGAGCACATCGTCAACGCACACCCGGATGGCGGCCATGTGCTCGTGGTGGCGCATGGCCTCACGCTGAAGGTGCTGCTGGCATCCGCAGCGGGGCCCATTCTTGAACCGATCAGCAACGCTGGAGTGAGCATCATGGATCGGATGCCGGATGGTGAGCTGGTGATCCGGGCGTTCAACGTGGATGCGTCGGGAGCGGCGGGGGCTGAGCCGAGCGTGCTGCGAGGGCTGTCGCAGGAGCGCTGACTCACGCCGCCATTCCCGAGCCCGGCGGCTCAGCGTCAGGACTGCCTGGTTCGGCGCGTGGACTGCGCGGCTCAGTGTTCGGACTGCGAGGCTCAGGGTCAGGACTGGGCGGCCGAGCGTCAGGACTGCGGGGCTCGGGGTCAGGACTGTCTGGTTCGGCGCGTGGACTGCGCGGCTCGGGGTCAGGGCTGGGCGGCCGAGCGTCAGGGCTGGGCGGTTCAGACAGCGGCTGGTCCAGGAAACGGCCGAGTGATCCCATCGGCGCCCGCCACCGCACGCCCGGCACTCGCACTCGCACCGCAGCGCCCTCATGAAGGGCACACCCGCACGCCATCCCATGCAGCATCGCCTCCTGCTGGTCAAGCGGCCGAGCCACCCAGTTCTTGCGCAGCTCCCCCTGCTTGATCCCGCACGTGTCCAGAACATTCGCGATCATCCGAGCTGACCGCCGGGCGTTCTCAAGTTCTCCCGATGTGTGCAGCACCGTCATCTCCAGCACACCGGTGCGCAGCATGTGCATGACTTCCTCGTGTCCGCTCCATGCGATCGTGTGAAAATCTTCGCCGCGGGCCTTGTGCAGCTCGCCGGCGACGAACGCGGTCACGCGCGCGGCCATGTTCCGGTTGGCGAGGCTCACATGCAGGAGAACGCCCCTGGCCGCCAGCAGACGCTGCGCTGGAATCAGCGCCTTCGCCTCCGGTGTGGCCTCCGGACAGAGCGAATCATGCACCCGGATCACGTCATCCAGCAGGGCAAACGCCTGGTCAAGGCTGGGCCGATCACAGAACGGGAACCGCTCAGCGAACAGGTCCCCCTCGAATGGGTCCAGCAGCAGGCGGATCACCTCAGCAAGGTCATCCACCTGGGAGTGCCCGAGCGCAGCCTCGAGCATGAGCCAGCCGGTGAACGTGCCCGGATCGGGAGGGTAGTCAGTGGAGAACGACGGGTGGGCAGCGATCATGTGTGCAGTCATGCGGGCATCGTGCCGGGCTGAGGGTGACGCATGCCATGGTTGGGCATGCGTCGGGGATAACTGGGCGTCCCCTGGTGCCCCGCGGGCGGGCTTCATAGACTCATGCCATGAACGAAAGCATCCGCCCCGACCAGTCCATGCTCGATACTCCCTCCGGCTTCACCTTCGGCACCCGCAGCGCTCGCGGCTTCCATGACACCGTGGAGATCGTGCGCTCCGCGCTCGCCGAGCACGGCTTCGGCATCGTGTCCGAAATCGATCTGAAGAAGACCTTCCACACCAAGCTCGACAAGGAGATCCGCCACCACCTGGTGCTCGGCGCCTGCAGCGCACCATTCGCGTACGCCGTCACACAGGCGGTGCCGTCCGTGGCAGCGCTGATCCCGTGCAACGTGGTGGTGCGCGAGCTGGAGGACGACACGTGCGCAATCGAAGCGTTCGACCCGGGCGTGATGGCATCCCTCGCTGGCGAGGAGAACCTCACTGCTGAGCTGCGCGAACTCGCCGGCTCGGTCCGTTCAGACCTCATGAAAGCGGTTGCGAGCATCAGCGCCTGAGCGCGCCGGCGCCCCATACCCGCGCGGGCCGGGTAGCCGTGCCCGCACCCGCGAGTGTGCCCGCTCCCGGTCAACCCCGCCCATCTCCGCGCACCTGTCCCCGATCACCTCGCCTATCACCGCGCACCTGTCCCCGATCACCTCGCCTATCACCGCGCGCCGGGTCTGCTCCACGGCGTACTGTGGAGCGATGGGAATCTTCGATTGGCTCAGTGAGCGGCGCTCGGGTCGCTCGGCCGCGTCGAAGGCGCTGATCCGCGCGGTGGGCGCGTCGTACGACGAAAAGCTGACCCCCACGAGCGCAGAAGTGGAACCGGACAACCCCAGCGGCCTGCGCATGATCGACGCGTACCCGATCGCGCACCCGGTTCCGCACTGGCTGTATGTGACCGACGGGCTGAGTGCTGATCACTCGGCTGAGGCTGACGAGACTCACCCTGCGGCGGCTGACGGCGATGACACGGTCGATGCTGGCCGAAATGACCACCCGGCTGGGTTCGGCGGCGGCGTGTCTGACACTGGCGTGTCTGACGCCGGCGACAGCCTGTCCGACGCTGGTGACGCCGGCCCCTCCCCTTCGCTCGGCATCGAATTCACCATGCGGGTATTAGACGAGCGCGCCACTCTGCCCTCGCGAACCCCGCCGGAATGGCCGATGCAGAAACTCCTGCAGCTGGTTCTGGAGGAGGCGGGGCGGCCGGACACTCTCACAGAGGGCTCCACGGTCATGTTCCCCACCTCTGCGCAGGTGCCGCTGCAGCCTCCGGAGCTGTCCAATGTGCTGGTGCTCGCGGACCCGGTGCTGGGCCTGCAGGAGGTCGACGCGATCGGGCCCGTGCAGTTTCTGCAAGTAGTCCTGATCAGCGACGATGACTACCGCGACGTGCGCGAATCCGGCCTTGAGCCCGTGGTGGCACGCCTACGGGCGCAGTCCCCGCTCGCACCGATCATCGTGAACTGAGCACCGGAGTGGGGGCACGTTCCGTGCACGAGTGATACGGAATCCCCCAAAATGACGCATTCCGGGGGATTCCGTATCACTCGTGCTCAGTGGCCCGGGCCCAGGAACCCGGGCTCCCGAGGCCCAGGCGCCCCTGGCACCAGGCCCCAAAGACGCCCGGACGCCCCGGGCACCGGGCCCTGGGGCGCCCTCACCCGAGCATTTAGGCGAACTGGCTGGCGTTGCGGGAGTTGTACACGTCCTCGTCCAGGATCTTCTCTCGCTTGGCAACGATCGCGGGCACGAGCGCCTGACCGGTGACATTCAGGGCGGTGCGGCCCATGTCAACGATCGGGTCAATCGCCATCAGCAGGCCCACGCCGGCAAGCGGCAGACCCAGTGTGGACAGGGTCAGGGTCAGCATGACCACGGAGCCGGTCATGCCGGCGGTGGCGGCAGAGCCCAGCACGGACACGAGAGCGATCAGCACGTAGTCGGTGACGCCGAGCTGCACGTCGAAGAAGTTCGCCACGAAGATCGCAGCGAGAGCGGGGTACACGGCGGCGCAGCCGTCCATCTTGGACACGGCGCCGAGCGGCACCGCGAACGAGGTGTAGTGCGCGGGCACACCGAGGTTCTTCTCGGTGACGCTCATGGTGACGGGCATGGTGCCGAGCGAGGAGCGTGACACGAAGCCGAGCTGCGCTGCGGGCCATACGCCGCGCAGGAATGCGATCGGGCTGAGACCGTTCATGAGCAGCAGGACCGGGTACACCACCAAGAACACAATGAGCAGGCCGGCGTAGAGGGCGGCCACGAACACGCCGAGCTGGCTGAGGGTGGACCAGCCGTAGGAGACCACCGCGTAGCCGATCAGGCCGATGGTTCCGATCGGGGCAAGGCGGATGATCCACCACAGCACTTTCTGCACCACCTCGAGCGCAGCCCGGATGAACGTGAGGAACGGTTCGGCCTTCTCCCCCACGGACAGGGTTGCAATGCCCACTGCGATGGAGATGACCAGGATCTGCAGCGCATTGAATGAGAGGTTCACGCCGTCATCGGTGGCGGAGGCGGTGATTCCCAGGAAGTTCGTGGGGATCAGGCCCACCAGGAAGTCCAGCCAGGAGCCGGTCTTGTCCGGCTCTGCTGCGGTCGACGCGTCCACGCTCGTGTTGTTGCCCGGCTGCGTGAGCAGGCCCACGCCCATGCCGACCGCCACGGAGATGGCGGCGGTGATGGCGAACCAGACAAGGGTTTTCCAGGCGAGTCGGGCACCGTTGGCCATCTGCTTCAGGTTCGCGATGGACGCCACCACGGCCAGGAAGATCAGCGGCGGCACGATCGCTTTCAGCAGGGTGATGAACGCGGTGCCGATCGTGTCGAGGGCAACGGCGAGCCAGTTGTCCACTGCTGGGGCGTCGGCGGTGGCGGGCGCTGCGGGCCCCATTGCGGATGCGACGAAACCGAGCGCCACACCCAGAGCAAGACCGATGAGGACCTGGTAGCCGAAGGGGATGGCGGTGAGGGCGCGCCGGATCGGCCCAGGCTCACGGGCGGGACCGGTCTCGCGGGCCGGGCCGGGTTCACGGGCTGGCCCACGCTCACGGGCTGGGTCGGGTTCACGGGCCGGGCCGGGGGCGCCGGTGGTGGATTCGCTCGTGGTGCGCGGATCAGCGGTGTTTGCTGCGGTCTGCTCCGTGTTCGGGCCCGACGCGGACGTGGACCGGGAGTCGTTGCTGGTGCTCATGATCGCCACTGTATCCACGATTTGCTTCTGGAGGCCATAAAGAGACGTTATGTGTGACGCGCCCCGCTCAGCGCACATCCCCGCACTTCGCTCAGCGCCCCCGCTTCGCGCTGCGCGCGTCCCGCCTCGCACCCGGCAGTTTGCCCCTGCTCCGACCCACTCCACGCGCGACCCACCCACGTCCCACCGCGCTGCGCATCGCTCGATCCCACCTGGTCCACATTCCGCACATCTAGGCTCGGTCTATGGGACTTCTGCGCTTCATCCTCAACATCATCTGGCTGGTCACCGCGGGCGTGTGGCTGTGGCTCGGCTACATGCTGGCCGGTGTTCTCGCCTGCCTGCTGATCGTGACGATCCCGTTCGGTGTTGCGTCGTTCCGGATTGCGGGATTCGTGCTGTGGCCCTTCGGCCGGGAGACCATCACCACCCGTGAGCCCACGGCGGCAAGCACGCTCGGCAACGTGATCTGGTTCGTGATCGCGGGCCTGTGGCTGGCCATCGCGCACGTGACAACCGCAGCAGCGCAGGCGGTCACGATTATCGGGCTGCCACTCGCATGGGCGAACATCAAGCTCATCCCGGTCACGTGCTTCCCGTTCGGCCGCGAAGTGGTCCGCTCCGATGCCGCGCGGGCGGCCATGCTGCCCACGGCCCGATCCTGACCTGTACCTCCGCCGCCTGCACACCGCGTGGGCACGTCGGCCCTTCCTGACCTGCAGCTCCGCCGCCTGCTCCCTGCGCGGGCACCACGGCCTGGACGTTCCTGTGTGACGGTATATGTCCGAACCCTGGCCTTCGCAGCATCCTCGCCTTTAGCGTTGCCGTACCCCGCAGCGGGCGGGTGCCGTCACTGACTTCGGCCCCGCGTCGAACCCCGCGCTCGCTGCCAAAACAGCACCGCCAGAGGAGACCACACCATGTCCGAGCTCGCATTCGAAACCCGCCAGATCCACGCCGGCCAGCAGCCGGACAGCGACACCGGTTCGCGGGCCCTGCCGATCTACCAAACCACCAGCTTCGTGTTCCCGTCCGCGCAGACCGCCGCGGACCGCTTCTCACTGAAAGAGCTCGGCCCGATCTACTCACGCCTGGGCAACCCCACTCTTGAAGTGGTGGAAACCCGGATCGCCAGCCTGGAAGGCGGCGTGGGCGCTGTTCTGCTCTCCTCCGGTCAGGCCGCGCTGACCCTGGCGATCCTCAACATCGCCGGGCCTGGCGATCACGTTGTGGCCAGCGCTGCGCTGTACGGAGGCTCCTACAACCTGCTGGACGTCACGCTGCGACGCCTGGGCATTGACACCACGTTCGTGCAGGACGCGTCGGACATCGAGCAGTGGCGCGCAGCCGCCCGACCCACCACCAAGGCATTCTTCGGCGAGGCCGTTGCGAACCCGGAGTCGCTTGTGCTGGACCTGCGGGCGGTTGCGGACGCCGCCCACGACGCCGGAGTACCGTTCATCGTGGACTCCACGTCCACCACCCCATACCTGGTGCGGCCAATCGAACACGGCGCGGACATCGTGATCCACTCCGCCACGAAATACCTGGGCGGGCACGGCTCCGCGATCGGCGGCGTGGTGGTTGACGCCGGCACCTTCGATTTCTCCCAGGACCCGGAGCGGTTCCCGGACTTCAATCAGCCCGACGAGTCCTACAACGGCCTCGTGTACGCCCGTGACCTCGGCCCTGATTCACCGTTCGGCGCGAACGTGTCCTACGGCATCAAGCTGCGCGTGCAGCTGCTGCGGGACATCGGTGCGTGCCTGTCCCCGTTCAACGCGTTCCTGATCGCGCAGGGCATCGAAACGCTCTCGCTGCGGGTGGAGCGGCATGTGCAGAACGCGCAGGCCGTGGCGGAATGGCTCGAGGCGCATGAAGCGGTCGAATCCGTCTCCTACGCGGGCCTTGCCTCCTCGCCGTCGGCAGAGCTGGCGCGCCGGTATCTTCCCAAGGGCGTGGGGTCGGTGCTCGGCTTCACCCTCCGCGATGGGTACGACGCAGCCGTGGCATTCGTTGATGCTCTCGAACTGCACTCGCAGGTGGCGAACATCGGGGATGTGCGCTCGCTGGTGATCCACCCGGCGTCCACCACCCATTCACAGCTGGATGAGGAGGCGCAGCGTGGGGCAGGCGTGGGCCCGGGCTTCATCCGCCTTTCGGTGGGGCTCGAAGCAGTGCAGGACATTCTGGCGGATCTGGAGAAGGGGTTCGCGGCGGCTGCGTCGGTCGGTGAGGCCGGGGCTGAGCATCGGGAGCTGGCTACCGCGGGAGCGGACCGGGCATGACTACGCCGCCGGTGGTGCATCCGGCTGCTCAGCGCGTCACGATGCGCGATGTGCAGCTGGAGGCGGGTTCGCTGCCTGAGGTGACGATCGCGTACGAAACGTTCGGCACCCTCAATGCGGACCGCTCGAATGCGGTGCTGATCGCGCATGCGCTCACCGGCGATTCCCATGTCAGCTCCGCGGGGCCGCGCCCGGGGCTCGGGCGTAATGCCGCCGGGCCTCCCGCCGGGCCCGGTGCCGCAACTGCAGCCGGGCCGGGGGCCGGGCGCCATACCGCCGCACCCTTTTCCGGGTCCGATGCCGCGCCTCCCGCCAGGCCCGATGCCGCGCCTCCCGCCAGGCCCGATGCCGCGCCTCCCGCCAGGCCCGATGCCGCGCCTCCCGCCCCCTCCGTCCCGGGCTGGTGGGAGGAGCTGGTGGGGCCCGGCCGTGCGATCAACACCGACGAACTGTTCGTGATCTGCTCCAACGTGATCGGCGGCTGCACCGGCACCACCGGCCCCTCCAGCATCGCGCCCGACGGCGCCCCCTACGGCAGTCGTTTTCCACGCATCTCCATCCGAGACATGGCCCGGCTCGACCTGGCACTGCTCGACCACTTGGGTGTGCGTCGGCTGCATTCCGCGGTGGGCGGGTCAATGGGCGGAGCCCGAATGCTGGAGCTGGCCCTAGAAGCACCCGAGCGTGTGGCGCGGCTGTGCGTGCTGGCAGCACCCGCGTACTCCACCGCGGACCAGATCGCGTGGGCACACACCCAGCTCACCGCGATCACCATGGACCCCGCGTACTGCGGCGGGGACTACCGGGCGCGCGGCACCGAGCCCCGGCAAGGATTGGCACTCGCCCGGCAGATTGCGCATATGACCTACCGGTGCGCGTCGGAGCTGAACAGCCGCTTCGGCGCCGACACCGTTCCAGCAGCCAACCCAGCACCCCACCCAAGCGGCACGGCGCCCGCCAGCGGCGGTGCGGCAAGCGCGCGGCCGGCGGGGGCGCGCCAGTCGGATGCGCCGTACTACCAGGCCGAGTCCTACCTGGACTACCACGGCGAAAAACTCGTCAACCGGTTCGACGCCCAGTCCTATGTTCTGCTCACCGAAGCGCTGAGCGGGCATGACGTGCGTCGCGGCCGGGCGGACGCGCTGCCCCGCGCTCTCGCCGGCTACACCGGCCCCGCGCTCGTGCTGTCCATCGACTCGGACCGGCTCTACCCGCCCGCGCAGGTGGAAGAGCTCGCGGACGCACTGCCCGGAAAAGTCCGCTACGCCGAGCTCACCAGCACCGCTGGCCACGACGGGTTCCTGACGGAGCACGCGGCCGTGGGTGAACAGCTGGAGCGTTTCTTCGCAGAAACCGCCTGCCGCTGCGTAGCAGCCTGAGGGTGTAGCATCGGCGCCCAGCTGCGGCGGGCGTCGGCGTCAGTTCCGCAACGCCGATTCGATCTCGCGGAAGATCTCCTCGCTGAACGCCACGAGCCGAATCTCCTGCACCGCGGTTGACGTGGTGCGCAGCGTGTCCACGGCGATAGCAACCGCATCCGCCAAAGGCCACCGGTATACCCCCGCGCTGATCAGCGGAAAGGCGATGCTCCCCACCCCGAGCTCATCCGCCGTCTCCAGCGAGCGTCGGTAGCAGGAGGCGAGCAGGTCAGGATCCTGTTCACCGGCACCATAGTTCGGACCAACAGTGTGGATCACCCAGCGGGCGGGCAGGCTGCCACCGGTAGTCCAGCCGGCATCACCGGTGGCGAGGCCGTTCGGGAAGCGGTCGATGCACTCCTGCAGCAGACCTGGCCCGGCGGCGCGATGGATCGCGCCGTCCACGCCACCGCCGCCGCGCATCTGCCGGTTCGCGGCATTGACCACCGCATCCACGCGCTGCTGTGTGATGTCTCCAAGAACTGCGTCAATCGCTGCCATGGCTCGATGCTACTGAGGCGGCCTGCCCGCCCGCTGCGGGCGGGCAAAGCCGGCGGGCGCGAACCAGCCCCGCCGGCCGCCAGAGGAGGCGGTCCGACTTCGCTGGCGCCCCAGTCGGAGCGCCGGAGCACCCAGCGTGCACAACTGGAGAGAGAACGGCTCATATCCGCCGTGGACAGCTCAGAACACGCCGTTAAGTCACAGTTGTGCACGCTCCGGCGCGGGGACTGCCGGAAGCGGGGGCACGCTCCGGCGCGGCGGTACCAGCGGCGACCGGAGGGACGGCCTCGGCATCGGCCCGGCTGACCGGCGGCTGGCCTCGCCAGGCTGGTTGTGGACGGCCGGAGGTCGGCGGTCGCCATCTGCGGCAGGCCGTCGGCTCACCAGGCGTGCACAACTGGAGAAGAAACTGTTCATTTCCGCCGTTGACGGTCAGAAACCCACCGTTCAGCCACAGTTGTGCACGCTCCGGCGCGAGGGGGGACTGCCGGAAGCGGGGGCACGCTC
>CAMXWV010000010.1 GCA_947252755.1 uncultured Dermabacter sp.
TCACTCATGGTCAGAAAAGCAACGAGCCTGGGCACGCGCTGACCTCGCCCCTCCCTCCGCCACAAGTGATACGTGATCCACCAAGAACACACCTATTAGGTAGAGGGAGTATCACTCGTGAGCCGAGACAGGCCCGGTCCCACCCCAGGCCACGGCCCGGACCCACCCCAGGCGGCGCCCGTCCAGGAAAACTCCCGGCCCACGTGGAGGGAGTATCACTCATGGTCAGAAAAGCAACGAGCCTGGGCACGCGCTGACCTCGCCCCTCCCCTCCGCCACGAGTGATACGTGATCCACCAAAAACACCCCTTCTCGGTAGAGGGAGTATCACTCGTGAGCCGAGACAGGCCCGGGCGGCACCCCGGGAGGTGCCCCGGGCCGCGCCCCGGCCGACGCCCCGGGCGCCCGTCCAAGAAAAACCCCGACCCACAAAAAAGCGGGTGCCCACCGACAAGCGTGGGCACCCGCTGTTCACAACGCGGTCACTTCATCGCGTCATTGCCGTCCTTCTGTGCCTGCGGAATGCCGTCCGCAGCTGACACCTGGCCGGCGAACACCTGCTGGAAGATCGGCATGACCGCCTGCAGGCCCGCGAGCGCCTTTGCACCCGTATCGGCAGGAGCCGGCTCCTTCGCGGCCTCGATGAACTGTTGAACATCCACCTGCTTGGACTTCCAGAAGTCCACGTATGCCTGCTGCGCGTCCGTGTGGCCTGGGAAGCCGATGCCCTTCTCACCGATCGGCTTCTGGCCCTCTGCGGTGCCGAGCCACTCGAGCAGCTGTTTGATGCCGTCCTGGTTCTTGGACTTCGCCGCACCCGCAGCCACCACTCCGTGCACCAGGGACTTGCGGCCGGAGGGACCGCCCACTATCGGCGCCACGCCCCACTCGAATGAGTCGGCAACGCCTTCGGACACCGCGCTCAGCGCATAGGGGCCGGTCTGGAACAGTCCGAGCTTGCCCTGGATAAACAGGTCACGGGCGAAGTCGCCGTTGGCATTGGTGTCTGCTGCGGACGGCGCCACCTGGTCCTTGTTCACAAGGTCGGCCAGGTACTGGAACACCGCCACGCCCTGTTCGGATGCGAACACGTACGCATCATCTTCCTGCCACCCGGCACCGTTGGAGGCGAGGAACGGGCCGATGATCGCCTGGCGGTCTGCTGCCGAGTTGAAGCCGAAGCTCTCCCGCGCATCCGGGTTGAAGCCCTGCTCGCCGGGTTTCTTTCCGTCCTTATCCGCGGTGAGCTTCTTCGCAGCCTCGCGCAGCGGATCGGTGTCCGCGCCGGTGTTGAACGTGAGCGCTGTGGGGTCCACGCCGGCCTCATCGCACAGCTTCTTGTTGAACAGCAGCGCGATGGAATCCCACAGCTGCGGCACGCCCCACAGCGCACCGTCACGGGTGTAGAGGTCAACCACGGCCTTCTCCCAGGAGGAGGCGGCGTCAGCCCCCAGAGTCTCCGAGATGTTGACGAGGTGGCCGGACTGCTGCAGCTGCGTGTAGCTCGCGGAGTTCAGCCAGAACACGTCCGGGGCGGAGTCCCCCGCCACGTCCAGCGGCAGGCGGGTCCAGTAGTTGTCCCACGGGACCACGTCGATCGAGACCTCAATGCCGGTCTTCTCGGTGAATGCCTTGAGGGATTCTTCGTACGCGGGCTTTGCCACGTCATCCCAGATGCGCAGGGTGAGGGCTGTGCCGTCTCCCTTGGAGCCGCCGGACTTCGAGTTCGACGCGGACGGCGAGCACGCGGCGAGCGCTCCAGCCGCGCCGAGCGCGGCTGTTCCTGCCAGGAGGTTGCGACGAGTGACCATGATGATCCTTTCTGGGCTGCGCCGCTTCGCCAGATGCGATCCGTCAGCGCAGCTCGGTTCCTGAGATAGAGCGGGCCACGTGCTTCTGGAACACGAAATAGAGAAGCACGAGCGGGATGAGCGCCAGGGTGGTGGCGGCCATGACCAGGGTCCAGTTCGAGCTGTATTGGGTGGACAAGCCCGAGGTGGCCACGGTGATAGTCTGCCACGTCGGCCCGGAGGTGATGACCAACGGCCAAAGGAATGAGTTCCAGTGCGTGACCACGGTGATCACCACGAGCGTGATGATGATCGGCCGGTTCAGCGGCAACACCAGGTTCCACAGCAGGCGCAGGTGCCCGGCGCCATCCACTCGCATTGCATCCAGCAGCTCCTGAGACATGGAGCGGAAGTTCTCCCGCAGCAGGAACACCGCGTACGGCGAGCCGAGCACGTACGGGAGCACCAGCGCGAAGAAGGTGTTGCGCAGCCCGGTGCCGCTGAATGCCAGGAACAGCGGCACCACCACCACAACCTGCGGCACCATGAGCGTGGACACGAACACCCAGAAGAGCGCGTCCCGCCCGCGGAAGGTGAAGAACGCGAAGGCGTAGGCGGCGAGCACGGAGAAGATGATCTGGCCGATGAGGATCACCAGCACCATCTGCGTGGTGACCGCGAACGGAGTGAGGAAGGAGTCCTCACGGGTGAACAGGGTGATGAAGTTGTCCAGTGTCAGCGGGTCCGGCAGGTGCATCGGCCCCTGGCGCAGGAAGTCATTCGGGTCCCGCAGCGCCGTGTTGACGCTGAGCGCGATCGGGGCGAGCGTCAGCACCGCCGCGGTGATCATGACCGCGTAGGCGAAGATGACGGTGAGGATGCTGTTCTTCTTCATGCGGTCAGCTCATGTCATAGGTGATGCGGGAGGAGAAGTAACGCTGCTGCGCCACCGCGATCACGGCAAGGATGACGAACAGGATCACCGCAACGGCGCTGGCACGGCCCATCCGGCCGGCATCGAACGCTTCTCGGTAGATGAGGGAGGCCACCACTTCGGTGCGGCCGCCCGGGCCGCCGCGAGTGAGCGCGTACACGGTGTCGAACACTTGGAAGCTTGCCACCATCTGCGTCAACGCCACGAAGAAGGTGGTGGGGCGCAGCAGCGGCACGGTGATCTGAAGGGTGCGCCGAAGCGGACCGGCACCGTCCAGCTCCGCGGCCTCGTAGATGGAGTGCGGGATCTTCTGCAGCCCCGCCTGGTAGAACAGCGCGATATAGCCCACTGCCTGCCAGATCGCCACGAACGCCACCGCGGGCAGCGCCAGATTCGGCTCGTTCAGCCATTCGACGCGTCTGCCCAGGATTGCGTTCAACGCCCCGTAGGTGGGCTGGTAGATCCAGGAGAACACCACGCCGATCGCAAGCGGAGCGCACACCCATGGGATCACCACGATCACTCGCAGCAGCGGCGCTCCGGGCAGGGCCCGGTTCAGCTGCATCGCCAGAAGCAGGCCGAGCGCCATCGCCACGGGCACGCTCATCAGCGTGAACAGGATGGTGACCCAGAGCGAGTTCCACAGGGCGTTGCCGCCCAGCAGGATGCGGTAGTTCTCAAAGCCCACGAAGTCCCGACTGCCCACCAGCTCCCAGTTGGTGAGGGACAGTCCGAAGGCCACCAGCACCGGCAGCAGGATGAACGCCGCCATGCCGATCGTGGCAGGAGCCACGAACAGCCAGGCGACGGCCGGGTTGCGCAGACGGATCATGGGACCTCCGCTGGGAAGGGGGCAGCCCTCGGAGCTGAGCGGCGTTCAGGTGCGGATCAGCGGGTGAGTCGGCGGTGCGTGACGCGGTGCGGTCGCGCAGCCTCTTCGCCAAGACGCTCGATCTTGTTCTTCTCGTAGGCTTCGAAGTTTCCCTCGAACCAGTGCCAGTTCGCCGGGTTCTCCTCCGTGCCCTCGTACGCGATGATGTGGGTGGCGATGCGGTCCAGGAACCAGCGGTCGTGAGTCACCACCACGGCGCAGCCCGGGAACTGCAGAAGAGCATTCTCCAGTGAGCCGAGGGTCTGCACATCAAGGTCGTTCGTGGGCTCATCGAGCAGGAGCAGGTTGCCGCCCTGTTTGAGGGTGAGCGCAAGGTTCAGACGGTTGCGTTCACCACCGGAGAGCACACCGGCCTTCTTCTGCTGGTCCGGGCCCTTGAAGCCGAACTGGGACACGTAGGCGCGGGAGGGGATCTCCACTTTGCCGACTTGGATGAAGTCGTTGCCTTCGGACACAACCTCCCAGAGCGTCTTCTCCGGGTCGATGTTGGAGCGTCCCTGGTCCACGTAGGAGATCTTGACTGTTTCGCCGATCTTCAGCTCGCCGCCATCCAGCGGCTCCAGCCCCACGATGGTTTTGAACAGGGTGGTCTTGCCCACGCCGTTCGGGCCGATCACGCCCACGATGCCGTTAGGCGGCAGGGAGAACGAGAGTCCGTCGATGAGCACGCGGTCGCCGAAGCCTTTTTTGAGGTCCTTCGCATCGATGACCACATTGCCCAGGCGCGGGCCGGGCGGAATGGTGATCTCGTCGAAGTCAAGCTTGCGGGTCTTCTCCGCTTCCGCCGCCATCTCTTCGTAGCGGGCAAGGCGGGCCTTGGACTTGGTCTGGCGGGCCTTCGCGTTGGAGCGCACCCACTCCAGCTCGTCCTTGAGGCGCTTGGCGAGCTTCGCATCCTTTTTGCCCTGCACCTGCAGGCGCTCTTCCTTCTTCTCCAGGTAGGTGGAGTAGTTGCCCTCATACGGGTAGAGGTGGCCGCGGTCCACTTCCGCAATCCATTCGGCCACGTGGTCCAAGAAGTAGCGGTCGTGGGTGATGGCGATGACGGCGCCTTCATACGCTTGGAGGTGCTTCTCCAGCCACAGCACGGACTCAGCGTCAAGGTGGTTAGTCGGCTCATCGAGCAGCAGCAGGTCAGGCTTCTCCAGGAGCAGCTTGCACAGTGCTACGCGGCGGCGCTCACCACCGGAGAGGTGGGTGACGGGCTCATCGCCCGGCGGCAGGCGCAGCGCGTCCATTGCCTGTTCGAGCTGGGAGTCCAGGTCCCAGCCGTTCGCGGCGTCGATCTCAGTCTGCAGCTTGCCCATCTCTTCCATGAGCGCGTCGAAGTCGGCGTCCGGATTGGCCATCTCTTCGCCGATCTCGTTGAACCGCTGCACCTTCGCGTACAGATCGCCCATGCCTTCCTGGACGTTCTCCAGAACGGTCTTCTCCTCGTTCAGCGGCGGTTCCTGCAGCAGGATGCCCACGCTGTAGCCGGGGGTGAGGCGCGCTTCGCCGTTGGAGGGCTCGTCGATGCCGGCCATGATCTTGAGGATCGTGGACTTGCCGGCGCCGTTGGGGCCCACCATGCCGATCTTCGCGCCGGGGTAGAAGCTCATGGTGACGTCATCGAGGATGACCTTGTCCCCCACGGACTTGCGGGCCTTGTACATGGTGTAGATGAACTCTGCCACGAGTGGTGGTTCTCCTTCGTAGAATCCAGGTTCGAACGCTGTCCAGCCTAGCCGCTGGGCGTGATCAGTCCAGGGGAATGCCGCGTGCGGCCAGGTGCTGGCGAGCAATCTCCCATCCGGGCTGCTCACCGCTGTGCGTCAGGGTGGAGTTGCGGGGCCAGCGGTGCGCGTCGATCCCGAGCCTCTGAGCTGCCTCCACGTTCGCCGCCAGGTCATCGAAGAAGATCACGTCCGCGGGGCGTTCCACTCCCCCGGTCTCATGGGACAGCGTTTCCAGCAGCGTTTCGTATATCTTCAGGTCCGGCTTCGCCACGCCCTCTTCCCCGGAGATGAGGGCGAAGCTCATCGCCTCAAACCAGTCCGCGCGCCGCAGCTCCTGACCAAACTCTGCCGACGCGTTCGACAGCACCGCCATGCGGATCCCGTTGCGAGCCAGGTCATGGATGAGGTCCCGCGATTCCGGCTGCAGCATGAGCCAGGTCCGCGCATCCACCTCCTGCAGATGGGCGAGCTCATCTTCGCTCATGTCCTCCAGGCCGGCGGCGGCGCCAACCAGGCGCCAGTACTCGGCTGCGGTGAGCTCACCGCGGTCATAGCGTTCGCGTTCAGCCCAGTAGGCGGTGCGGACTTCCTCGAGATCACCGCCGGTCTCAGCATGGATTGCGGTGTCCGCGTCGAAGCGGGCGGCGAGCACACCGCCGAAGTCGAACACCACGGTGATGGCGTTGAGGTTTCTGCCGGTGGCGGCGGTGCGACGCTTACGAGCCATGGGGTGTCCTTCCGTCAGCTGCCGCAGGTGGGCAGTCCGTCAGCGGTTCCGGTGCGTGCAATGGTCTCCACGGCATGCTTAGCTTCCGTGAAAGTGCTGACCTTCACCACGGTGAGGCCGTCTGGGATATGGCCGGGCACCTCCGGGCAGTTCTCTGCGGGCGCCAGGAAGAACTCCGCGCCGTCCTTCCGCGCCCCCACCATCTTCTGGCGGATGCCGCCGATCGGCCCGACGGTGCCATCTTCGGCAATGGTTCCGGTGCCGGCGATCTTTCTGCCGCCGGTGAAGTCCCCCTCGGTCATGAGCGCGTAGATGCCCAGGGAGAACATGAGGCCGGCGCTGGGGCCTCCGATGCCGTCCAGGGCGATGGTGACCTCGCGCGGGAACTGGTAGCCGCGGCTGAGCATGATGCCCACGATGCTGGTGCCGTCCTTCTGCGCCACCGGGATGGAGATGTGCTGTTCCTTGCCGTCTCGCTTCACCACGAATTCGGCCGTTCCGCCGGCAGGTGTGGCAGCGGTGGCCTTTTGCAGTTCGTCCACGCTCTGACTGGAAACTCCGTTGACGGAGATGACCTCGTCGCCGGCTTTCAGCAGCGTCGCCGCGGGACCGTCAGTGCGCACCCCTGCCACCACCACCGTGGTGGTGTAGTCGATGCCCTGTTCGCGCAGCGCCACCGCAATCGCCTCCTGCTGCGAACTGCTCATCTGCACGGTGGTCATGAGCTTATTGCCTTCGGCGTCGTTCACATCCGGGTAGACCGCTTCACGAGGCATCACGGATTTCTCGTGGTTGAACCAGGCAAGGAACACGGCGGGCAGCTGAGTGGGCTTGCCGGGCGCGCCCTGCACGGACACGGTGGTCATCCGCAGTTGGCCGCTGCCGGTCTCCGGCCGCTCCCCCGCCACACTGATCACCGGGGTGCCCTCCACCTCCCCGAGCACATCCACGGTAGGACCAGCCGATTCGATCACGTAGGGGGCGGGCACAAGCGAAGCGATGAAGGTCATCAGTGCCAGCACGATCAGCGCGATCGAGGCGGTCATCGAACGCCGGCTCATCGGCGCTGCGGTGCGCACAGCCGGCGGCGTGGAATCAAGGGAGCTCACCGGGCCATTGTTGCAGAGTCCGCACGGGGGGGCGGAGCCGGTTTCGCTAGGCTGTCGGCATGACTTCAGCTTCAGGATCAGACGAAGAGAACCTGCGGAGATTCCTCGAAGAGCTGTTCGGCGGGCAGCTGCCTCCGGGGGCGTTCGAGGCCATGGATCTCAGTGAGCTTGCGAAGCAGTCAGGGCTGCCGTCAGACCCGAACGCTCTGCGGGCTGCAGCCGCTCAGATGCAGGCGATGTTCGCGGGCGGCGGTGACGGCCCGGTGAACTGGAAGCTTGCTCAGGATCTTGCGCGTCAGGTAGCGGCGGGTCAGGTGACGATGGTGTCCCCCCATGCGCTGCCCGCCACCGGCGGAACCCAGATCGGCACGGCCGGGGATCCGCCGATTACCCCGGAGGCGTCCCAGGCGCTGGATGAGGCCGGCACCATCGCTCAGCTGTGGCTGGCGCAAGAGGTGGACTGCGATGTCCCCACCGACCGCGTGGACACCTGGAGCCGCGGCACCTGGGTGCATCGCACCCTGCCGCGCTGGCAGAAGATTGTGGAGCCGGTTGCGGAGTACATGGCCGACGCCATCGGCGACGCCCTGGCCAAGCAGCTCGGAGAGCTAGGCCAGGTCCCCGGTATGGAGGGGCTTGCCGGTATGGGCATCGGGGATCCGCGCACCATGATGAAGACGATGGGCGGCACCATGTTCGGCGTCCAGTTCGGGTTTGTGATCGGCACTCTCTCCCGTGAGGCGCTCGGCACCACAGACCTGGCACTGCCGCTGTCCACGAACGCCGGGCCGGTGATCGTGCCGGCCAACCTTGAGGACCTGCTGAACGATTCGGACTTGGATGCTGGTGCAGCGCGGATCTTCTTTGTGGCGCGTGAGCTCGCGCACGTTGCCCTGTTCAAACACGCGCCGTGGCTGCCGGAGCACCTGTTCACGGCGATTGAGGGATACACCCGCGGCATCGAACTGGACCTGTCCGCTCTGGAAGAGAAGATGCGGGATGTGGACATGTCGAACCCGGAGGCGATGAGCGCCCTGAAGCCGGAGGACATGTTCACCTTCACCCGTTCACAGTCTCAGGAGCGGGCGCTGGTGGAGCTGACCACCACCCTCGCGCTGATCGAATCCTGGGTGGACCATGTGGTGACCCAGGCGCTGAAGGACAAACTGCCGCGCCTGGATGCGATGCGTGAACTGGTGCGTCGCCGCCGCGCCACCGGCAGCGAAGCGGAACAGATGCTGGCGAATCTTGCGGGCATTGAGCTGCGGCCCCGGTCCGTGAAAGAAGCGCTCGCGTGGTGGGAGTCGGTGCTGGCCACCGAGGGCAAGGCCGGCCGGGAGAAGGTGTGGGGCCACCCGGATCTGCTGCCCTCCCCCGAGGTCCTGTCGGGACGTCCTCAGGCGCCCCGGGAGGCCGACGCGTGCCCCGCTGGCGCTGAAGCTGCCGCGGCTGCGAGCACGTCGGACTTCGATGAGGAGCTGCGGCGTCTGCTCAGCGGCGAGCTCGGCGAAGCGCCCCGTGAGGACGGCGGCAGCGATGAGTCCCCCGGTGAGGCTGATGGCGAGCAGGCGGAGTGAGCGCGCGGTTTATTGAGGAGATCAGATGCGCTGAGCACGGACTCGAGCATCAGGCTGCGTACCTGGAGCTCGCCCAGCGTGAGCCTGACTCCCACCTGAAAACAAGCGGGCCCGTGCATTTCACCGCGAGCGCGATCGTGATCGATCAGAGCGGAGAGCATATTGCGCTGCACCTGCATCGCAAGGTAGGCGCATGGCTGCAGTTCGGCGGGCATATCGAACCGGGAGAGGCACGCTTTGAACAGGCTGCACGGCGGGAAGCGCTCGAAGAGTCCGGCCTGGACCGCCTGGAGCGCGTGGGAGCAGGGCCCGCTGTTCTGCACCCGCATGATCTTGGCAGCGGCTTCACCGTCTGCCGGGCGCACTGGGATGTTCAGTACCTGTTTCGCGCGCCCGTGAGCGTTCAGGCGTCCGGGAACGGGGAGGCTGTGCGGACCGGGCTTGCGATCAGTGAGCGCGAAAGCGCTGGGCTTGCCTGGTTTCCGCTGACTGCTCTGCCGGCGGACCTGGTTCCGGATCTGCATGACACACTGCGGATCCTCGGTCTGACGACGCGTAGGTGACACCCTCGAGGAAGCCCTTGGCCCGGTCGGCATCCGGGAACGCGTCGGCAATAGCCCAGAAGGCGGGGCTGTGGTTCGGCTCCACCAGGTGCGCGAGCTCGTGCACGAGCACCGCGTCCTGAACATAGGTGGGCATTCCCTGCAGCCGGTCGGAGAGGCGGATGGAGCCGTCAGCGGAGCTGCAGGATGCCCACCGGCTGGTCTGGTTGGACACCCATCGAACGCTCGTGGGTTCGTATCCGGCTGGCAGGTACTGGCGGGCAAGAGTGCGTGCTCGGCGCAGCAGGTCCTCGTCGCTGCGCTTTGCAGACGCGGGATTTTCCGCTGAGGCGTATGCCTGCCGGATCCATTTCTCTTCCTCGCGCCGGGAGAGGCGAGCGGGAATCTGCAGTTCTAGCCGGCCGTTGACGCGCCGAGCCGTGATGGTTCGTCGCCGCCGTGTGGAGCGGGTGACGAGCACCGGATCCGGAAGGTCCGGCAGCTGCACCAGCTCGGTTCGCCGAGTGGCTGTGCGGCGCAGTTCGGTGCGGGATGTGGCGGGCATGGTGCTGACTCCAGCGAGCAGAGCGAAACGCTTCGCTCCGCAGCAGTTGTAACTGTGGGGAGTCTGTGGATAATACACGAGTCCAGGGCCGCGCAAGACCGTCAGAGCCGGGCTGAGATGCAGCGGACAGCACTCAACAAGGGTTCGTAAAAAAGTTTCCTGTGAAGTACACAATGCCTGGTCAGAAGCTTGATTGTGGATGCCATCGGCGTGTCGCACACAGGTTGTCCACACCTGGACATGCGCTGTCCACACGAAACCGTCGGTTATCCACATTCAGTGCTCGGAGTTCCTTTGACCCTTTCAGGTAGGGGCGCTATTTTCATCGCAGATCGAGTCCTTGGGATAACGAGCAGAACGCACACGGGGAAGGTGCGCGTGGTGCTATGAGCCCCCGAGGGCTTCTGCCGAAAGGCACTGGAACGGCGACCTGGAGCACTTCTCCGCCGCCCTGATCGGGCGGTACGACCCCCGAAGCTCCCCCGGTCGCCGTTCCTTTTCTCCGCGAGTGCGTAGCGCCGGCTGTGCCCGACCGAGGACGCGGCCGGGAAGGCATCGAATTCCTCTGCCGGATGACCTCTCACACTTTGGTCCCGAGGTTCAGGAAGTCCTTGCGGGCGGGGGCGTAGAGTGACGGGCACGTGTCCTGTCGAACCACAATAAGGAGATCCACAATGGCTGACACCTGGACCGGCGAGTTCTACTGCGTCAAGTGCCGCGAGAAGCGCGAAGCAACCGGCAATGTTGTTGAGCAGTCCGGTCGCCGCTACGCCAAGGGCCTCTGCCCCGAGTGCGGCACCAAGCTGAACCGCATCCTCGGCAAGGCTTCCTGACCTCGGGTCTGCCTGGCTTGACGCCGGGCCAGCCGGAAGCGGGCTCTCCCCTTGGGAGGGCCCGCTTTCCTGTGCCGGCTGAACAGGGCGCGGCTTCGCTTTTCAGGAGGCGGCTTCGCTTATGAGGACGCGGCTTCGCTTTTGCGGGGCCGGCCGCGGCCGCGTTTCTTCGCGATCGGGGTGCCGTTCTCAAAGATCTCCCCGCCCCACACACCCCAGGGCTCAGCTCGGCGCACTGCTCCGTCCAGGCAGTCAGCGCGCAGCGGGCACAGGGAGCACAGGGTTTTCGCGCGCTCCAGCTCTGCTGGAACAGGGGAGAAGAACAGCTCGGTGTCCGCGCCAGCGCAGGGCATGTCAAGACTGCCCGGGGAGCGTATCGAGGTGGTCAGGGAAAGCGGCGTGCGCGTGGAGTCGGCGTCGCCGGTGCCGGCGTCGGTGGTGAGGAGTACGTGAGTCATCGTCGTCTTCTTCGGTGAAGGCGGGCAGGGGAACATGGGAGCCGAACGGCTCAACCAGCGGTGAATGAACAGCACGAGGCGCCTGGCGGCGCCGTGGGCATCTGCGGCGGGTGCATGATGCCAGCGGCGCAGATCCTGTCTGCTCGGCGTCAGTGTGCTGCTCGAGTGACGCGAGGACGATCAGGCGCCAGGAATGCATCAGCTCGCAGCGCGAACTCACCGGTCTGGTTGAGCTGGGCTGTGTTGATCATTTCGGCACCTCCTTCGCATCTCGCGCACACGGTCTCCCCTGTGCGATGTGGTCACGGACGTCCCACAGCATACAGTGGCCGCTCAACAACGCGCCACCGATTTTTTGACCTGGGGTTTTACTGCTTCGCGGACATGCGCTGCACGATTGCGAGGACCTCGTGGCCGAACTTCTCCTTCTTCACCGGCCCCAGTCCCGGAATCTGCAACAGCTCCGACTCCGTGGTGGGTGCACGGTCCGCAATCGCCAGCAGCGTGTCATTGGTGAAGACCGCGAACGCCGGCAGCCTCAGCTCCTTGGAACGCTCCAAGCGCCACTGACGCAGCTCATTGAACAGGGCTGCGCTCTGTTCGCCACCGCAATCACGGTGCCGTCCGATCTTCTGCTCAGCGGAGCCGGTGAGCGGTTCGCCACACTGGCTGCAGCTGAGGAACACCTTCGCGGAGCGTCGGCCTGTTGATCGACTCACCGCTTCCCGCGGACGGCGATCCTGGGAACGGTCGAATGCGCCCTGGATGAACGGGGAGGCGCTGCGCGATGCCCGTGCCCCCTCGGAGCGGGCCGCCGCCCAGGTGACGGTGAGAATGTCCCGCGCGCGGGTCAACGCCACATAGAACAGTCGGCGCTCCTCCTCAATCGCCTCATCCGTCTTCGCCATGGAGATCGGGATCAGTCCTTGGCTGGCCCCCACCACGTACACGGCAGGCCATTCCAGGCCTTTCGCGGTGTGGATCGAGGCGAGGGTGACGCCTTCCACCGTGGGAGCGGACTGTGCTTCGGCACGCTCCTCCAGCTCCGCCACCACGTCCGCGATCTGCGCGCCCTCGCGTTCGCCGATGTTCTTCGCCACGTTCACCAGAGCGTTCAGCGCATCCCACCGCTCACGGATCGCTCCGGTGCCCTCCGGGGGTGTGGGCGTCCAGCCCTGGGATCCGAGCACATCCATCGCCACCTGTGCCACGTCATGACCGGGAACGGCCGCGGCCACCGCGGCTCGCAGCGTCACCATGGCGCTGCGCACATCGTGGCGCTGGAAGAACTTTTCACCGCCGCGCACCAGGTAGGGGATGTTCCGTACTCCAAGAGCCTGCTCGAACGCCTCAGATTGGGCGTTGGTGCGGAACAGGATTGCGATATCGCTGGCGGGAGTGCCGGCGTTGATGAGATGCCCGATGGATTCGGCGACTGCGTCGGCCTCCTCCGTATCGCTCGCGTACCCGATCACCAGCGGCTGCGGACCGCTCTCGCGCTGGGCGCGCAGAGTGAGACGGGTGGCATCGTGGGTGGCGGGGCCCGCATCGAGCACGCCGTTGGCGGCTTTCACGATCTCCGGCGTGGAGCGGTAGTTCCGCTCAAGCTTCAGCACCTTTGCGCGCGGAAATTCCTTTGTGAACTCCGTGAGGTAGGTGGACTGTGCCCCGGCAAAGGTGTAGATCGTCTGGGCGGCATCGCCCACCACGCACACGTCCTGGGAGTTGCCAAGCCATGCGCGCAGCAGTCGATGCTGCAGTGCGGACACGTCCTGGAACTCATCCACCACGAAATGCCGGTACTGCCCGCGCACCTGGTGCGCCATCTGCGGGTGCTCATCCAGCAGGGAAGCGGTCAGCAGCAGCACATCATCGAAATCGATCACGCCGAGGTCGCTCTTCACATCCTCATAGCGCGCCATGATCCGTGCGATGGTGCGGAAATCGAACCCGGATACGCCTTGGCGGCCGAGCCGCTGCGCTGCCACCGGGTACTGCTCCGGCAGGATCAGGGACACTTTGGCCCATTCGATCTCACTGGTGATGTCTCGCAGCGCAGCGCGGTCCACGCTCATATTCAGCTTCTGGCAGGCGTTGGCCACTATCCCGATCTTGTGTGGCACCAGCTCCGGCATCGGTCCGCCGATGGTGCGGGGCCAGAAGTAGCGCAGTTGGCGCAGCGCCGCTGAGTGGAACGTGCGGGCCTGCACCGCTGGTGTACCCAGGTCGCGCAGCCGCGAGCGCATCTCCGCTGCCGCCTTGGACGTAAAGGTGACGGCCAGAACGTGACGGGGATTGTATTCACCGGTGGCCACGGCATAGGCGATGCGATGGGTGATGGCACGGGTTTTGCCGGTGCCGGCACCGGCCAGCACGCACAGTGGGGCGCCCAGGGTGGTGGCCACCTCCCGTTGCTCAGGATCCAGCGCCTCCAGGATCGCGTGCGCGCTCACAGGGCCTCGTTCCACATGTCGATGAGGGCCCGGCCCACGGATCCGACGGCCGGGATCGCGATCTCGCCGCTGCCCAGCTGCTGGCGGAACTGTTCACGGGTGAGGAAGCGGGCGTCCGCAAGCTCCCCGTCGCGCAGGGTCAGCTCGTTCGGTGAGCTCTTCTGTCCAACCCGAGCCTGAAAGCCCACCATGAGCGAACGCGGGTACGGCCAGGGCTGGCTGCCCACGTAGCGCACATCGTCCACGAGCAGTCCCACTTCTTCGAACACTTCCCGCTGCACGCAGGTCTCCAGGTCCTCCCCCGGCTCCAGGAATCCGGCCAGAACGCTGTAGGCACCGGTGGTAAAGCGGTGATTGCGGGCGAGCAGCAGCCGGTCGGCATCATCGGTCACCGCCACGATCATGGCGGCATCGGTGCGCGGAAACTGCAGGTGCTGCTGGCTGCATGCTTTCATCCACCCTTCGCGGCGCGGCTCCAGCCGCTGCCCGCAGGTGGGGCACATGCGGGTGTCCCGGTGCCAGGTGGTCATGGCCACGGCGCTGAGCGCCAGGTTCGCGTCGGGCGCGCTCAGCTGCAGGCCCGCGGTGCGCAGCGGTTCGAATCGGACTCCAGCCGGCAGCGCTTCGATCAGCTCTAAGGCTGATTCAGAGGCTGATTCGGTGGGGGCGCTGGCACTGGCGGTGAGGTCCGCGGTGACGATGGTGAGGCCGTTGCGGTCACCGAGCCGCACGGGGATGCCGGGCGCGCTGCTGATGCCGGCAAGTGCGTCGGCAGCAAGGATCGTCAGCTGCAGCGCACCGGGTTCGGCGGCGGTGGCCACGGCGGGTTCGTTCTGCACGGCGATCTCGCTGCCGCGCACCAGCAGGTAGCCGATCTTCCCAGGCGGCTGATGCGCTGTGAGGGAGCGATGGTCCGAGCGGTCCGAAAGATGTGAGGTGAGAACACGCGCGTGAAGATCTGCTCCGAAACCCATGTGTCTCAGCCTAGCTGTCCAGGCGTTCCGGTTACGGTGGTGGGGTGCGTCGTAATGCTTACACTCTCGCTGCTCTTGCCTCGGCTGGGATTCCCGGTGTGATCCCGGTGCGCTGCGCGATGTCCGCTGGCGATCTGGACATCGACACCGCAGTGGTAGCGGATGACCAGGGCCGCCGCTGGGTGGTATCCGCAGGGGCTGACGCCGCATCCGGCGCACGCCTGGAGCAGGAGACCGTGGTGCTGCAGGCGCTGAGCGGCACTGAGCTTGCGCCGCTGGTGCAGTCCCCGCTGGGCTTTGCGTCACTTCCTGAAGGCGGCCGCGCCCCGATCGCGCTGGCGCTTGAGGGTGAGCGGGTGGATCCTGACATGCTGAATGGCAATGAGCAGCTAATCGTATCCCTCGGCCAGACTGTGGCGGCCGTGCACAACACACCGCAGTGGGCGATCGAATCCGCTGGTGTGGAGGAGTTCACGGTTGCGGCGATCATCGAGCGCAATCGCACCACGATCCGCCGGGTGCGGGAACAGCGGGAACTGCCCGGGGCTGTTCTGCAGCGCTGGTTGCACCTGCTGGATGATACGGATTTGTGGAACCTGACGCCGCGGTTCATCCACGGCTCGTTGAGCGAGGACACTGTGCTCGCTGTGGGCAACAGCGTGTCCGGTCTGCTGGATTTCTCGCAGGCACGGGTAGCGGATCCAGCAGCGGATGTGGCATGGGTGCTGTCCTGCCTGGAGCCGGAAGCGTTCGATACGTTCTTCACCGCGTACACCGCCAATCTGGATGTGCGCCCGGATGCGCGGCTTGTGGAGCGCGCCCAGCTCACCGGTGAGTTCGCGGTGCTCGAGTGGGTGCTGTCCGGGTTGGACACGGACGATGACTCCGTGGTGGAGGACGGCATGGCGATGCTGCAGGACGTGGAAACGGACCTGGCGGAGATGGCCCGCCATGATGCAGAGGAGCAGTACGATTCGCTCAGCTCTCGCGACTGACCTTCCCTTCTGGTTCCTCCGATCCGTCTGACCTCCCTGGCCCCTCTGACCTTTCTGATCCTTCTGACCAGCGTTCGGCGCTGATCATCGCTTCAAGGTCTGCCCGGCTGCGGTGGCGGGTGATCTCCATGGTCCTCTCTGCCGCAACGTAGTGGAAGAATGTGCGGATCTTCGCCAGCGGCACCCCGGTGCGCTGATGCCAGGCAAGCCGATAGATGGACAGCTGCAGCGCTCGCGCATCCAACTCTGATCGGCTCGGCACCCGGCCCGTCTTCCAGTCAACGATCCACACACCCTCCGGGTCCTCCGGGTCGGGGAATACCGCGTCGATCACGCCAACCGTCACCGCCGCGCCGAGCACTGCCGCGACAGGCTCTTCCACGGCAAGAGGCTTCATCCGCGCGAACGCGGACTGCTCGAATTTCTCTCGCAGCTGCGCAAGCGTTGTATCCGGGGCGTCATCATCCACCTCCTCCACCTCCAGCAGAGCGGCGTTGCTGGTGGCACGCTCCACCCACGCATGGAACTGAGTGCCGGTAGCTGCCTGAACGCCGGGCCGCTTCGGCAGCGGCCGCAGCATGTCCAGTGCACGGTCAGCCGTGTTCTCCTCAGCAAGTGCTACAAGGTCTGATGCGCTGAGCCGGAGCGGCAACTCCACGGTGCTGCGATCAGCACGGTCCTCATGGGCAGCAATCACCTGGTCAGCGCCGAGCGTGATCGCATCCGCTTCCCGGCCCTGGTTCACGTCCGTGCTTGCCGCATCCTCATCGGCGGCTGCTCCGGCCAGATCGCCGGCTGTCCGGCCTCGCTGGATGTCGTCGATGATCCGCTGGACTTCTGCAGCGCGAGGGCTGGGCGCCTCTGGCCACTGAGCGGACGGCGGGTTTGAGGAAAGCGGGTTCTCCTCGGGGATCTCCGCGCTCGGCAGCTCGGTGAGCACGCCGGCGGCGAGCAGCTCGCCGAGGAATCGGGAGGGAGGCGCAGGCTTCGTGGCATCGGGCCGCCACGCGCTGGAGGTGAGCAGCAGGTCATGCTTCGCCCGGGTCAGCGCCACGTACATCAGGCGCCGCTCCTCACGTAGCCGCTCCTCGCCGTTGTTCAGGAAGAACTCTTCGATCACCTCCTCCAGACCCACCTTGGTGGTGGGCTCTGCCCAGGCAAGCTCGCTGAGCAAGTGGGAGTCTCCCCGCAGTTCCGTGGGGATCGACGCGAACTCCATTGTGCCCAGCCATCCGTGGTCCTTCGGCCGCTTCAGGCCTGTGGCCTCGTCGGTGCCGTCGGTGCTGCGGGAGTCGTAGCTTGGGAAGGCGCCGTCGTTGAGGCCGGCGATCGCCACCATGTCCCACTCCAGGCCTTTGGCACCGTGCATCGTGGTGATTGTGACTGCATCCTCGGGGATGAGGGAGGCGTCCACTGCGGTGGCGAAGCCTGATTCCTTCTGCTCGGTCACGGTGAGGAACGCCAGAAACGCAGCGAGGGAGCGTTCAGCGGTGCCGTCGTCATAGTCGGCCGCGGCGGTGCGGAACTCGTGCAGGTTTGCCAGCGCATAGGCAGGGTCGCGATCAGGGTCAGCGATCAGGGCAAGGTCCACGCCGAGCTCACGGATTGCCAGATCCACTTGGTCTGCGAGCGGCAGCGCTGAGTTCTGGCGAAGCCGCCGCAGCATGTCCCGCAGCTGCCGCACTCGCTGCTGTCCAGCGTCGGACATGCGCCGACCGGTCGCGTCCTGGAAGTCGTAGGGGACGGCAGCGTCGATCGCGTCGATCACCGTGAGGGAGGCCGCCGCATCATCGCTGCGACGGGCGACCGGGGTGCGCCGGCTCAGCTGCTTGGTCCACTCCCCCAGCACCGCGAGGTCATGGCGTGACAGGCAGAAGCGTGGACCGGCGAGCAGCCGCACCGCTGATGCTCCCGCGGCGGAGGAGTCCGCCGCTTCCAGCAGCGCCCGCACATCCGCCACTTCAGGCTGATTCAGCAGCCCTCCCCCGCCCACTGTGTGGTGCGGCAGCCCAGCGGCGGTGAGCGCCTCTTCCACCAGCGGGATCATGCGGCGTGCGCGGATCAGAACGGCTGCGCTCGGAGCAGGGGCATCCCGCTGGGCCGGGTCAGCAGAGGCGAGTTCGCGGGCGTCTCGGATCCATGCCGCGATCGCTGCGGCTTCTTCTCGGCTTTCAGCGAACCGTTCGGCACGGATGCGGCCTGGGCCCGCGCCGGGGCGTGTGGTCAGCTCCGGAACGTTCACCGGATCATCGCTGCGGCTCAGCGGGCGGCTGATTGCGTTCGCGGCAGACAGCACCGCGGAGTCATTGCGCCACGAGGTGGACAGGGATCGCTGCAGCACCGGGGTGCTCTCGGTGCCGAAGCGCTCCACGAACGTGGTGAGGGAGGCTGCGGAAGCGCCGCGCCAGCCGTAGATCGCCTGGTTGGGATCTCCCACAGCAGTGGTGGCGTGGCCGCTGCCGAACAGGTCCGCGAGCAGCTGCAGCTGTGCCACGGAGGTGTCCTGGAACTCGTCCAGCAGCACCGCTGAGTAGCTGGAGCGCATCAGCGCCGGCACTTCAGGTGCGCGGGCGGCGATCTGTGCGGCAAGGGATACCTGGTCCGCGAAGTCGATCACGCAGCGTTCCCGTTTGACCTGCTCAAACCGCTGCAGCATCGGCACCAGGTGGGCGCGCTGTTCAAGGATTCTCCACAGGCGCGCCACTGATTTCGGTGCCGCCGTGCGCCGGCCTTCCTCTTGCAACGGAAGGTTCTGGGTGTGCCGGTGGACCTCCCCCAGGTAGTCCTCCAGCTGTTCAGACTTGACGAGGTGGTCCGCCAGTGATCCGGCAAGGGAGGTAAGGGCGGAGGCGATGGTGGCCGGGCTTTGGGTAAATGGCAGAGCGCCAGGCCAGGTGGAGACGATGTCGTACGCCAGCTGCCAGCTCCCTGCCGGGCTGAGCACGGTGAAATCCGGGTCGATCCCGATCCGCAGAGCGTGTTCTTTCACCAGGTCCAGCGCGAACCCGTTGTAGGTCTGGACGGTGGGCCGCTGTCCGATCAGGTCATCTCGTGAGCGTTCCAGCGCCGGCGGCAGAGCCTCCCCTGCGTCTTCCAGGGCCGACGCGAGCGTCCGCAGCCGCCTGCTGATCCGCTCTTCAAGCTCGAAGGCGGCTTTTCGGGTGAAGGTGAGGCCAAGGATCTCCCGCGGCTCCATCAGGCCATTGGCGATGAGGAACAGCACGCGGGAACTCATCGTCTCGGTTTTTCCGCTGCCGGCTCCGGCCACTACCAGCACCGGTGACAGCGGCGCTTCGATCACAGCGGCCTGCTCTGGGGTTGGGGTCGGCAGTCCCATCAGCGAGGCGAGCGCCTGCGCGGAGAAGCGGGGGCTGCCGTCAGCGGTGCCGGAGGCGCTGTGCGGGGATGATGCGGGCGCGGTCATAGGAGCTGTTCCCCTTCGGCGTAGAGCGGGCAGGATGTTTTCACAGAGCAGCGTTTGCAGTGATGGTTCGGGATCAGCCGGATCTGCTCAGCACGCACTCGCTGATCGATGGTCTCTACCAGTTCGGTGAACCACTGCGGGTTGGCATGGTCGGCAAGCGGTGCTTGGTGGCGGATCACTGCTTTCTTTGCGGAGGTGCCCACGTACACGAGGGAGGCTCCAACGGCCTGCTGGCCGGTCTGGCGCTCACTGTCCAGGGGCTGCTCACCTTCCTGATACTGATCACCTGCCTGATGCTGGTCACGCCGGCGCTGGTCGGTGAGCAGCGCGTCGTGGGCGATGGCGGTCTGATAGGCGGCCAGCTGCAGATCCTCCATGGCTTGGTTCATCGTCTTCTCCCGGGTTCCGGTCTTGAAGTCCACAACGCGCACCCCGCCGGCTTCCGGTTCGATCCGGTCGATCACGCCGGTGAGGTCCACGCGTCCGAGCTGGAGCTGGAAGCGCTGCTCCACGGCGTTGACGTTCGGGTGTTCGGACAGGTAGGTGCCGAGCTTCTCCACCATTGTCAGTACCCGCTCCCATTGGGCGTTCTCGTTCCAGGTGGCATCAGGACCGGGTGGGTCCAGGTGTTCGGGCAGGTGCTGGAGGAGCGTGGTTGCGTCAGCAGTGGGGTGCTGTTCGGCAAGGGCGTGCAGGGCGGTGCCGATGCGCTGTGGGTCGGAGATCTCTCCGCTGTCTGCGAGCGGCTCGAGCAGGAAGGCGCGCACGCATTCGCGGGCGGTGTCCAGGCGTGATGGGGACAGGCGCTGGCGGTCAGTGGGGCGCAGCAGCGGCTCTTCGGAGGAGGGCGCCTGGTGGTACCAGGATTCGGGGGCCGCGCCGGCGATTCCGGCGGTGGCCAGGCGCTGCAGAGCCTGCAGCCGAGCTGTGCGAGCAGCCGGCTGCAGCTGCGGGTTGGTGAGATCTCGGCGAATCGCAGCGATCAGACGCCGCGCATCCGGATAGGGCCCGGGATCCTCCCCGGTGAGGATCGCATCTGCCCAGGTGGGAGCGCCGGCAGCGAACTCGGCGGTGAGTCGATGCAGCACCGACGGCTGCTGGGAGTCAGTGAGAACCGCGGAGACGAGCACACGGTCACGAGCGCGTGAGACGGCCGCAATGAACAGGCGTACTTCATCCATGAGCACGCTCTGGCGCTGCAGCGCTCGGATGGTTTCCGGCGGTGTGCCGATCAGGCTCGGATCATCGGCGAGCAGGGCGAGGTCTGCTGCGCCAAGGATCGAGGATCGGATGCGCACATTCGGCCAGGCGCCGTCTTGGAGGCCGGCAATGATGACGGTGCTGACCTGGCTTCCGGCAAGCGCTGCGGGTGTGGTGACGCTCAGCTGGCCGCGCAGCTGACCCCGCGGGGTGAGCGAATCCTCAGGAACAGCCTGCTGGGCGATGTGGTCCAGGAACACGGTGATATCTGCATCGGGTTGGCGCTCCTGGTACCGGTCCGCAGCGGTGAACAGCGCGGTCATCGCATCCAGGCGGCGCTGCAGGAGCCCCGCGTGCATCCGCTGGGCTTCGGTCTCATCCTGAATCGATTCGGCCTGCCAGCGGCGGGCGCGCCCGGAGGCCTGCCACGCGGCCCACAGAGTGTCCAGAATGGACGGCTCGGGCAGCGCCCGTACGGCGTCCATCATGGAGCGGATCCGCAGCAGGGGGGCAAGCGCTCCCCGCACCCATTCACGGCGGTGCTCCGGTTGGCTCGCCTGCACCTCAGCCAGCAGGTTCAGGTTGGTCTCGGTCAGCGCACGCACCAGCAGCTGGTCGGAATGGGGGCCGTCCTGAACCGATTCCAGCAGCAGCCTCCGGATGGTTCGCAGCTGCATGTCATCAGCGTCAGTGAAGGCTCCGCGCAGCAGCCCGGTCGCAGCATCCGGGGTGAGGAGTGAGGGATCGAGCGCGGCGCGGATGAGAGTGCTGAGGGTGCCGATAATGGGAGCCTCGCGCAGCGGCACCGCGTGCGGCTCAGGCCGCACCGGAACGCCGTTGCGGATCAGCGCCTGGCTGAGCATGTCTGCTGCGGCGCTGGAGCGGCAGAGCACGGCGATGTCATCCAGGCTGGTGCCATGCTGGGCGCGCAGCGCGCGGATGATGCGGGCGATCTGCTCTGCTTCGTGGTCCTCGCTGCGAGCGGTGACGGCGCCGATCACACCCGGCTGAGCAGGATCGCAGTCAGCCTCACTCTGGCGCGGGCGCCGGCTGGCTGCCGGGGCGCCCGCCAGCGGCAGCCGCTGCCGCAGGGAATCGACGAGTTCTGTGATGCGGGGGTGCTGGGCGGGGGCGCCGTCCAGCACGATGGTCTCGAACCGGTCGGGGTGGGCGCTGAGCAGGCGTGCTGCAGCATCTGGAAGGCCGCCGCGGAAGGACTCCACAGCCTGGTCTGCGCTGGTGATGATGAGGGCGGGCACGCCGCGGCAGATGAGGGCGCTGATCAAGTCGGTGCCGGCGATCGTGAAGTCCTGCAGGCCATCCACAACGATCGCTTCGGGCAGGGCTGCATGCTCAGCAGTCACAATGAGCTGCTGGGCGCGTGCCATGAGGGCGCCGCCGTCCAGGCGCGGTCCTGCGTCCACAGCGGTGCGGGACTCCAGTGCGAGCACATCCGTGTAGGACTCGAGCATGCTCGCAGCAGTGGACCAGACGGGACGATTCGCACGCTGCGCTAGGTGTCGCAGCTGATCGCCGGAGAGCCCTCTTTCCTGTGCGCGGGCGATCACATCGCGCACCTCGGTGCGAAATCCCGCAAGCTGGTGGAGCGGGCCGCTGAGGGAGGTTGGCCAGTCCCATTCCTGCGTGCTCAGCAGCTCTTCGATGAGCGAGTCCTGTTCCGCACCGGTCACCAAACTCGGCTCTCCCTGACTGTTCCGGAGGGAGTCGGTGCGGACCAGCGCAAACGCATACGCAGTCGGCGTGACCACCTGGGGCAGCTGGGGAACACTCCCAGTTGCAGAGTCAGGACCCGCGGCGCTGCCGGCATCCGCGGCGCTTTCTGCTGCGAGGCCAGCCATCAGCAGGTTCCGCACGCCGGCGGCACGTTCCCGTGACGCGGTGAAGAAGCTGATCCTGCTTTCCTTCAGCGCCGAAAAGGCCCAGGTCACCGCGGTTGACGTGCCTCCTGATGCGGGCGGGGCGAACACCATGGCGCTGTGCCCGCTGACCATGGCCCTGATCGTGCTCGCCTGGGCACAGGTGAGCTGCTCATCGCTCAACAGCTCCGGCGGCGCCTTCACCTGTGGCGGCACGATCTTCATGGTCTGCTCCTTGTGCTGGCCGGTCACCCGGGGAACCCTTCCAGACTCCACCCAATCATTGTTCTGCGACATTTAAAGCTCCGCGACAGTCACACCTGTGGAGAGCATGCCATGACCTCACCGGAGACTCCGAAGTACGACTCCGGTCCCCGCCAGGATCCCGGAGCAGCGGGAAGCACCCGCATGCCGCGCGCTCAGCGCCGCGCGCAGCTCCTGCGCATCGCCGCCATCGAGTTCGGAGAGCGCGGCTTCCACGGCACATCCATGGCGGAGATCGCGTCGGCCGCAGGCATCACAAAACCGGTGCTCTACCAGCATTTCGCCTCCAAGGAGGCGCTGTATACCGCGGTGATCACCGCGATCGGCGACTACCTGGATGAACAGATCTCCCATTACACCGATCCGGATGCTTCCACCGAGCAGCGGGTTCGCAACGGTGTGGTCATGTACTTCGATCTGGTGGCGCACCAGCACGGGACCATGCAGCTGTTCTTCGGCAAGGATCATGTCTCAGATTCGGTGCAGGCGGAGATCCAGCATGTGCAGGCTGGGGCAGCCAGGCGCCTGGGGAACGTGTTCGCCTCGGTGCGGTCACTGGATTCTGAGACTGCTCTGACCCTCGGCCACCTGTTCATCGGTGCGGTGCAGTCCGCTGCGCATCGGTACGCGTGCGCGGCACCGGCGATGCGCGAACGCGTGATCACAGAGACCACGCAGCTGCTCTCCCACGGCCTGGTCTCCTTCGGCGACGCGGCGGGCGGCACAGCGGAACACCAGCACTCGGCTGAGTGACGCTGACCGCGCGTTCGGCGCTTCCCTCGGAACCAGCGAGTACAGTGGGAATCTGCCAGTAGATTCTCGTGCGCTGACCGCGCACGTCGGCGCCCTCCCGCCCCCCGCCCTGCGCGGCCGCGGATGCTCTGGGCGCGTATCGATCAGATATGAAGGAAGAACCCCATGGAACTTCGCATCGGTGTGCAGCACAGCCCGCATGAGATCACCATTGAGAGCGAGCTGTCCGCTGAGGAGCTTGCTGACCAGGTCACCGCTGCTGTTGCTGACTCGAGCCTGCTCCGCATCGAGGGCCCCAACGGCCGTGTGGTCATGGTGCCGGGCGCGAAGATCTCCTACGTCGAATACTCGGCGGAGGGCCCGCGCCGGGTCGGCTTCCTCGGATGACACAAGAGAGCTTGAATTCTGTGACAGAACTGAACCAGACGTTCGCGGACTTCGGTGTTCGCGACTCCATCGTGAGCGCCCTTGCCGACAAGGGCATCACCACCCCCTTCCCCATCCAGTCCATGACCCTGCCGGTCGCGCTGAAAGGCCGGGACATCATCGGCCAGGCGAAGACCGGAACCGGCAAAACCCTCGGCTTCGGCATCCCCGTGCTCGAAGCCGTGGTGGGGCCCGGCGAGGAAGGGGACACCACCGGCGGCGCGCCGCAGGCGCTCGTGGTGGTCCCCACCCGTGAACTCGCCATTCAGGTGTCCGATGACATCCACGCTGCGGCAGCCAAGCGCACGGTGCGCGTGCTGACCGTGTACGGCGGGCGCGCCTATGAGCCGCAGATCAACGCCCTGGAGAAAGGCGTTGAAGTGGTGGTGGGCACGCCCGGACGCCTGATCGATCTGATGCGCCAGAAGCACCTGGACCTCTCGAAGGTGCGGGTGGCGGTGCTGGACGAAGCTGACGAGATGCTCGATCTGGGCTTCCTCGAGGACATTGAGAAGATCCTGCGCAGTGTGCCGGCCAACCGCCAGACCATGCTGTTCTCAGCCACGATGCCCGCGCCGATCGTGTCCCTGGCCCGCCGCTTCATGCGCCAGCCCACGCACATCCGCGCCCACGACCCGGGCGATACGGCGCGCACGAAGGCTGATATCAAACAGCTCATCTACCAGGCGCACAAGCTGGACAAGAACGAGGTGCTGGCGCGCATTCTGCAGGCTGAGGGCCGCGGTCTGACCGTTGTGTTCACCCGCACCAAGCGGGATGCGGACCGCACCGCCCAGGACCTGCAGGAGCGCGGCTTCGCAGCTGCTCCGCTGCACGGCGACCTTGGCCAGGGGGCACGTGAGCAGGCGCTGCGTGCTTTCCGCAACGGCAAGATCGACGTGCTCGTCGCCACCGATGTGGCCGCTCGCGGCATAGACGTCGAGGACGTCACGCACGTCATCAACTACACCGCGCCCGAGGATGACAAAACCTACCTGCATCGCACCGGCCGCACCGGCCGCGCCGGCAAGCAGGGCACGGCGATCACGTTTGTGGACTGGGAGGATCTGGCGCGCTGGGCGCTGATCGCCAAGCAGCTCGGCCTGCCAGCGGAGGTGCCGGAAACCTACTCGACCTCTCCGCACCTGTTCACAGACCTGAACATCCCCGAAGGCGCACGGGGCAGGCTGCCCAAGCACAAGCGCACCCGCGAGGGCTTGGACGCCGAGCACATCGAGGACCTGGGCGGCCCGGATTCGCGCCGTTCCAGCACTCACAGCGGCCGCGGGGAGCGTGGCGGCCGTGGCCGCGGCTCCCGTAACGGAGGCTCGGGTCGCGGTGCGCGTCAGCGCACCCGGACTCGTCGCACCAGTGAGGCCGACGCGTCCGCTTCCACCACCGAGCCGGCAGCTGACGGCGCGGCCGGCGGTGAGGGAGCACCCAAGCGGCGCCGGCGCCGGCGCACGCGCCGCGTGAACGGCACAGTTGTGTCCACGCAGCAGACTGGTCCAGCTGACTCCTGAGCCAGCGCTGGCGCTGCCCAGCATGCTGTTCGCTGGCGGGAGTCGGCACCGGAATTGCCGCCGGTCCGGCTCTCGTCAGCGCGCCGTCAGCTACGCGCCGGCAACGATCCCCCACTGCTGCAGGAACGCGTGCGTGCCATCCGCAATCATCTGGATGGAGATCGCGGCGAGCAGCACACCGGCCACCCGGGTCACCAGGGTGACTCCGCCCGGTCCAAGAACCCGGGAGATGATCCCGGAGAAGCGCATGAACAGGAACATCATCAGGCCGATGATGACCAGTGCGAGCACCAAAGAAAGCGTTCTGCTGAGGTCTCCGCGCGCCTGCTGAGCGAACAGCATGACGGCCACGATCGCGCCCGGCCCGCCGAGCAGCGGGGTGCCGAGCGGCACCAGCGCCACGTTCACTCCCTCGGCCGCGGCCATCTCCCCCTCTTTGCCGGTGAGCAGCTGCAGCGCCACGATCAGCAGCAGCAGCCCGCCGGAAACCTGCAGCGCGCTGAGGGAGATATGCATGTAGCCCAGGATGAACTGGCCGAACAGTGCGAAGATCACGATGATCAGCATGCCCACGCCGGTGGCGGTGAGCGCTGCCTTTGCCCGCTGTTTCGCCGTCATGGAGCTGGTCAGCGCCATGAAGATCGGGATGGTGCCGGGCGGGTCAACGATCACAAACAGCGTGACCACCACGCTGGTCAAGAAGGCGGCGTCGAGAAAGCTCACGGCTGGTGGACTCCAGTGGGGCCGGCGGCGCGATGGGTGATCGCGTCGAGTGATTCCGGCGCGGTGAGGTTCTCGCCGAGCCGGTTGGGTTTTCCGGTGCCATGGTAATCGCTTCCGCCGGTGGCGATCAGCCCGTGGGCGGTGACGATGTCCAGCAGCCTGGTCTGCTGGTCGGGGCTGTGCTCACGGTGGTGCACTTCGAAGCCGTCGACGCCGGCGTCGATCAGCGTGTCAAGGAAGTCCTCGGACACCTCATCGCGGCGGCGCGAGGCGGAGAGCACATGCGCGGCGATCGCCACTCCGCCTGCCGCATGGATCTGCTGGATCGCATCCGCTGTGCTGAAGGTTCGGTACGGCACGTAGTAGCCGGAGTGCGGAGCCAGGATCCCGGCAAATGCTTCGGTGCGGTCGCGCACCGCGCCGCGGCGGATGAGCGCGTCGGCGATGTGAGGCCTGCCCACAGAGGCGGGCGCTGCTCCCCGATCACGAGCCACCGATTCTACATCCGACCAGGTCAGCGGGTGATCAGCGCCGATTGCGGCCACCATAGCGCGGGCACGCTCCAGGCGGGAGGTGCGCATCGCCTCCAGGGTCTGCGCGAGCTGCGTTGAAGGAGCGGGGTCCACCAGCAGTGCCAGCATGTGGACGCTGCGGCCTTGGTGGCGGGTGGACACTTCGATGCCGGGGATCAGCGCCACCCCGGTGTCATCCGACGCACGCTTCGCCTCCGCCCAGCCCGCCACCGTGTCATGGTCCGTCAGCGCAATCGCATCGAGCCCGGCGGCTGCCGCCTGCTCCATCAGCTGGCATGGGGTGTCCGTTCCATCGGAAACGGCGGAGTGCGTGTGAAGGTCGATTCGCTGCATACTCGTGATTCTCCCCCACTCGGCTGGAACATGAGACGATCAGATCGTGAGCACTGACCAGAATCCCCCTGCAGATGAGACTGCGACCGGCGACAGCCGCTCGCAGCGCCCCACCAACGCCGCCTTCCGCGAGTTCATCGCCCGCGGCTGGGATGAGGAAGTCCCCCCGGCTGAACGCCGTGAGGTTGCGGGCTTCACTCCGGCGCGCCGAGATGCGCTTGTGCAAGCCCTGCCGAATACCCGGATCGTGCTGCCCGCCGGGAATCTCAAGGTTCGCTCCAATGACACTGACTACCCGTTCCGTCCGGACACCGCGTTTGCGTACTATTCGGGGCTCGGCACCGATGAGGAGCCGGACAGCGTGTTCGTGATCGAGCCCTCCCCTGATGATCCCAAGCGGGCTGAGGCCACTTATTTCTTCCGGCCCCGCTCCGGCCGTGACACCTCCGAGTTCTATGCTGACTCGCGCTACGGCGAGCTGTGGGTGGGCCGCCGTCCCATTCTGGAGGAGGTGGAGCAGCAGATCGGCGTGCCCTGCCGCCATATCGATGATCTGCGCGACGCGCTTGCCAAAGACGTGGGCGGGCACCTGAATCTGACCATTGTTCCGGGCGTGGATCAGCAGGTGCAGGCGATGGTGTCTGAGATCCGCGAGCAGAACGGTCTGCCCGCCGGCGAGGAGGAGGCGCAGCTGCATGCGCTGACCAAGCAGACCGTCTCTGAGGCGCGCCTGGTGAAGGACCAGTTCGAGATCAACCAGATGCAGCTTGCGGTGGACACCACCATCCGCGGCTTCAACGAGATCGTGACGATTCTGCCGGAGGCGAAGCAGCACCGTCGCGGCGAACGGGTCGTGGAGACCGCATTTGCTCGCACTGCCCGAGCGGACGGCAACGGCGTTGGGTATGACACGATCGCTGCTGCCGGGCCGCACGCCTGCACCCTGCACTGGATCCGCAACAACGGGCCGGTTCGGGATGGAGATCTGATCCTGGTGGATGCGGGTGTGGAAGTGGATTCCCTGTACACCGCGGACATCACCCGCACCTTCCCGATCAGCGGCCGCTTCTCCCCTGTTCAGCGCGAGGTGTATCAGGCCGTGCTCGACGCGGCGGACGCCGCCTTCGCCATTGTGAAGCCGGGCATCAAGTTCCGGGATATCCATCAGGAGGCAATGACCGTCATCGCCGACCGGCTGGAGAAGTGGGGTCTGCTGCCGGGCACCGCGAAGGAGTCCCTCTCACCCGAGGGCCAGTTCCATCGCCGCTGGATGGTGCATGGAACCAGTCACCACCTGGGCATGGATGTTCACGACTGCGCGCAGGCGCGCCGTGAGATGTATCTTGATGCGGTCCTGGAAGAGGGCATGATCTTCACGATCGAGCCCGGCCTGTACTTCATGGAGAATGATCTCCTGGTTCCCGAGGAGATGCGCGGCATCGGCGTGCGCATTGAGGATGACATCCTGGTCACCGCCGATGGTGCGGTCAATATGTCCGCTGCGCTCGCCCGCACTCCGGATGAGATCGAACAGTGGATGGCTGGGCTGCTGTGAACTCAAGCAGCAGCCGTTTCTTCGCAGCCCGCCTGGCCGGCACCGGTGTATTCGACCCGATCGGCGACCAGGTGGGCAGGGTGCGCGATGTGGTTCTGGTGCCGCAGGTGCGCCGGGGCGCCCGCGTGGTGGGCTTCGTGGTGGAGGTGCCCGGCCGCAAACGCATTTTCCTGCCGATCACCCGGGTGCTCTCGATCAGCACCGGGCAGGTGATCATGAGCGGCGCGCTGAATCCGCGCCGGTTTGAGATGCGGCGTTCCGAAGCGCTCGTGATCGGTGATCTGCTGGAGCGCGTCGTCACCCTGCGAGACGGCACTCGCGCATCCGTTCAGGACGTGGGCCTGGAGCGGAAGCGGAACAAGGAGTGGGAGATCACCACCCTGTTCGTGCGGAAAGAGAAAACCGGCAGCACGCTCACCAAGCTGGTGACCCGCGGGGAGACCGTCACGGTCCCGTGGGAGGAGACCAGCGGCCTGTTCGGCACCCAGTCCGAGCAGTCCGCGCAGCTGCTGCTCGCCTCCTATTCGGATCTGAAGGTGGCGGATCTGGCCGAGCTGGTGCAGGAGATGGATCCGAAGCGCCGAGTGGACGTGGCTGAGGAGCTGTCCGATGAGCGCCTGGCGAACGTGCTGGAGGAGCTGCCGGAGGACACGCGCGTGGAGATCGTCTCCCAGTTGGAGACGGGCCGCGTCGCGGATGTGCTGGATGTGATGGATCCGGATGATGCTGCTGACCTGCTGCAGGAGCTGCCCGCGCAGCTCGGCGAGGACCTGCTCGCGCTGATGGAGCCGGAGGAGGCCGCTGATGTGCGGCGCCTGCTGGAATACGACGAGCACTCCGCCGGCGGCATGATGACCACCGAGCCGGTGATCGTGTCCCCGGAGACGCCGGTGGCGTACTGCCTGGCGCAGATCTCCCGCCATGACCTCTCCCCCGCGCTGGCTTCCACCGTGTACGTGTGCCGTCAGCCGCTGGAGACCCCCACCGGGAAGCTGCTCGGCAGCGTGCACTTCCAGCGGCTGCTGCGGGAGCGGCCTGAGCGGCCGGTCGGTGAGATCATCGACCCGGACCATGTGGAGCTGATGGACCATGCGCCGCTCGCAGCCGTGACCCGTGAGATGGCCACTTACAATCTCATGTCCGTGCCGGTGATCGACGCGGAGAACCGCCTGCTCGGTGCGGTCACCGTGGATGACGTGCTCGACCATGTGCTGCCCGAGGACTGGCGCGAATCCGATGAGCTGATCGTTCCCACCACCGGTCAGATCGATCTGTCCGCAATCGCCCGGTCGATCAACGCTCAGCAGCAGACTGCAGGAGGGGATCGCTGATGGCGAAGCGGACCACACCGCAGATCGACGACCCGAAGGGGCCCCGGCGCCGCTTCTCCATGCCGCATCTGAGCAGTGACCGGGACGCGGATACGTTCGGCCGTGCCGCCGAATGGATCGCCCGCATTATGGGCACCCCGGGCTTCCTCATCGGCATGACGATCTTCTGCGGAGTGTGGCTCGGGTGGAACACGCTCATGCCGGTGAGCGCCCAGTTCGATCCGCGTTCGCTGAACTTCACCCTGCTCACACTGATGCTGTCCCTGCAGGCGTCGTATGCGGCGCCGCTGCTGCTGCTGGCGCAGAACCGTCAGGATGACCGTGACCGTGTGCAGGCGGAGTCCGACCGTCACGCGCATGAACGTGCCCATAACACCACGGACTTCATCACCCGCGAGGTGGCGTCTCTGCGGCTGGCACTGAATGAGGTGGCCACTCGTGACTATGTGCGCGGTGAGCTGCGGGACCTGCTGGAGGAACTGCAGGACTCCGCTGCTGAAGAAGCCGGCTCCTCCGCGTCGTCCGCTGCGCCGGCCGGCGCGTCTCACACCCCTGATCTTTCAGCCGACACGTTCCGCGAGGAGCTGCGCCAGATGATCCGCGAGGAGCTGCACGCTGCCCTCACCCCGCCGCCCTCATCCGAGGACTTCAACACTGGAAAGGATCCGCTTCGTGACTGACCCTCGCATCGACCAGATCTGGGCTGCCCTCGGCACCGTGATCGATCCTGAGATCGGTCGGCCGATCACCGATCTTGACATGGTGGAGTCAGTCAGCATCGACGATGCCGGCACCGCTCATGTGATGGTGCTGATGACCATCGAAGGCTGCCCGATGCGCTCAAACATCGAGAAGATGGCGGGTGATGCGGTGGCACGCGGCGTGCAGGGCATCAGCGCAGTGCGCGTGGAGTCCGGCACGATGAGTGAGGAGCAGCGGTCGCGTCTGGTTGCGTCCCTGCGCGAGGGGCGGCGCGAGATCCCGTTCAACCGCCCGGATTCGCTCACCCGAGTGCTCGGCATCTCCTCCGGTAAGGGCGGGGTGGGCAAATCAACGCTCACCGCGAATCTCGGGGCGGCGCTGCATCGCCTGGGCTATCGCGTGGGGATTCTCGACGCGGACATCCACGGTTTCTCCATCCCCGGTATGTATGGCATCTCTGCGCAGCCCACCAAGGTCAATGACCTTCTGATGCCCCCGGAGGCGCACGGGGTGAAGGTGATGAGCATCGGTATGTTCGTCCCGGAGGGGCAGGCGGTGGTGTGGCGCGGCCCGAAGATGCATCGCGCAATTGAACAGTTCGCCTCGGATGTGTTCTGGGGGGACTTGGACTTCCTGCTTCTGGATCTGCCGCCGGGCACGGGTGATGTGGCGATCTCCGTGTCCCAGCTGCTGCCCGGCGCTGAGCTGGTGGTGGTGACCACGCCGAATACGGCGGCGTCGGATGTGGCGCTGCGGGTTGGGTCGCTGGCGAAGTCCACGGATCAGCGGATCATCGGGGTGATCGAGAATATGAGCTGGATGGATCTGCCGGACGGCTCCCGGATGGAGGTGTTCGGCTCCGGCGGCGGGGAGCGGGTTGCGCAGGCGCTGACCGAAACCCAGGGGGCGCGCGTTCCGCTGCTCGGCCAGGTGCCGCTGGAGCAGAAGGTGCGGGAAGGATCAGATGAGGGGCTGCCAACTGTGATCGGTGATCCGGATGCGGCGGCCTCAGCGGCGATCATGAGCATTGCTCAGAGCCTGGCGCAGCCGCGGGGCCTTGCCGGCAGGAAGCTGCGGCTGACGGTCACCTGACAAGCGGATGCGCTGGAAGCCGCTCAGGTAGCTTCAGGATCGAACGGGGTGCCCTCGATCTCCGCCGCGGCGGCGGAGGATCCGGTGGAGTTGCCGGTTGTGCTGGCGGCTGCAGTTCCTGCAGCCGCTGCGCCGGAGCCGGACAGGCTCATGGCATTCTTTGCGGACTCGTTGAAGTCAGCGAAGTCCTGTTCAAGGCCCGTCGAATCCCAGGCTTCGCGGATGATGCGGCGAGGATCATACTGGCGCGGGTCGTACTTTTTCAGGTCCTCCACCGCGATCCCCATCTCGTTTTCGAGGGAGGCGCGTGATTCGTCCGTCCACTTGCGGACGTCCCGGATCCAGCCCATGGCCTTCTGGGTGTATTCGGGCAGGCGCTGGGGTCCGATGAACACCAGGAACACCAGGATGAGGATGATCGGCTCCCAGCCGTTCAGTCCTAGAAAGCTCACATCAACCAGCCTGCTATCGAACAGATCACGCGGCCATTATGCCAGGTATCCCGGGTGGGCGCAGAGCCGCGAACGTGCACTACGCTGTGAGCATCATCAGCAGAAAGGGTGTGTGATCCGTGGCCTCAGGAAAGATCGCCAGCTGGGCGTTCGGCGAGGAATTCGTCAATGAGGACGCTCTCTTTCCCGGCACGGACCTGGTGGAGCGCGCCCGCGAGCGCGGCAATGAACTCGGTGTGGCGCCGCTGCTGCGCGGGGCCGCAGCGCAGCTGCGCACCACCGCGGCAATGCTCGGCGCGCAGGCCGTGGTGGAGATCGGCACCGGTTCCGGCGTGGGCTCGCTGTACCTGCTCTCGGGTATGCATCCCGATGGTGTGCTGACCACGATCGATCTGGAGCGTGAGAATCAGCGGGCGGCTCGTGAGGTGTTCACCGAGGCCGGGGTGCGGGCGAACCGGGTGCGCACTATCGCGGGGCGGGGCATCGATGTGGTGTCCCGGCTCAGTGACTCCGCCTATGACCTGCTGGTGGTGAGCGCTGAGGATCCGGATGCGGCCGCGTTGGCCGCCCAGTCGGCCCGGGTGCTGCGTCCCGGGGGTGTCCTCCTGGTGGTGAATGTGCTGTTTCATGACCGGGTGGCGGACCCGGTGGCGCGTGATCAGACCACGCAGGCAGTCCGCTCACTGCTGAGCAGCATTCATGATGATGAACGGTTCGTCTCCTCGCTGAGCCCCTCCGGTGATGGAGTGCTCACCGCGGTTCTTCGGTGAGGAGCGTTCCTCTGCTGGGACATATGACGAAGGCGCTGAACAATGGTGGCAAGCGCTGATTGATGACGAAAGCCCCGCCTTGGCGGGGCTTTCGTCATCATTGGGGCATCCCAATGGGGGGTACGCTCAGTCGTTGACAACTCCGTTGAGCTCATCGCGCAGCTCGCGCGCCTCATCGGCAGTGATTTCAACGACCAGGCGGCCTCCGCCCTCGAGCGGCATCCGCATAACGAGGCTGCGCCCTTCCTGGACCACTTCCATCGGCCCGTCACCGGTACGGGGTTTCATTGCTGCCATCAGGTGGCTCCCTTGTCAAACAGACATCCTCGGACCCCGGTATTGTCTCAAGTTTCCCTGGATCAGGCTTGAGAGCGGAGCGGTTTCTGCGGTAATGCAGGCTGGTCTGCATACCGCGGGTCAGGCGGATCCCCGCCACCGCGATGCCGGCGAAGGCGATCAACGCCACGGCGATAATCAGCACCATCAGTCGTGCTCTTCGTGGCTGAACTCGTTCAGCGCCTGGATGACCTCGTCCACGGTGTCCACGACGTGCAGCAGGTTCAGGTCCCCCGGGGAGATCGCGCCGTACTCGGTGACGGTGGTGGCGATCCAGTCCAGCAGGCCCTGCCAGTAGTCGCGGCCCACCAGGATCACGGGGAACTTTTTGATCTTGTGGGTCTGCACCAGGCAGATCGCTTCGAACAGCTCATCGAGTGTGCCGAAACCGCCCGGCATCACCACGAATGCCTGCGAGTACTTCACGAACACGGTCTTGCGGGCAAAGAAGTAGCGGAAGTCCACGCCGAGGTCTACGTACTGGTTCATTCCCTGTTCGTATGGCAGCTCGATGCCCAGGCCCACGCTGGTGGCGCCTGCGTCACGGGCACCGCGGTTGCCGGCTTCCATCAGACCTGGTCCGCCGCCGGTGATCACCGCGCATCCGCTGGCTCCGATGGTGTGAGCGATGTCGTAGGTGAGCTGGTAGTGCGGGTGGTCTTCCGGAACCCGCGCCGAGCCGAAGATCGCAATGGCGGGGCCCAGCTCAGCGAGCGCGCCGAAGCCTTCCACGAACTCGGACTGAATGCGCATCACCCGCCACGGATCCGAGTGCACCCAGGCTCCGTTCGCCGTCTCCTCCAGCAGCTTCTGGTCGGTGGTGCGGGTGGGAACTTGCTTGCCGCGCAGCAGCACGGGTCCCTTTCGGTAGTTCTTACGACGTGCCATGCCAGCAGTCTACGGGCCGGCCCTGGTGCACCGGCTGATCCGGTGCGCGCCTCAGACGCTACGGAGGAAATCGGCGAGCAGACGCTGCGCGGGTTCAAGGTCCGCCACCGGAATGTGCTCATCATCGGTGTGGCACAGGAGCGGATCACCCGGTGCGAAATTGACGGCCGGCATACCGAGGCTGGCGAAGCGGGCCACATCGGTCCAGCCCTGTTTCGCAGCGATCCGGTCTCGGCCGGCACGCTCCGCGAACTGCTGCACGAGCGGGTGCTCCAGCTGCGGCAGCGCGCCGTCAGCAGCATCGACCACATCGATGGCGAGGTCCAGTCCGGCAAGCAGATCCCGCACATGCGCCTCTGCCTGGGCTGCTGACCGGTCTGGCGCAAACCGGTAGTTGATCAGCAACTGCGCCTCATCCGGGATCACGTTCGGCGCTATGCCGCCGTCAATGCTCACCACGTTGAGCGCTTCTCGGAACTCCAGGCCGTCAATCACGGAGCGGCGCGCGTCGTACTGAGCAACCCGGGCCAGCGCTGGGGCAAGCGCGTGGATGGCATTGCTGCCCACCCAGTCACGCGCCGAATGCGCCGCCACCCCGCGTACGGTGACCCGCAGCTGCATTGTGCCCTTACAGCCGACCTCCAGCGCTCCCCCGGTCGGCTCCCCAAGGATCGCCAGATCGCCCTGCAGCCATTCCGGCCGGGTGCGGGCGATGCGGGTGAGGGAGTTGAGCTCACTGGCAACTTCTTCATGGTCGTAGGCGATGACGGTGAGGTCGCACGACACGTCCTCCAGCAGCATGGTGAGCAGCACCGCGAGCCCAGCCTTCATGTCCACGGCCCCGCGACCCACGATCTCTTCACGGCCATCGCGCACCCGCAGCCGGGACGGCACATTACTGGCGATCGGAACCGTGTCCAGGTGCCCCGCCAGCACCACTCGGCGGGTTCGGCCGTGGAAGGTGCGGGCACAGATCGTGTCCCCATCGCGCTCCACGCTCAGGTGCGGGAGGGGGCGCAGCGCGGCCTCCACGGCATCGGCGAGCTCGGCTTCACTGCCGGATACGGAGGGGATGTCGATGAGGGCGCGGGTGAGCTCAGCCAGCGGCGCGCGCAGATTCAGCGCGGCCGAGGGCTGCGCCGGCATAGACGCGGTCACAGGAGATTGCCTTCGGCGGTGAGAGCGAGGATCACGGCCGCTTCAGCGAAGCGCAGCAGCTGCGCACCGCTGCCGGGTGCGGCGGTGATGGAACTGCCCGGCTGCGCAGTGGAGACAGGGACGCCGAGGAACAGGCGGTCATCATCGGCATGGCCGTGCACCGTCACGGGGTGAAAATCATCCGCCAGATCGATCGATCCGGTGGGTGGTGCTTCATCCGGCTGCGGCAGGGGCAGCCGAGCGGGGGTGATCTCACCGCGCCGCTTGAGGCTGCGGATCAGCGGGGAGGTGAACGCGTCCAGCTGGACCGGTGGCAGATGCGCGAGCAGCACACCATCGCACAGGGTCACCGGGCCATCGCCTGCTCGGACGGTGAATCGGCCCGCGGCGTGGTCAAGGCCGATGCTCATGCCCGGACCCGTGAACTCCACTAGTCCCGCATCGACGAGCGCAAGCAGCTGCTGGCCGCGCAGCACCGGCGGCCCGGATGTCCAGGAGGCGAGCGCGTTCCTGAGAAAGCCGTCCACGTCACGGAGGAAGGAGCCGGCGGTGAACGCCCCGCGGCGCGCCAGCTCATTGATCTGCCCCTTGAGCGCAACGAGCACTCGGAAAAGGAGCAGCCACCGTCCATCAGCCTCCGGCAGGGAGCGTTCGGTGGCGCGGCGCAGCTCAGCCACAGTCTGATCGTGTGCGTCATCCAGGGAGACTGAGCGGCGACCCAGGGGGAACAGCTCCCGTTCCATGTCCTCCACGCGCGGCGGCTCATACCCGCCGGCGGAGATGGCCTCCTGCAGCTCCTGCATCATCAGAGGCAGCACATCGGCTTCGTAATCCAGGCCCTGCAGGGTTGCGGACAGCTGCGCTACTCGCTCATCGGTCAGCACCCGCAGCTCGAACGGCTCGGGGATCTCCGGGCTGATGTCCGGCTTCGGGCGGTACACCATGCCGGTGCGGGAGCCCACCACCAGCACTGGCTCCCTGCCGCTAGGCTCATAGCGCAGCCGGTGCGGCACGCTCTCATCGGGCACAAAGCGACCGCCAGCGGCCTCGGTGAGCATGCCGATCACGTCGTAGAAGTTCAAACCCATGCCCTGCACTGCGATCCGCTCGCGGTCCAGGAACTGCGCGTAGTCCACATCCAGCGGATTCTCCGGCGGTGCGAACGCGAGATCATTCTCCGCGGCGAAGTTCTGGAAGGAGCGGCCGCGCACGCTCACTTCAGTGCGCAGGTGGCCGAGCGCCAGGATCACCTGGTCCGCGCGGATGCTCGCATCCCCGCTCGGGGTGCGGATGCGGAGCGTCTGGCGGTCATCATCCTCGCGCTCCAGGTCCCGCACCTCCCCCTCATGCAGCTGGATCTCCACATGCTCGGGGGCGTCGGCAATCGCCTTGTGCAGAACATGTGCGATGTACCGTCCATGCTCAGCGCGCGGGGCGAACTCCCACCGCTCATAGTCGGTGAGGAACTGATCAAATGTGAGGGCGCCCTCCGGCGCCGGGAACCGCGGTGAGCAGGAGTCATCCGGGTACATCGTGGTCTGGCAGGTGAGGGTGTTCATCAACAGGGTGCGCGGCTGGTCGCTGCGCCATACGGACCCGCCGGTGTGGACGGATGGGTCGATCAGGTGAACCCGCAGGCGCCCGTGGAACTCGTGGCTGCGGGCTGCTGCCACCAGCCGCTCCACCACCACCACCCCGCGTGGGCCCGCCCCGATCACGGCGATTTCGGTGAACGGTCCAGATGCTGAGCTGCTGCGGTTGTCCATCCGTTCATCATAGAAAAACGCTCGGTAGGGTGTTGTCATGAACACCGCCTCCGGTCTTGGCCTGACCACGCTCATCAACGGCACCGCTCTGGACGCCTGGTTCCCGGCCCCGGCGCTCGGCCCGTTGCAGGAGGATCCGGTGCTGCGCGGTCAGCTGGCGGCTGCCGCCTGCTCTGATGACGCCCGCGGCACCGTGCAGGAGGTGGTGGCGTTGGAGATCGATCTGGACGCCGCCCCGCAGTCCACGGCCGATGCGTACCTGCGCCTGCACCTGCTCTCACACCGGCTGAAGCAGCCGAACACGATCAACCTGGACGGCATCTTCACTCACCTGCCGAACGTTGTGTGGACCACCGAGGGACCGTGCGGGATCGACGGTTTCGAGCTGGTTCGCGCCAAGCTGCGCGCGGCTGGGCGCACCCCCACGGTGCTCGGCATCGACAAGTTTCCCCGCATGACGGACTATGTGCTGCCCACCGGGGTGCGGATCGCCGACGCGGCCCGGGTGCGGCTTGGCGCTCACCTGGCCGAGGGCACCACTGTGATGCACGAGGGGTTCATCAACTTCAATGCGGGCACGCTTGGCACCTCGATGATTGAAGGCCGCATCTCCCAGGGCGTAGTGGTGGATGCGGACTCCGATCTGGGCGGCGGCTCCTCCACCATGGGCACCCTGTCCGGCGGCGGCAAGGAGCGGGTGCGGATCGGGCAGCGCTGTCTGATCGGTGCCGAGGCCGGCGTGGGCATCGCGCTCGGAGATGACTGCATCGTGGAAGCCGGCACCTACATCACCGCCGGCACGAAGGTGACCCTGATCAGCGGTGACGGCAGCACCGAGGAGCGCCTGGTGAAGGCGCGTGAACTCTCCGGAGTGAGCTCCCTGCTGTTCCGCCGGAACTCTGTGACCGGCCGAGTGGAAGCAGTGGCGAACCCGGGAACGCGAGTCACGCTGGACCAGCAGCTGCACGATAACTGACAGCCAGCGCGGTGCTCCGCAGCAGGACGCCCCGCCCGGCCCGTCCGAGGGGGCGCTCTTACAGCGATCGGTCAGCAGTTCACTCGGTGGGTGCGTGGTTGGCGGATTCTCGCTTCTCCAGTTCGGCCTGCAGTTCAGCGAGACGCAGTTCCGCGGTGCCGGTGCGGTCCGCCATCGACACGTAGTTCCGCTTGGCCTCACCGGTGTAGATCTGGCGGGGGCGGCCGATCTTCGTTTCAGGATCGGACACCATCTCGCGCCACTGGGCGATCCAGCCGGGCAGTCGACCCAGCGCAAACAGCACGGTGAACATCTCCGTGGGGAACCCGATCGCGCGGTAGATGATGCCGGTGTAGAAGTCCACGTTCGGGTAGAGCTTACGCTGAACGAAGTAGTCATCCTTCAGCGCAATCTCCTCCAGCTTCATGGCGAGCTCAAGGTTTTCGTCATCAATGCCCAGGTGGTCGATGATGTCATCGGCGATCTGCTTCACGATGCGGGCGCGCGGATCATAGTTTTTGTACACGCGGTGGCCAAAGCCCATGAGGCGGATGCCGTCCTCGCGGTTCTTCACCTTCTCCATGAAGGCCTGCGGGCTGATGTCATGCTTGCGCATGCCGTTGAGCATGGCCATCACAGCCGCGTTCGCACCGCCGTGCGCGGGCCCGGACAGGGCGCCCACGCCCGCGGAGATTGACGTGAACAGGTTCGCCTGACTGGACCCCACGAGCCGCACAGCGGATGTGGAGCAGTTCTGCTCATGGTCCGCGTGCAGGATCAGCAGCTGCTCCATCGCCCGCTCCACCAGCGGATCCACGGCGTAGTCCTCCACCGGGAAGGCGAACATGAGGCGCAGGAAGTTCTGGATGAGGCTACGGGAATTGTCCGGGTACATCAGCGGCTGGCCGTGCGCCACCCGGTGCGCGTAGGCGGCCATAGTGGGCATCTTCGCGATCAGCCGTGCCGTGGAGAGGTTCACCTGCCCCTGGTCCAGCGGGTCCAGCGAGTCCTGGTAGAAGGTGGACAGGGCGCTCACCCCGGCCTGCAGCACCGCCATCGGATGCGCGTCCCGCGGGAAGCTGTCGAACAGCCGCTTGAAGCCCTCATCAAGAAGGGTGCGGCCGTTGATGGACGCTTCGAAGTTCTCCAACTGGGTTTTTGTGGGCAGCTGGCCGTTGATCAGCAGGTAGGCGGTCTCCAGGTAGGTGGAGTGCTCGGCCAGCTGTTCGATCGGGATGCCGCGGTAGCGGAGGATGCCCTCGTCCCCGTCGATATAGGTGATCTCAGACTTCGTATTCGCGGTGTTCATGAAGCCCGGGTCATAGGCCACGGCCCCGGTGGTGCTGCGCAGCGGTGCGATGCTGATCCCCGGATTGCCCTCAACCGCCGGCACAACGGGCAGATCGAGTGCGTGCTCGTCAACCGTGAGGCGAGCCGTAGTCTCCGTTGACATTTCTGTCCTCCCAGCTGGAATCGGCGCGTGCAGGGCACGCCGGCGTCAGTGCTCAGCGGCGGCGTGCAGCCTGTCGGCAGCGGCGCGGATCCGCTCATCAGTCTCGGTGAGCGCGACACGGACGAAGCGTTCACCGGCGCTTCCGTAAAAGCGCCCCGGTGCACACAGGATACCCAGTTCGGCCAGGCGAGTCACAGACTCATCCCCGCTCTCGGCGAACGTGGTCCACAGATACAGGCCCGCGTCGGAGCCGTGCACCTGCCCGCCGAAGGCTTCCAGTGCCGGCTTCAGCAGCTCACGCCGAGCGCGGTACACCTCATGCTGGGCGCGCACCGCGGCCAGGTCCGCCAGGGCCACGGTCATCGCATGCTGGATCGGACCGGGCATCATCATGCCCGCCTGTTTGCGCACCTCCACCAGTTCCCGGATCAGCGCGGGATCACCCGCCACGAACGCAGCGCGATAGCCGGCAAGGTTTGACTGCTTTGACAGCGAATACGTGCACAACAGGTTCGTCAGGTCCCCGCCGTTCACGCGAACATCGAGGATCGAGGGAACATCCTGCACGGTCCACGGCAGCAGCGCATAGCATTCATCGCTGGCCACGATCACATCATGCTCCCGCGCCCAGTCCACAATGGCCCGCAGCTGCTCAACGCTCATCACCTCACCCGTGGGGTTGGAGGGAGAGTTCAGCCAGAGCAGCGATACCCGGTCCGCGTCGGCCGACCCACCGGCACCGCCCGGCTCAGCAGCCTGGGTCAGCGAGCCGGTGTCCGCAAGCCGGGCGATGTTCACCGGCAGCGGCTCGGCGCCCACAAACCGGGCGCCCATGTCATACGTGGGGTAGGCGATATGCGGGTGCGCCACGATCTCCCCCGCGTCGATGCCCAGCTGAAACGGCAGATGCCCCACCAGCTCCTTCGAGCCGATCGTGCCGAGCACATGCTCCACACCCAGCTGTTCCGGCGCCCCGCGATGCTCACGCACAAACCGCACCAGCGCCTCTCGCAGCTCCTGCGTGCCGAGCACAGTCGGGTAGCCGTGAGAGTCCGACGCGTCCGCGAGCGCAGCCTGAACCGACCCCGGTGTGGAATCCATCGGCGTGCCCACCGACAGGTTCACGATCCCGCCTGGATGCTTCGCGGCGCGCTGCTGCGCCGCAGCCAGGGAATCCCAGGGAAACGCGGGCAGGCGTGAGGCGAGGGGCCGGCGAGCCATCGGATCAGCCGTCCTGCTGCTGCGGGGGAAGCGCCTCGATCAGCGGATGGTCCGCGTCGATCACGCCGAGCTTCGCTGCGCCACCGGGCGCGCCGAGCTCATCGAAGAACTCCACGTTGGCGTTGTAGTAGTCCGCCCATTCATCGGGCACATCGTCTTCGTAGAAGATCGCTTCCACGGGGCACACGGGCTCGCAGGCTCCGCAGTCCACGCACTCGTCGGGCTGGATGTACAGCATCCGGTTGCCCTCGTAGATGCAGTCCACCGGGCATTCGTCCACACAGGCCCGGTCCTTCAGGTCAACACATGGCAGTGCGATCACATAGGTCACGTCTGGTTCCCTTCAGCAGTCAGCCTGTTCATTGTTGCACTCCCCGGTCCTCCCGGGACGATTCGCGGCCGCGATTCACTGTGATGTGGTGCGCGGTGATGTGGTGCGCTGTGATGCGGTGCGCTGTGATGCGGTGCGCGGCGCCGGCCCCTGATCATCGGGGTCATTCAGGCGCTCATGATGACCGCTGTCGCGGTGCAGCGCCCTGATCTGACGCATCCATACCAGGCCTGCAGCTGCCAGCGGGATCAGCACGCCGATCAGCTGCACCGCCCAGCCGGTCCACTGCACCTGTCCCGCCACCTGCGCGGGCATCAGCACCCCGCCACCGGGCGATTGGCCGGCGAACATCAGCGCGAGCATCGCAAAGACGAGCGCGAGGATCCCCAGCGGCAGCTTCGCTTCGAACCAGGCGGTGAGCAGAATGCTCGCCACCGCCATGAACACCGCCCCGAACAGCAGCCCCCAGGGAATGCTGACGCCGCCGATGTCCGCGCTGACGCGGTGCATGCCCACCAGCACGAACGCTGTGAGCGCGCCGAGCACCGCACCGGCAAGCAGCTGGATCAGGCGCGAGCTCATCACTTCTGCTTTGCGCGTGAGCGGGCCCGGGCCCGCTCGGTGGGATCCAGGATCACTTTGCGGATCCGCACCGTCTGCGGGGTCACCTCCACGCATTCGTCCTCAGCGGCGAACTCGAGGGACTCTTCCAGGGTGAGCCGGCGCGGCGGCACCAGGTTCTCGAAGCTGTCCGCGGAGGCAGCGCGCATGTTCGTCAGCTTCTTCTCCTTGGTGATGTTGACGTCCATCTCCTCATTGCGGGAGTTCTCGCCCACCACCTGGCCCATGTACACCTCGGATGTGGGCTCCACGAAGAAGGAGCCGCGCTCCTGCAGGTTGATCATCGCGTACGGGGTCACCGCTCCCGCACGATCCGCCACCAGGGAGCCCGTGCTGCGGAATTCGATCGGCCCCATCCACGGCTCGTACCCGTCGGCGATGGAGGCAGCGATGCCGGTGCCGCGGGTTTCGGTGAGGAACCGGGTGCGGAAGCCGATCAGGCCGCGTGCCGGCACGCGGAACTCCATGCGGACCCATCCAGAGCCGTGGTTGTTCATGGTCACCATGCGGCCTTTGCGGGAGGCCATCAGCTGCGTGATCGTGCCCATGTACTCCTCGGGTACGTCAATGGTCATGAGCTCCACCGGTTCGCAGAGGGTGCCGTCGATCTCGCGGGTCAGCACCTGCGGTTTGCCCACGGTCAGCTCGAAGCCTTCACGGCGCATCTGCTCCACCAGGATCGCCAGCGCCAGCTCACCGCGGCCCTGCACCTCCCAGGCGTCCGGCCGCTCCGTGGGCAGCACGCGCAGGGACACATTGCCCACCAGCTCCTGGTCCAGGCGGTCCTTCACCTGCCGCGCGGTGAGCTTATGCCCCTTGCCGTTCTTGCCGGCGATCGGAGAGGTGTTGATGCCGATGGTCATGGAGATGGACGGCTCGTCGATCTCGATCTTCGGCAGCGGGCGCGGATCGTTCAGATCGGTGAGGGTCTCGCCGATCATGATGTCCGGGATGCCCGCCACGGCCACGATGTCACCCGGGCGTGCGGGGCGGGTCATCGGCTCCCGAGCAAGCCCCTTGGTCTCCAGCAGCTCGGTGATCTTCACGCTCTTGATGTCACCATGTTGGGTGGCCCAGGCTACCTGCTGTCCCTTAGTCAGTTCTCCGTTGACGATGCGCAGCAGCGCCAGTCGGCCCAGGAACGGGGAGGCGTCCAGGTTGGTGACATGCGCCTGCAGCGGCATCTGCGGGTCATAGGACGGCGCCGGGATGGTCTCGATGATGGTGGCGAACAGCGGCTCCACGGTGTCGTTGTGCGGCAGGCACCCGTCGGCGGGCTTCTCCAGGGAGGCTCGGCCGGCCTTGCCCGACGCATACACCACCGACACCTCGAGGATTGCGTCCAGGTCCAGGTCCGGGATCTCTTCTGCAAGGTCGGAGGCAAGGCCCAGCAGCAGGTCGGTGGCTTCGGATTCGACCTCGTCAATGCGCGCATCGGACCGGTCCACCTTGTTGATCAGCAGGATCACCGGCAGGCGGGCGGCCAGCGCTTTGCGCAGCACAAAACGGGTCTGCGGCAGCGGGCCCTCGGCTGCGTCCACCAGCAGCACCACACCGTCCACCATGGACAGGGCGCGCTCCACCTCGCCGCCGAAGTCCGCGTGGCCGGGGGTGTCCACCACGTTGATGGTGATGCCGTCCGGTTCGCCCACGGCAGCGGCGGTGGGGCCGGTGTAGCGGATCGCGGTGTTCTTCGCGAGGATCGTGATGCCCTTTTCGCGTTCCAGGTCACCGGAGTCCATCACGCGGTCGTCGTGCTTCTCCCGCTCTCCGAAGGCGCCGCCCTGAGTCAGCAGGGCATCAACCATGGTGGTTTTGCCGTGGTCCACGTGCGCCACGATGGCGACGTTGCGGAGGTCATTGCGAAGAGAGCGCGTCATGAAGAATGAGCTTTCGTGTCAGGGATGCTGCGGCGTTGGCCGCGGTGCCATGATAGGGGACGCGCTCCCCCGCTTCGCCGCCAGTGTGATGCAGTGATCGCACCGGGTGAAGCCGGAGAGCGCGTCGGCAGCGGAAACGTCAGGCCCGCTCGGATCCCGCGAATGGGTCGCGCGGCTCCTCCCCGAGCGGTGAGTGGGTGCCGTCGATCCCTTCGGGTGAGGAAGCAGCGTCCGCCTCCTCAGCGCTCTGAGCCCCAGGCTCCTCCGCTTCCGGGTTTTCTGCTGGCGGAGCATCCACCTCAATGATGTCAGCGCCGGCCAGCGGGATCGAGCCTCCCGGGATCGCCGCGAGCAGTCGCTTGGTGTACTCCTGCTGCGGGTGATGGAACACCTGGTCGGTGGCGCCCTGCTCCACAACACGGCCCTTTTCCATCACCAGGGTGTGATCGGCGATCTGCCGCACGACTGCAAGGTCGTGGGTGATGAACAGGTAGGACAGTCCCAGTTCGGCCTGCAGATCGTTCAGCAGTTCCAGCACCTGCGCCTGGACCAGCACATCCAGCGCGGACACGGCCTCATCGCAGATCACCACATCCGGGTCCAGCGCGAGCGCCCGCGCAATGGCGATGCGCTGACGCTGACCACCGGACAGCTCATTCGGGTAGCGCCGGAGCATCGCCGCGGGCAGCTGCACCTTGTCCAGCAGTTCGCGAACCTTCTTCTCTCGGCTCTGTTTGGTGCCGATGCCGTGCAGCCGCAGCGGCTCCTCGATCGTGGTGAAGATCGAATACATCGGGTCCAGGGTGCCGTAGGGGTTCTGGAAGATGGGCTGCATCTCCCGGCGCAGCTTCATCACGTCCTTCGCGGTGGTGAAATCCGCAATGTCACGGCCGTTGTAGCGCACGGTACCCGCGGTGGGCTCCAGCAGCTTCAGCACCATCTGCGCCACTGTGGACTTGCCGGAGCCGGATTCGCCCACGATCGCCGTGGTGGTGCCGCGGCGCAGATCAAAGGACACATCATCCACCGCGGTGAAGGGCTTCTTCTGCCAGGGTGCCTTGCCGCGCAGCTGGAACACCTTGGTGAGGTTGCGGACCTCGATGACGTTCTCGGTGGGAATCGGGATCTCCCCGGTGCCCATGGAGCGATCAGCCGCGGCCACCTCCTGGGCCTTCTCTGCCACGTCCTCTCGGCGCGATGCTGAGATGAGGCGGCGTGAGGACAGCGAGGGCGCAGCGGCGATCAGCCGCTTGGTGTACGGGTGCTGCGGGTTCTGCAGGATCTGCAGCGCTGGACCGGATTCCACCACCCGGCCCTTGTACATCACCACCAGGTGCTGCGCACGCTCTGCGGCCAGGCCCAGGTCATGGGTGATCAGCAGCACCGCCACACCCAGGCTGCTGGTGAGCGTGTCCAGATGGTCCAGGATCTGCTGCTGCACGGTCACATCCAGCGCGGACGTGGGCTCATCGGCGATCAGCAGGGCGGGGCGTGCAGCCAGGCCCATGGCGATCAGGGCGCGCTGGCGCATGCCGCCCGAGAACTCGTGGGGGTACTGGCGGGCGCGGGTCTCAGCGTCCGGCAGCCCCGCCTCCTCCAACAGCTCCACGGTGCGGGCGCGGACATCGCCCTTGGCGGCATTGTTCGCCTTGAGGGCTTCGTCGATCTGGAAGCCCACCTTCCACAGCGGGTTGAGGTTGGACATCGGGTCCTGCGGCACCAGGCCGATCTCACTGCCGCGCAGGGCCAGGATCTCACTGGACTTCGCGTGCGTGATGTCTTTGCCGCGGAAGCGGACGGTGCCGCCGGTGATGCGGCCGTTGCCGGGCAGCAGGTGCGCAATGGACATCGCAGTGGTGGACTTGCCGGAGCCGGACTCGCCCACAATGGCCACGGTCTGGCCTGGGTACACGCGCAGGTTCGCGCCGCGCACCGCGTTGACGTCACCGTTGGTGGTGGAGAAGGTGATGTCAAGGTTCTCGATGTCGAGCAGGGGTTCGGTGCGGTTCTGACTCATCGCTTCCTCGCCTTCGGGTCGAGCGCGTCACGAACCGCATCGCCGAGCATGATGAAGCTCAGCACGGTGATCGCGAGGCCTATGGACGGGTAGAGCAGCTGGGACGGCATGGTCCGCAGCGCATCGCGCGCCACGGCGATGTCTCCGCCCCAGGACACCGCGGAGGGCGGCAGTCCCACACCGAGGAAGGACAGGGTTGCCTCCGCCACGATGAACACACCCATGTTCACAGTGGCGGTCACGATCACCGGGGCGATCGCGTTCGGCAGCACATGCTTCAGCAGGTTGGTGAGCTTGGAGGCGCCGAGCGCGGTCGACGCGGTCACGAACTCCTGGTTCTTCACGCTGATGACCGAACCGCGGGTGATGCGGGCGATGTTCGTCCAGCCGAACACGGACAGCACCAGGATCACGATCCAGATGGAGGCGATGCCCTGGAAGCGGGCGCCGATGACGATGGCTCCCAGCACCAGCGGGATTGCGAAGAACACGTCGGTGATACGGGAGATGATCTCATCGAACCAGCCGCCGATATAGCCGGCGAGCGAGCCGATGGTCACGCCGATCAGAGTGGACAGCAGCATCGTGAAGAACCCGACAAGCACGGAGGCGCGGGCGCCGTAGATCGTGCGCGCGTAGATGTCATACCCCTGGCGGCTGGTGCCGAACCAGTGCTCGGAGCTCGCCGGCTGGTTGGACTTCGTGATGTCTCCGTAGGTGGGGTCCTGGCTGGTGAACAGCTGCGGGAACACCGCCAGGATCAGCACGAACAGGATCATCAGCGCGGAGATCACGAACACCGGGTTGCGGATCAGCGAATGCCATGCCTCCGCCCACATGGAGCGGGGAGCGGAGGTGTCATCGAACGCGTCGACCGCCTTCAGCGGCGTCTCATCCAGCGGAGCAACGTAATGCTCCTGACCGGGCAGCGTGGCCTGGGTCTTGTCATCACTTCGCATAGCGGATCCTCGGGTCGAGCACGGCGTAGAGCAGGTCAACGATCAGGTTGGACAGCAGGAAGATGATCACCATCAGGGTGACCACGCTGACCACGGTGGGGCTGTCGGACTTGCCGAGCGCACCGAACAGCAGCTGGCCGATGCCCTGGATGTTGAAGATGCCCTCGGTGACGATGGCGCCGCCCATCAGCGCGCCGAGGTCCGCCCCCACGAACGTGACCACGGGAATGAGGGAGTTGCGCAGAATGTGCTTGCTGACCACACCGCTGCGGGGCAGACCCTTGGCAGTGGCGGTGCGCACGTGGTCAGCGGTGGCGGTCTCCGCAACCGAGGTGCGGGTCAGCCGCAGCACATACGCGAAGGACACCACGCCCAGCACGGCGCCGGGCACCAGCAGGTTCGTGATCGTGGGATCGGCGCCCACGTTGATCGGCACGAGCTTGAGCTTCACGCCCAGCACAATCTGCACCACGAAGCCGATCACGAAGGTGGGGACCGCGATCACCAGCAGCGAGATCATCAGGAAGGTGGTGTCGATCCAGGTGCCCTTCTTCAGACCTGCGATCACACCGGCAGCCACACCAAGGATGGTTTCGATGATCACCGCGATGATCGCAAGTTTGAAGGTGACGGGGAATGCCCGCCGGATGTCATCGATGATCGGCCGGCCGGACAGGTTGACGCCGAAGTCTCCCTGCAGCACGTTGACGATGTAGAGGAACCATTGCACAAGGATCGGCTTGTCCAGGTTGTACTGGGCGCGCAGCTGATCTGCCACCGCGGGCGGGAGCGGTTTGTCTCCCGCAATCGCGTGAATCGGGTCTGATCCGGTGGAGAACATCATCAGGTAGATGATGAGCGTGGCGCCCAGGAACACCGGGATGATCTGCAGCAGTCGCCGCGCGATATACCAGAGCACGAGGGATCGCTTTCGTTGGTGTGGAGAGGGTATGGGGACAGCAGAAGCGCGGGCGGGACCGATCCGGCGGTCCTGCCCGCGCTCACGTTATGACCGCGAAAGGGTCACTTCTTGGTGATCTCGTAGTACAGCGGGACCGTGTCCCAACCGTACTTCACATCGGACACAGCGCTCGAGTATCCGCCGATGGTGTTCTGGTACCACAGCGGCACGGACGGAAGGTTCTCCATCAGCACTGCCTCAGCAGCCTTGAACTTCTCGATTGCAGCATCGGCGTCCGGAGCCGCAAGGCCGTCCTTGAGGAGCGTGTCGAACTCGGGGTTCTTGAAGTCCGAGTCGTTCGAGCCTTTCCCATCTGCGGCGGCGGAGGAGTACAGCGGGCCCAGGAAGTTGAACATCGACGGGTAGTCAGCCTGCCAGCCGGTGCGGAATGCGCCCTTGATCTCGCGGTTGCCCACCACCTCGCGGAACTTGCCGAACTCCGGGTACGGAGTGGGAGTGGCGGTGATGCCGAGCGTCTGCTTGATCGAGTTGCACACGGCTTCCACCCAGTCCTTGTGCGGGCCGTCCGCGTTGTAGGCGAGGGTGAAGTCGCCCTCGAACTTCTGCATGCCCTCAGCCTGATCCCACAGCTCCTTGGCCTTCGCAGCATTGAACTGCAGCACTTCATTGCCGGGGATATCGGTGGCGCCGCCACCGTCGATCACCGGTGCGATGAAGTCGGTGGCCGGGCTTCGGGTGCCGAAGAAGAGGCTGTCGCAGATCGCCTTGCGGTCGATTGCCATGGAGATGGCCTGCTTGCGCAGTTTGCCTGCTTCGCCCTCGAAGTTCTTGTCCCCCGCAGCGAAGGTGAACGCCTGGAACACAGCGCCATCCTGGTTGACGGCGCGCTCGCCCAGATCGTTCTCGAACGTGGACAGCGCCGAGTTGGGGATCTGGTCCACCACGTCAACCGAGCCGTTGTCCGAGGTGAGGTCGTTGTAGAGGGTGTCCGGATCGGCGTAGATCTTGAAGGTGATGCCGCCGTTCTTCGCCTTGCGCGGTCCGTCATAGTGTTCGTTGACGACCAGGCGGATCTCCTTGTCATGCTCCCAGGCGTCCACCTTGTACGGGCCTGAGGAGACCGGCTTCTCACCGAAGGCCTCGAGGTCATCCAGCGCGGATGCCGGCCACGGCATGTACGCGGTGTAGCCAAGGCGGTTCGGGAAGTCCGACTGCGCGGAGGTCAGCTTGACGGTGAAGGTGGTGTCATCCACAACCGTCAGACCCTTCAGCTCTTCCGCGGTGGGCTTCTCAGCGCCCACTTCGTCAAAGCCTTCGATCGGCTCGAAGAAGTTCTGCGAGGACTGAGCGTTGGTGGTCAGAGCACCGTAGTTCCAGGCGCGCACAAAGTCCTCCGCCTTGATGACGGTGCCGTCCGAGTACTTCTGATCGGCTTTGATCTTGATGGTCCAGGTGATGTTGTCCTCGGACTCAATGGACTCGGCGAGATCGTTCTCCACCTCGCCCTGCTCGGTGTAATACACAAGACCGGAGAACACGGAGGTCAGGACGCGGCCGCCGCTCACCTCAGTCGTGTTGGTGGTGAGCAGCTTGTTCTCCGGCTCGGTGCCGTTGGCCAGGATGATGGCGGCGTCATCGCCGCCGCCTGAACCGGAGTTCGATGAGCCGCCGCAGGCAGCAAGCGCGGTGACGCCGACCGCGGCCGCGGAACCGGCGAAGAGTGAACGGCGTGAGATCTGCATGTCTCTCCTCATTGTCTGGGCCCGCGGCGCAGCGCGCAGCGAGCACGGGGCCGCCTGGGTTCGGCGACACGATTGCCTTATGATGCCTCAGATCACACCGGGAACCAAAGCGATGCGGTCCATGTCCTCCTGACCGTTGCCGATTCGTGACCTTGAAGATCCGATTCAGGACCAAGGACACTGCGCCTTCACCCAGGCGGACCGAGCACAATAAGAGGCATGAACGCCACCGACTCTGCTTCTGTGACCGCTGATTCTGTAACCGCTGACGATTCCGCCCTCACTGACCCGACCGCACCGGTGGACCCGGTGATGACCAAGGCGTGGCGAGCACTCGAAGACCACGACGACCAGCTCACCGGCAGCCTGCGCGACTGGTTCGCGGCGGATGCGGACCGCGCCGCCTCCCTGAGCCGCCGCGCCGGTGACCTCTACGTGGACCTCTCAAAGAACCTCATCACCACCGACACCGTGCGCCTGCTGCTTGAGCTTGCCGAACAGACCCGCGTGCTCGAGCGCCGTGATGCGATGTTCGCCGGCGAGCACATCAACACCACCGAGGACCGCGCTGTTCTGCATACGGCGCTGCGCCGACCGAAAGACTCCTCGCCGGCCCTCGAGGTTGATGGCGACAATGTGGATGACCTCGTGCACACCGAACTGGCGAAGATCTATGCATTCGCTGACAAGGTTCGCTCCGGTGAGTGGACCGGCGCCACCGGCAAGCGCATCACCACCGTGGTGAACATCGGCATCGGCGGCTCAGACCTGGGCCCCGTCATGGTCTATGAGGCGCTGAAGCCGCTCGCTCAGGAGGGTCTGAGCGCCCGGTTCATCTCCAATATCGATCCCACTGATGTGGGCGAAACCACCCGCGATCTGGACCCGGAGACCACGCTGGTGATCGTGGCATCGAAAACCTTCACCACGCTCGAGACCATCACCAACGCCCGTCTGGTGCGGGACTGGCTGCTGAACGGTCTGAAGGAGCGCGGCGTCACCGATGCTGCCGGCGCCACCGCGAAGCACTTCGTGGCCGTCTCCACCGCGCTGGACAAGGTGGAGGAGTTCGGGATCGATCCCGCGAACGCGTTCGGCTTCTGGAGCTGGGTGGGCGGGCGCTACTCGGTGGACTCCGCTATCGGCACCTCACTGGCCACCGTGTTCGGCCCCGAGGTGTTCGAGGAGTTCCTGGCCGGCTTCCACACAATGGATGAGCATTTCCGAACCGCAGCACCGCAGGACAACGTGCCGCTGCTGATGGGAATGCTCAACGTGTGGAACGTGAACTTTCTGGGCGCGGAGACCCACGCGGTGCTCCCCTACTCGCAGTTCCTCCACCGATTCCCCGCGTATCTGCAGCAGCTGACCATGGAATCCAATGGCAAGGGCGTGCGCTGGGACGGCTCCCCTGTGAGCACGGAGACCGGGGAGATCTTCTGGGGTGAGCCCGGCACCAACGGCCAGCACGCCTTCTACCAGCTGATCCACCAGGGAACTCGACTCATTCCCGCGGACTTCATCGCCTTCGCCGATCCGGCCTACCCGCTGCGGGACGGTGAGCAGGATGTGCACGAGCTGTTCCTCGCGAATTTCTTCGCGCAGACCAAGGCGCTCGCCTTCGGCAAGACCGCGTCGGAAGTGGAGGCCGAAGGCACCACCGGTGACCTGGTGCCGGCTCGCATGTTCACCGGGGACCGGCCCACCACCTCGATCATGGCACCAGCCCTCACCCCGAGCGTGCTCGGCCAGCTGATCGCCCTGTATGAGCACATCACGTTCGTGCAGGGGGCGGTGTGGGGCATCAACAGCTTTGACCAGTGGGGAGTAGAGCTTGGCAAGCAGCTGGCCAAGGACCTGGCCCCGGCGGTGGCTGGCGATGCGGACGCCATCGCCGCTGAGGACTCCTCCACGAAAGCGCTCATCGAGTTCTACCGTGCGCACCGCACAGCTGCCGGCGCCACCGGCGGCTCTGACCAACGCTGACGAGCAAGGAGACCTCTCACGATGAAGATCGGCATCCTGACCTCCGGCGGTGACTGCCCCGGCCTGAACGCCGTGATCCGCGGCGCCGTGCTCAAAGGGGACACCGCCTACGAGACCGAGTTCGTGGGCTTCCTTGACGGTTGGCGCGGCCTGGAGCGGGGTGAGAGCATCCCGCTCCCCCGCCGGAAGGTCCGCGGCATCGGCCGGCTTGGCGGCACCATCCTGGGCACCTCCCGTTGGAACCCGTTCCATGAAGGATCCGGCGGCGCTGAGGGCGTGAAGCAGATGATGGCGGAGCAGGAGGTGGACGCGATCATCGCCATCGGCGGTGACGGCACCCTCTTCACCGCTGACCGGCTCGCACAGGCGGGCGTTCCGATCGTTGGCGTGCCGAAGACTGTGGACAACGATCTTGACGCCACGGATTACACGTTCGGGTTCAACACCGCGGTGGAGATCGCCACGGAGAACCTGGACCGACTGCGCACCACCGGGAACTCGCATCGCCGCTGCATGGTGGCGGAGGTGATGGGCCGATCGGTGGGCTGGATTGCGCTGCATTCCGGGATGGCCAGCGGAGCGCACGTCATCTGCATTCCGGAGTATCCGTTGAGCATCGACGAGATCTGCGGCTTTGTGCAGGCCCGGATGGACCGCTCGCCGCGCCGCTCCCCGCTGGTGGTGGTGGCGGAAGGGTTCACGCCTGCTGGTGCTCCCGAATCGTTCATGGACTACGAGATGGATGAGTTCGGGCGTCCGGTGCTGGGCGGAGTGGCGCAGCGGCTTGCTCCGATCATTGAAGAGCGCACCGGGATCGAATCCCGCGCCACCGTGCTGGGCCATATCCAGCGCGGCGGAGCGCCCACGGGTTATGACCGCATCCTCGCCACCCGGTTCGGAATGGCGGCGGTGGACCTGGTGCATCGCGGCGGATTCGGGCGGATGGTGTCACTGCGCGGCACGGACGTGGTGGATGTTCCGCTGAGCGAGGCGATCAACGCGGTGAAGCGAGTGCCACAGTCACGCTGGGATGAGGTTCGCGTCCTGTTCGGCTGAGGCCCGCTCACACCACCTGATATCTTGACGTCAAGACAGTTTCTGTGTTTGGAGGCCTCATGTCCCGCATCATCTACACGATCACTGACGAAGCTCCCATGCTGGCAACCGCATCCCTGCTGCCGATCATCTCAGGATTCGCCGGAGCCGCCGGAGTGGATGTGCAGACCCGGGACATCTCCCTGGCAGGCCGCATCCTCGCAGTGTTCGCGGACCGCCTCCCGCAGGAGCAGCGGGTGGATGATGCGCTTGCCGAGCTCGGTGAGCTCGCCACCACCCCGGAGGCGAACATTGTGAAGCTGCCGAACATCTCCGCCTCCGTGCCGCAGCTCGTGGCAGCTGTGAAGGAACTGCAGTCCAAGGGGTATGAGCTGCCGGACTACCCGGAGTCCCCCGCCACCGATGAGGAGCGAGAGATCCGCGCTCGGTATGACGCCGTGAAGGGCTCCGCCGTGAACCCGGTGCTGCGCGAGGGCAACTCGGATCGTCGGGCCCCGCAGGCGGTGAAGAACTTCGCGAAGAAGCACCCGCACTCCATGGGTGCCTGGGCAGCGGATTCCGCCACCGCCGTGGCCACGATGGACGGGGATGACTTCCGCGCTCATGAACAGTCAGTGGTGATGGAGCAGGCGGACTCCATCTCGATCGTGCACGTGTCGGAAACGGGCGACGAGACAGTTCTCAAACCGAGCGTTCCGGTGCTGCCGGGCGAGGTTGTGGACTCCACGGTGATGCGCGCGGCAGCGCTGAATGAGTTCCTGGCCGCGCAGGTGGAGCGCGCAGCACGGGAGGATCTGCTGTTCTCACTGCACCTGAAGGCCACGATGATGAAGGTGAGCGATCCGATCCTGTTCGGCCACGCTGTCACCGCTTTCTTCCCCGAGGTGTTCGCTCAGCACGGGCAGGAGCTGCGCGATGCGGGCATCTCACCGAACAACGGTCTGGGCGGCATCCTCGATGGGCTGAGCGCTCTGGCACCGGAAACTGCCGCGAGCATCCGGGAGCTGATCCAGCAGCGCCTGGCCGAAGGGCCGCGGCTTGCCATGGTCAATTCCGATAAGGGCATCACGAACCTGCATGTGCCCTCCGATGTGATCGTGGATGCCTCGATGCCGGCGATGATCCGCCAGGGCGGGCATATGTGGGGGCCGCAGGGAGAAGAGGCGGACACCCTCGCGGTGATCCCGGACTCGTCCTATGCGGGCGTGTACCAGGCCACGGTGGAGGACTGCCAGCGCCATGGCGCATTCGATCCTGCCACGATGGGCACCGTGCCGAACGTGGGCCTGATGGCGCAGAAGGCTGAGGAGTACGGCTCCCATGACAAGACCTTCGAGATGACGCAGGCTGGGCGGGTGGAGTTCCGCACCGCTGCCGGCGATGTGCTCATATCCCATGACGTGGAGCCGGGCGATATTGTGCGCGGCTGCCAAACCAAGGATGCGCCGATCCGTGACTGGGTGCAGCTGGCGGTGCGCCGCTCTCGCGAGTCCGGCATGCCGGCTGTGTTCTGGCTGGATGAGTCCCGCGCCCATGACCGGAACCTCATTGAGAAGGTGCAGCGCTACCTGAAGGATGAGGAGACGGACGGCCTGGACATTCGGATCCTGGATCCGGTGTCTGCCACGAAGCACACGATCGAGCGGGTCCGGCGTGGTGAGGACACGATCTCCGTGACCGGCAATGTGCTGCGCGACTATCTGACGGACCTGTTCCCGATCCTCGAACTCGGCACGTCCGCGAAGATGCTCTCCATCGTGCCGCTGATGAACGGGGGCGGCCTGTTCGAAACGGGTGCGGGCGGCTCCGCTCCGAAGCATGTGCAGCAGCTGGTGGAGGAGAACTATCTTCGCTGGGATTCGCTCGGGGAATTCCTGGCGCTGGCGGAGTCGCTGCGCCAGGTGGCGCGGGTGAACTCCGCACCGAAGGCGGCAGTGCTGGCCGACGCGCTCGATCGCGCCACCGAAACGCTGCTGAACGAGGGGAAGTCTCCGCAGCGCAAGCTCGGATCCATTGACAACCGCGGCTCGCACTTCTACCTCGCCCTGTTCTGGGCGGAGGAGCTTGCCGCGCAGAGCGAGGACCGGGAGCTGGCGGAGCGTTTCGCTCCGGTGGCGAAGGAGCTGCGCGCGAAGGAGCAGCAGATTGCTGATGAACTGCTTGCGGTGCAGGGCTCCGCAGCGGATATCAGCGGCTACTACCGGCCCTCGGCCGACGCGGTCTCCCGGGTGATGCGCCCCTCGGCCACGCTGAACAGCATCATCGACGCGCTCTGAGACTGTGGGGCGCCCTGACACCGCGCCCCACGTCAGCACGGTGCCCCACCTCAGCGCGGTGCCCCACGCCATCTAGCGAAGCCCCGCACGGCGGTTACATGAACTGCCGCACCAGGGCGAACAGTGCCACGGCAACGATCACCGTGCGCATCAGCCACTCGGGGAACCGCCTGGCCAGGTGCGCCCCGGTGTAGGAGCCGAGCATGGCTCCGGCGCCGATGATGAGCGCGCCGAGCCACAGGATGGGCGCGTCGAGGGCTGCCCAGGCGATCAGGTACACCGCGGTGGCGGCAAGGTTCACCACCAGGGACAGCAGGTTCTTGATCGAGTTCACCGAACGCAGATCCCGACCGGTGAACGCTCCGAGCACCCCCAGGTAGAGCACGCCCTGTGCGGCGGTGAAGAATCCGCCGTACACGCTGGCGCCGCCCATAGCGGCAAGCAGCCCGGGTGAGCGCAGCCGCTCGGCCTGCTCAGTGAGACTGTGGGCACCGGTGCCGGTGGCGCTGTGAGAGTTGGTGCCGGCGGCGCTGTGAGTACCGGTGCCGGCAGCGCTGTGGGCGCCGGTGAGGCGCTTCGCGATCGTCGGCTGCAGGATCACCAGCAGCAGCGCCGCCACGATGAGCACCGGCACCACCCAGTCAAGCGCGGCCGGACTGGCCACCAGCAGCAGCATGGAACCGGCGCAGGCAGCACAGAGCGTGGTGAGGATCAGCGGGCGCAGGAGCGGCAGTTCCTGGCGGATCTCCTGCCGGTAGCCCATGCAGGCGCCAACAGTGGAGAACAGCATGCCCACCGTATTCGTGCGCACCGCAACTCCCGGCGGCACGCCGAGGGCAAGCAGCACCGGCAGGGTCAGCAGGGAGCCGGATCCGACTGCTGCGTTGATGGCACCGGCGATGATCGCCATCGCCAACAGGATCGCACCATCCAGCAGGCCCATCCTTCTGCTCTAGTCCCTCTGCTCCACATCCTCTGCTGTGTGCGGTGGGGTTCTCAGAGCCCGGCTGAGCCCGGGGTCTGGCCCTGTGCTGCCTCGAGTGCGGCAGCGTAGTCCGGCTCCTGGCCGATCTCCGGCACCTGCTCCGTGTAGAGGATGGTGCCCGTTTCATCGGCCACCACAACGGAGCGGGACAGCAGGCCTCGCAGGCCGCCGGTCTCCATCGTCACGCCGTAGTCCTCACCGAAGGAGGAGCGGAAGGCGGATGCGCTCACCACGTTGGTGATCCCTTCGGCACCGCAGAAGCGGTCGAGCGCGAACGGCAGGTCCTTGGAGATGGCGAGCACCACGGTGTTCTCCAACTCAGCAGCTTCCTTGTTGAACGTGCGCACACTGGTGGCGCAGATGCCGGTGTCGATGGACGGGAAGATATTGAGCACAAGACGCTTGCCGTCGAAATCACCGGAGCTGACCGTGCTGAGATCAGCACCGACGAGCTCAAAGGCGGGAAGCTTCTCGCCCACCTTCGGCAGTTCGCCGACTGTCTGAACGGTTTCGCCGCGCAGGGAGATGGTGGTCATAAGTGGTCTCCTTCATGAGATTCGCTGGGTGCGGTGCGGCCGCTGGCATCCACACTGGAGCTGAAGACCGCCCGCTGGGCGTCAGGCAACAGCCTCAGATACCGATCTGGGTTCTTCCTGATCTCACCAGCCGCAACCCAGCACAGGGGGATGATCTTGCGCCCGTGGGCGAGCGCATCTTCGAGCACGTAGGAGATGAGGGAGTGCGCGTGACCCTGACCGCGCTGCTCGGGGATCACCACGGTGCTGGTGATGGTGCGCACGGGCCCGTTGTCATGGTAGTCAACCCAGGCGACGAGCAGGTCCTGATCCTGGTGGAGCTCAAAGCGGGAACGCTGGGGCAGTTCACGGATCTCATAGTCATGGCGCTCAGGCATCATCACTCTCCTTGGTCGTAGCGGTCGTGGCATCGCTGGGCTGCTTTGCTGCGGCGTCCGACGCGTTCCGCTCCCGGTCCATGCGTTCAATGGCGGCGGCCACGTCGAAGTCGGCCTCCGGCCAGCCCGGATCAATGCCCTTGAGCGCATCGATCAGCAGGTTCTGCACGGCCAGGCGGGAATACCATTTGCGGTCCGCTGGGATCACATGCCAGGGGGCGTGCGCGGTGCTGGTGGCGCGGATCGCCGCGGTGTACGCATCCATGTAGGCGGGCCACTGCTCTCGCTCGTCAAGGTCCCCCGGGTTGAACTTCCAATGCTTATCCGGCCGCTGCAGGCGGGTGTACAGCCGCTCCCACTGCTCCTCAGCCGAGATGTGCAGCATGACTTTCACGATCCGCACTCCGGAGTCCACCAGTTCCTTCTCCCACTCGTTGATCTGCGCGTAGCGCTTCTCAATGGTGGCCTCATCCGCCCAGCCGTGCACTCGGTGGATCAGCACGTCCTCATAGTGGGAGCGGTCGAACACACCGATCATGCCGGGATCCGGAACATGGGGCTTGATCCGCCACAGGAAGTGATGCCGCTTCTCCACGGAGGTGGGCGCCTTAAACGCTTTGATCTGCACACCCTGCGGGTCCACGGAACCCACCACGTGGCGCATGATGCCGCCCTTGCCGGAGGTGTCCATGCCCTGCACCACCAGCAGCACTCGCTTGCCGGAGCGTGAGCCGTGCTCGCTTGCCCACAGCTTCTCCTGCAGGTCATTCAGTTCGCCGGCGCGGGAGGCGAGCGCGGTCTGACCGGCTTCCTTGTCACCGGTAAAGCCCGGGGTGGCGCGAGGGTCGATCTGCTCCACTCCGGAAAACGCGTCCGCGGGGAAGCCGATGGTGTACCCGGTGGCGGAGGGGGCTTCGGTGATGGCGTGGCGGATGGCTGCCTCATCGGCCTTCACCTGGCGCAGGGCCTTGGTGCGCGCCTTCTTCAGCTGCTTGGCGCTCAGCCCCCAGTTCTGCTTCTTCTTGTCTTTGCTCTTCTTGTCCTTGGACTTCTTCTTCTTTGAGCTCATGCATCGAGCGTACGGGATATGCCCGACTCGGGTGTTAGGCGAGCATCTGCTCTGCCACCAGCTTTTGCCCCGCCGGATGCCTCGCCCCGCAGGAACTGCAGCACGATCAGCACCGCTGCGAGCATGCACACCATGGACGTCCACAGCGGTGCTCGCAAGCCAAGATGATCCACCAGCTGGCCGCCGATCAGGGCGCCGAGCGCAATGGATGTGCTGAACGCAGCAGAGTTCAGCGCTGTGCCCGCATCCAGCCGCTCCCCCGCCCCGGACTGGACCATGCTCTGCATCGTCACGGAGGCCATGCCGGCGATCAGGCCCCATGCCACCATGATGATCATCGCGCTGAGGGGTGAGCTCATCACCAACAGCATGGCGAGCATGGACAGGCCCGTGCCCGCAGCAAGGATCAGCACAGCTGTAGCGGGAGAGCGCGCAATGATCGGGCCGGCGGCGAAGTTGCCCACCAGTCCGAGCACTCCGTACACCATGAGAAACAGGGAGATCTGAAGCGCCGGCACGGCGGCGATGTCCAGCAGGATCGGGCGGATATAGCTGTAGGTGATGAATGTGCCGCCCACGATCACCACGCTCAGGATCACCGGGTAGCGGATGCCGCGGATGCGAAAGGCGGCAAGGGTGGAGCGGATCGTCTCAGCGGTGTGGGCGATGACGGGCATAACCCGCAGCTGCAGCATCAGCGCCACGATCAGCGCCAGAGCCGCCACGGCGAGGAAGGACGTGCGCCAGCCGACCACGTCCCCAAGCCAGGTAGCCAGCGGCAGACCGAACACCAGGGCAGCGCCAACTCCCGCGTACACGATAGTGAGCGCAAGCGGTGTGCGGCGTTCGCTCACCTGACCGGCCGCCGCGATCGGCATGATCGCCCAATACAGGCCCACGGGAATGCCGGCGAGCGCACGCGCGGCCAGCAGGGAGGTGATGTTCCAGGACACTGCGGTGGCCACACAGGAGATCGCCACCACCACGAGTGCGGCCACGAGCACGAGCCGGCGGTCACGCCCGCGGGTGATGCTCGGAGCTGCGAGCGCCACCGCTCCCGCGATCACACCGGGCAGGGTGACGCTCAATCCGGCGATTCCAGGGGTGACGTTGAGGTCATCGGACATCAGGGTGAGCACGCCGATGGGCAGCTCTTCCACGGCAACCAGCGTGAAGATGCCCACGGCGATGGCCACGACGGCGTCCCAGCGCTCCGCGCTCCGCTCCACCACCACGATGCGTTGATCTCCTTCTGCTCCGTGTGCTTGCCGGTCGGATCCGCCCGTGGAGCATGGGCTCAGGAGCCCGAAGCGGTGGACCAGGAGGAGTCTACGGTGTGCCCGGCGAGCCGGGGAAACCGGGGTGGTCGGCTTCACCGGTTCTGAGGAGGGGCGGTCCGCCCCATACACTAGTGCTCTGCTCGGCGCCCGTGCCCATCGGGTGCTCCGTCAACATGATTGTGAGTTCTCGATGGCTGGTGGACTGGCTGCCCTGCTCGATGATGTGGCCGCTCTGGCGCGCCTTGCCGCCGCGAACGCTGATGATGTGGCCGCGGCCGCTGGCCGAGCCAGCGCAAAGGCAGCCGGCGTTGTGGTGGATGACACCGCCGTGACCCCGCAGTACGTGCGCGGTGTGGAGCCGAAGCGTGAGCTGCCGATCATCGGGAGGATCGCACTCGGCTCCCTGGTGAACAAGGCCATCATCATCGTGGGCGCGCTGGCACTCAGCCAGTTCCTGCCCTGGCTGCTGACTCCGCTGCTCATGCTGGGAGGCTTCTACCTCTGCTACGAAGGCGCGCACAAGATCATTCAGCTCCTGCGCGGGGACCGCCATACAGAAGAGGCTGCAGAGCCAGCGGTAGTGCAGGGCCCGGACGCGGAGAAGCGCGTGGTGAAAGGCGCGGTGCGCACCGACTTCATCCTCAGCGCGGAGATCATGGTGATCTCCCTGAAGGAAGTGGCACAGGAGCCGTTCGTGTCCCGCCTGGTGATCCTGGTGGTGGTTGCGCTCATCATCACCGCGCTCGTGTACGGCGTCGTAGGGCTGCTGGTGAAGATGGATGACATCGGCCTTGCGCTGGCCAAGGGCGGCAGCGGCACCCGCCAGGCATTCGGCCGTGCCCTGGTGGCGGCTATGCCCTCTGTGTTGACGGTCATCTCCTACGTGGGCATGTTCGCCATGCTGTGGGTGGGCGGGCACATCCTCCTGGTGGGCTTGGACGAGCTGGGCTGGCATGCGCCGGAGAACATTGTGGAGGCGCTGATGGCGCCGGCGGCCACGGTAGCCGGTGTGGGCGCTTTTCTGTCCTGGCTGGTGGAGACGCTGTGCTCGCTGGTGTTCGGACTTGTCTGCGGGCTGGTCGTCACCGGGGTGATCAGCGCTGCTGCAGCTGTTCGCGGTTCCGGAGCTGATACAGAGCCCGCAGCCCGATGATCGTGGTTCCCACCCTCAGCGGGCCCCACTCAAGGAACCGGTAGTCCTTCGCGCGGATCACGCGGCCGGTGAGATCCGGGCGCTGCCGGCCCAGGTAGATTCGGGCAAGCAGACTGTGCAGCGGATGGGAAATATAGGCGAATGCGTCCGCGCGCTCAGCCTGGGGCAGAGTGTTCGCAACGTTCTCCCAGGTTGTGCGGGCTGAATCCTCACGGATGAGCGTGCCGCGCCACCCCCTTCGGTGTGCTTCATCGTCGAGCAGCTTCGCCTCTGTTGTGCGGCCGCGAACCGCTCCCCCGCTGGGCACCAGGGTCACCGTCCAGCCTTCTCGCTGAAGCGCTGTCGCGGTGCGCAGCGCCTGGGAAAGGCGGAATCGGTTCACCAGGTTTGCCCGCTCTCCGCTTTGGCCGTAGCCGAGGATCACGAGCACCGCACTCGGGGAGGCTGGCGTGGGGTCGCGGTCAGCGGTGCCTGCCCGCCGGGCGGCCAGAGTCTGGGCCAGCTCTGCGGAGCTGCGGGCCCGCAGCCGGGACGCAGCCTGGTCGATCGCTTCGCTTGCGGCCATCATGCACAGCAGCGCACCCGATGTGAGGATCAGGGCGCGCTTCATGCAGTGGTGGCCGGCACGGCGGCGGCTAGCAGGCAGTGAGAGCTCAGCTGGCGGCGGGGCTCAGGAGGCGGGGGTCACCGGCGGCTCAGCGGACCAGGGGAACACGATCCATTCGTTGGTCCGCTTCCACACATAGTCCGGCTCCACCACGGAGGACGGCTTCGCGTAGAGAACCGCTGAGCGTGCTTCCGCCCCCTGGGCTTCAAGGATCTCCAGCACCAGCGCAAGGGTGCGGCCGGAGTCAGCCACATCATCCACCACGATCAGCTTCTTGCCGCTGATCGCGTTCGTGTCCAGCAGCGGCTCGAGCAGCACCGGATCCGGGAGGGTTTCGTGCACATCGGTGTAGAACTCCACGTTGATCGCGTCGGCCAGTTTGAGGCCGAGCGCGTAGGCGAGGGAACCGGCGGGGACAAGTCCTCCGCGGGCCACTGCGATGACGATCTCGGGAGTGAAGTCAGAGTCTGCGATGACCTGCGCGAGTTCACGGCTCGCAGTGCCGAACAGCTCCCAGGTGAGGATCTCCTTGTTCTCGAGCTCGCTCGAGTCTGCATGGTAGGCCTGAGTCACAATTCTCCTGACGTTGCGATCCGGATCATCATCGTACGCCGCCGATGCGCTCCTGCGCACCTTGGTATCGCCCCGTAGGGTGGCGGGATGCAGGAGTTCAGTCGACGCGCCGCGCAGCCCACCGAGTCTGGCACCACCGCAAGCGGATTCGCATCGCTTCGAGCGCCGTCTCCGTTGGGTGGCCGGCGTCCCACGAAGGATGACCTGGCCGCTGTGGACCGGTCCGAGCCGGATACGCCCCTGGACCTGATGCCGCCGCCGGGTGTTCCGATTCGGCTGCTGATCGTGGGAGTGAATCCGGGGATTTGGACTGCGGCGGTGAATGCGCCGTTTGCTCGGCCGGGCAACCGGTTCTGGCCCGCGCTCGCTGAAGCGGGGATCACCGATTATGTGGTGGACGCCTCAGCCGGGCTGTCCGTGGAGGATGAGGAGCACATGGTGATGCGCGGATACGCGATCACGAATCTGGTGGGCCGTCCCACTGTGCGGGCTGATGAGCTCACGCCGGATGAGCTGCGGCGCGGCGCGGAGCGGATCGCACACCTGGCATGGGAGTTGCGTCCAGCGGCGGTGGCGGTTGCTGGAATCACCGCGTACCGCACGGCCTTTCAGCAGCCGAAGGCCAAGCTCGGCAAGCAGGATGCGTCAACTCTGGAGCGTGCACCGGGTGTGCCCATGGAGTGGCCCGAGGAGGTAGCCCTATGGGCGGTGCCGCAGCCGTCCGGTCTGAACGCTCATGAGAACGTGGCCTCGCTCGCCGAAAAATGGCGCGCGGTCCTGGCAGACATCGAGCACCGCAGCCGGGATGGGCAGCACTCACCCGGCGCGTAGCCGACACCCGGCCGGGTCAAGGGTCAGCCTTGGCGAGAGCCGGCCTTAGCGAGGGTCAGGCGTCGGAGTCGGAGTCTGCGAGCTCTTCCTCGGACTGATCCACCTGCTTGATGAGGGAGAGTTCGAACTCGAGGACAACCCTGTCCGAGATAAGGAAGCCGCCCGAGTCAAGCTGGGCGTTCCAGCGAACGTCCCATTCCTGGCGGTTGATGCGGCGGCTGCCTTCCAGCCCGGCGCGCATCTGGCCGAAGTGATCCGTATCGATGCCGGTGAGGCCGAGCGGAATCGAGATCTGCTTGGTGACGTCCTTGATGGTCAGCTCCCCCACCACGATGAAGGAGGAGTCATCCACTTCGTCGATAGACGTGGAGGTGAAGGTCATCGTGGGGTAGTTCTCCACGTCAAAGAAGTCGGCGCCACGCAGATGCTCGTCACGGTCCGGGTTGCGCGTGTCGATGCTGCCCACGTCAACGGCGACTTCTGCCCAGGACTTCCCCATGTCATCCAGGTTGAGGTGCGCTTCGCCCACAACGTCATTGAAGGCGCCGCGCACCTTCGTGACCATCGCGTGGCGGGTGTTGAACCCGATGCGGGTATGGATCGGGTCCAGCGACCATGCGCCGCTCAGTTCTTCGCGTTTCATCGACGATTCTCCTCGAGTCACGGCCCACGTGAACAGGTATATGCCGCGCTCACGGGATGTGTGTGTCGGCCACAACACACACTAACGCAAAGGGCTATTCCTGACCAATCAGATCAGGCTTTATGGTGTCGTGTCCTCGCTGGATTTCGGGTGTTGTGCGCGGGCTCGGGGCGGAGTTGGCCTCGTGATGGGGGTCATAATCCAGCCTTCGACGAGCGCGTCGGCACGCAGCTGGGGCGGCGGAGGTGGGACCGCCCCGAGCCTCACCTCCCGTGCGGACAGCGCCGCCAGCAGAGCATCCAGGGCATTGTCATTGCGCAGGCAGAGATCTTCGGTGCGGTTCCAGTCCAGCCACGGCAGAAGCTCCATGAGGCGGGTGATGATCTGCTCGCGAACGCCTGCCCCAGCAGAGCCCTTATAGCCGTGGTGCGGCAGATTCCACGCCTGCAGAGCGCCGGCGGGATACACCTCGCTGATGCGGCCGCTGCCGTCACGGGAACAGTCCATGCCTTCTGCGCGAAGCGTCCGCTCCAGGGCGGCCCAGCGCAGCGCGGGGTAGGCGATCCGGTCTGAGGATACGCTCAGCGGCCGCAACCCGGTGCGGGCATGCAGCTCCCGGTCGGTGGTGCGAAGGATTGCGGTGCTCCGCCATGACTCGTCTGTGGTCCCGCGGCCCGCTCCTGTTGCGCTGCGCGCGCCTGTTCCGCTGCCCACGTCCGTGCTGGCGTCCGGGCCGCTACCCGCGTCTGGATCGCCGGGCCGCGCACCGCTTAGGGCCGATGAGTTCTCCCCGACGGACTGGTGCTCGCTGATGAGCGTGACGAATGCCCGCGGCCATCCGATGGGAACGTCGATCCCCGTATGGTCGGCGGAGCAGATCACGTGGAGCAGGTCCGGATCATCCGCGCCCACGGCGAGCCGTTCCACCACAACGGGTGCGCCTTCCGGCGCGGCTGAATGCGGTGCGTTCCGCGCGGGAGCCGCGGAGGTGTTCTCACAGCGCAGCAGCGCCACCCCGGTGTTCGCAGGGGCTGAGGCAAGATCGATGCCCGCGATCATGCGGCTCATTCCTGGCTGAGTTCCGTGCTGAGCCGGCGCCGAGCGGGAGTGGCGCTCGCCAGCGGCGGGGACGGTTTCAGTCATCGTGACCTCTTCTTCATGCGGCAGCTCGGCGGTGTGCCCACGCAAGGATGCGCCCACGGGCGGGTCCACCCATGGCGCTGGTGCGCCCATCGGCGCAAGTGCGTCCGCCGCTGGTGGGTGGCGCGCTGTCAGCGGCCAGGCTACGGGAACAAGCTGCGCAGGTGAACTGCTTGCTCAGCGGCCAGAATGGGTGATGGGTCCCGGACTACGATGGCGGCGTATGCCGTGCCGGGACATACCGCAGCTCCGGGTACAGGCCCTGCCCCCCACCACCTGGATTGTGCCCCACTGCCTGGAAGGAGACTTCTGATGACATCCGCGCCGCTTCCCGTTCCAGGACTGGCGGACACGATTGACCAGGTGCTGCGCAGCGCCTCAGCTGTTCTCTGTCCGGAGGAGTTCGCGGAGCTCGCGCAGTTGGCGGGCGCATTTGTCTCCGGTCCCGGCCCGGCGCTGCAGGCGCGCTTGGAGGCGTTCGCTGACGAGCAGGGGGCGGCAGGGTCGAACTGGATGGCGTCCGCGTGGACGCGCCTGTATCTGGAGGATCGCGGACCGCTGCAGACCACCACGAATGTGGGTTTTCAGCTGCATGTTCCCCACTACCAGCCGGGCATTGACGGGATTGTGGCGCTGATCCATCAGGCTGCCGCGGTGCACCTGGCTGAAGCCGCGGGTGCTACCGAACCCGAGCTGGGTTTTCGCGGCGCCGCCATCTCCATGGAGCAGTTTCGGTGCCTGAACGGTGGTGTGCGAGTGCCGGGCCGCGAGCGCGACTCCTGGCAGGAGGCGCGAGGCGGGCGCGCTGACCGTTCAATTGGCGTGCTCGCTCACGGGCGAATGTGGCGCGTTCCGCTGACCGGTCCTAATGGTCAGCTGCGCCCGGCGGCTGATCTGCGTGCTGCGCTAGAGCAGATCTGCGCCGCCAGCCCCGGTCCTGGTTTCGCGGAGCTGTCCGCGCTCGGTTCCGATGAGCTTGCTGACCTGTTCCAGGAGCTCGACTCCCCGCAGTACCGCGCCACGGTGAGCGAGCTGCGGGAGATGCTGTTCATGGTGAGCATCATCGAACCGGACCAGCTGCCCGCACTCGGCGCCGGCAACAGCGGCACTAGTGGCGATGTTGAGCACAGCAGTGACACTGGCGGCTGCGCGGAGATTGCTCTGCTGCGCGCCCTCACGGTCATTCCGGGCACTGCCTGGGCGTATAAGCCGATCACCTACCAGGTGGGGCTCACGCACTCTCTGGTGGCTGCGCATATTGAGCATTCGATGATCGATGGCGCAACACTCACCGAGGCGTGGCGACGCGTCATCGCCGCACCTGCAACCCCAGAACCTGCACCAGAAGCCTCCGCCGCAGCGCCCTCCACCCCAGCGCCGTCCACCGCACTGCCGCCCAAGTCAAAGCCGTTCTCCGCAGCGGAGCCGTGTGAGCTGACGTGGGCGCTGACGGATGAGCAGCGCAGCTGGGTGAGCAGGGGTGTTGAGCAGGCGCGGGAGCGCGCGCAGCAGATCGACGCGGCGCGAGTGGTGATCCCCCGGCCGTTCGATGAGGATCAGCCGTTCCGCTCCTCGGCAGATGCGCGGGCGCAGCTGATCGCGCAGTGCGCACAGCAGCGCACCTATGGGCGAATCCGCGGTGTGTATGAGGCCGTGGACATGCGCGAGTTCCAGGCTGGGCGCACCGAGGCGCTGCGATCTGTCACACCGGAGTCCGTGGAATTCGCTGCGGCGCTGGCTGACGGGGCAGCAACCCGGGATCAGCTGGATGCTGCCCTTGGGGCTCACCGTGCATGGGTGAAGCGCGTCAAACAGGGCGCCGGGATGGATCGGCACCTGCTCATGCTGCAGGAGAGCGCTCAGGATCCTGATCCGTTTCTGTCCAGTCCCCTGCTGCAGAGGGTGCGGGAGGATTTCCTCTCCACCTCGTCTTTGGGCGGAGCAGATCAGATCATCCGCTTCCTGTTTGCACCCACCTGCCGCGGCGGATTCGGCGTGAACTACACGATGTACTCGGACCGCGGGGAATACCTGGTGACCTGGCGACGGGGCGAAGCAGAACAGCCCCACGCCTTCCTGCAGAATCTGCAGCGAGCCGGGGAGCTATTCTGGGCGTTCGTCCGCGGGCAGGCGGCGCCTGAGTAGAAGTGGTGCGGGGCCTCTCAGCCGATCACGGTGACGTTCGAGGCCTGGAGGCCCTTCTGCCCGCGATCCACGTCATACTCGACCTTCTGGCCCTCGTCGAGGGTGCGGAAGCCGTTGGCCTGGATCGCGCTGAAGTGCACGAACACGTCCTCGGAGTTGTCGTCTGCTGCGATGAAGCCGTAGCCCTTATCGCCGTTGAACCATTTGACGGTGCCGGTAGCCATAGTGCATGTCCCTTCTGGCTTGGTGCGTTCGAATCTCAAACGCTCCCGGTGCTTGCTCGATGCACGATTCAGAAGGAACTCTTGCCTTGCGATGCCAGCCGCAGCACGCTGCGCCTGACATGAAACTACTTCCGAGCAACGCTCTCAACCCTACACGGCCCGCACCGGTAAGTCTGCGAGCATGTAGGCCACGCTCTAGGCCTGGACATCCCCAGGTTGGCGCCACGCTCTAGGCTGGGGAGATGGACGCCGCACCTTCTGCCTCCTCTGCTCACTCCCCCACCACACCGGCACCAACCACACCAGCCCCAACCACGCCGGCCTTGACCGCACCGGACAGCCCGCATGCGGCCAGTGCTGAGGATCTGCTGACCACTCTTGGGGTGAGCGCGTCGGACGGGCTGACGGATGCGGAAGCGCGGTCCAGGCGTGAGCGGGTTGGGCCCAACAGCTTGCGCTCCGCTCCCCCGGTGCCGATCTGGCGGCGCGCGCTTGCCCTGGTGGCGGAACCTCTCACCTACCTGCTGCTCGCCGCGATCGTGGTGTCTGTGATCGCATGGGCGGCTGAGGGCGCGAGGGGTCTGCCGGTGGATGCGATCGTGATCGCTGCTGTGATCGTGCTGAACACTGCGATCGGCCTGGTCCAGGAGCTGAAGGCGGCAGACGCGGTGGCGTCACTGTCCACGATGACCAGCCCGCATGCCACCGTGACCCGGGACAGCCGCCAGCGGGAGATCGACGCTGCTGACCTGGTGCCCGGTGACATCATCCACCTGGGTGAAGGCGATGCAGTCCCGGCCGACGCGCGCCTGCTGTCCACCAGTCACCTCATGGTGGCCGAGGCTGCTCTCACCGGCGAATCCGTACCGGTGCAGAAGGATCCCGCACCGGTTGCGGCTGATGCCCCGCTTGGCGATCGACTGTCCATGGTGTTCTCCGGCACCGCGGTCACACAGGGCAGTGCCACGGCCGTGGTGACCGGCACCGGCGGCGCCACGGAGATCGGCCGGATCGCGGACATGATCTCCGACGCCGGCACAGTGGATACACCGCTGCAGAAAGAGATGGCGGCGGTGGGTCGGATGCTCACCATCGCGGTGATCGCGATTGCGCTGATCGTGATGGTGACCGCGTACCTGATGACCGATGACCATTCCCTCTCCTCCATCGTGACGGTGCTGCTGCTGGGCGTTTCGCTTGCAGTGGCAGCAGTCCCGGAAGGGCTCACCGCGATCGTGTCCATGGTGCTGGCGCTCGGCGTGCAGCAGATGGCCCGCTCCAACGCGATTGTGAAGCGACTGGATGCGGTGGAGTCTCTCGGCTCCGCGGGCGTGGTGTGCACGGATAAGACCGGCACACTCACTCAGAACCAGATGCGGATCGAACGGGTGATCACCGGGTCGGGTGAGCACTCGCCAGCTGATGCGGAGGCTCGTGACACGCTGCTGCTCGGATCGCTTGCTTCCAATGCCCGGCTCACCGCGGAGGGTCCGATCGGGGACCCTACCGAGTCCACGTTTCTGCTGGCCGCTGCGGATGCTGGCCATGCCGTGCCGGATCTGGTGCGGCGTGATGAGCTGGCGTTCACCTCTGAACGCAAGCGCATGTCCGTGCTGGTCAGCAGCGATAACGGCAGCGATAACGGCACTGGGGCACAGCTGATTATGAAGGGCGCTCCGGATGTGGTGCTGGGGCGCTGCAGCGCTATTCGCACCGGCAGTGGTGAGGTGCCGCTTGATGATGCGCAGCGCCGGGAGATCGAAGAGACGATCGCTCGCCTAGCCGGGGAGGCGTACCGCACGCTCGCGGTGGCGGTGCGGGAGATGGACGCGTCGGCGCTGACTGAGGAGGACGAGCAGAACCTGACCCTGGTGGGCATTGTGGCGATCATCGACCCGCCGCGCCCGGAGGTGAAGCAGGCGATTGCGCAGGCTCAGCAAGCGGGGATCCGCGTCATCATGATCACCGGGGATCACCCGTTGACCGCGCAACGGATCGCGGAGGACCTGGGCATTGCCCAGTCCCGGGTGCTCACCGGCGCGCAGGTGAACGAGCTGGATGATGCAGAGTTTGCGGAGGCCGTGCGCACCACCGGTGTGTTCGCGCGGGTGGATCCGAGCCATAAGCTGCGGATCGTTCGCCACCTGCAGGATGAGGGCCAGGTCGTGGCGATGACCGGGGACGGCGTCAATGACGCTCCCGCGCTGAAGCGGGCGGATATCGGGGTGGCGATGGGCATCACCGGCACCCAGGTGTCTCATGACGCTGCCACCATGATCCTGGCGGATGATGATTTCACCTCGATCATCACCGCGGTGGAGAAGGGCCGCGGCATCTACCGCAACCTCACGAAGGTGCTTCGCTACCTGCTCAGCTCGAATATGGGCGAGGTGCTCACCGTGTTCGGCGGCGTGGCGCTGGTGGGGATGCTCGGCTTGCGCCAGGAGGACGGCGCTGTTCTGCTGCCGCTGCTTGCCACGCAGATCCTGTGGGTGAACCTGGTGACGGACTCGCTGCCCGCGCTTGCGCTTGGACTCGACCCGGTGGACCGCACGGTGATGACGCAGCCGCCGCGTCGGGTGGGCGAGCGGGCGCTGAACCGCGCCGAGTGGGCGCGGATTCTGTGGACCGGGCTGCTGATGGCTGCTCTCACTCTCGTGGCGCTGGATGCGGGCCTGCCCGGCGGGCTGATCGACGGCACAGATGATGCGGTGACTGCGCGGACCGTGGCGTTCACGACACTGGTGGTGCTGCAGCTGGTGAACGCGCTCTCGGTGCGCCACGCGCACCGCAGCATGGCGGTGGGCCTGTTCACCAATCCGGTGCTGTGGGGTGCGCTTGCGATCGCATTCGGTCTGCAGCTGCTGGTGCTGTATGTGCCGTTCCTCAATACCGCGTTCACCACGGTGCCGCTGGACGGTGCGCACTGGCTGGTGGTTGCTGGGTGCGCGGCAGTGTTCCTGGTGGTTGAGGAACTGCGCCGGGCCGTGGTGCGGATGCTCAGGTGAACAGGCGCTGAACCGTGCCGATCGTCCCTGGTTGCGGGCATCTGGCGGGCGCACAATAGAGGTGCACATCATTGACCCGCTGACCTGGAGGGCCACCCGCCAAGGAACCCCGGGAACGCAGATCACAGGAGGCATCTATGTCCAGCACGTTTGTTCTTGCCAGCCCCTCACGTTACGTGCAGGGGAAGAATGCCATCGTCCAGCTGGGTGATCACCTCTCCCCGATCGGAACGAACCCACTGCTGGTGGCGGACGATGTGGTGTGGGGCATCGTGGAGAAGGGTCTGAGCGAAGGCTTCGAGAAGGCCGGCCTGCCGATCACTCGCGTGGGCTTTGAACGCTTCGCCACACCGAAGGCCGTGGATGACCTGGTGGCCACCATCAAGGAGAACGGCCACGACGTGATCGTGGGCTTGGGCGGCGGCTCCACAATCGATGCGGCGAAGGCCTCAGCGCACCTGGCGGAGATCCGCTGCGCCAGTGTGCCCACCGCGGCGTCATCCGATGCTCCCACGTCTGCTCTGTCGGTGATCTACACCGAGGAGGGCGAGTTCATGGAGTACCGCTTCTTCCCGCGCAACCCGGACCTGGTGCTGATCGATACGCAGCTGGTGGCGTCAGCGCCGGACACGTTCCTGATCGCGGGTGTGGGCGATGCGCTCGCCACCTACCTAGAGGCTCGGGCCACTGATCGCGGTACTGGAACTACCATGGCCGGCGGCCGCCCAACGCGTTCCGCTATGGCACTGGCCCGCCTCAGCTGGGATCTGATCTGGGAGAACGCCCTGCCGGCTCTGGACGCGGTGCGTTCCAAACAGGTGACCCCGGCGCTGGAGCGCCTGGTGGAGGCGAACACGTTGCTGTCCGGTCTCGGGTTCGAGTCGGGCGGTCTGGCGGCGGCGCATGCGATCCACAATGGTTTGACTGCGGCTCCGCAGACGCACGGTCTCACACACGGCCAGAAGGTGAACATCGGTTCGCTGACTCAGCTGGTGCTGGAGGGTGCGCCCACCAAGGAGATCGAGGACTTCATCGAGTTCACCACTCGCGTGGGACTGCCCACTTCGCTGACGGAGATCGGCCTGTCCCCGCAGAACACGAAGGAGCTGCAGGCTGTGGCTGAGGCCGCAACGGCTGAGGGCGAAACCATTCACAACATGCCGATGCCGGTGACGGCGGAGGATGTGGTGGCGGCGCTGATCTCCGTGGAGGAGATCTCCCGACGCGTTCGCGCCGAGCGCGGCCTGCCCGAGGCGAAGAAGTACAACGCGAAGCACTGAGCCGAAACAGCACCCGCCGCGGTGACGACGCGGTGGTGTTACAGGGTGACGGGGTGCGGACCTGCTGGTCCGTGCCCCGTTTCGCTGGATGGGGCGGTGCGGGGCAGGAGCAGCGGAGCTAGGGGTTCTGGTTTTGGTGCGGGTTTCTGGTCCGGGGTTCACCGGATCCACCGTGATGCCGGCGGCGCGCCCATACCTGGAGACCCTCAGATGTCCGCGGTGCTCGGTATCCTGAGGTGAGCGTAGTAACTGCAGACGGGAGCTCGTCTCTCGCGCGAAGGAGACCACACTATGGCGAGACGAGCACCGAAGGCGAAGCCAGCGAAGACTCTTGAGCAAACGCTCTGGGATGCTGCCGACAAGCTCAGAGGCAACCAGGAACCTGGCGAGTACAAGCACGTAGTGCTGGGATTGGTGTTCCTCAAGTATGTCTCCGACCGGTTCGAAGAGCACCGTGCCCTACTTGAGGAGGAGCTGGCCGCTGAAGGCTTCGAGCCTGACCAGATCGAGATGCTCCTGAATAGCGAGGACGAGTACAGGCGCGACAACGTTTTCTGGGTGCCGTCTCTCGCGCGGTGGAGCCACGTGCAGTCGATGGCGAAGCAGCCGGAGATCGGGCAGACGATCGATCAAGCGATGGATTTGATTGAGGAGAAGAATCCTTCTCTGCGTGGTGTGCTCCCGCGCAATTACGGGCGCGACGGTCTTGACAAGCGCCGCCTGGGTGAGCTTGTTGATCTTATCGGTTCAATCGGCTTCACGGAGGCTGACGATCACGGCGCTGACGATGTGCTTGGCCGGGTGTACGAGTATTTCTTGGGTCAGTTCGCGGGCAAGGAGACCGGCAAGGACGCTGGTGCTTTCTACACGCCGCGCTCAGTCGTCAAAACTCTTGTGGAGATGCTGGAGCCGTACAAGGGGCGTGTGTTTGATCCCGCTGCGGGCTCGGGCGGTATGTTCGTCCAGTCGGCAGAGTTCGTGAGGGCTCACGGCGGCAGCCGCACTGACATTTCCGTGTTTGGGCAGGAGTTCACGGACACAACGTGGAGACTTGCGAAGATGAACCTGGCACTGCGGGGTATCGAGGCTGATCTGGGCACCCGCTCAGCTGATTCTTTCACTGAAGATCTCCACCCGGATCTGCGCGCTGACTATGTGATCGCGAATCCACCGTTCAATGTTTCTGACTGGTGGGACGCGAAACTGGCTGACGATCCGCGGTGGAAGTACGGGACGCCGCCGAAGGGCAATGCGAACTTTGCTTGGGTTCAGCACTTCATCTACCACCTGGCGCCGAACGGCACCGCGGGCTTTGTTCTGGCTAACGGGTCACTTTCTTCGAAGAGCGGTGGGGAGGGCGAGATTCGACGCAAGCTCGTGGAAGCCGATCTGGTGGACTGCATCGTGGCGATGCCGGACAAGCTGTTCTTCAACACGGGAATCCCGGTGTCGCTGTGGTTCGTGTCTAAGGATCGCGGCGGCAATGGGCATCGCGCGCGAAGCAGTGAAGTGCTGTTCATCGACGCGCGGAAACTCGGGGACATGGAGTCGCGCCGCCTGCGCGTGCTATCGGACGACGACATTGCGCAGATCTCGGACACCTACCACGAATGGCGCAACCACGACGGCAGCTATGAAGACGTCCCCGGTTTCGCGAAGTCAGCCACGATCGACGAGATCAAGAAACACGACTTTGTTCTCACACCAGGCCGTTACGTGGGCGCTGCGGAGGCAGAGGTCGACGACGAGCCAATCGACGAGAAGATCGAACGCCTCACGAATGAGTTGTTCGCCGAGTTCGAGCGTGGCCGTGAGCTTGAGGACGAGGTTCGGCGACGAATCGGGAGCTTGACGTGACTTTAATACCTGAGCTCGGCCTCGACGTCCCGTCAACATGGAATGTGGAAACCCTTGAGAGCGTGACATCAAAAATCGGCAGTGGAGCCACGCCGCGCGGCGGGTCTTCAGTGTACGTAGAGTCTGGCCCCGCGTTGATTCGCAGCCAGAATGTTTACGACCACCAGTTCAAGACAGATGGTTTGGTTTTCCTCAGCAGTGAAGCAGCGTCAGCACTTCGCGGAGTGACCGTCGAGAAAAACGATGTACTGATAAACATCACTGGTGACTCCATACTTCGCGTGACGACAGTTCCAGAAACTATTCTTCCCGCTCGTGTCAACCAGCACGTTGCGATTGTGCGGTCGAACGGAAAGGTAGACCCCGGGTACCTGCAAAAGTGGCTTTCACTGCCGCTAATGAAGGATTTCATGCTGGGACACTCAGCCGGCGGTACTCGAAAGGCTGTAACTAAGGGTCATTTGCAGTCGTTCCCGATACCGGTCCCACCTATCCCAGAACAACGCGCGATCGCTGCGGCGCTCGGCGCGCTCGACGACAAAATCGAGTCGAACCGGCGGATCATTGACTTAATTCCGAGGTTCGTACGTTCACAGGTAGACTCAGTGACCATTTCCGAGTCCGCAACGATCCCAGTATCAGATCTCGCAACCTTCACCAACGGCGGAGCTTATACGAAAGGTGCGTCCGGGACTGGGCGCATGGTAATCCGGATTGCAGAGCTAAACTCCGGGCCCGGAAGCTCAACTGTATATAACGACATAGAGGTTCCAGACGAGAAGACCGCCCGGGCAGGAGATATCTTGATGGCCTGGTCCGGATCTTTGGGTGTACACCGTTGGCACCGCGATGAGGCCATCATCAACCAACACATCTTCAAAGTTGTTCCCACTGGATACCCGTCATGGCTAGTGTTCGATCGACTTGAAGCAATCATGCCTGTATTCCGGGCGCTCGCCGCCGATAAGGCGACGACAATGGGGCACATCAATAGGGGGCACCTCACTACAACGGCAGTAGCATTACCGACCGCTGCCACGATCGCCCGACTCGATGCAAAACTCGCCCCGCTCTGGAAGAGACTTCTTCTAGCTGAACAAGAAGTTCTCCAATTGGCTCGTCTTCGCGATACTCTCTTACCAGAGCTACTCTCCGGCCGCATTCGTGTCCCTATCGAAGAGGTGAAGGCATGACCACCTTTAACGAGAACACCGTCGAACAGGCGGCGATGGAGTATTTTGCCGAGTTGGGCTACCAACGAGTGCATGGTCCTCAAATCGCGCCTGGAGCGCCTGGTGCCGAGCGGGAGTCGTACGCGGACGTCATTCTGTGGAACCGCCTGCGTGATGCAGTGGAGCGGATCAACCCTGGCACGGACTCCGCACTAATCGCCGCCGCTTTGAGAACCGTGCAGCGTGCTGAGTCGCAAAGCTCTATTGACGAGAACGCCCGCCTGCACAGGCTCATCACGGAAGGCGTTCCGGTTGAGCATCGCGACGACGATGGCGAACTAAGAACCGCGCGCCTGTGGCTCATCGACTTCGACGAGCCGGGGAACAACATCTGGATGGCAATCAACCAGTGCACGATCGTTGAGAACGGCAAGAACCGGCGCCCTGACGTGCTCGTCATGGTCAACGGGCTCCCGCTCGGGCTCCTGGAGCTGAAGAATCCGGCCACCGGCCAAGCAACATTGAAGTCGGCATGGAACCAGGTGCAGACCTACCGTCGAGACATCCCATCAGTGTTCGTCCCGAACGCGGTAACCGTGATCTCTGACGGAACGTCGGCGGCGATGAGCAGCTACTCGGGCGCGTTCGAGCACTACGCGCCCTGGAAGACCATCGAAGGCCGTGAGGTCGTCAGCAATCGACCAGCCCTTGAGGTTCTCATCAAGGGTGTGTTCGAGCCGAAGCGGTTCCTGGATCTGCTGAAGAACTTCGTGGTGTTCAGTGACGAGACAGTCACTGACAAGTCGACGGGGCAGCCCACTCGGGCACTCGTGAAACGTGTGGCGAAATACCATCAGTACTGGGCAGTCAACGCCGCCGTGGAATCCACGGTACACGCGTCAAGCCCTGATGGGGACCGTCGCGGCGGCGTGGTGTGGCACACCCAGGGCTCCGGAAAAAGCTTCGAGATGGTGTTCTACGCCGCGAAGATCATGCGCGACCCGCGCATGGCGAACCCAACTCTGGTGTTCATCACCGATCGCAATGATCTGGACGATCAGCTGTTCGGCGAAACATTCGCCCCGGCCCGCATCCTGCCGGAAACACCAGTGCAGGCGGCAACCCGCTCGGATCTGCGCGCAAAGCTGAAGCGCGCCTCGGGTGGAATCGTGTTCACCACCTTGCAGAAGTTTGCGCCGGGCGAAGACGGGGACACCAACCCCGTGCTTACTGACCGGCGGAACGTCGTGGTCATTGCTGACGAGGCGCACAGAAGTCAATACGGCTTCAGCGAAACCCTCGACCGGCACGGCCGGCTCAAATCCGGCCTGGCCAAGCACATGCGCGATGCGCTTCCCGGCGCAACATACCTCGGCTTCACCGGCACTCCGATCGAATCAAATGACAAATCCACGCGGGCCGTATTCGGCGACTACGTGGACGTGTACGACCTCACCCGAGCAGTGGAGGATGGAGCGACTGTTCGGATCTTCTACGAATCCAGACTGGCAAAGATCGAACTGTCAGAGGAAGACCTCGCTGCCCTGGACGACCTCGCCGATGAGATCACCGAATCCGTCGAAGAAGACGCAGCAACAGCTGCAAAGTCACGGTGGTCCCGCCTCGAAGCAGTGGTAGGAGCCGAGTCAAGGCTCGACCTTGTTGCCCGGGACATCGTGGAGCACTGGGAAAGGCGCCGGGAGTCCCTGTTCGGCAAGGGCATGATCGTGGCCATGAGCCGCCGGATCGCCGTACGGCTGTACGAGAAGATCGTTGAACTACGGCCTGACTGGCATTCCGATGACCCAGCGCAGGGAAAGATCAAGGTGGTGATGACCGGCTCAGCGGCTGATCCCGCCGAGTTCCAACCGCACATCCACTCCAACGAGGTTCGCAAAGACCTCAAACTGCGGGCAAAGAACCCGGACGATCCGCTGGAACTGGTCATTGTTCGCGACATGTGGCTGACCGGGTTCGACGCCCCGTCGATGCACACGATGTACGTGGACAAAACCATGCAGGGCGCGGGACTCATGCAAGCCATCGCACGAGTGAACCGCACGTTCCGGGACAAACCCGGCGGCCTGATCGTGGACTACATTGGAGTGTTCGCGAACCTCCAAAAGGCGTTGAACGAATACTCGCCCTCCGACCGTGACCAAACCGGCGTTCCCATCGACGAAATGGTCCAGGTGATGCTGGAGAAGCACGACATCGTGCGCGGACTCCTCCATGGAGTCCAATTCGACTCCTCCTCGGAACTGACAGCCTCCCACCGATTGAACGAGTACGCGAAGGTTCTCGACTTCGTCATGGCAGATCCAGACCGGACATCACGGTTCAACGATCAGGTACTCGCTCTCGCCAAAGCATTCGCACTCTCGGGGGCACGTGACGAAGCCGCTCCGATCCGAAACGACGTCCGCCTGTTCACAGACGTCAGAGCAGCAATCCTGAAGATCCAGAATCCCGACTCCGGCCAGGGTGGATCAAACGCCGTTGAGATCGACACTGCACTTGGTCAGCTTCTCAACGAAGCGGTCACTGCTGATCAGGTCGTGGACGTGTACAAGCTCGCCGGGATCGTGACGCCTGAGATCTCAATCCTCAGCGATGAGTTCCTCGATTCGCTCGCAGATAAGGACAAGCCAAACCTTCAGATGGGGCTGCTGCGGCGTCTTCTCAACGACCAGATTCGAACCGTGCAGCGAACGAACATCGTTCAAGGACGCAAGTACTCGGAGATGCTCGATGAGGCCGTCAACCGCTACACCAACCGGTCATTGACCACCGCTGAGATCATCGCTGAGCTGGTGAAGCTCGCAAAAGAAATGCGAGACTCTCAGATGCGACACGAGGAGCTCGGGCTCCGCGAAGACGAAGTTGCCTTCTTTGACGCCGTTGCGCAGAACGACTCCGCGGTGATGGAGCTTGGGGACGAGACGCTCAAAACAATCGCGCGAGAACTCGTCAAGTCCGTGCGGCAGTCAGCAACAATCGACTGGAACCTCAAAGAGTCCGTACAGGCAGAGATGCGCGCCAAGGTTCGCCGCATCCTCATCAAACACAGGTACCCACCCGATGCAGAGAAGAAGGCAGTTGAGCTGGTTTTGGAGCAGGCAGAAGTGTTTGCTGGGACCGTAGCCCCGTAGAACATTCAGCCATGGCAATCAAGGCCACCACTGACCGTTCGAGGTAGTTACGGATCCGTTCGTACCGTGGCGTTATGGCGATCGCCGTGTTCGATGATGGGGCCTAGACAGTCCTACACCTCTGAGCTCGGCCGAGCTGACCAAGCGTCACGCTCTCCTGTTCGCGCTGTTGTTGAGCCGGTAGCGGCGCATCTCAGCGAGCATCCGCTCCTTGTGGGCGTCAACACGCTTCCGGTCCACGGGGTGTTCGGCAACGAAGTCCTTCAGTGACAGAGCCATCGTGCTCACTCTCCTTTCAGCCTCCGCAAGTGCTGAGCGAACATATCATCGGCCCGCGAGGTGAGCCGTTAGTGCATCCGCCCCAGGCGAGGCTCAGGGCCGAAGGGCGCTCATCTGCACGCAGTCCCAGCGGCGGCCATTCCAGGAGCGAGCCTCGGGGATTCGACCGCATTCAGAAAAGCCGCAGCGCTCGGCTGATGCGATCATCCGCTCGTTGCCTGACCATGTTTTCAGTGTGATGACGTGGGCGTCCGTCTCGTCGAAGGTGGTGGCCATCCACTGTGTCAGTGCCGTCCGGCCAACTCCCTTGCCCCACCATTGAGGGTCAAAGATGACGATGCCGATCTCCCACCAGCCGCCGCCGGTGGGATTCTCTTCAAAGCGGGTGACAAGCCCGGCAGGTTCACCGTCAACCTCAATGATTCGACGGTTCTGATCCCCCACCCGGGCAGACTCTTGCTGGTCGAATTCCTCGCGGCTCGGGCTGGCGGGCGCCTTGAAGTAGGGTCCGTCCCAGCGCTTCCACTCCGCATCAGGTGTCCCGTGTTTCCAGGTCCACAAGAAGTCCAGATCGTCGGCCACCATGGGTCTGAGCGTCACAGTCATCCCAGCATGATGCCCCTAGCAAGCGCGGCGACGCAAACGAATTTCACCAGTGGTCTGCCTACTCGACGACGGGTCACAAGCGTGGGACAGGCGCTTCGATAAGGACAGGTTGCGCTCGATCGCCTTCACTAACCAAGACCTCATTACCCCGCTGACCTGTAATGGTCAGCGGGTGAGACTCCTCGTTCACCTGGTCGATCTGGTGGTGCAGGTTGGCGCGCGCGAACGTGGCACTCACGGCTGGAATCCTCAAGTGAGGATCTGTGTGACGAGCGGGAGCGCGTACTGCCAGTCGTCACCGTCAGGATCAACGAGATCCGTGTCCTCCACCCAGGATGCGTCGGCCTCCGGGTGCGGGCCGATCAACCCCACATGGCCCTCGCCAACGCGATAGACCGCGGCGGCAAGCTCCCCGGTTTCATAACGGGCGTGAGCATCAGCGCCGCCTTCCGGCAGCTGCGCTCCTTCCTGAAAATAGGTCCACCGCGCAGTGGTATCCCACGTCACTGCCACCATGTGCTCTGCGCTGTCTGACACGGGGAAACCAGGAACGTTCACCTGTCCCTCGACGGGTTCACTCAAGAGACCGAAGCCTTCGCTTCCTGCAAGGTACGCGCCCATGCAGATGCCGAGGTAACTTCCACCGTTGCCAACGAAGTCACGCAGTCCGCGAGCGAAATCTGACGGGAAGCTTTGGGCGGCAGCAGCAATATCATCTCCGCCGCCCGGCTGGACGTAGAGAGCCGCCTCAGCCAGGGCGTTCACTGTGAGCGGGGTCTTTTCTTCCGGGCCGATGAACTCAACTCTCAACTCGAGCGGCGATTGAGACAGTCGCTCTGCAAGAGTTTCTGAGCATCCTTCGCATCCCGCCGGGCCGCGGTACACGAGGGCGGTGCGCGCATCCGAACTTTCGCGCTCGTTCGTGCCGCCCGGTGCACACCCGTTTGCTAGCGCAACAAAAGGGACCGCCAGCAACCCCGTAAGGAAAGAACGCCGGGACCACCCAGCAATGGGCTCAAACGTACTCATCCGTCACCACTGAGCGAGCACGCTCCCCTGCTCACCGTCACCGGCACTGTGGTCTGCACCCTGTCAGCCCCTTCAACAAGTATTGATGGTGACTCAAGCTCACATACGCCGCTCATGTTCCGTTGAATGTCGAACGCTAACCCGGAACTCCACCACGTCACCGCGGATAGAAAGGTCTGGGTGACTGCCCTGACGCACTGCTCTGGTGCGCACGGTCGCTCGAGTCTCTCGCCTCCACCTCGGGAGTCTATCCAGGCATCACAGTGGATGTCTGATCACCGGTGATGGGGATGCTGCAGTCCATCCAACAGCTCCGGGTACGTCTCAATGTGCACCCGCAGGTCATCGCCGAAGCTGCACACGGGTCTGATCCTGTCTACGAGCCACGACAGCGTCACGAACTCGCCCCAGGGAGTCTGGTGATAGATCGACGAGTCACGCTCGGTCTTAAGAGCTCGCGGCACCTGTATCGGGATCGGAGGCTTTCGGTTCCACACCCGGCCGTGATGCGCGCACACATTCCGCAGCACGGAGAAGCCACGAAGGATCGACTCAAGATGCTCCGGTTTCAAATCGAACATGCGCGCGACCTCGTGGCGGACGTCCTCGTCAAGCAGCAGGCGGTACATCTTAGAAACCGTGCCGAAGCTCAGAGCTTCGATCGCCGCCCACACGGGCGGGTCCTCGCCACGCTCACGATGATGCGCAATAAACTGCTCGCGCGAGCGCTCGAGCTCACGCTGGATATCCTCGAGCAGTGTGTCCCGCAGGCGCACTGCTCTGCCACCAGGTCGAGTCGCCGTCTCCGACGAGTATGTGCTCGGCACGAGATATGCCGCGGGGCTCATCTTGGTGCCCATCACGTAGGCGACCCTCGAGCGGACGCCCACCTCGAGGATCGACAGCCCGTCGCTGAGGATGCTGCGGAGCGTCTCGTCGAATAGGTAGACTTTTTCAATGGTCTCAACCGTGGTGCCGGGCAGGAACGAGTCGTCCTTGTGATGAGGCGCTCTCTGGTAGTAGCGCCAGTAGCCAGAGAGCCGGTAGTAGTTGCAGTTCACGAGCAGTCTCGTAAGGCGCAGCCGTTCGGCATCGTCCTCCACGATCAACCCTCGGCGCTTGAGCAGGTTGATCTGTTCTCCGATGGTCAGCGCCGGTTTCATCACCACAGCCGCGGCACCTCCTCCGAACAAAGAAAAGCCCCGCCTATCTTGAGGAAGCCGAAGCTCGAGCCCTGGCGGGGTCTATTGACTCAATCATACGGAATGACGGTCCCTCGGCGCAAGAGCAGGGCGCGGCAGGTGGTCCGCCTCTCTGCCACTCAGCGCGAGGACGGTACAGCACCCAATGGAGGTGTTCCGCAGGGAGCGCTGCTAGCCCGCGTCGAGACACTGGCTGGTGCGATCCCCCGCTGTGCAGTCCCGCGATGAGGCACATCGATGATCGTCCTCGACGCATCCGCCACCATCGAAGCTCTCATCTCCACCTCTCCGCCGGGCGCACTCCTTGATGCACTCACCGGGTCCATCCACGCTCCGTACCACCTCGACGTCGAAGTCCTTCTGTTCTCCGGTCGCTCGAGCGAGGCGGCTTGATCCCCTCCCCCATAGAGGCCGAACATGAGCAACCGCAGGCGTAATAGACGCTGACGCCAACCTGCTTGACGGCTCCGGCGAGGCTTCCTAACCTTCCGTCAGGAGACGGCCGCTGGGCGACCGTCGTGTCAACGGAGCTGCAATGACGATGCACTCACCCCAAGACCGGCCACCGCAGGACATCGTGGTGTTCCCGATCCGAGGCCGCTCTTCCCTCCAGCTGCTGGTAGCGCTCATCATGGGCGCAGTGTTCGTCGGCATCGCCGCGGCGATCGTGTACGCGGCGATCACCGAGGGCCAGTGGATGTTCCTGATCGCACTGCCGATCATGGCGCTGGCTTTGATCGGCCTGTTCATCGACCAGTTCAAAAACCAGCGCAGCTCCCTTGCGATCCGCCGGGACGTCCCGGTGCTCGTGGTCGACGATTACGGCATTGGAGACGGCTATCTGCGCGTGCCGTGGAACATGGTGCGCGGTGTCCATACCCGCACTGCCTCCAGCCGACGCCCCGGTCCACGCACGCTCGGCAGGCATCTCGCGAACAAGCTGAGCGAGACCGCCGGGGTGCTCGACGGTGATTTCCTCCTGACCGTCGAGACTGTGGAGCCTCTGCCGGCCCACGTCAAACAGCGCGGCGCGTTCACGGTGAGCGCTCACGATGTTGTGTACGACCTCGGCACAGCGATCCCGGCAGCCCAATGGAAACCGTTAGCGCAAGCGATCACGCAGTACGCGGACTGGCGAGGCGTGCCGATCAGCGACTGAGCACGTACATCCATATATCGAACGCGTCGAGGCTCGTGCGCCGCCTCGGTCCACACGACGCACTCCGCCACTGGTCGCTGATCCAGACGCTGTGCTGACCCTTGCGGTCCCCCTTCAAGGCTTCGAACCGGTTCCCCGGCTTATGAAACCGTGGGTCGACCCGCGATGCCGCTTCACGCATCGGGTCCATGACGCTGAACATCAAATCGGGCTGCACCGACTTCCGGTCCAGCCTGACCGCTTATTCTTGGAGAACCGCGGCTCAAGCTCGTGTCTATGGGAAGGCTCAGAGCGGCGCACGTTTGTGCGCGTCCACGATTCCCCTCAACCATTCCGCCAACGGCTTGATGGCGCGATGCTGGCTTGACGTCGGGCCAAGATGCTCGCGCAGTAGCGCAGACGGAATATGGGGTTTTACCTTACCCGACGTCTTACGGTCGGAGTTCCAGCCCTTCGAACCAAGGTATGACGCCAAGGCCTCGAAACCGGCGGGACCCGTCGCGAACTCCTCCGCAGTCTCCTTGCTCACCACCCCCATCTCCTCGGGGCCGAGCATTCTTGCCAACTTCTTTTGCGGCACCACGTCCAGGAGTAGACCTTCAAGATCAGAACTCAGAACGAACGCGTCCCACGGCTGCAACAGAGTGTTGAGCTTTTTTTGGTGCTCGATTGCATCCTCGATGGTGTCGACTCGCTGGTCCGCCAAGTTGCGTAGGTCGTTGAAGAATTCCATGGGAGGCTTGGGATCCTTAACCTTCAGGACATCTACCAGGGCACGCTTGTTGTCACCGTTCTTGTGGACGCCGTCCTTATCGGTGAGCACGTAGGCACGGACGCCGAAAAGCTGAGCGAGTTGGAGCAAGTGCGTAATCGTCGTGATCCCGGACGCCTCGATCACGGCGATACCCAGGGCGTAGTGGCCTCCCGGCCCACCGGTGATGCGCTCCAAAAGGTAATCTATGACGAGCTTGTCGCCGTGGCCCTCAACCAGGATCAAGGAGCTAGCAAACACGAGCTCGCTATTGGTTGCGTCGCAGTAGCGCGTCAACCGTCCTTCTTCGTCGACAGCCAAGTCCGGTCTCCGAGCCGAGTACTCGACGCCCTCCGGACTGAGCGGGAGTCGCGCGATCCTAGAAACCGAGAACGAGTCGACGAGAACCGCGCTGTGAGTCGTTACAAGTAGCTGCGCCTCCGTCGAGATGTCCTTCAGAATCTTCGCCATCGCTCGCTGCGTCTGCGGGTGGAGAAACGCCTCGGGCTCTTCGATAGCGAAGATGACGTTGGTGCCGGTCTGCTTGCTCTTCGACGAGACATAACGAAGAATGCCGAGCACCAGGGCGGACTGAAATCCGGTGCCACGCTCTGCGATCGGGACCACGACGTCTTCGTGGCTGGTGATCACCGCTTCTTTGAGCATGCCGCGCAACGCGTGCTGGGGCGCGGGTAGCTCGACTCCGAGGACCGATTCCCGGAAAGGCAGTTCAGTCGCAACGGCGTTCATCGATTCGCTGAGGACCTCCTGCACCAGCTTCTCAACCGGCGCCATTGCCTTCGCAAAGTCCATCTGAAGTTGCGTCGAGCGGGAAGTCCCCGAACGAACGAGCACACCTTCCAGCGTTTCGTAAAGTCGCGTGAAGGATTGGTCTGCACCGTCATGTTCGGCATCGCTCACCCTGATGGAAGGGATCTTCACGAAATCAAACGATTGGAGCACCCACTCGTAGATTTCACGGGATTTCGCATCCATGCCCTTCGACGCACGATAGTTGATCCTGCCTTTTCTCGTGCAGGTAACCTCGACCCAAAACGTCCCGTCTCGACTGAGAGAGCCATCCAGTTCGTTAGTCTCTGCTTGCGTGAGGCCGCCGAAGTGAACCTTGATGCTCGACAGCATTCTGGGACCGCCATTGACGTAGTAGTCGTTGAGCGGCTTCATTCGCTCGAAGTCTTCCGCGGTCGGGTTCGAAAAGAAGGTCTCGAGCACGTTGACTAGCGATGACTTGCCTGCGTTGTTAGGTCCCGCGATAAGTTGAAGGCTCGGGTCCACGTCAAACGATAGCGACTTGAATCCTAGGAGACTCTTAATTTGGACATGTTCGATGTGCACGGAGCCACCTTACCCTTCGGGACAGGTCGGGCGGAAGCGTCTTATCGGTGTGAACAGAGCCGTGCTTGATTCTCTCGAGGATCATCAGGAGTTAAAAGACTCCACCGCATGCCGGCACGTGTAGCAATCTGGGTTCACGTCTCTCAACCCGTCGCCCAGAGCGGGTTCTCCTGCCACCTGGCGGGAACTCTCATGTGGTAGACCGGCACGATTGGCACCGCAGGGAAACCCTTCATTACAGCGGGACGCAGCATGCTTCGGCCCACGCCCAGTCGATCTGACAAGAACTGGATAAGGGGGAGCCGGGAAAACGTACGGTTCCGCCCCGCTGCGTCGAGGTCAGGGTGAAGACCCACCTTCGGCAGCTTCTGAGCAATCGTGTAGACGCGGTTGAACAGCCGCGGCATCTCGGTCACACATGTCCATGCCGCGCCCAGCCAGGATCCCCACCTGCTCGACGTCCGTCTTGAATCCCTTGACTTCCACGCCTAGGAACACCACCCGAGGATAATGAAGACCGGCCCTGGACCTACCGAAGTAGGCGGAACCGGTCGTAGTGTCGCGACCATACCTGGCCGCTGAAGCACGCACAACAGCGTGAGGCACGCGCCATCACGTCGATTGATCGAATGACTCTTCACGCGTCCACATTCCACGGATCTACGAGATTGACGCCGGTGTGCTGGAAATCCTTCACATTACGCGTCGCGCAGGTTGCCCCGTGCGCCAGGCAGATCGCGGCGACCTGGGCGTCGGCGGTACTGATCGGCGCACCTGCAGTCTCACGTAACGCGAGCACTTCCGCGTATCGCTCCGCCGCATCAGCATCAAATGCGAGCACCAACCGGCTCCCCCGAAACGGCGCTACCGCTTCCTCGATCCCTCGCGCCAACTCGTGTTTGCGTCGGCCTTCCGGGAGCCTTCGGACACCGGCAAGCAGCTCCGCAAGAGTGATTGACGTGATCGCGACATCACCCGTCAAAGACACGAGCCACTCGACGACCCGAGGCTCCGGCGACGGTCGAAAAATCTCCGAGATCACGTTCGTGTCGAGGACGATCATTCGAAGCACGCCACCCGCGCAATGTCGTCGCGCATCGGAATCGGTAGCTCATCGATCCCACCGGCATCCTGCGCGGCAGCCAGCAGAGCCATTCCGATGTGCGGCCGTCGGGCAGCCTTCGTCAGGATGTCGCGAACCTCGGCCTCCATGGACCGCCCGTGCTCCCTCGCCTGAGACGCGAGCTGTTGCTTCACGTGGTCATCGAGACCGCGCACGATGATGGATGCCATCGGTGCCACCTCCTTCTGCTATCAATCACGATAGCGCTAATCACGCGATGAGGAAAGACAAGAACGAGACAACAACACCCCGCCGATCACGAAGATCGACTGGCCCACGGAGCAGGATCAACTCACATCACACATCGAACAGGAACTCCACCAGTCTCCGATGGAGAGAGCCATCATGCGCCGAGCTCGTCCGCAAGTTCGCTCAGTTCGAAGGCGTCACCATCTCCGACTTTGCCCGCAACCTTCTCTGCGCCCGCCCCTTCCGCGTGAACCACCCGTGACTGCGGTCATGGGTGCCCCCGTGCGCGTCACGGGTCACCCTCGAGGTCATGACGGCGGCCACTGCTGGAGCTTTCCGCCTGCTCCGTAACGTCGTGGACATGAACACCACCGCCCGTCCGCACCGCTCCAACCACCTTCCCACCAACGGCACTGTCCCCACCGTCTCAGACCGCGCAACCGCGATCCCGGCACGGGACCGCGCATCCGGTGCCCACGCCGATCCGCCCCCGCGCCTGCCGGCCTGGGCCCGCATCCTGCTGACCGCATTCCTGATCATCCCGGCCGCGAGCGCTACCCTCCTGGGCCTCGGCGCGCTCGCCCTGTTCGGGAAGCAGGATCTGTTCTGGCAGACCGACGAGATCGCCATGCTGGTGCGGATCGCCTGCTGGACGCTGCCACTGATCGCCTATCTCCTGATCTCGTGGGCACTGGTGCGCTGGGTGGACCGCCGCCCCTTCCGCGCCCTGGGCCTAACCTGGAACCGGAACGCTGCCAAGGCTCTCGGCATCGGCACCATGCTCGCCGTCGTCATTGCGGTGGTCGGCTACGGCGTTGCCGCAGTGGCCGGGCTCGGCGCTCCGATGGATGCTGCCGGAGCGGCCGGGGTGGAGGCCGGGCCGATGGGGCCGGTGCTGATCGTCCTAACCCTCATCATGCTGCTGGTGCGCGCCTACGTGCTGCAGGGCATCGGAGAGGAGCTGCTGTTCCGCGGCTATCTCATGCAGTCCCTGGCCCGCCGCCCGCATGCCGCGGTGTGGCTGAGCGCCTTCGCCTTCTGCATCCCGCACCTGACCTCGGCCGGCGGTCAACAGAACCTGCTCGATCACCTCTTCTACCTGCTGATCCCCTTCGGCTTCGGCATCTCCGCCGGCTACCTGGCAATCGCGATGCGCAGCGTGTGGGCTGCCATCGGCATCCACGGCGGCTTCCACGTCGGCAACACTGTGGCCGGAGTGATTCTGCTGGAGCTGCCCTGGGGCATCCCGGTGTACCTGGTGCTGGGCCTTGCCCATCTCGCGCTGGGCCTTGTGGTTGCCGCCCGTATCCCCGCCTCCCGTTGGGTGGAGGTTGCCGAACGGGGCCCCTTCGGCCGCTGTGCTCAGCCGTGCAGCGTCTTGTAGAGCATGAGGGCCAGTGCGGTGCGGTCGCGGGCGTCGAGCTTGCGCAGCAGCGCGGAGACGTGGTTCTTCACAGTGCCCTCCGCCAGCACGAGTCGGGCCGCGATCTCACTGTTCGTCCGGCCTTCGGCGAGCTGTTCGGCCACCAGGCGTTCCATCCGGGTGAGCACGGCGAGCTGGTCGGGAGTCTCCGTCGGCTCTGCCGCAGGCGTCATGGCGATGCGTGCCACTCTCGGGTCCAGCACCATACCGCCGGCCACCACCGATCGGATCGCGTCGGCGAGCGCCTCGGTCGAGGTGTCCTTCAGCAGGAATCCGGCGGCCCCGGCGGCGAGCGCTCCACGCACCACGGGCTCGTCGTCGAAGGTGGTCAGCAGCAGAACCGGCAGGTCTGGGTGTTCGGTGCGGCAGCGCTCCACAAGCTCGAGGCCGTCCATGCCCGGCATGCGGATGTCGGAGAGCACCACATCGGGACGGCGCCGAGCGATAACGGCGAGCGCTTCGGCACCATCGGCCGCTTGGTCGGTGACCTCGAGACCGTCAACGGTGGACAGCAGCATCATCAGGCCCCGGCGCAGCAGCTGCTGGTCATCGACGAGCAGGATCCGCAGGAGCGTCGGGTCGGTCATCGCATCTCCTCGGTGCGGTGCGGAACGGTCACGGTCAGCTGCACCTCGTCACCGTCGCGACAGGCACCGGCGCTGCCGCCCAGAGTCTCGGCGCGTTCGGCGAGCCCGCGCAGTCCAAAACCGGGATCGATGCGGCCGGCGGGAGTGCGGGCGCGAGCGGCGTCGTCGAGATCGTTGCGCAGGGTCAGGTGAACCTCCTCAGCGGTGGTCTCCACTCGCATCTGCACGTGGCGGGCGCGGCCGTGGCGCAACGCGTTGGTGAGGCCTTCCTGCACCGCGCGATACAACAGGAGCGCGGCTTCCTCGCCCAGCTCCGGTTCGGGGCCGCTGCGCTGCAGAGTGACATCCAGGCCGGTGCCGCGGAAGGAGTCGGCGATCGCGTCGATCGCAGCGGTACCGGTAGCGGCCCGGTCTCGCACCGGGCTGAGGGCTCGCACCCAGGTCCGCATCTCAGTGAGGGCATCGGCGGAGGTCTGCGCCGCGGTGTCCACCTCCGCCCAGGCCGCGGTCTCGTCGCGGCTGCGCATCCGGCGTGCATAGTCCAGGCTCATGGAGATCAGCGTGAGCCGGTGGCCGAGCCCGTCGTGAAGGTCCCGAGCGGAGCGTGCCCGCTCATCGGCCAGCATCAGTTCCTTCTCGGTCTGGGCGCTGCGGCGCAGCCGCTCCATCGCCGTTTCAAGACGGGAAAGGGCATGGTCGCGCTCGGCAATGGTCCGTTCATCGCTCCGCCTGCCCTGTTCATAGGCGGCCAGCGCTGCACCGAGCACGACGCCGATGAGCAGCAGGACGAGCACCGGCAGCGTGTTGGTGAGACCGACGAGCAGTCCGATCGGACTCGGGTTCACCGACAGGTGCAGACCGATACCGATGAGGCAGTCCAGCACCAACAGGACGATCACCACCCGCAGTCCTCCGTCGAGGACGACCAGAGCGAAGGCGACCAGCAGCGCTGGGATCATAAAACCGGCATCAGAGATCCTGCCGACCATGAGCAAGGGCGTGAGGGCAAGGACGGCGAGCACGGAGATGATCAGACGGGAACGGGCGGAGCGAAAGCTCCCGCGCAGCAGCCACAGGACTGCAACCAGGACGGATTGGATGAAATGCTGGTCGCCGATCAGCCAGTACATCTCGGCGGCCGCCGGGTCGGCGGACAGAGCCAGGCTCCAGTTCTGCACAGCGGAGATCAGCATGCACACCACGGCCATGATCTGCAGAGCGCGCAGCATGCGTCGGATCGGCAACGGCCGGTTGACGGAGACTGAATCTGCTGCGGGGGCTGCGGTGGCGCTCCGATCACCAACAGGCGGCTGCGTCCCCGTCTGCTGGACGACCACGGACGACGAAGCAGCGGGCGCAGCGGGCTCACCGGTCGAGGTCATGAGACCACCGTACGGCGCGTGAGGTCCTGGCGTCCCATGACCACGGTCATGGGCCGGGACTTTCTGACCGCTTGGGCGTGTTCTGGATCACTTAATCTGGAGGGGTCGACGCACACCGTCGCGCCACGTACTCCACCGGCCCAAGGAGGCCCCCATGCGAGCAGTCCGCTATTACGGAAAGGAAGACGTACGCCTGGAGGAGGTGCCCGAGCCGGAACTGCTGACCGGCACAGTGCGCATCACCCCGGCATTCACCGGAATCTGCGGATCCGATCTGCACCTGTTCTTCGACGGCCCGTTCTCTCCGGCCCCGGCGGATGAGCCGCACCCGATCTCCGGTGAGAAGCTGCCGGTGGTCTTCGGCCACGAGTTTTCCGGCACGATTACCGAGGTCGGCGAAGGGGTCGAGGGCTTCTCCGTGGGCGACAACGTCATCGTGGAGCCGCTGATGGTCTGCGGCCAGTGCCCACCGTGCCGCGCGAACCGGTACAACCTCTGCGAGAAGATGGGTTTCATCGGCATCTCGGGCCGCGGCGGCGGCCTCGCCGAGCAGATCGTCACCGAGGCGCGTTTCGTACACCCGATCGGGGACCTGCCCCTGGATCAGGGCGCGCTGATCGAGCCGCTGGCTGTTGGCCTGCACGCCGTCAAGCATGCCGGTGTGGTCGAGGGCGGCACCGCAGTGATCGGTGGCGCTGGACCGATCGGCCTGCTCATCGCGGCGATCCTCCAGGCGAAGGGTATGAAAGTGGTGATGAGCGAGGTCTCTGCGGCCCGCAAGGACATCGCCCGCTCCACCGGTGTGGCCGATCTGGTGGTCGATCCCGCCGAGCAGGACCTGGCCGAGGCGGTCCGCGAGTTCACCGACGGTGTGGGGGCGGACGTTGCCTTCGACGCGGCCGGCATCAAGCCCGTGGTCGACGCGCTGCTGGAGTCTCTGCGACCCGGTGGACGCCTCGAGGTGGTTGCGATCCACGTCAATCCGGTGGAGCTGGACCTCACCGGCCAGCTGATCATGGGTGACAAGGTCATCGGTGGCTCGATCGGCTATGCGAACGACCACGTGGAGGCGATCGAACTTGCCCGCAGCGACAAGCTGGACCTCTCGAAGTTCATCACCCGGAAGATCCACGTCGACAACCTCGTGGAGGACGGGTACACGCGCCTGCGCGACCACGGCGAGACTGAGGTGAAGATCCTGGTGCACATGTGAGCGCCACCCCTCGGCGCTGACCTCCCCTGACCACGGGACCGGTCAGGCATCATGAGGCCCCGGAGAGGTGACCGGCAGCTGCGCCGCCGCGGCGAGCCTCAGCAATCCGGCCGTCAGCGATCAACGTGTCCGGTCAACACAACTAGCCAGCGTTCTCGGTGAATTTATGCGACCATCCAACTCCCCGCTTTATTGCAGGCGCGTTACCGCACGCCTACAATGGAAACCATGAGCGTCGCCGACTTCACTATCCGTCAGATCACTTTCGACTGTCACGATCCAGCGACGCTCGCTGAATTCTGGTCCGCTGCCACGGGCTGCGAAATCGCCGCAGATTACGGGGACTTCGTCATGGTTGATTCCACTCCCGCTCTGGGATTTCAGCGCGTGCAGGATCCCACACCTGGGAAGAACCGCATACATATCGACGGCGGCGGGGCTGACCGCGAAGACCTGGCGGAACGACTGAAGGGGCTAGGCGCTACCGAACTCGGCACCCACGAGGCGCCGGGATTGGTATGGACCGTCATGCAGGATCCCGAAGGTAACGAGTTCTGCGTCGGCAGCCCAGACGCCTAGCTACACGTTGAACTTAAACTCCACGACGTTCCGGCACGGCGCACCATCAGCGCCCACTAGCGTGCGTCCCGTTGATTCGCTCGCGGGCCAGCCAGCGACTGAGCACGTCGATCCACATATCGAAGGCGTCGAGGTGCGCGTCATGACTACCGCCATCGAGATCAATCCTGTCTGTCTGGGACCTGCGCCGGATCAATGCATCCCGATCGTCGTTGCCGAACATCCCATGCTTCGCGAACACCGCGAGTGTCGGGACCGTCAGAGCCTCCCACTCGTCCCAGCGGGGCTCGTGTACCGCCTCGATCACGCGCTGCATGACGGCGGCGTCGAAGCGCGGCACGAGGCCATGATCCGTCAATTCAAGGTCTGCCACCCAGGCATCGACGATCGCGTCCCCGCCGAGGAACTCTCTCGCTGCGGCCTCGTCCTCGAACGGATCCGGCCGGTCGGGGATGAAATCGACGAGGAAGTCGATGTCACTGTCGGCGCCAAGACCTCCGGTGACGACGGAGCCAAACAGCGCTAGCTTTACCACGCCATGGCGCTCAGCGGCGCGACGTATCGCGTCGAGGTCCACGCCAGCAGTGATAGTCATGGGACCAGCATCCCATCACTGCCTATCCGCGAAGCGGCTGTCGATCTCAGACGGCGGGTCGCACGTTGAAGCAGAACTCCACGGGCACCGATGGATAGAGCCATCATGCGCTGAACTTGAACCGGCCACTCCCCGGAGAGGTGCCGCATGGTTGCCTCCACCCAGACGGCTGAATACACTGTATTCAACACCGTGAGGAGGAAGCATGAGCACTATGACCGTGCGCATGAACGAGCAGGACGCCGAGCTTGTCCGCAAGTTCGCTCAGTTCCAGGGAGTCACCATCTCCGACTTCGCCCGCACCGCCATCCTGGAGAAGATTGAGGATTCCTACGATCTCCAAGAGCTGCGCCAGGCGATCGCACAGGACACCGGTGAGCGCTTCAGCATCGACGAGGTCCTCACAGAACTCGACCGATGACAGCACCGACCAGTCCGTTCCGCGTCGAGCTGACCGCGCGAGCACGCAAGCAGCTCAAGAAGATGGACCGGTTCGACACCAGAATCCTCGCCACCTGGATCAAGAACAACCTCGACGGATGCACCGACCCCCGCGCCTTCGGGAAAGGGCTCACCGCGAACCACTCAGGCGAATGGCGCTACCGCGTGGGCTCCTACCGCATCCTCGCGCTCATCCACGACGACATCGTCACGATCGAGGTCTTCTCGATCGGTCGCCACGACAAGGTCTATGACGGCTGAGCCGAGTCGCTAGAGGTTAAACCTGAACTCCACCACGTTCCGTAGGCGAACAACCTTTGGGTGCACGCTTTCAGTCGGTGGCAATGCGCCCTCGCAACGCCTCGGCGAGCGCCGACGCGGAGACCGGACGCTTGAGCAGTTGGGCAGGAAACACGTCGATGTCATAGCGCTCGAACAGCGCGCGCGTCTCCTCGAGCAGACCGGATGCACGCATCAGGACGTTACCTTCGGCAGGGTCCATCTCGACGAGGATGTCGATGTCCGATCCTGCAGTCGCGGTGCCACGGGCCACGGATCCGAACAGCTTCGGGTTAGTCGCGCCGTAGCGGTCGAGGAGCATCTGGAACTCGTCACGACGCGCAGCGAGGAGCTCGCGCAGGGCGAGCGTCTCAGGCGACATGACGGTCTCAGACATGCTTCCAGGGTACCGGCCCCGACAGCACCCCGACCTGGCGCTCTAAACATTGAAGCGGAACTCGACCGCGCTTCGTAGCCGATTTCAGTCTGCACAGCACTCCGATAATTCCACGTGCGCTGCAAAAGGGTTCAGGCGACGACCGTCGTTGCCGAGCCGATTCGCACCCCAGCATTCGCATGATCGCTCGCCGCGACAGGAGAGTCCGTCTCGGGCCAGGTGTTCACGCCATCGCCGCTAAGACGCGGCACCACATGGATGTGCCAGTGATCAACCGACTGATCACTCCCAGGGCCGCAGGCGCTCAGCAAATTGACCCCCGTACCCAGCTCCGCCTTGACCATGGCTCGACCAACCACGCTGCACAGCTCGATCACCGCCTTCCGGGATTCAGACGTCGCATCCAAGACTCCAAGGCAGTGCTGCTTCGGCACGACGAGAGTGTGCCCAGCAGTCAGAGCCGAATCAGCCAATGCCAAGAAGGCAAGCGCGAGATCACTTTCGGCGACGATCGCCGCGGGGCTCGAGCCAGCGACAATGTCACAAAAGATGCACTCGACGCTGGCCGTCACGATGCCCGCTCCAAAGGGGTGATCTCATGCACCTGTTCGGCGATGCGGTCCGAAGCCAACTCCAAGTCATAACGCGACTGCAGATTCAGCCAGAACTGCGGCTCGATACCGAAGTAGCGCCCCAAGCGCAGCGCCGTGTCAGCCGTGATGGCTCGCTTGCCGTGCACGATCTCGTTGATCCTTCGTGGAGGGACACCGATAGACACGGCGAGCTTGTGCTGCGTGATACCGAACCCTTCGATGAAGTCCTCCATCAGAACCTCGCCAGGATGAACCGGCGCGTAGAGCTTCTCAGTCATGGTGCACCTCAGTGGTAGTCCTCAATGGTCACGTTCTCCGGACCGGCCTCGGTCCATACGAAGCAGATCCGCCATTGGTCGTTGATCCGGATGCTGTGCCACCCCTGGCGATCGCCCTCAAGGCTTCAAGTCGATTCCCTGGAGGCACCCGAAGCGAGTTGAGCGACGGCGCGGCATCAAGCAGATGCAGCGTCCGGTTGGCCGACTTATGAATCCGCGGATCGATCCGCGACGCCGCCTCACGCAACCAGACGAGCTCCGTGTCACGGTCACCGAAAGATCTGATCAACCGCAAGCATGACGTGCATGACGCGTCGCGTCAATAACGCTACACGTTAAACCGGAACTCCACCACGTGTCGTTGCAAAGTCACCTTCTCATTCGTGAATAGCAGCTAAAAACCACCACACCCCGCCATGTGCGGCAAAGATAGAGTGCACACCAGGTAGCCTCAGGCCCCGCTCCTCGTGCAGCAGCGTCCTTTAACAAGACATACATGGGATTCGCCCCACATACGGTTAATTCAGGCTTCCGATGTCGCCCAAGCGATCCGTTGAAACTTAAACGAACGATCCGTGCGGAATGCTCGGCCATAAATAGGATTTATGCCACGCAAAGGCGGGCGCGAATGCATTAAACGTCCTACCTGCTACCCCCGCGTTCTACCGGTCCGAGCACCTGCCGATGCACGATACCTGGACGCCGATGTGGGTGTAACCGCTTGGCACGTAGCATTGGCGACATGCGCATTTTCACCGTGGGCCACTCCAACCTCGAGTTCGAGGACTTCGCTGAAATGATCAAAGCTGCCGGTGTGGCATCCATCGTGGATGTCCGGAAGCTGCCCGGGTCCAGGAAGTACCCGTGGTTCAACGGCGACTACCTTGCCGAACACCTTCCTACATGTGGCATCACTTACAGCAGAAGCGAGGGCCTAACCGGGCGGCGCAACGTGTCCCACTCGGTGCCGTTTGAGGTTAACGGCAACTGGCGTAACCGCAGCTTCCACAATTACGCCGACCATGCGCTGGGCGAGGAGTTCTCCGACGCGATCTCGCAACTACGGGCGAACGCCGCCGAAACTCCCACCGCGATCATGTGCTCCGAGGCGGTGTGGTGGCGCTGCCACCGGCGTATCATCGCCGACCACCTCATCGCCCACGGTGACGAGGTTGGCCACATTATGGGCCTGGGTGCAGCCGGGGCGAAGGTGAGCGAGGCAACGCTCAACGACGGCGCAGTCATCGGCAACGATCTCCTCGTGCGCTACCCCGAGCAGGGCTAGCACGTACACCAGAGGCCAGGGGGGTGCGGAAACTCGGACTACGACTCAGTGAGCCACGGCATCCTCCTCGGCCTGACCTAAGGCGCGACCTACGCCTTGTATTCATGGGGCGCCCGCCACCTTATGAGCAGCAGCATCGGGGGGCACACCAGCGGATAGCACGCTCAAACGAGCTTTAGGTTAGGAAATCTGAACCGCTCAATCTAAGAAGACCACCGGGAACCCCGGTAGTACCCCAAAGCGTCGAATCGAAAAGCGATCTACCGTCTTGCCACGGCCCTAGACGTTGAGCTTGAAGTCCACGGTATCTCGTTGCAAAGTTACTCTCTCGTTAACACCATCAAAAGGAGTGTTATCCAATGAAAGCGTTCGGATTCTTAAGCTTCGGGCATTACGCCTTCGGTGGCCAGCGCGGGCCATCTGCGGAAAAAATCGCCAAGACTCATCTGGAGATCGCCCAGGCTGCGGACGAAATTGGCGTGAACAACGCGTCCTTCCGTGTCCACCACTTCGTACCGCAGGCCTCCGCCCCAATGCCGCTGCTGGGTGCTGTCGCGGCCACCACCAAACACATCGAGATCGGCACCGGTGTCATCGACATGCGCTAGCGCATGTCGGGGTTGCAACACTCGTCCACGTAAGCTTGGTTGCATGGTCGAA
>CAMXWV010000011.1 GCA_947252755.1 uncultured Dermabacter sp.
GCGGTGGTGCGCGCGCTCGAGGCGCCGCAGCCGGGTGACCTCGGTCTGGATCGTGGCATGCTCGAGCAGCAGCGGGTTCCCGCTGGAGATGGCTTTGGCCTCGGCCGCCGACAGGGCCGAGGAGTCGATCTCCTCGATCTCGCGGGCATCGAGGCTGCCGCGCATGATCTGGGCGATGAACCTGGCTTTGCGCTCCACGCCCTGCCACATGTAGGAGTCGAAGGAGCGCTCGGTGACGAGCCTGACGATCGCGACCTGCTCGTTCTGGTTGCCCTGTCGCAGGATGCGGCCTTCGCGTTGGGCGACGTCGGCTGGCCGCCACGGGCAGTCGAGGTGATACAGCGCGAGCGCGCGATTTTGCACGTTCGTGCCGACACCCATTTTCTCCGTCGAGCCGATCAGCACGGCGATGTGGCCGGCGCGTGCGGCAGCGAAAAGTCTGGCTTTCTCGACGTCGGTCTTGGCTTCGTGCATGAACCGGATCGACTCGCCGGGCATGCCCCGCATCACCAGTTGCGCGGCGAGCTCGTCGTAGGCGTTCCACCGGTCCGGGTGCGGGGTGCCGATATCGGAGAACACCAGCTGCAGGCCACCGCGTACCGGTGAGGGCTCCCCGGTGGACGGGTCGAGGTACTCGCGGTCGCGGGTGGCCTGCCAGGTGCCGGCGATCATGTCCGCGGCGACGTCGATCTTCGTCGGCCCGGTCGGGTCCTGCGGCAGGACCATCCGGATGTCGAGCGCGGCTTTTCTGCCGTCGGTGGAGATGACCAACATGTTGTCGTCGCTGGGTGATACGGCCCGTGAGGCGACTTTCTCCGCGCGGGTGCCGAGCTGGGCGACGAAGTCTTCGAGTTCGACAGTGGGTGGGACCGGGATCGTGGCCGGGACGCGTTGCCCGTCCTCGCGCGCGGTGATCTCCGGTACCGGCAGCTGGAGGTCTTCTGCGGTCTTGACATCGGCGAACACGCTGAAGATCCGCAGCATCTCGGGGACATTGGTGAACTTCGCGAACCTGGTTTTCATCCGGAAGTTCGTGCCGGTGGGGTCCATCTCCATCTGCGTGATCGTCTGCCCGAACGTGGCCGCCCACGCATCGAAGGACTCCACCCCGGCGGCTTCGAGGAGGTCCGGGCGCATGTAGCGTTCCATGACGTAGGCCTCGGTGATGCTGTTGGCGATCGGGGTGGCCGTCGCCCCGGTCACGACTCGCTCCTTGCCCTGGGAGCGGAGGTATTCGAGCTTCATGTGCAGATCGGATGCGCGTGCGCTGCCCTCGATCGCGGCATCCCGGATATTGGATTCCGTCGAGAGGTTCTTGTACATGTGCATCTCATCGATCACGACGTAATCGATGCCCGTATCTTCGAAGGACACGCCCTGGTCCCGGTCGGTGTCCAGACGCGACTTCAGCTTGTTCTCCAAGCTCAGCAGCTTGCGCTGGATGCGCTTGACGCTCATCGCGTCCTCGCCGGTGGCATCTTCGAGGACCCGGCGGACCTCGTCGATCTGCGCCCGCAGGTAGGCCTGCTGGGTCTCCTCCCGCAGGCCGATCTTCGCGAACGCGCCCTGGGTCATGACCACCGCGTCCCAATCGTTGGCGGCCGCCCGCGCGACGAACTGCCGCCTCTTATCCGCGGCGAGGTCTTTGGTGGACGCGGCGAGGATGCGGGCCCTCGGGTAGATCTGGAGCCATTCCCTCCCGACCTGTTCGAGCATGTGATTGGGCACCACGACGACGGGTTTGCGCACCATCCCCATCCGCCTCATCTCCATGGCACCCATGACGAACTCCGCGGTCTTGCCCGCCCCGACCTCATGGAACAGACCCGTGGCGGGCTCCGCGATCATCCGGGCGACCGCGGCCCGCTGATGCGGGCGGGGTGTGAACGACTCCGCGACCCCGGGCAGGGTGAGGTAGTCCCCGGCATCGCTGTAGTCGCGCAGCACGATCGAGTTGAAGCGGCGGTTGTACTCCTCGACGAGCGCCTGGGCGCGGGCGGGGTCTTCCCACACCCATTCGCTGAAGCGTTCCTGGAGCTGCTCGGCTTTTTCCTGCGCGGCGACGGTTTCGACCTGGTTGAGCACGGGCCGTTTACGGCCGTCGGCGTCTTCGATCTCGTCGTAGACCAGCAGCGTCTTCTGCTCCATGAGCGCCTGCGCGATGTCCGGGGCCGGCCGGCGTTCGGTGCCCCACTCCGAGGTCGCCAGCAGGCCCTGCCGTCCGCCGCGGACCTCCCACATCCCGCTCATCGGGTTCTCCACGCGCACGTCCGGGGCACGCAGCAGTTCGCGCAGGAACCTCTCGTGGATCTCGGCGCTGATCCACACCGCCCCGAGGCGGGCGGTGATGTCCTCGACCCCCAAGGGGTCCGGCAGCACCGCGGTCAGCGCCTCGACGTTGGCCGTGAAGGAGGGATCGGTCTCGGCGCGGGCGTGGGCGGCGTCGAGCTTCGTGCGCACGTCACCGGAGAGGTAGGCCGGTGCGTGGACGAGCTCGTCGGTGGCCGGGTCGGTGAACACCAGCCCGGTCAGGGCCTCCCGGGCCTCGGTCTCGTCCATGCCGAGCATGTCCGCGACCAGTGGCAGGTCGATGCTGCCGGTGCGGTCGAGGGACACGGCGATCGCGTCGGCCGGGGTCTCCACGCCCTGGACCTCGGTACGGGGCGCGACCACCCGGCGGGAGAGGATCTCTGCCGGTGTGGCGGTCTGGTCGGTGTCGTCGAAGTTCTCCAACGCCATGACCAGGGGCCCGAAAGGGTCGCCGCGCAGCAGCCGGATGGCGCGGGGGATGATGCGGGCATGGGTGTCCTCACCGGCGTCGTTGGTCCTGCCGGACCGGCGCAGCGTGTACCTGTTCAAGGGCCCGTAGCGTCCGAGGTACTTCTGGTAGGCCCGGCGCAGGTCCTCCCGTGCGGTGGTGATCTCCGCGGTGTCCTCGGCGGTCGCGGCCTCGGCTTCCAGCAGGCTGGTCGCCGCGTCCCGCAGCCCCAGCAGGGCACGCAGCTCCGTGGTGGTGCTCTTGGGGACCTCGAGCGGTTCGATGCCTCCGGCGGTGACGGTGCCGAACCCCGTGCCGGTGCCGACGATGCTGCCATCCCACCGCTGCGGCGGCGCCGGTTGGCGGGCCACCGGGCGCATCGCCCGCTCCGGTGGGGCGTCGGTGAACGTCAGGCCGGTGCGGCGGGCGGTGAACGTGATCTGGTCGAGGACATCGGCCAGATCAGCGTCGACCCGGTCCACGTCGCCTGTGACCGTCAGTTCCTGGCGTCCGAACTGGCCGGTGTCCGCGCCGATCTGCCCGAGAACATGCTCCGGATGCTGGTCGAAGTAGCGGTTCATCCGTAGGGTCTGCCCGTCCACGGTGATCGGGGTGACGGTCTCCCACAGATCATCGAGGACCGGTTCCCCCTCCTCGCGGCGGCGGAAGAGGAGCAGGTCGGTGACCACATCCGTGCCCGCGGTGCGCCGGTGAGCCCCGGCCGGCAGCCGCACCGCGCCGACGAGGTCGGCCATCAGGTTCATCTCCCGGCGTGCTCCCGGGTTCTGGGCATCCATCGTGTACCGGGAGGTCAGCACCGCCACCATCCCGCCCGGACGCGTCAAGGCCAGGGACTTGAGGATGAAGTGGTTGTGCATCGAGTGCTTGTGCGGGTTGTGTACCCGGTCGTGCAGCGCCACGTCGGCAAACGGCACGTTCCCGACCGTGAGGTCGAAGCCGCCCTCCGGCAGGCGGGTGTCGGCGAAGGACTCGGTGCGGATCTGCGCGTGCGGGTAGAGGGCGCGGCTGATCTGCGCGGTCACGGGGTCGAGCTCGATACCGGTCATCTGCGCGGTCTCGGGGGCCAGGCCGATGAACGTGCCCAGGCCACTGCCGGGCTCGAGCACGCGCCCGCCCCGGAACCCGAGCGCGTCCAGGGCGCGCCACATCTGTGTGGCGAGGGCCGGGTCGGTGTAGTGGGCGTTCAGCGTCGTCCGGGCCGCTGCCTCCCACTCCTGCTCCGAGAGCAGGCCCCGCAGCTGGTCCCGCTCCGCCTCCCAGCCGGGTTTCCCGGTATCGAAGACGTCGGGGACGGCACCCCACGAGGACCAGCGTGCCAGGACCTGCTGCTCCTCGGCCGTGGCGGCGCGGTCCTGCTCGGTCAGCGTGCGCGCGAGCCGGATCGCTGCGATGTTTGCCTGGAACCGGGCCTTCGCCCCGGACGGTGCCAGCTGGTCACGGGAGGGCACGAACCGCGGCACCCCCACCACAGGGGGAGGTGGTGTGGGGGTGTCGGTTACGGGGTGCCGGTCACCTCGCGGAGGAACCTCACGTCCGCTGCTTGCCGCAGCACCTCCTGGTGCTCCTGGGCGTACTGGCCCGGGATCTCCGCTGCCAGCAGGCCCTCCAGGAACCACATCGGGATCGCCCAGTCGAGGGCCTTCTGCTCCAGCTCGACCTGGGAGTACTGCGGGTACGGGGAGTCCTGGGTCCGCTCCGCCCACGAGATCAGGTTCTCGTCGGCTGGTCGGGTCTCCTCCCACTCCTGCCGCGCCTCGTCCAGGGGCAGGCTCGGGTCGTGGATCCAGGCCAGCTGGCTCATCACGACCTCCTCCGCGATCTGGTGCGCCGTCATCCGGCGCGAGACCTCCTGGAGATAATTGTCCTCCCTCGGGCTCTGTTTCTCCAGGCCCCAGATCCGGTCGTTCTCCAGCCGGGTCGACAGCTCGGTCACCTGCGCCTGGATCTCCTGGCCTAGCTGGGTGAAGAACCAGCTTGGATCCTCCATCGCTGCGACCCGCTCCGGGGCGTGTGCCCTCCAGTGCTCCATCGCCCGTGCCCCGTACTGGTTCATCACTGTCCTCCCGCGGTGTCTCGGTGGGGGTCTGTCCGGCCTCGGCGACGGCGGCATCGGCCTCGGCCTCGCCGAGGCCCCACAGATCGAACTCCAGCTGACCGGGAGGCGGAGTGCGGCGGCGCCGGGCCATCACCACCACCCCCGCACGCCCGGCAGCCGACCGCCCCTGCCCGCTGGTGACCGGTGGGCGGTGGTGGTGTGGGTGGGTGCTTCGGGGGTCATGAGGCGGGGTCCTCGAGCAGCGCCTCGATCTCGGTCCGGTCCTGCTTGAGCTGGTCGGCATCCGTACGGGCCGGCCACGGCCGGAGATCCGTGATGATCGGTGGGGCCGAGCGCAGCAGGGTCACCCCGGTGCCGAAAGGCAACATCCGAATCCGGTCCGGGGGCATGACCGCGACCCGGCGGATGGAGCGCTGGTTCGACCGTGACCCGTGATCGCCGAGTGTGACGGAGTCGGTGTGCTCATCGCGCTCACCGATGAGCGTGGACAGGTCCTGCAAGTCTCTGCTGTTGGAGGCCCCGCCGAGGATGATCTTCACGATCGCGGCATCCCAGATCGCCCCGGCCTGGGCTTCGTTCCACTTGTCTCTGGCCTGGGCCAGGGATTGGAGCACCGGCATCGTGGTGATGCCCGTGCCTCCGCCCTCGGCCATCAGCGTCGGCAGCGACGGCAAGGGGCTCAGGTTCCCGATCTCGTCGAGGGCCAGCAGCAGCGGCGGGTCCAGGCGGGCGCCCGGGGACCGGGCGGCCATGCGGCGGGCGACCTCGACGAGATCCTCGACGAGCGCCGCCACCAGCGCCGCCGAGGCGCCTGCCCCGGCACCGGTGGCCAGAAGGTAGAGGGTGCCCTGGTCGCGGATGAACTGCGCCGGGTCGAACTCTTCACCCTCGCCGGGGCTGACCGCATCCAGCACGCGCGGATCGGCCAGGGCCGACAGGGCCAGGGACACGCCCTGCCAGATGCTGTCGCGGGTGCGGGGGTCGGCGTCGATCATCGACTCCAGGGAGTCCGCCCACCCCTCTGCGGCGCCGGAGTGGTTGGTGAGGATCGCGACCGCATCGGAGGCCGCCGTCGGGTCCAGCGTCCACCGGAACAACTCCGAGGACGGGCGATGATCGAGTGCGGCGGCGTGCAAGAGTGCTTGCAGCGCGGTCTTCGTCTTGCCTTCCCAGAACCCGCCGGACTCGACCCCTCCCGAGCCGAGCCCGGTCGAGGCGGCCAGGCCCGAGGCACGGATCATCGCGGTCAGCGGGTCCGCGCAGCCCCGGATCGGTGACCAGCGCAGGCCCGCGGGCAGGCCCTCGGCCAGGTGCTGCGGATCGAACACCGCCACCGGGCCGCGCCGCTGCCTGGCCCGGAGCGTGGCAGTCAGATTGTCGGGGCGGGTCGAGGTGGCGATGACCGCACCGGGGGCGTCCAAGATCGCGTTGATGACCACATGCAGGCCCTTGCCGGATCGGGGCGGGCCGAGAACCAACATCGAGTCCTCGACCGAGGCCCACACCTGGCGGCCTTTCGACCGGCCCAGCAGATACCCCACCTCCGCGGGAGTGGGCGTCTCCAGCGAAGGGCGCAGCGTCCCGGCCCGCTTGAGCAGGGCCTGGGAGGAGGCGCTCTGGTCGATATCGCGCCGGTTGGCCGCGCCGGCGACCTTCCGAGGGTCGGTCTCGACCTGGTGGACATGGCGGCGCACCCGTACCCAGGTCCACCCGCCGAGCGTGCCGAGCCCGACCAGCACCACCCCGGTGACCAGCCAGTACCCGAGCGTGCTCAGCCCGGCCGCGTCCAGGGCTCGGGCGGGGTCTGCCGGGTTGAGCAGCACGGCGGCACCGGCGGCCAGTCCGGCACGCGGTTGCGGTGCGCCGGTGAGGAACGCGGTGATCGACCCGCCCAGGCGCAGGATGAGGGTGAGGCCGAACATTCCGATCAGCGCGATCATCGCGGCGTTGGTCAGCTCGTCCCCGAAGCTGCCGGCCTGGCGGCCCTGCGGCGAGCTCACGACAGCGCCTCGACATGGACGGCGCCCGAGACCCGCCCGACCAGGACGACCTCCCCGGCCTCGCGCAGTCCCGCACGCGCGATCACCGCCCGGGCCCGGCCCTGCCCGTCGGCCTCCGCGGTCCCGGTGATGATGGCGATGGCGATGTCCTCGCCGGGCACGAACCCGGTCGCGGTGACCTCGACATGCCGGGTCGGCTTCGCCTTCTTCGGTGTCGCCGGCGGTGAGGCCGTCGCCGGGGGCTCTGGTCGGTGTCGGGCGGCGTGGACGATGTCGGTGAACGCGGTGCCGTCCGTTTCGTGGACCTCGATCCGCACCGGCACGCGACGCTCGTCGGTGACCGTGTCGAGCAGTTCCCCGAACCTCGCCCGCGTCCAGGGTCTCTTCGGCGAGCGGGGTGGGAGGTCCTTTCCGTCGACGGTGACATCCAGGGTTCCCGCGTCCGTGGCCGTGATGACCACGTGCGGGAGCACCGGCGGCACCGCGGGCAGATCCGCCTGCTCGGAGCCTCGCGTGCCCGTGGCCTCGGGGTCGTCGGTGCTTCTCCGGTGCCGGTGCTTCCTGCCGGGTTCGTGTGTGCTCATGACCGCAGGTGCGCACCCAGGCACCCCGCGCGCCCGATGGCCTCATCGTCTGGTCAGTAGCGGGCGCGTTCATAGGTTCTGCCGCGGGCACGGTGCCGGTGGCAGAACAGGAGAATCGATGACTATGGACAACGCCGTACCCGGGCCCGCGTGGCTGCGCGAGTCGTGCCCGTCATGGTGCACCGGCGATCACCACCGGCAGGTCCTCGCCGCTGACCGCGGCCACTTCGGGGAGCTGTGCGAGGTTCCCGCGATCACCCGTCGCTACCGGCATGCCTCCGACTGCGATCCGGTCCCGATCGTCGACGCTGGTGCGCTGGTCCTGGCCGCCAGCCGTGGGATCGGGGCCAGAGACACGTGGGTGGCGATCGGCACCGAGCACGAGCGCATCGAGGTCACCCTCGAGAGCGCGCTGCGCCTGCTGGACCAGCTGGCCGTGTTCCTGAACGGGCTCAACCCCGCCACGGACAGGTGAAGCTAGTGCGGGCCGGGCACCTCCCTGCTGGGGTTCCCGGCCCGCACCCGGTCAGAGACCGCGCCCGGGCCGCGGCGGCTCGGGACCGGACCGGTCGAGCACGGCGAATGCCTCACGCAGCGCGTCCCGGCGGGCCATGGAGCGGGCCGTCTGTGCCCAGTTTCGGACCAGGCCCAGGAGTTCCTCGACGTTCTCGGGCTGGACCTCCCAGCTGGAATTCTCATGCCAGTAGGGCGAGCCGTCCTCGCGCGTGCTCAGCGTCTCCTCCCGCCAGAGCCACGAGGAGAGCACCGGTACCTGGCCCGGGACCCTGCTCGTGGTGAGTTCTTCGATGGCGAAGCGGCGGCCAGGGTCCGCGCTGCGGTAGAGCACATGGTGCCCACCGCTGACGAGACCGATGAACCCGCCGCCATACGGCTGCGGCTCCTCCCGCCGGTAGTCCACATACCGCCCGTACTGATCGGCGAGATCGGCCAGACCGAGACGTAGGCGCAGCCCGGGCTCGTCACCTGTTGCCGGGCTGCTCTCAGCCACGTCCTGCTCCCTCCCGTGAAAGTACGGCCGCGGGGCATGCGCCAGGTTCGTCCGTGGTCGTGGAGTGGCACGGCCGTTACTGGTCTGGCCCCTGGGGTGTGGTGTCAGAGGCTGCGGTCGGGCCCCCGCGGGATCGGGGCCGGACTGCGAGGGGCGAAGGCGGAGGCGGCGTCGTCACGGCGCGCGGCCGTGCGCGCCTGTTGCGCCCACTGCCCGGCACGGTCCAGCAGCTGCTCGAAGTCTTCGGAGGCGACCTCGCCGCTGTCGTGCTCGTGCCAGTACCCGCCTCCGTCAGGGTGCGTCCGCAGACTCTCATCGCGCCACGTCCACGAGGTCGGTATCTGCTCCTCCTCCGAGACCTCGTCGGCGTACTGCTCCTCGATCGCGAACCGACGCTCGGCGTCGTCGAGACGGGCGTCGTCGAGGCGATAGAACACGTAGTGCCCGCCGCCGAACGCGCTGGGATCGGAATCGGTGAGCTCCACGTACCGGCCGTAGTCCTGCGCAACCTGCTCCAAGCCATGCCACAGCCGCATCATGCGATCTTCGAACCCGCCGCGGGCATCCTCATCCATCGGTTCCACCTCCCCGGGCCCCGGACCGCCGTCGATGCGTTCTCCGGGGTCCCGCGCCCTGCCCGTCCATGTCGTCCTGTACTCGAGGTGCACGATCTGCCACCACGACCCCAGCGGGCCGATCGATCACGGGCAGGGCGTGAGGGCCTCGCTCGGTGCACACCGCGCAGCCGGTACAGCCTGCACCTCGGCGGCTCAATCGACCCCGGCGTGTTCCCTTGCGTGTGAACGGTGGTTACAGCGAGGGGGCGGCAGGCCCGTGCGCCTGTGGGCTGCGGTGCTGGGCATGGAACGGGTTCGGCGGGGCCGGTGGCGGGGGCGCGTCGAGGGCGTCGGCGATCTGCCGGGCATCGCTGGTGAGCATCGCCGTGCCTGCGGCGATGAGCTGATGGGGTCCGGCACTGGCCGCACTGGTGACCGGACCGGGCACCGCCCCGACGACCCGCCCCAGGGCGTGCGCGTGGCTGGCAGTGCCCAGGGCTCCGGAGCGAGGGCCCGATTCGACCAGCACTGTCGCCCCGGCCATGGCCGCCATCAAGCGCGACCGGGCCAGGAATCGGGTCCGGGTCGGTGTGGCCTGCGGGGGGAGCTCGGTCACGAGCAGGCCCCGGTCGCCGATCCGGTCCAACAGATCGGCGTGGGCGCGGGGATACGGCCGGTCCAACCCACCAGGAAGCACCGCGATGGTGTCACCGCCGTGGGCGAGAACCCCGCGGTGAGCGGCGCCCTCGATGCCGAAGGCCCCACCGCCGACGACGACCTTCCCCGCCGCGGCGAACTGGCCGGCGAAGTCGCTGGCGACGCGCTCCCCGTACGAGGTCGCCGCCCGGGTTCCGGTGACCGTGACGGTCTCCCGGGTGCGCGGGCCGAGCAGGGTCTCGTTGCCGAGGGTCCACAAGACGTAGGGGGCGCGATCGGTGAGATCGTTGACCCCGGCAGGCCAGTCCGGATCGGTCGGGATGAGCGTGCCGTAGCCGGCCTGGCGGGCATGATCGAGGGCTTCCAGCAGGCCGTCGCCCATGCGTCGGGCGTGCTGGTCGCGCCAGATCATCGCATCCGCGCGGCCCAGCAGCGGCACCGTGTCCTGGGACTCGAGCAGCCGCACCGTGCCCACGGCGCCGGCGAGTGCGAGCACCCGCCCGGTCACCGCATCGCCGGGCTCGGCGATCATCGACAACACCATGCGCGCTTCCCGCTCGTCCTGGAGTTCGTCGGCCAGTCCCGCCATGTCGATGTCCTTCCATGATCGTCGTCACCGGTCAGGTACGCCTGGACTCACCAGGTCCCGCTAGCCGTCACCGATGCACGGTGGACGGATCGGTTCACAGGCCCCATCCGTGGTGCGGTGGGCCGGCGCGCGGGGGCGTGGGTGGTTCCGGGCCTGGACGCTGCCGCGGTTGCGGTGCGGGATAGTGGATGCTGAGCACGTCGCTGGCGCCGAGCACGGCCTGCGCGGCCCCGTCGCGGATGAGTTCATTCGGAACTTCGCTGGCTGGGCTGGTCACCGGTCCTGGTATGGCCCCGACGGGTCGGCCCAGCTCCCGGGCGCGATCGACGACCGCGGCGGCGGCCGAGCGGTCGTCGGCTTCGACGAGCGTGACCGATCCCGACAGCGCGGCCTCGATCCTCAATCGGGCGAGGATGCGGTCCGCATCGTGCCCGCCCTCACCCGGCGGGCTCTCGCTGAGCAGCAGGCCCTGAGCGGCGATCTCGTCGAGGGTCTGGGCGTTGCTGTCCCCTCCGCGAACGTCGATGCCGCCGGGGATGACGGCGATGGTGCGGCCATCGTTGCGCAGCGCCGTCTCATGCACGGCGGCATCGATGCCGGACGCGCCCCCGGCGACGACGACACCCCAGTCATCGACGAGGTCGACAGCGAGCTCGCTGGCCATCTGCCGCCCGTAGGCGGTGGAGTTGTGGGTGCCGGTGATCGTGAAGGTCTGGGCGAACGACTGGAGCAGCTGGGTGTCGCCGGAGGCCCAGAGGATGTACGGGGCACGGTGACCTAAGTCGGCGAGTCCGGGCGGGTAGTGCTCGTCATCGGGGATGAGCGTGCGGAGGCCGGACTTGTCCGTGCGGTCGAGGGCCTGCTCGATCCTGTCGGCGTCGATCCGTGGGCGCTGCCGTGTCCGCCATAGGCCGGTCTCGACCCTGTCCAGTCCCGGGATCGGATCCTCGTCCTCGAGGAGCCGGAGGGTTTCGAGCGCGCCGACGGTGGTGAGCACGCGCCCGGTCAGCGGGTCGCCGGGGCCGGCGATGGCCGCGAGCGCGATGCGTGCCGAGCGTTCGTCGCCGGTCATCTGGGTCAGGGCCGCCATGAGGGTCTCCTTCGGTCCTCAGTCAGGTGCGCCCGCAGTGCCGTGAGCACGGTAGTGGTCGCGCAGCACTCGGATGTCCTCATCGGAGAAGACGAGGACCCCGGATCTGCGCGTGATCGCGGAGCATGGCATGACCGAGCCCCAACCTGGAGGGCTGGTGATGAAGACCCGGTGCGCTGTCCCGGTCTCACACGCCTCACAAGCCTCGCCGGAGTTCTGGGGGTGGCGGCGATGGAGCAGCCAGAGCGTACCGATCGCCAGGGGCGCGTTGAGCAGGCCCGGTGCGCCCGGCCACACCGCGTCGGCGAGGACACCGTAGACGGCCCACACGGTGGCGTTGGCGAGCACGCACACCTGGCCGAGGCTGCTGATCCCGGCCAGCCTCTCCGCTCGGTGCCGGTTCACCCAGGTGTGCCGGGCCTGCGGAAGGAAGAGCACGAACGAGAGCACACTCCCGCATGCGCCTACAATCGTGGTGAGTTCCATCAGAGTGCCGCCTCCCTCCGTGCGGATATGGATTCCAGGCCGCGGCCTAGCGGGAATCAGTCATGCGGCTTGTCGTGTCGAAGAGCTCGTATTCGGCTGGGTGGAGTTGATGTTGCGCGACGAAAGCCCTGTCCTTGATCTTCCACAGCCCCTGACCCGTGGTCAGCTGCGGCAGGAGCTGGCGTTCCGTGCGGGTCAGGCCCAGGGTCTCCGCGGTGATGCCGAGCTGGTCGCTTTCCTGTCGATAGATGATCCGTGTTTCGGCATTGGCGAGCAGAGAATTCGCCAGAGACCGCATCGCGCTACCGGAGTCGCCGACGTTCTCCAAGTCGCTGAGCTTGTGGAAGACGAGCATGTTGGCGATCCCGTAATGTCGGGCAAGCCTCCATTGGGAATCCATTCTTTTCAGCAATGACGGGTACTGCATGAGCCGCCAGGCCTCGTCGTAGACCACCCACCGCTGCCCGCCAGCGGGGTCGAGCAGCGCGGCTTCCATCCACGCCGAGGAACACGTCATCAGCACCGAGATCAATGTCGCGTTCTCGGTCACCCGCGACAGATCGAGCGAGAGCATCGGCAAGGTGGGATCGAAGCGGACCGTCGAGGGGCCGTCGAACAATCCACTCAGATCCCCGGCGACCAGCCGGCGCAGCGCATGCCCGACCAGACGCCCGTCTTCCTTCAGCCGCCCATCGGGGTCCTCGGTGGGGTCGAGGATGTGATCGACGATCATCGGCAGAATCGGGACGCTGTTCTCACGCACCGTCGCAGTCAGGGCCTGATCGATCGCGGTGTGCTCCAGGGGCGTGAGCCCGCGGGCGAGGACGGTCTCGGCGAGCGCGCCGATGAGGTCCCGGCGTCGTGCGGCGACCGTGGTCGCCCACTCGGCATCGCTCATGTCCCTGGGGCGGTAGCCCTCGTCGAGAGGGTTGAGCCGGGCCGAGGCCCCGTGACCGAGGGCGATCGCCTTCCCGCCGACCGCCTCGGCGACTTTCGTATGCTCCCCTTTCGGGTCCCCGGGTACGTAGACGCGGCGCCCGAACGGCAACGACCGGGTATACAAGCTCTTGGCGAGGGAGGACTTGCCGGAGCCGACGATGCCGGCCAACACGATGTTTGGCGCGGTGATGACGCCGCGTGCGTAGAGGACCCAGGGGTCGTAGACGAAGCTCGCGCCCGAGTACAAGTCCTGGCCGATGAAGATCCCGTTGCTGCCCAACCCGCCTTCGGCCAAGAAGACGTACGCGTTCGACAGGGTCGCGCTGGTGTCCTGGTGCCGCGGCAAATGTAGCCGCGCCGGGGTGCGCAGCTGTGCGGGGCCGGGTTCCCCGGCGGCGGGCAGGTAGCGGGTGGCGCGGCGTTCAGCGCGTTCGGCCTCGGCGCGGGCCTTCGCCTCAGCGATCTCGGCCCGGCGTCGTTCGGTCCGGATCCGTGCGGCGGCCTGGCGGCGCTGCTTGCGCAGGCGCCTGCGCTCGGCCGCCGGTGCGACCAGGACCGCGGTGTGGAGCTTCTCGTCTCGCTCGGTCACCGTCCCAGCCCCCGCTCCTGCGCGACCGCGGCCACCCCGGGATGCCCGAACCAGGACGCATCCGGAAGCTGCCGTCCTCCGGTCTGGCTGCCGGTCGCGGTGCCTGCCGGGTCAGGACCGCCGATACCGTCGAGGCCGGTTGCACCGGGGTCGCTGGGGTTGGCGTGGTCGAGTGGGAGGGTCTGGCGGCGGTAGAGCGCGATCTGGGGCGGGGTGGAGCCGTACCTCAGCAGGTAGGTGTCGGCGTCGACCCGGTGGTCCATCGAGCCCGCGGGCGGTTCGTCGTAGACGTACCCGTTCTCCAGTGCCTCGGTGGTCGTGGCCTCGCCGCGGTCCCACGTCGTGAGGTGGTCGAGGCCGGCGGAGACGCCGTCTCGGTCGATGCGGTCGAGGGCGGCCTGGGCCTGCGCGCCCTCGAGGCGCACGACGGAGATCCACCGCTGCTGCGTATCGGTTCCCGGGGCATGCCAGGCGATGCGACCGGCTGCTGCCATGGCGGTGTCGAGGTGGTTCTCGGTCAGGTCGGCCAGCGCGCTGGCCTCGCGCAGCCAGGCGGACGCGACGCGCGCGTTGAGCACACCGGCGTCGTGACTGCCGGCATCGTCGTGCGCGCGGGCGCGGTGCGTGAGGTGGGCGTCGGCGAGCTGGTCGAGGACCTGCCGCAGCGACCGGACGCCGCTGAGCAGATCCCCGAGCACGCCGTAGAGGTCCTGGGGGTGGTCGAACGCGCGGCTGGCATGCGCGAGCCCCCGCAGTGCCTGCGAGGCTTCGCCGGCGTCCGCGACGGGGTCGTAGAAGGTGGGCATGACGGTTCCTCCCGGTTCATGGCGATGGGATGTCGGTCAGGTGCCCGCCCCCTCCCCACCAGCCCGGCCCGGTGAGCGCAGGCAGTCCAGAGGTGTGGCCAGAGAGCGCGGGGGCGCCGGGCCCCCGCGGGTGCCTGTCTCCGGCTGGCTCGTTTTCCTGGGTGAGCGCCGGTCACAGGCCCGGTCCGGGGGCGCGTCTGCCGGTGGTGCTGCCCGGGTGCTCGAACCACGACGCGTCGGCGCGTCCTCTCGATGCCGCGGGGTCGTGGTGGCGCACCGGGACGGGACTGGGCGTGGTGGGGTGCAGCGCCGGTGGCAGGGGCGGGGCGAGGGTGGGTCCCTGGCCCGGTTCGTCCCAGTGCGAGAGGCCCGCCCAGCGGCCTTCCGGGTTGATGCTCAGCTGGTAGGCCCCGACCTGGAACACCCGCTCACGGCCCGGTGGCGGTTCGTCGTAGGCGTAGCCGCGCTCGAGCTCGCGCATGATGGCGGGGTCTCCGTGGTCGGCCTGGGCGAGGTAGGCGACAGCGGCCTCGGCGCCGTGCTCGTCCAGCAGGCGCATCGTCCTCGCAGCGGTCGTGCCTTCCTGCAGGGTCACCGTCCGCCAGACCCCGCGCTCGGACAGGCCTCTGTACGCCTGGGAGGGGGCGATCTCCTCGACCACCGGAGCAGTCGGAGCGGGAGCGGGTGTCCAGTCGATGGTGTCTGTCCGGTCCACGGCCTCCCGCAGCAGCTCCTCGACCCCGCCAAGCCGCTGGGCCGCTTCCCGCAGGACGGTGTAGGCGTCCGCGGCGGTGGCACGGCCGGTGGCCAGGTCACCACTGAGGCTGATCGCCCGGCCCTGGTGGTGCGGGTGGGCGTCGGCGAGCTGGGCCAGTGTCGTCTGCAGTGCCCGCGTTCCGCCGCGGAGGTCGTCGATGACGGCAGAGAGCTGGTCGGGATCTTCGACGTGGCGTGTGGCGTCGGCGAGGAGCCGCAGCGCGGCATGGGCGGACTCGGCATGCTCGGCGGGGTTCGTGGACATGATCGCTCCCTCTTCCGTGATCGGCCGTGCCCATCAGGTGCACGCGTCCCCTGGCCGGTCCCAGCGGGGTCAGACTCTCCGGCACAGGGGTAGCGCGGCGGCGGTGAACGCTTGCGCTTGCTGGCCGACGAGGCGGCGGGTCTCGCAGGAGGACTGGACGGCGGCCTGCTCGATCGCGGCGATCGCGGCATCGAGCTCGGCGACGGTGGGCGCGGACACCGAGATCAGGCCCGTGTAGCGCAGGACGCCGTGGCCGGCGGTCAGATCGGCTTCCTGCTGGAGCACGTCCTGATACTCGGCGCGCTGGCCGGCGTCCTCGATCTGCCCGATCCGGGCCCGCTGAGCGGCATCGGAGACGTACTCCGTCTTCTTCTTCCGGATGTCGCGGGCGGCCTGGTCGGTGCGCATCGGCGTGCAGATCAGCGACATCGACCGCTGCACGCCGGTGGAGAGCAGCACCGGGGACAGGAACGTCGGATACACCAGCGAGCGCGGCCACTCACTGATCCACAGCACCGCGTGGTAGGCCGAATCCGTGCGCAGGTGCGTCCACGTCTCGGCGACCGCGACCGGGCCCGCTGTGGCCAGCTGTTGCCCGATCTCCCCGTGACGTTCCAGCGTGGTCGCGACCGAGGGGTCGTAGGCCGAGCGCAGGATCACCGCGACCTCGCCGGAGGTCAGCCACGCCGAGGGCTTGAGCTCGGCCGAGCGCAGGGCCGCGACCAGCGTCGTCATCTCCTGGCGCAGCACCTGGGCTGCCCCGCGCATGCCGCCGCCGGCGGTGCGGATCTGCCGGGCCGCTGATTTCATGTCGAGGCTGAGGCTGATCGTGGAGGCGTGGCGTTCCCCGGCCGGGCCGGCGCGCTCGATGAGCTCGGCGTAGGTCGTCGCCGCCCATGACCCGTCACCGCTGCCGTGGGCGGCCCACCATTCGGCCAGGCCGCTGCCGGAGTCCGGCAGGGTCCGCTCCAGCACTTGCAGTGTCGCGACTCGTCCGGACCGGCACACGGTGGCCAGCACGCGCCCCCAGGCGTCGACCCGGCGTCCCTGTTCGGCCGGGTCGAGCAGGATGAATGCCGGATGCGTGACGCTGCACAGCACCGTGAGTGTGGCCTGGGCGGGGTCGTGGATCATGCACGCCCCGGTCTCGGGATCGCTGTACTCGCGCAGGCGCCCCATGTCGCCGGGCAGGGCCAGCGTCCCGGCCGGCCGCGGGGTGACGATGCGGCGCCGGTAGAGCAGCTGCCCGCCCGTGGTCCGCCACAGCCACCAGAACGCGATCGGCAGCCACTCGACGATCGGCCGCCCGCCGAGGGGAATCCAGGTCACGGCAGCGGCCAGCACCCAGATCGGTGCCGAGACCAGCACCCGGATCCCACCCCCGGCATAGAACGCGGTCACCAGGCTGGCCGCGCCGATGCCCAGGGCGATCAGCTGCGACACCGACAGGCCCAGTAGGACTCCACGCCGGGTCAGCCGGGAGAACTTCACCGGCTCCAGCTCGGTCGAGGTCTTCTCGTTCGTTGCAGACACCTGTCCTCACTCCTTCCCGGGCTTCGGTGGCGTGCTGGGGTTCTCCGGCGTTGAGCGCGGCTGCGGCGGTGAGGGCTGCGGCGGAGGCGTCGACGTCGGCTGGTCCGGACCGGACGAAGGACCCGTGCCCGAACCCGTGCCGGGGCCGGGGTTCGGGGGCGTCGGCGGTGGCGGGGATGAGGAGGCTGGCTGATCGGCGGAGTCGGCGGCCGTCTCGGCCTGATCGGCGATGGCCTTGCCCGTCTGCGGGCCGGCTTCCGCGGTCTTCTTCACGGCCTCGGCACCGAGGACGACGGCTGCGGCCGGACCGGCAGCGGCAGCCCCGCCACCCGCGCCCGCACCACCCGCACCGGCGCCAGCACCTTCCGCACCGCCTGCACCGGCGCCGGTGCTTCCCGAGGAGGCCGGGGGCGGGGTGGGCTTCGAGCCGGAGGTCTTGCCGCCCTCGCTGCTGCCGCCGGGCGAGTCGGACTTCTTGTCGTCGAGGACCTGCTTCGGCTCGTTGCCCTGCGACTTGCCCGGCATCGGCACCGGCCGGTTCAAGGCCTGCTTGGCGTCCTGCTCGGAGCCGGCCATCGTGTAGAAGTCGGAGCCGATGAAGGACAGGAATCGATAGCAGATGTAGGGGGCAAAGCCCGCCAGCGCCATGAGCACGATTCCGGCCAGCGGGTCGCTGATCGAGGAGATGTCCCCGTCGATCGGTGCCGAGACCTGGGTGACGGCGACCAGCAGGATCACGACGAGGACCAACTTCGAGCAGATCAGCGCGATGACGAACATCGCCCACTTGCCGATCCACCCGCGCGCGTGGTCCCAGCTCGCCCCCGAGAACGCCAGCGGTGCCAGGGCGATCGCGACCAGCAGCAAGGCTTTCCTGACCAGGAGGGAGAGCCAGACGATCGCGGCGGCGGCGATCGCCATCGCCCCCAGGAAGATCCCCAGGATCGCGGCCACGCCCGGCGCGGTGAGATTGAGCGCGGTCAGGCCCGCGACGAGCACGGCGATCTTGTCGCCCATCGACTCGGTCGTCTCGCCGGCGGCTTGGATGATCCCGACGCAGAGCTGATCGACGATCTCGAGCGCGAGACCGGTCAAACTGATGACGACGAACGACCCGATCACCGATTTCACGAGGCCGAGCGCGGCCCTGCTCAACGCTGCCGGTTCCCGCCGAATCAGTCCTTGGATGAGCTGGAGGCAGAAGAAGACCAGCATGAGCATCACGCCGATGCCGAAGAGCAGGTTGTAGACCGACACGTACTCCGGACTGGAGACATCGACCAGCGTCGTGGTGTCGAAGACGGTCCACACGGCCTCGAACATCCAGCCGGCCGTTTCACCCAGTGCCGAGGCCAGCCAGTCGAATGGCGCGGTGATCAACGAGGCCGCGGCTTCGCCGGCGGAATCGCACACATTCGAGATGACGGGAATATCGCACACACCCATCAGGAACCTCCCAAGCGGAAATGGAGATGGGTGGAATCAGACGCTCTGGCCGACATCCCAGAAGAACTGGATCAGAGTCACCGAGGCGCCACAGATCACCGCGGCACCGCAGGAGATGAGAACGCCGAGCTTCGCCCTCCCCGCGAGATGCGGGTTCGAGGAATTGGAGCCGAAGCCCCAGACGATGGCCGAGATGATCAGCGCCAGAACGCTGAGGATGAGACCGATGGTCATCACGGCACCGACGATGGTGCGCAGCTGGGCGATACCCGGAAGGCCGTCGTCATTCGGGGCGATATCGATATTCGCCGCGAGCAGTTCCGGGGCCGCGAGAGCGAAGGTCAGGAAGTCGAGCACGAGAGCACTCCTCACACAGAGTTCCCGCATCGAGGCGGGGTTGATGAGCGGAAACGGGGTCGCTCATCAGGTGCCCGCCACCACCCCTGCGAAGCGAGCGCCCCACCGCGCCGTTGCAGAGGTCCCCGCGCACCGGGTCCAGGGCAAAAGCGAGCGAGAGGGTTGCGACCTCCGCGCACGGCGTGACCGATGACCGCGGAGAACGGCTGGTCACTCAGGTCCGCGGTGACAGTCCAGCTGGAGTGAGGCGGCGCCCACGACGCAGGCGTGGACGGCGCCCGCGCCCTCAGCGAGAAACGGTTCCGTCCGACGCGATCACTCATCGATGAGTGAGTGCGTGACCGGCTACCCCGGTGGTCAGCCGACGATCAGGCACGTGGGCGCAGGGGCGGTCCGGGAGCAAGGAGCAGCAGGGAGGGCGAGCCGGTGGGCAGCGATTACGGGTGCAGTTCCGGGTGGTGGTGTGGGTCAGAGTTGCTCGCCGATGGCGATCAGCCAGTTCATCCACGCGATTCCGCACCCACCCAGTGCCGCGGCGCCGAGGGCGACCAGCACTCCGGTCTTGGCCTTGGATGCGGCCGCGGCGTGGCCGGTGGCCGCGGCGATGGCCCAGACGACGGCCGAGACGATCAGCATCAGCACCGCGGTGACCAGGATGAACATCAGCAGCGCGCCGATCACGGTCTCGAGGTCGGTGAGGCCGTCGAGCCCACCGAAGTCCGGGGTCACGTTCATCGCCGCACCACCGATGCCAGCGAAGAGTCACGATGCTCCATATCCATATCCGGCAGGTACACCGCCACCACCGACCACGATCCTGCCCAGAGGCGAACAGCCCGACCACCGGTTCGCCTGCGGCGGGCGCGGTCCCGGCGCGACCCGGGATCTGGCTACATGCCCAGTGGCGGTGGGCCCATGCGGCGCTGGCCTGCGGGAGGAAGCGCCCAAGGCACGTCGGTGGTCACCGTGCGGGGCCGAGCGACGTCGAGGTGGGTGCGCCACCGGGTGAGGAGGTCGCGGTCGTCGGCCCAGGCGTCGCCGAGGGTGTCGGCGAAGTCGCGACGCTGGGCCCACTGCCGGTGTTCCTCGGGATCCCGGGCACGCAGCCAGGACCGTGCTTCCTCGAGCCGGTCCAGACGGACTCGCAGCAGCCCGGTGACGGCATGGCCCATGTGCTCCGGGGCCGTGCCCGTATCGCGGTGCAGGCGCCAGGCACCGAACAACCACGCCCGGTCGCGGTTGCGTTCGGTATCGGTCAGCGCGAGGGCGTGCGCGTGCCGCCAATCCACCTCGCGGCCGGAGCCCAGCCAGGCCAGGCCAGGCTCTGCGCCAGCTTCGCCGCCTGCCGCAGGTGGTCAGGAAGCGGGTCGTCACGGTGGATGCGCCACTGGCGGACCAGGTCGTGTTGGAGCCGCGTATAGGTCTCCTCGTCCTCGCTGAGGTCGGCGCCCAGCAGGGCGCGGTCCCGTCTCGCGTACTCGCCAGGGTCGATCGTCTCCAGCCAGGCGTGGGCCTGCAGCACATCGGATAGACGTGCCTCTTCCATGCCTCCGGGTTCCTCGCGTGCCATACCGACCAGGTGCACGAACCAGACACATCGCCACCGAAAAAGAAACTGCTAGAATCTATTCAGTGCACCGATGAATGTCGCCGACGCTAACCCGACGAATACTAGTTATTCGCTGACGGTAATATGCAGGTGATCGTAATGTCCGCCGGTGATATCCGAGGGGTCGTGCATTCCGCCCCCATTGTATTCCCGCCAGCCCTCGTCATCGCGCTTGAGCGACCAGATCTTCCCATCCCAGATCAGGTATTCGACGCCAAGGGTTTCGGCATTATCCTTGACCCAGTTCGTGACATCCCACCCCAGTTCACGCTGTTCGGGAGTGGGGCGTTGCCCAATGGGATTGCCGAAAGTGATGTCACAGGCCCTCCCCAGTGGATGCTCGGATTTCGTGCCCGGGCGGGGTGAATAACACGCCCAGCTCGTGTCGGGGAAAGCGTCGAGGGTCTGCTGATAGACATGCAGCATCCGGGCGGTGATCTGCCCGTCGGTGGTGGGATCGTCGACGAGCCGGTTGGGATCGCCGTCACCGATCGGATCCGGCTCGCCGCCGGGGCCGCTGCCTCCCTCCTCGCAGCTCTCGTCATCGGGGCCACCGGGAGGGCCGCCCTCGGCCTCGGGCAGGTCGGCCGCGTCATGCTGGTTCAGCCAGGCGGCGGGATCGGTGTACTCGCCATCGGTGCCGCCCTCGCGGACTTCGAAGTGCAGGTGCGGGCCGGTGCTGTAGCCGGAGGAGCCGACGTCACCGATGTGCTGGCCAGCGCTGACCCGGTCACCGGTCTCCACGTGGATGCCGTGCTCCCACATGTGCGCGTACGCGGTCGCCACCTGCTGCCCGTCGACGTGGTGCTCGATGACGATGAGCCCGCCGTAGCCGCCAGAGAACGAGGCGACCGTGACGGTGCCGTCGGCGGTGGCGAGGATCGGCGTGCCATCGGGAGCGGAGAAGTCCGTGCCCGTGTGCAGCTTGTATTCCCCGGTGATGGGGTGCTGGCGCATCCCGAACGGGCTGGTCATCACCCAGGTGTCCGCGGGCAGGGGGAACACGACCCGTGAGGTCTCCCCACCGGTCGCCGGTGCTGCTACGGCGGCGGCCTCGCCGGCGCCCGTGGTCGAGCCGGTGAGCGTGTCGAGGATCGTCTCGGCGGCGGGTTCGTAGTTCTGGTAGCGGTCGGGGTAGGCGCTGACCTCGACGGCTTGGGCGGCCTCGCCCTTGTCCATGTCTTCCCAGCCGGGGATGTCGAGCAGCCCACGCGGGGAGCCGCCGTTGGGTCCGTCTGGGCCGCCGAAGAACGCCTGCGACTGGTACTGGGCATCCATCAGCTCGGCGACCGTGCCCCATCCGCTGCCAGGCCGCATCTGGAACAGGCCCAGCGAGTCGTGATCCGATCCGGTGCCGTCGTGGGGGCGGTCCTCGGAGCCGGGGACCGTGGAGTTGGCGAGCATGCGCAGGCTCGACTCGGTCAGGGCGGCCATGAGCGCGATCTGGATCCCGTCGCGGCCGACCCCGTCGATCCCGGAGCCGGTCTCGATGATCGTCGCGGCATGGGTCAGCTGGTCCCGGTTGAGTGCGATCTGCTGGCCGTCGGCGGTGGTGACGGTGAGCTCGTCGGGAACGTCCCCGATGGTGACGCTGCCGTCCGGGTTGACGGTGCAGGTGGTGCCCGCGGCGGGGTTCATCAGCACCGCGACCCCGACCAGGCCCAGCATCGGGGCCAGCAGCACGAGCGCGAGGGCGATGATGAGCAGCTTCTTGACCATGCCGGCTCACCGCAGGGGGTTGTCCAGCTCGGACAGCCGCGCCACGTAACAGCTCGCCTGCCCCGTGTCGTCGGTCTGTGCTCTGGGTGTGGGGGTGCCTGGGGGTGGGCAGACCAGGAAGATCGTGAAGCTCACGGAGTGCTCGCTGGTGACGTCCTCGCCGTTCCAGACGCCGGTGCGGTGGCGGGTGCCCTCGATGGTGATCGCCGTCGCCCCGTCCGGGAGCTGGCCGGGTGGGGCCTGGGCGAGCGCGTCGTCCCAGGCGTCGGGCACATAGGCGGAGGAGATGCTCAGGTGCTGGCGGGTGGCGTACTGGCGCAGGTCCGTCCAGGCGTCGCGGCTGGGCAGGTAGGCGGCGACATCGGAGGCGAGTCCGGCCTGCTCGGTGCCGCTCGGGTCGCCGACGTCGAGGATGACCGCCGAGTAGTCCAAGGGCATGAGCCCGGAGGCGGTGTCCCAGGCGAAGAGGGTCTCGGCGACGGTGCGCGCGAACTCCTCCGGGTCCGCGCTCGGCGGGATCGTCGCCAGCCGTCCGGGTGTCGCCGAGGGGTCCGCCGGTGAGCTCGCCGTCGGGCGCGGTGCCGGGGTGGGGTCATCAGGGGGTTCGGGTCCGAGGATCAGCCCGTAGAGGCCGGTGGCGACCAGGAGCAGTGCGGCGAGGCCGCCGGCGATGAGGGCGATCCTTCGCGCCCGGGTGCGCGGGTCAACAGGTGCGTCGGGGGTCTTCATACCGGCCAGGTGCACCCCACCCGCCCGGGGGTTCAGATGGCGCGCAGGTGCTCCCGCCCGGTCCCGGCGGCCTCGCTGGGCTGTGTGCGAGCGGCGCGCAGCTCCTCGGCGAAGCGGGCGGTGGCCTCGGCGGCGGCGAAGAACTTCTCGAGCTGCTCGTCGGTGAGCCTGGCGGCCAGTTCGGTGGCGTCGTAGTGGTCCCACCAGGTGGCCAGCTGCTCGGTGTTCATCACGAACGAGCGCATCGACCAGCGCGCAGCCGGCTCCTCGCCGCCCCCGTCAGCAACGTCGAGGTCGTCGTTGTCGGTGGTGGTGTGGCGGACCCGAGCCAGGGCGGCCTGGGCGAGCCGGTCCACCTCCTCACTGTCCCCGGTCTCGGGTGGGGGCGTTGTGGCGGCGCGGATGCGGGTGTAGGCGGGGTGGACGGGCCCTCCGGCCTCGATCTGTGTCAGCGCGGCGGCCGCGTCCTGGCGTACCTGCTCTGGCTGGTCGGGGTCGGCGGCGACGGTCTCGAGGTAGCCGATCTTCTCCAGCGTCATGAACGAGGCGCCGCCGGGAATCATCGCGGCGGCCTGCTCCCGCGCCTTGCCCGCCGGTCCTGACGGTGGTGAAAATTTTTCACCACCGTCGTGTCCACCCTCAGCGGTGGCGGAGAAGCGCGTCTGAGCCTGTCGTTTCGCGGCGTTCTCGGACATGAGCGCCTTGATCTCCCGGTACAGGGCCGCGGCCTCGCGCGGGTCGAGGTCCTTGTGGAGTTCGTTGTCGTCCTGTTCGGCCAACAGGTGCTCCAGGCGGGTCGAGACGTTCGAGCGCACCCACACGCCCACCGTCCGCCATCCCAGCTGCTTGATCGCCGCGAGCCTGCGCGCCCCGCACACGAGCACCCCGTCCGGGGTGATCGTCGGCGGCTGCAGCAGACCCTTGCGGGCGATCGAGTCCGCGAGCGCGTCGAGGTCGCCGAGATCCTGGCGGTGCCGGTGACCGACGATGATCGACTCGACCGCCCGGTCGAGCACGATTTCCCCCGAGTGCGTGCTCACGCCGGTGCTCCTCCCGGCGCCGACAGCGCGATCGTGAGCACGAGGTCGTCATCGCGCAGCAGCACCGGCACGGTCTCGCCGATGAGCAGGCGCAGCAAGATGCCCTTGCCCAGCCCGGTCGCGGCGTAGGCCGGGTTCGGGTTGCCGAGCAGGACCTTCAGCAGGGCCGACCACGACTTCTTCGGCAGGTCAAGCAGAGCGCGGGCATGCCGGTCCCGGCGTAGCGCCTCGTAGGCGGTCTGCCTGCTCCCGGCCCGGGCCAGGGCCTGGCACACGTGCTCGATACCGGCCCGGGCTGCCGGTTCGGGCCATTCCAGGCGGATGAACAAGCGGATCGCCTCGTCCATGGCCGCGCTCGCGCTCATCGCCGTGTCCGCAAGCGCCGTGGCCGGTTCCTCGGCCTCGTCGCCGAGGTGGTGGTCGGTGACCTGGAAGGCGGGGTGGAAGTCGATGAGCGGGTTGTCCTCGTCGCGGTCGGCGAAGCGTTCGGCGTCATGGAAGACGGAGAACTCGGGGCGGCGGGCCTGGTGGGTGGAGCAGAGCATGCCCTGCCCGCGCTCTTCGGCGACGCAGGTGATGCGCACGGCGTGCGTGACCACCGCCCACGGGTCGCCGGCCTCCCGGGTGGCGCGTTTGCGCATCACCTCGAACGCCGCGGTCACGGCCTCCCAGGGGTCGAGGTGATGCTTCTGGGCCAGGGCCCGGTACTTCTCCGCGGTGAACTGCATCAGCTCCGCGGCGACCGGGTCGTGAATCCATGCCCCCGGCCCGGCCTGGTGGAGCCGGTGCAAGAGCTTCCGCAGTCCCTCGCTGCTCGTGAAGTCTTCGCCCCTGGGCCTGTCCTGTTTCGACTGGGTTGTGTGCGTTGTCATGGTCGGCACCTCCTGCAGGACAGGTGCACGCGTGAGCCCACCGCGGGCGATGCCGCTGTCGAGGAAGACCCTGGTGTCCATGACCGTGCTCTCTTGCCTCAGCTCATCCCGACCCCGGAGCGGGTAGCACCACGGTCGACGCCACCACGCCGGCCGAACGCAGCCACCGGCGACAGCTTGCGCGCGGCGGCTTTCGTCCGCTCGAGCAGCGGGTCGCGGATGCGGTGGGTCAGCTCGGTGTGCAGATCGATCCCACGCCCGGCGACACGGGAGGTCTGCCGCGACATCAGGTCCGACATGCGCACCCACTCCACGCCCCGGGCCCGGTGCTTCTGGGCCTTCTCCACCTCGTCGGTCTTCTCGGTGACGCTGGCTTCTTCCACCGCGTCCGGCGTTCCAGCCGGCTCCAGCCCCGACTCCGGTCCCGTCTTCGTCTCGTGCGGTTCCCGGGCGCGTTCCTGCTCGTAAGGATCGGGGCGCTCGAGGTCGTCCTGACTGCTCATCGCGGATCTCCTTCCGTCTCTGGCGAGGAGCCGGTCTCTTCCTGCTCCCCGGTGGTATCGGAGAGGTACTCGCGGCCAAGCCAGCGCCCCACCGTGCTCGGATGCACCTCGAGCTCGGCGGCGATACGCCGGTTCGACCACCCCTCAGCACGCAACACGGCCGCCCGCTCACGCCGATCCGACCCGCCCGGCACCTCGCTGCTCGCCGTGCTCTTCGGATCGGCATCTGTTCTCGATGCATCGCCCGCCGCGCCGCTGTCGGTTTCTCTCGTGTGCGCGTTGTCGGTGGCCGAGGACGGCTCCGGAGGTGCGGTTTGGAGCGGCGCAGGCAAGGCGGGGCCTACCGGAGTGCTGATGCCTTGTGGGCCCGGGTCAGGAACGGTCGTCTGCGGCGCCGGGGTGGGTGGGCTGCCGGGCTGGGTCGAGCGGATGAGCACGGTCGTCAGGTGGGTGCTCGCCAACAGCGTGATCGGCGGCACCGCGGCGACCACGGCGGCCAGGGCCGCGGGCACGTTCGAGGCTCCGGCGACGACCGCGTGCAGCGCGTTCGCCGTCACCGACACCACCGCGCCGGCGACCAGGAGCGACCACGGGTACCACGCCGTGCGGTGCCCGTCCAAGGCGACCGCCGCGACCGTGGAGACCACGATCAGCCCATCGACCAGCAGCGGCCACGTCCATGCCTGCTCTGCCGCGATCCCGGAGCGGTGAGCGAGATCCGCCAGCGCCGTGAACGACAGCCAGAACGCCCCGGCCGCGATCATGATCGTGCCGCCAGCTGCGATCACTACCGGCCATCGACGATCCCCTGACAGCATGGCCATCACAGCCCCCGACCTACCGCTGTTGCGGGCTGAACGGTTCGCCGCACCGACTGCTCCGGCGGACCATCGGCAGAGGCGTGCCCGTGTGCCGGGCCGGAGACCGTGCGGTAGGCCGATCGCACCGTCCGGGTGACCTCCCGGTCACCGAGCCCAGCGTGTCCCGCGGCGTCGGCGAGGACGTCGAGGGCATCCGAGGGGGCGACCCCGTTCTCGGCCAGGCGGCAGGCCGCCCAGAACAGGCCCGCGTTGCGTTCGCCCTCCTGCCGGTTCGCCACCCAAGCGGCCAGGCGTTCGGCATCGGCCTCGCGCCGGAGTCCTGGATTCGCCACCGGCCGGGGTGCGGGCCGGGGGTCGAGGAAGTTCCGCAGCGCCTCGGAGTCGATCGTCGACGACGGGCCGGGATTGACCGACTCGACCCGGTAGGAGACCGTCGACCCGGAGACGGACCGCAGGGAGGGCGGGACGATGACGTACCCGCCGTCACCCCGGAAGTCCACGCCCGCCCGCCCGGCCTGCCACGAGCGCTGCTCGACACCCGGCGCCGCAGGATAGTAGGCGTGCATACCACCTGTGGGGGTGCGCACCAGCATCTCCCACCCGGACACGAGCCCGGCCTGCTGCGCCCGGCGCATCGCCTGATACCCATCGACCCGCCCGTGTCGGTCGACGTCGACAGCGACTATGCCCGATGCCTGACCGGTGGGGATGCCGATCGATGCCAGCGGCGCATGCCGCCACCACGTCTCGACCTGGTCGAGGTTCGTGCTTGCGTCGTGAAACCCGCGCGGTGTGAGAGGTCGCTTCTCGTACGGTACGCAGGGGAAGACTGGCATCCCCGACCGAGCGAGCTCCCGGGCCGTTGTCGACAGCGACCAAGACTCATTCAGGTGCACCAGGACTGCGGAGACCGCATCGTGCTCAGCCACCACGGCCTCCGCTCATTGGCCGCGGAAACGGTGCAGGAGACACGCCAGGCCAAGATGCGACTGCGGCAAGCGACCGTCGATATCGTGGTGCGAGGTCGATGCTCGCGCGGGATCTGCGACCGTGGTGTTCTGTCCTCGTTGGCATTCGTCCGGCCTCCTCTCCGAGGGGCCGGCGAGGTGTGCGGCCCCTTACCTTCAAGGTGCGTCGGGCCGGTCGGACAGTGCAGGAAGTTGTTCCTCGTGCTGGTCGATCGCGACTGCCAGGCCAGACCTGACGACGGGGACAGTCCGGTATAGACCATCGAATCGGTCGTCACGAGGTGCCTGTGGGAAGGGGGCTTATATCACCCTCAGAGACGCTATGATCGGCCTCGCGGTCGAATGTCGTCGAGGAACTTCCGGTACCGGGTCGGATTGACGCCGATCAAGCGGTGGAACACGCGAGCAGCGTGACTTCGATCGTTCCACCCGACTCTCCCGGCGATCTCCTGAACCGGCAAGTTGGTCCTACGGAGGAGTCGTGCCATCTCGCGCGCCCTGACCATCGATTGATATCCCAGGGGTGTTTGACCATAGGCCTGGACGAAGATGCGATGGGCCTGCGAAGGCGATAGATGCACCTCCGCTGCCAACTGCGTTATTGTCCACCGGCGGGTCATGTCAGTTTCAAGAACACGTCGCATATGCACCGCTTCGATTCGCACTGGTCGGAAGTATCGTGAAGACGGACTCAAGTTCGGCGAGTAGCAGGGTCGAGTTCCTTGTGCATCGAAGAATGGAGCAAGTGCATCGAGGATGGATGCGAAGCACGCCTGCACACGGAAGAAGTGTTCGGGTGTGGCGCCGTCAAGGCTTAACTCCACAAGTTGGTCGAGCCACGGGAGCATGAGGTCCAGTCGCGACGAACCGATGTGCACGATGTGCGCGGAGTCAGGGAAACGGCAGGAAATGAACTCCCAAGCGTGATGCCGGTCCACAAGAGCGTCAGCATGCTGCCAGAACGTCTGATCGACCAGATAGTCTAGCTCGGCATAGATGGTCGTCGTAGTGAGCGAACCTTCAGGATGGCTCCCGCACAGCGTGTTTGGCGCCAGAACGACGACATCCCCGGCCCGAACCGGACGCTCGCCAACATCGCCGAAGAGGACGGCGGTGCCGGCGCGAATGAAGATGAATCGCACGTAGTCAAAGGCGCGCGCCTCCGTCGGACGCAGGGTCGTCTCCGTCCGGGCCACGACCGCAGAGAATCGACCCACTCGCCACCTCCTGCCGCGCTTACCAGCAGTCATTCCGTGATGGGCGGGAGCGAACGAATCCGACCGAGGGACTTGGCATCCGTGAGAAATCAGAGCCCCCCGCAGTACCACGGCGATAAGGCAGCCCGTGAACGTATACCTTCCACTTCGTCGTTGGTATCGGTCTGTTGCCACACGGCGGTTATCACATGCGTACCGGCCACGGTCCACAGACCCTCCGTCCCAGAAGTAAGCCCATCTCTCGACGCAGACCTCGCGCCTGCCGGCCAGGCGTGCAGCGAACCGTCCGCGTTGACCCGTATCGAGATGTCACGGAACGAAATACGGTGCCCGGTAGTCTGATAGCAGCACTTGTAGACGCTCTCCTTGGCGCTGAACAGGAGCAGACCCCAGGGGATCGACGACTCGTCTCGATCCAGCTGTGTGAGCATGATGCGCTCGTCAGCGGTCGCGATGCGTTCGACCAGAGTCTCAGGCACAGCAGAGATGGTCTCGATGTCGATTCCCGCCCCCGCAAAACGTGCAGCCTCGGCCACGAGAGCCACCGCCACATCGGCGCAGTGAGAGAGACTGCCGACATAGTCCTGCGGCCACTCGGGCGCACGATGTCGACCTACGGGCAACGACACCTGCGGGCCGCCGAGCCTTGCCAGGGCCCTCCTTGCACACGCACGCGCGGTCGAGAACTCCGCTTGCCGTGACCGGGGCGAGTGACGGACTTCAGCCGCTTCGTCGGGGAACAGACCCGCCCCCTGATCTGCGATGTTCGCCCCCTCGGCCACCAGGCCCACCGGGCACTGTCGATCGATCTGCTGGCCGATCGCCGCGCCAGAGAACGGCATCGCCTGGTTCGCTGACAAACCCGTAACCGCAGCGGAACTTGCCGGAACCTCGAGCTCGGAGGTCCGATGCGACCTGTTGGTGCTGGTGAGGCGCTCGTCCATCACTTCCACTCCATCCTCGGGCCCCGCCGTGGCACCCGGGCCCGCAAGTAACGATTACGTAGCACAGCGACATCTAAGTTGACAGCTCCAATCTACAACGAGACCGTTGGAACCAACGTAACCGTTGGACATGCGCCGAAGTCCTTGCGGGACTCGGCAGGAAGGGAGGACGAAGAATGAGCTCGAAGTTGCAGACAGCACTTGCGACCCTCGGCGAGGAGCCGGCGATCGTCAGTGGTGCGCGGGTGACGACCTACGGGAGCCTGAATCGTGAGCGCCGGATCTGGACCGAGCGCCTGTCGGAGGCGGGCGTGCGGTCCGGCGACGTAGTGGCCCTGGAGGCTGACTACAGCGTTGCCAGCGTGGCAGCGCTCATCGCCTTGCTCGAGATCAAGGCGATCACGGTGCCGATCAGCTCTCTGCCGGAGGAGAAGCGAGAGGAGATCCTCGCGGTCAGTGCAGCACGGTTCCTCATCACGCTCACGAACTCCCGTCCCGTGGTCAGTCCACTCGAGGTTGCCGACGGGCAACCGTCCGATCTGTACCGCACCCTCCGTGATCGCGGTGCCGCCGGACTCGTCCTGTTCAGCTCGGGCACGACGGGTAACAGCAAGGGTTCCGTTCTCGACTTCGACAAGCTCGTCAGTGCGTACGAACACTCGAACAGCAAGCCTCACCGCACGATCACCTTCCTGGGCTTCGACCACATCGGCGGCGTCAACACGCTGTTCCACGCGTTGGCCCACGGCAGCACCATCGTTACGGTGCGCGACCGGACCCCGGACGAGGTGCTCAGCGTCGTGCAGGACGCGCGTGTCGAGGTCCTGCCGACGACGCCGACGTTCCTCACGATGTGCCTCATCGGACGCAAGCTCGGGCAGTACGACCTGTCGAGCCTCAAGGTGATCACCTATGGCACCGAGCCGATGCCGGAACACACGCTGCGCAAGCTCCACGAGGCGCTCCCAGGAGTGCGCCTCAAGCAGACATACGGTCTCTCGGAACTCGGCATCATGTCGACCAAGTCGAAGTCGAACGACTCGCTGTGGGTCAAGCTCGGCGGCGCCGGCTTCGAGCACAAGATCGTTGACGGCACGCTGTGGGTCAAGTCCGACCGGGCGATGCTGGGCTACCTCAACGCTCCGTACTTCTTTGACGAGGACGGCTTCTTCAACACGCAGGACCAGGTTGAGGTCGACGGCGACTACGTGAAGATCCTCGGCCGGAAGTCCGAGATCATCAACGTCGGAGGACTCAAGGTCTACCCGAGCGAGGTCGAGTCCGCACTACTGGAAGTCGAGGGAGTCGCGGACGTGCTCGTGTCCGGACACCCCAACGCCGTGACCGGTGAGATCGTTCGCGCCCGCATCAAGCCAGCCCCGGGCACTGACTCCCGGCGGCTCAAGCACGATGTCCGACGACACTGCGCTGCAAAGCTCGAGGACTACAAGGTGCCGGCCATCGTCGACTTCTCCACCGACGATCTGCACTCCAAGCGATTCAAGAAGGCACGCGCATGAGCGCGACCTCAGCGGCCCAGATCCACCGCCACGCCGTCGTCACCGGTGCCTCCGGCATGCTCGGAGCTGCCTTGGCGCAGCGGCTGCTCGACAGCGACTGGCACGTCGACCTCTGGAGCCGGAACATGTCAGAGCGCACCGACCAGCTCCTCGCCGAGTACCCCGAGCGGGCGCGTTGGCATGCGGTAGACCTCACCGACCCAGGCACGATCAAGCAGGCGCTGCGAGCACGCCCGCCGGGTACCCGCCTCGAGCTTCTCGTGAACAACGCCGGACTGCTCCATCAGAACCTGTTCGTCACCGAGCCCGACGAGATCACGGCCACGACAGTGGACGTCAATCTCCTCGGTCTGCTGCATGCAACCAAGGCGTGCGCACGTCTCATGCTCGGCAATGGCGGAGGCAACATCATCAACATCTCCTCGATCAACGCGATCCGCGGCAACCGCGGGGTCGCGACCTACTCAGCCGCGAAGGCGGGCATCGAGGGACTGACCGCGAGCCTCGCACGCGAACTCGGGCCGGAGCAGATCCGCGTGAATACCCTCATGCCGGGCTACTTCGCCAGTGATCTCTCGGCGAATGTCACCGACCGCAACCTCGACCGCATCACGCGACGCACGCCCTTGGGACGTCTCGGAACCGTCGACGACGTCCTGCCCGCCTTCGACTTCCTCACCAACCCATCGACCACGTTCGTAACCGCACAAACCATCGTTATCGACGGAGGACTGACATGCTGACCGTTTCCCGCGTCACCACCGACATCATGACCACCATCACCGACATCCTCGGCGACGGGCTCGACGACGACATCGAGATCACCGAGGACTCAGCACTGACTGATATCGGCCTGAACTCGCTCATGCTCGCTCGCCTCATCGTGAACCTCGAGCAGGATTTCGGGCGCGATCCGTTCTCCGATGGCTCCCACGCCATCGTCGACATCCACACGGTCGGCGATCTGATCGCCGCCTACGCGGAGGTGAAGCCCCATGACGCCTGAGCTCCGAGCAGCAACCTCAACCCACCCCGGAGATGTCATCGAACTCGCCTCGATCGACGACTACCTCGGACCCGCCCGACAGCGGTTCTTCGGCAGCGGATACCGCCGATCAACCTACCGGATCCACCCCCTGGGCACCGACACCGATGCCGATCTCGCCGCAGCCGTCGACGTCGCTTACCCGACGGACTGGTCCCGCAAGAAGGCCGACTCCGATCTGCGCCCTCACCTGTCGACCGTGGACGTGATGATCCTGGGGGTCCGCAGCGCTGAGGCTCTGCTGACCGATCTGGTCGGCCTCACTCCCGACGAGGTCCAAACGGCCATGATCCGGAAGCTGACCGTGCGGGCAGGCACTCGCCCCGAAGAATCTCTCAACGGGCTGCCACTGCGCGCGACCCTGAAGAAGACCACGCCGGCGCTCGACGGCGAAGACGGTGAGGTCGATTCCACGATCATCGTGCAGGTGGGTGTCATGCAAACCCGAGTCGTCCTCCGACATCCTGCGCCTTCTGCGCCTGCCGCCGGCGTCATCGACTATGCGCTCCTCGATGAGGATCCGACTCGGCACTGGGGATCCGGCTACCGGGAAGACGAGCAGAGTATCCGCACCGTAACTGCCGACACAGAGTCGCTCGTCGCTCACGCGAGCATCGGACTCCATCACAGCGGCGCCTGTGGCACCCGAGCTTCCCATGCACCGGGACCAGCGACCTTCATCGACGCATTCGTGTCCTTGCTGCAGCTCGGGCAGGTGCTGATGTACGAACTCGACCAGATCGACCGCGCCCACTCCGACACGCTCTGGATGCAACAGCTCATCCTTCGCCCGAGCACCGCCTCCACGAGCCGCGAGACGACTGCGGCAGAGACTGGCGCGGAGCTGCGCATCGCCGACCATCAACTCCTCGATCTGCCAACGGGAACGTGGCGCAACCTCGACTTCCGCGGCGAGTCCGGCGGAATCACAATGTCTGCCACCTTCGCCCACCGCATCCGACACCTGGAAGGAAACACGCGATGAGGATTTCTATCTCCGGCACGTACTCGACCGGAAAAACCTCCACAACCATGTGCCTGTCCCACTACACCGGCATTCCCCGGACACTGGCAAAGGCCATCCGCGAGATCATGCCCGACGCCGTACCCGGCAAACGGCTGTCCGAGGTCACCCCCGCCGAGTTCCTACAGCTCATGATGCGCCGTCACTGCGGCCGCGCAGTGGCCGAGGCAACCCTCGGCGACCCCTACCTCTCCGACGGCTCCTCGCTCCAGGAATGGGCCTATGGACTCGCACGCACGCGGTTCGGAATGAACCCCACCGACCCCGACCGCCCCAACCAGGTCGACTGGCCCGACATGGGCTTCTTCCATGAAGTCGTCGACCAGTACGAGCACGCCTTCAAGCAGCATGTCAAGGCCAGCTACGACGTCATGATCCACCTCGAGAACGAGCGCCCGATTTCCGATGACGGCCACCGACCGATGAATGAGGATTTCCGCAGCTACTGCGACGAGATCCTCTGGGATGCCGCCTCCGATCTCGACATCCCGCTCCACCGCGTCAGCGGTACCCTCGAATCGCGCGTGCAGACGATCGTGTCCCTGCTCGACCTGCCGACGGTCATCGACCTCGACGAAGCGATCGCGCGGATGCAGCAGGAATATGCCGCGATCGACCAGCGTCTCGAGACCGAGCGGCAACAGGCCGCCCAGCGCGTGGCCGGGTGAGCTGCATGCAACTATTCGCCCTGGCCTATGCAGGAGGCACCGCATCCACTGCCTACGCCAAGCTCCAGGTCGATCTACCACCGTTGGCCGAGGTCGTGCCCCTCGACCTGCCCGGCAGGGGACGCAACACCGCACGCCGACCTGGCTCGGTCGATGACCTCATCGACCATCTCTGGGAGATGATCGCTGATCGTGCCCAGCCGGACTGGGGACTCCTGGGGCATAGCTACGGGGCTGGCCTCGCCTTCGCACTCGCCAAGCGGGCGGAGGAGAAGGGGCAGCCGCCCCAGGTGTGCTTCCTCTCCGGCCGCCGTGCCCCGTCCGGTCGCGCTCACCCGTCGCGACGGAGCATGACCGACGAGGAACTTCTGAAGCAGGTCGCTGAATGGGGAGCTCTTCCGCGGGAGTTCCAGACGCATCCAGCCCTGCGGGAGATGGCCGTTGCCCGATTGCGCGAAGACGTCGCATTCAGCGACGAACTCCACGCAAGGAACCCCGAGCCACTCGACCAGACCGTGCTCCACACGCTCGCCGGCAACGACGATCCTGTAGCTCCACCCAAGGCCGTCCACTCCTGGAAGCGCCTCACCCATGCGGGCTCAACGGCGCAGACCTTCGACGGCGAGCACTTCTTCCTCTTCACCAACCCCGATGTTCAAATCGCGATCGGCGACCGTCTTCGCCGTCTCGCTTCCACCCTCACCCAGAAAGGAACACCATGACCGACATCGATCTGCTCACGCGTCGCAAGGAACGCGCTGCCATCCTCTTCGAGGAGATCATCACCAACAACCGACTCGAACTCGCCGACGAGGTCTTCGCCCCCGACTTCTACTGGCCCCAATTCGATCTCCGCGGACCCGATGGCGTCCGCGAATGGGTCCGTGCCTTCCGGACCGCCTTCCCGGACATGGACGACCGCGTCCAAGAGCAGACCGCGGAAGGTGACGTGGTGGTCACCCGCGTGAGATGCATCGGCACCCAGACCGGCCCCTTCCGCGGCCTGCCGCCCAGCGGCAACCGGGCCGACTTCACCGCGATCGGTATCGACCGGTTCGAGGGCGACCACATCGTCGAGCGCGCCGCCTACTTCGACCTTGCCGACCTCATGCGCCAGCTCGGCCACACAGATCTGCATGTTCCCGAGGTCGACCGCCCGTAGCACGACGGGCACCAGCGACAGTGGAGGGCACCAGCCTGTACAGGCTGGTGCCCTCCACTGTCGCTCACGCCGTGTCAGCGGCCGCAAGGCGACGGGCCGCTGTGACAACAGCCGCGCGTCGCCTGCAATGCTCCTCCTCGGTGGGCGGACCACACAGCATCCGGGCCACCTGAGGCACCGTGGACCACCAGCCCGCGATCGAGAGCACGAACAGAATCAGATGGGCGGCATCAATGTCGCGGGTGATCGTGCCCGCCTCCTGCCCCCCCACGACAGCAGCCGACTTGTAGCCGTAATACTCCCTCCGCTGGGCCTCGTCGGGCACTTCGTCGTCGAATGCCAGAGCCTCCCAACGCAACAGGCGGATCAGCTCGGGCCGCTCACGGTGATAGTCGTAGACCCGCCCGGCGTAGTCCCCGACGTCCTCCCTGGCGAACGAGGCCACGGGCACCGACTGAGCGACCTGCGCCAACTCGTCACGCAACACCGCAGCGAAGAGCTCCTTCTTGCCTCCGAAGTAGTTGTACACCCGCTCCTTGTTGACACCTGCCTTCTTCGCGATCTGCTCGATCGTCGTGCCATCCGGCCCGCGGTCGGCGAACTCCACCGTGGCCGCGTCCTTGATCTTGCGCTTGGTTCCCTCTGTGTCCCAGGCCACAGTCTGCGTCACACTCCTAAATTGCATCTCCAACGTTGAGGTTGCACCCCACGCCCGAGCATACTAGGGTAAATTCCAACGATTGCGTTGGAAGGAGACGTGCATGCCCTCGAACCTCCCACATCCCGAAACGACGGCTCCGGAGAGGTCGCCCTCACGTGACATCGCCAGCCCGGACTTCCCGGCTGGCGGGGTCGCCGTCGTCATCCTGGTAGTGACGGCCCTGTTCGTCCTGACACAGCTCTACGCGGCGATCCCGCTCTTGAGTCCAGTGGCTGCCGACCTCGGGGCTGATGCGACCTTCGCCCTGTCGACGAGCTTCAGCCTCACCTACGCCGTGGGCTTCCTCATCTGGGGGCCGATCTCCGACCGGTACGGTCGAAAGCGGGTCATGGCCGTCGCCATCGGGGTGCTCGCGGTTGCCACGCTTGTGTGCGCGACGGCTTCCTCCGTGCCGGTGATGGCGGCGCTGCGTGCTCTCCAGGGCCTCTCGGCAGCCGGGTTCGCCCCCGTTGCGCTGGCCTATCTGACCGAGGCTGTCGCACCCAACAGACGGGCTGGAGCGATCGGAGCGATGTCGACCGCGTTCCTGGTCGCGGGCATCTTCGGCCAGGTCGTAGCCTCCACGGTGGCGCTGCAAGCGGGCTGGTCGTGGTTCTTCGTGCTCTGCGGTGTCGTTCTCGCGATCACCTTCGTGCTGATCCTCACGCTCGTGACCGAGGCGCCCAAGCATGCCCCGTCGATGTCGCTCCTCAAACAGTTCGGCAACCTTGCGCGACTGCTGGTCATGCCAGCGATCGTGCTGCTCAGCATCGCGCACGTGACGCTTCTGCTGTCCTTTGTCGCCCTCTACACCGGCATCGGACAGCACCTGGAAAGCCTCGACGTGCCTGCCTCCGACATCATTCTCATCCGATTGGCCGCCCTGCCAGCGATGTTCGTCAGCCTCGGCGTTGGGGCTCTCGCGAAGCGTTTCGGCATCGTCCGGGTCGCCCAGACCGGCTTCACGCTCGCGGCTGTGGGCATGCTCGGAGAATTCTTCCTCTCCGGCACCTTGCCCGGCCTGATCGCCGCGAGCATCGTCTATGTCGCGGGCGTCGCCCTGGCTGTACCGTCCATGATCAACCTGTACGGAGAGACAGCCGCCCCGAATCGGGGCAGCGGGATGGCCATCAACGGATTCATCCTCTTCATCGGAGCCAGCATCGGCCCGATCGTAGGTGGTGCGATCACCAACCTCAGCACTCTGGCTATCGTTCTGGTCGCGCTTCTGGTCATTGCCGCAGTGTCCATCCTCTGTGTCTCCATGCTCAACCGAAAGGCGACCCGGTCATGACTGATGTCCTACTCCTGGGGGCTACTGGCCGCACCGGCAGTTTCCTGCTGAACCATCGCCCCGCGGGTATACTTCTGCATGCGGGAGTTCGACCCGGAGACGCCACGCGACCACTGCCGGTACCTGAGCACGCCGACGATGCGCGGGCCATCGACATCGATGACCCCACCCGTATGCGAGAAGCACTCACAGGCATCGACATCGTCGTCAACACCATCCGGCTGCGAGAGGAGATCGCGGCGACAGCACTGATCGATCTCCATGACCGGATCGTCGACGCTCAAGACGAGTCTAAGACTCCGTTGATTGTCCACGTTGGCGGAGCCGGGGCGCTCCATATGGGCAACGGCCGACGTTTCTGGCAAGACCCCGCCTTTCCCACCGTGACTCTCCCGCGCGGAGTCGCCCATGCCGCACTCCGAGACCACCTCGAATCCGAGACGGCGCCACACCGATGGGCTTACCTCATCCCGCCACCCAGCTACCAACCCGAGGGGCAGTTCACCGGCTCTTTCCGGAGACGGCCGCCCGCCGCCGACGAACGCACGTTTCTTCAGTCCAGCATTAGCTACGAGGACTTCGCCCTCGCCCTCGCCGACGCGATCCGCGACGCCTGGACTGGAACACATCTGATCTCAGCCTGACCGCACCAGCTGTTGGCGCATCGCCGAGCAACGATGGTCGACGCCAAATAGCAGCGCCCGCTGCAGGCCGGTGCGGAGCACGAATCCAGTCGCGTCTGTGCAGTCGGCAGGCTCTTGCGCAATACGTGACGCGACACCCAAGGTGGCACATCCCAACATGCCTGGCCGTTCAGGGAGACCCCTCGACCCCAGCTTCACCCCAGCACTTCGACAAGCCGCGGCCGAGATCCTCGCCGAGGGCAGCAAGCTCACGGTGCACGCCCTCTCGGAGCGCACAGGGGTGGGCAAACCGGCGATCTATCGCCGCTTTCCGAACACCGCTGCGCTCGCTCTCTCCGTCGTCGCCGATCGTCTCACCGGGGGACAGGGGCCAGACACAGGCAGTCTTCGTGGTGACCTCACCGCGACCCTCCGGCGACTACGCGACAGTCTCGCCGACCCCGCGATATCCGCTGGCCTGGCCCTAGTCGTCGCAGAACGGCGTCTGCCCGGGGTCGACTTCGGTCGAACCCTCATCGACCCCTGGTCGGACTCCATCGCGCTGATGATACGGCGCGCGGTCGAGCGCGACGAGATTCCTCCGGGAGTCGATACCGAGGCCGTGTTCCTTCTCCTGCTCGGGCCCCTTCTGCTACACGTGATGCTGCCCGAGCGTCCCGCGCTCGACGACGACTATCTCGAGTGGTTCGCCCAAGCCGTACTGTCCGGCCTGGGGCATCTCCCCGAACTCGCGCATCCCCGATGTGCCAGCCAGCGCATCCTTGATGCCGCAGGAGCCGAGTACGCTGCTCATGGCTTCTACGCGACCACTTTGGATCAGATCAGCGAGCGAGCAGAGGTCGGCCCCCGCGAGATTCGCGCCCGATTCGGCGATACGAAGCAGCTCGCTCGGGTGCTCCTGGACTACGAGCGCACCGCATGGGCGGCATGGGAGAAGACCATCCGCGGCCGATCACTGACTGGCGTCGCCGCCGTTCGCGAACTCCTCCTGCTGGCCGCCAACCATTACGCCACCGATCAACGCCTCCAAGGCGCAGCCAGGCTCGCCGTCGAGTCTCATCACATCGATCCACGCCGTCCTCACCCCTACAAGCGCCAGCTCCAGGTACTGCGCAGAGCGGTAGGCCGGGACCTATCGGGCCTACCCGACGGGACAACCGCAGACGGATTCACCGCCACTGTCCTGGCCACCTTCGCCGGCCTGACCACTGCGGTGAACGGCCAATGGGCCGACCTTCCTGAACGGATCGGACAGTTCTGGGATCTGCTCAAAACCACCATTTAGGTGAGGCATCTCGCCGGCTCCTTCCGCGCGTCCCCGATGCCAAAAACCGCTTCGCTTGGAGCGAACTTGCGTGCCTGCTCCGCCCAGTCCTCGTCTCTGGCGAAGGAGGTCTCGTACGGAGAGTCGGGCGGCAGCGACAAGCCCTCCTGGCCACGAAAAACACATCGCGGCCAGGAGGGCAGGGCGTTCGAGGAGATGCTGCAACGGCTGCTAGGCCGCGTTGGCGTCCGCATCCCCGCCGGAGGCGGTGGTGGCCGGGCGGTCGCTCTCCCCGTGGAGCTGTTCGAGGATGGTGTCCGAGAGGAGGTCTTCGGTGCCCTTGAGGGCGTCGGCGACTTCCTGGTCGGTGGGGAAGACCATCTCCGCGGCGACGTTGTCCTGCACGATGCGGGCGAGGTTGTCGAGGGCGACGAAGACGTAGTCCTCGGGGATCTCGGCGGCGGGCAGGTCGATCAGGTGCGTGTCGACGCGGGCGGGGTCCATGAGCTCGCGGATGATGATGGAGTTCTGGTTGAGTACCGAGGTCGTCCAGATCGAGATCACCACGACGTAGAGGTCCTTCCACTGCTGGTGGCCGATCTTCTTCTTCCACCGCTTCATGATCTTCTGGACCCCGGTGATCTGGGCATCGGAGGCGTACCACATGTTGGTGCGGATGCTGTCGTAGACGCTGCCGGAGAACGCCTCGAACGACCGGATGGAGAAGTAGCCGAGCTCGATCGACTTCTCGATGAACCGGATGCCGGAGTCGAGGATGTGCCGGCACGAGCGCTCCAGCTCGCCCGGCAGGTCCGCGTCCCGCAGCTGTTGGCGGGCGGCGCCGAGGGTGTCGGCGAACGCGGAGAGCGGGGCGACCCAGTCGCTGGTCTCGGACCCCTTGAGGTAGGGCGCGATGATCGAGAAGATCCCCAGCGGGACGTGCGCGATCGACTTGGCCAGCTCGAAGGTCTCCGGGATCGGGTGGAGGGTCTCGGTCTTCCCGTTGTGCACGAGCGTGTACTCCCCGCCCTGCGGATCGTTGTTCACGATGATCACCGGGGACAGGTGCTCGATGAGCTCGGCCTTGAGGGCGGCGTAGTTGCGCTGCATGTCGGTGTCGATCTGGAAGATCGCGTTCCGGGCGCGCACCGTCGGGCTGGACCAGTACGCGGTCATGTCCAGGTCGTGCGGGTCGATGTCCTCGGCGCGACGGTGCGGCGAGCGTGACGGACCCTGTGGGCGCGGCTGCTGGTGGTGGCTGGGGTTTCCGCCGTGGTCGTGGCGGACCGGGCATCCCTGGTTCTCGTAACCCATGGGTCTCTTCCTCCTTGAAGATGCAGTGTGATGTGACCTCTGGTGCCCGGCCCCCCGGGGTCGGGGGTCGGGCACCAGAGCCGTGGCGAGTTCGGGTTACCGTCTCGCCGGGTTCGGGGTGTTACCGGAGGTTGCCGGGGTCGGCAACGACGACGCCGTAGAGGTCGGCGATCGTGGCCAGCGCGCTGTTGTGCAGCTGGGTCGAGGGCACCTCGGCCACGGCGGTCTGCAGCGGGCGGGTCGCGCAGGCGCTGGCGACCACGGTGGGCTTCTTCCCGTGCAGGAAGGTGCCCTCGGCGGTGAAGGTGACGCACATGTTGGTCATGAAGCCGGCGATGATGACGTCGTCATGGCCGGCGGCGGCGACGAGCTCGCCGAGGTTGGTGCCCACGTAGGCGTTCGGCGCGGTCTTGGCGACCACGGCCTCGCCCTCGATTGGTGCGACCCTCGGGTGGATCTGGCCGATCTCGTCGTGGATGTCGTACGGGGTGCCGTCGCCACCGTCGTTGACGATGTGGATGACCGTCGCCCCGGCCTGGCGTGCGCGCGCCAGGAGATCGGCGCCCGCGTCCAGGGCCGGTTCCCAGCCCTCGAGTTCCATCACGCCGCGGGTGTAGGTGTTCTGGAAGTCGACCATGACCAGGGTCGAGTCGGCCAGGGTGGCCGGGGTGTCGTCGAAGCCGTTGAGCTGGCGGAGTGTCGTGCGTGCCATCGTTCTCCTCGTCCTAAGAGTTCCGGGTTCCTCCCGTGTCCGGGAGGGGGTACTTCGACGCTATGATCCGACCCAGCGCGTCGGCAATGTCATGTAACCTGCAAATACCGACATGTCGAGGAGTGGGTTCAGCTGAGAAGGGGTGAAGGGCGTGGTTGAACGTCTCGTGGTGGTGGTGCTGTTCGAGCGGGTCGATCTGCTCGACGTGACCGGCCCGCCGGAGGTGTTCGCGCTCCTGCAGCGCGAGATGGATGAGCCGACCGGCTACGAGGTCCTTCTGGTCGCACCGTCGATGGAGCCGGTGACGACATCGGCGGGTGTGCGTGTCCTGCCGGATGCGACCTTCACCGATCTCGAGGGCCGGTCCATCGACACCTTGGTCGTGCCCGGGGCGGTCGATGTCGATGAGGACCGGCGGGTCACCGCGCTGGTCGATCCCGAGATCGCCGCGCATGTCGCGGACCTGGCGCCGCGCACCCGCCGGGTCACCTCGGTGTGCGTCGGCGCACACGTGCTCGCCGCGACGGGATTGCTCGACGGCAAGCGGGCGACGACGCACTGGTCGACGGCCCAGCAACTCGCCGCCGAGCATCCCGCGATCACCGTGGACGCCGACCCGATCTTCATCCGTGACGGGGACGTGTGGACCGGTGCCGGTATCAGCTCTTGTCTCGATCTTGCCCTGGCCCTGGTCGCTGATGACTTCGGTGAAGCGCTCGCGCAGAAGGTCGCCCGCCAGTTGGTCGTCTACCTCAAGCGTCCCAGCGGGCAGAGCCAGTTCAGCGTGCCCTTGGAACCGGCCTCGACGACGCGGCGGGTGGACGAGCTGCGCCACTACATCCGGGAGCACCTGGCCGAACCGCTCACGGTCGCCGAGCTCGCCGAACGGCTCCACGTCAGCGACCGGCAGCTCACCCGGATCTTCAAGACCGAGCTGGGCATGACCCCGGCCGCCTACCTCGAATCGGCCCGCCTGGAAGTCGCGCGGAACCGGTTGGAGACCAGCGACGACACCCTCACCCGCATCGCAGCTGCCTGCGGATTCGGCACCGTCGACACCCTCACCCGCGCCTTCCGCCGCGCTCTCAACGTCACCCCGGCCGAATACCGCGCCCGCTTCCGCATCCACTGACCAACCCGACCCGGTCCCTTGCCGGTCCTCGCGTCGTCCGGCGCCTAGAGAGCTGCCGTCCCTACTACAGCCCCGCGCACCCCACACACTGTTGGCACCAGGGGTGCCCGGGGTGCGCTGACGCGCACCTAACCCCCGAGGCGGCCCCTCTCCGAGGCCTTCTCGGGGAGGGGGTACGTGATGGTGATGACGATCCGCGTGATGTCGTCTGGATCGGGCTACGAGTACCTCCTGAAGTCTGTCGCCACTGCCGACGTGCCCCGCGAGGCCGGTTCATCCCTGACTCGCTACTACACCGAGACGGGCTGCCCGCCCGGCACCTGGGCCGGCCGCGGACTCGACAGCCTCGACACCGGACAGGGCCCAGCGCTCGCGATCGGTGACACGGTGACCGAGGAGCATCTCGAGAAGCTCCTCGGCCGCGGCGTGCACCCCCTGACCGGTGCGAAACTGGGCCTGCCGTATCCGAAGATGCGTTCGGCGCAGGAACGCATCGCTGACCGCATTGCGCGCCTGTCCGACGAGCTGCCGGCCCAGGCGCGCGAGCGGGCGATCGAGGAGATCCGCAACGAGGAGATTGCACGCAAGCAGCCCAAGGCCGTTGCGGGATTCGATCTCACGTTCTCGCCGCCGAAGTCGGTGAGCGTGCTGTGGGGCGTTGCCGATGCCGCCACGCAATCCCGCATCGCCGAGGCCCACCATGCCGCCGTGCGCGACGTGCTGGCCCTGCTCGAGGAACGGGTCGCGGCAACCCGCGTCGGGCACGGTGGCGTGGCACGTATGCCCGTGACTGGCGTGATCGCTGCGGGTTTCGATCACTTCGACTCGCGGGCCGGGGATCCGCAGCTGCACACGCACCTGGTCGTGTCGAACAAGGTCCAGGGCATCGACGGCAGGTGGCGCAGCCTGGACTCTCGCACCCTGCACCGGGCCACCGTCGCCTTGTCGGCGACGTACAACGCGCTGCTGGCCGATCACACCACGCGCATGCTCGGCCTCGCCTGGACGGATGTCGACCGCGGCCAGGACCGCAACCCCGGATGGGAAATCGACGGGGTGCCCGCTGAGCTCATCGCCGTGTTCTCCCAGCGCACCACCGGCACTACCGACGGCGAGGGCATCGCACAGGCCACTCAGCGGCTGATCGAGGAGTACACCACCACGCACGGGCATGCACCGTCGAAGGCGGCGATCGCGCGGTTGCGCCAGCAGGCAACCCTGGAGACCCGTCCGAACAAGGAACTGCACTCCTTGGCCGAGCTGACTGCGCGGTGGCGTGCCCGCGCGACCGAGCTGCTGGGCGAAGACGCAACCGGCTGGGCGCACGGCGTGCTTGCACGCAATCCCCACACCGTGGTGCGCGCCGACAACATCACCCCGGAGCAGATCAGCAAGGTGGCGGAGAAGGTGCTGGCCGAGGTCGGCGACCGGCGCGCCACCTGGTCGCGGTGGAACCTCCACGCCGAGACCGCCCGCCAGCTCATGGGCGCACGGTTCGCTACCACCGAGGACCGCACCACGGTGCTCGACCGCATCGTGCACCAGGCCGAGGAGGCCTCGGTACGGCTGACTCCCGGCTACGACCGGCTCGTGCCTGATCACTATGTCGATGCGGAGGGGGCGAATCGGTTCCAGCCGGTCGACCAGATCGCCTATACCTCGCAGGAGATCCTCGACGCCGAACAGCGCCTGCTCGACCACTCCGACCGCACCAAGGCTCCTGCCGTAGACGAGCGGCGGATACGCCGCCATACCCGGCGGAAGATCGACCGGGTTCGGCTCGCCACTGACCAGGTGAGCGCGGTGACACGGATCGCGCGGTCCGGTCTCACGCTGGACCTGCTGGTCGGTCCCGCCGGGTCCGGCAAGACCACCGCGCTGAGGGCCTTGCGGCGGGCGTGGGTCGCCGAGCACGGCAGAGACTCGGTGATCGGGCTGGCGCCGTCAGCTGCGGCTGCCGAGGTCCTCGGTGACTCGTTGGGGGTGCGGGCGGAGAACTCGGCGAAGTTCCTCTACGAACACGACAAGGGCCGCTGGGACCTCGCCGCCGGGCAGCTCGTTCTCCTCGATGAAGCCTCGCTGGCCGGCACCCTGACCCTTGACCGGATTGTCACGCATGCCGCCGAGGTCGGTGCGAAGGTCGTGCTGATTGGGGACTGGGCGCAGCTGGCCAGCGTGGAGACCGGTGGGGCGTTCGGCATGATCGTGCGCCACCGCGGCGCCGTTCCCACGCTGACTGGTATCCACCGGTTCACCCACGACTGGGAGAAGAACGCCAGCATGGGCCTGCGTCTCGGGAAGACCGCGGCCCTCGACACCTACGAGGACGAGGGCCGCCTGCACGATGGCGAGCTCGAGAACATGCTCGATGCGCTCTACCAGGCCTGGCAGGCCGACCGCGAGACCGGACTGTCCACCCTCATGATCGCCGGCAACGCCGAGACCGTCGCCGAACTCAACCAGCGCGCCCGCGCCGACCTCATCGCCACCGGCGACGTCAAAGAGCAGGGCGTCGCGCTGCGGGACGGAACCGAGGCCGGCGTCGGCGATCTGATCGTCACCCGCCGCAACGAGCGCCGCCTGACGACCGGGAGCATGAACTGGGTGAAGAACGGCGACCGCTGGCAGGTCACCGGCCGCGGCAAAGACGGGTCGCTGACCGTCCGCCGCCTCGGCAAAGGCGACCGCCCCCACGGCAGGGCCCTCACGCTGCCGGCCAGCTACGTGGCCGAAGACGTAGAACTCGGCTACAGCACCACCGCACACCGCGCCCAGGGGGCGACGGTCGACACCGCGCACGCACTCATCGACCCCAACAGCGCCTCCAGGGAGCTGTTCTACGTCGCGATGACCCGCGGACGCGAGTCCAACCATGCCTACGTCGTGCAGCCAGATCCGCACGAGCTCGAACCCCACCTCGACCCGCCCGAAGAGCTGACCCGAGTCGAGCAGCTGGCCCGCGTGCTCGCGCGCAGCGACGCAGACCTCTCAGCCACCGAGACCCTGAAGGCCGAGATCGACAGGCACGCCTCCCTGAAGACTCTGATGGATGAGTACGACGTGCTCGCCCGCGAAGCCGACCACGACCGCTGGGAGGCCCTGCTCGACGTCGCCCCATTCACCCCCGAGGTGGCCGACGCCGTGTTCACCAGCGCCTACTACGAGCGCCTCGAAGCAGCACTGTCCCGCCACGAAGCCGACGGCCACTACCTCACCACGCTCCTCACATCCCTGGCCCCGACCATTACACCCGGGGACGATCAGAACGATCCTGCCGCGCAGCTGGCGTCCATCGTCGAGAAGGCAACCCGGTCGCTCCCGCGACGCCGCGACGCTCGGCCCCGCGTCGCCGGCCTCATCCCCACACCAGCCGGACCCCTCGACGACGACATGCAGGCAGCGCTAACCGCTCGCCAGGACCTCATCGAAGCAGGAGCACGCAGGCTTCTCCTGCATGCACTTGATACTGGGGAAGACTGGACGAAGGAACTGGGAACCCCACCGACGCGGGGGCGGGTCCGGACAGCGTGGATGGAGAACGCCGCTACCGTCATGCTGTATCGGTACCGCAACGACATCGAAGATGCGGCGCCGCTGGGTGAACCGAAGCAGATCCGCGGTACCGCGCAGGACGCCCAGTACCGGCACGCTGCGGCTGCTCTCCGCAACGTCAACGAGATCAACAGCGGATTCGAGGCGGACGCTCGCCGGAGCCCTATCCGACGAGACCAAGGACGCTCTCTGTGACCGTGAGCGCCGAGCTGCCTCACAAGAAGGCGCCCATGCTGACGAACGCGCCGGCCACGGCGCCGCGCTGAGCGAGCCCCGTGAGGATTTTCGGCTTGTGATGGCGACGTGGCGCTGCCATCCCTTACTGGTCTCGCTGGTTTTATAGACCGGCACATTCTTTTGGCGGACATCGCAGACTACGACAGCGCCATCCTCCTCGTTTCTCGACGGCAGAAAACCGCGCCGCGCAACACGATCGCCATATATCTCCACGAGTCACTAGAGCCTGAGAAATCAGCCTAGAGAGCCGTTGAGGGCCCCGCGGATGTATGGGTGAAGGCGTTCTATCCTTGCAGGGAGTGATGCCCAGGAGTCAGCGAGACCCGCGAGCACCTGTTCTCCGATGAACATGGCATTGATGACTTCGGCAGCCTCAGCAGTCGCGACATGTGAGGGAATGGAACCGTCGCCTTTTCCGGTATCGATAACATCTTTCACGATATCGATCCACCGGAAGAACGGGTTGCTCGTATTCGTCGGAAAGTCGACGCTCGGCTGGTTTATGAGGCGAATGCCGCCTTGAACCAAGGAGTCATCGGCGATCAGGCGTGCCAGATCGTCGGCCAGCCGGAGGATCGTTTCGGGTGCCGGGAGGTCACTCTCGAGTGCTGCGTCGAGCACGCTGAGCATGCGTTCTTGCTGGGCTTCGATGACAGCGGCCGCGATGTCTTCCTTCTTTCCAAAGTGGAAGAAGAGAGCGCCTTCGCTACTGATGCCGGACTCTTTGCTTATGTCCTTAAGTCGCGCCTCGGCGAATGTGAGTCTCGCAAACACTCGGCCTGCGGCGTCCAGGAGCTTTGCTCTCGTTGCGATCGAGCGCTGCTGCCGGGGCCGGGCAGGGCCCTCGCGCAGCATTGCATCTTCTATTCGGTTGGTCATAGACACCTGCCGTTGCTCATCGTGTGAGCACCTCTCTTCGTTGCTTCGGGCTGACGCGACACGCACCCGCCCAACTCTACTTGGGGCGGCCGTTGGTGGCCTGGCTCCAGCTTGACCTGGGCTCCTGCATGCTTCGACGATGCCCGTCATCGGTCCCTCACGAACTGGTTCCTAGCAAGCCCCTGGTACAGGCTCGAGGTCCTGAGTAGCTCCTGGTGGTCCCCGACGGCGGCGACCGAGCCTTCGTCAAGGACGATGATCTGGTCTGCCTGCTGGACCGTTGCCAGCCTGTGGGCGACGACGATCATCGTACGAGTGCCGCCGAGTTGCTTAAGCGCGATTTGGATGGCTTCTTCGTTGCCGGAGTCCATTGCTGACGTCGGTTCGTCAAGGAGGAGGAGCTGGGCGGGGCTGAGCAGGGCTCGAGCGAGCGAGAGGCGCTGCTTCTCCCCGCCGGAGAGGTTGACTCCGCGCTCACCCAACACCGTGTCGAGGCCATCGTCGCGCTCGAATCTTTCGCGGAGGTTGACCATGTCGAGGACTTCCTGGCATGCCTCTTCGGTGACCGTCGGGAAGCCCAGCTGCAGGTTCTCGCGCACGGTGCCGGAGAGAACCACAGGATTCTGCTCGACGTAGGCGATACGGCCTCGGAGGTGATCACGATCGACGGTGCTGATGTCCTCGCCGCCTAGCTCAATCCGTCCGAAGTCTGGCTCGTAGAAGCGCTCAATCAGCGAGAGCAAGGTCGACTTGCCTGACCCCGAGGGGCCGACGATCGCGGTTGTGGCGCCTTCTTCCAGTCTGAAGGACACATCGTCGAGGACAGGAGCCCCATCGTCGTAGGAGAACGTGACGTGCTGAACCGAGAGGTGCGGCGTGCGTGTGTCTGCGCCGTCTGCTTCGACTGCACCACCACTGGGGCGCTCGCCCTCTCCTTCGATCGGGATCCCCATGAGCCTGTTGATCCGTTCCATCGCGCCCTGCGCGCCACGGATCGTGACCAGCGACGTGAAGACGCGCCCTAGGGGGTTGATGAGCATGAACAGGAACAGGACGAATGTGACCAGATCGGCGAGAGACAGCGCGCCGGAGGCCACACGCATCCCGCCGATTCCGATGACGATGAGTAGCGCGGCTTGTACGACGACGCCGCTTACGGGAGATAGCAGGGCCTCCGTGCGAGCGATCCTGAGACCTCGGTCGTACGCTTCTTCCGCGTCAGCGACGATGCCCTTCTCGAGCTGCGATTCTGCGCGGGTCGCCTTCACCGTGCGGATGGCGAAAAGGGCGCGTTCCATGCTTGCGGCGAGCCTGCCTACAGCGTCTTGGGCGGCTACCGTCGAGCTGCGGATACGGCGGGAGGCGAGGATGACGACGGCCACTCCGGTACCAGCGACGGCGAGGACCACGACGAGCATGGGCGGGTCGATGGTCGCCATGGCGATGATCGCACCGACGAACAGGAACACGCTTCCGACCGCGTCGACAGCGCCCCCGGTGAACACGGCGCGGACCATCGATGTGTCGGCGCTGAGACGGGTGGTCAGGTCGCCGCTGTGGCTGGTGTCGTAGACCCGCAGCGGCAGACGGATCATCCGACGGACGATCCGCTTGCGCAGGTCGAGAACGGTCTGCTCGGCAGTTCGGGTCAGGAGGTACTTCTGCAGGGCTGCCAAGATGGAGCCGAGCAGCAGCAAGGCGATGAGCAGTGCCACCCACCCTGCGAGGTGCCCGGACCCGAAGAGGGTAATGAGCCTGTTCACCACGAGTGGCTGAGCCAGGGTTGTGGCAGCTGTGAGAACGGAGAGCACCGCGACAGCGATAAGGGGCCGGGTGCGTGCCTTCACGAGCGGAAGTAGAGCGACGAGGGCAGCAGAATCCTGTGTCGTGCGGGTCATGTCCCCACCTCCTCCCGTGATGCTGGGCGCTGCTGTGCAGGGGATGGGCGGTGACCATGGTGGTTGCACCACGGTCACCGCCCATCGGATTGCCCGAACCACTGCCTGGATCAGGCATCGGAGCAGATGTCAGGGAGCAAGAGCTCGCGGGACCTTCCGTCCGATGATCGGCGGGACTGCTCACGCGGAGAAGTCCCGGATCGGGAGAACCGTCTCGATCTCCGGCGCCCAGGGGAACTCTCCCGTGCTGGCGTGGAAGTCGCCGAGCTCGACGATCTCCGGAGTGATGTAGGTGGTCTTCATCGTGGATTCACCTCCTCTCGGTGCTTGCCGAGCCGTGACAGCTCGGGTGTGTAGTCACGTGCTGGTCCGGCCTCAGCCGATCGACCGGTCCGCGATCGCGACGAGGAACTCGGTCTGACCTCCGAGGCCGAAACCGGTCTCGGCGTGGAAGTCGCCGAGCTCGACGAGCGCGGGGCTCTCGTATGCCTTCTTCACGATGCTCACCTCCTTTCCGTGATCGTGGGATGCCCTGGCGGTCGCCAGGGCAAGCTCAGGGACGGGCCGCGCTCCTTGAGGAACGACCGGCCTCGACTTTGTAGAACGTCCGGTAGTCGCCCACCAGCAGGATGTCCTCGACGACGCGGTCTTCCGCTTCCACCCACGCGTGTGCGGTGAACGGGGGCGTCAAGGACACCCCGACACACCAGGACGGCCATCTGCCGCGCAAACGGCAGAGCAGCGCGATCGTGATCGAACGGGTCAAACAGGCATCGTTCCCGCGGCACTCGGGGCTCGCCGTCAGGACCTGTTCCTTGATAGCGTTCGTCTCTTCGTAGGCAGCGGGGCGGGCTCGACACGCAATCGTGGTCAGCAGCTCGCGCAGACGGGCGGAGTCGCGCCTTTGGATGATCGAGGCGACACGGACAGTGAGCTGGATGAGCACCCTTCGAGGGAATCTCACCGGCACTACTTGGCGAGGGAGTACGTAGCTCATCGCAGCCCCTTCTCGTCCAGCGCGCGGCAGAAGGCCTCGACGTCGCGGCGAGCGGTGTCGGCGTCCACGTCGTACTCGTCGACCAGCGCACGAACGATCGCGTCCGTGTCATCACCAGCGTCGAGTCGAGACTTGATCAGCGCCGCGGTGGCATTGAGGTGCAGATAGGCGCCGTCCGCTTCGTTGAGGAGCACCTGACCGTACTCGGTGTCGACGACGTGCACCTTGGGAGAGGAATCCTTCTTCCGCGGCATGGCATTTACCTCGCTTCTTCACTGCTCTGTGGGACGGGGGAATGATGGACATCGCGGAGGAACAGTGCGAGATTGGTCAGGGTGATGACCATCGGCGAGGGGATCCGCGTGTCATTGGGCCGGCTGGCTTCGACCAGGGCCTGTCGGTCGATTAGGCCCTGGTCCAGGACACCGGACTCCTCCCAGATCGCAGCGAGCGTCGGGTAGTGCTTGGCGTAACCACGTACAGCCTGTGGTCCTCCACCGACCTTCGTCGCCCGGTGCAGGTAGTCATCCGGTAGCAGCCCCCGCATCGCCTCCTTCATCAGCGGCTTCCACTCCATCGGGGTGTCGCGCTCGTCGTACCTGACGGCGAAGACGGCTTCGATCACGTGGTCGTCGATGAGCGGAGAGTCGAACAAGACATCGTCGGGCTGGCCGAGATAGGACATGCCCCTGGCTACACGCCCGGCCTCGTGCATGGTGTAGAGGTCGAAATGCTCGGCCACGCTGCTGCTGAGACTGGATGCGTCGCTGGCCAGCTCGATCATCCTGGCGATGACGGCGTCGACCGCGTCGTCGGTCATCCATGCTGGGAAGGCCAGCGGCGCGCCCCAGTCGCTGAGCCCAGGAGGGGCGATCGTGTCCGACCGCTGACTGGCGTCACGGAGTGCGGTTCTCAGCCAGGTCGCATAGTCCTGCCGGTCGGTGAGCTGCCGCAGTGTCGTCCGGAAAGACACACGATTGGCTCGTGCCTCGGTTCGCGCTCGCCTCCATGCAGTCATGGGCTTGGACCTGGCGAGATCGTGATCCCACGCGGCGACGCTTCGGAAGAGATGGTCGCCCCCGATTCCGGTGAAATGGATGCCGACACCGCGTTCGACATCCCCGGCGACCATCGCGAGCAGACGCGGTGCGGCCATGAACGTCTGCGATGGCTCGTCCAGCCCGAGGTGCAAGTCCTCGAGCCCGCCGTAGAAGTCCGGCAGAGAGTCGACGGAGATGATCTCGTGCTCGGTGACACCCGGCATAGCCACGAGTGCCCGCTCAGCCCAGTGGAGATCCTCGCGACCGCCCGGGTCGTCGGTGTAGAACGTTCGCGCCAACACCCCGGAAGGACCCTGCGACGCGAAGTAGCACACCGGCGTCGAGTCCAGTCCGCCGGAAAGGTCGGCGGACACCGCCACGCCAGAACCCGTACGAGCCGCCAGCGCCGAGTCGAGCGCATCGCGGAGGAGACCAGCCCCTTCGTCCCTGGAGAGTTCAGGAGCGGGCCGTGTCCACCAGGTCCGCGTGGAGGTTCTGGTGCCACCCGAATCCACGTCGATGTAGGCGCCACCGGCGACCGGATGCACCTCATCCCACATCGCAAAGTCATTGTGCGGGTGCGGGAGGTTCGGCAACAGGCGCATGCCCACAGCCACTGGACTGATCGTGCGCTCACCCAGCTGGGCGAGAACATCAGCCCGATCACCGATCAGCGTCACACCGTTGACCGTCGAGTGGAAAAGCCTGCGGTTCTGGCTCACCGTCCCACAAGCGACGGTACGGCCGTCGACGCTCAGGTACATCGCGAAGTTCCCATGGAACCGATGAACCCTCTCGATGATCCCGGCGACGTCGCGTCCGAGACCAGTGAGGGAGACGAGATCGCGCTGAGTCGCCGAGGTCGGCCCGATGAGAACCAACCGCGTCGCACCCGAGTCCGAGACAACCACCGGATCAGCGCGAAGACGGGCGCGGATCCAGGGACGGCCCGACGCATGGTCAAGCACGAGGCTCGCTCGTTGATCGAGCCGCGCAGCGATCGGGCCGGATGCGTCGGCGTCCGGCAAGGCGACCGCGAAGGACTCCGGGAGTTCCATGACCGCTCCTTCCGTAGCAGCTGGTGCTTGATCCGAGTATTTAGTTGCGCGCCCAACTTGTCAACCATGATGACGGAGCCTAGCCTGGATGTCGAACCTGGGTCGCCCGGAAGCGCAGGCTGCATGGATCGATGTGCGCTGACGCCAGCGGCTCATCGAGCCAGCAGTGCCGGAGGGTCCCGATGGAGACGAAGCTGACGGCTTCTGGAGCGTGGCTCCAGCAGCATCGGTGGGTCACGGACTCGCTCGTGAGCATCCTCGTCCTCGGCTACGAGGCGATGTACATCGCCCTGGTCTCCTACCAGCGCGGCTTGGGACCGGGTGCCATCGCAGCCTTCATCGCCGCCGTCGCCATGTGCGCGGTATTCCCGCTGCGTCGTCGCTGGCCGTTGGTCACGTTTGGCATCGTGTCGGTCGCAGCCTGGGGGTTGCTCCTGCTGGGCCTTGGCCTCTCGCCGGGATCGATGACGATGTCCGCGCTGTTGTTGTTCACCCTCGCCACCAGGTTCGGGTGGACAGTGGTCGCCTCGGCGCTCGCCGCCGTGTGCGTGTGGGCGGTCGTTGGCGGTCTGGCCTTCATCGAGGCGGGCATGATGCGCATCGGTGAAGTCGGTGTCATCGTCCTGGCCGCTGTGTGCGTGGCGATGTTCGGGGTTGCTGCCCGTCATCGGCGCGGTCGCCTCGAGGCTCTCCGGGAGCGCGCGGACCAGCTCGCACGCGAACGGGACGCGCAGGCCGCGATTTCGGCGGCGGAAGAACGAGCCCGGATAGCCCGGGAGATCCATGACATCGTCTCGCACAGTCTGGGCACGATGGTCGTCATGGCCGACGGTGCAGCCCGAACCGCCGAGTCCGCACCCCAAGAGGCGAGTCGAGCAATGGCCAGGGTGCGCGATACCGGGCGAGAGGCGATGGCGGAGATGCGCCGGATGCTCGATGTTCTCCGTGACGACGAGGCCGCGCTGCGGGCTCCGCAGCCGGGGTTGGACTCGCTGGAGCGGCTCCTTGAGGAGAACCGTGCGACCGGCATGCGGGTGGACCTCACGGTGACAGGAAGCCCGGTCGAACTGCCTACGGGCGTTGACCTGGCGGCCTACCGCATCGTGCAGGAGGCGTTGACGAACGCCCGGAAGCACGGAGGCCCGCTGCTGAGCCTGGTCATGGTCGCGATCACCTATCGCGACGCTGTCATCGACCTCCGGATCGCTGACGACGGCGCCGGGGTGAACGCGGAAGCGCCCGCATCGAGGTCGGGACACGGCCTGGTGGGGATGCGAGAACGAGTCACAGCTTACGGCGGCTGGCTGAAGACCGGGCCACGGCCGCAGAGAGGCTTCGAGGTGCACGCCGTGCTACCGATCGGAGGGACGACATGAGCAACCATTCACCGATCCGCCTGCTGCTGGTCGACGACCAGGAGATGTACCGGGAGGGCTTCCGGATGGTGCTGAGCACCCGGCCGGAGTTCGAGGTCGTGGGCGACGCCGAGGACGGTATGGCGGCGATCAACCTCCTGCGCACCGTCAAGGCGGACGTCGTGCTCATGGACGTGAGGATGCCGCGGATGGACGGCGTCGAGGCGACTCGACGCATTCGGGAGGCCGGGGGCCCACCTGTGCTGGTGCTCACGACCTTCGACCTGGATGAACACGCCTACGACGCGATCCGGGCCGGTGCTTCGGGCTTCCTGCTCAAGGACGCGCCTCTGGACGAGCTGGTCACCGCGATTCGTCACGTCCATGACGGCGACGCCGTGGTGGCTCCCAGCACCACGCGCCGACTCCTGGATAGGTTTGCCGCTCTGCGCCCGGAGGAGGCCCCGCAGCGCGATGCGGGAGAGCTCGACGTACTCACGGACCGCGAGCGGGAGGTGCTCAGCCTCATCGCGCAGGGACTGTCCAATGGTGAGATCGCTGAGGAGCTGGTGATCGCCGAAAGCACGACGCGTGTGCACGTCGGCCGGATCCTCGCCAAGCTCCGTCTGCGCGACCGAGCGCAGGCGGTGGTCATGGCCTACCAGGTTGGATTGGTCGGCCATGACCGAACCTCGGAGGGCGAGCGTTCGCAAGCAAGCAGTTCGCCGTCCCAGTACCGATCAGACGAGAGGAGGTGAGACAGCGATGAAGACGTACCAGACTCCGCAGATCACGGACGTCGGGAGCTTCCACGAGGACACGGGTGGACTGCCGTTCCTCCCGTACCTGGAAGAGGCACTCCCGTTCTTCGACCGCGACAACCCGTGACCGAAGACGACCCTACGGTGACAGCCCTGGTGAGGGCTGAATTGCGAAGGCCGCATCGTGGCGTTGCCGCGTCATGAAATCAGGTCTCGTGCTGAGCACGTCGCAGTTGGCGGTGCTCGCCGCGGCGGGGAATCCTCTCCGTTCGCAGCGAGCACCGCCTCACCATCCGGTTGATTCTCTGAACTCTTGAAACCCGGGCGATGAAAGTAAGAGGCTCATTCAGGACCGAACAGATAAGCGTGGTGCTTACGGCTCACCGCGCGGTACTCAGAATGCTTAGCCAAAGATAGTCCTGCTGCGAGACGACATCGCACGCGGTGCGGACGAGAGTGGATGCATGTCCTACATCGTCGCCACTGAGAATCTCACAAAGACGTACGGCAGCCGCACCGTCGTCGACAAGCTCAACCTACGCATCCCCGAGGGTAGCGTCTACGGGTTCCTCGGCCCGAACGGGTCGGGCAAGTCCACGACCATGAAGATGCTGCTCTCGCTCATCCGGCCCACTAGCGGACAGGCCCACGTGCTGGGCCGTCCCATGGACCGCAGCACGCGCCGCGGCTTGCTCGGCCAGATTGGCTCGCTCATCGAGTCCCCGCCCGGTTACGCACACCTCACCGGCGCCGAGAACATGCGCATCGTCCAGCGCCTGCTCAATCTGGACGACAAGAACATCGACTTCGCCGTCCGGACCGTGCGCATGCAGGACCAGATGAACAAGAAGGTCCGCGAGTTTTCACTCGGGATGAAGCAGCGCCTGGGCATCGCGATGGCGCTGGCGCGACAGCCTAAGCTGTTGATTCTCGACGAACCTACCAACGGCCTGGACCCCGCGGGCATCGAAGAGATCCGCGACCTGCTCAGGCGGCTCGCCGCCGGCGGCGTTACGGTCATGGTCTCGTCCCATCTCCTCGGCGAAGTCGACAAGACCGCCACCGTGCTGGGGATCCTCAGCCAGGGAAAGATGATCTTCCAGGGCACGCGGGCTGAGCTGTTCTCCGCCGCGACGCCCGATCTGCTCATCGACTGCTCCGACCCGCGGCGGGCGCAGGCCATGCTCGCGCGGCCTCATGGGGCGCGGCTTGAGAACGGCACGGTCCGTCTCTCCGGGGTTGAGACCAACAACGCCGTCGCAGCAATCGTCACAGGACTGGTCGGCGAGGCGATCGGTGTGCACGGGGTGCGCCGCGACGAGCAGACCCTCGAGAGCGTGTTCATGGGCCTGACCGCCGGTGGTGGGCTGTGATGGGGCGGGCGCTGGTCAATGAGTTCGCGAAGATGCGGCACCTGCATGTGCTGCTCCTAGTCGCCGTTCTCTTCGTCGTCGTGGTCGTGATCGGCCTGTACGCCGGCGTGCTCACCCCCGACTTCGACGTGTCCACCGAGTCGGCGTGGAACACGCTGCTTCTGGGCATGGGTTCCGGAGTCAGTCTCGTCTCGCCGCTGCTGCTGGCCGTGATCGCCAGCCGGCTCGTCGACGCCGAGCACCAGGGCGGCGGCTGGCTCATGTCAGCGACCTCGGCGCTCGCGCCTGGACGGCTCTGCCGCGCGAAGTTCCTGGCGCTGGGGATCCTCATCACCGGTGTCACGGTCGGCTCCAGCCTCGTGCTCGCCGCGGCCGGCTTTGCCTTCGGGATCGCGGCACCGTGGCCGGCAGATCGATGGATCGGGCTGACGCTGTGCATCCTCGTGGTCAACCTCGCCCTCCTGGCACTGCACATCGTGCTCGCCGCCCGGGTCGAGAACCAGCTTGTCGGCATCGGCATCGGACTGCTCGGCGTCGTCCTGGCGATGTTCTCGACAGCGGTGCCCGTCTGGCTCGCACACCTGACTCCGTGGGGTTACTACGCGCTCTCCACCGCCGCCGGCTACGTCGACGGCGAACTCGCGCCGCTCACCCCCAGCTATCTCAGCGTTGCCGGTCTCGGCCTGGTCGCCGCTGTCGTGTTCGCACTGTTCGCCCGCTCGTTCGACCGTCAGGAGGTCTGAGATGAAGGTCTTCGCCGCAGAGCTCATCAAGCTCAAGCGTTCGCTCAGCTGGGGCGTCGCCGTCCTGCTGCCCATCATCATGGTCGCCTCCGGGTCGATCATCACCCTCATCGACGGCCGCGCCCTCGAAGACGGCTGGCACACGCTGTGGATGCGCTCGATCGTGTTCTACGGGCTGTTCCCGCTCTCCGTGGGCATCGCCATCCTCGCCTCCCTCGTCTGGCGCACAGAGCACCGCGGGAGCAACTGGAACGCCCTCATGGCAGGGCCCACCTCCTCGCTGAGGATCGTGCTGGCGAAAGCCGGAGTGGTCGCCGTGCTCGCCGCGATCATGCAGATCATTGCCACGGCCTCGACCGTCGTACTGGGCAAACTTGTCTTCGGCCTGCCAGGGTTCCTTCCCCCGCAATACTTGGCGGTCTCCGTCACCATCGTCATCGCCTCGATCCCGGTCGCCGTGCTGCAGTCGTGGCTGTCGATGCAGATGCGGTCGTTCGCCGCCCCCGTCGCCGTCGCCTTCCTCGGGGCCGGGTTCTCCACGTTCCTGCTCGTCGTCGGGATCGACCCTGCGATCTTCGTCAGCCCCTACGCCACCGTCAGCCGCGCCGCCCAGCTCGGCACCGGGAACTTCGCCGACACCGGCGAGATCACGGCCGCTGTGCTCGCAATCATCACTGCGGCGTCCCTTGTGCTCTCCGCCGTGCTCACCGCGGCCAACACCCTCGTCCTCGAGCGCACCGACGCACACACCTGACGCACTCTCGACCCTTCAAGTACCTACGATCCCAAGGAGAATCACCATGAATGACCCGAAGAACCAGCCCGACTTCTGGAACAGCCCCAAGCCCGAGCCCACACCGAGCGCTGCTGCCCCTGTCGACGCCGACCAGCGCCAGCACAACCGCGGCGGCCGCGGGTGGATCTGGTCCTCACTCATCATGAGCGGCCTGGCGGTCATCGGCGCAATCGTCATGCCGCACTTCGCTGCGATCCTCGCCATCTTCTCGGCAGGATCGGCCTGGAACGGTATCCGACTTAGCACGGGCACCCCGAAACTCGGTGTCGGAGCGCTGATCGCCGCCATCGTCGTCTTCGTCGCGGCCGTCATCTACACGATCGTGAGCTACTACATCTTCCTGCCCTCGGCCTGGGAGAATGTGCAATGACCACGCGCGCATACGCCCAGCCCGTGAACCACGCGGAAGGCCCCGATCCGATGACTCGCGTCACGCAGCACGAGACGCACAAGAGGAACCCATTCGCCGTGTGGACACGCACTGCACGCCTCGAGCCGCACGGGGGCCTCACCGCCGCCTACAGCATCCCGGGCACTGTCAGTACTTTTCACCTGTCCACCTTGATGGAGGTCCAGCGACAAGCCGGAATCGTTCACGTCCACCGTGGCCTCGGCATCCCATACGACCACGTGTTCGTCCTCGACCTCATCGAACTGCGGTTGCACGAACACGTCGAGAGGATCCCGGTATCCGGCATCGTCAACGTCACGGTGACGAACTCCGACCGGGGCGCGCGCAGGCGACTCGATCAGGAGTACACCATCGTCACGCAGGACGGCCGCGTTGCGAAGGGCCGGACACGGGCTCGATTCATTCCACGCCCGGTCTACGAACGGCTGCGCCAACGCAACCCGATCGGGACGCCAGATCACGGGGACCGGGACCTGGAATCACCGGAGATATGGCACGACCACCCGTTCGTTATAGATGACACCGACCCGATTCTCTCGGATCACGCCTCTGACCACGTCTCCGCAATGAGCGTCGTGTGCGCCCTCGAGCGCATCCTCGGGGCAACCACAGGCGAACCTCAGCTGAGATCCCTGCAGCTTGAGTTCCTTCACTACACCGAACTCGAGCCGCGACCGATCATCCGGTTGCAGAAGACCGAAGGCGATAATGTCGCAGGACGGCTCATGCAAGACGGCGTAGGCAAGGCAGCGTTCGCGGGTACGCGTGTACCTGCACTAGCTGCCAAAGTGCAGGAGGGAGTGGCTGATGAGCACTGAAGGGAGAGTTGTCGTCGTGACCGGCGCCTCGGGAGGGATCGGGCAGGCGATTTGCAGCCGGCTCGTCGCGGAGGGCTACGCCATCATCGCGCAGTATCACCGCGGCGAAGAGAAGGCCAAACACCTCCGAGACCGGGTGAACGACGCGGGTGGACATCTCTCGCTCGTCCGGGCTGACCTCCGCGAGCAGGACGCGGTCGACCGCATCGCTGCGGAGGCTGCTCGTGCCGAAGAGGACGGTCTGGTGCTCCACGGACTCGTCAACAACGCGGCGAAGCTGCTCAGCCCCTCGTTCTTGGACACGACTCCCAAGGATTTCGACGAGTACTTCGCCATCAATGTGAAAGCGCCGCTGTTCCTATCCCAGGCGCTTATGCCGCGAATCCGCACGGGAGGGGCCATCGTGAACGTCTCCTCAGCGAGTGCTCATTTTTCTAGCTCGGGGGATCTGGTCTACGCGATGAGCAAGGCTGCCCTGGAGTCGTTGACGGTTAATATGGCCGAAGCTATCGCGCCCTCGGGTGTACGTGTCAACTACGTAATCCCCGGGTTCACGAACAACGGGCATCGAGCCTTCGGCGACGAGCGCGTTCGAGAGTACATGTCGTCCTTCTCAGTTCTTGGAAACGTGTCGCAGCCAGCGGATGTCGCCGCCGGAGTGCATTTCCTCCTCTCGGATGAGTCCTCTCGCACCACCGGTACTGGGCTGGACGTAAGTGGTGGCAGCACTCTAGGCGCGCGGGGAAGGCGTGAAAACTCGGTGTCTGCATTACTCGACCGTGAGGCTTGACACGCGGACGATGTCGACATTGAGCCGATTCTCGCGAGCAGGGCGAGTGGGCGGCTAGATCCTGACATCATGTGAGGTGTTAGCCCGGATCAATCACAAGTTACCAAATGTGGCTAATCCCACTTGCGCCCCGTCTACTGTGACGTGCGCGTCGGCAAGCGCGAGGCAACCAGGCGGTGTCCTCGAGCCCTGTGCCCTCAGTCACGGGCTTTTCGACCGCGACCCGCGCGGCGCGTGATCTTGTGCGAGCATCGAGTCGAGAACCGTGTCGCTGATCTTGTCGAGGGCCCTTCAGTAACTGCCTCGGGAGTGAGCTGGTGGTAGCTTGCTCTCTTTTCCTTCAGATTTTTGTCGACTGCCCGGTCGATTCATCGGCTGCAGTGAGGTTTGATAGTTCTAAAATAGAGTGTTGATCCTTGCGCGGGTGATGGTGGATCGCATATGTGTAGAACATAGCGAATACGTGGGCAGACTTCACCTTTCTTCCAGTCCATCGCTTGCCACCACAAGAGCCGCCGTTAGGAGATGTCGACGGCAGACTGTCCAGCGTCCTCGTATGCAACTCAAGTCGATGCCGTTAAATGCGGGAGCTGGAATACGTAGGTGTCCTGCGAATGTACTAGCCTCGATTGATACTTCGCATTGGGTGAAATCGAGCCATGACTCTGTCAGCGGAAACCAGGTCTTAAAGATGCTCTCCTTTATGCTGAAAAGGAGGCGGTCCCAGGCAACATACGGCTCGGACGATACGAGGTAACGGATTGCTTGTGCCTCGTTTTCGGACATTATCAAATCCGCCACCTCCACGGGGAGCGGCTCGTTGATCTCGGCGTCAATTCCAACCGCAGCCATGTCGGCTTTTGATGCAACTGCGGCGGCTCTGTATCCATCGCAGTGCGTCATGCTGCCGACAATCCCATCTGGCCAAATTGGTTCGCGCCGCCGGCCGGACAAGATGGGAACAGGAGGGTATCCGAGCTGTCCTAGGGCTTGGCGGGCGCAGAAACGTACGGTTGCGAATTCCCGGCGTCGCGACCGGACTGCATCTACCGCCTGTGCCTTCTCCTCGATAAAGAGCTCCGATTCGCTCACATCCTCGTCGGTCTCTTCGACAGCGATGGCAACAGGGAGAATTGCGCGAAAACTGTCAGGACTGTGTAGAGTCTCATGCATACGAAATCCGCGTATTTTCTATTTGGATATTGTTGAGCCCTCGTTCTATTCCTTCTTCAGGCCGAGGTTCTGGCGGATGGCGTTGGCATCAATTTTGCCGATGGTCGTGAGTGGAAGTGCGGGCATACATTCGACGACGTCAGGGAGCTTGTGCGCGGCGATCCCTTCGGCAAGCAAGAATTCCCGCAGTTGCTTAAGGGTCGGCGGGGTGCCTGAGGGGACAATGACCGCGCAGATCCGCTGATCCACACCGTCACCTGCGATCCCGACCACTGCACAGTCGCTGATAGCGGGGTGTTCTCGTAGGATGTCGGTGATGTCATCGGTGGCAATAGACTCCCCGCCCTTGCTGATTGTTTCGTTGACTCGACCCGAGACGACCAAGTTTCCGTCGCTCAAGCGTCGAACACGGTCGCCAGAACGATAGAAGCCCTCGCTCGAAAAGGCTCGTTGGTTGATCTCATCCTCGGCGACGTATCCGCGGATGGTGTAGGGACCTCGGGCCCAGAGTTCGCCGTCCTCACCGGAAGGCACGTCTTTCCCATTTTCGTCGACTATCCGGATTTCATCCAGGGAGGACAGAGGCCGTCCTTGGGTGTTATCGGTGATGTCGTCGGGGTCATCAAGGTGGGTAAAGTTGAGCAGTCCTTCGGCCATGCCGTAGACCTGTTGCACAGTCACCTGCCAGTCAGTTCGAACTCGACGGGCAAGGCTGGCGGGCAGCCGTGAGCCGCCGGCCTGCAACAGTTCCATGCTGGACAGATCGGGGTGCTCCCATTCGGCGGCGTCGAGCCAGACTTGCACGAGCGAGGGGACGAGTGCGGTATGCGTGACCCGGTGCTGCGCGATGAGGGTAAAGCACTCGTCTGGTGCGGGCGATGGCGCCAGAACCACGGTGCCACCGGACGCCCATGTACCGAGAATTCCGGGACATGCGAGTACGAAGTTGTGCGCTGTAGGAAGAGCGGCAAGATAGACGGTGTGGGAATCGAAGCAACAGAGCTCGGCGGAAGCGCGGGCGTTGAAGGCGTAGTCGTTGTGGGTGCGCGGAATGAGCTTCGGTACGCCGGTAGTGCCTCCGGACAGGAGCAGAAGCGCGATGTCGCCCGGGTCCGCACTCTCATCGCTTGGCACACTCGCAGGGTCCGCGTCGACGCGTGCCAACGATAGGTGGGGTCCCGGATTTCCGTCGACGAAGACCTGTCGAAGTTGAGGAGCTGCTGACTGTACTTCGGCAGCGAGATCCCGGTAGTCGAAGCCCCGCTCACGATCGACCGTCACGTAGGCAACGGCTCCAGAACGTCTCGCGAGGGCGGTGATTTCCCTGTGTCGATGCGCCGGCATAGTGAGGATCGGCACGGCACCGACACGGATGAGTGACAGCAATACGATCGGGAACTCGATACGATTGGGCACCTGCACCAGTACCCGGTCACCCGGACGGATACCTTGACCAGACCACCCTGCCGCCCGGCGGGCAACTCTGTCGGCGAGTTGCGTGTATGTGAGCTTCTCCACGCCTGCTATCACGGCAATCGCATCAGGGCTCCTGAGACACCAGTCGTTGAATTCCTCGGTGAGAAGTCGGTCTGCCCACGCTCCAGCTCGTCGGTAGGTCAGGGCGGCGTCGTTCGGCCACGTGGTCAGGCCGGATGGTCGGATAGGTGGTGTGAGGGTCATATGGAGGCTCCTGGTCTCGAACAGTGGGTTGCAGGCGCAATTACGGGGTGGACGGCCAGTTGGTGAGCTCGGGTGCTAACGCACTGGTGACTTCGCTGACGGCCGTTCGAGGATCCTCGGCGAGATAGAAGTGCCCGCCGCGCAGCACCCGGATCTCGAACAAGCCACGGGTGACGGCCGCCCATTGTCGTCCGTCGGCCGGGCTGGCTTCTGAGTCACGATCGCCGACGATTGCGGTAACCGGCGTCTCAATCATGGGAATGCATGCCTCGCTCGGAGCGGTGCCCGGTTCAAGCGCGCTGGGCTGGTAGGTCTCCGCGAGTTGGTAATCGGCCCGGATCGTGGGGAGTAGCAGCGAGCGGATCTCGGGATCGTCCAGGACTGGCGAAGCGGTCCCACCGAGCCGACGCAGATCTGCGACGAGCTGGTCATCGCTGGCCAAGTGCAGGGTGCTTGCCCTCCGGATGTGCGGTGCGTGCCGGGCAGACACGATCAGACGGTCAGGCTGGAGGTCTTGGTTCTCCAAGAGTCGGGTGACTTCGAAGGCAATGGCTGCTCCGAGGCTATGCCCGAAGAGTGCCCACTGTGGTCTAGGGCGCTCTCGAAGTTCACTGGCAACGGCGGCCGCGACCTCGTCAGCGAGTGCTGACACGGTCCCTGGCACAGGCTCGGATATCCGGTCCTCGCGGCCGGGATACTGGACGCCGAGGAGTTCGACCCGTTCGGGTGTGACAGGTATCCACCGTCGGAAATAGCTTGACGCTCCACCGGCGTGGGGTAGGCAGATCACGGTCAGGTCAGGTGTACGGGGGCTCGTCAGCGGACGTAACCAAGTGTCGTGAGCTCGAGTCAAAGCTCTCCTTCCTCCTCATGCGTGGAAGTCTGGGCCTGGGTGGGATCAATGAGTTCAAGGCTAGGACCGATCTCGATCACCGAGACACCCTGTAGGCCGTGGAGGGAGGTGATGATCGCGGATGGGTCGAGGATCTCTTCGGCCCTGTAGACGCCATTTGGGATCTGATCGGAGTGGACGAGCGCTGCCACGGTGGAAGTGACGAACGCGGTCACCTGGTACCCGTCTTCGCAGCTGAGGACGACGGTGCGGACGTCGCCGGCATCGGTGGCGGCTTGCATTACGATTCTGTGATACGGAGCCTGGCCCTGCATGTCGTGTGCGACGGCGCTTCGCAGTTGGGCGACGGCGTCGTCGAGGCCGGTATCAGGTATGGGTCCGAGCGTGGCGATGACCTGTTCGGCCTGACCGGCTGGGAAGATGTTGAACCATCGTGCCTTCGGCACCTTGTGCCGGTGACAGATTCGCTCGAGTTCAGCTGGCAGATACGGAAATGCCGATACGCTGCCGGGGAAGAACGGCAGATTGATTTGTCGGGTTGGGCGTAGAGCCGCGGTCCGGCGTTGATGATTGGACCAGTCGGCGAGCGGCTGGCCTATTCCCGCTTCCTCGCTGAGGAGGAAGTCTGCAGCGGCGGCATCGGACAAGGGTGCGATGCCGCCAGCGAGGCAGGAAAGGCGATGGATGGGCTCGTCGAATCGGGTGACGAGCCAGGACGGAATCATAGCGCTGACGCCGGGCAAGAGCCCGGCAGAGACGACCGCTGCCCTCTGTGGGCCGGGGGGCCGTTGGAGACGTGTGTAGACGGGGTCGTCGCCTGCGGGATCGACGTAGTGAGCTCCATTGCTGAGGGCAGCGCGAGCGACGGTGTCGAGGATCCTGTAGGACGGGCCAGCACAGTTGACAACGACCGAACATCTCCGACAGAAGGCGTCGAGGGAGACCGAATCGGTGATGTCTACGTGTGCGACCTCGATGTCGGCATGCGTTGGATGGTTGATTGCTGACCTCCGACGGGCGCTGAGCAGGACCGGGAGACCGGCTGAGTGGAGTCGCTCCGCAACAGCTGCGCCGACCATCCCAGTTGTGCCAATGACGCCGATCATGGTTCGCCCTGCTGATCTCGGTGCTCGATCCATGCCGCCACCGTGTCGACATGGGGCTCGTGCAAGCATGAGAAGTGGTCGCCGGGGATGTCATGGATGGTCAATGACGCGCCGCACAGTTCTCGCCAGAAGGCTGTGGGCTCGTCCACGACACCAGGGAGGAAAGGCACGTCGGAGGCATGGCTCAGGAACTCCACTGGCCCGTCGTAAGGATCCGGGCGCCATTGAACGACACCGGTGATGCTATGGGTGAACACGGTGAGTCCTTGTTCCAACTGCTCGGCTGTGTCTCCGGTCTGTGCGGCCAGTGCCGAGATGCGCTCAGCGCGGGCAGCGGCGAGATAAGATCCGAGCACTGTGTCGAGGCTGCCCTTGGGCACGAGTCCATGCCGGTCGAGCGCCGCCCGTACTTCGTGGCCGACAGCACCAGGATCGGCGGGCAGGCCCACGGAGGTCGGGTCAACGCCGCGTAGACGGGCATACCCGTACTCGACCAGCCCGGGTTCTTCGACCAAGTAGGGAACACGGTGACTGTCGATCACGGTGAGGCGTTGGACATGTGTCCCGCGATGGCGGAGCTCGCGCGCCAGTTCCAGTGCGGTCATGCCACCCATGCAATAGCCGATGAGTTCGACCGGAGGACCTCCCGCCAGTAGTTCTGCGTATTCGCGCGCGAGCCCGGTCACGAGCGTCTCGGTTGAACGCGCGAGGTAGTCATCGAGCCGTGGCGGGGCCAGGCCGAGTAGTGGAGCATCGGAATCGAGTGAAGCGATCAGGGACCGGTACGGCAGCAGGGTCGCGCTTCCGTCATGGACCAGCACCCGTCGACGATCCGACGTGGCGGATGCGCCATGCAATACACGCAGGGTCTGGGGGGAATCAGCACGGCGCAGCTGAGCGGCGAGGTCCATGATCGTCGGCCGTGACATCAGCTCCGGGATCAGTGCCTCCCACGTGATGCCTGAGGCCTCCGGGACCGAGGTCCGCAACTGTTCGGCGAGCCGGGCGATCAGCAGCGAGTCACCGCCGAGGGCGAAGAAGTCGTCATTTCGGCCCACGGTCTCGAGCCCCAGCAACTCCGCCCAGATGGTGGCCAGACGCCGCTCGAGGTCGTCACGCGGTGCAACGCTGGCTCCTATGGCGGCAGGCTGCGAGCGTGGCACACGTGCAGCGAGAGCAGTTCGATCGACCTTCCCGTTCACCGTGAGTGGAAGTGCATCTACCGGGATCAAGCGTGAGGGCACCATCGGTTCGGGCAACCGTTCGGAGAGCCACTCGGCGAGGCCATGATCCTGGATGCCGTCGACGTCGGAGCCGAACCGCACGCAGAATGCGGCCTGCCCGAACTCTTCCATGACCCGATCATCGGGGAGGCAGACCTCAATGGCCCCGCCTGCCCGGCGCAGAACATCTAGCCATTCATCGCGAGTCAGGAAGATGCGATCCTGCCCGTGTCGCGCATCGGCGAAGTCCGGGCGCGTGGTGTCATCAAAGGTCATCAAGAACTCCATCGACATCATCACCGATGTGTTCTCACGCACGGTTTCGATGAACACGAGTCGCCCTCCAGGAGCGAGGAGTGCACGAAGCCGGTCGATGACCACATCGGCCGACGTGGCGTTGTGCAGGACGTTCGCGCACAGGATCACGTCGTATCCGCCCGGTTCGACATCCTGTCCGGCGAGGTCGGCATTGATGTCGAAAAGCCCGTATCGCATTCCCGGAATGTTGGAGAACTGCCGCTGCGCGTCGGTGAGGAAGAACCGCGACAGATCAGTGAACAAGTAGTCGATTCGTGTGCCGGCGAGTGCCGTGACGACGTCAGCGGTCGTCCCTCCGACGCCAGCACCGACTTCGAGTACACGCAGAGTTCCCGTGTGCTGGTCGGCAAGTGTTCTCATCACGGCGGTTACGGCCTGATTGACGTATCTGCTGATGATGTTGTCCTTGTACGCCGCCTCGGCCGTTCCTATGTCGCCGTGCGGGAACAGCAGAGAGAGGGCAGAGTCCTCGCCGCGCACCAGATCGGCTAGCCTCTGTGCACACGAACGCAAGAACGTGATGAGCTCGGCACCATCGTCCAAGCCTTGATGCGCCTGCTCCACTGAGTCCCACGCATCCTGGACATCCTGGCCTGTCACAGGGGTCAATTTGGTCCAGTCGCCCTCGGGCGTGCGGGTGACGAGGCCATCGGCAGCGAGTGCCCGTAGCCAACGCCTCACCACCCGTCGGTTGGCAGGGGTAGCTCCGGACTGCGTGAGCAGCCCTTCCGTGCTGTACGCGGCCACCGGATCGGAGAACAGGCCGAGTTCACGAAGGGCGCAGGCCATGGACAGTCGAGCTGCCCGGTCCATCTGGTCCGCGAACTCTGCCAGCCGATCCGGGTCGGTTCCGGTCAGGATGCCAGCAGCGGCGTTCTTCGCGTCGGCTCCGAGCTGTTGATCGGGTACAGCAATTTCGCGCAGGTGGTCGCGAGTGTAGAATCCGACCAGCCGACGTTCCAGTGAGCGGTCGCCGTCGACGATGACCGCAGCGGCAGTGACCGGTGGGAAGGCTTGCATCGCCGTCTCCACTTCGGCCAGTTCGATCCGGTGTCCTCGAATCTTGACCTGTTGATCTTCGCGGCCGAGGAACTCGATGATCCCGCCGGGTAGATACCGTCCGATATCGCCGGTGCGGTACATGCGAGTCCCGGACAGCGGATCGGTGACAAACCGGGCAGCGGTCAGGTCGGGGTCACGGAAATAGCCGGTGGCAAGGGCGTCCCCGCCGATCCACAACTCACCGGGTACCCAATCGGGCTGATCATGGCCGTGTTCGTCACGGACGGCGAAGCTGTGGGCCAGCAGCGGCACTCCGTACGGAATACTGCGCCAGTGCGGCGGAACCTCGGCTATGGGATGGAATATCGACCAGATGGATGCCTCGGTTGCCCCGCCCAGGCTCACCTGATGTGCCTGTGGCAACACCTCGGAGAGCTCGCCGGGCAAGGAAGTGGGTATCCAGTCTCCGCTCATCATGATCAAGCGCACCGATTCGAGACGCGCACGCCCGCTTTCTGGCTGCGAGCGCAGGTACTGGACGAGCATCTGAGGCTGAGCCGGAACACTATTGACCACCGACACAGCGTGGTCATCGATGAGCTGGGCCCAGCGGGCGGGGTCGCCGCGCCGGTGCGGCTCCGGCAACACGACCGCGGCCCCTGCTGCAAAGGTGCCGAAGATATCGAACACGGACAGGTCGAAGCTCAATCCGGAGAGGCCGAGCACCCGGTCTTGATGGTGTAGCTGGAATCGGTCGACTATGTCGTCGAGCGTGGCCCGAACTGCGCGATGGGACACCGCGACGCCTTTCGGACGGCCCGTTGACCCTGATGTGTAGATCACATACGCGAGCTCGTCCGGGCCGGTGTTGCGTGCCGGGACCGAGGCGGCCATGTCCGGGGCAGGGATGTGGTCGATGGGGACCACAGTGAGGGCATCGGGCCATGTGTGAGGGCCGGCGCCGTCCGTGAGCAGCACGTCGACGCCGGCATCGTCGAGAATGCTCGTCTGCCGTGTAGCCGGCTGTCGTGGATCGAGAGGCAGGTAGGGTCGTCCGGCCAGCAGTACGGCGATCACGGCCGCGATCTGTGCGGCGCCCTTGTCGAGCGCCACTGCTACTGGAACCGGCGAGTCGTGGTCTGGGATAAGGGTTGCCAGTTGGGCGGCGGCGCTGACGAGTTCCTGGTACGTCAGGGTTGTATCCGGCGCAATGATCGCCGGTGCGTCCGGGGTGCGGTGCGCGGCGGCGAGGAGTGGACTATGTACGAGCCCGGCGTCCGGTCCGGGAGCTGCGGGTGTGGTGACGCGGTTGAGGTTTTCCCGGGTGCGTAGCTGGGATTCCGGCACCGGTATGGGGCAATGCAGTTCCCATGTTTGGAGTGAAGCGGGGTTCCGTTCACTGGGTGCCTCGGTGGACGCGGGCCGGCCGGCGAGGACGTGGAGAAGCGACTCAAACCCGGCGAACATGTCCTCGATGACGCCCGCTGGATAGACGCCGTCGCGGACATCCCAATTGACGACGAGGCCACCGCGGTCCTCGAGCACCTGGCAGTCCAAGTGAACCTGTGGAGTCTGGCTGATGCCGTAGCGGGAGGTCGCTTCCGTCATGAGACCGTCTGCAGTGCCCTCGGTGCGACCTGTGTCTGACTCGGTTGTGCGGGTGAGCCCGAGTGCGCTGGTGAACACGACGGGCATGAGCGCGGTCTCGGACCCGTGACGGCGACCGAGTTCACGCAGGACCTCGATGCCCGAGAACATTCGATGGTCGAGGTCGTCGGCGAGCTGATTCTGCACGGCCATGGCCCGCTCGACGTAGGTCGCAGCCGAATGATCCACGGCCAAGGGGATCACAGAGGTGAAATCGCCTACGACAGCATCGATATCAGGATGTAGGGGCAGGCGCCCCTGCAAGGTGACATTGAGGGAGAACCGGTCGTGTCGTGACCAGCGCCCGATCACTTCGGCGTAGGCGGACAGCAGTGTTCCCGAGGGAGTGAGCCCGTGGTTGCGGCCGGCTTCTCGCAGTGCAGCCCATGACTGCGGTGACAACCGCAGCGTTCGACGGGTGAAGCGAGGCTGGGAGTCCTCGACCGGGGCGGGGCCGGCGACGGGTGCGCCATCTCCAGCCGCGGGCAATTCCGGGGCCGAGGGGAGGGTATCGATGCGGTTGAGCCAGTAACTGCGGTCGCGCCTCCACTCTGGATGCTGAGGCAGTTGGCGATGAGCCAACACATAGTCGCGGAACGTGATTCTCGGCTCATCGGTGTCGACCCCGGAATAGCTTCGGTCGAGATCAGCCAGGAGCAGTTGGATGCTGACGAAGTCGGCGATGAGCATGTCGATCGACAGATGCAGGATGTCTTGATCCGGCAGCCTTGTGATCCGGAGTGTGAATAGGGGCCATTCATGCGTGACGTACACGGTGTGATCGATTTCGGCGCGCGTTCGCGTCAGATGCGACTGGCGCGCTTCCCGATCAGCGCCACGTAGGTCCGTGACCGCAATTCTGTAGCGCGGTACCTCTGGCAGCACACGCTGTTCGCCACGCTGCAAGATGACTGCACGCAGCATCGGGTGCCGATCGATGACTGCCTGCCATGCGCGTTCGAGGCGGTCCACGTCCAGGGAGCGGAAAGAGATCTCCATGTAGCTGTGGCACCCCACCCCACCGAGCCTGTTCCCACGCACCCGCCCGAGCAGATATGCGGCCTGCACGTCGGTCAAGGGGAAGGGCGCATGACAGGCGTCCGGCTCGGGGATGGCCTCGGGCAATGCCTGCTGGCGCAACAGCTGAATGATCTCGTCACGTCGTGCGGAAACTTGCTCGCGTCGTTCCTGGCTCATGACACCGCGGGGCCCGCGGAACCGGAGCTTGTCGCCGTCAAGCCAGAGATGCACCCCGGCATGTTCAAGTTCGGTAATCAGTGCGTTGGCGTTCACAGCTCTCCTTCCTCGAAATCCTCAGTCCCGGCCTGTATCTGCCCACCATGTGGTCCCATCCCGGTCGCAGCCACCGCGGCGATCGTTGGGTCAGCGAAGAATTCGCGAAGGCTCAGTTCGATCCCCACCTCAGCGCGCACTCGGGCAACCATGCGGGTAGCGACGAGAGAATCGCCGCCCAGACCGAAGAAGTCAGCAACACGATCGATCCCGGTCGACCCGAGGAGCTCCTCCCAGATCCGGGCAACAGCCGACTCGACGCCGGGGCGGGGCTTGCCGGCCTCGGCGACTGGGGAACTCTCGCCTCGTATCGAGACGGGCCCCTGTGGAGACGATGCTGGTTGGGCGAGGTGGGACGCGGATGCTGCCGGTAGGCCTGGACGGGAGTCGGCCCAACCCGGATCGGCGATCGCTGAGACGAGCCGGGCATATTCGTCGAACATGGACTCGATGGTTTCGGCCGCAATCAACCCTTCTACGGCATCCCACTGGATAACCAGCTCTCCGTCGGGAGTCTGCGAAACCTGATGGTCGAGCCAGATTTGCGGGGTTTGCGAGATGCCCCAGATCCGGTCAGGAAAGCCAGGCCCCGGATCGAGGGACATCGCCGTACCCAGCCCGAGACCACTGGTGAAGACCACTGGGGCACCGGCCACGGCACCGCGTCGGCGGGCCATTTCGCGCTGCACCCAGATTGCTGAGACCGAGCGATGCTCTAGGTCGGAGGCCAGCTGATCGCGGAGGCGAATAGCCCGTACGCCGCGCGTGTCATCCGGGCTGGTTCTGATCTCGACGAGGAGCAGCGAGGTGAAGTCACCGAGGATGCGATCGATGTGCGGGTGAACTTCCTGCCGGTCGAACAGCGTCACGTTCACGCTGAACTCTGAACTGGTGCTCCATCGGCCGAGCACTTCCGCGTAGCTGGACAACAGGACCACCGCTGGGGTGAGCCCCAACTGGCGGGCGTTCTGCAGGGCCGACTTCCAGGTCTCCGCGGGGATCCGGCGCTGCCAGCGCCGGAAACGGGGTTGCGTCACTGTGTCGGGGTCGACCAGTGTTGGCAACTGCGGTCCTGGCGGGATGCTGTCCAGACGTTCCTGCCAGTACTCTCGATCGGCGCGCAGTTGTGTGTCCGATGGTTCAACCTGAACGCGGTAGTCGCGGAACGTCAGTTCCCTCTCGGGCAGTGAGGCACCGGGATCGCGGTAGAGTTCTTCGAGCTCGGAGAAGACGATCATCATCGACAGGCCGTCGAGGATGATGTTGTCCAGTCCTATGCCGACCCGTGTGCGCTGCTGACCGAGCTGATGGTAGGTGACCGCTTCGACCGTGAACAGCGGCCACCTGCCGGGGTCGAGCACGCGATGCGAGAGGCGATCGCGCAGTGTGTCCAGTTCCTGGTTCACGGCCTCGGGTGTAGTGGTGGCGTCCAGTTGCGTGTGTGGCACATGCAGAACCGTCTGGTCAGATGGCAGAAACTGTTGTCGGCCGTCGGGCGTGAACACGCTACGCAACTCGGCATGGCGGCGCACGAGAGTGTTCCACGCCTGCTCGAGGCGGCTGATGTCCACCTCGGCGCCGTCGAACTCGCTGTAGTAGTAGGCACCGACTCCGCCCAGGGCGAGGTCGCTATGACGGCCGACCCAGTACGCGCGTTGCACGTCGGTGGCCTCGAACGGCTCGGTCATCTCCGCCGGGTTCGGCACGACTCGCCGCCGTCGATCCTGACGTGGGGTCCGCGTAGCGAGGCCGATGTAGAAGTCCTCGAGCACGGGGCGGGTGAAGATATCGGCGACCTGCACTCCTGTCGCCCCGGCATCGAGCAGGCGTCCGATCAACCTGGTGGCCAGGAGGGAGTCGCCCCCGAGGGCAAAGAAGCTGTCGTGAGCGTTGACCTCAGCGACAGCGAGCACGTCAGCCCATATCGCGCCGACCTGGTCTTGTGAGAGGGCAGCATCCCCGTTCGGGGACGCGTCGATGGCCGCGACTTCCTCTGGGGTCGTGAGGCCGGGAGCGGATTCAGCCGTGCGGGTCCTGACGGCAGACAGGTCGGCGTTCGGAAGTTGTTCCAACAGGCGCCGATACTCTTCGAACATGTCGTCCAGGAGTCCGGGGGCGAACAGGTCTTCAACGGCATCCCAGTGATAGAGCAAGGCTCCGGATTGTTCCATGACCTGATGGTCGAGCCACACCTGTGGGGTCTGGGATGCGCCGCCGACGAATGTGGGAAATGGTGGACGGAGCCGGTCGAGAACGTGATCGGACAGGCCCAGCGTGCTGGTGAAGACGACCGGCATCGCGGCCTCGGTCGGGCTGGTTCTTCGGGCCAGCTCTCGCTGGACCCACAACGCCGAGACACCCCGGTGATCGAGGTCTGAGGCGAGCTGGCGTTGCAGCCGTTGTGCCGCATCGGCGAGGCTCTCCTCAGCGGTCGGGCGATGCTCCAAGAGCGTGAGACTCGTGAAATCCCCGAGCACGCGGTCGATGTGCGGATGAACGCGGGAACGGTCGAACAGGGTCAGATTGAGCGTAAGCTCGGGCCGCGCGCTGAACGCAGAGAGCACATGCGAATAGCAGGCCAAGAGCACCGAGGATGGCGTCACGCCGGCCTGCCGGCACCACTGCTTGACCTGGGTCCACTGCTCGGCCTCCAACCGTCCGGCACGCCGTTGGAAGACGGGCGTGTCGATCTGTGCCGGATCGACGGCAACCGGTAGGTGCGGGGCCTGTGGCAGGCTCTCCAGCCGGTCCGTCCAGTACGAGACGGATGCTTCTCGGTCTGCCGGGGAAGTGCCCGCTGCGAGGACGTAGTCACGGAAAGACACGTCAAGCTCGGGAAGCGACGTCTCCGGGTCGAGGTAGCACGCGGCGAGTTCTGTGAGGAGAAGTTGGACGCTGAACCCGTCCAGCAGCAGATAGTCGACCGCGATTCCCACACGCACTCCGTCGGGATGACGGATGAGCGCGGTCGCGAACGTCGGCCACGTCGACAGATCGAACGAGGAACGTGCAAGCAGCTCGTGGAGCCTGGCCGAGGCCGACTGCTCATCGTCGGCGTGGCCGATGGTCACCGGTGGAGCCGGTAGATCCTCTGGTGGGAGGATGCGCTGCTGTTCACCCTCGACGATCACCCGAAGCATGTCGTGTCGGTCGATCATGCGACGCCAGGCCTGCTGCCAGCGGTCGATGTCCACGCTCTCGGCGCTCAGTTCCAGATAGTAGGTCGTGCCGATGTTGCCCAGCGGCATCCCCGGAGCACGGCCCCGCAGATAGGCCAGCTGCACGTCGGTGAGCGGGAAAGGTTCGTGCCGCTGGGCCAGACCCGGTGCCAGCTGCAACGGGAGAGCATCTGAGACGGCCGGGCGTAGGCGCTCGGCGAAGTCGGCGAGCACCGGATGCTCGAAGAGCGCTCCGACTCCGACACCGCCGAGTGCCCTGCCCGTGCTCGGCGCGTCTCGTAGCCGAGCCACGACCCGGGTAGCGGCGAGGCTGTCGCCACCCAGGGCGAAGAAACTGTCAGATGGTGCGGGCAAGGTCGGCAGGCTGAGAACCTCCGCCCATACCGCGGCCACCTTGTCCACACGCTCGTCGGACCGACTGCTTGACTCGGGCGATGCCGGTGTCTCGGGTTCCGCGTTCGTGATCGCAAAGATCTTGGTGGCAACTGCTTCTCGGTCGAGTTTGCCATTGCCAGTCAGCGGGATGGCCGGAAGCTCGACGACAACGTCTGGGCGCATGGTGGGCGCGAGGAGACCCGCAGCATGCCGAGCGATCGCGTCCAGGTCGAGGCCGCCATCCGCGTCTCGCTCGTCATCGGCCGAGGGGGCAACAACCGCGGCGGCAATCCGGTCAGCTGTGCCCCGCAGCACCACGGCGGCGGCGCTGACAACATCGGGGTGGTCCCGCAAGGCCGCCTCGATCTCGCCGAGTTCGATACGATGCCCGCGCACCTTGACCTGGCCGTCGTCACGTCCGAGGAACTCGAGCAATCCCGCCGGCCGGTACCGGCCGAGGTCACCGGTCCGGTACCAGCGGTGGCCTCCCACGACAGGGAAGCGTTCTCGTGTTCGCTGCGGATCCCCGAAGTACCCGTCGGCAAGGCTGTCGCCTCCGATCCACAGTTCGCCGGGCACCCAGTCCGGACAGTCCCGTCCAACACCATCGACCACCCGGAACGTTTGCCCGCCGAGCGGAGTTCCGTAGGGCACGCTCGCCCATCCGGCGATGCCGTCGGCGACCGGGTAGAAGTTCGACCAGATACCTGCTTCGGTCGCGCCGCCCATCGCGATCAGCCGTGCGCTTGGGGCAGAGTGTGCGAGGCGATCGGCCAGGTCGAGTGGCACCCAATCCCCGGACACGAAAGCGATCCGCAGACTTGAGCTGGTGTCTGGGTGCCATGCCGCTGCGGTGACGTACATGTCGAGCAGCTGGGGCACGGTGTTCCAGACGGTCACGCCGTGGTGACGGACGAGGTCGTGCCATTCGTCAGGGTCACGCCGCTGGTGCTCCAGCGCGCAGATCACCTCCCCGCCAGCGGCGAGAAGCCCGAAGATGTCATACACCGACAGATCGAATTCGAGCGCAGAGATCGACAGAACTCGATCAGCCTTTGTGATCCCGAACCGCGCGTTGATGTCGGCGATCGTGTTCCAGGCGGCTCGATGGCTCATCTGCACGCCTTTGGGTTCGCCGGTGGAGCCCGAGGTGAAGATCGTGTATGCCGTCTCCGAAGCCTCTGTCGGGGCAGGTTCGGGGAGCGGGTCGAGGTCGTTCAGGTCGGGCAGGCTGTTGAGGACCAACCGAGGCTGCACGGTTCGCGTGATGCGCTCGATCCTGGCGGTGGGCTGATCGACTCCGATCGGTATGTAGCTGGCGCCGGTGGCGAGCGTTCCGAGCACCGCGATGACCTGGTCTGGGCCCTTCGGCATGCTCACGGCAACGGCGTCGCCGCGTCTCACTCCGTTCTGCTGAAGATGCCGGGCCAGGCGAAGCGCCCGCTCGGCGAGCTGACCGTAGGTGAGAGATCCCGACTCGGATGCGCCAGGCAGTCCCCAGCGCAACGCGACAGCCGCTGGTTGCTTGGCTGCCCTGGCGAAGAACTCGACATGCAAGGCATTCGCCTGTGGCGCGAGGCTGGGCACGGCATTGACGCGAGCACGGCTGTCCTGTTGCGCCGCTGGCAGTGCGACGTCTGCGGGGATCGCGTCAACGTCTGCGGAGTCGATGAACGCGTCCACGAGACCGAGGTAGGCCTCGAACATCGCCGAGACGAGTCCCTCCGGAAAGAGTCCTTCTACCGAGTCCCAGCTGAGTAGCAAGTCCCCAGCCTGCTCAACTACCTGATGATCGAGCCACACCTGCGAGGTCTGTGATGCGCCGTCGGCGTACGCTGGGAACCCGCCTGGCGCATCGTCGAGGAGCCCGCCGCCAATGCCGAGGGTGCTGGTGAACACGACCGGAAAGATGGCCTGGGTGATCCCCTCAGTCAGCGCGATCCGCTGTTGCACTTCCACTGCCGAGACACTGCGATGCTCAAGTGCCCGGGCGAGTTCATCCTGCACCTGACGCGCGAGGTTCACGAGATCGTCCTGCCCATCAGGACGATGTGCGAGCAGCAGCAGCGAACTGAAGTCGCCGATGACGGAATCGACATCGTCGTGCACGGGCTGGCGGTCGAACAAGGTGAGGTTCAGCGTCAGCTCCGGGCGGGCGCTCCACCGCGACAGCGTCTGTGCGTAGCACGTCAGGAGGAGCGCTGAAGGTGTGAGCCCGACCAAGGCCGCTCGTTCCCGCAGGAGCCGATAACGTGCACGGGGCACCCGGTGGGCGACGCGCGCAAAGCGGGGCCGCCCGAGGGCCGCAGGGGCCGAGGCCAGCGGCAGTAGAGGAGCTGGCGGCAATTCGGGACCCACACGGTCCCAGTACGCCTCAGCGCGGGCCTTGTCATCCGGATCGACGGCGACTCCGGTGAGATAGTCACGGAAGGTGAGACCCAACGGCGGCAGGTCGAAGTCAGGATCGTCGTACAGATGTGCCAGTTCAGACAGAAGTGTCTTCACACTGCGCCCATCGAACACGATCGGATCCACGACGATCCCGACCCTGACACGTGCAGACGGTCCGTACTCGACGGCCATGGCAGCATAGGGCGGCTCACTGGCCAGATCGAACGACCGCCGCCGCAAGGGTTCCAGCAGCGTTCGTGCGGCTTCAAGAGTGGGTGCGGTCAGTCGGGGAAGCTCGGTCACGGTCATCTGTTCGACCACTTGCTGGCGTCCGTCCCGAACCGTGACTCGCAGCATGTCGTGGCGCTCTGCCAGGCGCCGCCACGCGTTCTCCCAGCGCTCATGATCGAGACGGTCACCATCGAGCTCGAGATAGAAGTTCGCGCCGATTCCGCCCAGGACGAGCGTCTCGTCACGCCCGACGAGGTAGGCATGTTGCACGGGTGTCAACGCGAAGCGCTCGAAGCGGGCCTCAGGGTGGGCGCGAAGTACCGCGTTCTCAGAGCGCGGCCCGGCCTGCGTCGTGCGAAGAGTAGATGCGAACCCTCTCACCGTGCGGCCCCGCATCAGGCCGGATATGGTGCATTCAGCGATCGCTACGCCTCCCGGCAACGTGCAGGTGCGCAGTCGGGCCACAGAACGGGTCGCGGTGAGGCTGTCACCGCCGAGTCGGAAGAAGTCATCATCTCGTCCCGACACAGTGATACCCAACAGCTCGGACCACACCTGTGCGATTGCCTCCTCCACCGGCCCCTGCGGTGGTTCGCCGTCGACGTCCGCTGAAAGAGCGGCCTCCTGCAGGAGAGCGGCCACCCGCTGACGGTCCACTTTGCCGTTGCTGTTCAATGGCAGGCTGGTCACGCTCACGATGAGTTCCGGCACCATCGCCTCAGGGAGATACCTCCTGGCCCGTTCGCGAATGGCCGCGTCAAGGTCCGGCGCATGGTTTTCAGGGTCATCGACGACGGCAAGCACGCGGATCCGCGGTCTCTTCTCCGCGTCGATGACGGTCGCGACTGCCCGCCGAACGCCGGGATACTGCTCAACCGCGGATTCGACCTCGCCGAGGTCAATGCGATTACCGGCGATCTTGACTTGGAAGTCTGTACGCCCGAGAATCTCCAACTCGCCGCTGTCTCGCCAGCGCACGAGGTCACCGGTCCGATACCAGCGGTGCCCGTCCCGCTCAACGAACTTCTGCGCAGTCAGCTCGTCGTTGTCGCGGTAGCGGCCGTGGACACCCGCCCCGCCGATCCAGAGCTCGCCCGCGGCCCAGTCTGGGCGATCACGCTCCTGTCCATCGACGACCCGCACTTTCTGATTGCGCATCGGATGCCCATATGGAATCGACCGCCACAAAGGATCGATGTCGTTGACGTCGAAGAGTACCGACTGGATCGATGCTTCGGTCGCGCCTCCGAGCACAACGCACCGACAGCCGGGGGCCAAACGCGCCAGTCGGCGGGGAAGATCCAACGCCACCCAGTCACCACCCAACATCACCAGCCGCAAGCGGGCGACCAGTCGGGCGGCGGGCGGGGACGACTCGGCGACCGTGAGCAGCATATCGAGGAGCACGGGCACGGTGTTCCAGACGGTGATCGGCGTGTCGGTCATCAGCTGCATCCACGCATCAGGGTCGGCGCGGCGGGCCTCATCTGGGAGGACGACGGTTCCACGGACGCTGAGCAATCCGAAGATGTCGACGACAGACAGGTCGAATTTCAACGCGGACACGGCAAGCACAGCATCGGTGGGGCCGACCCCATAGCGGTCATTGAGATCCTCGATGGTGTTGCTTGCCCCACGATGGGTGATCTCCACTCCCTTCGGAGTGCCTGTAGAACCGGAGGTGAACAGCACATAGGCTGGCCCATCGGGATCAGAACGACGGGCTGCCGACAGCGGGGTGGCTTCCAGAGCATCAGCGATTCGTACGATGGCCGGGCTACCGGGCAGATCCTCTGGAAGATGGGCGTTGGCGTCGGTGATGACGGCTACCATCGGAGTGGCGCGGTATATCGCCGTCTGTCGGGCAGGCGGCTCATCGACGCCGATCGGTACATAGGCGCCGCCGGCGGCGAGCACACCGAGAACGGCTGCCACTTGTGCGGGACCCTTCGGCAGGTTCACTGCGACCAGGTCGCCGGCTCTGATCCCGGAGGCGTCCAAAGCACCGGCCACACGCAGGGCCTGCTCACACAGACCGCCATAGCTGAGGGAGGCTGGCCCCTCGGCGGTTTCCCATGCAAGCGCAGTCGCCTCAGGACACTCGGCGGCCACCCGGAAGAAGGGCTCGTGCAGGATGTTGGCCCGTTGCGGTGCGCCGGTGTCGTTGACAGCGGAATGCCGGGCTGCCTGCGCAGGGGGCCGTAGGTCGTCAATGGGGCGTTGCCAGGCGGCGTCGTCTGCGACGAGCTGGGACAGCACATCCCGGTACGCACCGAACATCGACTCAGCCACACCGGGGGCGAAGAAGCCCTCACGGACGTCCCAGTTCACCAGGTAGCCACCATCGAGTTCCGTGGCCTGCGCGTCGAGCCATACCTGCGGCCCCTGTGAAACGAGCCAGACCGGATCACCGAAGACCTCCCGCACGTTCGGTGCGAACAGTTCTCCCAGGTTGAGCGCACTCGTGTACACGACGGGCGCCAAGACTCGTTCTCCTCCGGCGAGGCGGGACAGATCGCGCAGCACTTCGATGCCGGGATAGGCGCGGTGATCGATCGCCGCTCGCAACTCCTGTTGTAGACGAACAGCTCTTTCGGCAAACGGCATACGGTCCGTGACGTCCGCGGCCAACAGCACTGAGCTGCTGAAATCTCCGACCAACTGTGGCACCTGGGCGTGTAACTCTGCGCGGTCGAAAAGTGGCAGGTTGAGCAGGAACTGCGGATCGGTGGCCCACCCGCCGATGGCCTCGGCAAAGGCAGTCGCCAATGCCATTGCCGGCGTCACGCCGTGCTTTCGCGCGGCGTGTTCCAGTCGTTGGCGCTCCGCTGGATTCAACCAGTGGTGCAACCGCTGCACGCGCGTCGACGTCCGCCCGGGTGCCTGCCTCAGGCGCGGCAGGTCAGGAGCACCAGGCAGTGTGCGCAACCGTGCCTGCCACCAGTCGCGAGCTTCGGCATACTCCCGTGTGTGAGTCTCGGACTGTTCCGCCTGACGGCGGTCAGCAAGATACTGAGGGAAGCTGTACGTCAGGCTCGGCAGCACGGAGTCCGGGTCGCGATAGTAGGTAGCGAGATCGGCCATGAGGACCCTGAAGCTGGCTGCATCGGCGGCAATCATGTCGAGATTGATGTGCAATCGCGTTCTGGTCTCACTCATCAGCGACACCGCGACATCGAATACTTGTCCGGAGGCGATATCGAGTTGTCGATGTGAGGCCTCGTGACGAACACGTTCTAACGCGGCGGCCTGCTCCGCGTCATCGAGGTCACGTAGATCATGAATGGTGAGGCCCGGCCACGCCGGCTGCGGGAGAATACGCTGCCGCCCGTCGTCGCCGATCGCGACTCGGAGCATCCCATGGCGTTCTAAGATCAGCCGCACGGCTCTGTCGAGTTGGCCCGTGTCGATGCCGGGGGCATCGAACTCGTTGTACAGATGTGTTGCCACACCTCCGAACTCCATGTCCGCGTCTCGTCCGGCCCAATATGCATGCTGCATGAGCGCGAGGTCGAACGGCTCGCCAGGACTCACTGGTGGTGCCGGGTCCACAGCCTCGGGCTCGGTGCGCGGGGCATCGAGCAGTCGCCGCCAGGCGCCGAAAGTTGGGCGTTCCGCGAGCTGTTCGAAGGTGGCCGATATTCCGAGTCGGCGGGCTTGGTTGATGACGGACATCATCCCGAGCGAGTCGAGGCCGAGCTTCAACGGCTCGGCGTCATCGCTGAGGGCTCTGACATCGCAGCCGAGCCGCGCGGCAATCAATTCCGCGATGATGTCCGACGGACGCGCGTCGGCGTCGGACGATGACCCTAAGGGGACAGCTCGATCAACGTTGGACGACATGGATCTCCTTGCTGCGTATGGGTGTTCAGGGCAGGCTGGTTGTGGCATAGAGCGGATACTGGTTGGCCAGTGCCGAGACGCGGCTCGCCAGGCCGGGAACGTTCTCCGCTCGGGCCAGGGCGTCGGCCAGGATCTCGGCGACCTCGGCGAAGGCGGAGCCGTCGAAACCGCGAGTCGCAAGGGCCGAAGTGGCCAGCCGAAGCCCAGAAGGTCGACGGGATGTGCGTGCCTCGTTCGGAACCGTATTGCGATTGACTGTCACGCCAATACTCTCCAGATGCCGTTCTGCGTCTGCACCGTCGGTGAACTGGCCTTGTTCTATTGCTTCGGACAAATCAAGCAACACGAGATGACAGTCAGTGCCACCGGTCACCACCTGGATCCCCGA
>CAMXWV010000012.1 GCA_947252755.1 uncultured Dermabacter sp.
GTCCGCGTCGCCGTACCTCATGTCGCTGCGCCGCGTCCGCGTCGTCTCCACCCGCAGAACGTGAGCTTTGTGCGGTATTTCGACGTTTTAGCGCACAGAACCCACGTTTTCGGGGCGGGGTCCGCGTCGCCGTACCTCATGTCGCTGCGCCGCCGCGTCCCATGCCGCTGTCGCCGCGTCCGCGTCGTCTCCACCCGCGTCGTCTCCACCCGCAGACCGTGAGTTTTGTGCGGTATTTCGGCGTTTTAGCGCACAGAGCTCACGTTCTCGGGTCCGGGGTGCCGGCGGGCGCGGCGGGCGGGAGTCCGGCGGTCACTGAGGGCGGCGGGTACTGATTGAGGGGGTGGGGTCACTGAGGGCGGAAGTCACTGAGGGCGGCTGTCCGTGTCGGGACCGTCCTGACCGCCTGCTCCCGCATCGTTTCCTTCGGTGCCGGGGGATTCTTCGGCCGGGAGTCCGAACTGAGGGCGCCGCGGCTGGTCAGTATCGGGCTGAGAGCGCCGCGGCTCTACAGCGGTGGACACGCCGTAGCTCGGCCGCCGACTATCATCATTCGACGCGGGATGTCCGTAGGTGGGAGTGCCGGGCGCCGGCTGCCCGTAGGTAGGAGTGCCGGGTGCCGGCTGCCCGTAGCTAGGAGCCCCCGACGCGGGCTGCCCGTAGCTGGGAGCCCCCGACGCGGACTGTCCGTAGGACGGCGCCCCGGAATCGGCGGCGGCGCCACCGGTTGAAGTTGTGCCATCGGGCGAAGTCCCGCCAGCTGCCGACACCCCGCCCAACCCTGCAGTCGCACCACCTCCATGTGCTGCTGTACTAGCAGACCCGGTGCCGAATGCTCCAACGCCGAGCCGAATGCCGGCCTCGCCGAGCAGGCGCTTCGCGTCAGTGAAATGACGGTGCTCAACAAGCAGCTCAAACTGCATCGGCACCGTGGCGGCCATGGAGGTGAAGTCCCGCTTTCCGCGCGTGGTTGCATAGCGGATCACGGCCCACACGGTGAAGAACATGATGCCCATGAGAATGGACGTGAGCATGTTCTGCATGAAGTTGCCGGCGATCAGCCAGAACAGAAGCCCGATGAAGACGCCCATCCAGATTCCGCTCATGATGCCGCCGCCGATCACCCGACCCCAGGACTGCCTGCCCGTCACGCGCTCCACCAGGCGCAGGTCCGTGCCTACGATCATCGTGTGCTCCACGGGGAAGCCGGCGTCGGCAAGAGCGTCAACCATCCGCTGAACCTCGGCGTAGTCACGGAAGATGCCGAGAGACTGCGGGAACTCAAGTCGAAAAGCCTGCTGCATCAGCGGGGCAGCAGCGTTCATGGACATCTGTGGATTCGGGGAGCTCATTCCACGATCCTAATAACTCGGAGCCTGGCGGGGTCTGGGGGCCGTGTTGGGGAGAGGAAAATTCTGGTACGCGGGGAGGCGAGGGCGCGAATCCACGCACTGGCCACGACGCACTCCGGATGTGATGTGAGCAGGTGCACGGGGCAGTTCTCTTGGCTCACCCGGCGCGGGGATGGTTCAATAGATGAGTTGTTTGTGCGGGCCAACATGCCCGGTTCCATTCCCTCGCTCGGGGAATGATCACCGGATGAGGCCCAGCCCGAGGATGCGAACAGTGCGGACCATTCCCTGAGTGCGCATCGTCAGAGGGACCAGTCGCAAGCGCTAAGGAGTCTGCCTAGGCATGAGTGTGCCCCGGCACGTGCGACACACCCGACCGCGGGTGTCGGACGAGCTCCGAGAACTGTAAGCAGCGGTTATGAGAGAGAGAGTTATGGCGGGACAGAAGATCCGCATCCGGCTCAAGTCGTACGACCACGAGGTGATCGACAGCTCGGCACGCAAGATTGTCGATACTGTCACCCGCGCTGGTGCAACGGTTGTGGGCCCGGTGCCGCTGCCGACCGAGAAGAACGTTTTCGTTGTGATTCGGTCGCCGCACAAGTACAAGGACTCCCGTGAGCAGTTCGAGATGCGCACGCACAAGCGCCTCATCGACATCGTGGATCCGACGCCGAAGGCCGTCGATTCGCTGATGCGTCTTGACCTGCCGGCGGACGTCAACATCGAGATCAAGCTCTGAGGTATCGGAACATGAGTAACGAACTGACAGGGCAGCGCGCGCGCGAAATCTCCGGCGTGCTCGGCACCAAGCTCGGCATGACCCAGGTGTGGGATGAGAACGGCAAGCTCGTTCCCGTCACCGTGGTTCAGGCCGGCCCGTGTGTTGTCACCCAGGTGCGCTCCGTCGAGACCGACGGCTACGACGCTGTTCAGATCGCCTACGGTGCGATCGACCCCCGCAAGGTGACCAAGCCGCTGAAGGGTCACTTCGAGAAGGCCGGCGTGACCCCGCGCCGTCACCTCGTTGAGCTGCGCACCCCGAACGCTGCCGACTTCAGCCTTGGCCAGGAGATCGACGCCACGATCTTCGAAGCCGGCGAGAAGGTTGACGTGATCGGCACCAGCAAGGGCAAGGGCACCGCTGGTGTGATGAAGCGTCACGGCTTCGCTGGTGTGAGCGCATCCCACGGCCAGCACCGTAACCACCGCAAGCCGGGCTCCATCGGCGGCGCATCCACCCCCGGTCGTGTGTTCAAGGGCCAGAAGATGGCTGGACGCATGGGCGGCGACCGCACCAGTGTTCAGAACCTCACCGTGCACGCTGTGGACGCGGAGAAGGGCCTTGTGCTCGTCAAGGGCGCGATTCCGGGCCCGAAGGGCGGTCTTGTGCTCGTCCGCACCGCGGCGAAGACCCCGGTGAAGAAGGAGAACTGAGAAACATGGCAAACCTGACTGTCGATGTTCTCGACCCCGCAGGCAAGAAGGCCGGCTCCGCTGAGCTGCCCGGTGACATCTTCGATGTCCAGACCAATGTTGCGCTGATCCACCAGGTGGTCACTGCACAGCTGAACGCTGCTCGCCAGGGCACTCACAAGGTGAAGACCCGCGGCGAGGTGTCCGGCGGCGGCAAGAAGCCGTGGAAGCAGAAGGGCACTGGCCGCGCCCGCCAGGGCTCCACTCGCGCTCCGCAGTGGACCGGCGGCGGTGTTGTGCACGGCCCCACCCCGCGTGATTACAGCGAGCGCACCCCGAAGAAGATGAAGGCTGCTGCTCTGCGCGGCGCGCTCTCGGATCGCGCACGCACCGGCCGCATCCACGTGGTGACCGCTCTGCTCGAGGGTGACAAGCCGTCCACGCGTTCGGTTGTCAAGACCCTCGCTCACGTGGCAGACCGCCAGAAGTTCCTGATCGTGGTTCGCCGCGACGACGAGCTCGGCGCTCTGAGCAGCCGCAACCTCGAGTTCGCACACGTGCTGTTCGCGGACCAGCTGAACACCTATGACGTGATGCGCTCTGAGGATGTTGTGTTCACCTCCGACGCGCTCGAGGATTTCGTTGCTGCTGCTCTGGCGGCCGCGTCGAAGGCCCCGAAGAAGTCTCAGCAGGCGGCGCCGAAGGCTGCGCCGGCACAGGCCAAGCAGGCTGCCCCGGCTCCGGCTGAGGAGGCCGAGCAGGCTGAGGCAGCTGAGGCACCGTACGGCGAGGGCTCTGCTCTTCCGCTGGCGGACGGCTCCGCTCCTGAGGGCTTCGCGATCAAGGGCAACAAGAACTCCATGAAGTTCCACGCTGAGACGTCACCGTGGTACAACCGCACCGTCGCTGAGGTGTACTTCGCCGATGAGGCTGCCGCTGAGAAGGCCGGCTTCGTCAACGCTGAGGTGCCCGCTGAGGAGGACGACAAGTGACCGCCATCAACAAGGACCCGCGCGACATTCTGCTCGCGCCCGTGGTCTCCGAGAAGAGCTACGGTCAGATGGCTGAAGGCAAGTACACCTTCATCGTCGACCGCCGTGCCAACAAGACCGAGATCAAGATCGCCGTTGAAGAGATCTTCGACGTGGAGGTCGCGTCGGTCAACACCATCAACCGTGAAGGCAAGACGCGTCGCACGCGTTTCGGCATGGGCAAGCGCAAGGACACCAAGCGCGCCATCGTCACGCTCAAGGACGGATCCATCGACATCTTCGGAGGCTCGGTCGCCTGAGGCGCCGAGACTGCTGAAGAGTCACGAGAGAGTCTGAGGAAACCCCATCATGGGAATTCGTAAGCACAAGCCGACTACGCCGGGCCGCCGCGGCTCCAGCGTTGCCGACTTCGTCGAGATCACTCGTAGTGCCCCGGAGAAGTCGCTGGTCCGCCCGCTGCACAAGACGGGCGGCCGCAACAGCAACGGTCGCATCACCTCCCGCCACCGCGGCGGAGGCCACAAGCGCGCCTACCGCGTGATCGATTTCCGCCGTCACGACAAGGACGGCATCCGCGCGAAGGTTGCTCACATCGAGTACGACCCGAACCGCACCGCCCGCATCGCACTGCTGCACTACGCAGACGGCGAGAAGCGCTACATCCTGGCCCCGGCGAAGCTGCGCCAGGGTGACTGGGTGGAGAACGGCGCCGGCGCTGACATCAAGCCCGGCAACAACCTGCCGCTGCGCAACATCCCGCTGGGCACCGTGGTGCACGCGATCGAGCTCCGCCCCGGCGGCGGCGCGAAGATCGCCCGCTCCGCTGGAGCCTCCGTGCAGCTGGTGGCCAAGGAAGGCAATCACGCCCAGCTGCGTATGCCGTCCGGCGAGATCCGCAACGTGGAGATCGACTGCCGCGCCACTGTCGGCGAAGTCGGCAATGCCGAGCAGGCGAACATCAACTGGGGCAAGGCTGGCCGCATGCGCTGGAAGGGCGTTCGCCCCCGCGTCCGCGGTGTGGTCATGAACCCGGTGGATCACCCGCACGGTGGTGGCGAAGGCAAAACCTCGGGCGGCCGTCATCCGGTCTCCCCGTGGGGCAAGCCTGAAGGCCGCACCCGTCGTCCGAACAAGCCGAGCGACAAGCTCATCGTGCGCCGTCGCCGCACCGGCAAGAAGCGCTGATAGGGAGATCCGAATATGCCACGCAGTATCGCTAAGGGCCCCTTCGTTGACGATCACCTTCAGAAGAAGGTTGACGCTCAGAACGAAGCGGGCACCAAGAACGTCATCAAGACCTGGTCGCGTCGTTCGGTCATCACTCCGGACTTCCTCGGCCACACCTTCGCAGTGCACGACGGTCGCAAGCATGTCACGGTGTTCGTGACCGAGTCGATGGTCGGCCACAAGCTCGGCGAGTTCGCTCCGACGCGCACTTTCCGCAGCCACGACAAGGATGACAGAAAGGGTCGTCGTCGCTGAGCCCCACTCGGTGATGTTCAGAAACGATGACTTCAGTCAAGAAAGAAAGCAGGACAGCAATGGAAGCCAAGGCGCAGCTGCGGTACGCCCGCATGTCGCCCATGAAGGCCCGGCGCGTCGTTGACCTCATCCGTGGCAAGAGCACTGTGGAGGCTCTGGACACCCTGCGGTTCGCTCCGCAGGCCGCGTCCGAGCCCGTGCACAAGCTCGTGCAGTCCGCGATCGCCAACGCACGCGTGAAGGCCGATCAGGCAGGAGAGCGTTTCGATGAGCGCGAGCTCGTCGTCGCCGCTGCCTACGTTGACGAAGGCCCGACCATGAAGCGGTACCAGCCGCGCGCTCAGGGTCGCGCATTCCAGATCAAGAAGCGCACCAGCCATATCACCGTGGTTGTTGCACCGGCGAAGAAGAAGGAGACCCGCTAGTGGGCCAGAAGGTCAATCCGAACGGGTTCCGCCTCGGCATCACGACCGAGCACACCAGCCGCTGGTTCGCTGACTCCTCCAAGGAAGGTCAGCGCTACCGCGACTACGTGAAGGAAGACGTCGCCATCCGCGAGATGCTCGCTGAGAATCTCGAACGCGCCGGCGTCTCCAAGGTCGAGATCGAGCGCACCCGTGATCGTGTCCGCATCGACCTCCACACCGCACGCCCCGGTATCGTCATCGGCCGCCGCGGTGCAGAGGCAGAACGTCTGCGCGGAAAGCTTGAGAAGCTGACCAAGAAGCAGATCCAGCTCAACATCCTCGAGGTGAAGAACCCCGAGGCTGACGCTCAGCTCGTTGCCCAGGGCATTGCTGAGCAGCTCGCCAGCCGCGTGTCCTTCCGCCGCGCCATGCGCAAGGGCATCCAGTCCGCGCAGCGCGCCGGTGCCAAGGGCATCCGCGTGGCCGTGTCGGGCCGTCTTGGCGGCGCTGAGATGAGCCGGTCCGAGTTCTACCGTGAAGGCCGTGTGCCCCTGCACACCCTCCGCGCGAACATCGACTACGGCTTCCACGAGGCGAAGACCGCATTCGGCCGCATCGGCGTGAAGGTCTGGATCTACAAGGGCGATCTGACCGACAAGGAGCTCGCCGCTCAGCAGGCTGCCCGCGCACCGCGCCAGGGCCGTGGCCCGCGTGCGGAGCGTCCGCGCGGTCGTCGCAACGAGCGCAACGCGGCTCGCCGTGAGCAGGCTCAGCCAACCCAGGCCGCCGGCCAGGAGACCGCTGCTGCCAGTGACAATGGAACGGAGGCCTGAGTCCGATGCTGATTCCACGCAGGACCAAGCACCGCAAGCAGCACCACCCCACCCGCAAGGGCAACGCTAAGGGCGGCTACGAGATCGCATTCGGCGAGTACGGCCTCCAGGCGCTGACCCCGGCGTATGTGACGAACCGTCAGATCGAGGCAGCTCGTATCGCGATGACCCGTTACATGAAGCGTGGCGGCAAGGTGTACATCAACATCTACCCTGACCGTCCGCTCACCAAGAAGCCTGCCGAGGTCCGCATGGGCTCCGGTAAAGGCTCCGTGGAGTTCTGGGTGGCGAACGTCAAGCCCGGCCGCATCATGTTTGAGGTTGCCGGTGTGTCCGAGGAAGTGGCTCGTGAGGCGCTCCGCCTGGCGATGCACAAACTTCCGCTGAAGAGCCGAATCCTCAGCCGAGAGGGTGGTGACATCTGATGGCAGCTGCAAAGCTCACCGCTGATGAACTGAACAAGATGGACGACGCGAAGCTCCTGGAGGAGCTGGCGAAGGCCAAGGACGAACTGTTCAAGCTCCGCTTCCAGTCCGTCACCCAGCAGCTGGAGTCCCACTCCCGCCTGCGCGCGGTCAAGAAGGACATCGCACGGATCTACACGATCCTGCGCGAGCGCGAGCTTGGCATCCGCCAGGCTCCGGGCTCGGCTGAGTGATCGGAGCGAGGAAGAACATATGAACGACAACTCCCCAGCACCTGCTGACGAGCGCAACTACCGCAAGACCCTGCGCGGCCTGGTCGTCTCCGACAAGATGGAGAAGACGATCGTGGTTGAGGTGGAGGAGCGCGTGAAGCACTCGCTCTACGGCAAGGTCATGAAGAAGCACAAGAAGTTCAAGGCTCACGATGAGACGAACGAAGCCGGCATCGGCGATCGCGTTCTCATCATGGAGACCCGCCCGCTGAGCGCCACCAAGCGCTGGCGCCTGGTTGAGGTGCTCGAAAAGGCCAAGTGATCTCCGGGGCATATCCCCGATGGACTCCTGCGAGAGGGGCCGGTCGCTCACCGAGCGACCGGCCCCTCTCCGTCTGCCTGTCATCATCCGCTGTAGCCTCGGGTGCCATGCCATGTCGCAAATCTGCGACACCGCATGGCAGAGTGGGTACGGAGCAGCAACGCCACTGCGAAAGCGGGCGCATAGCGTGGATACCACAGGGACCCGAAACGCGGATCCACACCGATCAAGGAGAACCAGATCATGAGCACCACCACTGTGACCCGCCGCCGCGCTGCCGCACTGATCGCTGCCGCGCCCCTTCTGATGATCGGCGCGAGCGGCTGCTCCTTCGGCGTGAAGAAGAAAGACGATGACAACTCCGCCGACTCGCAGAACAAGGGCAGCGACGGCCAGGGCGGTGGGAACGTGGGGAACTATCCGGAGCCGATCCTGACCACCAAATGCCCGGCGACAGTGGAGGACGATCCCGGAGCGACGTTCACGGTCAATCTGCACCAGCTGAAGAAGGACGGCGAGACGGTCACGATCTACGTATCCTTCACGCTGAACTCCACGACCAAGAAAACTGAGAACATGTGGAAATTGAACAATGAAAGGAATTGGTATCCGCATCTCGTGGATACGAAGAACATGCGCCTTCACGAGCCGATCACCGGAGAAAAGCACGGTCCAAAAGTGGCCACGGACCTTTATGACACGTCCATGACCGGTGGGGACACCGTGTACGCGTTTGCCACGTTCGCCGCGCCGCCCGAGGATGTCACCCACATGGACGTGAGCATTATCGACGGCGCTGAGGTTGCCAAGGGAGTTGAGATCCAGTGAGAACACGCCATCTGGTGAGCCTGACCGTGGCGTTCGTGTTCGCGGCTGCTCCGGTGGCACTGGCGGACACTGCAGATGGCACCCCCACGCCTGAGCCGCCCACGGAGATCAGCGACTACGAGCCCAATATCACCCAGCTGGAGCCCAACATCCATCAGCTGGAAACGAATATCGAGGAGTTCCAGGCCGAAACCAAAGAGGGCAGCACCACAGTGGTGACCCTGAACTCGGACATCCTCTTCGACTACGGCTCCAATGAGCTCTCGGATGATGCCAAGAAGCGCATTGCCGACCTCGTCAAGGATGTTCCCCAGGGCGAGACCGTCAAGGTTGATGGGCATACGGATAACGTTCCCTATGAGCGGGGTAATGACGTCCTGTCTAAAGAGCGCGCTCAGGCTGTTGCCGATGCGATCTCCGAGTCCCGCAGCGACCTCAACCTCGAAGTGACGGGCCACGGTGATACGAAGCCCATTGAGGCGAATGAGAACGGCGGAGAAGACAACCCTGAAGGGCGCGCGAAGAACCGGCGCGTGGAGATCCGCTATGACGGATAGCCGCATCCGCTCCCATGCAGCTGGGTCGGCCGGTTCCGCAGAGCCGGCCGATCCAGCGCGTCAGCGCATCCTCCTGGTGGATGATGATGAGACGATCCGTGAGCACCTAGGTGGAGTGCTTTCGCGCAGCGGTCTTGAGGTGCAGATGGCAGCTGACGGCGCCGAAGCGCTCATCACGCTCGATGAGCACCCTCCAGATCTGGTGATCCTGGATGTGATGATGCCGGTGATGGACGGTCGGGAGGCGCTCCGCCGGATTCGGGAGCGCCACGAGTGGCTGCCCGTCATCCTGCTCACCCAGGTGGGGGAGAGCTTTGAGCGTGCCTCAGCGCTTGACGAGGGCGCTGATGACTACCTCAATAAGCCCTTTGACCCGCATGAGCTGCTGGCGCGGATCCGCGCGGTGCTGCGCCGAAGCTCCCGCGGCTCCGCCCCGTTGAGCACATCCTCAGCTCTGACCTCCGGTGAGCTGCGCATCGACCGAACGGCTCGCCGCGTGTTCGTGGACGGCAAGGAGAAGCAGCTCACACCGCGTGCTTTCGCTCTGCTCGAATACCTGATGGCGCACCCTGGTGAGGTGTTCACCCGCGAGCGGCTGCTGCAGACCGTGTGGGGGTTCGATGCGATCGTCACCACCCGGGCCGTTGACCACCGCATCGCCGAAATTCGTCGGGTCATTGGAGAGGGCGAAGGAGGAGCGGCCTATATCGAAACGCTGCCGAGCCTTGGCTATCGCTTCGCGCAGCAGGTGGAGCGCTCATGAAGATTCACCCGCTCGCAGGAGCCGCATCGCTTGCCGCGCTGCCGCTGCTGCTCGGCCTGGCGGCATCCATTGTGTGGAAGTTGCTGGGGGAGAACCGCGAGCTGTATCTCACAGCGCAGCTGGCGTGGCTGCCGTTCACCATCGGTGCGATCCTCACCCTGGCTGCGTTCCCAGCGCTCTGCGCCTGGTGGTATGCGCGCCACACCGTGAACCAGGTGCGCCAGGAAACGGTCGCGGAGCTGACCGCCAGCCGCCGCCGGCTCATCGCCCGCCTTGACCATGAGATCAAGAATCCGATTCAGGGGATTCGAGCCGCCCTTGCCGATGAGCCCTCTGAGCGGCAGCACGCCAGCATCGATGCCCAATCGCGCCGGCTCACCTCACTGCTCAGCGACCTGCGCAAGATCGGGGAAGTGGAGCACACCCAGCTCGAAGTGACGCAGATCGACCCGTCAACCCTGGTGCACGATGCGATTGAGACGGCGCGGGAGATCCCCGGAGCAAGCGAACGCACCATCCGCGAATCCCTTCCCACCGCCCCACGGCCACTGCCGCCCATCCGGGGGGACGAGGACCTTCTCTTCCTCTGCCTGGTCAACGTTTTGAGCAACGCGGTCAAATACTCCGAGCCGGGAGATGCGATCGAAGTACGCGGGCGCCAGCTGGATGCCGCCATCATGATCGAGGTGGCGGACACCGGCCGCGGCATCGCTGAGGAGGACATCCCCCTGGTATGGGAGGAGCTTGGCCGTGCCAGTGAGGTGCGCGGCATTGAGGGATCTGGCCTGGGCCTGCCGATGGTGAAGTCGATCATCGAACGGCATGGCGGCACCGCGGCGCTGACGTCATGGCACGGCGAAGGAACCTCCGTAAGCCTCACCCTCCCGTTCACGGGTCCTGCTGAATAGACGCGCAGTACCCCCGCTGCCGGCTCCTGGCAGCGCCCGGCTCAGCGAGACCAAGCACACACGACCGCCGCATCCCGGCCCCTTACCAAGACCACGTGCGTGCCGTAGACTAGACGGGTTGCTGTGTGGACGCACCCGGTGGGCCTACAGGCCTGCAGGAGGTGCCACTGAGCACAGGACCCGGTCCTCGGGCCCCGTGAGGGACCCATCCCAGCCGGAGACCTTGCATCGCCGATCGGCAGTGCCTGAGTCCGGTTCGGGGTTTTTTGATGCCCGGGAACTGGAACCCGCTGCGCTCCACGTGAGCGCGGAGGAAAACAAGTCCGATATCCGTTCCGCAAGGCTCATCTGACCGCCCAGCCCACCGGCCGGGCGCAGGAGAGAACCGGCGAGACGCAAGGAGAACGTTAGTGATTCAGCAGGAGTCGCGACTCAAGGTCGCCGACAACACCGGTGCAAAGGAGATCCTCTGCATCCGTGTTCTCGGCGGTTCCGGTCGCCGTTACGCCGGCATTGGCGACAAGATCGTTGCCACCGTGAAGGATGCCATTCCTGGCGGCAACGTCAAGAAGGGGGACATCGTGAAGGCGGTAGTGGTCCGCACCACGAAGGAAGTCCGCCGTGCCGATGGTTCCTACATCCGCTTCGATGAAAACGCAGCCGTCATCCTCAAGAACGACGGTGAGCCGCGCGGCACCCGCATCTTCGGCCCCGTGGGCCGTGAGCTGCGCGACCGCCGGTTCATGAAGATCATCTCGCTGGCACCGGAGGTGCTGTGACATGGCAAAGATGAAGATCAAGAAGGGTGACCTGGTTCAGGTCATCACCGGGCGCACCAGCGATGCAGACAAGATCGCAGCCCGCAACAAGACCCGCGCTGAGAAGGGCAAAGCCGAGCTCACCGCTGGTGACAAGGGCAAGCAGGGCCGCGTGCTCCAGGTGTTCCCTGACACGCAGCGCGTGGTGGTGGAAGGCGTCAACCGCGTGACCCGCCACCTCAAGCCGGGCATGAACGGCCAGGCCGGCGGCATCGACCAGATCGAGGCCCCGATCCACGTCTCGAAGGTCATGCTGGTGGACCCCGAGGACAACAAGCCGACCCGCGTCGGCTTCCGTGAAGAGACGGTTGAGCTGGAGAACGGCCGCACCAAGACGGTGCGCGTGCGCTACTCCAAGCGCTCCGGGAAGGACATCTGATGGCAGAGACGAACCAGAAGACCGCCCCGCGTCTCAAGCAGCAGTACCAGGAGAGCATCAAGTCCGCTCTCCAGGAGCAGTTCGAGTACCCGAACGTCATGCTCATCCCCGGCCTCACCAAAGTTGTGGTGAACATGGGCGTGGGCGAAGCAGCGCGCGACTCCAAGGTGATCGACGGTGCGATCAAGGATCTCACCACCATCACCGGCCAGAAGCCGGTCGTGACCAAGGCCCGCAAGTCCATTGCGCAGTTCAAGCTGCGTGAGGGCATGCCGATCGGTGCGCATGTGACCCTGCGCGGCGACCGCATGTGGGAGTTCCTTGACCGCCTGATCTCCACGGCTCTTCCGCGCATCCGCGACTTCCGCGGCCTGTCGCCGAAGCAGTTCGACGGTGCTGGCAACTACACTTTCGGCCTCTCGGAGCAGGTCATGTTCCACGAGATCGATCAGGATCAGATTGACCGGATCCGCGGCATGGACATCACGATCGTGACCACCGCGAAGACCGACGACGAGGGACGCGCGCTGCTCAAGGCGCTCGGCTTCCCGTTCAAGGAGAACTGATATGGCCAAGACAGCGCTTATCAACAAGCAGCAGCGCAAGCCGAAGTTCAAGGTGCGCGCATACACCCGGTGCCAGCGCTGCGGACGTCCGCACTCTGTGTACCGCAAGTTCGGTCTCTGCCGAGTCTGCCTGCGCGAGCTCGCCCATCGCGGTGAGCTGCCCGGCGTGACGAAGAGCAGCTGGTAAGGACGATCGCCACAGGTCCCTGACAGGGAAACCACGGTGAGAAAGAAGCATTCGACATGACAATGACTGATCCGATCGCGGACATGCTCACGCGGATTCGTAACGCCTCCGGTGCGTTTCACGAAGACGTCACCATGCCGTACTCGAACTTGAAGTCTCGCATCGCCGAGATCCTCAAGGCCGAGGGATACATCAACGACTGGCGCGAGGAAGAGGCCGAGGTCGGCAAGAACCTCGTCGTCACCCTCAAGTACAACCACCAGGCTCGCGAGCGCGCAATCTCCGGAGTGCGCCGCATCTCCAAGCCGGGCCTGCGGGTCTACGCAAAGTCCACCAACCTGCCCAAGGTGCTCGGCGGCCTGGGCGTGGCGATCCTGTCCACGTCCTCCGGCCTCCTCACCGATAAGCAGGCAGCACAGAAGGGCGTGGGTGGGGAAGTCCTCGCCTACGTCTGGTAACCGGAAAGGAGAACCGAACAGTGTCTCGAATTGGACGACTTCCGGTTTCCGTGCCGGCTTCCGTCACCGGTGTGACGATCGACGGCCAGCGCGTGCAGATCGCCGGCCCCAAGGGCGAACTCAGCTACGATGTCCCGGCTCCGCTGAGCATCGAGCGTGCAGAGGACGGCACCATCACGGTGACCCGCCCCGATGACGAGCGTGAAACGCGGTCGCTGCACGGCCTGGCTCGCACCCTCATCAACAACATGGTCATCGGTGTGACCGAGGGCTTCACCAAGAAGCTCGAGATCCACGGCACCGGTTACCGTGTCATCGCCAAGGGCTCAGACCTTGAGTTCAACCTGGGCTTCTCCCACCCGATTCTTGTGAAGGCGCCCACCGGCATCACCTTCACTGTGGAGGGTCCCACCAAGTTCTCGGTCTCGGGCTACGACAAGCAGCTGGTCGGTGAGACCGCCGCCAAGATCCGCAAGCTTCGCAAGCCTGAGCCCTACAAGGGCAAGGGCGTGCGTTACGCGGACGAGACCGTGCTGCGCAAGGCCGGAAAGGCTGGTAAGTGATTATGGGTTTCGCTGAGAAGCACACCCGCGGTGACCGCAACTCCCGCGTCCGCGCACGCGGCCGTCGTCACCTGCGCCTGCGCCGTCGCATCGTCGGCACGGCTGAGCGTCCGCGCCTGGTCGTCACCCGTTCCTCGCGTCACGTCTTCGTTCAGGTTGTGGACGATGCCAGGGGCCACACCCTGGCATCCGCCTCGACCATGGAGGCAGACCTGCGCGCAGACGGCGGCACCAAGTCCGAGAAGGCTAAGAAGGTGGGCGCCCTGGTGGGCGAGCGCGCCAAGGCCGCCGGTGTCGACGCGGTCGTCTTCGACCGCGGCGGTAATAAGTACCACGGTCGCGTGGCCGCCGTCGCCGACGGTGCCCGCGAGGCCGGTCTGACTCTGTGACCACTCCGGACATAGGACGAGAAGAGGATTAATATGGCTGCACAGCAGCGCAACAACGGTCCCGCCGCCTCCGGCCGGAGGGGCGAGAACGAAGAGAACCGCGGTCGCGGAGGCGACCGTCAGGGCGGCCGTCGCGGAGACCGCGGCGGGCGTCAGGAAGAGAAGTCGGCATTCGTCGAGCGTGTTGTCCACATCAACCGCGTGTCCAAGGTCGTCAAGGGCGGCCGCCGCTTCGCCTTCACCGCTCTCGTGGTGGTGGGCGATGGCGATGGCACCGTGGGCGTGGGCTACGGCAAGGCGAAGGAAGTGCCGGCCGCCATTTCCAAGGGTGTTGAGGAAGCGAAGAAGAACTTCTTCCGCGTTCCGCGCATCAAGGGCACGATCGTTCACCCGGTTCAGGGTGAGGACGCAGCCGGCGTGGTGTTCATGCGTCCGGCAGCCCCGGGTACCGGTGTGATCGCCGGCGGTCCGGTGCGTGCAGTGCTCGAATGCGCAGGCGTGCATGACGTGCTGACCAAGTCGCTCGGCTCTTCCAACGCGCTCAACATCGTCCGCGCAGCCGTGAACGCTCTCCAGCAGCTTGAAGAGCCGGAGGCGGTTGCAGCCCGCCGCGGTCTTCCGCTGGAGGACGTTGTTCCCGGCTACCTGCTGCGCGCACAGGCCGAAGGCCGTGCCGCTGCTCGCGCCGCGCGTGAAGAGAAGGTAGGTGCCTGATGCAGCTCAAGGTGACTCAGGTCAAGTCTGTTATCGGCGGCAACCGCACCCAGCGTGAAACCGTGCGCGGCCTCGGCCTCAAGCGCATCGGTGACGTTGTGGTGAAGGAAGACCGTCCCGAGATCCGCGGCATGATCAATGTCGTCCGTCACCTGGTGACGGTGGAAGAGGTGGACTGATCCATGGCGAATGAACCGCTGAAGCTCCATGACCTTCGCCCCGCAGCGGGCGCGAAGACCGCCCGCACCCGCGTGGGCCGTGGTGAGGCATCCAAGGGCAAGACCGCAGGCCGTGGCACCAAGGGCACGAAGGCCCGCTACCAGGTGCCGGCTGGCTTCGAAGGCGGCCAGACCCCGATGCATCGCCGTCTGCCCAAGCTGCGCGGCTTCAACAACAAGTTCAAGGTGACCTACCAGGTTGTGAACCTGGCGGCCCTGCAGGAGCTGTTCCCCGAGGGTGGCACCGTGGCTGTTGAAGACCTCGTTGCCAAGGGCGCAGTGCGCAAGAACCAGCCCGTGAAGGTGCTCGGTGACGGCGAGCTGTCCGTGAAGCTCAACGTGACCGCGCAGAAGTTCTCTGCATCGGCCGTTGAGAAGATCGAGGCCGCTGGCGGCTCGGTGACGGTGGCCTGACCCCGTTCCGTGCACGTCACGCATCTTTGACGAGGCACCGCGGCCCAGAATAGTCTGGGCCGCGGTGCCTTCTTCCATTCCGGCATCACTAGGAGGCTCCGGGTGAGTAACCCCGTCATTCGCGCCATGCGCACTCCTGAGCTGCGCAATAAGATCCTGCTCGTGCTCGGGCTGCTGGCCGTGTACCGCCTCGGAGTGTTCATCCCCACCCCGGGATTCGACTATCGCAACGTGAACGCGTGCGTGGACCAGTCCCTTCAGGGCGCCGGCGGCAGCATGCTCGGCATCGTCAACATGTTCTCCGGCGGTGCGCTCCTGCAGATGTCCATCTTCGCGCTCGGAGTGATGCCGTACATCACCGCGTCGATCATCATCCAGCTGCTGCGTGTGGTGATCAAACGCTTCGACGAGCTCCACAAAGAAGGCCAAGCCGGCACCGCCAAGCTCACCCAGTACACCCGCTACCTCACCATCGGCCTGGCCGTGCTGCAGTCCACCACGGTGATCACCCTGGTGCGCAGCGGCAACTTCTTTGTGGGCTGTGATCTGCCGCTGGTGCCGAACTCCGCAGCGTGGATGCAGGGCCTGATGATCCTCACCATGACCACCGGCACCGTGGTGATCATGTGGATCGGCGAGCTGATCACGGAGAAGGGCATCGGCAACGGCATGTCCCTGCTGATCTTCACCTCCATCGCCGCCGGGTTCCCCGCCTCCCTTGGCCAGATCTGGCAGCTGCAGGGCTGGCTGATCTTCTCCATCGTGTTCCTGGTGGGCATGGCACTCGTCGTGGCGATCATCTACGTGGAACAGTCCCAGCGCCGCATCCCCGTGCACTATGCGAAGCGCCAGGTGGGCCGCCGCCTCGTGGGCGGCACCTCCACCTACATCCCGATCAAGGTGAACCAGGCCGGTGTGATCCCGGTGATCTTCGCCTCCTCCCTGCTGGCGATGCCGATGCTGCTCGCCCAGTTCGGCGATCCGGAAGCTGGCTGGGTGAAGTTTCTGGCCCAGCACTTCCAGTCCGGCCAGGGCGGCTCCTGGCTGTATAACGTGACGTTCTTCCTGCTCGTCGTGTTCTTCGCCTACTTCTACGTGTCCATCACCTTCAACCCGGAGGAGATCGCGGACAACATGAAGAAGTACGGCGGCTTCATCCCCAACGTGCGCGCCGGCAGGCCCACCGAAAATTACCTGCGGTACGTGATCAACCGGGTGCTGGCCGCAGGCTCCCTGTACCTGGGGCTGATGGCGCTGATCCCCGTGATCGCCTTCGCGCTGATCGGCGCCGACCAGAACTTCCCGTTCGGAGGAGTGTCCATCCTGATCATCATCGGCGTTGGTCTGGACACCGTGAAGCAGATCTCCTCCCGTCTCCAACAGCACCATTACGAAGGGATCCTCTGACATGACCTCTGCAGCCCGCCGCCTCCTCATCATCGGCGCCCCCGGCGCCGGCAAAGGCACCCAGGCTGAGCGCATCGCCGCCGCCCTGTCCATTCCCGCCATCTCCACCGGTGACATCTTCCGCGCCAACGTCTCCCAGCAGACCGAGCTCGGCGTGCTCGCCAAGTCCTATATGGACAAGGGTGAGTATGTGCCGGATGAGGTCACCAATGACATGGTGGCGGACCGGCTGCGCCAGGAGGATGCGTCGACCGGGTTCCTGCTGGACGGCTACCCCCGCACCGCCGCGCAGGTTGAGGCGCTTGATCGCATGCTCGAGGCTGCCGGGCAGCAGCTCGACGCGGTGATCATGCTCGATGTGGACACGGACGCAGTGGTGGCCCGCCTGGTGCAGCGCGGCCAGGAGCAGGGCCGCTCCGATGACAACGAAGAGACGATCCGCCGCCGTATCGACGTGTACGCCGAGCAGACCGCCCCGCTGGTCAGCATCTACTCCGAGCGCGGACTGGTGCGCCACATCGACGGCATGCAGGAGATCGACCAGGTCACCGAGCAGATCCTCACCGAGCTCGGCGCGAAGGCCTGAGGCACCCCCGATGGGCTGGCGCCGCCCCGCCATCGAATACAAAACCCGCGAACAGTTCGCGCTGATGCGCGAAGCGGGCCTGCTGGTGAACCGTCTGCACGAGCAGATCGAACGCGAGCTCACCCCGGGAATGACCACCGCTGACCTGGATGAGATTGCGGCCGGCGTCATCGCGGACGGCGGCGGCACCCCGAACTTCCTTGGCTATCAGGGGTTCCCCGCCACCGTGTGCGTCAGCGTGAACGAGGAGATCGTGCACGGCATCCCCGGCGAGCGCGTCATCAACGACGGAGACGTGGTCAGCGTGGACGCGGGCTGCATCATCCAAGGCTGGCATTCCGACGCGGCCCGCACCCACATCGTCGGCGCCGCGCGCAGCGAGGAGGATGCGGAGCTGATCCGCGTCACCGAGAACGCGATGTGGGATGGCATCGCCGCGGCTGCGTCGGCAAAGACCGCGAAGGACATCGGCGCGGCCATCGAGGATTCGGTGACCGCAGCGGTGGAGGAGCGGTTTCAGCACCTTGAGGACTTCGGCGGCCACGGCATCGGCTCCGCCATGCACCAGCCCCCGGACATCATGAACTTCCGCACCCGCGGTCGAAGCGCAGCGATCCGACCGGGCATGGCGTTCTGCATTGAGCCGATGCTGGTGATCGGCCCCGCTGACTACGCCGTTCTCGAGGATGACTGGACCGTGGTGGCGGTGTCCGGCAAGCGCGCCGCTCACTGCGAGCACGCCGTAGCGATCCTGGATGACGGTCTCTTCGTGCTGACCGCTGAGGACGGCGGCGCCGCCGAGCTGGCAGCGCGCGGGGTCAGCATCGCCGCTGACCCGCGAGGCTGAGCCACAGAACCCGAGGGTGAACGACGGCGCCCCGAGGGTGAACGACGCCAGCACGAGGGTGAGCGATCACACGAGGATCTGCCCTTCTGCGATTTCTCCCTGCCCGGTAAGGTAGAGGACTGGGTGCGCTCTGCACCCGATATCAAGCGTGTGACGACGCACCATCGATGCCCTGTGCGGGTAGAGAGACTGTGAGGAATGGCGAAGAAAGACGGAGTGATCGAAGTCGAAGGCACCGTGACCGAAGCGCTGGCGAACGCCCGCTTCCGGGTGGAGCTGGACAACGGCCACAAAGTGCTCGCTCACATTTCCGGCAAAATGCGTCAGCACTACATCCGCATCCTCCCGGAGGACCGCGTGGTGGTGGAGCTGAGCCCGTACGACCTCGAGAAGGGTCGCATCGTTTACCGCTACAAGTAAGCCGAGTGAGGAAACATGAAGGTCAACCCGAGCGTTAAGCCGATCTGTGACAACTGCAGGGTGATCCGTCGCCACGCACGCGTCATGGTGATCTGCACGAACCCGCGCCACAAGCAGCGCCAGGGCTGAAATCAGCACCTGGAGCGGCCTGGCCGGTCCGTGACACCCACGCCCACGGGCGCAACGAATAACTGAAGAGACATCATCACCGCGTAAGCGGCCACCCGCAGAACGGAGGCTGCGGCGCCCACAGACAGGGGCGAGATGGTGGCTCAGGCCTCCGGAAACAGTAGGAGAACTGCACAATGGCACGTCTCGTTGGCGTTGACCTCCCGCGTGAAAAGCGCCTGGAAGTCGCCTTGACGTACATTTTTGGCGTGGGCCGCTCCCGCGCCCAGGAAGCACTCGCAGCCACTGGTGTTGACGGCGATCAGCGCGTCCGCCAGACCTCGGATGAGGACCTTGTGAAGTTGCGCGATTACATCGAAGAGAACTTTCAGATTGAAGGCGATCTGCGCCGCGAGGTGGCCGCAGACATCCGCCGCAAGGTCGAGATCGGTTCGTACCAGGGCCTGCGCCACCGCCGTGGCCTCCCGGTGCACGGTCAGCGCACCAAGACCAATGCCCGCACCCGCAAGGGACCCAAGCGCACCGTCGCCGGCAAGAAGAAGGCTCGCTGAGCCTCTGCTGCTGCAGCACCGCGCATCCGGCGCAGCACTGACTTCTCGGATCCGCGACGAACATCTTCTACGACTTCAAGGAGTTCAGCCACATGGCTACCAAGTCCCGCGCCACGGCGGCCCGCAAGCCCCGTCGCAAGGCCAGTAAGAACGTTGTCAACGGCCAGGCCCACATCAAGAGCACCTTCAACAACACCATCGTGTCCATTACCGATCCGGCTGGCGCTGTGATCTCGTGGGCATCCGCCGGCCAGGTCGGCTTCAAGGGCTCGCGCAAGTCCACCCCGTACGCCGCGCAGATGGCCGCTGAGTCCGCTGCCCGCCGCGCCCAGGAGCACGGCCTGAAGAAGGTTGACGTGTTCGTGAAGGGCCCGGGCTCCGGCCGCGAGACCGCGATCCGTTCGCTCACCGCGGTGGGCCTGGAGGTCGGCTCGATTCAGGACGTCACCCCGCAGCCGCACAACGGCGTTCGCCCGCCGAAGCGCCGCCGCAACTGATATCCATTCCATTCTTCGTGTCAACGGCCATCTGAGCGTCATATAGCGGACGCTCGCAGAAAGGACCCCACGTGCTCATTGCACAGCGCCCCACGCTGACTGAGGAAGTCGTCTCCGACTTCCGGTCCCGGTTCGTCATCGAACCGCTTGAGCCGGGCTTCGGCTACACCCTTGGCAACTCACTGCGCCGCACGCTGCTCTCGTCCATTCCGGGCGCGGCTGTCACCTCGATCCGGATCGACGGTGTGCTGCACGAGTTCTCCACGGTTCCGGGTGTGAAGGAAGACGTCACCGAACTCATCCTCAACATCAAGAACCTCGTCGTCTCCTCGGAGAATGACGAGCCAGTTGTCATGTACCTGCGCAAGGAGGGCGGCGGCCGCGTCAGCGCGGCGGACATCACCCCGCCCGCCGGCGTCACGATCCATAACCCCGACCTGCACATCGCCACCCTCAATGACAAGGGACGGCTTGAGGTTGAGCTTGTGGTTGAGCGTGGCCGCGGCTACGTTTCAGCACAGCAGAACAAGGGTGTGGAGGGCGAGATCGGCCGGATTCCGGTTGACTCGATCTACTCCCCGGTGCTGAAGGTGACCTACAAGGTTGAGGCAACCCGTGTTGAGCAGCGCACCGACTTCGACCGTCTGATCATCGACGTTGAGACCAAGCCGGCCATCGCCCCGCGCGACGCGCTCGCCTCCGCAGGCAAGACCCTGGTGGAGCTGTTCGGCCTGGCCCAGGAGCTGAACGAAGAGGCTGAGGGCATCGAGATCGGCCCGTCCCCAACGGACCAGGCGCTCGCTGCTGATCTGGCCCTGCCGATCAATGACCTCAACCTCACGGTGCGCTCCTACAACTGCCTGATGCGCGAAGGCGTGCACACGGTCGGCGAGCTGGTCTCCCGTTCGGAGGCTGACCTGCTGGACATCCGCAACTTCGGTCAGAAGTCGATCGACGAGGTGAAGGCGAAGCTCGCTGAGCTCGGGCTGTCCCTCAAGGACTCCCCGTCCGGGTTCGATCCCTCCTCCGTGCTCGAGTCCTACGGTGACGACGACTTCGGCGACCAGTTCTGACATTCATCTTTTCCAAGGAGAACAACCATGCCTGCACCCACTAAGGGCGCTCGCCTCGGCGGCTCGCCCGCCCATGAGAAGGCGATTCTGGCCAACCTGGCGACCGCTCTGTTCGAGCACGGCGCCATCACCACCACCCAGACCCGTGCAAAGCGCCTGCAGCCGGTGGCTGAGCGCCTCATCACCCAGGCGAAGAAAGGTGATCTCGCCTCGCGCCGCCGCGTGATGGAGACCGTCCGCTCGAAGTCTGTTGTGCACGAGCTGATGACGCGGATCGCCCCGGACTTCGCTGAGCGTCCCGGCGGCTACACCCGCATCACCAAGCTGGAACCGCGCAAGGGCGACAATGCTCCCATGGCGCTGATCGAACTCGTCACCGAGGCCTACTCCCCGAAGCAGGCCGTGGTGAAGGAGGCCGAGGGCGCTGCCAAGGCATCCGCGAAAGCTGAGGACGCACCGGCCGCTGACGAAGCACCGGCCGCTGACGAAGCACCGAAGGCTGAGGACGTCGCAGCTGAGGACTCTGCAGCCGAGGAGTCAGCAGCCGAGGAGAAGTCCGAGGACTGATCCGCCCACCCTTGACGCCTGACAGTGCTCAGAGCTGAGTGAGAGCCCCTGGAGATCTCCAGGGGCTCTCACTGTTTCTCAGCGCCGTCGCAGCCGGCGCAGCAGGTCCACAGCAGACTCCCGCGAACGGACACTCGGCGCCTCGGACGCTTCCGGGGTATTGACCGGCGGCTCAGCAGCGGCCGCGCCTGATTCGGTTGGCGCAGGGTAGAGCTCCGCTGCTTCGGCGAGCTTCTCCTCGCGTGCCCGGTTCAGAGCGTCCACATCGGGGCGCAGGCTTGTCAGGGACGGCCACTGGTCCGCGGTGCTGTTCAGGGCTGCGATGTGCCAGCCGGAACCGGCGGCGTGCAGCGACTCGTGTTTCACGTCGTAATAGTCGCCGCTGCCGGACAGCGCGATGCCGCGAATGCCGTGCAGAGCACCCACCAGGTGATGGTGGAAGCGCGTGGTGATCCACCCCTGGTCCGCGCGCAGCGGAAAATCCCCGGACCATAGACGCGTGAACGGGACGAACTCCTCGATCTTCACGCGGTCGCGCAGCGCCGCGTACCCGGCATAGTCACCGCCCGGCAGCGCCTCCACGTACACAACCGGTGGCGCCGCCTCGCCCAGGTTCTCAATGTACTGCGCGGTCTGGTCAACGAAATGCTCCAGGGCGCCGTCGGCGATCGCGTCGGACTGAATGCAGACCAGCAGCGTGCGCAGCCCAAGCGGGCGCACCGCCGGGGTGGTGGTGAGGAAGGCATCATCGGGGCGCAGCTGTGCCCCTGCCCCTGCTGCCTCAGCGCTTGGCTCATCCCGCACGCTGACGTGATCAAAGTCGTCCAGCACCTGAGTCTCCAGCAGCGGGAGCAGGCCCTGGCCGGTTGCGATGAGCCGCGCTCCGGAGAGCTGCTTGACAGCGCGCATCGCCTCGGTGATGCCGGCGTTGATCGGCCACTGCGCGTTGAGGAAGCCGCCGCCCAACAGGTGGATGGTGCCGGCTTCCCGCAGCCGCATGAGCTGCAGGTCAAACAGGGGAGTGCCCAGGTCAGTGACGTACTCGGCGATGCTGCGCTCCGAATGCTCCGCCTGATGCTCGATCAGGCGGAACACCGTGTCTGTGGCTCGCAGGCGCGGGTGATCGCCTTCGAAGAGGAGCGCGGCCGCGCCGGGATGCCGGGTGTCCAGCCACACCTCAGCGTCAGGCCGAGCCTCAGCGAGGAAGCGGAGCCAGCGGCGAGCGATCAGCTCATCGCCGAGGTTCGGGTAGCTCGCCATTGAGACAAGGTGAATCTGTTCTCTCATGCCCCGATCATCTCAGACTCGGCAGGTCCGCACAGAACGAATCAGGCGAAGCGCGCCGGCAGAGTTTCTGCACGACGAGTGCGCAGCTCCTCAACGGGGAAGCTGCCCACGCCCTGAATATCAAGCGCATCCCCGTCCGTGACGCCGATCCGCAGCCCCGGGAAGCCGCGGGCACTGAGCATGTCCGTGAAGCGGACCTCTTCGCTGCGCGGCACCGACACGATCGCACGTGCCTGAGATTCGGACACCAAAGCGGTGAACACATCCACCCCGTCCCGCTCCAGCAGTTCATCAAGCACGACCCGCGCACCCACACCGAAACGGGACACAGCCTCCACAAGCGCCTGGAACAAGCCGCCCTGAGAGAGGTCATGAGCGGCATCAGCCAGGCCGTCCCGGGAGGCCGCCACCAGGATCTCGGACAGTTCACGCTCAGCATTGAAGTCCACTGCCGGCGGCTGACCGCCGAGGTGATCGTGGATCACATCAGACCAGGCAGAACCGGACAGCTCTTCGCGGGTGGTGCCCAGCAGGTAGATGGCCTGCCCGTCGGCCTGCCAGCCGGAGGGCAGGCGGCGCGCCACATCATCGAACACACCGAGCACACCCACCACCGGGGTGGGGTGGATAGCGGAGTCGATGGTGCCGGGCTCACCGGTGGAGTTGTACAGGGACACGTTGCCGCCGGTCACCGGCACACCGAGGGTCTGGCAGCCGTCTGCCAGACCGGTGATGGTCTCCACCAGCTGCCACATGCGGTCCGGGTCCTCCGGGGAGCCCATGTTCAAACAGTCGGTGATCGCCAGCGGCACAGCGCCGGTGGTGGACACATTGCGGAACGCTTCCGCGAGCGCGAGCTGCGCACCCCGGTAGGGGTTCAGCATGGAGTAGCGGCCGTTGGCGTCGGTGGAGATGGCGATGCCGCGGCCGGTCTCCTCATCGATGCGGAGCACGCCCGCATCATCCGGCATGGCGAGCGCGGTCTGACCGCCCACGTAGCGGTCGAACTGATCCGTCACCCAGCCGGCGAAGGCAAGGTTCGCGGAGGTGGTGAGCGCCCACAGCTGCTTCACCATCTCTGCCGGCTCAGTGGGACGGGCAAGCGCCTCGGCGCGGTCAGCCTCCAGCGAGTCCTGCCAGGCGGGGCGAGCATAGGGACGGTCATATACGGGGGAGTCGTGCGCCACAGTCTTCGGGTCCACGTCAACGATCCGCTGACCGTTGTGGTCGATGGTGAGGCGGCCATCGCCGGTGACCTCGCCGATCACGGCTGCTTCTACGCCCCATTTCTCGGCGATCGCCAGGAACTCGTCGAGCTTCGCCGGGCTCACCACGGCCATCATGCGCTCCTGGGATTCGCTCATCAGGATCTCGCCGGCGTTGAGGGTGGGGTCGCGCAGCAGCACTTTGTCCAGGTCCACGTGCATGCCGGAGTTGCCGTTGGAGGCGAGTTCGCTGGTGGCGCAGGAGATGCCGGCCGCGCCGAGGTCCTGGATGCCCTCCACCACGCGGTTCTGGTACATCTCCAGGCAGGTTTCGATCAGCAGCTTCTCCATGAACGGGTCGCCCACCTGTACGCTGGGGCGCTTTGCCGGGCCTTCGTCCTCAAAGGATTCGGAGGCAAGGATGGATGCGCCGCCGATGCCGTCACCGCCGGTGCGCGCACCGAACAGCACCACCTTGTTGCTCACGCCCTCAGCATTCGCCAGGTGGATGTCCTCATGGCGCATCACGCCCACACCGAGCGCATTGACCAGCGGGTTGTCCTGGTAGCACGGGTCGAACACGGTTTCACCGCCGATGTTCGGCAGGCCCAGAGCATTGCCGTAGCCGCCGATTCCCGCCACCACACCATGCACCACCCGGGCGGTGTCCTCATGGTCGATATGCCCAAAGCGCAGCTGATCCATCACCGCCACGGGGCGCGCACCCATGGAGATGATGTCCCGGATGATGCCGCCCACCCCGGTGGCTGCGCCCTGGTAGGGCTCCACGAAGCTCGGGTGGTTGTGGGACTCCACTTTGAAGGTCACTGCCCAGCCGTCACCGATGTCCACCACGCCGGCATTCTGGCCGATCCCCACCAGCAGATGCTGCTTCATCTCCTCGGTGGTCTTCTGCCCGAACTGCTTGAGGTGGGCGAGCGAGGACTTGTACGAGCAGTGCTCGGACCACATAACCGAATACATGGCGAGCTCAGCGTTCGTGGGACGGCGGCCCAGCAGGCCGCGGATCAGCTGGTACTCGTCCTCCTTGAGGCCGAGCTCGGCCCAGGCCTGCTCGGTTTCAGGGGTGGACGCTGCGTGCTCGACGGTGTCGATATGGGGCATGGACTACCTGTTTCCTTTGCTCACCAAGGCGTTGACGAAGGCATGCCCAGTCTACCTATCGGCGTGCCCGCAGCGCCTTCTCGCTCACCGGGGCGTTCCGGTCCGCCCGCTGGCGCCGCTGATGCTCCGCCGCCTCGTCCTGGCGCGTCTGCTCCTCGCCGAGCGCGATCGGTGCGCGCACATGCTCGGGGGCCAGATCGAAGGCGGCCACCAGGTCCAGCGCCACCGGTCGAAGCTTCCACAGCAGCCGGTTGATATAGCCGCGCAGAGTTCGCCCGCGCTGCAGCGAGATATGCCCGTTCAGCAGGTACCAGTCCAGGTGCTTCTCGATTGTGGTGAGGGCGAACAGGTCCCGCAGGCGGAACAGGACGTGCTGGGTGGATGCATCGGGAAGGTCATTGATCGCGGTGGTGAACGCCTGCCAGCGCAGCAGGTCAGCGTGAGCGCGGGCCGCGTCGATCATCTCCACCTGGTGCTGGTTGACCAGGGCTGCCGCCTCCGCCGGGTCCAGTTTCGCGGCGGCGCGCAGCGCAAGCGCGAGCTCTTCCACGGTGTTGCGCGCCCGGGCGGCGAGCATCTGCTCCTGGAAGGCGGGATCCCGCATGGAGATCGCGGCGCGACGGGCACTGCCGGCATCCGTGGCCGCCTGCACTAACCGGTTCCACGGCGTGTGCCGTTTGGTGAGCGCCTCCGCCCGGGCCGCGATGAACCGGCCGATCCCGGCCCGGTCGATGGACTTCAGTTCCGCGCTGTAGTCCGCCAGCAGCCGCTTCGCCACCAGCTGCAGCAACACGGTGTTATCACCCTCGAAGGTGGCGTACACGTCCAGGTCCGCGTGCAGGCCGGTGAGGCGGTTCTCGGAGAGGAAGCCCTGGCCGCCGCAGGCTTCACGACATTCCTGGAGCGTGTCCAGCGCCTGCCAGGTGCTGGTGGCCTTCAGCGCGGCCGCCATGGTCTCCAGGTCCTCGCGGGCCTGCGGGGTGTCCCCGCGCCCGGAGAACACATCATCGAACGCGATCAGCAACTCGTCATGTGCGAACTGGCCCGCGTAGGTTGCGGCAAGGCGTGGCAGCAGCCGGTTGAGATGGGACTGATAGTCCAGTAGCACGGTTTCCTGCGCGGGATCTGCTCCGTGGAACTGGCGCCGCTGCGACGCGTACGTGATCGCAATGTGCAGGCCCAGCTGGCAGGCGCGCTGAGCGGCGCCGTCCAGGGATACGCGCCCCTGCACCAGGGTGCCGATCATCGTGAAGAAGCGCCGTCCCGGGGAGTCGATGGGGGAGGAGTACACCCCGTTCTCATCCACGTCTCCGTAGCGGTTCAGCAGGTTCGTGCGGGGAATGCGCACGTCCGTGAAGCAGAGCCGGCCGTTGTCCACACCTTTCAGACCGCCCTTGGGGCCGTCATCGCTGCCGGTGACGCCCGGCAGGAACTCGCCGGCATCATCGCGGATCGGCACAAAGAAGCAGTGCACACCGTGGTCCACGCCGTTCGTGATCAGCCGGGCGAATACGGTTGCGGCCTTCGCATGACAGGCGGCGTTGCCCAGGTAGTCCTTCCAGGCCGCGCGAAACGGCGTGTTCAGCACCCATTCGTCCGTGTCCGGATCGAAGACGGCGGTGGTGGCGAGTGAGGCCACATCTGAACCGTGCCCGGTTTCGGTCATCGCGAACGCGCCAGGCAGCTTCAGGCTGATCGCATCCGCCACCCACTTCTGATGGTGGCCTTCTGTGCCGAGCTGGAGGATCGCGGAAGTGAACAGTCCCCACTGCACACCGGATTTGATCTGCGCGGACGGGGAGGCCACCACGAGCTCTTCGAACTGCGCCACATTGCCGCCATTGTCATTCGGGCCGCCCAGGTGCTCGGGCAGCATCTTGACCGGCGCATCCATCTGCGCGAGCAGCTTCACCTGCTGCAGGGTGTGCTCGCGGTGCTCCGCAATCGTGGCATCCGGCAGGTCATGCAGGCGGGGGTCCTTGGCGCGCTCGCGGGCGAGCAGGCGGTCCTCTTTCCAGGTGCCCAGGAGCAGTTCTCTGACCAGCGGCACATCCACGCTGAGGGGTGAATCGGCCGCGGGGGCTTCAACCGCCGGCGGGACGGATGCGTCGGGCGTGAAGGCGGCAGCGGATTCTGCCGCAGCGGCGTGTGCAGTGGCGTGCGCAGCGGCGGGGGCGGAGGTGGGGCGGGGAGCGGAAGCGGTGGGCATGACGGGGTCCTTCCTGAGATCGCCGGCGGCGAACGGGGTGGGCTAGTGCGAGGGTGGGCCGCTGAGCAGCCAGGAGACGAGGTGGTCGGTCATCTGATCCGCGCTGAGCGCGCTGATCGGATCTGCTGAATCAGCGCGGAGCCACCGGGATACGGAACCCTGCACGAAGTGGATGGCGCCAGCGGCCCACAGTTCGCGGTCCTGCGCGCTCACCGCTTTCGGCAGCGTGGCAGCGGTGAGCCGGGTGACCGAGCTGAGGAAGTGGTTGAGGCCATCCGAGGGCAGCATGACGAACTCGAACAGGTTGCGGGATTCGGCGGCTGCGGAAACGAAGGTGCGGATCATTGCGTGGATGGTGCGCTCGTTGGCGAGCTGGCGGTGCATGGCGCTGAGCAGCTGGAGGCCCAGGGCCCGCTGCAGTTCGGCCTTGTCCTGGAAGTAGCGGTACATGATCGACTTGGACGTGCCGGATGCCTGCGCGATCTCATCCATGGTCAGCTGCGGACCGCCCTGGTGGATGGCGCGGCGGGCTACGGAGAGCAGCTCGGCGCGCCGCTCTTCACGGTGTTTGGCCCACCGGGTGGTGCGGCCGTCAGTGCTGGCGGCGGCCGCCCGTGCGGTGACTGCTTGCGCTGAGGATTTCACGAACCTAGAGTATCAAGTACTTGCAGTCCTATGTAAAGGATTATTGATGACCGACGCGTTCATCCTCGGCGGGAACCGCATCCCCTTCGGCCGGATCGGGGGCGCCTACCGCGCTGTCACCAACCAGGACATGTTCACTGCCGCGCTTGACGGCCTGATCGCCCGCACCGGCCTTGCCGGCGAACAGCTCGGCGAAGTAGCCGGCGGCGCCGTGCTCAAGCGTGCTGCCGATTTCAACCTCACCCGCGAATCCGTGCTCGGCACTGCGCTCGATCCGCATACCCCCGCGATCGACCTGCAGAAGGCGTGCGCCACGGGCCTTGAAACCCTCAACGTCATCGCCTCGAAGATCCGCCTGGGCCAGATCAGCAGCGGCATCGCCGGCGGGGTGGACTCCGCCTCCGACGCACCCATTGAGGTCAGCGATTCGCTGCGCGCCAAGCTGCACCGCCTCTCTCGCGCAAAGACTCCGATGCAGCGCGTGAAGCTGGTGGGCGAGCTGCGCCCGAAGGACTTCGCCCCGCAGGCGCCGCGTAACTCCGAACCGCGCACGGGCCTGTCGATGGGGGAACACCAGGCGATCACCACTCGCGAGTTCGGCATCACGCGCGAAGCCCAGGATCAGCTTGCCCTGGAGTCCCACCAGAAACTCTCCGCAGCATATGAGCGCGGATTCTTCGATGACCTGATGACCGGCTACCGGGGCCTGGGCCGCGATGAGTTCCTGCGCCCGGACACCACCCTGGAGAAGCTTGGCTCTCTGCGCACCGTGTTCGGCCGTGAGGATGCCACGATGACCGCCGGCAACTCGACCGGTCTCTCCGACGGGGCATCCGCCGTGCTGCTCGGCACCGCTGAGTGGGCCACAGAGCGGGGCCTTTCCCCGCTGGCGCGAGTGGTGGATGTGCGCGCGGCTGCGGTGGACTTCGTGCACGGTGAAGAAGGGCTGCTGATGGCGCCCGTCTCCGCGCTGCCGGCACTGCTTGACGCGAATAGCCTGAGCGCTGAGGACATCGACGTGTTCGAGGTGCATGAGGCATTCGCCGCCACCGTGCTGTGCACTCTGCAGGCCTGGGCGGAGCGCGGCATCGAGGTGCCGCGACAGAAGCTGAACCCTCTCGGATCCTCACTGGCGGCGGGCCACCCGTTCGCGGCCACCGGCGGGCGGATCGCCGCATCCCTTGCAAAGCAGCTGCGGCAGGCCGCGGATGAGTCCGGCTCTGTGAAGCGCGGCGTGATCAGCGTGTGCGCCGCCTCCGGTCAGGGTGTGGTGGCGCTGCTGGAAGCGAGCGTGTGACATGCAGATCCCGAACCGTGTTCTGACAACGCTCGGCCTGCCCACACCGGCCCGCCTCAAGCGGCGCGGTGATCGCGAGGATGTTCTTGACCCCGTGGTGGTGCTGGGCAGTAGCGATGGTGCAGATCAGGCCGCTGATCTGCTGCTGGACTGGGGTGCTGATGTGCGCCGCCGGCACGAGGATGTGCGATCGGTCGGTTCCCTGCTGCTGGTGCTTGATGACCTTGCGGATCCTTCGCAGCTGTCACCGCTGATCGAGCAGATATCCGGCTCGCTGAAGAAACTCGCTCCGTCAGGCCGAGTGCTCACCATCTCGCGCCTGCCGGCAGCGCCGACTCCGGCCCAGAAAATGCCCACTTCGGCCCAGAAAGCGCCGGCTCCGGCCGGGGGAACGCTGAGCTCGGCAGAAAATGCGGCCCGCGGCGCCGTGGAGGGGCTGCTGCGCTCACTTGCGCACGAAATGCGCGGCGGCGCCACCGCGAACGGCATTCAGCTTGCGGATGGTGTGGGGCTCAGCGCGCCGAGCGCACAGCACGCCCTGCGATTCCTGCTCTCACCTCGCAGCGCATTCATCGACGGCCAGTTCATCCGCGTCACCTCCGAAGCGGGCACAATGCCTGCTGATCCGGCTCGTCCGCTTACCGGGCTCACTATCGCAGTGACCGGCGCGGCGCGCGGCATCGGCGAAGCGATTGCACGCACACTCGCCCAGGACGGCGCGCGTCTCGTGTTGATTGATGTGATGGCGGCTGGCACGGAGCTTTCCCGCCTTGCCGTAGAGCTCAATGCGATCCCGCTGATTGCGGACGTGACCGCGGCCGGCGCCGGCTCGGTGATCGCCGAGGCCTGCCGAACGCGGGGCCTTCCCCTGGATGGGATTGTGCACAACGCGGGCATCACCCGGGACAAGCTGCTGGCGAATATGACCCAGGACCGGTGGGATGCGGTGCTCGGAGTGAACCTCATGGCGCAGCTGCAGATCACCGAGGCGCTGCGCAGCTCCGATGTGCTGGGCGAGCAGTTCCGGCACGTGGGGATCGCCTCCACATCCGGTATCGCCGGCAACCGTGGCCAGACGAACTATGCCGCCTCCAAGGCTGGTGTGATCGACTATGTGCGCTCGCTTGCGGGGGAGCTTGCGTCGAGCGGCGGGACCGCCAACGCGATTGCCCCCGGGTTCATCGAAACGGAGATGACCGCGAAGATGCCGTTCATCACGCGTGAGGTGGCACGGCGGCTGAACTCCCTGTCGCAGGGCGGAAAGCCGGTGGACGTAGCCGAAGCGGTGGCGTTCATGCTGTCCCCGGCGGCTGGCGGCATCCAAGGCGAGACGCTGCGGGTATGCGGTCAGAACCTGGTGGGCCAGTGAGGATAAAGGGACGAGTGAGGGTGCAGAGGCGGTTGATGATGGGCAGTGGCGGTTGATGATGGGAGGTCAGCGATGACAGCAGACACGGCAACCAGGACCTTCTCCGCTGTTCCGAGGTTCCCGGCGATCTGGGCGGCGGCGCTGTCCCGCCCGCCCGTGCCGCGCCGTGAGGAGCTGCCGGATGATGTGTACCGCGTTGAGCGGGTGCGGCTGGATGCGGAGCGCTCCGCCCGGTTCGATCACCTCATGGGAGCGAACGCCGCGGACTATGTGCATCCCGGTCTGCTGCATGTGCAGGCGTTCCCGGTGGCGCTGTCCCTGATGGCGCAGCCCCGCTTTCCCACGCCGCTGCTCGGGCTGGTGCACGTGAAGAACCAGATGCTGGTGCATCGGCCGATCGGGGTGAACGAACTCGTGGATGTGGAATGCCGAGTGCAGAACCTGCGGCCGCACCGCCGCGGCCGCACCTTCGAAGCCGTGGCCACGTTCGCTTCCGGCGGGGAGATCATCGCCACGGACGTGTCCACGTACTTGGCGCGCGGCAACCGGGGGAGCGGCGCGGAGGCTGATGCCAAGCGCCAGGAGGCGCCCGCACGCGCAGAGTTCCGCCCGCCCCGCCCCAGTGCCCGCTGGAAGCTCGGGGCTGACGCAGGCCGCCGATACGCGGCAGTCTCCGGTGATACGAATCCGATCCACATGTCTGCGGTGTCAGCGAAGCTGTTCGGCTTCAATCGTGCGATCGCGCACGGCATGTACACGGCCTCCCGCGCATTCAGCGAATGCCTGCCGGACCTGTCCAGGCCACTGCGGTGGGACGTGGAGTTCGCAGCCCCGGTGATGATCCCCGGCACCGTGTGGGTTGCCTATGACGAGAAGACCGATCGGCGCACCGAGTTCGTGGGCTACCGAGCCCCGCGCCAGGACCGGCCGGCCCGGAAGAACTTCAGCGGCTCAGTGGAAACCCTTGGCTGACTGACGGCGCAGGGCCTTCCCCAGGACCTGCTGCCGACGCGGACGCCGCTTCAGGACTCCTCCCTTGGGAGGAGTCCTTTTTCGTGGTTGTGCTCATACGGATAGGCCATAAACGTTCACAATCTCCTTATGGCACACCAAAGAAGTGCTTAGATCATGGTCTTGGTCAGCCACACCTCGACAAGGAGACTCCCATGCTGCTCAGCGGCCTTGCTTTAGGCCTCATCCTCGGCTTCGTGTTCCAGCGCGGGCGTTTCTGCGTGACCGGAGCCTTCCGTGATATCTGGCTCAGCGGATCCCTGCGCTGGTTCACCGCCTTCCTTGCCGCAATCGCCGTGCAGGCGGTTCTGGTCAACGCCATGATCGGCGCCGGCCTCATCAGCCCTTCCATCCCCCCCCTTGCGCTCAGCGCTGTGGCGGGCGGATCATTCCTGTTCGGCATCGGCATCGTCCTGGCTGGCGGATGCGCCACCGGCACCTACTACCGCTCCGGCGAAGGTCTGATCGGCTCCTGGATCGCCCTTGCCCTCTACGCCTTCACCGCGTCGGTGATGAAGAACGGGCTCGGGGCGGAGCTGACCGCGTCGGCCCGGGACGCAGAGCGCGCCCCTACCACGATCCAGGACTCCTTCGGAGTGTCCGTGTGGCTGCTGGTGGGACTGCTGGTCATCGCAACGATCGCGCTGGTCATGCGGGAATCCGCGCGCCGCACCGCAGCTCCGGCAACGCTTGCTGCGCGTCGCAGCGGCCTGGCGCACCTGCTGCTGGAGAGGGCATGGTCACCGCTGGCCACCGCGCTGATCGTGGGTGTGATCGCTGCCGCGGCATTCCCCCTGTCAGAAGCAACCGGTCGCGCATCCGGCCTGGGCATCACCACTCCCTCCGCGGACATCGTGCAGTTCTTCATGACCGGTGACCTTGCGCTGATCGACTGGGGCGTGCTCTTCGTGCTCGGCATCATCCCCGGCTCGTACATCGCCGCAAAAACATCCGGCGAATTCCGACTGCGCGCCCCGGACGCCCGCACCGCCGTGCGAGCCGTCGCCGGCGGCACCCTCATGGGCGTGGGCGCTGCCCTTGCCGGCGGCTGCACCATCGGCAACTCGCTGGTACAGACCGCGCTTTTCTCCTGGCAGGGGTGGATCGCCCTGCTGTTCACCTTCCTGGGAGTGGGCGCCGGCGTGAGGCTGTTCATCACCACTCACCGCCGTGCCGGGGCTGAGCCGGTTCCGCTCACCGCAGCTCCAGCCGCAGCTCCGGCGGCAGCCGCGAATCAGGCGGAAACTGCGCGCCAGGCTGCACCGCCAGGCCAGGCGGCGTCCGCGGTCCAGGCACCTGTTCTGCAGCGGATCAGCGGCCCGAACCGCCCGTGACAACTCGATAACCCGCCGCCCCCGGTGGCTCATCACAGAAAAGGATCTCTCATGGCATTCCTCTCTTTCGCTCGACGCACCCCCAGCGCGGAACCGGTTCCCGCCGCCGACGCCACCGGCGCCGTGTACCGGCTGGACACCATCGGGCAGGTGTGCCCGTTCCCACTGGTGGAAGCCAAGCGCGCAATCAATCCGCTGGACTCCGGTGACCAGCTGCAGATCGACTTCGACTGCACCCAGGCCACTGATTCGATCCCGGCCTGGGCCGCGGCCAGCGGCCATGCGATCACCGAGTTCACGCAGCTTGATGCCGCCACCTGGCGGATCACCGTTCAGAAAGGCTGAGCTGTCATCACGGCGCAGGAAGGTGTGAGCGGTGGCGCGTACGCTGTCCGCATGCCCACCCATGCCGACGCGCTCGACCGCCTCATCATCCACGACGCCTTCACTGCCCTGCCGCCCGCGGACCAGGACATCCTGGTGCTGGATGATGCGACCGGCGCCCTGACCCGCGCGGCTCTGGACGCTGTTGCCGACGGGCACCGCGTGATCGTCCGCAATGCCCGCAGGGACCAGGCGGAGCATCTGCGGCAGACGATCGGGGCCGACGGTGATGAGCGGCTGATCGTCGTGGGAGTGGACTCCCAGCTCCCGGCGGCAGGAGATTTCCTGCCGCCGGAGGAGCCGCCGCTTCGCGTGTCCCGGACGCTCGGGCGGCTGCCGAAGTCGCGGCGCGGACTGGATCAGATGGCGCGCTCCTCGGCGCGCGTGTCCGCTGAGGATGCGGTGGTGGTGCTGGGCGGGAACCAGAAGCACATGTCCCACACCATGAACGTGGTGCTCGCGGAGTCCTACCGGGAGGTGCGCGGCGGCCGCGGCAAAGGCAAACATCGCTGCCTGATTGCGCATGGCCCCTATCCGGGTGTGCAGCGCCAGCCGGTGGAGGAGATCGTGGTGCCGCGGGTGGGGAAGCTCCGCGCCATCGGCGGGGTGTTCTCCGGTTCGAAAGCCGACCGCGGCGGTTCAGCGCTTGCGGATCAGGCGGTTCGCCTGCTGCGGGATGCCGATACGGAAGCGGATCCGATCAGAATTCTTGACCTGGGCAGCGGAAACGGGCTGGTCTCCCTGCGCCTCGCGCATGCGGCGAAAGAGCGCGGCCTGCCGGTGGAAATCACCGCCACGGACATCGACCTGGATGCGGTGGCCTCCTCCCAGCTCACTCTTGGGCCCCGCGCCCGCGTCACCTGGGACGATGCTGCCGCAGCCGAAGCGGATGTTTCGTTCTGCATGGTGCTGCTGAATCCGCCGTTCCATGAGGGAACCCGCATTGACCGAACGCTCGTGCAGGATCTGCTCGATGCGGCCGTGCGAGTGCTGAAGCCCGGTGGCGTGCTGGTGTTCGTGCATAACTCGCACCTGCGCTACCGCCCGGAGCTGGAGGCCCGTTTCGCTGAGACCAAGCAGCTCCACCGCGACCGCATGTTCACGGTGCTGATGGCCCGGTCAGGCGCGCACGGCGCCTGACTGCCGAAGCCAAGGTCAGCTGGTGACCATGGCCTTCAGCACGGAGCTGAAGAAGCGGGCACCGTCCACACCGGTGCGGGTGCCCTCACCGGGCATGTCCGGCCCGAAGCCGGGCTCCACCGCGTGCTCCGGATGCGGCATGAGCCCCACCACGTTGCCGTATTCGTTGGTGATGCCGGCGATTCCGCGGGATGACCCGTTCGGGTTCACCTCAAAGCCTGCGGGGCCGTGCGTGGCGCCTTCCGCGTAACGGAACACCACGCGGTTCTCCGCTTCCAGCATGTCCAGTGTGGCGGCATCCGCCACGTACTGGCCGTCCTGGTTCTTCAGCGGGATCCGAATGATCTCATCCTGCTCATAGTCCACGGTCCATGCGGTGCGGTTGTTCTCCACTCGCAGCGGCTGGTCACGGCAGATGAACGCGCGGTGAGCATTCTTGATCATGGAGCCGGGCAGCAGATGTGTTTCGGTGAGGATCTGGAAGCCGTTGCAGATCCCGAGCACCGGCATTCCGCCCTTGGCGGCGTCCACCACGCGGGTCATCACCGGGGCGAAGCGGGAGATGGCGCCTGCCCGCAGGTAGTCGCCGTAGGAGAACCCGCCGGGCAGGATGACCGCGTCCACTTCATGGAGGTCATCATCGCCGTGCCACAGGCTGACCGGCTCCGCACCTGCCAGGCGCACCGCGCGCAGCGCATCCCGGTCATCCAGGGTGCCGGGGAAGGTCACTACACCGATCCTCGGCATCAGGCGCTCTCCTCCGTGCGAACAGACACGACTTCTTCGATCACAGGGTTGGACAGCACGGTCTCGGCGGCTTCGCGGATCTGCTGCAGCGACTGCTCGGTCACCTCGCCGTCCAGCTCGAGCTCGAAGCGCTTGCCCTGGCGAACGGAGGAGATCCCGTCGAAGCCGAGGCGGGAGAGAGCGCCGGCAACAGCCTTCCCCTGCGGGTCGAGAATTTCATGCTTGAGCATCACGTCAACGATCACGCGGGGCATTCAGATCTCCAAGTCTGACACAGGCGTCTCTGTGCGGTGAAACAGTTCGTCCCCAGTCTAGTGGGTCAGGCAAGCCGAGAGCGTCCGGCGCCAGCAGGTGAGTCAGACCTGCATGCGCTCAAGCCGAGCTGGCATGCGCTCAATAGGTGAGCAGCCCGCGATCGCGGAAGATCGCCCGTGCTTCCTCCAGGGACTCCGTGGTGGGCGGGGGAGTGTCCTTCAGCTGGTAGGTGAGGCCCAGGTTCGCCCACTTGTCCGCACCCATCTGGTGGAACGGCAGAACCTCCACGCGGCTCACGTTCGGCCAGCGCTGCACGATGTCCGCCACCTTCTCGATGTTCGCCCGCTCATCCGTCAGGCCGGGCACCAGCACAAAGCGTGCCCACACCTCGGTGCCGTACTGGGCAAGCCGGTCCCCGAAGTCGATCGTCGGCTGGAGCTCGCGGCCGGTCACAGCCTTATAGGTCTCTTCATCCCCGCTCTTCACATCGAGCAGCACCAGGTCGATATCAGCAAGCATCTCCTCGGTGACGTTTGCGCCGAGGTAGCCGGAGGTGTCGATTGCGGTGTGCACACCCAGCTGCTTCACCTCATGGAGCAGCCGCGCAGCGAACGGCGCCTGCATCATCACCTCTCCGCCGGAAAGGGTGATGCCGCCGCCGGATGCTTGGAACACCCGCCGGTAGCGTTTGATGCGCTTCAGCAGCTCCTCCAGCGAGATGTCCTGCCCGTCTTTCATCGCCATGGTGTCCGGGTTATGGCAATACAGGCAGCGCAGCGGGCAGCCGTTGAAGAAGATGGTGAGCCGCGTGCCGGGGCCGTCCACAGCCGTCACCAGCTCCCACGAGTGGATGGTGGCAAGCGAGCCGTCCCGAACGCTCTCCAAACGTTCAGAGCGCGCCAGAAACTCCGCTTCCAGACCGGCGGTGCCGGCACCAAGGCGCCTGTCCTCGGTGCCGACCGCCGTGATCGGAATCTGTGACTGGGTCACGCGTTCTGGTGGAAGGTGCGGTTGAGAACGTCGAGCTGCTGCTCGCGGGTCAGCTTCACGAAGTTCACGGCGTAGCCGGACACGCGAACCGTGAGGTTCGGGTACTTCTCCGGGTTCTCCATAGCGTCCGTCAGCGTGTCCTTGTTGAGCACGTTGATGTTCGCGTGGAACAGGCCCGATTCCATGTTCTTCTCGGCGCGGTTCGCCTTCATCGACGCCAGGCGCTCTTCATACGTTTTGATGCTCATCGCAGTGTCCTTTCAGTCCTCTCAGTCCTCATCCATGATGAACCCGGCATCCAGGATGCCCACCAGGTTCGCAATGCGCTCCTCCTCCGTACGGCCAAGGCCCTGCGGAGTGATGGTGTTGGTCAGCGAAATGCCGTCCAGCGCATCGTTGTAATCCAGTTTGCCCACGCTCAGCATGGACGCCACCATGCCATGGGTGTCCATGCCGTTGCCCGGGTTCGCACCCGGTGAGAACGGCGTGCCCGCCCGGTGGCCGGACGGGAACGAGCCCGTGGCCTTGCCGTACACCACGTTCGAGGTGATCGTGAGGACGGACTGGGTGGGGATTGCATCCCGGTACATCGGGATCGCCTTGATCTTCTGCATCACGGTGTGCACGATCGTGGCCGCGATCTCATCCGCGCGGTCATCATCATTGCCGTACACCGGGAAATCACCCTCGGTGATGTAGTCCGTGATCAGCCCGGTCTCGTCCCGCACCGGCAGCACCTTCGCGTGCTTGATCGCCGAGAGGGAGTCCGCCACGATCGAGAGCCCGGCGATGCCGCAGCCCATGGTGCGCACGATCTCCGAGTCGTGCAGCGCCATCTCGATCGCCTCGTACGCGTACTTATCGTGCGAGTAGTGGATGATGTTCAGCGCCTCAACATAGGTGCCCACCACCCAGTCGAGCATCTGCTCGTACTTGTGCCACACCTCATCGAAGTCCAGCGGGCCGTCACCCTCGATCGGGGTGAACAGGCCGGGCTCGGTCACCTGCTTGCCGGACACTTCGTCCCGGCCGCCGTTGATCGCATACAGCAGCGCCTTCGCAGCGTTCACCCGCGCACCGAAGAACTGCATCTGCTTGCCCACCCGCATCGGGGACACACAGCAGGCGATGGCGGCATCATCGCCCCAGCGGCCACGGATCTGCTCATCGGACTCGTACTGGATCGAGCTGGTCTCAATCGAGATCGCCGAGCAGAACTCCTTGTACCCCTCCGGCAGGTTCGGATCCCAGAACACCGTGATGTTCGGCTCCGGGGCGGGGCCCAGGTTCCGCAGCGTCTGCAGCAGGCGGAAGGACGTCTTCGTCACCTGGCTGCGGCCGTCCTCAGACACGCCGCCATCAGACCACGTAGCCCAGTACGGGTCACCGGAGAAGATCTGGTCATAGTCGATGGTGCGCAGGAAGCGCACGATCCGCAGTTTGATGACGAACTGGTCGATCATCTCCTGCGCCTCGGACTCGGTGATCACACCGTTCTCAAGATCGCGCTGGAAGTAGATGTCGAAGAACGGGGAGAGGCGGCCGATGGACATCGCCGCACCGTCCTGGCTCTTCACTGCGCCGAGGTAGGCGAGATAGGTCCACTGCACGGCCTCATGCGCGGTGGCGGCGGGACGGCGCAGATCGCAGCCGTACATGTCCCCGAGCGTGATCAGCTTCTTCAGCGCCTTGATCTGCTCAGCGTGCTCCTCGCGATAGCGAGCCCAGTGCTCACTGAACGGCTGGTCAGCCACCGAATCCTTAGCGCGCTGCTTGTCCTCGATGAGGAAATCCAGGCCGTACAGGGCCACGCGGCGGTAGTCGCCGATGATCCGGCCGCGGCCGTACGCGTCGGGCAGACCGGTGATGATGTGGCTGGAACGGGCGGCGCGGATCCGCGGGGTGTAGATATCGAACACGCCGTCATTATGGGTTTTGCGATACCGGGTGAAGATCTCCTTGATCCGCGGATCCGGCTCTTTACCGGCCTCGCGGATCGCAGTCTCCACCATGCGCCAGCCGCCGGACGGCATCATGGCGCGCTTCAGCGGAACATCGGTCTGCAGACCCACGATCACATCGTCGTCCTCGCTGATGTAGCCAGCGGGGAACGCGTCGATATCAGCCGGGGTCTGGGTGTCCACGTCATACACGCGGCGGCGGCGCTCCTCGGAGAGGTAGTCCTTCTCCAGGGTGTCCCACACGCGCAGGGTCTTATCCGTGGGGCCGGCCAGGAAGGAGGCATCCCCTTCGTACGGCTCGTAGTTCTTCTGAATGAAATCGCGGACATTGACCTGTTCGGTCCATTCGCCCTCGGTGAAGCCGGTCCATGCTGCGGAGACGGCGGTGCGGTCCTCAGTAGCAGTCATCTGTGCTCATCCCTCCCAATCGGGGTTGTACACCTTCATCGTAGAAGCGTGATCAGAGAGCTGAATGGGACCTGTGTACCGCCCTGTTCCGTGGGTCACGGTCCAGTTCCGACGCGCCCCGCCCGATCCCGACAGGCTTTCCGCTCCCGGTCAGGATTCCTTTTCCCAGCCAGGCCTCGCGCGCCCGAACAGATCTCACCGCACAGAGAACGGAGCCGGGACCCCGTGCGGGATCCCGGCTCCTCTGTCGGTACGCGGTTGTCAGCGTGAGCGGCGCGCAGCAGTATCAGCGCCCCTCAGTACGGGTACACAACCTTCTCGCCCTTTTGGTGACCGAGCCACACGAACAGCGCCGGCACCACCCACGGCAGGAACAGGGTGGCAAGGATAGCGCCGCCCATGGCCGGGAACTGGTGTGGGAACTCCACCGTGATCGCGGTGATGATGGCCGCGATCCCCATCACCAGAGTGAGGGCGCCGCCCAGGATGTAGAACGGGGCGATGGCGTGGTTGATCTCCTTGCGGCCGCGTGCATGCAGCGAGCCCTTCAGGCCGATCCCGCCGGCAAGCAGAATGGTGCCGGTCATGGTCAGACCGAGCGAATTCACAATGAGCGCCATCAGCATGGGCAGGATCCTCCTGGGAAACGATCAGTTGCGGCCATCATACTCACACAAAGCGCCGGCCGCTCAGCCGCTCAAACGCCTCGATGTACTTCTCCCGGGTCTGCTCCACCACCTGCTCCGGCAGCTCAGGCGGCTCCTGGCCGGAAGTGCGATCCCAGCCCGATTCGGCGCTGGTCAGCCAGTTGCGCACAAACTGCTTATCAAAGCTGTTCTGCTCCACCCCCACCCGATGGGAGTGCGCATCCCAGAACCGCGACGAATCCGGGGTCAGCACCTCATCGCCGAGCACCAGCGCCCCCGTGTCACGATCCAGACCGAACTCGAACTTGGTGTCCGCCACGATGATGGAACGATCACGCGCGAACTGTGCAGCCCGCTGGTACACAGCAAGGCTCGCCCGTTCCACCTTGCGGCCGCGCTCCTCGCCCACCAGAGAGAACGCGTCGGCCACAGTGATGTTCTCATCGTGACCGCCAGCTTCCGCCTTCGTGGACGGAGTGAAGATCGGCTCCGGCAGCGGGGATGCCTCCTCAAGGCCCGCCGGCAGCGCATGCCCGCCCACCGTGCCGGTGGCGCGATAGTCCGCAAGACCCGAACCGGTCAGGTAGCCGCGCACAATGCACTCCAGCGGCAGCATGTCCAGGCCCCGGCAGCGCAGCGCCCTGCCCCGCACCTGCGCGGGAACATCATCAGCGGAGATCACATGGTGCTCTACCAGATCGTCCACCAGCTCAAACCACAGCAGGGACAGCTGCGTGAGAACCCGGCCCTTGTCCGGAATCCCCGGCTGCAGGGAGAAGTCAAAGGCGCTGATGCGATCCGTGGCGAGCACGAGGACTTCGCGCGCCTCAGCAGGGGACTGGCCCGCGGGCACATACAGCTCGCGCACCTTCCCGGTGACGGCGTGATCCCAACCGTCCAGCTGCGGAGCAGTGATCAGCGCACCGGTGCCGCGGCTCACGCCGTGATCTCCCCGGCCGCAGCACGCTGGGCAATATCGGTGCGGAAATGCGAGCCCGGCAGCGTGATGTGCGAGATTGCCATCTGCGCTGCGGTGCGCGCAGACTCCAGGTCATCGCCCTGGGTCACCACGCACAGCACCCGGCCTCCATTGGAAACGAGCTGGCCCTCATCATTGATCGCGGTGCCTGCGTGGAGCACATGCGCCTCCCACGGGCCAAGCTCGTTCAGCCCGCCGATCACATCGCCGCGGCGAGCAGACTTCGGATACCCCTCTGAGGCGAGCACAACGGTCACCGCCGAGCGGGGCGACCACTCCAGCGGCTCCAGCTGATCCAGCTCGCCCTTTGCTGCTGCCATCAGCAGCGGACCGAACGGGGAGGTGAGCCGTTCCAGCACCACCTGGGTTTCCGGATCGCCGAAGCGCACGTTGAACTCGATCACGCGCAGCCCCTTGCGGGTTTTGGACAGGCCGCAGTACAGCACGCCCACGAACGGGGCGCCGGCTTCGCGCATCGCGTCAATGGTGGGCTGGGCGATGTCCTGCACCACCTCCTGAAGTGTGGTCTCGGTGTCCACCCACGGCAGCGGGGAATACGCGCCCATGCCGCCCGTATTCGGGCCCTGATCAAAGTTGTAGGCGCGCTTGAAGTCCTGCGCGGGGCACAGCGGCACCACCGTGGTGCCGTCCGAAATGCAGAACACGCTGATCTCCGGGCCGTCCAGAAACTCCTCCACCACCACGCGGCCGCCCGGACGAGACAGCGCCGCCTCAGCGTGCTCAACCGCCTCATCCTTGAAAATGGTGACCACCACGCCCTTGCCGGCGGCGAGCCCATCATCCTTGACCACATACGGGGTGCGGCCCCGCGGGCTCATCGCATCCAGCGCCGGCTCGATATCGCTCGGCTTCAGCACGGTGACGGACTTCGCGGTGGGCACACCGGCGCGTTCCATCACCTCTTTTGCATACGCCTTGGAGCCTTCGAGCTGAGCGGCCGCGGCAGACGGGCCGAACACGGTGACGCCGGCGGTGCGCAGCTCATCGGCAAGGCCCGTCACCAGCGGATGCTCAGGGCCGATCACCACCAGGTCCACAGCCAGGTCCACGGCGAGCGACACCAGCCCGGCATGGTCCGTTACATCCACATCATGCAGCGTGGCGAGCTCACCGATGCCGGGGTTGCCGGGCGCGGCATGCAGCTCAGGAGCGGGAGAATCCAGCGAGAGACGGCGCACGATGGCGTGTTCCCGGCCGCCATTACCGATCACCAAAATCTTCACGCCACTACAGTAGCCTGGACGATCCCGGAGGGCGGAGCGGAGGGAGCAGCGTGCGGATCCGGCTCGATCTCGCCTATGACGGCACCGACTTCAGCGGCTGGGGCATCCAACCGTCCCTGCGCACCGTGCAGGGCGAACTGGAACGCGGCCTGGCGCAGATCCTTCGCGAACAGGTCCGCGTGCACGTGGCCGGCCGCACCGACGCCGGTGTTCACGCCGCAGCCCAGACCGTGCACGCGGACATCAGCGAGGACGCGTGGGAGCGCCAGCCCGGCCGCTCCGACCGCACACCCAGCCAGGCGATGCTGCAGCGCCTGGCCGCGGTGCTGCCGCGCGATATCGCCGTCCACGCAGTCTCTGTGCCGCCCGACGGGTTCGACGCACGCTTCTCCGCCCTGGCCCGCCGCTACCGCTACCGGATCAGCGATGACCTGACCGGCCGTGACCCGCTGCGCCGCGATGTGCACCAGCACCGGCGCCGCCTGGATGCTGAGGCTATGAACACCGCCGCCCAGACGCTGGTGGGCGAGCATGACTTCCTCTCCTTCTGCCGGCCGCGCGAGGACGCCACCACGATCCGCACCCTGCATGCAATCACCTGGCGGCGGATGCCGGATGATCCTGCGCTCGCGGATGCCGGGCTGGTGGTGGCTGATGTGGAGGCCGACGCGTTCTGCCACCACATGGTGCGCTCCATCGTGGGAGCGAGCGTGGCTGTGGGAGAGAGCCGCGCGGATGCGGACTGGATGGCGGCCCTGATCGCCACGCCGCGCCGTGACGCTGCCGGCAGCGCGCCGATGTTCGCCCCGCACGGGCTCACCCTGCAGGGGGTTGTGTACCCGGCGGATGAGCAGCTTGCTGCACGCGCTGAGCAGACCCGGGGGAAGCGGGGAAGCACCTGGGTGCGGGAGCGGGCGCGTCGGCAGTGACCGGGGAAGGGAGACGCCGCCGGGGTGTGAGGGATCACTCCGTGATGTCATCCCCGGCTCGTTGACCCGCCAGTTTCGCCGCCGGTACAGTGGACTGCTGTTGTGCCATGAATGCGCGCCTCAACGCAGCCGAAATCTCACGCCGGCGCGAGCGGGCTCCTCACACGCATTCGCGCGTCGGTGACCCGATGCCAGCACAGCGCTTTATGGTCATGCTTTGAACCAAAGGAAGCGTGTCCACGGTCCATTCGAACCGTGCCCGTTCAGTGCTCTGCGCTGCGGGCACAACACACGAGAGAAGAAGGCACGAGTGCGTACGTTCACCCCGAAGCCCGGCGATGTCGAGCGCTCCTGGTACGTCATTGACGCAACTGATGTCGTCCTCGGCCGGCTCGCTTCCCAGGCTGCTCAACTGCTCCGCGGCAAGCACAAGCCGGTCTTCGCACCCCACGTGGATGCAGGCGACTTCGTCATCATCATCAACGCAGACAAGGTTGCCCTGACCGGCAACAAGCGGGAGCAGAAGCTGGCCTACCGCCACACCGGCTACCCGGGCGGTCTGCGGTCCGTCAAATACTCCGAGCTGCTCGAGAAGCGCCCTGAGCGCGCCATCGAGAAGGCTGTCAAGGGCATGCTGCCGAAGAACAAGCTGGCTGATGCTCAGATCAAGAAGCTCAAGGTCTACGCGGGCGCTGAGCACCCGCACCAGGCACAGCAGCCTGTTGAGTTCACCATCGACCAGATTGCGCAGTAAGAGGTAAACCGTGGCTGAAGACACCAGCACCCCCGTTGAGGAATTCGAGGGCGACGCCTCGACCTACAGCACCGAATCCACCGAGACCGCTGAAGTCGGCTCCGGCAAGTCCGCTTCCGCACCCGGCTACGGCACCGGTCGCCGCAAGCGTGCGATCGCTCGCGTCCGCCTGACTCCCGGCTCCGGCCAGTGGCAGGTCAACGGCCGCAGCCTTGAGGAGTTCTTCCCGAACAAGCTGCACCAGCAGGAAGTGAACGACCCGTTCACGCTGCTGGACCTTCAGGGCCGTTTCGACGCGTTCGTCCGCGTTGAGGGCGGCGGCCCGTCGGGCCAGGCTGGCGCTGTGCGCCTGGGCGTGGCACGCGCACTGAACGAGATCGACGTTGAGGCCAACCGCCCGGCACTGAAGAAGGCCGGCTTCCTCACCCGCGATGCCCGCGTGCCGGAGCGTAAGAAGCCGGGTCTGAAGAAGGCTCGTAAGGCACCGCAGTTCTCGAAGCGCTGATCCCAGCTCTTCCCCTGCGCACGGACACCGTCCAGCATCTGCTGGGCGGTGTTCTGCTGTTCCAGGGTGGGGTGTGCTCCCCAGGTGAAGTGCGCAGAGGTGAGGTGCGCGCGCAGGAGCGGCGAGTAGGATAGGACGGATTCTGATGACCTACCGGACCCAGTGATTCGACCCCTGGAGGAATAATGGTGAGACTCTTCGGCACCGATGGTGTGCGCGGACTGGCGAATAAGGACATCACCGCGGAGCTTGCCGTTGAGCTCGCTGTGGCCGCAGCCCATGTGCTTGGTGATCTCGGCGCCTTCCGCGAGGACGGCAAGCGGCCCCGCGCAATCGTGGCGCACGACCCTCGCCCCTCGGGAGACTTCATCTCCGCTGCCATCTGCGCCGGCCTCGCTTCCGCGGGAGTGGATGTGCTGGATGCCGGGGTGCTGCCCACCCCGGGCCTGGCCTTCCTGGTGGACTCCTCCGAAGCGGATCTCGGCGTGATGATCTCCGCCTCCCATAACCCCCACCCGGACAACGGCATCAAGTTCGTGGCGCGTGGCGGCACGAAGCTGCCCGATGAGGTGGAGGATGCGATTGAGGCGCGGCTCAACGAGGCGTGGGAGCGCCCGCAGGGCACTGCCGTGGGCAGCATCTCCCGCTACGAGGGCGCGGTGGACGAATACGTGGAGCACCTGCTCTCCACCCTGGACGTGTCCCTTGACGGCGTGACCGTGGTGGCTGACTGCGCCAACGGCGCCGCGTTCGAAACCGGCCCGAAGGTGCTGGAGCGCGCTGGCGCCACCGTGCACATCATCGGCGACCGCACCGACGGCAAGCAGATCAATGAGAACATCGGCTCCACCCATCTTGAGCAGCTGCAGGCCGCGGTGAAGGAGAAGGGGGCGGATGTGGGCGTTGCCTTCGATGGGGACGCGGACCGCTGCCTGGCCGTGGATGAGCACGGCGACGTGATCGACGGCGATCAGATCATGGGCATCCTGGCGCTTGCTCTCAAGGAGAAGGGCGCCCTTGCCAATGACACGCTCGTGGTCACGGTGATGTCCAACCTGGGCCTTCGCCTCGCTATGCGCGATCACGGGATCCGCACCGCGCTTACCGCGGTGGGCGACCGGTACGTGCTGGAGGAGATGACCTTCGCCGGGCACAAGCTCGGCGGTGAGCAGTCCGGACACGTCATCATGAGCGACTATGCCACCACCGGTGATGGTCAGCTGACCGCGCTGCACCTGCTGCAGCGGATGGTGGTGACGAAGAAGAGCGCGTCGGAGCTGGCGGCGGTGATGACCCGGATGCCGCAGGCGCTGATCAACGTCAGGGGCGTGGATAAGACCCGTGCGAACATTGACGCGGGCGTGATGGACGCGGTGGAGCAGGCAGAGCAGGAGCTTGGTGAGAACGGTCGGGTGCTGCTGCGGCCTTCCGGCACCGAGCCGGTGGTGCGCGTGATGGTGGAAGCTCCCACCGATGCGGACGCCAGCCGCGTGTGCGAGTCCTTGGCGGCCGTGGTCAAGGACCGTCTGGCGCTCTGAGACGCGGCCTTCCCGCTACGGGGTCGCGCTGCTGGGAACGGGGGATGAATGCATCAGCTGCGGATTCTGCTGCTGATTCTGGCGCTGATCGGCTGTGTGCTCAGCGCGCTGGCACGCCGGCTCGGCGTCCCCGACGCCGCGGCCCGCAGGATCCGCCTGGGGGCGATCAGCTTGGCGGTGATCAGCATCGGCACGTTCTGGCTGCTGGTGGCGATTGAGAGCTGACGCGCTCAGATCCGCCGCAGCAGAACCGAATGCACCTGGTGGTCCGCGCCCTTGCGGAGGATCAGATCAGCGCGAGCCCGTGACGGCTGCACGTTCTCCCGCAGGTTCGGTCCGTTGATCGAATCCCAGATCTGGGAGGCAGTGCGCACGGCTTCCTCATCGGAGAGCGACGCGTACTTGTGGAAATAGGCGCGCGGATGCCCGAACGCGGTTTCCCGCAGCTGCAGGAAGCGGTCGATGTACCAGCGGCGCACATCCTCCTCCCGCGCATCCACGTACACGGAGAAGTCGAAGAAGTCTGAAACGGCGATGCCCATCCGCCCATCGGGCCGCTGCTGAGGCGCCTGCAGCACGTTCAGCCCTTCCACGATCAGCACGTCCGGCCGAGTGACCACAGTGTGCTGATCCGGCACGATGTCATAGGAATGGTGCGAATACACCGGGGCCAGAACCTGGTCATGGCCGCTCTTCACGTCCGTGATGAAGGTCAGCAGTGCCCGCCGGTCGTAGGATTCCGGGAAGCCTTTGCGATGCAGGATGCCGCGGCGCTCCAGCTCAGCGGTGGGGTACAGGAACCCGTCCGTGGTCACGAGCTGCACGCGCGGCGTCTCCGGCCAGCGCGCCGTCAGCTCGCGCAGGAGGCGCGCCGTGGTGGATTTGCCCACTGCCACTGAACCCGCCACACCGATCACGAACGGGGTGCGCTGAGCGGACTCGTGGAGGAACTCATTGCGCACCTGACGCAGCGTTTGCGCATTCTGCACCTGCAGGTTGAGCAGGCGGGAGATCGGCCGGTACACGGTGTTCACCTCCTCCATGTCCATCTCATCGCCGAGTCCGCGCAGGGTTTCGATCTCTGCAGCGGTCAGCGGCAGCGGCGTTTCACCGGAGAGGGCAGCCCAGTCACGGCGGGAGATCTCCGTGAACGGGGAGAGGGATGAGCGGGCGGAGTGCGAGTCGGTCACCGCTCCAGTCTCCCACGCACCGGTTGTCCATGTGCCGGTGCTCATTTCTGCGCGGTCTCACCCCGCTCAGAGCACACCTGCGCACCACCGCGCTGAACGTGATCATGCACTCGCAGAAAGTCCCCGCTCGTCCCGTGGAGCAGCCGCTCAGCACCGTTATCGTGGTCGCCATGTGTGGAATCGTTGGATACGCCGGACCGCTGAACGCTGATCGCACCAGCCGTCCGATCGATACTGTTCTTGCCGGCCTGACCCGCCTGGAATACCGGGGATATGACTCCGCGGGCGTGGCTGTGCTCGGCGAGAACGGCGTGGAGATCTTCAAGAAGGCAGGCAAGATCGCGAACCTCAAGGAGCGCGTTGCCGGCCATGAGCAGAGCGCCTCGGCCGTGGCGATCGGCCACACCCGCTGGGCCACCCACGGCGGCCCCACCGACCAGAACGCCCACCCCCACCGCGGCGGCCTCAACGGCGAGCTTGCGCTGGTGCACAACGGCATCATCGAGAACTTCGCGCCGCTGAAGCAGGAGCTGCTGGATGAGGGATATGAGTTCCTCTCCGAAACGGACTCCGAGGTGGCCGCGCACCTGGTTGCCCGCGCCTTCGCTGACACGAAGGACCTCACCGCTGCGATGCAGCAGGTGGTGAGCCGTCTGGAGGGCGCCTTCACTCTGCTGGCTGTGCACGAGTCCGCGCCGGACCGTGTGGTGGCCGCCCGCCGCAACTCGCCGCTGGTGGTGGGCCTGGGCGAGGGTGAGAACTTCCTGGGCTCTGACGTGGCCGCGTTCATCGACTCCACCAAGGAAGCGCTGGAGATCGGCCAGGACCAGATCGTCACCGTCACCGCTGACTCGGTGGAGGTCATCGAGTTCGACGGCACCCCCGTGCCGAACCCCACCCGCTACACCATCGAATGGGACGCGGAAGCCGCCCAGAAGTCCGGGTATGCCTCCTTCATGGCGAAGGAGATCCACGAGCAGGCCCAGGCCATTGCGGACACCCTGGTGGGCCGTTTCGTGGACGGCCGCCTCACCCTGGAGGACATGCTGATCGACGAGTCCGTGCTGCGCAGCGTGGACAAGATCATTGTGGTGGCCTGCGGCACCGCCGCCAATGCCGGCGAAGTGGTGAAGTACGCAATCGAACACTGGTGCCGCATCCCGGTGGAAGTGGAGCTCGCCCACGAGTTCCGCTACCGCGACCCGATCGTCAGTGAGAAAACGCTTGTGGTGGCGATCTCCCAGTCCGGAGAGACGATGGACACCCTGATGGCCGTGCGCCACGCGAAGGAGCAGGGTGCGAAGGTGGTGGCGATCTGCAATACCCGCGGCTCCACCATCCCCCGCGAGTCCGACGCGGCCATCTACCTCAATGTGGGTCCGGAGATCGCGGTGGCCTCCACCAAGGCCTACTTGGGTCAGATCTCCGCCTGCTACCTGCTGGGCCTGTATCTGGCGCAGGTGCGCGGCAACTTCTACGGCGATGAGATCCAAGCGGTCCTTGCGGACCTTGAGCAGATCCCCGCGAAAATCCAGGAAGTGCTGGATAACTCCCACCAGGTGGAGCAGATCGCCCAGGACATGGTGGATGCCACGAGTGTGCTGTTCCTGGGGCGTCACGTGGGCTACCCGACCGCGCTCGAAGGCGCGCTCAAGCTGAAGGAGATCGCCTACATCCATGCGGAGGGCTTCGCCGCCGGCGAGCTCAAGCACGGGCCGATCGCCCTGGTGGAAGAAGGCCAGCCGGTGTTCGTGGTGGTGCCGTCCCCGCGGGGACGGGATGTGCTGCACGCGAAGGTGGTGTCCAACATCCAGGAGGTGCGCGCTCGCGGTGCCCGCACCCTGGTGATCGCCGAGGAAGGGGATGAGGACGTGCTGCCCTACTCGGATGTGGTGATCCGCTACCCGCAGACCCGCACCCTGTTCGCTCCGCTGCTGACGATCATTCCGCTGCAGATCTTCGCGTGTGAGCTCGCCACCGCGAAGGGCCTGGATGTGGACCAGCCGCGCAATCTTGCGAAGTCGGTCACAGTCGAATGAGGTCGGTGAGCTGACACCCACGCTGTGCCACCTGTGCGGTGAGCACAGTGGGGTGAGAGACCGCGTCGGAGGGTGATGCGCAAGGGGCGGTAGACTGCTGGCATGTCTACCGCCCCTTCCGAGGATTCGGAGCCGGAGCTCGCGTTCGAGCCCGGCGCGGAGTCGATCATCACGGGTGTGGGCGTGGACATCGTTGATATCGACCGATTCGAGGAGATGCTTCAGCGCACTCCACGGCTGAAACAGCGCCTGTTCGCCCCCGAAGAGCGGGACTTGTCACTGGCATCGCTGGCTGCGCGCGCGGCCGCGAAGGAAGCCGCCGGGAAAGCCCTTGGCAACCCGGGAGAGCTGTCCTGGCAGGATGTGGTGGTTCGCAAAACCGCCGCGAACCGGCCCTACCTGGTGCTGCGCGGCGCTGCTCGACGCACCGCGCTCACGCTCGGCGTGACGGCCCTGCACCTCTCGCTCAGCCATGACGGCCGCCTTGCCACCGCAATGGTGACGGCCGAGAAAAGGAAGACCTGATGACGCAGACCATCCCCACCTCCTCACTCGTTGCGGAGGACATGGCGCTTGTGCCGAACCGGGCACGCGTGTCGATGGAGGCGATCCGCCACAATGCTTCCCAGATCAGCAGCCTGCTGGACGAGCAGACCGCGCTCATGGCCGTGGTCAAGGCGGACGCGTATTCCCACGGCATGATCGAGGCCGCGTCGGCAGCCATCGCCGGCGGCGCCACCTGGCTGGGGGTTGCCCATCCCGCATCCGCGCTCGCCCTGACGGACGCAGGCTTCGATGTTCCGATCCTCACCTGGCTGTTCGAACCGCACACCGCGCAGCAGACGTTGCCGCGTGTGGTGGAAGCCGGCATCGACGTGGCCGTGGGCTCACTGGACATGCTGGAGCTTGTGATCGAAGCGGGCCGCCGCGTGGACCGCCGCGCCCGCGTGCACCTGAAGATCGACACCGGCATGGGCCGCGGCGGAGTGCTGCCCAGTGAGCTCACCGCGCTTGCCACCCTGCTGCGCCTATCGGATCACGCCCACCTGGTGGGCGCGATGAGCCACCTGCATTCAGCGGATGTGCTGGGCTCACCGAGCATCGACGCGCAGGCGGAGATCTTCGCCGCTGCCTGTGATGCGATGAGCGAGGAGCTCGGTCCGATCCCGCTGCGCCATCTGGCGAACACTGCGGCCACGCTGAGCCGGCCCGATCTGCACTTGGACATGGTGCGGGTGGGCATCGGCATGTACGGTCTGCCGCCGGTGCCCACTGACCTGGACCTGCGCCCGGCGATGACGCTCAGCTCCCGCCTTGCCATGGTGAAGCATGTGCCGGCCGGGTCTCACACGGGCTACGGCGCGCTGCACGAGTTCGACTCGGATACGAACCTGGGCCTGGTGCCGATCGGTTACGCGGACGGTCTGCACCGCACCACTTCCGGCCGCGGCCGGGTGCTGGTCCGCACTGACGGCGGCCCGCAGTCCGCTCAGCAGGTGGGGCGCCTATCCATGGACCAGCTGGTGGTGGACCTGGGAGCGGACACGGAAGCGCGCCCGGGCGATGAAGTGATCATCTTCGGGGATCCATCCGCGATCGAGGGTGCCCCCACCGCGGAGGAGTGGGCCACGGCGGCCGACACGATCTCCTACGAGATCCTCACCTGTGTGTGCAGTCGCGTGGCCCGCGTGACCCTGCCGCTGGAGGCGGACGAGGAGCCGGCTGAAGCCGAAGAACGCGCCGACGCGGAGACGCCTGAGCCGGCGCCGGAGGCTGCTGCCGTGCCCGCGGACGCTGTCAGTGCCGAGGCCCAGGGCCATGAGACGCAGGTGCAGGCCGCCGCCGAAACCGGCAGTGACTGGCAGGTGGTTCCGCAGGTGCACACGCTGAGCCTGCAGACCTACAGCGCGGAGGAGACCCGCCGGGTTGCGCAACAGCTCGCGGTTGACGCACGCGCGGGTGACCTGATTGTTCTGGACGGTCCGCTCGGGGCCGGCAAAACCACCTTTACCCAGGGCTTTGCCACACAGCTGAACGTGCGCGGCGCCATCTCCTCACCCACCTTCGTGATCTCCCGAGTGCACCCGGCTCTTGATGGCGGACCGGACCTGGTGCACGTGGATGCCTACCGTCTGGAGGACGACTGGGACATCGAGGATCTTGACCTCGACTCCGACCTGGAGGAGTCGATCATGCTGGTGGAGTGGGGCCGCGACCGCGTGGAGCATCTCGCTTCCAGCTATGTGACTGTTGAGCTCATCCGCCCGGGCAGCGCAGCGAACGAAGATCCTGACGATCTTGACGAGCCGCGCACCATCCGCCTCACCTTCGTGGGTGCACGCTATGCCGAGGCGGACCTGGAAGCGCTCGCGGGCCGCTTGAGCGATGCTGGCTTGATCGTGCACAGCGAGGACGGCGCATGATCCTCGCAATCGACACCTCGGGTGCGGTCAGCGCCGCAGTGGTGGCGGGGGAGGAGATCCTCGCCTCCCGCATGGACGCGCGGGCACGGCACCATGATGAGGTGCTGCTGCCGATGATCGACCAGGTGCTCACCGATGCGGGCATCACCCGCGGTGACCTCACCGGTGTGGTGGTGGGCCGCGGGCCCGGCCCATTCACCGGCCTGCGGGTGGGGCTGGTGACCGCGCGCAGCATCGCGGCGATGCTCCGCCTTCCCCTGCACGGGCTCAGCAGCCTTGACGGACTTGCCCTGCAAGCGCACCGGCAGCACCCGCAGGCGCGCTCCATCGGGGTGGCGCTGGATGCGCGTCGCAGTGAGGTGTACTGGGCCACGTACCGTGCGGGGGAGCAGCTGAGCACGGTGGATGAGCCGGCAGTGTCCGCTCCTGGCGTGGCTGCCGCGGCGCTGAACGGCTGCGATGTGCTCGTTGGTGCCGGGGCGCACCTATGGCCCGAGCTGACGCCCACCGGGGACCTGCAGCATGTGGACGCCGGTCACCTTGCCCTGGCCGCTGCGGTTCAGCAGGCTGCCGGCGCAGATCTCAGCTCCACAGAGCCGATGTACCTGCGCGCCCCGGATGCGAAGAAGCCCACCGGGCGGAAGTCCGCGCTCGGCGCGCACAGCGCCCGGTCCTGAACCCACCGCTGAGCCCGCTATGACTGACCAGACCGGCTTCACGATCCGACCGCTCAACGCGGATGATGTGGATCCGATCGCACATCTTGAACTGGAGCTGTTCCCCGATGAGGCGTGGGACTTCTTCATGCTGATCGAGGAGACCAGCCACCCGGACCGTCGATACGCAGTGGCGGAACAGGCTGGAGCGATCGTGGGCTATGCGGGACTCATGCTCGCCGGTGACACCGCGGACATCCACACGATCGGCACCAGCGTGCCGGGGCGCGGCATTGGACAGTCCCTGCTGGCCTGGCTGGAGCAGGCTGCGCGCGAGGGCGGCGCAGAGCGGATCCTGCTGGAAGTGCGCGCAGACAACTCCCGCGCCCGCGCCTTCTATGCGCGCGCGGGATTCACGGAGATCGGCAGGCGCCCCGGCTACTACCGGACGCGTCGAGGGGCGATCGACGCGATCGTCATGGAGAAGCCGCTGCTCGCATGACAGCGCGCGCCGCGTGCCGCGCCGCAGGGTCAGTTGGTGAAGGAACGAACCTTGTAGGCAAGGTCCGGCCAGCGGCGCTCCAAAGACAGGGCGCCCAGGTGAATGCCGACCCCCAGCACCACCAGCCCCACCACAAGAGCCAGGATGCCGCCACCGATGGCGAGCAGCGTCTGGCCGGATGTCACACCCACAATGATCATGATGATCGACGGGGTGATCGGCACCCACATCCCCACCAGGCCCACCAGCGTGGGGATCCACGCGGCTGAGGATGAACCGGTGCTCATGGAGCCCGGCTTCGCCGTGGGAAAGGGGAAGGTGCCCGCGGTGAAAGCGCCCACGCCCAGGCTGCCGACGAGCATGCCGAGCGTCAGCGGAAGCAGCCATGCGAGCTCATGGGGGCGGCCCTGCAGCAGCAGGGACACGATGGGGATGATGAGGGCGAACACGCCGAACAGCACGCCGGTCACCAGCGCTCGGCTGATCAGCAGGGTGCGAGGGTTCGCATCCGCGGTGATGTTCACCCAGTTGGCAGGGCCGTCACTGCCGATCTCATTGAAGATCGTCATTCCGCCCATCCATGCCACTAACACGCCCGCGCCGTAGATCATCGGCCCATCGGTCATGGTGGACATCGCCAGGAAGAACACGCCCATCAGCGGCGCGAGCAGCAGGGACACGCTGTAGCGGAGGTCGCGTCGGTAATAGCGGAGGGTGCGGCCCACACCGGCGCCGAGCGCGTTCTGCGGCATCCAGCGCGGAACCAGGGCCGTCACTTTGGCGCGGTGGGAGGCCCGCTCACCGCGCAGCGCCTCGGTCATGGCGATGTCAAGCGTGGAGCGCCACCATAGCCACAGCAGCACGATTGCCCCCGCGGTGATGGCGGCTCGGGCCAGAGCGATCAGCCACTGCCCCTCAAACAGGTCCACCGGCACGGACAGGGGCGCACCGAACGGCGTCCAGGCGAGCACGGTGACCGTGGTGGTCAGCACCGCGGCTAAAGTAGTGAAAGCCTGGGAGTCCGCGTCGGTCAGTCCCTGACTGAACAGGGAGAAGCCGTAGGCGAGTCCGATCACCGCGATCAGCGCGATCGCACCAGTCACTTCCCGGGCGCCGCGGCTGGTTTTGCGAGTGCCGCGCCAGCTGAGGATCGCGCGTGGGATCAGCACGCACAGCAGCATCGCGCACGCAGCGCCCGGGACCAGGGCGATGATCGCCGACGCGGCCTGCGCCAGCGGCACCTCTGACCAGTGCACGATGATGTGCAGCGCCTGGGTGGCGGTGAAAGCGGCAAGTCCCAGCACTGTTCCCACCACGGGAATCGATGCGAGGGATGCGATCAGCAGTGGCGCTTGCAGCTCCCGTGCGGTGCGCCCGAACGTGCCGAACCGGGCGGGGGAGAGGGTGTCATCAAGCCCCACCGTGAGCACCGGAACCAGCGTCCAGATCAGGACCACTGCCGCGCCCAGACCGCGCACCACCAGCGGGTAGACGCCCTCGCCGAGCGGAGCGAGCGCGGAGCCCACCATGAGGGATACCGCGAACACCAGCGCACCGCCCACGTACAGCACGCCGATGATCGCGCCGATCAGTGCGGGGATATTGGTTTTCAGCTGCCGCCACTGGGTGATCCAGCGCAGCTTCGCCAGCAGCGGCGTGAGCCGCACCCGATGAGTGACGCGGACCGGAGCTGCATGGGCAGCGGTGGATACGCTCACTGGTTCAGCCACGACAGGTCCCCCTCTCCGGCGTCTGCGCCTACAAGTTCGATGAACCGGTCCACGAGCGAGCCGCCCTGGCGGACCTCATCGAGCGTGCCCGCGGTGAGGATCTGCCCTTCCGCCATGATCGCCACGTGCGTGCAGAGGCCTTCGACGAGCTCCATGACATGGCTGGAGATCACCACTGTGCCGCCGCCCTGTACGTACTGCGTGAGGAAGCGTCGAATGGTTTGCGCGGACACCGGGTCCACCGCTTCGAGCGGCTCATCGAGCACCAGCACGCGCGGCGCGTGGATCAGCGCGCACGCCAGCAGGATCTTCTTGGTCATGCCGGCGGAGTAGTCCACCACGAGCTTGCCTTCAGCGTCTTCAAGACCGAGTGCCTGCAGCAGGGACTCGGTGCGCTCAGCCACCACCTGCGGGTCCATGCCGCGGATCAGACCCACATAGGTGAGCAGCTCCCGGCCGGTGAGCCGATTGAAAGTGGGAAGACCATCAGCGAGCACTCCCAGCTGCTTCTTCGCCTCCGACGGGTTTTGCCACATGTCAATGCCGAGCACTTCAGCAGTGCCGGAGTTTGGCCGTAGCAGACCGGTGGCCATGGACAGGGCCGTGGTCTTTCCAGCGCCGTTCGGTCCCACGATCGCGTAGAACGATCCGCGGGGAATCTCCAGGCTGACGCCCTTGACCACTTCGGTTTTCTCAAATGTTTTGCGCAGGTCGATGAATGAGAGGGCTGGTGAGTCCATGCGTTCAGAATACTGGGACAGTAGGCGAGGCGAATCCAACGAAAGACGGAGATTCTGCGTGCGCTGGCAGCGGGCAGGCTGCCGCTGCCGGCTCAGAGACCTGCCGCCGCCCGCCGGCAGCGAGAAAGCGCTCGCGGGCGGCCTTAGGGGCGTGCGGTGGTGGCGCTGGTGGGATCCAGCGGGTGACCGGCGTTCGTCTCCGCCACCAGATGCTGGACCACCCGGTGCACGCCGAACTCCTCAGCAGCGCGCAGCTGGCGCTGATAGGAGGCGCCCCGCTCCAGAATCAGGTCAAGATCCGCGAACTCCTTCGCGCAGTCGAGCCGTTCAGCAACGGGTGCAAGCCGTTCCCGCAGCTGCGCGAGGTCATCGCTGATGAGGCGCTCCTCATTGTTCCGATCCAGCACCAGAATGGCGTCCATCCCATAGCGGGCGGCGCGCCACTTGTTCTCGCTGGCCTGCCATGGCGCAAGCTGCGGAAGCCGCTCTCCTCGGTCCAGCCGGTCGCTGAGATCCTCCACCAGGCATTGGATCAGCGCAGCCACCGCGAGGGTTTCCCGCAGGGACGGCATCGAATCGCACACGCGCACTTCAATGGTGCCGAAGGCCGCCACCGGGCGGATGTCCCACCGGATCTCGTTGACCTCGTCGATCACACCCATGGTGCGCATATCCGCCACGTACTCCTCGTACTGCGACCAGTCAGTGAACTGGTGCGGCAGGCCCGCGGTGGGCAGCTGCTGAAACAGCAGGGACCGGTTGGAAGCGTAACGGGTCTCCTCACCCTGCCAGTACGGGGAGGCGGCGGAAAGGCACTGCAGGTGCCCGGCGTGGGCGAGCAGGGCGTTCGTGATCGGAATCATCTTCGAGGGGTCGTCGATCCCCACGTGCACATGCATGCCGTAGATCGTCATCTGCCGGCCCCACCACTGGGTGCGGTCCACCAGGGTTTCGTAGCGTTCAGAACTCGTCACCAGCTGGTCAGCCCACCGAGAGTAGGGGTGGGTGCCGGAGCCGGTGATATCCACGCGCAGCGCATCCCCGGCGGCTCGAACCAGTTGGAGGGAGCGCGCAAGATCCTCACCGGCTTCAGCTACCGTGCCGCACACATCAGTGACCAGCTCCACGGTGTTGCGGAGCATTTCGCCCACGATCCCGGAGATGCCCGCGTGTTCGTCGTGCACTGCCTCCAGCAGCGCCGGTGCGCATTGGCGGGACTCTCCCGAGTCTCGGTCCACGAGCAGCAGCTCCCATTCGATGCCGATGGTAGAGCGCTTCGATGATGCGATCTCGATTGCCATAGAAGTGATTGTTCCCTATCTCAGTGATGAAACCGAAGGGCGGGTCACCCGTTAGGATCGAGGCTCACCCTGTGATGAAGGAGCTCTAGGCGATGCAGGCACCCCGACGCGCCCACCCCCGCGAATCCGTTACCGCTTCCCGTTCGGTCGCCTCGGTTCGGGACAGCGCCGCGCCGGAGGTGCGTGAGATTCCGCTGGTGATCCGCCGTGGCGGCGCCTGGTCGTGGCGCCTGCTGGTGCTGCTCGGACTGCTCACGGTGGTGGCGTGGGCGCTGAGCCATGTGCCGGTGATGGTCATCTCCGTGCTGGTGGCGATCCTGCTCACTGCCATGCTGAACCCGCTGGTCAACACGCTGACGAACCATACGTTCCTGCCGCGGGCCGCGTCGGCTGGAATTGCGTTGGTGAGCCTGATCATCGTGGTGGTGGGCATGTTCGTGCTGGCCGGGCGCCAGCTGCTTGCATCCTGGGATGCGATCGCGGATGCCACGGTCAAGGGCTTCAACCAACTGTGGGATTACGCCACCACCACCCTCAATATGGATAACAGTGCGGTGTCCCAGGCGCAGCGGGAGCTGCTGGACAAGCTTGAGGCGAACAGCGGCGCGGTGGTCAACGGTGCGCTCACCACGGCCAGCACGCTCGCCAACGTCACCACCGGTGTGATCATGGCGCTGTTCACCCTGTTCTTCCTGCTGTCCGGCGGGTCGGGCATCTGGCGCTGGATCGTGGGTCTGCTGCCGTCATCTGCTCGCACCACCACGCATGAGGCGTTCCGCCGCGGCTGGAAAGCGCTCTCCGCCTATATCCGCACTCAGATCCTGGTGGCGGGCGTGGATGCCACCGGCATTGCGCTTGGCCTGGTGGGGATCGACGTGTTCCATCATCTGACCGGAACCCCCAGCGCGTCCCTCTCCTCCTACGCGGTGCCGATCTGGCTGATCGTGTTCCTGTTCTCGTTCATTCCGCTGGTGGGTGCGATCGTCTCCGGTGCCATCGCCTGCCTGCTGGCACTGGTGCTGTCCGGCTTTATCCCGGCGCTGGTGATGCTGGCGGTGACCCTGGTGGTCAACCAGCTGGAATCGAACGTGCTGCAGCCGCTGATCATGGGCAAGGCGGTGCAGCTGCACCCCCTGGCCGTGTTCCTGGGCGTAGCAGCCGGCGCCACGGTGTGGGGAATTGCCGGGGCGCTGTTCGCTATCCCGATGATGGCATTCGCCAACGCCATGTACCTGTACCTGACAGGGCGGGATCAGACCCCTGAGCTGGGAGTGGACGAAACCGCGGCCGCCTACTTCGCTGAGCGAGACCGCCAGCAGAAGGAGTTCGACCAGCGCACCCGGGTCTGACCCAGCCGCGGATCGACCCTCGGGTTGGCGCGGATCAGCCCGGGCTTCGCGCGGGTCACCTCTGCGACCCGCGCGGTTCAGCGCCTGGCTGTGATCATTTCGCCTGGTAGGGCGTGCAGGATTTGATCTCCAGTGGGATGCTCTTGCCGTTCGGCGCGGTGTAGTCCACCTTCTGGCCCACGCGCGCACCGTTGATGGCGGTGCCGAGCGGTGACTCCGTGGAGAACACTTCGAGCTGTTCGTCATCTTCGGCGATCTCGCGGTTGCCGAGCAGGAACGTACGCTCCTTGCCTGCCATGGTGATGGTGACCACCATGCCGGCTTCCACCACCCCGTCATCCTTCGGGGTCTCGCCCACCACGGCGGTCTTCAGCAGCTGCTGAAGCTCCAGGATGCGGCCTTCGAGCTTGGACTGCTCCTCGCGGGCAGCGTGGTAGCCGCCGTTCTCCTTGAGGTCGCCCTCGTCACGGGCGGCGGCGATGCGCTCCACCACTTCGGCGCGCTTGGGGCCTTCGAGCTCGGCGAGCTCCTTCTCCAGGCGGTCGAACGCCTCCTGGGTGAGCCAGGTTCCCTGGTTCTCAGTCATCATCGTCTCCTAGTCGTTGAGTCATAGCCGGCAACGGAGCGGACAGGCGCCGGAGTGGCGCGCGCTTCTCTAACGAAACGGGACACATGGCAAGGCATGCGTCCCGTTTTCTCACGTCACCGTGGACAGACGATTATAACCACGCGCACCCGGGGGAATGGCTGATATGTCAGCGGGCCTCGCAGCTCTTCACTGTGCCGCTCACCGCCGGGGCCTGGGTGGTGATCTCCACGCTGTGGTGGCTGATGCGCTGATCCTGCGGCTCGATATCCACCGTCACGAATCCCACCTGACCGCGGTTGGCGTTCAGCGCTTCCACACCGCAGCGGGCTGCTGTGCCCGGCTCCATCTGCAGCTCGAAGCTGACGCGCAGCTGAGTATCCGACACGTGCTGGTAGCCGGTGGTGGTGGTCTTGATCGAGGTGGAGAGCACCACCGCGTAGCCCACCCAGAGCACAACAGCCACAAACACCAGGGCGAGTGCGATCACACCCGCCCGCAGCAGACGGGCCTGCCTGGGGGTTCGACGCGTGCCGTAGCGCTCGTCCAGGCGTGCAGAAGGGGACTGGGAGGAGGCCATGCCGCTATTGTGGCATGTGGATTACGCAGGCAGATCCTGCCGGCAGAAGGAGAGTCGTGACCAGCTCGGACAGTCAGCTGCGCCTCATGTGCGTGCACGCCCATCCCGATGATGAGGCGAGCAAGGGCGCCGCCGCGATGGCGAAATACATCCACGAAGGCGTCAACGTTCTAGTGGTGACCTGCACCGGCGGTGAGCGCGGTGACATCCTCAACCCGCGCATGCTGGAAGATCCCGACGCGATCGCTGACCTGACCGCTGTGCGCCGCGCGGAGATGAAAGCCGCCCAGGAGGCGATCGGGTTCGATCATGAATGGCTCGGCTTCACGGACTCAGGGCTTCCCGAAGGGGACCCGCTGCCCGAGCTGCCAGCCGGCTGCTTTGCGCTGATGCCCGTGGAGGAAGCGGCCCGGCCGCTGGTGAAGCTGATCCGCTCTCAACGCCCGCACGTGATGACCACGTATGACGAGAACGGCGGCTACCCGCACCCGGACCACATCCAAACGCACAAGGTGAGCATGCTCGCGTTTGATCTTGCCGCGGACCCGGACTATCGGCCCGAGCTCGGCGAACCGTGGAGCGTGTTGAAGATCTACTACAACATGACGCTCTCCTCTGAGGAGTTCATCGCCTTCCACGAGTACTACCTGGACCACGGCCTGGAGTCTCCGTTCGAGGGGATGTTCGAGTGGCTGAAGACCAAGCGCCGCCGCCCCATCACCACGAAGATCGATATCTCCCGCTACCTGGAGTATCGGGATGCCGCGCTGCTTGCGCACCGCACCCAGGTAGATCCGGAGGGACTGTTCTTCGCGGTGTCCAATGACATCCGCCGCGAGGTGTGGCCGTGGGAGGGCTACCAGCTGCGCCATTCGCGGATTCCGGTGACCATTGAGGAAGATGACCTGTTCGAAGGGATCCGTGCGTGATGCTGACCGTTCTTGATTCGCTGCAGGCGGTCGCGGTGAATGCGTCGACCACCGCGATGCTCACTCCCGCTGCGCCCGCGCCGGAACCGGCTCCTTCACCGACTCCGGATGAGATGACCGCAGCGACGATCACCCCGGGCCTGCCCGGCTTTTTGGTGTTCTTTCTGCTGGCGGTGGCCGTGGTGCTGCTGGGCTGGGATATGACCCGCCGCATTCGCCGCTCCGGTGCACGCGATGCTGTGGCCCGCCGTCACGCCCAGGCGGAAGCCGCCCAGGAAGGCGAGGGCCCTGAAGCCGCCCAGGCCGATGAGGCGCCGGAAGCTTCCCAGGAGGATGCGGAGCCGCAGGCGGCCCAGGAGGGTGAGCCGGGCCGTCAGGATGACGCCCGCGACTGACTCACACCACGGCGCTTTCACACCACAGAGCTCTCACACCGCAGCGCTCCCCACGGCGGAGCTTTCACACCACGGCGATCCACACGGCGATCAGGTGGCAGATGAAGCCGATCACCGTGAAGGTGTGGAAGGTTTCATGGAACCCGAACCAGGTGGTTGAGGGGTTCGGCGCTTTCAGTCCGTACACCACAGCGCCGATCGTGTAGGCCACACCGCCGGCCACGATCAGGCCGACTACGCCCCAGCCGCCGCCCGCGATGAACTCCGGCATGTAGAAGATTGCCACCCAGCCAAGCGCAACATACGCCGGCACATACAGCCAGCGTGGCGCACCGGTCCAGAACAGTCGGAATGCCACGCCGAGCAGCGCACCCGACCACACGATGATCAGCAGCATGGCGGTGCTGCTGGGCGGCAGCAGAGCTACAGCCAGCGGCGTGTACGTTCCGGCGATGATGAGAAAGATGTTCGCGTGGTCGAACCGGCGCAGCAGAAGGGCCCGTGCCGGGCTCCAGGTGCCGCGATGGTACACAGCGCTGATGCCAAACAGCATCGCGGCGGTTGCGATGAACACCACCGTGGCCAGCCGGTTGCTGAGACTGTTGCCGGTGGCCACCAGCAGCAGGCCCGCAATAACAGCGGCCGGGAAAGCCGCCAGGTGAATCCAGCCGCGCAGATGCGGCTTCGGAAGCACGTCCAGGGCCCCGGACAGCCGCTGAACAGCCGCTTCAGCGGCGTTCGCCGGGGAGCTGGGCGATACAGCCACATGAGCGGAAGCGGGAGGCTGCGATGTGCACTCAGAGGTCATAACGCAAGCGTAACTTACGCAACCGTAGGTTGAGTGGGTGCTCATCCTGCCGACTGACCCTCACACCGCCGCGAGCGCAGAGATGTGTTCATCCTGTGCAGTTCACGTCAAAGAATCCGTGCGCGGGATGCACAGGCCGAAGCGAGCAGGTGAGAATAGGACCGTCAGCCGTTTCTGAAGAGGTGATCCGTGCTCGCGCACCGCTCTGCACCGTCGGGTCCCGTCGCGCCGATGGCGCGCGCAGATGTCACCGCGCCGATGGCGCGCGCAGAGGCCCCTGCGCCGTCCGCGCGCTCACGTGGCACAAAGCCGGCAGCCGCTGCGATGCCGCGCCACGTGGGCGTGATCATTGACGGCAACCGCCGCTGGGCAAAGCAGCGAGGACTGAGCACCGCCGAAGGCCACCGGGCAGGCGCCCGAAAGATCACCGAAGTGCTCGAATGGTGCGATGAGGAAGGCATCGAACTCGCCACCATCTGGATGCTCTCCACGGATAACACCAACCGCTCCGCTGAGGAGCTCACCGCCCTCACCGGCATCATCGTGGATGCCGTCACAGACATCACCGAACGCGGTTTTCGCGCGCGAATCATCGGCGATCCCACCGTGCTCGGCGCAGACGCCGCCGCCCGCATCGACCGCGCCGTCAACAGCGCCGCATCCAGCAGCGCCGCATCCAGCAGCGCCGCAGCAGTCTCCACTGCGGATGACACCACCCGCCGGCTCGAGGTGGACCTTGCCGTGGGCTACGGCGGGCGCGCTGAAATCATGCGCGCCGTGCGCGCAGCCGTCGCGCAGCAAACCGATCACGGTCTCAGCGCGGAGGACGCGCTCGCTGCACTCACCGTGGAGCAGGTGTCTGACCACCTGTTCACCGCGGGGCAGCCGGATCCTGACCTCATCATCCGCACCTCCGGGGAGATGCGCCTGTCCGGATTCCTCATGTGGCAGAGCGCCCACACGGAGTTCGTGTTCACCTCCACGCTCTGGCCGGACTTCTCCCGCGCTGACCTGGAAGCGGCGCTCGCGGACTACGCGCAGCGCGACCGACGCTTCGGCGCCTAACTCCGCTTTTACGCATGCGCGTGACACCGCCGGCATCCGGCGCTTAACTCCGTCTGCACGCTTGGTGAACTCACGCTGACGCCCTGCACGTTGCCGCAGCAGTGGGTGCGGTGCGCCCCTAGCGTGAGAGCCATGATCTACGTTCTGGATACGTCTGTTCTGCTTGCTGATCCGCGGGCCCTGTTCCGATTCGACGAGCATGATGTGGTGCTCCCGCTCGTGGTGATCACTGAGCTGGAAGCGAAACGGCACCACCCCGATCTGGGCTTCTTCGCCCGGCAGGCTCTGCGCACCCTGGATGATCTGCGCGAGCAGCACGGCGGCTTGGATCATGCGGTGCCGGTGGGGGAGGGCACGCTCCGGGTGGAGCTGAACCACCAGGACCAGTCCTCACTGCCAGCTGCGTTCCGGCTCGCAGACAATGACACCCGCATTCTTGCCTGCGCGAAGAATCTTGCGGACGAGGGGCACGAGGTGGTGGTGGTCAGCAAGGACGTTCCGATGCGGATCAAAGCCTCCGCTATGGGGCTGCGCTCCGAGGAGTACCGCGCGGAGCTTGCGCAGGACCGGGGCTATGCCGGGATCGAGTCGGCGGAGATCTCCGGGGATGAGATGCAGGGACTCTACGCCGGTGAGGAGATCAGCCTGGAGCACAAGCTGCCCGTTCACACCGGGCTGAAGCTCACCAGCGAACGCGGCAACGCCCTCGGCGTGGTGACAAGCCGAGGCACCGTGCGCGTGGTGAACGCGGACCAGACCGTGTTCGGCGCTCACGGCCGCAGTGCGGAGCAGCGCATCGCCATTGATCACCTGCTGGATGATTCGATCCGCATCGTGTCCATGGGTGGGCGCGCCGGCACCGGCAAAAGCGCCCTTGCTCTATGTGCGGGGCTGGAAGCGGTGCTTGAGCGGCGCCTGCAGCGGAAGATCCTGGTATTCCGCCCGCTGTTCGCCGTGGGCGGGCAGGAGCTCGGCTACCTGCCGGGGGACCAGGCGGAGAAGATGAACCCGTGGGCGCAGGCCGTGTTCGACACGCTCTCCTCCATGGTCTCGGACAGTGTGATCGATGATGTGATGGCCCGCGGCATGCTGGACGTGCTCCCGCTCACCCATATCCGCGGGCGGTCCCTGCACGACGCGTTCGTGATCGTGGACGAGGCCCAGTCACTGGAGCGGAACGTGCTGCTGACCATGCTCAGCCGCATCGGCCAGAACTCTCGCGTGGTGCTCACGCACGACGTGGCGCAGCGGGACAACCTGCGGGTGGGCCGCAGCGACGGGATCACCGCGGTGGTGGAGGCGCTGAAGGGGGAGGACCTGTTCGCTCATGTGACACTGCGCCGCTCTGAGCGCAGTCCGGTGGCGGAGCTGGTCACCCGGGTGCTGGATGCCCCGTTGCCCTGACGCTGGGTCAGTTCTGCTCGGGGGAGGTCATGGAGAGCACGTCAAGCGCGTCATCCAGCTGCTGCTCGGTCAGCTCACCGCGCTCCACAAAGCCGAGCGCGATCGCTGCGTCACGCACGCTGACCTGCTCTGCCACCGCATGCTTCGCGATCGTGGCGGCGGCTTCGTAGCCGATCAGCTTGTTCAGCGGCGTCACAATCGAGGGGCTTGCCTCCGCGTAGAACCGTGCTTTTTCCGCGTTCGCCACCAGGCCCGCAATGGTTTTGTCCGCAAGCACCCGGCAGCCGTTGGCCAGCAGTCGGATCGACTCCAGCAGGCTGGTGCCCATCAGCGGGATCTGCACGTTCAGCTCGAATACTCCCTGGGCGCCGCCCCATGCAATTGCCGCGTCATTGCCGATCACACGAGTACACAGCATCATGAGGGCTTCTGGCACCACCGGGTTCACTTTGCCGGGCATGATCGAGCTGCCCGGCTGCAGGTCCGGGATCTGAATTTCGCCCAGGCCGGTGTTCGGGCCGGAGCCCATCCACCGCAGGTCAGTGTTGATCTTCGTCAGGGACACGGCGATGGAGCGCAGCGCACCGGACATCTCCACCAGGCCGTCCCGGTTCGCCTGCGCTTCGAAATGGTTGCGCGCCTCCGTCAGCGGCAGGGAGGTCTGCTCAACGAGCAGGCTGATCACACGCTGCGGGAACCCGGCCGGAGTGTTGATGCCGGTGCCCACGGCGGTGCCGCCGAGCGGAACCTCCGCGGTGCGCGGCAGCGCTGCTTCAACCCGTTCCATGCCATAGCGGATCTGCGCGGCAAACCCGCCGAACTCCTGGCCGAGCGTCACCGGCGTGGCATCCATCATGTGAGTGCGCCCAGCCTTCACCACGTCCTTCCACTGCTCAGCCTTCTCCTCCAGGGCAGAGGCGAGGTGATCCAGTGAGGGCAGCAGCTGATTCACCACAGCACCGGTCACCGCCACATGCACCGAGGTGGGGAACACGTCATTGGAGGACTGGGAGCAGTTCACGTGGTCATTCGGGTGAACCTGCAGCTCATCGGAGGAGGCGAGCGTGGCGAGCACCTCGTTCATGTTCATGTTTGAGGAGGTGCCGGACCCGGTCTGGTACACATCCACCGGGAAGTGCTCGTCGTGCTGGCCGGCGATCACCTCGTCAGCGGCGCGCACAATCGCCTCAGCCAGGGCGGGATCGAGCACTCCCAGCTCAGCGTTCGCGCGGGCTGCCGCTTTCTTCACTTCGGCAAGGGCGTGGATGTGGGCGGGCTCAAGGCCGTTACCGGAGATCGGGAAGTTTTCCACGGCACGCTGCGTCTGTGCCCGGTAGAGGGCGTTCGCGGGAACGCGGACTTCCCCCATGGTGTCATGTTCGATGCGGTAATCGGCCTGGTCATGTGCGCTCATCGCTGCTCCCTGCGTTCGCTGTGCCACTCAGTGGGTCAGTGTATCTGTGATCTCGCTCTCCCACGGCGGGTTCGCTCCCGGTCGGGACACTGTCACCGCCGCGAGCCGAGCTGCGTGTTGAACCAGCGCTCTCACCCGCTCGGAGTCCAGGGTTCGGATCGCCTCCTGATGCTCTGCTCCGAGCAGCCCGAGCCGGGCCAGGCCGTCGAGCAGCCCGGCGGAGAACGTGTCTCCGGCGCCCACGGTGTCCGCCACCGTGACCGGCTCAGCCGGGATATCCACGCGGCCGTCCGCTGTGAATGCGCGTGCTCCATCTGCGCCAAAGGTGATCACCACGAGCGCAACGCCGCGAGCCAGCAGGTCTTCAGCGAATGCGTCGATCCCAGCGGCATCAACGGTGCGGCCAGTGCCGCTGAGCAGCCACTGCACGTCCTCATCGCTGGCCTTGACGATGGTGGCAAGCGACGCGTTCGCCAGCACGACCGGCAGCACCTGCTCCGGCTCGCCCATCAGCGCGGGCCGAATGTTCGGGTCGTAAGAGATCAGGGACGTGGCGCGCATTCGCGTGATGATGTCCCGCAGCGTGGAGGCACCCGGTTCAAGCACGGCGGCGATAGAAGAGGTGTGGATCGCGTCGGCCGCAGCGGGCACACCAGCCGGATCCGGTGCCCACTCAAGATCAAAGGTGTAGGACGCGGCGCCGGTGGAGCTGATCTGCGCCAGAGCAGTTGAGGTTCGGCGATCCTGCAGTGACCCACTGGTGAGCTGAACCCCGGATGCTTCCGCATGGTCGCGGATCTGCTGGCCGCGCGGGTCCGAGCCGATCTGCGTGAGCAGATGAGAGGTGTGGCCGAGCCGACCAAGCGCCACTGCCACGTTCAGCGGGGACCCGCCGGGGTACTCCACGGGCTGCGCGCCCGGGCGCTGCACGATGTCGATGAGGGCTTCGCCCATGGTCACAATCACAGACTTCACAGCCCTATTCTGTCACCGCTGTGGTCACAATGGGTGGCATGTCCGAGCCGTCACCCGCTGATCCCGTCTCCGCTGATCCTGCGCCTGCTGCGCCGCCGCCGAAGCAGCGCCGTCTGCCCACCAAGAAAAACACGTCCGTGAAGAACATGGCGTGGGCGCTTGGCCTGAACCTGATCGTGGTGGCGCTGATCGCGTTTGTGGTGGTGGGCCTGGGCCGTGATGACAAGCCGACCGCGTCGGCCGGCTCCCAGCTCACCGTGGACGTGGCGGATTCCGCTTCCCGCGCGCAGAACACGCTCCCGTTCCCGGTGGTGGTGCCGGAGGTGCCGTCCGGGTGGCGGGCGGTGGACGCTCGCGTTCACGGCACCGAACAGCAGTGGAGCGTTCGGTACAGCGCCCCCAGCGGCATGACCACACTGTGGGAGGGCGCGCAGTATGACGCGGCCCTCACCCAGCGGATGGACGGCAGCCTTCGCGCAACCGGCCAGAGAGAACAGATCAACGGCGCTGACTGCGAATGGTTCGAATCCCCCGACGGCCCGGTGGGTCTGGGCTGCGAAACCGCCGACTACGGCCTAGTGGTCAGCGGTTCCGCGAACCGGGAGGACCTGCTCACGCTGATGCGGGCAGCCACCGCGAGTGCTCGGTGATCACACGTCCCGAACGATCAGCTCATCCAGCGGTGTGGGGGAGAGCAGATAGGGAGCCACTTCCAGCACTGTGAACGCGCCCCGCTCACCCGCGGCATGCAGACGCGCAGCAGCCCGGCCGTACGCCACTTGGCTTGCCGCGGTGAAGTCCGGGTTCATCTCCAGCTGCAGGGAGTACTCCACTGTGGACTGGGATCCGCCCAGGTCGCCCGTGGTGATGACGCGCCCGCCATGCGGCAGGCCCAGGTGGTTCGCGTTGAACTCGTCTTCGCTGATGAACTCCACGGTGGTCTCATAGGGCGCGAAATAGTTCGGCATGGTGACGATCTGCTCGCGGATCCGCTCCTGGTCAGCCTCGTCAGCCACTGCTACCACGTGGCGGGTGTGCGCGGTGGTGGCGGTGATGTCCGCGCCTTCGCCCCGGCGGGCAGATTCGAGCGCTTCTTGGCTTGGGATTGTGTACTGCACGGCGCGCTTCACCCCCGGAATGCGCCGAACCGCATCAGAGTGGCCTTGTGAGGCTCCCTTGCCCCAGAAGGTGTTCTGCTGGGGGTGTGGGAACAGCGCGGAGGCCATGGTGCGGTTGATGGAGAAGAAGCCCGGGTCCCAGCCGCTTGCCACGAGCGCCACGGTGCCGCCTTCTTTGGCGGCGGCATCCATTCGCTGCTTGTGGCCCAGGATCTCCGCGTGATTGTCATAGGTGTCCACGGTGGTGAACAGGCGGGCCCAGTTGGTGGCCTGCTCGGGAATGTCCGTGGCGCTGCCCAGGCACAGGAACAGCAGGTCGATAGTCTCCGCGTGCTGCTCGGCTTCTGAAACGGTGAACACGGGGGTGTCCGTGTCCAGTGAGCTGCGGCGGGAGAAGATGCCCACCAGCTCCATATCGGGCTGGAGCTTCACAAGCTTCTCCACGCTTTTGCCGAGGTTGCCGTAGCCAGCGATCGCTGCGCGAATACGAGGTGATTCAGTCATGGGGAAAACTGTATCGCCATGGACTGGGGTCGCAACGCATTCGCCAGCGGGGTGCGGATCAGCTGCAGGTGGGGTGCTGATCAGTCGCTGCTGGGGTACTGATCAGTCGCTCACGGCCTGTTCCTGTTGCCGCTGGATAGCGGCGTCCAGGCGTTCACGTGCACCATCCAGCCACTGCTGGCAGCGCTGGGAGAGCAGTTCGCCGCGCTCCCACAGTGCGATTGATTCCTCCAGGCTGCCCTGGCCAGCTTCGAGTGTGCGCACAATCTGGAACAGCTCGTCACGTGCCTGTTCGTAGCCGAGCGCCTGGATGTCGTCGGGCAGTTCAGCGGCCTGCTGTGGGGTGTCGGTGGGATCGGTGTTCTCGGTGGGATCAGTGTTCATGGGGAGAGTCCTTCTGCTGGGGAGTGCTGCTGGTGGTGTCAGGCTCACCGGGGTGTTCCGCGCGGGTGTCGCTGGGGTGCGGGCCGTGTGATTCGGCTGCGATGCGGCCATCGGCTACGCGGATTGACAGGGCGGTGCCGGCGGGGGCGTGCTCGGTGGAGGTGACCACGGCGCCGTCTGCCAGCTGCACCACTGCGTAGCCGCGGCTCAGGGTGCTGAGCGGGGACAGTGCCCGAGCCTGCGCGGTCAGGTGCGTGATCTCATCGTGCCCGCGCTGCAGCCGGGAGTGGATGATGGTGCGGGCCATGGTAATCGCGGAGCGCACCTCATCGGTGCGGGCAGTCAGCATGGAGTGCGGCTGGGTGATGACGGGCCGTGACCGCAGCGTGTGCAGGTTCTCCTGTTCACGCTCGATGCGGGCGCGGATCGCTGCCCGGGAGCGGGCGCGCGCTAGATCCAGCTGGTCGCGTTCTGCCACCATGTCCGGCACCACGATCTTCGCGGCGTCCGTGGGGGTGGAGGCGCGCGCGTCCGCTGCAAGATCCAGCAGCGGGGTGTCCACTTCATGCCCGATGGCGGACACGATCGGTGTGGATGCGCCGGCCACGAGCCTCACCAGGGATTCGTCGGAGAACGGCAGCAGGTCCTCCAGGGAGCCGCCGCCGCGGCTGATGATGATCACATCCACGCCGGGGTGTGCGTCGAGCTCGCGCAGGGCGGCGCTGACTTCCCGCACCGCGTTCGTGCCCTGGACCGCCACTTCGCGGATTTCGAATCGGACGGCTGGCCAGCGGCGCTGCCCGTTGACCACCACGTCCCGCTCTGCTGCGGACTGGCGGCCGCAGATCAGTCCCACGCGCGCCGGCAGGAACGGCAGCGCCTGTTTGCGGTCCTGATCGAATAGGCCTTCTGCGGCAAGCTTCCGCTTCAGCTCCTCCAGTTGAGCGAGCAGTTCGCCAAGGCCCACGGGCCGGATGTCATACGCCTCCAGTTGGAGGGAGCCGCGCCGTCCCCAAAAGGTGGCTTTGCACTGCACAACCACGGTGGCGCCCGGTTCCGGTTCCACACTGGAACGCTGGATCACGGCGTCTTTCACGGCCACGCTGAAGGACGCGTCCGTGTCTGAGTCCCGCAGGGTGAGGAAGCTGAAGCCGGATCCGGGCCGGCGGTTCACCTGCACGAGCTGGCCCACCACCCACACCACGCTCATCCGGTCCACGTATTCGCGGATCTTCACGCTGAGCAGCCGGACCGGCCACGGGTTCTCCGCGGTGGTCTCTGCCGCGGTGGCAGCAAGCGGGGTGGGCTGTGTGCTCATGCGGGAGCTTCGATCATGCCGCGTTCTGTCATGCCACTACTGTGCCACGGACCGCGCGCAGACCGGGCTGCAGCAGTGGGACTGTGGACCGGTGAGAGTACGCGGTGGGCACGGCCGGGCGGAAGTGCCGGTGCAGCAGGGCGCTGGTGCAGCAGGGGTGACCGCGGGGTGGGGAGGCGCGGTTCACTTCGCTTGTGACCATGTGGTGATCGTTTCCGCGTTCCCTTGGGGTGGGTGCGGCGGCTTCGTAGGATGGGGCTGTGACTAAGCGTGTTCTTCTTGCTGAGCCGCGCGGCTACTGCGCGGGTGTTGATCGAGCCGTGGTGGCGGTTGAGCGGGCTCTTGAGCATTTTGATGAGACCGTGTACGTGCGCCATGAGATCGTGCACAACAAGTTCGTGGTGGAGGGGCTGCGTGAGCGCGGCGCCGTGTTCGTGGATGAAGTGGATGAGGTGCCGGAAGGTTCTCTCGTGATCTTCTCTGCTCATGGCGTGTCCCCGCGGGTGCGGGAGATGGCCAAGGAGCGTAACCTCCGCACGATTGACGCCACCTGTCCGCTGGTGACGAAGGTGCATAAGGAAGCGGTCCGCTTTGCCAAGGAGGATTACGACATTCTCCTGGTGGGCCATGAAGGCCACGAGGAAGTGGAGGGCACGGCCGGTGAGGCGCCCGATCACGTGCAGATCGTGGATTCTCACCATGATTTTGATGCGATCCAGGTGCGGGACCCGTCGAAGGTGGTGTGGCTGAGCCAGACCACTCTGAGCGTGGACGAGACGATGGAGACGGTGGATCGGCTGCGCACCCGGTTCCCGCTGCTGCAGTCCCCGCCGAGTGATGACATCTGCTATGCCACGCAGAACCGGCAGGTGGCGGTGAAGAAGATTGCGCCCGACGCGGACCTGGTGCTCGTGGTGGGCTCCCCGAACTCGTCGAACTCCGTGCGGCTGATGGAGGTGGCGAAGGAGAACGGGGCGAAGGCTGCTTACCGGATCGATACCGTGTCCGAGCTGCAGGATGAGTGGTTCCAGGGCGTGGAGACCGTGGGCGTGACCTCGGGTGCGTCGGTGCCGGACGTGCTGGTGCAGGAGCTGCTGGGTGAACTGGCGGAGCGCGGCTATGGGGATGTGGTGCCGGTGCGCACCGCGCAGGAGGATCTCATGTTCTCCCTGCCGCGTGAGCTGCGCCAGGAGATGCGCGCCCAGGGCTCCGATGATCGCCGTTTCAACCCGAAGGCCGCGAAGTGGGCATCCCTCGGTGAGGGCCAAACCCGCGAGTGACCGGGCCCCGCGGGTGACTGCATCCGCCAGTGCCTGCATCCGTGAGTGGCCGCGCCCGCGAGAGTGACTAGGCCCCGCTCACGGCGGCGTGAGCGGTTCTCTCTGGTGGTTCAGTCGGTGCTGTCTGCGGGTGTGCTGGTGGGAACCTCCCGTGTGCGGGTGGTGACCGAGGTGGGTTCGCTGAGTGGTTTGCCCATGGCGACGAGCTCTTCGATTGAGCGTGCGGTGGGCATCACCCGGGACTGGTAGGAGCCGATCACTTCGTTGAAGCTCTTCACGCTGCCATCCAGGGCGCGGCCCAGCTTCGCGAAATGCCCGCCCAGGGTGGCCAGGCGCTTGTGCAGTTCGCGGGAGCGGGCCAGCACGTCGAGAGCATCCTTGTTGAGCGCGTCCGTGCGCCACGTGTGCGCCACGGTGCGCAGCAGTGCCATGAGCGTGGCGGGGGATGCGATCACCACGTCAAGCGTGAATGCGCCATCGAGCAGGGTGGGATCTGCCTGGAGCGCGGCGGCGAGCACTCCGTCAGAGGGCACGAACAGCACCACGAACTCCGGCGCGTCTCCGAGCGCCGCCCAGTAGGACTTGGCGCTGAGTGCGCTCACATGCATGCGCAGCGCCCGAGCATGTGCCTGCAGCTGCTGTGTGCGCTCGGCGGGATCTTCTGCGTCCATTGCCCGCAGGAATGCGTCCATCGGCGCTTTCGCGTCCACCACGATGGAGCGGTCTTGTGATAGGTGCACCACGAGGTCTGGCCGTTGCCCGCGTTCACCGTCTGCGGATTGACCGCTGCTCTGCGTGGTGAAATCCGTGTGCTCAAGCATGCCGGCGGCCTCCACAATCCGCTTCAGCTGCACTTCACCCCATTGACCGCGGGAACTGGGCGCTTTCAACGCGGACGCGAGCGCGCTTGTGCCCTGAGTGAGTTCCGCAGCAGACAGGGACAGGGAGCGGATCTGCGCGGTCAGCTCACCCTCGGACCGGTTCCGGGCCGCTTCGGTGCGCGCCACGGACTGCTGCAGCTGCTCCAACGACTGGCTGATCGGCGCGAGCGTGGCTGAGGTCCGCGCATGGTCCCGCGAATAACGTTCCTCGGTGAGCGTGAGCAGCTGCTGTGATGATTCCTGAGCGGCCCGCGCGGCAATCGCAGCAACATCCACCGAGCCAGTATCCCGTCGCGCGGTGGCGCGGGAGCTCCACAGTGACCCGATGACGATGCCGAGCAGCGCTGACGCTGCGCAGAGCACAATGATGATCCACGTGTCCATTCCTCTACACCACCACGGGGGTGCGACATTTAAAGCGTTCAACACGGGTTGGCGTTGCAGTGCTGTGTGGTGACCGCGGCGCGAACGCGGCCTGCAGCGTGAAGTTGGTCCGCGTGCGGCCCAGTATGAGGGGCGGGGGAGAGGGGCGCGGCCTAGGATGGGGGCGTGGCTTTGACTATTGGAATCGTTGGCCTGCCCAACGTTGGCAAATCGACCCTGTTCAACGCTCTCACCCGCGCGGAGGTGCTCGCAGCGAACTACCCGTTCGCCACGATCGACCCGAACGTGGGTGTGGTGCCGCTGCCGGACGCGCGGCTGGGGCGCCTGGCGGAGATCTTCAACTCCGAGCGGATCCTGCCGGCAACCGTGTCTTTCGTGGACATCGCCGGCATCGTCAAGGGCGCCTCCGAGGGCGAAGGCCTGGGCAATAAGTTCCTGGCCAACATTCGCGAGGCCGACGCGATCTGCCAGGTGACCCGTGCCTTCCACGACCCGAACGTGACCCGGGTAGACGGCTCCACTGACCCGCAGGGTGACCTGGAGACCATCACCGCGGAGCTGATTCTGGCGGACCTGCAGACCATTGAGAACGCGATGCCGCGCCTGGAAAAGGACACCAAACGCAAAGTCATCGAGCCGGACGTTCTGCCCGAAGTGCAGAAGGCGAAAAGCCTCCTGGAAACCGGCGTAACCCTGTTCCAAGGTGCTGCACAAGCCGGCATCGACGTGACCCTGCTGCGTGACCTGCAGCTGATGACCACCAAACCGTTCATCTACGTGTTCAACACGGATGAAGAAGGCCTTGCCGATGAGCAGATGCAGCAGCGACTGCGCGAACTCGTAGCGCCCGCTGAAGCGATCTTCCTGGACGCCAAGTTCGAATCCGAACTGATCGAGTTGGATGAGGCTGAGGCGAAGGAGATGCTGGAATCCACCGGCCAGGACGAATCCGGCCTGGACAAGCTGGCCCGCGTTGGCTACTCCACCCTCAAGCTCCAGTCCTACCTGACCGCCGGCCCGAAAGAATCCCGTGCCTGGACCATCCGCCAAGGCTGGACCGCACCCCAGGCAGCCGGAGTGATCCACACCGACTTTGAACGCGGCTTCATCAAAGCCGAAGTGGTCTCCTTCGACCAACTCGACGAAGCCGGCTCCATGGCCGAAGCCAAAGCCAACGGCTGGGTGCGCATGGAAGGCAAGGACTACGTCATGCAAGACGGAGACGTGGTCGAGTTCAAGTTCAACGTATAACGCGGGCAGCCGCCGCCGGATTCTCGGTGGCGATTCCGGCCCGAACCTCGGGGACATTCTCGCGCTTCCTCATCTACGTGAGCTCCGCGATTCCGGCCAGCTCACCGCTGCCCCCATCTTCGATAGCTTGAGCGAGCTCGACCACGACCATCTGATCTGGTGCACTGGTTTCCGTCCGGCCCTCGGCCCATTCCGCCACCTCATGCGCGACCGCGAAACCGCGGTGAAGAATCTCCATCTAGTTGGTTACGGCAACTGGACCGGCGACGGCTCGGCAACCCTGATGGGTGTCGGGCCCTTTGCCAAATACACTGCCCAGGTAGTCGTGGGTCGTGTCGATGAAGCTCGGCATCAAAAGTTTTGAGGCGACGCTTGGTCCCTGAGCAGCTCGATCCTTCCAAGATCCGCGCTGGAGAGTCAGCGCGCTGGGCGAAGGTGCGTCTCAGCGCTTCGCTCGCGCGGCCCGCAGGCCGTTCAAGATCACGATAACTTCAGCGACCTCGTGAACCAATACGACGGCGGCCAGACCCAGCACGCCGCTGA
>CAMXWV010000013.1 GCA_947252755.1 uncultured Dermabacter sp.
CCTACTCGACACCGGAGGATTCAGAACCGAACTACACCGTCATCTGTGAAGAGCCGCATTGCGTTCATGGGCGGACTCGCCCTGCTCATCCTGGTGACGATCGCTTTGGTGATCACCCTCTGAACACGCTTAACGGGTCTGGGCGTGCCCAGCATTGCAGGATGAGCCGGGCATGCCGCCGAGAGATCAATCAGTTGGCCGCGCTGAGGCCTGGCGTTGAGCAGGCAGTCGGATCAGCCCAACTCCGCCGACGACTGCTAGGGCGATAGCGGTGACGATCATCGCGGTAGTGAACCCGCCCTGCTGCACGCTGAACCCTGTGAGGAGCGGCCCGGCGGCGAGGCCCGCCGCGTAGGCAAAGTTGTACAGGGCGAATGAGCCGCCAAGCGTGGGCGGGTTTGATCGAAAACCTTGCTCGCCGATGAGCGTGGTCGCTGGGGCGAGCAGCAGGGCGGAGGAGATCCCAAGCAGGCTCATTCCCATGCAGGTCTGCCACAGCTCCTCTGCCCAGCCGAGCACGAGCAACGATGCGGCGGCGGCAAGCACACCGGATCCGATCAGCAACCTTGGTGAAGCAGTGGTGACGCAGCGGCCAACTAGTGGATTCGCAATGATCGCCGCCAGCGACGCCACTCCGAACAAGAGGCCGATAGTGAGTGCTCCGGCATTGAGATGAACAGGAAGCACCGGCTCGATACCTGAGAGCACCCCGGCCCCAACGACGATTGCGAGCACGATCGACAGGGAACCGGGCACTCGAAGCACGGCGATAGGGCCGGCAGTGTCATCGCTGACTCGTGGGGAGTCTTTTACCAGCACGATGCGCAGCACACCGTCGGCAAGGGCGACGCCTGCGGCAAGGAGGAACGGGGAGGCGGTACCAAGATGCTCAACCATGAAACCGGCCAGCGGCGGGCCGATCAGCACGCCCAGCGTGATGGTGGACATCGCGATTCCCATCGCCTGTCCCCGCTTCTCGAAGGGCGTTGTTGCGGCGATCAGGGAGAGTGCGGCAACCCAGGACGCGCCGCCCGCGAAGCCTTGGGCGAAGCGGGCGAGGAGAAGCAGCCAGTACGACCCGCCCGTGGCGAACAGGAGCGTTGCCGCAGCCAAGCCAACCAGGCCTATCAGAAGCGGGGTCTTCGGGCCGTACCGATCAACCATGCGACCAGCGAAGAACGTCGCAATGATCATGGCTATCGCGTACGACGCGAACAGGAAGCCGGTTGCTGCCGGGCCTTGCTCAACCACGGCAGGGAGCAAAGGGAGCACCGGTACGGCCAGCCCGTGAACCAGCATGTCGGTGAACAAAGCGGCAGCGCCAACGATGAGAGCGCGGTTCGGGGTTGTGCGTCCGGTTCTGGATACGGGATTGTGATTGCGTGTCGCCATGGTGAGGCGACTCCTTTCTAGAGGTTCGCCACCCCCTTCGCCAGCGCCATGAGGCTGGCGCTCAACTCGTCGGGGCGCGGAAGATCATGTGGTCGGGTCACCGCAGTCACGGTGAGCCCTTGCAGGAACACCAGCACGAGGCTCGCAACCGTTTGGGGTGCGACTTCGTCGGTGTTGTGGATGCTGGCTGCGATGTGGTCGCGCCAGGTGTCGAGTGCAGCGTTCTTCTCGGTCGTGTCGCCAAGCGCCTGCGGCGCCACAAGAACTGTGCAAGCAGCGAGCGCGCGGAACCGTTCATCTTCACGCAGAAGCCTCACGAACTCGGTCAGCAGCGCCGCGAGTTCGGTGCCTTCGTTCTCGAAGAGGCGATTGCCGTACAAGGCCCAGCCCCATGAAAGCGTTTCTTCCAGCAGCGCGCTCTTGGAGCGAAAGTGATGGTGCAGCGCCCCACGGGTGACACCGGCGTGAGCAGCGACATGCTCGAACGTTGCCCCCCTCCACCCCTTCTCTTCGAAGGCCATCAGCGCCGCCTCGAGGAGCGCCAGACGCGAGCGTTCCGCGTCTTCAGCAGTCCGTCTCATACATACAGGTTAGCATGTATGTTACGGCCGGGAGTCAATCACACCGGCATCGATGCCCCGGCCAGAAGCCACCGCAATAGCAGAACAGCCCCGCCAAGTGGCGAGGCTGTTTATTTCTGGTGGAGGTAGCGCGACAGTGCTCTAACCTTGCCCCGTCCTTGCAATTGGCGGTCTCGTCGCATCGTGCGATCCGTCGGCGGCGCAGGTCAGCGGAGGTGGCGCCTCTCCCGGCGCGAGAGCTGCCGCGTCCGGTTCCGCGGCTGACGGCGGCGATGTTGGGAGAGGCAGAGCGCCGGTACAAGGACGGCGAGATCCTGCGGGCGATCGCGGGTGATCTGGGGGTGAGCCGTCAGCGCCTCGCTGAGCGGTTGCGTGAGCGAGGCGTGCGGCTGCGTGGTGAGAAGCCGTCAACTGAGCAGGTGCGCGAGATGTGCCTGCGCTACGAGCAGGGCGAGTCGTTGGCCAGGGTCGGCGAGCGGCTGGGCTTCAACGCGAGCACGGTCCGGGTGACCTTGCACCGTGCGGGTGTCGCGCTTCGCGACACGCAGGGCAGAGTCCGCTAGACGCCGCCCTTAGCGATTCTGGTCCGTGGGAACAGGATAGAAACCAGGACGCCCAGCATCTGAGTTTGTTCCGCTAAAGAAGTATTCACGACTGCCGTTCGGAAGCGGGGAAACAGGCGACTTGTTCTCAAGAATGAGAGATTGACCGTGAAAGCCATCCTGGAGATAGGCGTAGAAGGCGTCCACCACATTGGTACTAATCGTCTCGTCTTCCCCTGTAAGTTGAGGGTCTCCCGCCTGTCGATAGCTCACGATCGGGGAATCCAAGATGACGAAACCGGGGTGCTTGTAGCCGCGGCGAAGACAGTACTCGGCGAGCGCCACGTTGAAGAGTGCGTGAAGTATCGAGCGAACCCCTTTGCCGCGCGTCCTGCGAGGTCGCTGGTCGACTACTACGTCTCTTTCGCTGACGGAATAGTGCACTGAACTCCCGCTAGGGAACGACCATTGGCGCAGAATCTCTTCAGCAACATTGTCAAACTGACGTAGGTCGCCGGCGACTATCGGGACCTCGGTTGAGGTTTTCGGCTTCTCAACTTGCGCTGTGCTTGCGCGTAGAGCGAGCAAGTCCAGGAGGCGCAAATGAGTGTTGATCTGACGTTCAACTTCAGAACGCGTCTCGAGTAGCGGCGCAAGACTAATTGCGGGAGCCCTCATCTCCCTGTCGTATCGACGGACCTCGGCGGTAATCTCACTATTCCTATCGACAAGGGAAGCAACTTGCTCCTCGATCTCCTGCCTCTCGCGCTGGATAGCCTCGATTGTCTGGTCCAACTCAGCACGCAAGGCGCGAATCTTCGTCTGCTCTGAAGCAACGGCGACAGCGAATGTTTCCGTGTCGGCATCCCCGGAATCCATTTCACGCCAATGTTGATGTTCTGCCTGCGCACCGCAGAACGGACAATCCCCCTCCTCGCCCACGGCGAGCACGTCCGCGACCTGAGCGAGCATCTCCAATCGGGAAAGATCCGAATCGTACTGAGTACGCAGAAGACCAAACCGAGAGCTGAGGCTAGCTATTTCATCATGGCGCTCCCGAAGGCTTGCGATCGCGTTAGCGTTCTCTGACCGTTGAACGACTAAGTCGTCACGGGCAGCACTTACATCATCGAGAGCCCCGCTTGCGGTCGCCAGAGAGTTGTTGAGCCGAGCAAGCTGCTGGCGAAGCTCATCTAGCGAGGGCGAGTCGTTCAGTTCCCGTTGGAGATCCCCAATAATTCGGTCAAGAACCTCAAGTTTATTGGCCGAAATCTTCTTCAGTTCTGCCGCCTTCGGTATCGGCACTAACCCTGAGTCATCATCACCCTGGATGAACAACCTAAAGATGGCCGCCTCGACAGGGCGCTGCTGATACTGTCCTGACTCGATTGGAGAACGCTTGGTAATGATCGTCTCTTCGTCGACAGAAGTGAGCCGAATGACATCGCGCCACTCCAGCATTCGCGTGTCATTGTTTTGATTCCTGCGCACATACATTTCGTCAAGGCCCGCAAGCGACAGCAAGCGTCGCGAAGCACTATTCGGATCTTTCGTCACATGCCTCGGGTCTAGATACTCAGCCGGCGGCTGCGAAGTCAGTTCTCGGACATCCCCTTCCGCGACACCTATGTTGCCGCCGGTCAAGTCTCGGACGAGAGTGATAATACGTCCATCACCGACACCGAAGCCGAGATGAACATACTGATACCCTTTGCCCTCGTCCGGAATATCAATAGCTTTATCTAGCCCGAACGCGTAGCGGATGAGATCGAACACATGAGACTTCCCAGTATCTGACGCCCCGTGGATAACAGTTAGTTTATCCCCGAACTCGATTGTTGCGGGCGGGAGGTTCTTCCCGACGACCGTGAGGTGGATGAGTTGAAGCCGACTAGTCATCCCGTTCGTCCCCCCCCCCTCATCTGATCGAACTCTTCTGCCCAGGTCCCGAATACGGTGCCGAGGCGCATCCTGATGATCTCATCGTCCAGCTGCCCGAACTCACTCGCCGCCCAAGCACATCGATGCCGCAGTCCGGCTAAGTACCTTGAATCTAAAGATTCCAGGAATGGTCGAGCGTCATCACTCGCGCCGTAATAGATTCCAGAGACGTTTAGATCGCGAACGATAAGTCCACGTGAGCCCATCAAAAAGAGGCCTTTCCGAACCAGGTCACGTTTCATTCCGAGTTCGCCAACTCGTGCTGGAATGGCGGGATGTAGACTCTCTGCCCCAGCAAAGTCCTCACTATGAAGCGCAACATGATCGAGAAGAACGATCCGAGAAAGATCAGCGCGCTGTGGGTAGAGGGCAGTCAGCAACGCAACAACTCGGACTCCAACTTCGAGCGGACTGTTCAGCAGTTGCGTCATTCGTGGATCACCCACGTAAGCCGGTCCTCATTGGACAGCTGATGGCATATTCCGCGACGATCCGCGGGCTCTGTTACCTGTATGAGAGCGTTTGCGCTGAGCTGCGCACTCACTGCTCTGTCCAGGGTTTGCCTGAGACGCTCCAGGCCATCAGAATGCTGCGCCTCTGCTGTTTCAATTATCGCATCGTAAAGTTCGTTCTGAAGCCCTTCAAAGGTACTCGAGGGCACGCTGTCGCGCGCAAAACTTCGGAGGGCCTCGGCGCGGAAGAAGCTTTCGCGTTGTCGCCGCAGGTGCCTACCTGTCCAGTCGTGCGCTTCGGCTGCGGGAATATTGGTCACCTCTTCGTACCGTTCCTGGTAGGCATCAACCAGTTTTCGTACGTAGACCATCTCGCCAGATAACACTTCGGGCGGGAGCGGATCGGCGGCCGGCCGATTTGGGAGGCCTCCACCGAATCGAGCTGCATGATACGGCGTCAGCGAGTGTTGTTCGATAAGCGCGAGAACTTCGATCGATCCGAACATGGAGAAGTCCGTGACCGCCGCGAGTTCTAGAACGGAAGCTCGGGTTTGTTGATCGAGGTCTTTGAAAACCTTTGCTTTTCCCGACGTGACTTGTTCCAGGAACTTCTTCTTCAGTTCCGTCGGAGTCGAGATCAGGTGGCCGAGGCTTGTTGCCAGTCCACGCGGGGCGATGAAACTATAGCTCGACGGTAGTGTGTAGAGAGGATTTTGCACAGGGAGAAGAAACACCTTGAGCATCTCTGGCCATGCGATTGAAGGCGTCAAGCTTTTATCATAGTGCTTCCCTTGGAAGCAATCCCACTCGCCCTCGAAACCTTGGGCCGACTTAAACCCAGCTACGTCGACGCCTCGATCACCCGAGCCGCCGAACCGCTGTACTCTCGTGTACTTGGGCATCAGTCCAGCTGCCCACTCCTCGATGAAGATCTCCCATTCATCGGGATCATAGGTCTGGATGATCTTCCGCGGGGCTAGACGCGGTCCGTGCTCTGCTCGGTCGGCGCTGAGTGCCCCACCCTCTTGCGGCAGCTGCAAGTCGCGCACGTTGATCGCGTCAGTTGTCGACACGCAGCCCCTCCTCGTCGAGCATTACATGGCTGCGATTCTACGCCAGAGGGCCAGCCATGCGTGTCACGATGGCCCCGGTGTCGTGCTGTGAGGCCTACCCGGCCAGGAGCAATTGGCCAGACACTCGCGCCGCCCGCGACCGAGAGCGGTGCCAGTTGGTGCTGTGGGCCCGGTCAGTCGTCGCGGCCGTCGCTAGCGAGCGGATCGTCGTGCCGTTCCTGAAACTCGACGTAGGTCTGCTTGACTCCGGTGAGGAGAGCACCACGCCCATCGGTTGTCTTCTCCTTCGTGACGAGGATCGTCACTCCGGCCTCCTGGAGTCGCTGCACCGTGGCGAGGTGATCGGCGTACTTGGAGCCGAGCCGAGCGAGATCGGTGACGATGAGCCCGGTCTCGTCCTCCCGCTCGACGGCATCGAGCACGCCTTGCAGACCGTAGCGACTGCGCCCGACGTCGGTGAAGACCTCGGTGACGGTCATGCCGTGCTCGTCAGCGTAGCGGCGGCAGTCGGCTTCTTGCTGATCCAGCCAGGTCGGGTTCTCTGCCGCGCTGTACCGGTAGGTGACGGCCTTCATGACGCACCTCCGGCCATGACCAGAACCTCATCCGGCGTCGTACCGCGCGATTCGACTTCGCGGCGGGCAGTGCGACGCTGGGCGTGCTCTCGGTAGCGAACGCGGGCGAGGGCGATGAGGCTCATCGGGCCGAGCCAGAGCATCTTGAGCGCGTTCCATGCGCACAGCAGGACGACCAGGTGGAGCCATCCAGGGCCGCCCTGCTCGATGTGGTCGGTCAGGAGCTTGACGGCGGCGATGTAGGGGGCGGCGAGCAGCATCGCGGGAATGCCCCATTTTAGTCCGCGGCGGGTGTAGACGGCATCGCGGACGCGGTTCGTCGGGAAGAGCCGGCGGGCCGGTTCCAGGTTCTGGGCGGTGTTCTCGCTCTGGCGCCAGCGGCGTCGGACGCGGTCGCTGAGAAACATCGGTGGGCCTCCATTCAACACGGTTCGAATGATCGAGAAGCGGCGTGTTGGTGGTGGCCCGGACGGGGCGATCCCGAAGGACCCTACAGATGGAATGCCTGCGCTTCACCTCCTAGTTTACGCCGGGGCCTGGCGAAGGGGAAGGTCTCGTCGCGATGCCGGGTGCACCTGCGCTGGTAGTGCCTGGTGAGTGGAAGGACCCGGTCATGGTTGCTCTGGCTAACTACGCCTCCGATGAGCGAACGGCCCGCGTGATGCTCTCGATGATCGTCGAGCCCGCGGACGCGAACGTGGGGCGCCTGCTGCGGCGTGAGGGCGGGATCGAGACGCTGCGGTTGCTCGATACTGACGGCCCAATGCCAGGCGAGAGGCCCGAGGAAGCAGCGATCCTTCACCACCGCACCCAACTGGTCTCCTCGGGAGCCGACTTCGATGCAGTGCTCCGGCGGGCGCTCGACGGCGCATACGAGCCGCTGATCCCTGGCGATGCGCACTGGCCGGTCTCGGTGGACGCGCTGGGCGATCGTGCCCCATACGTGCTGTGGGCGAAGGGGGCGACCTCGTTCCTCGCATCCCGGCAGGAAACCCGGGTGACGATCACCGGTTCACGGGCATCGACCAGTTACGGCGACCACGTCGCCAGCGAGCTCGCCCACGATGCGTCGAACGCGGAGCAGATCGTGGTCTCCGGCGGCGCCTACGGCATCGACGGCGCCGCCCACCGCGCTGCGCTGAGTAGCGGCGGGCAGACGATCGCGGTGATGGCCGGCGGTCCGAACCGGCTCTACCCGGCGGGGCATCGCGACATGCTCGAACAGGTTGGCGATGTGGGATTGCTGATGAGCGAGATGCCGCCCGGGTCGGCGCCGACCCGGCACCGGTTTCTCACCCGAGGCCGGCTCCTGGCGGCACTGTCCTCGACGACGGTGATCGTGGAAGCCGGGGCACGCTCCGGCACCCTACACGTCGCCCGCGAAGCGCACGCCCTCGGTCGTGGGGTTGGGGCGGTGCCCGGCCCGGTCACGTCCGCGGCGAGCACCGGCACGCATCTGCTGCTGAGCGAGGGCACCGCCAGCCTCGTCACCGGCCACCACGACCTCGCCACCCTCACCAGCGACCGACGACGCCAGGCCCCGGCACGAACCACGGGCCTGAGCGCCGCACGCGATCTCGATGCCGTCGAGCAGGACCGGCCCGGCCGCTCCCTCTAATCCACCAGGTCAGAGCGTGCGCCCCTGTCGGGCCTCCATCCCGAGGTCCGGTTGTTCGACGCTCCAGCTGTACCGGCTGAGCTGCTGCGCCCGCGTGAGCGCGGCAGTCGCGCGGGCGGCGTCGAGCTTCTGCGCATCCGATTCCGCATCGCGACCAAGCGGGGTGTCATCGGTAATCTGGTACCGGTCGCGGTACGCGGCGACAACCCGGCCGGCCTGCCGCCACCGCTGCGCCGTCCGTGCGTCCGCGGGCGGCTTGCCCAGCGCGGCCGTCCACGGCTTCCCCTGATCCCGGTCGCGGCCGAGGACCGCCGCTGCGCGGTGTTCGATCAGCTCTTCGCGTTCAGCGAGGGCGTGGTGCATCTCAGGGTCGGTCACGCCCGAGGCATACGGGATGAGCCCTGCGATCAGCCGCGGCGACCGGCGGGCGCGCCCGGACCCGGCGGGGCGGGCGGTGGCGCGGGCGAGGCGGTGATGCAGGACCGAGGCGAGGTCGTCGGCATCGGCGAAGTCCCTCGCCGCCACCAGCCGTGGGAACAGGGCGTCGACGTCGTGATGGTTGGCCTCGGCGCGGCGCAGCTCTGCGGATAGGGCACCGTAGGCGTCGGAGCCGAGCACGAGATCGACTTGCTCCTCGGTGAGGCCGGAAGTTTCGAGGAGGGTGGCCCAGCGGTCGTGCTGGCCGGCTTGGGCGATGGTCTCGTACTCCGCCGCCAACTGAGCGATGGACCCCCAGCGTTCGTGTTCGGCGGTGATGGTCTCGTGCGCGGACAGCTCGGCACCGACGTGCTGGAGCACCCCGTACAGGACGGATCGGGCGGTGGCGTCGGGCTTGTCGGAGGGGTGCGGGGCGACATGCGCGTCGTCTGTGGTGTCGGTGGCGACGTAGGCGTAGTTCCGGTGCCGGCCGCGGGTCATCGCGACGTAGAAGTTCTCCCGCGTCGTCGTCGCCGTCACCACCGTATGCGCGGTATCGACCGTGACGCCTTGGGCGCGGTGCCCGGTGATCGCATACCCCAATTCGACCTGCTCCGCGACATACGCGGCCGGCAGTACCAGTGAGCCGCCGAAGCGTCGTCCGGCGGGGCGGACGGTGATCGACCCATCCCCGGCGACGGCGGTGATCGTCCAGCGGTCGCCGTTGCGCACCCAGTTCTTGCCGTTCTTCGACCGCAGGCGCCGGTCGTTCTCGCGCGTGATGACCCGATCGCCCTTGGATGCCTGGGTGCCGTCATGCAGGGTGACCTCTCGGCCGGGTGTGATCGTGCCGTCGAGGATGAGGTCGGCGCGGGCACGCTCGTTGAGCTGGGTGACGGTGTCGCGGGTTTCGGCGACGAGGATCGACGCCCGCCCCGCCTGCACGTCGTGTCGCCAGGCGGTGTAGGCGGCATCGACCATCGCGTCCTGCTCCCCGCCGCGCACCCGGTCGTGCTCGATGAGCGTGTCGATCGCCGGGGTACGGCCGTGGCGCAGGGCCAGCGAGTTGGCCTTCTCCCATTGATGGGTGAACCGGTGCACGTCGACCAGTTCGGGGGCGTCTTCGCGGTCGTGGACGAGCATCCCGAACGCCCCGCCCGCATCCACGGCCTGGAGCTGTGACCAGTCACCCACGAGCAGAACTTTCGCGCCGGCGTGTTCGGCGAGGCCGGTGATGCGATCAAGCGAGCCGTTGCCGGCCAGGGATGCCTCGTCGAGGATCACGAGCTGGTCCTTGTCGAACGTGGTCCCGTGGAGGAGGTGCATCTGCCACCAGCGGGCCGTGTTCTCCGTCTCGATCCCGAGCTCCTCGCCGAGCACCTGCGCCGCGTTCTCCGACGGCGCCAACCCCACCACGCTGCCGGCCCCGTGCTGCTTCTCCCACGCCCGTTTCAACGCGCTCATCGCCGTCGTCTTCCCCGCACCGGCGGGCCCGACGAGCACGTCCACGACCCGGCCCGACACGGCGATCCGCTGAAGGGCATCGGCCTGATCGGGGCCGAGCCGGCGCCCTTCCGCGTCGGGCCTGCTGGTGATCTTCTCGACGGTGGCCAGTTCCACGGTCGGCCGGTCGTGGCGTGGGAGCGGTCGAGGAGGCGGTCTTCTGCGGCGAGCAGTTCCTCGGTGGAGTACAGGACGGCGCTGGGGTGGCGGAAGCGGCTCGACCCGTCGGGGCGGCGGAACACGACCGGGCTCGATGCCAGCTCCGGCGGCGTCAACCGCAGCGACGCCTGCTCGGCCGCGTCGGTCACCATCCCGGTGATCGCCTCTCGATCCGCCGCCGACGCGAACCGCACCTTCATGAGTTGGCGGGAGGCTTCGGCGTGGAGGTTCCAGCGCCGCCACGTCGACCGCTTCTCACCCACCGCGGCGACGACGGACGGGCCGAGGTCGGTTATGGTGTCCAGCGGTATATCGTCGGCCCGCAGCAGCGCGGTCTGCTCGGCGGTGGTGGTGAGGGTGCGCGCCCAGCCGGTCACGTTCGCGCCCAAGACCTCGCCGGCGCGGTGACGCCAGTTGGCGGTGAGGGTAGCGAGTGACTGCACCTGCTTCTCCGGGCGGGTCGCGAGCGTCGCCTGGGCGCGGAGCTTCAGGACCGTCTTCGCCGACGGCTCACGGCCGTGCTTGGCCCGGTAGGCGTCGATCAGGCGGGTCTTCTCCTCCTCGATCTGCCGGGACCGCGACGAGAACTCCGAGATCAGCTCGTCGGGCACCGGGGCGAGCTCCCACGCCGGGTTCCGATCCCGGCCCCGCTCCCTGGTCTCCCACTCGATCCCGAACATGCCCGTGGTCCGATCCGCCAACGTGGCGTTGTACAGCTCGGACAGCGCGACGACCGCGGCATGCACGGGCCGACCGGCGAGGGTGCGCCACTTCTGGTCCTGCACGGTGAGGACCTTGTTGCTCACCACGACGTGGGTGTGCAACTGCGGATCACCGCTGCGCGAGTCGTAGTGATCGAACGCGGTGGCGAGGACGCCGGCGACATCGACGTGCGCGACCGCGCCGTCCGGTCCGGCGGCGCCGACGCGGGTGGCCGCGACCTCGCGTTCGAGGAACGCAACCACCTCCGCAACCGCCTGATGATGCGCGTCCGCAACACCCCACCACGCCGACAGCGACTTCGGCACCGAGAACGTCAAGTCATACCCGGCGACCGCGCGGCGGGTGCCGCGCTCGGCCTCCTCCGCCTCGATGGCCGCGACCTGCTCCGCACGCGACACCGGCCCCAGCTCCGGGTCGAGGTCGGCGACCCGATGGTCGACGCGCTCCTGCACGCTCGCGTACTGCCGATACGCCTCACCCAACGGCTCACCCGTGATCGGGTCGCGGCCCATCCCGACCAGGAGCTGGAGCTGCGCCTCCGACACCCGCCCGCTTTCGCTGAGCTCACCGCCGCCGAGGTACGGCAGGCCCGACCCCATCCAAAACCCGGGAGGAGTTCCCTCCTCCGTGTAATACCTCGTCAACGGGGTCGAGAGGAAGCGGTCGCCGTCACCGGCGGCGACGGTGCGCAGCAGGTACTCGTAGCCGTCGCCAGCCGACATCACTCGCATCGAGACCGTCATACCGGCCAGGTGAGCCGACGACATCTCACAACGGCGAAGCGTCTCAACCTCCCGTTGTCAACTTAGGTTGACGGCGGGGGCCTCGCTTGAAAGACGTGTGGCGGCTCGTGGAGCGGCGAGAGCGACGGGGCGCGGAGGAGGTCGAGTAGCACACTGTCGTGAGGGTCGGTGCAGCGCGGGCGAGAGCTTCTCGGGGCCGCGATAGTTCGATACGCGCCGGTCGTCTGGTGGTGCACCTGGCAGGTGTTCAGCCCGGCAGGTCGGGGCCAGCAGGTCGCGTCGAGTTCCCGGGGTTCACGACACCTGCGGAGCCCTCACGCGTGACGACCATTCCCATCGCGGCCGCCCTCTCCGGGTCGGGTCGCTGTTCTCCGGCTACGGCGACCTCGACCTCGCCGTCGAGTACGCCACCGGTGGGGAGACGATCTGGTTCTCCGAGATCAACACCCCCTCCATCCGCGTCTTCGCCCACCACTGGCCGGGCATCCCGAACCTCGGCGACATCACATCCGTCGACTGGGCGACGGTCCGCCCGTGGACGTGCTGATCGGCGGGTTCCCCTGCCAAGACGTCAGCACGGTCGGCAAGGGCGCCGGCCTCGCACCCGGCATGCGCTCCGGGCTCTGGTCGCACATGGCGGCCGCGATCGACGCGCTGCAACCCGAGCTCGTCGTCATCGAGAACGTCCGCGGCCTGCTCTCCGCACCCGCAATCCGCCCCAACCCGGAAGGAGCAACCCCCGATGCACGCAACCCCGACGATGCAACCAACGAGCGTGCAACCGCCGTTCGCAACCTGGAACCCGACCCGTGGCTGCTGGGAGACGAGCCAGCGCGACCTCTTCGGGCGCACGGCGCCGTACTCGGAGATCTGGCCGACCTCCGGAGAAGTGCCCGATGGATCGGCCTACCGGCGTCACTGGCCGGCGCACCGCATCACCGGTTCCGGGTCTTCATCACCGCCCATCGCGAGGACGCTGTTCCGGACGCCTTTGGCCTCGGACTCCTCACGCGGCGGCGAGACCCTGGACCAGGTACGGGCACGGCGGGGCACGATCGCACTGAGTCACCAGGTGATCGACCTGGCGCTGCACGGGCCGCATGGCTCGCCCGCCAGCTGGAACGAGTCGGAGACCCTGTTCGCCCTGATCGAGGACATCTTCACCGCTGGGGGGCGATACGCCCAGACCATCGCCCGATGGGAGCACATCACCGGACGAGCCGCCCCCGCTCCGGCGATCTTGAACGAGGAGAAAGGCCCACGCCCGGCGCCCGAGTTCGTGGAATGGCTCATGGGCCTCCCGGCGGGGTGGGTCACGGACCCCGAACACGGTCTGACCGCGAACCAGCAGAACACCGCCCTGGGCAACGGCGTTCTGCCTCTCCAGGCAGTCGTCGCACTCGACGCACTTCACGCAGACACCGCACCACGATGAGGACGGGGTTCCCTGCTCAGGCATCACCGGCGCTGTAATCGGCCGCCTGCGCCAACGCTCTCGCAGCTTCCACCCGCGAAGAACAGAACCATGTCCCAGGGCCGGGGATGGCTGATGCCTTGGGATCAGGTCAGCTGCAGGGTGGTAATGCAGGTCGGGTCGTCTTCGTTTGTTGTGGAGATGGTCGCCGAGCCCGTCTGGCCTTCGTGCTTGATCGTGAGAGTTGCCTCGATACCGCGTGGCACCCAGATGCCGATGAAGCCGTTGTCGTAGGTCTGCCGGGCTTCATCGATGAGCACCTCGCCGTCGTCGCCGGTGAGGGTGACCCGGACCTCCGTGTCGGCGAGCTCCCCGAGGCAGGTGGTCAGGCTGTGGAAGTGACAGTCGTGGGTCTGCTCCAGGTAGGGCGCGATGGAAATGTAGACCTCGTCGTCGGGCATCGGCAGCCGCGTCTCACGCTGCTCACCGTCGGTGAGCACGAGCGCATCGGGTCGCACGGAGGCGATGAGGTCGCTCGGACGCTCGGCGACCGGCATCGTGTCGAGGCGCTCGATGATCTGCGCGGCATCGAGGCCAGCCAGATCATGGTCGGCCAGCAGCTCGGCATCGATTGACTGGGAAGCGGTTGGCGGGGATGTGGGTTGGGTCGATGTCGTTGAGCACCCGGTGAGGACGAGGACAGTGGCGATAAACGTGGAGGCGACGATCAGAGTGCGCCGTCGGGATGTGATGAGGCTGGGCATGTGAGGTCTTTCGCAAATAGTTGGGGGCGTCGAGGCTGGGTCGGTGCCGAGCGAGAGCGTCCGGCACCGACCCGACCAGTCGGCTAAAGGGTGGCGAGGAGGTCTCGCATCTCCTGGATCTCGGTGGTCTGTGCGTCGATGATGGTCTGCGCGAGTTCGACGGCGTCGGGGTTGCTGCCGTCGTCGACCTACGTCTGGGCCATATCGACAGCTCCCTCATGGTGGATGATCATCTGTTCCAGGAACAGGCGCGACGCCTCGGCGCCGTCGGCGGCTTCGAGCGTGGCCAGGTCGTCCTCGCTCATCATCCCGTCGCCGTGATCCATCCCACCCATCTGGTGATCGTCGGGATCCGCGCCCCAGTCCTCCAGCCAGCCTTGGAGCTGTTCGATCTCGGGCCCCTGTGCGGCCTTGATCGCCTCGGCTAGCTCGACCACCTGCGGATCGACGCCATCCTTGGCGAGGACGATGTCGCTCATCTCGATGGCCTGCTCGTGGTGGACGATCATCATCGACGCGAACATCACGTCCGCATCGTTGACCTCCGCAGTGGTGGCGTCGGGTGCCTGCTCGGACGAGCTGTGATCCATGCCCGGCATTGATTCATCGTCGCTTCCGGTCGAGCAGCCAGTCAGGCTCAGCGCAGCCGTCAGTGCCAGTGCGGCGGTCGCCGCGGTACGAAACTTCATCAGTGTTCTCCAGTGTCAACAGTCGTGTCAGAAGGCGCAGCACCCCCAGGGGTGCCGCGTGAGTGCAGGGAACAGTCGGCGCTGGCGCGCCGAGGTCACTGCTCCATCACGTGCGACTGATGCAGAGAACGTGCAGCGACGGCGCCCGAGACAGCAGCCGGTCGATGAAGCGCTCCACGAGGAGCGGCCGGGGTGCGGTATGCATCCATCCGGGCAGAAGCCGCGGCGGCACCAGGACGAGAAGGACGAGCAGCAGCGCGAGTACGCACGCCATCGCCATGCCCAGATGGGTGCTGCCCCCGCAGTCCGCGCAGGAACCGCCGGGATCGTGAGCCGTGCCGTTGGTCAACCCGTAAGAGCCCGCCGAGCTGTGATGCGCCATGCCCTGGTGCGACTCGCCGGAGTCGGCGACGGTGACGGATAAGGCGGTAGGCGCGTGAGCGGCCGGAGTGCCGTGCAGATTCAGCGTGTGCATGGCCAGTAGGCCGACAAGGATCGCCGCCACCAGCAGCCCGCCGAACAGCACGCATCGAAGGAGTCCGGGAAGACCCCTCCGAGAGTGCGTTGCGGCGACGGGTGTCATGCCACCCAGTTTACGGGCTCTGTCGGTGGCTGCCTGAGCGCGGGCTACCGAAACGCCCGCCCCGTACACCTTGCCAGGGGTATCCCGTTCCCGTCGCAACCCCATCCAGGAATACCCCATGGGGGTATATGGTTGTGAGGGCTACCTGTTCTTGAGAGGGCTTAAGGAGAAGATTGATGCGCTTATTCGCGATTCGCGATTTCCGCCACCTGTTCGGTGCGCAGATCATCGCGCTGTTCGGGACCGGATTGGCGACGGTCGCGCTGGGCCTACTCGCCTACGACCTGGCCGGCCCGAGCGCGGGGTCGGTGCTCGCCACCGCTCTGACGATCAAGATGGTCATGTATGTTCTGATCGCGCCGCTGGCAGCGGCGTACGCCGACCGCCTTCCGAGACGGATGTTCCTGACCCTGCTCGATGTGGTGCGCGCCGGGGTGGTGCTGGTGCTCTCGTTCGTCACGGAGGTCTGGCACATCTACGTGCTCATCGGCGTCCTGCAAGCGGCGTCGGCGGCCTTCACGCCGACGTTCCAGGCCGTGATCCCCGACATCGTCACCGAGGAGTCCGACTACACCCGAGCGCTGTCCGCATCGCAGGTCGCGTACACGATGGAGAGCCTGCTCAGCCCGGTCCTGGCAGCCGTCGCGTTGACGTTCATGACCTTCAACTGGCTGTTCGTCGGCACCTCGGTCGGGTTCGCACTGTCCGCCGTGCTGGTGCTCTCGACCCGCATTCCCAACGCCGCCCCGAACGGGCAGGCCGGTGCGTGGGCGCGGGTCACCTCGGGGATGAGGGTCTTCTTCGCCACGCCCCGCCTGCGCGGCGTGGTGGCCTTGAACCTGGTCGTCGCAGCGGCGGGATCGATCGTCGTCGTCAACACGGTCAACTACGTCCGCGATCACCTGGGCGGCTCACAGGCCGATGTCGCGTGGATGCTGGCCGCCTCGGGCGGTGGCACGCTGCTGGTCGCGCTGTTCCTGCCACGCGTGCTCGACCGGATCGCCGAGCGGGTTGTGATGATGACCGGCGCCCTGGTGCTTTTGGCCGGAGTGCTCGCCGCCGTCGCGATGACCGCCACCCAAGTCGCATCCTGGATGGTCACTGCACCGATCTGGGTGATCATCGGCGGCGGTATGGCACTGATCGTCACCCCGACCGGGCGCGTCATCCGTGGCTCGGTGGCGAAGCAGGACCTCCCCGCGGGATTCGCGGCACAGTTCTCCCTCTCCCACCTCGCCTGGCTCGTCACCTACCCGATCGCGGGCTGGATCGGCACCGCATCCGGGTTCACGCTCGCCTGGTCCATCCTCGCCGCCCTGGCGATCGCGGGGGCGATCACGGCACACCTGCTCTGGCCGCGCGAGCAGAAGGACAGCGAGGCCGCCCCTGATCGGTGTCGCCGCCGCAGCGCCGGTGACCAGTGATCGGGCGGTGCGCGAGGAGACCGAGGCCGCCGAAGGCACCCTCGCAGCGTGCCAGTGCGCCTGCGTGCGCACCGTCTGAACGCCGAGTGACGCGAGGCGGCCTCATACGTCCTGTCGCGTCACCGGCGCGGTCGACTCTGTGACGGGGTCGGGGTAGTGCAGGCGCGGCATCAGGTCACGCAGGTGGCTCGCAGCGTCGACCCCGGTGAGGGCGACAAGCACGTCGCCGAGGTGGTGGGCTGTGATCAATGGTTCTTCGGACAGGATGCAGGTGCGGTTGCCCAGGGCGGGGTGTCCGGCGCCGGTGAGGGTGTGGCCGTGGATGCGTGCGGTGAACGTCGAGCTCGGCAGGTACTGGCCGGGGTCGCCGGCGATACCGAGGTCGTGTAGCAGCGTGTTCGCGGCGTGGATGCCCTGGGCGGCCGAGTCGTCCCAGTGGTCAATTCGGTAGGAGCCGTGGCCGGGATAGTGATGCACGGCGACGCCGCCGGCGGCGTAGATCCGCTGGCGCGGGGCGTGCATGGAGCGCAGGCGGGAGTCGACGGGGATGCCGTCGGGCCCGGTCCAGGGTGCGGGGGCGGCGGGCATGGTGCCGTGCGCGACGATCGCGAGGTCACCCTCGACCCGGCTGCCGTCGTTGAGGGTGATGCTGATGCGGTCGGTGTGGGTGCGGATCGAGCGCACGGTTCGTTCCAGGTAGGCGGCGTGCTGGGGGCGGTGCAGGTCGCGTAGCCGCCGGGCGACGTGTGCGCCGATGGCGTTCGCTCCTGGGATCGCGGCGCGGGTGATGAGGGCAACGTCGTGGCCGGCGTCGGTGAGCAGTGACGCGGTCTCGGAGGCGACGAGGCCGCCGCCGAGCATGAGCACCCGGGCAGGCTTGGTGGTCGCGAGCAGATCGCGGACGCGGAGGGCGTCGGCGGCTGAGTGCAGGGTGGTCAGTCTGCCGGCGCTGACGGCCTGGTCGCGGCCGATCACCTCTTCGTCGAGGGTGCGGGGCCGGCTGCCGGTGGCGATAAGGAGCGCGTCGTGGGCGTGGGTGTCGCCGGAGTCCAGGCGCAACCGCCGAGCCCTGGGGTCGAGGCCGCGCACCGTCTCCGACCGGAGGGTGGCCCCGGTGTCGGACAGGGCCGCCTGGGCCGGTTCGAGCAGCCCGATCGCGATGCCCTTGTTGACCAACGTCCGGTTGAACGGCACCTCACCGTTTCGAGCGTAGAGGTCGATGTTGACGCCGGAGGCGTGCAGGGTTCTCGCGGCTGCGGTGCCGGCGGCGCCGGCCCCGATGATCGCGATGCTGGGCGTGCTCATCAGGCTCCTTCCTCAATGGTGGTGCTGATGGTGGCGGTGAAGGCGGGCAGCAGGATCGCCTCGATGAACCACGGCGCGTCGTCGGCGTCGAGGCGCCCGGCGCGCACTTCTTCGGCGGCGCCGTTCATCACCACGTGCGTGGTGGCCAGCAGCCAGGACACCGGCAGATCGACCCGGAAGACGCCCTCGCGCTGGCCGCGCAGCAGCAGAGCCCGCATCCGTCCCTCGGCCTTCTCGTGCAGCTCGCGGATGCGTGCCGCGGGCAGCTCTTTCAGCGCGGCCGCCAGCAGCGCCCGCGACTGGTCGACCAGCACCCAGCTGGAGGCCACCAGTCGCCGGAACGCCTCACCCGGATCACCATCCAGGGGCACCCCGCTGAGCACCTCTTCGCCGCGTTCGAGGCTGTCGACCAGGGCGGCCTCGATCAGCTCCGCACGGGTCGGGAAGTGCCCGTAGACGGTCACTCTGCCCATCCCGGCCTCGGCGGCGATGTCGCCGACCGACGCGTCGGGGTTCTTGCGGATCGCCGTCGCCGTCGCGGCCAGAATCCTTGCTCGGTTGCGCTGCGCATCCGCCCGCTGATTGGCCGCCCGCCCAGCGCCGCCTGACGCACCGGCCATCGCGCCGCGGGGCGTCCTCTTCTTCGCCGTCATGATCCACCTCACAAGTCGTACTGGAATGTATGAGATAGTGTAGCTGTTACAACTCGTACACCGATGATCGAGTTCCGGCTCGGAGGGCGAGGCGGGACCGGCAGAGAGGAGATGACGACCATGTCCACGACACACATCCCCGGGGGTGCGCGATGAGCGACACCGCCGCGCCGCGTGCCGGCGCCAAGCAGTGGTTGGGGCTCGCCGTGCTGGTGATCCCCTCGACGCTGCTGTTCATGATGCTCACGATCCTGTTCCTCGCCGCCCCGAACCTGGCCGCGGACCTGAACCCGTCGAGCACGCAGCTGCTGTGGATCCTCGACATCTACGGCTTCGTGATGGCCGGGTTCCTCGTCGCCATGGGGGTGCTCGGCGATCGGATTGGCAAGCGCCTGCTCATGGTGATCGGCGCGATCCTGTTCGCCGCCGTCTCGATCGCTGCGGCGCTGACGACGATCCCGGAACTGATGATCGTCTGGCGGGCCATCCTCGGGCTGGCTGCGGCGATGATGGTGCCGGCGACGATCGGGCTGATCTTCGTGCTCTTCGCCGACGCGAAGCAGCGCGGCGTCGCGATCGGCGTGTGGGCCGGTGGCATCTCCGCCGGTGTGGCGCTGGGCCCGCTGCTGTCCGGCCTGCTGCTGGAGGCCTTCGGCTGGCAGGCGACATTCATGGTCGCGGTGCCGATCATGGCGCTCGTCGCGATTGCCGCACCGTTGCTGGTGCCCGAGCATCGTGACCCGTCGGCGCGGATCGACCTGTTCAGCGCCCTGCTGCTGGTCGGTGGTCTGCTGGCGATCATCTACGGCATCAAGCGCTTCGCCGCCCAGGAGCCGGCCGGCCCTTCGATCGGGTTGCTGGTCGTGGGCGCGCTGATCGGGCTGTGGTTCGTGATCCGGCAGTTGCGCGCCAAGCAGCCGCTGCTAGATGTTCGACTGTTCGCCAACCGCACCGTGTCCGGGGCGCTGGCGGTGTTCCTGCTCTCGGCCGCAGCGCTGGGCGGGGTGTACTCGCTGTTCACGCAGTACCTCCAGCAGGTCCAGGAGCTCTCGCCGTTGCAGGCGGGCCTGTCGATCCTGCCCGCCGCGGCGGTGCTGATCGTCGTCTCGACGCTCTCCCCGGTGCTCGCGCGCAGGTTCCGGCCCGGCAACGTGAACGCGGTCGGCCTGCTCACCCAGGTCGTCGGCTACATCCTGTTCACCCAGCTCGATGCCGGCACGGGTCTGGCGCTGGTGATCGCGAGCTTCGTCATCACCTACCCCGGCGTGGCCCCCTCGATGGCGCTGACCACCGACCTCGTCGTCGGCTCCGTGCCGCCGGAGAAGACCGGCGGCGCCTCCGGGCTCGCCACCACCGCCAACGACCTGGGCATCTCGCTCGGTGTCGCGGTGATCGGCAGCGTCGGGATCGCCGCCTACCGCAACCAGATCGGCGATCTGCTGCCCGGCGGCCTGCCCGCAGATGCCGCCGCGGCGGCATCGGACAGCGTCGACGGCGCCATGGCCGCAGCGGCCCAGCTGCCCGGTGCGCTCGGAGAGCAGGTGGTGGCCGCGGCGCAGACCGCGTTTACCGGCGGGCTCAACACTGCGGCCATCGTCTCTGCGGTCATCGCCGGTCTCGCGGCGATCATCGCCGCCACGAGGCTGCGCCACGTCCGCCCGACCGGTGAAGCACAGCAGGCCGCCGAGGAGCAGGCCACGCCTTGACTGATACCCCCATGGGGTATTAGCTTGAATGGAAGTCGTACGCGAGTGAAGGAGTTAGAGATGGCGACCACGACCGAGTACCAGGTGACCGGGATGAGCTGTGGGCACTGCGAGAGCGCGATCCGCGCCGAGGTGTCCGAGATCGCCGGGGTGACCGGCATCGAGGTCAGCGCTCAGACCGGGCGGCTGGCCGTGACCAGTGAGCGGCCGGTCGATGACGCCGCGGTGATCGCGGCGGTCGACGAGGCCGGCTACACCGCCGTGAGGAGCTGACATGAAGGCACCTGCACGGTTGGGCCTGTACGGGCTGGTGCTGGTGGCCGTGTTCGCCGTGGCCGCCTTCACGGCGAACACGCTCGTCCCGGAGAGCACGGTGCAGGCCTGGGCGGAAGACACCGAGGGCACCACCCACCAAGGACACGAAGAAGGAGGAGAAGACATGGACAGCACCGGGCACGAGGGCCACGACGCCGGGGCCGGGTCGCTCGGCCTGGGCATCGCGCAGGACGGCTACCAGCTCACCGCCGTCACCGCCCCGGACGCCCTCGGCGCCGACGGTGAGCTGTCGCTGACGGTCACCGGCCCGGACGGCAAGCCGGTCACCGACTACGAGCTGGAGCACGAGAAAGAGCTGCACCTGATCGTCGTCCGCGCCGACGGCACGCATTTCCGTCACGTCCACCCCGAACGAGGCGCCGATGGCGCCTGGTCGATCCCGTGGCAGTGGGAGGCGGCCGGCACCTACCGGGTGTTCGCCGACTTCGTGCCCGCCGAGCACGGCGAGGGCATCACCCTGTCAACTGCGGTGCAGGTGCCCGGCGACTACAACCCGGCCGCGGCCGAACCGGTCACCGAGACCACGGTCGAGGGGTTCGACGTCATGGTCGAGGGTGATCTGGTCGCCGGTTCCGCGTCGGAGCTGACCATGACCGTCACCCGTGACGGGGAGCCGGTCACCGCGCTGGAGCCGTACCTGGGGGCGTTCGGCCATCTGGTCGCCCTGCGCGACGGCGACCTGGCCTACCTGCACGTCCATCCCCACGGGGATGCACCGAAGGCCGGTGAGACCTCCGGGCCTCAGATCGTGTTCGAGGCGACCGCTCCCACGCCCGGCCGGTACCTGCTCTACCTCGACTTCCAGGTCGACGGGCAGGTGCACACCGCGCCGCTGGTCATCGACACCACCACCGGTGGGGCCGAGGGCGAGCACGGCGGCGGGCATGAGGAAGGAGGAGACCATGCCCACGGCGAGTGATCCGATCATCAGCACGAACAGTGTCGAGCTGCAGATCGGCGGGATGACCTGCGCGTCCTGCGCAAACCGGATCGAGAAGAAGCTCAACAAGCTCGACGGTGTCACCGCGTCCGTGAACTACGCGACCGAGAAGGCCAGCGTCACCGCCCCTGCAGACTACGACCCGCAGCTGCTCATCGCCGAGGTGGAGAAGACCGGCTACAGCGCCGAGCTGCCCACCCCGAAGGGAAAAGCACCCGAGTCCGGTGCCGAGGATGAGGGCGAGTCGCGTGAAGATGCCGAGCTGCGCAGCCTGCGGCAGCGCCTCATAGGTTCCGCGGTCCTGGCGGTGCCGGTCATCGCGATGGCGATGATCCCGGCGCTGCAGTTCGACTACTGGGGCTTCGCCTCCCTCGCGCTGGCAGCCCCCGTGGTGGTGTGGGCGGGCTGGCCGTTCCACAAGGCCGCCTGGATGAACCTCAAGCACGGTGCCGCGACGATGGACACCCTCATCTCCGTGGGCACGACCGCGGCGATGATCTGGTCCCTGGTGGCGCTGTTCTTCGGCACCGCGGGCGATCGCGGCGTCGTCCACCCCTTCGAGTTCACCATCTCCCGCTCCGACGGGCTCGGGCACATCTACCTGGAGGTCGCCGCCGGGGTGATCACGTTCATCCTGCTCGGCCGTTACTTCGAGAAGCGCTCCAAGCGCCGCGCCGGAGCTGCCCTGCGTGCCCTCCTGGAACTCGGTGCGAAGGAAGTCTCCGTCCTCCGGAACGGCAAGGAGGAACGCGTCTCCATCGACGAGCTGAGCGTGGGTGATGAGTTCGTCGTCCGGCCGGGCGAGAAGATCGCCACCGACGGCGTCATCACCTCCGGCAGCTCCGCGATCGACGCCTCCATGCTCACCGGCGAATCCGTGCCGGTCGAGGTCGCCGAGGGCGACACCGTCACCGGTGCGACCGTCAACGCCGGCGGGCGCCTGGTCGTGAAGGCCACCCGGGTCGGTGCGGATACGCAGCTGGCGCAGATGGCCAAGCTCGTCGAAGACGCCCAGTCCGGCAAGGCCGAGATCCAGCGCCTCGCCGACAAGGTGTCCGGGGTGTTCGTGCCCATCGCGATCGCCGTCGCCGTCGCCGCGCTCGGCGCCTGGATCGGGGCCGGGTTCCCGCTCTCGGCCGGCTTCACCGCCGCGGTCGCGGTGCTGATCATCGCCTGCCCCTGCGCCCTCGGCCTCGCCACCCCCACCGCGCTGCTGGTCGGCACCGGTCGGGGCGCGCAGATGGGCGTGCTCATCAAGGGCCCCGAGGTGCTGGAATCCACCAAGAAGGTCGACACCATCGTGCTGGACAAGACCGGCACCGTCACCACCGGCAAGATGACCCTCACCGAGGCGATTCCCGCCGAGGGTGTCGAGCGGGGCGAGCTGCTGCGCATCGCCGGCGGCCTGGAGGACTACTCCGAGCACCCGATCGCGCAGGCCATCGCCGCCGGTGCCACCAGCGAGGTCGGCGAGCTGCCTGCCCCGGAGTCGTTCGAGAACATCGAGGGCAAGGGCGTGCAGGGCGTCGTCCACGGCCACGCCGTCCTCGCCGGCCGCGAGTCGCTGCTGGCGGACTGGTCGATCCACCTCGACGACACTCTCCGGGCAGCGAAGCAGGAGGCCGAATCGCAGGGCAAGACCGCGATCGCGGTCGGCTGGGACGGGCAGGCCAGAGGCGTGCTGGTCGTCTCCGACCAGATCAAGCCCACCTCGGCCGAGGCGATCCGCCAGTTCACGGAGCTGGGACTGACCCCGGTGCTGCTCACCGGTGACAACCAGGCGGTGGCCGAGCAGGTCGCCTCCGAGGTCGGCATCACCCAGGTCATCGCTGAGGTCCTGCCCAAGGACAAGGTCGATGTCGTCACCCGCCTCCAAGGCGAAGGGAAGACGGTGGCGATGGTCGGTGACGGCGTCAACGACGCCCCCGCCCTCGCCCAAGCCGACCTCGGACTCGCGATGGGCACCGGCACCGACGTCGCGATCGAGGCCGCCGACATCACCCTCGTGCGCGGCGACCTGCGCGCCGCGGCGGACGCGATCCGGCTCTCGCGGAAGACGCTGGGCACGATCAAGACGAACCTGTTCTGGGCCTTCGCCTACAACACCGCCGCGATCCCGCTGGCCGCGTTCGGGCTCTTGAACCCGATGCTCGCCGGTGCCGCGATGGCGCTCTCGTCCGTGTTCGTCGTCTCCAACAGCCTCCGGCTGCGCACCTTCAAGGCCCGCGCGGACGAGGCCTCCGCTCCGGCACCGGCCGGCCCGGCACCGGTTCGCGAGCCGGTCGTCGCCTGAACCATCCAATCGTCATCACCCAACCACGAAAGGACCTATCTGATGACTGCACACGAGAACCTCAACCTCACCGACACCTCCGCCACCTCGGGAGGTGGCTGCTGCGGCGGGCACGCACCGAGCGCTGAGGCGGTCGCCAAGGCCCCGGCGGCGGAGATGGCCGAGTGCCCGGTCATGGCCGGCACCCCGGTCGTGAAGGCCGACGCCGAGGCCGCCGGTCTCTACCGCGACCACAACGGCCAGCGGTACTGGTTCTGCTGCGCCGCCTGCGGTCCGCTGTTCGACGCCGACCCCGACCGGTACGCCAACGCCGCCTGAGAGACCACCAGAACAACCCGGGTTCCGTGCCTCCCGCACCCGGTGGGAGGCACGGAACCACCCGCATCCCATGAGCAAGGAGTTCTCCGTTGAACACGCGCATGACCACCCTCATCGCCGCAGGCCTCCTCGGCGGCAGCCTCGCCCTGGCGGGCTGCTCCGCGACAGACGAACCCGCGGAGCCCTCGGCGTCTCAGAGCGAGGACGCCCACGGCGGCCATGGCGGCCACGACGGGATGGAGCATCCCGCCGACGGCGGCCCGGTGCCCGAGGGCATGACCGAAGCCGCCGACCCCGAATACCCCGTGGGCACCAAGGTCACGCTGACCGCCGACCACATGGAAGGCATGAACGGTGCCACCGCCACCATCGTCGGCGCCTACGACACCTACACCTACGCGATCGACTACACCCCGGTCGGCGGCGGTGAACCGGTGACCGATCACAAGTGGGTCGTCCAGGAAGAACTCGAAAACCCCGGTGAGGAGCGCCTGGCCGATGGCACCGAGGTCACCGTCACCGCCGATCACATGGACGGCATGGACGGCGCGACGGCGACGATCGCATCCTCGACCGACGAAACCGTCTACGTCATCGACTACGAAGCCGACGGCATGGAGATGACGAACCACAAATGGGTCGTCGAAAGCGAGATACAGCCCGCCTCCTGACCCCGCAGGAACATCCGGGCTGGAGCGAAAAGGAACGGACCGAACATGAGCGAGAAACACGCCCACCACGGCACCGAGGTCGATGAGCACGCCGGCCACCACGACTACGCACAGCACCACGAGCACAACGCTCACCAGGGGCACGGCACCCATACCGAGCATGGCCGCCACGAGACTCATGCTGGTCACGACCAGGCCGGGCATACGGGCCACGGCGGGCATGGAGACCACGGCCACGCAGGTCATGGTGATCACGTCGGCCAGTTCCGCAGGCTCTTCTGGATCATGCTGGTCCTCGCGGTCCCGGTCGTCGGGTTCAACGACATGTTCGCCCACCTTCTCGGCTACCACCTGCCCGACGCGGAATGGGTCTGGTGGATCTCCCCGATCCTGGGCACCGTCATCTACGTCTGGGGCGGCCGGCCGTTCCTGACGGGCGCGGTCTCCGAGATCCGCTCCCGCAAGCCCGGCATGATGCTGCTGATCGGGCTCGCGATCACGGTCGCGTTCATCGCCTCCTGGGGTGCGACCCTGCACCTGCTGAATCACGAGCTCAACTTCTGGTGGGAGCTGGCGTTGCTGGTGGTCATCATGCTGCTGGGGCACTGGATCGAGATGCGCTCCCTCGCCCAGACCACCTCCGCCCTGGACTCCCTGGCGGCGCTCCTGCCCGACGAGGCCGAGAAGATCGACGGCGACGAGGTGGTCCAGGTCGCCCCGGCGGACCTCGTCGTCGGCGACGTCGTCATCGTGCGGCCGGGTTCGTCGGTGCCCGCCGACGGGCGGATCGTCGACGGGTCGGCGTCGATGGACGAGTCGATGATCACCGGCGAGTCGAAGACCGTCCGCCGCGAGGCGGGCGCGCAGGTGGTCGCCGGGACCATCGCCACCGACTCCGGACTGCGGGTCGAGGTCACCGCCACGGGCGAGGACACGGCTCTGGCCGGCATCCAGAAGCTCGTCACCGACGCCCAGGCCTCATCGTCGCGTGCGCAGCGCATCGCCGACACCGCCGCGGCGTGGCTGTTCTGGTTCGCCCTCGGCGCGGCGATCGTCACCGCCGTCGTCTGGGCGCTGCTCGGTCTGCCCGACGAGGCGGTCGTGCGTACCATCACGGTGCTCGTCATCGCCTGCCCGCACGCCCTGGGCCTCGCGATCCCGCTGGTCGTCTCGATCGCGACCGAGCGCGCCGCCCGCGGCGGGGTGCTCGTCAAGGACCGGCTCGCACTCGAGACCATGCGTACTGTCGACGCCGTGCTGTTCGACAAGACCGGCACCCTCACCAGGGGCGAGCCGACCGTCACCGGCATCGAGCCCGCGGGCGGGTACGACGACCAGCGGGTGTTAGCGCTGGCCGCGGCCGCCGAGGCCGACAGCGAGCACCCGCTGGCCCGCGCCATCACCGGCGCGGCCCGGGCCCGCGAACTGGCCGTGCCGCGGGCCGCCGATTTCTCCTCGTCCCCGGCCGTGGGCGTAAGGGCGACCGTCGAGGACGCGGTGATCGAGGTCGGTGGCCCGTACCTGCTCGATCACCGCTCCGCCGAGGAACTCCCGGTCGCCGACCGGTGGCGGGAGGAGGGAGCGATCATCCTTCACGTCCTCGCCGACGGCGACGTGATCGGCGCGCTGCGGCTCGCCGATGAGATCCGTCCCGAGTCCCGCGATGCCGTCGATGCCCTGCACGCGGCCGGTGCTCAGGTCGTGATGATCACCGGCGACGCGCGGGCCGTCGCCGACACGGTCGCCGAGCAGCTCGGCATCGACCGCGTCTTCGCCGGTGTGCGCCCCGAGGACAAGGCGGCCAAGGTCGCCGAGCTGCAGAACGAGGGCCGCAGGGTGGCGATGGTCGGCGACGGGGTGAACGACGCCCCCGCGCTGGCTCAGGCCGATGTCGGCATCGCGATCGGCGCCGGCACCGACGTGGCGATCGGCTCGGCGGGGGTGATCCTGGCGAGCTCCGATCCGCGGTCGGTGCTGTCGGTCATCGAGCTGTCGCGGGCGACGTTCCGCAAGATGAAGCAGAACCTGTGGTGGGCGGCGGGGTACAACCTGCTGTCCGTGCCGCTGGCGGCCGGCGTCCTCGCCCCGATCGGGTTCGTGCTGCCGATGAGCATCGGCGCGATCCTGATGTCGGCCTCCACCGTCGTCGTCGCGCTCAACGCGCAGCTGCTCCGGCGCCTGAACCTCGATCCCGAGGCCAGCGCGCGGCGGCTGCTCGACCGCTCCGAGTGATCCAGCACTGTCCTTATCGTCCACCAGGAGACCAATGATGAGCACCCTCACCCCCGCCCGCGAGAACACGGCCGACCACGGCTATATCAGCGACAAAGCCCGCTACCTCGCTCGCCGCAGGCGCATCGAGGGACAGGCCCGCGGTATCCACGGCATGATCGATGAGGATGCCTACTGCATCGACATCCTCACCCAGATCAGCGCGATCACCTCTGCACTGGAGAACGTCGCGATCGGTCTCCTCGACGACCATCTCCGGCACTGCTTCACCGGCGCCATCCGTGACGGCGGCACCGCAGCCAACGACAAGGTCGATGAAGCATCCCGAGCCATCGCACGACTGATCAAGTCCACATAGAGGAAGGAAACCGATGAGACTCCTCACCCGCATGGCCTCGACCCTCGCCCGCTCGTTCGAGGCCGAGCTCACCGTGCGCCGATGCTGCCAGGCGGCCCGTTGGGCCCTCACCATCCGATCCTCCGGCAGTCAGCGAGACTCGCCGTGAAGCCCTCTCGAACGATCCGCATTCAGCTGCGGTAGATCGCTAATTCAGACAGCAGCAATGAGTGGCCGCACGACTCTCCCCGCCCTTGTCAGCCCGCACCCGCACCATCCATCGCCCCATCGGGCCTGCCGCCTACAACTGTGTGCAGCTCGTCGTCGTGCGCGATGGCACGGCGATCGTGTTCTCCGAATTCGGCGAGCAACCGGTCAGCTTCGGGGATGCGATCCTGCTCGGACCCAACGTACTCTTCGGGATCGAACCCGAAGGACTGCTGACCTTCACCACGATCTACATCGACACCGATCTCGCGCTGGATCAGTTCTTCTGGCAATACTCGACAATCCTGCACGACCGATTGGACGCCCAAGACTTCGCGGAGAAGGTGTACTCCGAGCCAGCCCAACTCCTGCACCTGGGTCGGGATCGGGCGGGCCTGATATCGCCGTGGCTTGACGAGATGGTCGCGCTCAGCGCCGAGGGCAAGTTCCACGAACGCTTCCCGCGGCTGCAGTCGCTCTGGTTCGCCGTGGTGGACGTCCTCGCCCCGTTCGTGCGTGTCTCCTCGGTGCGGTTGACCAGGCTCCAGCGCGCCCGCTCCCGCCCGGTCTCCTCTCACGAGCAAACCCTCGGACCGTTGCGTCGCGAAGCCATGCTCGCCCGCGACGCGCTGCACCGTCAGATCGCCCATCCGTGGACACTGGCCGAGTTGGCCGACCTCGTACGTCTCTCCCCGAAACAGCTCGCGAGGGTGTTCACCAACGCGTTCGGCAAAACTCCGACTGGCTACCTGACGATGCTGCGAGTCCAAGAGATGGCGCGGCTGCTCCGCGAAACCGACATCACGGTCGCCGCGGCGGGGCAGCGAGTCGGGTGGCGCAGCCGGTCGCGTGCGATCGAGGCGTTCACCGCGCACACCGGTATCACCCCCAGCCGGTACCGCGACATTCGGCCCCTCGTCGCTGACGTTCCCTGACTCCCGAGAGGTCGGGTTCGCGAAGTGGACAGTTCGACCGGGAAAATCCCGGTCAGGCCACCTTCTCCTTCCGCACGGTGCCGCTCGCAGGTAGGCCGGTATGTCCTACGTCAGGTGCCTCCGCGTTCCTGACGGCCAACCTACCGACCTCGCTGTTCGCTGACCGTCTGACTCGCCGGAAACTCCTGGCTCACCTCGCAGGTGCAGGGCCCGCCGCCGCCCCTGGTGGCTGGCCCTCCGGGAGGAGGCCGACGATGGCGACGAGGCAAGAGGAGGCCCGCCAAGCGCGGGAGGCGAAGCTCGACGAGCTCCACGACAAGCTCACCGGCGCGGTCGAGCGGCTCGTCACCGGGGATGACTGGGCCGACGCGCTCCGGTTCGCCGCGAGGTTCCGGTCGCGGTCGTTCAACAACGTCCTGCTGATCTGGGAGCAGCATCAAGCCGCGTTCGAGCAGGGCCGGGTCCCGGAGCCGTTCCCGACCTATGTCGCCGGCTACAAGCAGTGGCAGCAGCTCGGCCGGCAAGTCGGCAAAGGTCAGGCCGGATACCAGATCCTCGCCCCGGTCACCGGAAGATTCGCGTCGGCGAACCCGTCCGATCCGGCGTCGTGGCGGCGCCTGAACCGGGGCGAGAAGCCGCAGCCGGGCGAGACGGTGCGCTCGAAGATGGTCGGGGTACGTCCGGCTTACGTCTGGGATGTCTCCCAGACCACCGGCGACCCGCTCCCGGAGAAGCCGGAGCCGCGGCTGCTCACCGGGGAGGCGCCGGAAGGCCTGCGCGAGGGGCTGGCGGGACGGATCAGGGCGGAGGGGTTCGAGCTGCTGTGGGTGCCGCACGAGGGCATGATCGGCGGCGCGAACGGGCTGACGAACTTCGAGACCCGCCAGGTCGCAGTGCGCACGAACATGGATGACGCCGCGCAGGTGAAGACCGAGGGCCACGAGCTCGCCCACGTCCTCATGCACGGCCCCGACCAGGAGGAAGCGAGGCAGCATCGCGGGATCGGGGAGGTCGAGGCCGAGTCCGTCGCGCTGATGATCGGCGCTGCTCACGGGATGGACACCAGCGAGTACACGATCCCGTACGTGGCCGGGTGGGCGGCGGCCGTGGATGGGAAGAACCCGGTCGAGGTGGTGCAGGCCGCTGGGGAGCGTATCCGCAAGACCGCGATCGACATCCTCGATGGGCTCGACACGATTCAGGTGAGCGACGGCACCCCGCCCGGCCTCGACCGCGACACCCAACGTCGGTCGCCGGAACGTGGCGCCGACCGGGCGGCGCCTGCCGTAGAGCCTGAGGAGGCGCGGCCGGAGCGGGCGGGGCGGGGGCTGTGATGACGGTCCGTGATCTGTCGGCGATCTTCCTCGACGCCACCGACCAGCCCCTCCCGCGGGCCGCGGTCGGGCTTGCGGCTGCGGGGGTGCCGGTGTTCCCGGTCGCGCCGCGCGACAAGGTGCCGCTGATCCGCCACGGCCGCGGCTTCCGGGATGCCACGACCGATCTGGGTCAGGTCGAGGCGTGGTGGCGGCGCTTCCCGCAGGCGAACATCGGCGTCCCCACCGGCGCTGCCTTCGGGCTGGTCGTGGTGGATGTGGACGTGCACGGCACGAACGGCTACGACGCCCTGCACCGCGCCGACCAGGCCGACTTGATCGCCGGGTGGGCATTCGCGGTGCGCTCGCCCACGGGTGGCCTGCACCTCTACTACCCAGCAGCCGAAGACGGCGAGCAGCGGTCGTGGCAGGCGGGGAATGCGGGGATCGACTTCCGCGGTGACGGCGGCTACATCGTCGCCCCACCCTCGCTCCGGGTGATCGACGGCGAGACGGTGCCGTACCGGATCACCGAGCTCGGCACCAACCCCGCACACCCGCAGGACGCGGACCGGCTGCGGGGCTTTCTCGACCCGCCCCGCCCGCCGCGCCGACTCCCGCCCCGGATGCGCGGGCAGGGGCGGACCGATCCGCAGAAGCTCGCGAACTGGCTGGGCGGAGAGCGCCCGACCGGAACCGGAAGCTGTTCTGGGCCTCCTGCGTCCTCGCCGAGGAAGGCGTGCCCTACCGGGATGCGCTGGACGCGATGCTCACGGTCGAGCAGCCCGACTTCGGGCAGCGGGAGATCACCCGCACCGTCACCTCCGGCTACAAGCGCATCCACGGCGCCCCCGCCCGGCAGGGTTCCGCGCCCCGCCAGGGTGCGGTGTCGCGGGGCGGCCCGGCTCGCAACCTCGACGCGCCCGAGACGCCCGCGCGGGCACCGGCGGTGAGGGGGCTGTGATGGAGCAGCGCGTGATGGGGCGTCGGTGGGCGGTGAATTCGTCCGCGTCGGGCACGGTCATGATCGCCGCAGGCGCGTTCTGGCTGAGCTTCGTCGCGCTGGCCGACCTTGCCCGTCGCTCCGGGATCGAACGCGAGCAGTGGGTGTGGCCGCTGCTGGTCGCCGGGGCGCTCGTATCGGTGACCGCGAACGCGCTGCACGCGGTCGTCGCCGCCGACGCCAACATCCCCGTCGTACTCGCCGCCGCGGTGGCCGCCGTACCGCCGCTGGTGCTGCTGGCCTCCACCCATCTGACCGTCGTGCTCATCCGCTCCACCCGCACCACGACCACACCGCCGCAGACCGAGGCACCTCCGCCGGCTCTGCCTGCGGGCGGCACTGCGCCCGAGACCCCAACCCCGAGCCCGGCGCCGGAGCCCGACGATCCCTCACCGCAGCACGAGGACGAGGACGACGTAGAGCCGACCGCGCCCGCAATGCACGAGGCCCACGAGTCGGCTCCGACGGTGGTTGATGCTGGTCGGCGGGAGCGAGCGGCGCGGCTGCGGGCGGAGGCCGAGGGCGTCACCCTGTGCGGGGCCTGCCAGGGAGCGAGCGGCGCGGCTGCGGGCGGAGGGCTGGTCGAACAAGCAGATCGCCCGCGAACTCGATGTGCACCCCTCGACCGTGGGCCGCTGGCTTCCCCAACCACCCCAGTCCAAGCCCGAGGCCGAAGGGTCTGAGTCTTCTGAGTCGTCCGGCCCGCAAGGGGCCGGCACCCCACCTGAACAAGCCGAGGAGGAACCGTCATGAACACCGAACAGCACCCGCACGACCAGCATTCGCCCGAACAACCGCCACCATCCGAGGCAGCAGGGACGGAGCGGCCCGATCCGGCGGCGGGGATGGCGCCCGAGGCGATCCAGGCCGCCGACGTCCACCGCGAGAAACAGCCCACCGAGGGCGTGGACGTGGAGAAGCCGACCCGCGGGGTCGATTGGGTGCGCGCCTCCGACCTGCTCTCCCGTGGCAGCGGCTACGTGTCGCGGCGAGGCATCGACCTGGACGCCAACCTCGCTCGTGGGACCCGGCACGGCATCGCGGTCAGCGCCAAGTATGTCGGTCGGCAGATCGCCGCGGGCGCGAGGCGGCTGCCGCCGGTCTCGGCATTCGGCCGCGAGGAACCCGCACCCGAGTTGCCGGGTCTGGGCAGGAAGTGACCAGGGGTGAGCCGTCATGTCTCCGATCCGACGTTCTTTCCCTGACCGCCCCGCTACTCGTGGGAACCGGTGTGCACCTGCCTGGCAGGAGGTGCCGAGATGATCCCGCATACAACAACCACCGCCGGCCCGGGCGGCGAGGACTACACGACCGGCGAGGGCCTGCGCGCCCTGCTGGCCCGGCTGCACGAGGAGGGGCCGGGCGCGTGGCGCACCGATCCGACCGCCGCGAAGCTGATGGCCTATGCGGCCGAGAAGTACGCGGCCCTGGCGCGTAAGCACGGTCTTGATCCGTGGGAGGCGGCGGGTGCCGCGTTCGATGTGATGCGCACCCGCTCCGCGCGCGAGGCCGATGACCCGTGGGGCGTGGTCACCCACGCGGTGCGGATCACCTGCATCGCCGAGGAACGCGCCCAAGGCCTGCTCTGCTCCACGCATCAGGCGCGCCGCCCGCACTACTCGGTCTTCCACGACGCCGAACGCCTCTCCGACCGTGAGAACCCGCTGGATGACTACCATCCCGCGTTCCACATCACCGACCCCCACCCCGACGACGAGCACGAGGGCGAAGGTGAGCGGGAGGTGGTGGAGCCGGCGGGGGTGGTCACGTCGGCGTCTGGTGCGGTGGAGGACGCGATCGCGTTCGTCACCGTCCTCGGCTGGCCGGCCCAGACGGCCCGCGCCGCGGTCGAGCATGTCTGCCACGCCCTTGCCCGTGCGGGGTCCAGGCAGTCCGCGTTCGAGGTGCTGCGCCGCGACAAGCACTCCCGCGCCCTGCTCGACCTGACCGGCTCGTCATGGACGGCGCTACTGCGGGCACTGCTTGGCAACCCCGCACCCGGTGTCGCCGCAACCTCAGCGGGCCGGGGCATCCTGCTCAGATTGTTGATCGGCGAGACGCTGCCGGTGCTGCTGCACGACGACGACCTCGTGCTCACCGTGTCACTCGCGGCACCTCGGAATGGGGGCCGGCGATGAGTATCGAGCTGGAACGGGCCGTGTCGTCGATCAGGATCGGGAACCGGCACCGCACCGACCTGGGCGACATCGACGGCCTGGCCGCGTCGATCGAGCGCGACGGGCTGCTCCAGCCCCCGACGATCACCCCGGACGGGGTGCTCGTCTGCGGCAGGCGCCGACTTGCCGCGATCCAGCAGCTCGGCTGGCGGGTCGTGAACGTGTGGGTGCGCTCCGGGATCTCCGATCGCCTCGAGCACCTGCTCGCCGAGCAGGACGACAACCTGCTGCACAAGGACCTCACCCCGCTGGAAGCAGCGTCCCTCTACCGCGAGCTCAAGGAGCTGTTGGCCGAGGACGCGGCCCGTCGTCAGGAAGCATCCCGGTTCAGCAGCGACCACCAACCGTCGGAGAACGGCGAGGCTGGGGAGGACGGTGGCGGAAAATTTCCGGCACCGTCACAGGCCCCGGCGGGTGAGGCGCGGCAGCAGGCAGCGGCGATGATCCCGGGAGCGGCGTCGTACCGGACGTTGGACAAGATCGAGGCGATCCAGCAGGCCGCCGACCGTGACGACCTCCCCGACGACACCCGAGCCCAGGTCGCTGATACGTTGGCGCGGATCGAGGCGGGCGCGCCGGTGCATCCGATCTTCGAGGAGGTCCGCGCCCTCATCGACGACCCCGCCCGGACCCGGGATGCGGAGCTGGACCGGCTAGCCCAGGAAGCGGTCGCCCGCGCCAAGAACCGGCCCCGCCGCACAAAGAACCCCGCCGCTCCCGCGCCGGCGGGGCTCACGGTGTGGACAGCCCGATCGTTCGTCGTGATCTGGGGCGAACTCGTCGACTGGTGGACGCATTACGAACCGGCCGTGCTCGCCAGCGAGCTCACCGAGGAGCAGATCGAGATGTTCCTGACGATCGCCGACGGCACCGCCCGCTTCGCCACCGCCCTCCGTGCCGCACGCAACCAGAACACCGACAACGACGAAGACCATGAAGAGGCCGAGGGCGGCGGCACCGGCATCACCACGCTCGCGGTGCTCCAGTCGCTTGCGCAGGCGCGGGACAAGTGGAACGAGCACCAGGCCGGCTCGATCTGGGATGCGTCCATCGTGAAGATCATCCTCAGCGGCGCCTCCAACAGCCGCGACCTCCAGGACCTGTCCACGCTGATCGGGGAACGCGACGAGCTCACCGACACCACCACCGTCGGCGATTACGGCTCCCGTTCCAACCAACGCAGCGTGCGGCGGGTCGCGATCCTGCCGCCCGATCACATCCGACGCCTCCCGTTCGGCACCGCCGTGACCCTGCTGCGGTCGGCGCCGCCGATCATCACCGACCTGCGCGCCTGGCCCGACCGACCCGACGGCAAGCAGCTCCAGGCGGATCGAGCCGAGGTCGAGCAGCTCCTGCACCACGCCCATCAGCAGTAACCCGCCGGGGTGGTCGGGTGCACCTGCCTGCCACGAGCAGCCCCCACGGACGAGAGGGCGGCATGAGCAGCGCAGGAGCACACGATGAGCGAGCAGAAGCCCAACGTCTACCCGGAGATCAGTGAAGCCTTCTACGGGTTCGTCGCCTCGAATCCGAAGCCGACCACGCGCGACGGCAAGCCGCGTCTGTACTTCCGGGCCGGGCAGGAGCACTACGGGTATGGGCCCGACGGGTCCAGGGTCAAGCTCCCCACCACCTTCCACGATGTTGTTGCGTTCCGCGGGGCGGCCGATGCCGGCGATCGCAAGCTCGCCAAAGGCGATTGGTTCCTCGCGATCGGGCACCCGGAACCGAGCACGAACCCCAAGACCGGGGTCAAGGAGACCGAGTTCATCGCGAGCCGGTTCGGCCACGATCTCGCCCGCATGAACACCCACGTGGGCAGCCCGCGCCGGCTTTCCCAGATGGAGTCCCCGAACCGCAAGCAGCCGCAGCGGCAGGTCGGCCACGAGCCGCCCGAGCACGAACAGCCCGGCCACGAGCAGCCCGCCCGGGCCATGTGAACGGAGGCGAACGTGATGAACGACGACACCACCCCGTCCGACAGCCCCGACCCCGAGGAGTGGGAGGACGAGGACTTCGGGCCGACCGGTCCCGACGACGATGCGCCGGGGCCGCCGCGGCCGGTGAACTGGAACCTGCTGCTCACGCACGATCTGGAGCAGGAATGGCTCGCCCTGAACCGGTGGGTCGAGTGGGTCAGGAGAGAGTACGCGCTGCCCGCCTCGGTGATCCCGCCGTTGTGGCACCGGCATCCGGCGCTCAAGTGGGAGCTCTCCGCGTTGCATCTGCACTGGCTCGCCGCGTACGACCCGGAACAGGACGCCTCGGCCGCGATCGGGTGGCATCGCGACTTCGCCGCCGCCCGGCAACGGCTACGCGACTGGGTCGCCGCCTCCGGCACCCGCCTGGATCGCGACCGCCCCGACCGGCAGACCGCCTGGCCCGGCGAACCCCCGGCCCCGCCGGTCGAAGACATCCCGATCACGAACCGGCGCGAGGACTTCGTGGCCTTCGTGATGGAACAGGTCGCCCGCCGCAAAGCCGCCGAAGACGCCTTCTTCGCCCGCCTCGACGACACCGACCTCGACATCGACGCCGACCCCGACGAGGGTGCCGACCCCGAAGGCGGGTGAGCGGTGATGGTGCGGAACTATCAACGCAAGACCCAACGCCCCTCATCGGACCGGCGGCTGCGGGTCACGTTCACGAGGCGGGAGCAGATCGACACCGAGAAGATCGCCGAAGTCCTCATCCGCGTCGCCCTGCGCGAAGCCGGCACCGGCAGCCCGGTCGGCCGGGCCGGAGACCAGCTCCGGGCGCTGCTGAGCAGCGAACGGTAGAATCCCTGTTGTACGTCCATCCCAGGGCGCTACCGGCTAACCAACTTGTTGCCCGAACCCGTCGCGGTTCGGCAGGCCTCCCCAATTTGTGTCGTGACCGCCAGTCGGCGCCCGCACCCAACCCCAATGCTGGGGCTGGGTGAGAGCCCGAAAGGCAGTCACGACCATGACGCTCATCGACCTCCCCGCCGGCCTCGACCTCGGCGCCCTGCGCACCCTCGCCGCCGGCCCGAAACTCTCCTGCGAACAGGTCCTTCCTGATGGGAATGTGCCCGCGATCTCGTACCTGCGGGTCTCCACCAAGGACCAGGCCACCCGTAACGGTCTCGAAGAAGGCCTCTCCATTCCGGCGCAGCGCGACGCCGCGCAGCGCAAGGCCGACCAGCTGAACGCGGTCATCGTGGCGGAGTTCATCGAGCCCGGCGAGTCCGGGAAGACCGCCCGCCGCAAAGCGCTCCAGGAGATGCTGGATTACCTCACCGAGCACCCTGTCCGGTACTGCATCATCAACAAGGTCGACCGCATCGCCCGCAACCGGCTCGATGACGCGATCATCCACGCCACCCTCCGCCAGGCCGGGGTCACGCTCGTGTCCGTCATGGAGAACATCGACGAGACGCCCTCGGGGATGCTGATGCACGGCATCATGGCCTCGATCGCCGAGTTCTACAGCCTGAACCTCGCCCAGGAGGTCACCAAGGGGCTCGTGCAGAAGGCCACGATCGGCGGCACCCCGCACCGGGCGCCCATCGGCTACCTCAACATCCGCACCACCGATGCGGGCGGGCGCGAGGTCCGCGAGGTGCGACTCGACCCCGACCGGTGTGAGCTGATCCGGTTCGTGTTCACCGCCTATGCCACCGGCGACTGGTCGCTATCCAAGCTCGCCCGCGAGCTGGAGACCCGCGGACTCACCACCCGGCCCACGCCGTCGTTCCCCGCGAAGCCGGTCACCACGACCGCGCTGCACAAGATCCTCACCAACCCCTACTACCAGGGCATCGTCACCTTCCGCGACGTGACCTACCCCGGCACGCACGATCCGCTCGTGACGCCGGAGACGTTCGAGCAGGTGCAGACGATCCTCCAGCAGAACCACGTCGTCGGCGACAAGCCCCAGAAGTACGACCACTACCTCAAAGGCTCGATCTACTGCGGCTGCGGGAAGCGGCTCATGTTCGAGCGTCCCCGCAACCACCAGGGCGTCGCCTACGACTACTTCACCTGCACCGGCCGCCGGTTCAAGCGCAACAACTGCCAGCGCACCGCCATCCTCACCCACCGCGTCGAGCAGTCCATCGAGGCCGGCTACCAGGACATCTCCCTCAGCCCTAGCGAGGCAGCGCAGGTCCAGGGCGTGCTCGGGCAGGTGTTCGACACCCTCTCCGAATCCACCAGCGATGAGAAGAAGCTCCTCGCCGGGCAGAAGGCCAAGCTCGAAGCCGAACAGGTCAAGCTCCTCCAAGCCCACTACGCCGACGCGATCCCGCTCGACCTGCTCAAGACCGAGCAAGACCGCATCCGCGCGAGCCTGCAAGCGATCACCGGTCGGCTCGACACGTTGGAGACGACCTACGACAAGGCCAAGGTCGGGCTCGATGCGATCCTCGGGCTCCTCACCGACATCGGCGACGTCTACGCCAAGGCCGAACCCTCCGAGCGGCGGATGCTCAACCGGGCACTGTTCGACCGCATCACCATCGATGACGAGGACGAGGCCGCCCTCCAACCGACCGAAGCGATCCAGACCATCCTGGCCATCGGCCCCAGGCCACACAACGAAAGAACCTTGCCCCGCGATGATGCGGGGCAAGGTTCGAACGTTCAACTTTACGTGGAGGTAAGGGGATTCGAACCCCTGACCTTCTGCATGCCATGCAGACGCGCTACCAACTGCGCCATACCCCCGTGAGGATTGCCGCTCGCTTCCGAGCGACTTCTCTATAGTACACAGCGGTCACGGTGGAGAGAAATCGGCACTGGGGCTGTGTGACCGCTCCCTCAGCGCGTTCAGCGCCCGTCCACTGCGTCAGCAGATCAGTCGCTGTTCGGCGGCTGTTTCTATGCTCTGACCTGCGGTGGAAGGTTGTGGGACACGAGTCGCATCCATCCGGTGGGTGGTTCAGCGGTGGCGTATGTCAGCTCGCTCCAGTGGCAGTTCCCGATCCCGTGAAGGCCGCGGAACGCGTCTGGTTCGAGCCCGAGCATCGCGGTGATGCCCAGTGTGATCGCCGCGCCGTGAGACACCACGATCGCGCTGCCGATTGTGGGCGTGTCCGCCAGGATGTCTCGGCAGCCTTCTGCGAACCGCTCCCCCACCATGGTGCGGGACTCCACGCCCACACCCCGAACGGGATGGCCACCCACCCAGTGCGCGAACTCGCCCGGCCACTGGGCACGCACTTCATCGCGGGTGAGGCCTTCCCATTGGCCAAAGGAGCGTTCAAGAAAGCGCGGGTCAGTCACGACGTCAACACCGAGCGCGTCGGCAATCGCCTGGGCGGTATCAGCAGCCCGCCCGAGTGGTGAGGCGAACACGGCGCTCACATGCTCCAGATCCGCAAAGGCCTGCGCCGCTTGGGCTGCCTGTTCGTGTCCGGTCTGGTTCAGGGGAATATCAACCTGGCCTTGCAGGCGGCGCTCCACATTGTGATCGGTTTGGCCGTGGCGAACCAGGATCAGTCGGGTCATGCCTGGTCGGACGCCCGATCAGCTGAGCCAACCGTTTCACTCGTATCGGCATTCGCGCCGCCGCCGTGATCAAGCTGCAGATCCACCACGGGCGCATCCCGCCACAGCCGTTCCAGCGCGTAGAACTCGCGGTCTTCAGCGTGCTGCACGTGCACCACGATGTCCGTGAAGTCCATCAGCACCCAGCGGGCGCCCGCTTCTCCCTCACGGCGCACCATCTTGTGACCGTGCTTCAGCATCTCCTCTTCGATGCCCTTCACCACGCCCTGCACTTGACGCTCCGAATCAGCCGAGGCGAGCACGAAGATATCCGTCAGCACCATCTGCTGGGACACGTTCAGCGCAATCACGTTCTCGGCAAGGTGGTCCACAGCGGCCTGGCCGGCAATGCGCGCCATGTCAATGGATTCTTGAGGGATCGTCACGGGGAATGAACTCCAAGGGGTCGTCTTGAGGGGAACAGGTGAACTGGCAGGCGGGTGGGTCGTGTCAGAACAGTGCAGGCGGGGCCAGCGGGGACGATTCGAGCTCAGGTGGAGACAGCGCTGCCAGCACCGCCCCCGAGGATTCTCCTGCTGAGTTCACTACGCCGGGGCCGATCACGCCCATCACGAGCAGCAGGATCACCACGAGCAGCGCCACCACGACCAGGACCCAGGTGACCCACGTGCCCACGCCCACACCGGTACGGGCCGGCTTGTTGAGAACAGTGCCGGTGAAGCGGGGAGCTGGGCGCGGATCCGGCGCATGCTCTCGGGAGAGCTCGCCGAACTCTGCACCGTCAACTGCCCGGCCCATGGCCAGCGGCGGACTGGTCCACACATCACTGGATGTCTCATCCACCGGCGCTGGCGACGGTGCTTCAGCACGCGGCGCTGCCGCGTCAACGCGGGTTGCGGGCTCGTCAAAACGTGAAGCGGGCGCCTGAGCGCGCGCAACCGACTCATCAATGCGCGTGGCGGGCTCATCAATGCGCGTGGCCGGCTCGTCGGCGCGCGGATCGGCCTCCACCGGGTCCCGGGCAGGGTCCTCAGCGCCGAGCTCCGGATCCACCGGGCCGTTCTCCGCCACGGGGATCGACTCCGGGTTATACACAAGACCAGCCGGCTTAGTGTCCGCCTGGGCAGAACCCTGAGTATCACGACCCTGCGCACCACGACTCGGGGCGTCACCCTGGGCAGAGCCCTGAGCGCGTGCGGCCTGGTGCTCCTCGGCCTCATCGGAAACCGCGTCAACCAGTGCTTCTTCCGCGCGGTCATCCGGCTCAGGTTCCACGGATGCGGTCTGCACCGCTTCTTCTGTGGTCTGGTTCTTGAGCCGCTTCTCGTAGGCGGCAAGCTCTGACGGGTCGAACGCCGTGGTGTCCGTGGCGTTCGCAGTCTCAATATCGTAATCGGGCTCTGCAGAATCTGACGCGGAGCCGGCGCTGATCACGTCCACGTTCGCGTTCGGCGCCACCACCGGTTTCTTCCGGCCGAACAGGCCCCACCCGGACTTCTTCTTCGGGGTGGGATCACCAACCACCGCGGAGCCATCCCCGCCGGGGGACGCGTCGTACGAGCTGGCGGACGGCCCACCGAACTGGCCGGTGGAGAAGGTGGAGAATGCGGACTGGCCGCCAGCAGCGGTGGACTGGCTGCTGGGGGCAGCTGACTGGCCCGTAGCGCCCTGGATGAACGGGCGGTTGCCCGCCAGGGTGCGTGCTTCGAAGCGCTCCATGACCGGCATGGGCGAGTCGAACGGTGGGATCGCTACCGAGGAGCGGCGCACGAGCAGAGCACCCGTGCTGCCGCGACGGCGACCGCTGGTTTCCTCATTCATCGCGCGGGCGCGGCGGGCACGCCGCCCGCCGGTCAGGCTCTCGTCAGCTGTCATCGCCGTCACTTCCTGTGTAGAGGGCGTACTTGTTGATGTACTGCACAACACCATCGGGGACCAGGTACCACACGGGCTCACCGCTCGTCACGCGCGCACGGCAGTCCGTGGAGCTGATCGCCATTGCCGGCACCTCGATCAATGTCACCTTATCCGCGGGCAAACCCTGACTCTGCAGGTCATGCCCAGGCCGGGTGACGCCCACGAAATGCGCGAGCTCAAAGATCTCCTCGTGGTTCTTCCAGGTGAGGATGTTGGTGAGCGCGTCTGCACCGGTGATGAAGAACAGGTCATCGTTCGGGTACTGCTGCTTCAGGTCGCGCAGCGTGTCGATCGTGTACGTCTGCCCCGGGCGTTCAATGTCCACGCGGGACACGGTGAACCGCGGGTTCGCTGCGGTGGCCACCACCGTCATCAGGTAGCGGTGCTCCGGGTCGGAGATCTGCGTGCCTTCCTTCTGCCACGGGCGGCCCGTGGGAACGAAGATCACCTCGTCCAGGTCGAACACGGACTGGACTTCGGATGCGGCCACCAAGTGGCCGTGATGGATGGGATCAAACGTCCCGCCCATCACACCCAGGCGTCGGCGCGGCTGTGTCATACGCTCAGCAGCTCACTGATCGCGGCGGTCAGCGCCGGCGATTCTCCTTGTGTGCGCGCTCCACCTCAGCCACAGTCTTCGCCTCAGCAGACGGCTCCTGGTGGATGCCGGAGAACAGGAACGTGACGCCGAGCATGACCATCAGGATGATGAACGCGCCGATGCCGATGACCGCCGGATGCACGCCGTGCGAGGCCTCTGCCTCAGCAGCTGCCGCAAGAATCTGGTACACGTTTGAAGAACCTTTCCATGATCAGGCCGCCCCCTGCGGGACATATCGGCCATTGTTCCATACCTACCCCACAATGGCGGGTGGCACACGGCGGCGTGTGCGCCGCTGTTGCGCGCCCGCGGCGACCGTGGCGCGTCGCCCAGGCGGTTAGCCCTCGCGGGCTGCGGGTACGTCGGGGCGGGCTCGGGTTGCGAGGCGGGGCGGGGTTCATGTGCGCACGTGGCCTTCGCCGTGCACCACCCATTTCGTGCTGGTCAGCTCCGGCAGCGCCATCGGGCCACGCGCGTGCAGCTTCTGCGTGGAGATTCCGATCTCGGCGCCGAAGCCGAACTCGCCGCCGTCGCTGAACCGGGAGGACGCATTCACCATCACCACCGCGGCATCCACACCCTGCACGAATGCGCGCTCACTGCGCACATCGTTGGTGAGGATCACTTCGGTGTGCCCGGAGGTGAACCGGCGGATGTGCTCGATCGCCTCTTCCACGCTGTCCACGATTTTCACCGCCAGCTCCATCGCCAGGAACTCGGTGGCGTAGGCGTCGTCCGACGCGGGCTCCACTGTGACGCCCTCGCGCTGCAGCATCGGCGCGGCGAGCTCATCCGCATGGAAGCGAACACCATGCCCGGAACCAAGACGCTCAGCCACCTGCGGCAGCAGCTGGTCTGCGATTGCGCGGTGCACGATGAGATTCTCCATCGCATTGCACACCCCGATCCGCTGGGTTTTCGCGTTTTCGATGATCGCGAGCGCGTCGTCCAGATCGGCCGACGCGTCCACGAACGTGTGCGTGTTCCCCGTCCCGGTCTCGATCACGGGCACCAGGGATTCGTTGACCACGCGCTGAATGAGGCCGGCTCCGCCGCGCGGGATCAGCACATCAACCAGGCCTCGGGCTCGCATCAGCGCGCCCACCCCGTCCCGACCGAACTCATCAATGCCGCAAATGAGGTCTTCCGGCAGGCCATGCTCGGCGAGCACGGAGCGCATCGACGCGATCAGGGTGGTGTTCGAGTTGAGCGCTGCCGACCCGCCGCGCAGCACCACGGCATTGCCGGCTTTCAGGGCAAGGCCGGCGGCGTCCACGGTGACGTTGGGCCGGGCTTCGTAGACCATGCCGATCACGCCGAGCGGCACCCGCACCTGGGTGAGCTGTAGCCCGTTCGCCAGGGTGGACCCGCGCAGCACCTCCCCCACTGGGTCAGGCAGTGTGGCAGCGGTGCGCAGCTGGTCTGCGATGCTCGTGAGCCGTTCCGCGTTGAGAGCGAGCCTGTCACGCAGGCCCGGGTCGATGTTGTTCTCATCGGCGCGTGCCAGGTCTTGGGCGTTTGCCTCCAGGATCGTGGTCACGTCCTGTTCGAGACGGTCTGCCATGGCGATCAGCAGGGCGTCCTTTTCAGCTCGTGACAGTGCGGCAAGGGCTGGCTGGGCGTTTTTCGCGCGGCTCGCGATCTCGCGCACGGCGCGCTCGGTTTCGGGACCGATGGCGGCGCCGCCCTTGGCGCTGGGGGTGCTGGTGGCGGAAGTCTCAGTCATGCCGCCCAGTCTAGGCAGAGAGCATCGGGCGGCTCAGGCAGGTCCGGGGGTTGAAGAGGCCGCGCTGCGCCTGTTCCGCTTCCGCCTGAGCATCCCGCACTTCGCTATAGAAGCGGTGATTCGGTTCAACTACCACGGCCACGCCGAGGCCGTGGCGGGCGATTTCCGCATTCACGAGCGAACCGTTTTCTCGCACCCCGGCAAGGGTGCGGCCGTAGCGGTCCGTGCGGGACGCGTCGTACTCCAGGGTCACTGTGGTGCCGGGTGGGAGGCGCTGTTCAAGCCATGCGGAGGCTTCGGGGCCGAGACATTCGACGGTTTCGCCGGGTTTCTTGGTTTCGGGGGTGTCGATGTTGAGCAGGCGGATGGTGGTGTGGGTGCCGTTGATGTCCGCTATGAGGGTGTCTCCGTCGATGATGCGGACGATGGCTGCTCTGGTGGGTGGATGTTCGGCGTGCGGCCCGGTGTTGAGGAGGCCGTGGTTGATGGCGAAGGTGAGGGCTGCGCCGGTGATGACGGCCAGGATGAACCCGACCACGAGCAGCCGATACCAGCAGGTGCGACCCTGTGGTGGGCGGGTTCGGGTGCTGATGGGGTTTGGTCCTTTCGCGTGGGCTGCTTCCCGCGACTGGGCGGTGTTGGCCCGGTTCTTGGTGCGCCTTTGAGTAGGTGCCGGCGTCCGGAAGTCTGGTCAGCGTCTGGTGGCGGTGCGGGTGCTGTCCATTGGCCGGGTCAGGCGTTTGGTGCGGGCTTTGTCATCTCGCGGGCCAAGCGTGGCGGTGGAGCGTTCGGGAACAACATACTCTTCCCGGGACTTCTCGTTCTCACCCACCAGGCGGGTGCTGAGGGAACGCGCGAAGATCCACTTCGGTTCCACGCTGATTTCCACAGTGCCATCAATCTGCTGCGGTGGCCCACCGTCCACGGTGAAGGAGCCTTCGTACACCACGGTGAGGCTCATCTGGTACCAGCCTTCATGCGCGTACGTGGACCAGATCGTGTGCTCCGGCCACGCCTCACCAGGGAACGTGGACACGATCGTGTTGCCGTCTCCAAAATCCCACCGGTATTCCACCGGGGTTGCAGTGATCACCACGTCAGAGCCAAGGATCTCAGTGTTCAGCGACTGCGGTGACCCATCAGTCCACACCGCATTCGGGTAGTTCACCGGAATGTAATCCCACCCGGGCCCAAGCGTGGTCTCCGGCGGCGTGATCACCAGCTCACCAAACCCAGTCTCATGCGAGGAAACAGTGACCACAGGCTCAGCTGCCGGAGCCATGCCAGGAGCCTGCACCGGTAAAGCTGACCGCCCAGCCGGCGCACTGGTTGACGGGCCTGCTGGCGCATCGCACGTGTTCCCCATCAACCGCTTGAAGGCACTGCCGACGCCAACACCGGCACAAAAGCCAATCGGACTTCCGGCATTGGGCTCGGAACCAGAGGCGTTCCGCCCATAACGAGCGCCGCTCCCACCGTGACGAAGGGAGCCATGGGAGCGTGACGATGGTTTCCCATGCCCAGCGCTGGAGTTTCTTGACGTGTTCGACTTGGTACGCTTGGACGACGACGCCGGGCTGCCCTTGTGAGAAATTTCCCGCGACGAGGTATTTCGCTGTTGAACGATCATTGTATCTTGAGTTACGCCAGATTCGAGATTCCGGCTCTCATCGTCACCTTCAGCCCGTGATTCGGGGAGCGCGACCAACACATGAAGGGCCAGCACGAAAATACTAACGCACACGCCGAGGGACTGCCACCACAGGCTCCCCCTTCTACTTCTCATGATTGGCGTCACTGAACTCGACCAACACCCAATCACTTCCGTTCCAATGGAGCTTTCCGTTCGCCGTTCTTGTGCCGGGATCGGTGCTCTTAAATTGTTTTCCCATTTTCGATTCCCAAATCTCGCCATGCTGAAACGGCAGTCTGACAAGAATGTCACCGTCTGCGGCTTCTTCGTAGTAGAAAGTGTCGTAGGTTAATTCTGGAGACATTCCGTAATGACCTTCCTCGGCTCCGTCCATCGCCTTCTGAATATAGTAGGCACAGTTGATGCACTGCTCAGTGTCGATGAACTCAAGAGCTGGGCGAGCATCTCCAGTCGCGTACGCATAGTAAATCGAATCGGTGTAGAGGGCTAGAGTTTCTGCAGCCCCCAACTCAGACCGTTCGGTGGACTCTGGAAATGCACTGCGCGACGGAGCGGGAAGACCCTTATTCTCGGCCGGCATATGAGTAGGCTCTACAGGGGTCTTTGCGCGTTCATAAATCTTAAGTGCCTCCTCTTTCGACATAACCGGGGGCGCGAGCACGTATGCCTCATCCCCTGCTGCCGCGCTCGGACTGCCACCAGCGCCAGCACCGTTGTCCGACCCTCCGGCGTCACTTGCCGACGGAGCCGTGGCGGAAGGGGTAATCTTCTCGACTGGTTCTTTGCCGCAGCCGGTAGCGCCGAGCACTAGGGCAGCGATGCCTGCGAGTGCGGCGGCACGGCGTCGGCGAGGCGAGAGAAGGTCTAACATGCCCCCAGCAAACCAGGAAACTCGCCCACGCACTGCCCAATCCGCAAATTGGGGATAACCACTCCCTTCCACAAGAGCTCATTCCCGGCTGGTCCCGCCGCGTCCATGATCTGCGGCGTACGCTTTCAGACAGGACGCCAACGGCACCGCTTCGCTGCTGAACAAAGGACTTCTCATGCCGCACACCTCCCCCGCCATCGTTGTGGTCGGTTCGATCAATGCTGACCTGTCCTCCTTTGTGAAGCGCCACCCGCAGCCGGGCGAAACGATCCATGGCACCGGCGGCACCATCACCCCCGGCGGCAAAGGAGCGAACCAGGCCGTGGCAGCGGCAAACCTGGGTGCGCACGTGGCCATGGTGGGAGCAGTAGGAACCGACCCGAACGCTGAACCGGCGCTATCAGGACTGACAACCTCAGGCACAGTGCTTGACCATGTTGCGCGAGTGGACGGCCCTACCGGGCTCGCGATCGTCACCGTGTCCGAAGACGGTGAGAACACGATCGTGGTGATCCCCGGCGCGAACCGCAGCATGGACGCCCAGGCGGTGGCAGCGAAGCGTGATGTGGTCGCCAGCGCGCACGTGGTGGTTGCGCAGGGTGAGATCCCGCGAGACGGCATTGAAGCACTCCCCGCCCTGGTCACGGGCCGTTTCCTGTTCAACCCCGCGCCGGTTCTGGACCTCAGCCTGGACACGTTCCGTGCCGCGGACCCGCTCGTGGTCAACGAGCATGAAGCAACTCTCGTGGCAGAACAGTTCGGTCACTCCCCCGGCACACCGCAGGAAGCAGCGCGGCAGCTGCTCGGCGAAGGGGTCGCGTCGATTGTGCTCACGCTCGGCGCGAACGGCTCCGTGGTCTACACCCCGCACGGGGAAACCGTGATCCCCGCCGTGAAGGTCACCGCGGTGGATACAACCGGCGCTGGCGACGCGTTCATCGGCGCACTCGCCGCCACACTCGCCAGCGGCGATTCCCTCGAAGATGCCGCCCGGTTCGCCTCCCGCGTGGGCGCATATGCGGTGACCGGCACCGGCGCACAGCCCTCATACCCCACAACGGACGACACCCTGCCCGGCTAAGCGCCCCTGCCCGGTTGAGGGTGCTCACCGTGCTGAAGGCACATGCCCAGCTGAGCGTGCGGATCAAAACTGCGCGGTCAGTCCCGCCTGGTCAGCACCACGAGCTCATCCCGGTGCACCACATACCGGGCGTGATCATCGCCCAGCTCAGCGCGCAGCTCGTCACTGGTGCGGCCGGCCATCGCCCGGATATCCGCGCTCGAAAAATGGCTGAGCCCGCGCGCATACAGGGTGCCGTCTGCGCCTTCGATATCCACCGGACCGCCGGCCCGGAACTCACCGCGCACATCAACGATCCCCACGGGCAGCAGGGATCGCCGGCTTTCGGTGATCGCCCGGATTGCACCGTCGTCCAGCACCAGAGTGCCCACGCCGCGCGTCGCATACCGCAGCCACATCAAGCGGGAACGGCGCCGACCGGTTCCAGCTGGGAAGAACGTGCCCACATCCTCACCGGCCAGAGCCTGCTGCAGCTGCTCGGGCACGGTGAGGATCGTGGCGGTGCCGGTGATCGCCGCATTGTGCGCGGCAGACAGCTTCGTGACCATACCGCCGGTACCCACCCGCGTGCCGGTGGAGCCGATCTCCACCCCGTCCAGACGCGCCGCATCCGGCACCACTGAGATCCGCTCAGCCCCCGCTTCATGCGGCGGCTTCGTGAACAGCCCGTCCACATCCGTCAGCAGCACCAGCAGATCAGCGCCCACGGACTGCGCCACCAGGGAGGCAAGTCGGTCATTGTCACCGAAGCGGATTTCGTGCGTGGCCGTGGTGTCATTCTCGTTGACGATCGGCACCACCCGCAGTCCGAGCAGCGCCTCCAGGGACGCGCGCACGCTCCGGTAGGTTTCGGAACGGATCATGTCATTCTCGGTGAGCAGCACCTGACCCACGTGCACGCCGTAGATCATGAACGCGTCGGACCACGCTTTCACCAGCAGGCCCTGCCCGATCGACGCGGCCGCCTGCTGCTCCGCAAACGACTGCGGACGCTCCACTAAGCCCATAGGTCGCAGCGCTGCCGCAATCGCCCCGGATGACACCACGATCACCTCACGTCCGCTGGTGACCATCCCGGAGACTGTGCGCGCCAGTTCCGTGATCTGCGGCAGGTTCAAGGAACCGTCAGCACCGGTCAGCGAACTGGAGCCGATTTTGATGACGATCCGCTCCGCTGCCGACGCCGCCCGCCGATCAGTGAGCCGCCACGGCTGCCGGGGCCTGCCACCCACCGTGGACCGCTGCCCGGAAGGTCCCGGGCTCGACGTTTTCTGCTGCGACATGTCAGCTGTCCTTCGAGGGATCTGTCCAGGTGCCGGCGCGACGCTCCGCATCCATTGCCGCGAGGCGGTTCAGCCGCTCCTGTGTTTTCACACGTTTCACCGCGCGCTTCTCAGCGCGGGTGGGACGTGATGACTCCTCCAGGCGCACATCGGTGCCGCGCGCGCCCACGCCTTCAAAGCCGCCCACCAGGGTGGGCTCCCAGTCGAACACCACGGCGTCATCTCCCGGTCCGATCACCACCGTGTCCCCGGCCACGGCACCGGCTTTGACCAGGCCGTCCTCCACTCCGAGAGCGTTCAACCGGTCCGCAAGATAGCCCACGGCCTCGTCATTGGAGAACTGGGTCTGCTTCACCCACAGCTCCGGTTTATCACCCAGGATGCGGAACGCGTAATGCCCGGCGTAGGGCTCCTTCTCAATGGTGAAGCCCTGTTCACGGTCACGACGGCGGCCACGGCGCGGCTTCTCCGGTTCAATGGTGATGACTTCGCGCGCCTCCTCTTCTTCCGGCAGGGCTGCGCAGGCATCCTCCACCATCTGACCGAGCGCAAGCGCAAACTCCCGCAGTCCCTTGTGGGACACGGCGGAGACAGTGAAGATCGGCAGCCCCGTCTGTTCAAGCTGATCGCGCACCAGGTCACTCATGTCCTGCCCGTCCGGCAGATCAGTCTTGTTCAGGGCGATCACAGCGGGCCGCTCCAGCAGCGGCGGCAGGCCCTTCACCGCGGACTCCTCATCCAGACTGTGCGCGTACTGCTCCAGTTCGCGCATGATCGAGCGGAAATCATCCACCGGGTTCCGGTCTGATTCCAGAGTGGCCGCATCCAGAACGTGCACCAGCACGTGGCAGCGTTCGATATGCCGCAAGAATGCCAGGCCCAGTCCCCTGCCTTCGCTGGCACCGGGGATCAGCCCGGGCACGTCCGCCATGGTGTAGCGGAACTGCTGCGCCTCCACGACACCGAGGTTCGGAGCGAGCGTGGTGAACGGGTAGTCCGCGATCTTCGGGCGGGCAGAGCTCATCGCAGCGATGAGACTGGATTTCCCGGCGGACGGGTAGCCCACGAGGGCAACGTCCGCAATGGATTTCAGCTCCAGCACCAGGGTGCGCTCTTCACCGGGCTCGCCGAGCAGCGCGAACCCGGGGGCTTTCCGCTTTGCGGAGGCGAGCGCTGCATTGCCTAAGCCACCCCGGCCGCCGTGAGCTGCCACGAACTGAGTGCCTTCGCCCACCAGGTCCGCCAGGATCTCCCCATCGCGGGTTTTCACCACGGTGCCATCAGGGATGCCCAGAATCGTGTGCTCACCGTTCTTGCCTTCCCGCAGGTCGCCTTTGCCGAATCCGCCGGATTCTCCCTTGCGGTGCGGCAGATGGTGGAAGTCCATGAGCGTGGTGACGTTGCGGTCCACCTGCAGGATCACATCACCACCGTGGCCGCCGTCGGCACCGTCGGGACCGCCGAGCGGTTTGAACGTCTCGCGGCGCACAGAGGCCGCGCCGTTGCCGCCGTCACCGCCGGTGACGTGGATGACTGCGCGGTCGATGAACGATGCCATGAAGACCCCTTCAAGCGTGTAAGCGGCGGAGTGTGCCGCTGCGGCGGCGGCTCAGGCCACGCGGGTGCGGGCGCGGGCCGACGCGTCCAGAATAAAAGACAACAGCGAGGAGGGGATGAACCCGCTCCTCGCTGCTGAGAAAAGCTGATGCGCTGCGCGCCTCAGGCGGAGGCGATCACGTTCACAACCTTGCGGTCGCGAGCGCGGCCGAACTCCACGGTGCCCGCGGTGAGCGCGAACAGCGTATCGTCCTTGCCCTTGCCCACACCGGCGCCCGGGTGGAACTTGGTGCCACGCTGGCGAACGAGGATCTCGCCCGCGTTGACTTCCTGGCCGCCGAAGCGCTTCACGCCGAGGCGCTGTGCGTTCGAGTCGCGACCGTTCTTCGAGGAGCTGACGCCCTTCTTCGATGCCATGGTGGATTACCTTCTTCCGAGTCTGTGAACGCGCTCAGGCGATGTTGGTGATCTTGAGGCGGGTCAGTTCCTGGCGGTGGCCCTGGCGCTTCTTGTAACCGGTCTTGTTCTTGTAGCGGAGGATCCGGATCTTCGGGCCGCGGAGGGACTCCACGATCTCTGCGGTCACCTTCACCTTGCCCAGGTCATCCTTGCTGGAGGTGACCTTGTCGCCGTCAACCAGGAGGACGGGAGCGAATTCAACGCTGTCGCCTGCCTCGCCGGCCACGCGGTTGATCACGATGGTGTCACCCACGGACACCTTCTCCTGACGACCGCCTGCGCGGACGATTGCGTACACCACGTCTCTTCTCTTTCCTTCGTGCTGACTCAAAACTTGTGCCGTGCCCGCTCCTCAACCCGTCAGAGCCCGCCGGTCACGGGGTAGCTGCGAGGAGATGCGGACACACTGGCGCGAAAAGCGCCGACGTCCAGTTTACGAGACCCGCTTCTGACGGGTCAACATGCAACACGTGAGCCACCAGGCAAAACCGCGGGTTTCGCCTGTGCAACTCATCACGTCACTCCTGGTTGGTGCTCTCTTCCTTGTGCTCGGCGGTCTCGGCCGGCGCCTCAGACTTCCGGTCGGCGTCGGCGGGTTCGGCCGCCGGCTCGGCTTTCTGGTCGCCCGACTCAGCCGGCGCCTGCGCCGATGCGTCGCTCGCGGTGATGACCTGCCCATCCACGGTGACCTCCGGGTGGGAGTCCTTCGAGGTGGCCGCGGCGATCGACGCGATCGTGGCAGCAGCAATGGCGCGGGATGTCTCATCCTGCTCCAGCACGTGCACATCCGAGCCGTTCTTCTGATCCACCAGCTCCTGCACCGCATCGCGGGCCGCGTCGGGACGGGACGAGCCGGCCTGGTCTCCGCCCTGGGCGTCACCCGCCTGGGACTGAGCGTGCTTGCCGTGATCGTGCTTGCCCTGGTCGCCGTGACTCTGGCCGTGCTTGCCATGATCATGCTTGCCGTGATCGTTCTGGCTGCCGCGCTTGGAGCGGGAGCGGCGTGAACGACCGCCGCGGGAGTCATCGTCGAACGCGGGCGCCTCATGATGCTGGTGCCCGTCCAGGTCGATGGTGATGCCGCGTCCATTGCAGTGCTCACAGCTGGTGGAGAAGGTCTCCACCAGGCCGGCGCCCACGCGTTTGCGGGTCATCTGCACAAGGCCCAGGGACGTCACTTCCGCCACCTGGTGCTTTGTGCGATCCCGTGACAGGCATTCCACCAGGCGCCGCATCACCAGGTCTCGGTTCGCTTCGAGCACCATGTCGATGAAGTCGATCACGATGATGCCGCCGATATCCCGCAGGCGCAGCTGGCGCACGATTTCCTCCGCCGCCTCCAGGTTGTTGCGGGTCACGGTCTCTTCCAGGGAGCCGCCGGAGCCGGTGAACTTGCCGGTGTTGACGTCCACCACGGTCATCGCTTCGGTGCGGTCGATCACCAGGGAGCCGCCGGAGGGCAGATACACCTTACGGTCCATCGCCTTCATCAGCTGCTCGTCCACGCGGTACTTCGCGAAGGAGTCCCGCTCCCCCACGTGCTTGGTGGTGCGGTCCAGCAGGTCCGGCGCCACCTCCGACACGTACTCGTGAACCTCTTTGTAGGTGTTCTCACCTTCCACGACGAGCGCGGTGAAGTCCTCGTTGAAGATGTCACGGACCACCTTGATCGCAAGGTCCGGCTCCATGGAGAGCGGCGCGGGAGCGTTTTTCGACTTCCGCTTCTTCTCGATCTTCGCCCACTGCGCCTGAAGGCGCTCCACGTCATGCTTCAGCTCCTCTTCGCTGGCTCCCTCAGCGGCGGTGCGCACAATGACGCCGGCCTCTTCCGGAACCAGGGTTTTGAGGATCTTCTTCAAACGGTTGCGTTCATTCTCCGGCAGTTTGCGGGAGATGCCGGTCATGGAGCCGCCCGGCACGAACACCAGGTAGCGGCCCGGCAGGGAGATCTGCGAGGTGAGACGAGCGCCCTTATGGCCGATCGGATCCTTGGTGACCTGCACCAGAACCGGATCGCCCGCTTTCAGCGCCAGCTCGATGCGGCGCGGCTGGCCCTCCAGACCGGCAGCATCCCAGTTTACCTCGCCCGCGTACAGCACGGCGTTGCGGCCCTTGCCGATGTCCACGAACGCGGCTTCCATGGACGGCAGCACGTTCTGCACCTTGCCCAGGTACACGTTGCCCACCATGGACACCTGGGACTTCTGCGCCACATAGTGCTCCACAAGGATGTTGTCCTCGAGCACGGCGATCTGAGTGCGGCCGGGGCGCTCACGCACAATCATCGAACGCTTCACGGACTCCCGGCGAGCCAGAAACTCCGCTTCGGTGATGGAGTGGCGACGCCGGCCCGCATCGCGGCCTTCACGGCGGCGCTGACGCTTCGCCTCCAGGCGAGTGGAACCCTTGACAGCGCGCACCTCGTCACGGCCTTCGCGCACCTTGACCACCGTGTTCGGCGGATCATCGGACTGCGGCTCATCAGATGAGCCGGAGGACCGGCGGCGGCGACGACGGCGACGGCTGGAGCTGCCCCCGGTGGACTCATCATCACTGCCGGATGAATCATCACTGTCATCAGAGTCCGAGGAGTCATCCTCATCGGCATCGTCATCGCGCGCATCGTCATCATCGCTGCGGCCGCGGCCTCGCCGGCCACGTCCACCTCGGCGACGGCGGCGGCGCGAGGAGCCGCGGGACTCCCCCTCCTCCCCGCTGTCATCGGAGCCGGTGGAGTCTGAGGAGTCCGCGCTGTCATCGCCGTCCGCGTCGTCCGTGTCATCGTCAGTGTGATCGGCGTTTGCGCTGGAGCGGCGGCGTGAGCGCGTGCGAGAACGGCGCGGCTTCTCTGCGGCCGAGGAGTCAGCGTTCGAGCCGGCAGCGTCATCCTCGCTGTCCTCGTCCTCATCATCGCCGGCGCTGGCGCTCTTCACCACGGTGGGAGCCTGGAACAGCAGGCCTGTGAAGTCGGTGCTCGGAGCGCTGCCAGCCGGAGCGGCCGACGCGGTCTCATCCTTGCGTTCGTCAGCAAGCGCCTGCAGATCATCCGCCACGCTGCCGGATGCGGGCGCCTTCGCGGTGTCCTTCTTCTGCGCCGGCTTGTCCTGCTTTGCAGCCTTCGGCGCCTTTTCAGCGGTGCTGGATCCGGCTGCGGTCGGCTGGGCCGCGTCGGGCGTTGAGGCTGCGGGAGCGCCGGCAGTGCTGGCAGCGGCTCGGCGGCGGCGTTCCCGGAAGTTCACGGGGGCAGCATCCGTCACCACGGTGGAGCTCTGGGATGCAGCTGAGGTGGTCACATTCTGGGCCGGGGCGGTGGGCGCCTGGAAGACCGGTGCGCCAGCGGCGCTCCCGGCGGCTCGACGGCGGCGCCGGGGCGGTGCGGAGGCCGAGCCGTTCGATTCGTGCGAGTCCGACGACTCCTGGTGCGGGTTGTTTTCAGCCATCAGGCCGCTCCTTAAGCATCGGAGCCGCCGCATCACAGCTCCGCTGTTGTCATCGTCCAAGCGGACGGAAGTCACTACACCCTCGCGCTGCTCCCCACGGGAGCGCTGCGGTGCTGATCTGCAAGCATCACGACCTGGTTCGGCGGAGCGCTCATCAGCCAAGGGGACCTGGTGCCCGATGCGGGACACCGAGGTGCTGTGCCAGTATCGCACAGAACTCTGCGCAGCCACGGGATTGCGCGTGGACGATCGCCGGCACCGGGTCCATCACCGGGACAAGGGTCCTGGTCCCAGCCTTGTGCTGTCGATAAGGTGATGAGGCCCCATTCCCTGTCCTGCACCAAGAAGGAAGCATATGGACGCCCTCGATTTCGCACGGTGGCAATTCGGCATCACCACCGTGTACCACTTCATCTTCGTGCCCTTGACGATCGGGCTCTCCCTCCTGGTGGCGATCATGCAGACCGTCGCCTACACCGCGAAGGATCCCGTGGCGAAGGATTCCTGGACCCGCCTCACCAAGTTCTTCGGCTCGATGCTGCTGGTGAACTTCGGCATCGGCATCGCCACCGGCATCGTCCAGGAGTTCCAGTTCGGCATGAACTGGTCGGAATACTCCCGCTTCGTGGGTGACATCTTCGGCGCCCCTCTCGCCTTCGAGGGTCTTGTGGCGTTCTTCATGGAGTCCACGTTCCTGGGACTGTGGATCTTCGGCTGGAACCGCCTGTCCCCCAAGCTTCACCTGCTGACGATCTGGGCGGTCGCCTTCGGCACCACCGCCTCCGCTTACTTCATCATCGCGGCGAACTCGTTCATGCAGCACCCCGTGGGGGCGATCTTCAATGAGCAGACCGGCCGCGCCGAGCTTGACCCGAACGCGGGCGGCATCCTCGCCGTGCTCACCAACCCCACCACCCTGGCTGCATTCCCGCACGTGATCGCCGGTGCATGGCTGGTGGCTGGCGCGTTCGTGACCGGCATCGCCGCCCACCACATGGTGCGCCACCACAACCTTGCCGAGAAGACCCAGGGCGCGGAAGCAGAAGACCACACGCACCTGGCTCGGCGCGTATTCCGCCCGGCTGTGCGCTTCGGCGTGCTGAGCATGGTCATCTCCGCGCTGCTGCTGTTCGTCTCGGGTGACCTGCAGGCGAAGATCATGTTCGAGCAGCAGCCGATGAAGATGGCCTCTGCCGAAGCCATCTGCGCCACGCAGTCCGAGGTGCCGTTCTCGATCCTCACCGTGGGCGGCCCGCGCGCGTTCAGCCAGGAATGTGACGACGTTGCCCACCTGATCGAGGTGCCGTACGTGACCTCGCTGCTCGCCACCAACGACCCGAGCGCTGAGCTCAAGGGCGTCAATGACCTCAATGAGGAGTACAAGGCGCAGTTCGGCGCCACCGCCGTCAACTCCTCCGGTGAGACGGTGGAGGCGGACTACCGCCCGAACCTGTTCGTCACCTACTGGTCCTTCCGCCTCATGATGGGCTTCGCGGTGTTCTCCGGCATCCTCGCGATCTGGGCGTTCTGGGTGACCCGCGGCAAGGGCGAGAACGCCCGCACCTCCGGGTCCAAGGCGTTCGCCTGGTTTGCGCTGATCTCCATCCCGATGCCGTTCCTGGCGAACTCCGCCGGCTGGGTGTTCACCGAAATGGGCCGTCAGCCCTGGGTGGTGCACCCCGCCCCGGACGGGGACCCGGTGATCCGGCTGATGACCCTGCAGGGCGTCTCTGACCATCCGTCCTGGCTGGTGATCACCTCGCTGGTGGGCTTCACCGTCATCTACGGGGTGCTGATGGTGGTCTGGTACTACCTGATGCACAAGGCCGCAGCAAAGGGCGTTGCCGCCCCGAAGCGTCGATCGGTGGAGGGCTCCGATGAGAAGAAGCTCGACACCCCGGCCCTGAACTTCGGCTACTGAGAGAGGAGAACTGAGACATGGACGCAACATTCCTGCAGACCCTGTGGTTCATCCTCATCGCGGTCCTGTTCCTCGGGTACTTCGTGCTCGAAGGCTTCGACTTCGGCGTGGGCATGAACGTGTTCGCCCTGGGCAAGGGCGATGACACCCGCAAACGCCAGATCCTGCGCACCATCAGCCCGGTGTGGGACGGCAATGAAGTGTGGCTGCTGGTGGGCGGCGCCGGCATCTTCGCCGCATTCCCCGAGTGGTACGCCACGCTGTTCTCCGGCGCGTACCTGCCGCTGTTCCTGATCCTGCTCGCTCTGATCGTGCGCGTGTGCGCATTCAAGTACCGGGACAAGGTGGAGAGTCCCAGCTGGCGTCTCACCTGGGACTGGATGCATTTCCTGGGCGGCCTGCTGCCGGCGCTGCTGTGGGGCGTTGCCTTCGCGAACATCGTGCGTGGCGTCACCATGGAGGCGAACCACAACGGCGCTTCGGTGATGACCAGCTCGCTGTTCGATCTGCTCAACCCCTTCGGGCTGCTGGGCGGTGTGGTGTTCGTGCTGCTGTTCTGGCTTCACGGCACCGTGTACCTGGCGCTGAAGACCACCGGTGAGGTGCGTGACGACGCGAACCGGCTGGCGGGCATGCTCGCCCTGCCCACAATCGCGGCCGGCGCAGCGTTTTTGATCTGGCACCAGATCGCCTACTCCAACACGCCGTTCACCTGGGCGGCGCTCGTGGTGGCAGCGGTGGCGCTCGTGTTCGCGTTCCTCATGAACCGGGCGCAGCGTGAGGGCATGGCGTTCATCGGCACCACCATCGCGATCGCTGCAGCATCGGTTCAGCTGTTCGGCGGCCTGTTCCCGAATGTGCTGCCGGCGCTGAACGATTCGGCGCTGTCGCTGACCGTGATGAACGCGTCTTCCACGGAGTACACCCTGAAGGTCATGACGATTGCTACCGTTGTGTTCCTGCCGATCGTTCTGGCCTACCAGGCCTGGGCGTACTGGGTGTTCCGCCACCGCGTGGACGTTGCAGACGTGCACGAAGCGCAGGAAGGCCTGGTCGAGAAGATCAGCCGCGCCCATAGAGACGCCTTCCGAACGGAGTAACCGCCGCAGTGGCTCGTCGACAGCCTCCTCTGGACCCTCGCCTGCTGACCCAGGTGCGCAGTGCCCGCCGGCACGTGCTCACCACGGTGGCAACCGGTCTGGTGGAGGCTGTCACTATGATCGCCACCGCCTACGCGGTAGCGTTCCTGGGCTCGCGCCTGCTCATCGACAAGCAGTGGCCCACCGAGCATCCGTGGGTGCTGGCGGGCCTTGCCGGGGCGCTTGTGCTGCGGGCCCTTGCCCAATACCTCCAGCAGCTGACCGGGCACCGCGCCGCCACCGAGACCATCGCCGATCTGCGGCGGCGCCTGGTGGAGCACTCCGCAGCCGTTGGGCCGCGCGGACGGGGCGCTGACTCCGCGAGCACGGCTGCGCTGGCCACCGCGGGCCTGGAGAATCTTCGTCCCTATATGACCGGCTATGTGCCGCAGCTGGCGCTGGCTGCCACCGTCACCCCGCTCGCGCTGATCGTGATCGCAACACTGGACCTCACCAGCGCGCTCATGGCCTGCGTGGCGATCCCGCTGATCCCGATCTTCATGATCCTGATCGGGCAGATGACCGAAGGCTCCTCCGAACGCTCGCTGGTCACCATGCGCACCCTGTGGGCGCAGACGCTTGACTTGATCGAAGGGCTGCCCACGCTGCGGGCCCTGGGCCGGGACCGCGGCTCCGAAGTGCTCGTGCAGAAGCTCGGCGAGGAGCATAAGGCGAGCGCTATGCGCACCCTGGCATTCGCCTTCCTCTCCTCCCTGGCGCTGGAGATCATCGCCACCCTCGGAGTGGCCCTGATCGCCGTCTCCATCGGTCTGCGCCTCGTGTACGGGAACATGGAACTGTTTCCCGCGATCGCGGTGCTCGTACTCGCCGCTGAGGTGTACCTGCCGCTGCGGATGGTGGGCCAACAGTTCCACGCCTCCACCGATGGCGTTGCCGCGCTCGACGAAGCCTTCCACACCCTTGAATCCCCCGCCCTTCCCACCGGTGCGCACGCCCCGGATCTGCGCTCTGAGGCGATCACCCTCACCGACCTCACCGTGCCCGGCCGGGACTCACTCGCCCCAGCTGGGCTCAACGCCACGATCCAGCCCGGCACAATCCACGCGCTGACGGGCCCCTCAGGCTGTGGGAAGTCCACGGCGATCCTCGCCATTCTGGGCCTGCTCCCGGAGAGCACCGCCGTCACCGTGGGCGAGGTGAGCGTGCCGCAGCTGGATCAGCAGGCGTTCTGGGAACAGGTCACCTGGCTGCCGCAGCGCCCGGTGGTGGGCCCCGGCACGATCCGCGAGATCCTCACCGGCCCCGCGAGCGGCACCGAGCCACGCGATCACAGTGACACGGAGCTTGAGCATGCGCTGCGGCTGACCGGTCTGGAGGACGTGATCCGCACGCACGGCTGGGACGCCATGATCGGCCGCGGCGGCCACGGCCTCTCCATGGGACAGCGGCAGCGCGTGGCCCTCACCGCTGCCCTGCTGCGGCCCCGTCCGCTGGTGATCCTCGATGAGCCCACCGCTCACCTGGACGGTGCCAGCGAGCAGCTCGTTGCCGGTGTTATCACCGAGCTGAAAGCCCGCGGATGCACCGTGCTGCTGACCGCTCATCGAACTGATCTGCTCGCTTACGCTGATTCAGTCACCGCGGTGGCATCAGCACCGCTAACAGGCGAGTCGAACGCGGCAGGCCCGCGTGCTGACAGTCCCCGCGCTGACAGTCAGGGGGTGCCGGCGTGATCCAGGTGATGCATCGCCTGATGGCGATTCCAGGCCGCACCCTCCTTGCCGCGGTGCTCGCCGGTGTGGCCACCCTCGGCTCATCATTTGCACTTGCCGCCGTCTCCGGGTACCTCATCACGCGGGCGTGGACGATGCCGCCGGTGCTGGATCTGTCCGTGGCGGTGGTGGCGGTGCGGGCGCTTGGTATCTCCCGCGGCGTGTTCCGCTACCTGGAGCGGCTGCTCACCCACAATGCTGCGCTCGGTGGTGTGGTGCGGCTGCGCACCGCGCTGTACACGGCGCTTGCTGAACGCACCGATGATGAACTGCTGCGCCTGAGCCGCGGGGACCTGCTCAGCCGGATGGGTGATGACGCCGATGACCAGGCCAATCACGTGATCCGCGCGCACATTCCGATGCTGGTGGCGATCATGATGGGGGTGATCGTCACGCTCACGTTCCTGCCGCTGTCCCCGTTTGCTGCTGTGATCATGCTGCTGTCACTGGTCATCGCCACGGTGGCCGCACCGCTGGCCGCCTACCGGGCAGCGCTGATCACGGAGCGCGCCCTGATCGAGCATCGCGCCGCCCTCACCACCCTCACCCTGGACGGCCTGGAGAATGCGGATGCGCTCCGCGTGGCCGGCACGCATCCCGCGCTGCTGCGGGACCTCACCTCCGCCCAGGCGGAATTCGACCGCGCACTGGATCGTGCAGCTGCTCCCGCAGCGGTCGCTCGCGCCGGGGTCATGCTCGCCATGGTGCCCGCCCTCATCGGGTCGATCCTGGGGGCGGGCGCGGTGTGGCTGGAAAGCGGCAACGGGTTCCTGCAGGGGTTCGCCGGCCACAGCGCCGGCATCATCGGCATCCTGCTGCTGCTGCCCCTGTCCAGCTTTGAAGCGGCCACTGTGCTGCCTGCCGCTGCCGCGCAGCGTGCCCGTTCCCGCGCCGCGGCGGACCGACTGGGCCATCTGCTCGGCGATGGCGCGAGCGAACCCGTTGACTCGGAGCAGCTGCCGGCAGCTGACGGGCCGCTGACGCTGGTGGCCTCCAATCTGACCGCGGGATGGAGTGAGCCCGTGGTGAAGGATGTGAACCACACGTTCACCCCCGGCTCCCGCACCCTGATCTACGGTCGTTCCGGACGCGGCAAATCCACCCTGCTGCTCACCCTGGCGGGACTGATCCAGCCGCTGCGGGGGCGGGTGGCCCTGGGCCACGGGGAGGAGTGGGCCTGCCTCACAGCGCTTGCGGAAAGCGACTTGCGCAGCCAACTGGTGTGCTTCACAGAGGATGCGCACCTGTTCGCCACCACGGTGCGGGAGAACATTCACGTGGCGAAGCGGGATATCAGCGATGCGGAGATCGAACAGGTGCTGGAGCAGGCGCGTCTGGGCGACTGGGTGCGGTCTCTGCCGAACGGTCTGGATACGATGATCGGCTCCGGCGGCGCGGATGTGTCCGGCGGTGAGCGCCGCCGGCTGCTGCTGGCACGAGCCATCGCCCGCCAGGCACCGATCACAATCCTGGACGAGCCCACCGAGCATCTGGATGCGACCACCGCCGAGCAGCTGATGGATGCCCTGCTCGCCACCGGCGAGGGTGCGCTGCTGCCGCACTCCACGCTGATCATCGTCACGCATGACCGCCGGTTCGCTGACCGGGCGGCCACCGTCCTGGATTTGGAGACCACATGGCTCGCGTCACCCGCATCGACGAACTGACCCTTGCTGTTCTCAACGGCAGTGATGATGATGAACTGCTCGACTATCTGGCCGACGCGGCCTTCTCCGACCTTCACGCCGACACACTGCTGATTCTGCTGCCCTCCGGTGAGAAGCAGTGGACCTGCGAAGTGGTGCGCGGCCGGTTCCGTGAGGAACTGCTTGGCACCTCCGTGGGCGTCACCGAGGATGCCCCCGCGCAAGAAACGCGCGTGGCCCGCATCCTCGCTGCTCAGAACACCGCGGCACTGGACATGCTCAGCTGGGACCAGATCTCCCGCGCCCTCACCGGAGCGCCACTGGACCCCTCACCGGAACAGCCGCCAATGGCGAGCACCTTCTCCGCAGACAGCACCCCGCTCCCCTTTGCGCCGCGCCTGCCGCATCTGCTGGCCCGCGTGCTGGAGGTCGGACGAGATCAGGTGGGTCTGCTGCTCACCGTCCGCTTTCACGCCGGCACCGAATCCCCCCAGGACCTCGCCTTCGGACGGGATGAGGTCATCCTGGCCGACGCGCTCGCCTCCGTGCTCTCCTTCGCCCTCAACGGCGCCACCGGACGCTCCGACATCGAAGACAATGTGGCCACTGAACGCGACCGGATCGCCCGGGACCTGCATGACCTGGCGATCCAGGAGCTGTTCGCGGTTGGCATGCAGCTGGAGTCCGTCACGGATGAAGCGAACGCCACCATTCCCGGCTTCGCGGACTCCGGTCCAGTGGCCCAATCCCTCAAAGAGTCGATCCGCGGCATTGAACGCTCCATCGCGGAGATCCGCGGGATTGTGCAGTCACTGCGCAATGAACAGCATGAGCTGACCCTCACCCAGCGGGTGCGGCATGAGTGCGCCGTGTCCATTGCCGGGCTCGGGTTCGCGCCGAGTCTGACCTTCCATTCCGCCACGGAGGACATCGACCGGACGTCAACCGAGGTGACGGAAGACGTGGTCGCGGTGGTGCGCGAATGCCTGGCGAATGCGGCGCGGCATGCGCAGGCCACCGCGGTGGCAGTCACGATCTCAATGCTGCGCGATGGGGTTGACCCCGTGATCCACGTGAACGTGGCGGACAACGGGCGGGGTATCGACCCGGAGGTCACCCGACGCAGCGGCCTGGCGAATATGCGGGCGCGGGCGCGGCGCCACTCAGGCTGGGTGGATGTGCTGCCCCTGGAGCAGGGCACAATGATCAGCTGGCGCGCCACCGACTTCGACGCTGGCTGAGCCCAGTCAACACCTGATCTCAGGCACCACGGGCGACCAGCGGGCGTATGCGGTCAGCAGGCGCTCACTTCCAGTCAGCACGGCGCCGGGACACCACCCACGCTGCCACCTGCGTGCGGCGTTGCATTCCCATCTTCTGCAGGATGCCGGTGATCCGGTTCTTCACGGTCTTCTCCGCGATGCCCAGGCGTTCAGCAATCTCACGGTTCGGCAGACCATCGCCGATGAACTGCACAATCCGGTTCTCCACCGGGGTGAGGTCGAACTCGTCCTCCTCATCAGCGCCGCGCGGCCACACTCGCTCCCCCTGAGCAACCGACGCGATCGCCTCCACGATCTCCGTGGAGCGCACTGACTTCAGCAGCAGTCCGCGAGCGCCGATGGCGCGGGATTCACGGATCGCAGCAGCATCATCAAAGGAGGTGAGCACCAGCATGATCTGCTCCGGGTCAAGCTCTTTCGCAGCGCGCATCACGTCGATGCCGGTGCCGTCCGGCAGCTGAAGGTCCACCACGAGCACGTCGGGCTGAACTGCCGGGAGGCGGCGCATCGCCTCGTGCACGCTGGAGGCTTCGGCCACCACGGTGAGCCTCGAGTCAGCGTCGATGACTGTGACCACGCCTCGGCGAACCACTTCGTGGTCATCAACGATCATGACGCGGACAGGAGTGCTTGTGCTTGACACGCGGTGACACCTTGCTTTCGAACAGATGGGACCAGCTCTGATCCTACAACGGCTCCACGCTGGGACAACGGGCCTTTCCACCAGGGAACACCCGGCTTTGTCAGCGCCGCTGGCAGCTGGGGCAGAGGAAGCTTGACCGATTCGTCCATACTCGGCGCACGATCGGCCGGGCGCAGCGGGGACACGGCGCTCCTTCCTGGCCGTAGGCGCGCAGGGAGCGTGCGAAGTAGCCGCTGTTGCCGTTGACGTTCACGTAGAGCGCGTCGAAGCTGGTGCCGCCTTCGTCAAGGGCGCGCTCCATAACGCTGCGGGATTCTGCCAGCAGCTGCCGCAGCTTTGGCAGGCCGATGGCGGCGGCGGGCTTCAGGTAGTGGACGCGGGCGGCCCAGAGGGCTTCATCGGCGTAGATATTGCCGATGCCGGAGACCACTTCCTGGTTGAGCAGAACAGCTTTCACCGCGCTGGTGCGGCGTTTCATGGCGCGGGCTGTTGCGTCGGGATCGAATGCGGGATCGAGCGGGTCCAGTGCGATGTGCGCGGCCGCTTCCGGGACGGGACCGGTGGGGCTGGGCACCAGCGGGGAGATCCACAGTCCGCCGAAGATCCGCTGGTCCACGAAGTCGATGGCGGTGCCGCTGTCCAGGTGGAGGGTGGCGCGGCGGTGCCGGATCGGTGCGGGTCCGCCCGGGGTGCGCACCAGCAGCTGGCCGCTCATGCCCAGGTGCATCATCAGCGCCTCATCACCGTCGAGCACCAGCCACAGAAATTTGCCGCGCCGTTTCAGGGACTGCACGCGTCGGCCGGCGATCACGTCCTGGAAGTGGGCTGCTCCCCCGGCGTGGCGGCGCAGTGATCGCGGTTCCAGCACGTCAGCACCGGTGATGTGGGCGCCGAGCATGTGGGGTTCCAGGCCACGGCGAACCACCTCGACTTCGGGCAGTTCCGGCACGCTCAGTCCTCGAACACGCTGAAGGTGATGCCGTGCAGCTCGAAGTAGGCGAGCACCGCATGCCGGGCGGCTTCTCGCTCGGCGTCTTTCTTCGACGAGCCCTCCCCGCGTCCGGTCACATGCCCCGGCACCGTGGCGGAGGCGGTGAAGCGGGAGACGCCGTCGGCGGAGAGGTCCTCAATGTCATAGCGAGGCACCAGTTGGTATTCCGCGGCGATCTCCTGCAGGCGGGTTTTGTAGTCGTATTCGGCGCGGAGGAACTCGTCATTGTTGATGATCGGCGCCAGCAGGTCCAGCACGAACCGCGTGGACTGTTCGAAGCCGAGCGAGAGGTGCACTGCTCCGATCACCGCCTCCACGGTGTCCGCCAGGATCGAGGGGCGTTCCCGCCCGCCGGAGAGGTCTTCGCCGCGGCCGAGTCGGATATAGGCGCCCAGGTTGTGCAGGCTTGCCAGGTGCGCGAGCGCTCGCATGGACACCACGGCGGCGCGGCGGCGGGCCAGGGTGCCCTCGGCGGCCTCGGGGTAGGCCGCGAACAGGTGCTCGGTGGCGGCGAGCCCGAGCACGCTGTCCCCCAGGAACTCGAGGCGTTCGTTGTGCGGGATCTCCCCGTTCTCATAGCTGAAGGAGCGGTGGGTCAGGGCCAGCTCCAGCAGCTGCGGGTCGATCTCAGCGGGCAGCGGAAGGGAAGCGAGCAGAGCGGATCGGTCCTCCCGGTGGCCCTGCGCCTGCGGCTGGGTTCCGCGTCTGCGGCGGGCCATCACTTCTCCTTCGGGAAGAAGTCGGCGAGCGCGGCAAAGCGCGGATCGATCACCACGTGCTCATGCTCAGGGTCATCCTCCATGCGGAAGCCGCACTGGTCGCATAGGCCCAGGCAGTCTTCGCTGCACAGTGGGCGGAATGGGGCCGCAACCGCGAACGCGTCGTGCACCATGTGGCCAAGGTCCACGGTGTCCCCCTCCATGAGCGGGATGTCTTCGGCTTCCTCCGGGTCCATGTCTGCGGGGATCTTCTCGGGGTAGGTGAAGAGGTCTCCGATGCGAACGCTGACCTCGTCGCTGATCTCGTCCAGGCAGCGGGAGCATTCGCCGCTGATGGTGGAGTCTGCGGTGCCGGAGACGAAGATGCCTTCCACCACGGATTCGAGGTGGGCGCGCAGGGTGATCTCGGTGCCGGGTTTGACGCCCATGATGGGGTTGCCGACCTGTTCCTCAGCGGTGATGGTGCGGTGCACTTCACGGTGGGCGCCGGGTTTGTGGATGAGGTCAACGGCGTCGAAGGTGAGGTCGAGGCCGGCGGGCAGGGGGCTGGTGGTCATGGTGTTCTCGTTTCAGTTCTGGTGCTGCGCTGCCAGTGCTGCCGTCAGAGCGGTGTGCACGGGCGCTGGCACATAGTCGGTGACGTCCCGGCCGAGCTGCGCGATCTCCCTGATGAGGGAGGAGCTGATGTGGGCGAGCTCCGGGGCGGTGAGGAGGAAGGCGGTGTCGATGCCTTCCAGGCTGTGGTTCATGCGGGCCATCGGCTCTTCGTAGGCGAGGTCCAGGCTGCTGCGCAGCCCTTTGATGAGGTGGGTGGCGCCGTGCTGCCGGGCGAAGTCCACAAGGAGTCCGGTTGGCAGTGCTTCCACGCGCACGCTGCTGAGGCCGGCCTGGGTGAGGCTGTCACGGATCGTGCTCACGCGGGTGGTGTGGTCCAGCAGATGGGTTTTGTTCGGGTTGTGGGAGACCGCCACGATCACGGTGTCCGCGAGCGCGGCGGCGCGCCGCACCAGATCCAGGTGACCGATGGTGAAGGGGTCGAAGGAGCCCGGCACTACGGCTGTGGTCATGGGCTCACCCTATCGTTTCGGTGCTGGTGATGGCGGGGTCAAGGTAGGTGAAGAACGCGACGGCGGTGTCTCCGTATTCCCGGCGGCCTTCGTCCACGAACTCCTCGCCCAGGGTGATCGGTTCAGCGTGAGCGGCCTGTTCGATGACGATGCAGGCTTCGTCGCGCAGGCCTGCCTCTGCGAGGTGGCCGAGCAGGTTGTCGATGTCGCGGGTGCGCACCGTGTAGGGCGGGTCGAGGAAGACCAGGCTGGGGCGGGGCAGGTGGCCGGCGGCGGTTTGGGCGGGGATGGCGGCGGCGCGGGCGGTGATGATGGTGCTCTGGTCGGTGACGCCGAGTGCGTCGGCATTCTGGCGGATCAGCTGGGCGGTGCTGTGGCGGCTCTCCGCGATCACGGCGTGAGCGGCGCCGCGGGAGAGCGCTTCGAAGGCGAGGGCGCCGGTGCCGCCGAACAGGTCATACACGGTGGCGCCGGGGATCACGTTCCAGTTGCTGAGCCGGTTGAAGATGCTTTCGCGGACTTTTTCGCTGGTGGGGCGGGTGCGGGCGGTTGGCGGGCTGGCCAGGGTGCGGCCGTGCAGGGTGCCGGCGATGATGCGGGGCATGTCAGCTCCTCTCCACGTCGATCTCTGTGCTGCGCATGCGTCGGGCGATGGCGCTGTCCAGCGCCTGCAGTTCATCCTCGGTGGGCTGCTGGTGGCTGGCTGTTTCCCCCGACGCATTCCGCGGGTGGGCGGTGCCGGCGAGCTGGGGGTTGGTGCGCATCGCTTCGTTGATGAAGGCGTCTTCGCGTGCCTGTTGGATCAGCTCAGCGTCTCGCAGCACGTCAAGGTGCCGCATAGCGTTGGTGCCGGACTGCAGGGTGCCGATGAGGTCTCCGGCGCCGCGGCGCTCCAAATCCAGTTGGGCCAGGGCAAGGCCGTCTCGGCGCTCAGTCAGTTCGGTGAGCAGGGCGCTGGATTCGCTGCCTTTCTTCGCTTGGGTGACAAAGAAGGCGATGCCCGCGTGCTCGGCGCGCCCCACTCGGCCGCGCAGCTGGTGCAGTTGGGCAAGGCCGAACCGGTCCGCGTCCATCACAATCATGACCGACGCGTTCGGCACATCCACGCCCACTTCGATGACGGTGGTGGCGATGAGCACGTCGATCTCTCCCGCGACGAATCTGTCCATCACCGCGTGTTTGTCCGCGGCTGCTGCCTGACCGTGCAGGGTGTCGATGCGCAGGCCGTGGAGCGCCGGCTCAGCGGCGAGCCGGGCGGCCATCTCCTCCACGGAGTGCAGCTGCACGCTGTGCTCGGCCTGCCCGGATAGCTCGGGCTGCCCGGACCGCTCGGACTGGGAGTCGTGCGTGGAGCCAGGGACAGAGCTGCCCGCGGGGTCCTTCGGGGTGATCCGTGGGCACACGACGAATGCCTGCCGGCCGGAACGGACCTCTTCTGCGGTGCGCTGCCAGAGCCGCTGCATCCACGAGCGGTCCTCTTCATGCACCACATAGGAGACCAGGTCTGAGCGGGGCCGGGTGGTCCCCGGCAGGTCCACGATGTCCAGGTCACCCACGAAGGAGAGGGCGGCGCTGCGTGGAATCGGAGTGGCGGTCATGACCAGGACGTGGGGGCTGGTGCCGTGGGCGCCTTTGTCCCGCAGGGTGCGGCGGTGGTCCACGCCGAAGCGGTGCTGTTCATCGATCACCACAAGTCCCAGGGACTGGAACTGGACAGCGTCGGTGAGCAGGGCGTGGGTGCCGATCACGATGCCTGCGTCCCCGGATTGGATGTCAAGCAGGGATCGGCGGCGCTCAGCGGTGGACTGGCTGCCGGTGAGCAGGCGCACGGAGGTGGCGATGGGGGCGGCGTCGAGCTGGCCGCGCCGGCCCAGGTCGCCGAGCAGGGCGGTGATGGTGCGGGCGTGCTGCTGGGCGAGCACTTCAGTGGGGGCGAGCAGGGCTGCCTGGTGGCCGGAGTCCACGCAGCGGAGCATAGCGCCCAGCGCCACCACGGTTTTGCCGGCGCCCACATCACCCTGCAGCAGCACGCTGGTGGGGTGGGGTTGGCGGATCTTCTCCGCGATCTGGTTGCCAGCGGTGATCTGCGCGCTCGTCAGCTCAAACGGCAGACGCTCGGGCAGGGCCTGGCTGAGAGGCCCGTCATCGGCGAGGATCGGGGCGGCTTCGCGTGCGTCATGTGCACGATTGCGAGCGAAGATCGATTGGATGACGTAGGCCTCTTCGAACCTGAGGTAGTGCTGGCCAGAGCGGATGTCCCCCTCACACGTGGGCAGGTGAACCATCCGCATCGCCTCAGCAAAGGTGGGCAGGCCATGCAGAGCGCGGGTGGAGGCCGGCACCGGGGAGGTGAGGCTATCGGCGAGCTGGGCGGCGCGCTGGAACATGGCGCGGGCTGCGCTCTGGGTGATCTGCTTTCTGACGGGCTTGGCCCTCCCGGCGGCGCGGGCGGGGGGAATTGTGCGCAGCGGGTACACGGGAGTTGGGCGCAACGCTGCCTGGATGCTCATGGAGTTCTCAACATCCGCGGCGGGATCGTCCGTGATGATCGTGTAGTCGGGGTGGGCGATCTGCTTGGTGCCCCGATAGGTGCTGACGGTGCCGCTGACGAGCACACGGGTGCCGGGGGTGAGTCGCCCAGCGTGCCAGCGGGCAAGGCCCGGTTTGAACAGGAAGAAGGTAAGTGTCAGAGGGGTGCCCGCATCATCGCGAATGTCCACGGTGAACAGGTCACCACGCCGACTGCTCATCCGGCGCTGGCTGGCTGCTTCAACGGTGGCGATCACGCTGATCGATTCGCCGTCCTCCAGGTGCTTGAGCTCACGCAGCGGGGCCGGGCTCAGGTAGCGGTTCGGCGGGATCCGCAGCAGCGAGTCCAGGTCAAAGGCGCCGAGCGCCGCCGCAAGAGCAGCCTGGTCCGGGGGGAACAGGTCCGCGAGGGCGGGAGCTGGTGTGGGCGTCATGGCTTTCTGGGGTGCCGGCGCTTTCTGTGGTGCTGGCAAGGGGTTCTGGTGCCGCTATTCTTCCATGATGCGCGCCTGCGCCCTGTGGGGGAATGCACAGGACCATGGCTCGCTGAGCTCTGGGCGGTGAGGACTCGGTGGGCTATGATCGTGTGGTTGCCTTGCGCCGGTGATGTTCATCCGTGCCGCGGGGAGAACCCGATCTTTCAAGCTATTTGACCAGGAGAACACCGTGGCTTCTAAGTGTGATGTCTGCCTCAAGGGCCCGAGCTTCGGCAAGAGCGTTTCCCACTCGCACCGTCGCACCTCGCGC
>CAMXWV010000014.1 GCA_947252755.1 uncultured Dermabacter sp.
CCAGGCCAACCATCGGCTAGCCAGATCAATTGTCACCTATCCCTGCATCAGCCCCTTTGGACAGCGGAAAGAAGTGAATATCTCAAGTTGATGTCAGAACATAGTCGCCATTTACCTAGAGCTGGCATCCAACTTCAGACAGACTGGGACCCTCGGCATTCTACTATGCTCCTGATTGGCTGACGTCCTCTTGGGCGGATGGTTCCACCGGCAGCCACCACAGCCGAGCGAACAGCCTGGTCGCTGATGCTTAACTGTGCTGCTACTTGATTGAGGGTGAAGCCTTCGGCGTAGAGGCGTGCCGCCTCACCTCGTAGCTGTTGTGAATGTTCCGGGGCTCTGCTCGGATGACCCGCTCGCCGCGCAATCTCTCGCACGGTCGCCCGATGAACATTAAACCTTCGTGCCAGCTCCTGAACCGGCACCCCCTCGGTGTATCCGACGAGCAGTTCTTCACGTTTCGAGGCACTCAAACGGGTTTGAGACTGACTCGAATTTTCACGTACCGGACCTCTAGAATCTGTCGTGTGAGGGGTACCAGTGCGTTGCCGCTGTGTCTTCGATCCCTTGAGAACACGCAAAATTAACGTTCTTCGCGACTTACTGGGGTTTGAGAAGTACCTACGAAGGCCCACTCACACACGAGCGCACCCAGCAGTCATGCCGGGTGCGCTCGTGTATGGGCCGGGCTGTTAGGCGGGATTGGGGGAGTGCTCTGTGACCACCGGAGTTTCGCCGGTCATGGTGAGCTGCTCCTTCAGCGGCCGTCCCTTCGTCTCCGGCATCAGCAGGATCGCGATCAGTCCGCCCGCACAGATCACCGCGAGATAGATCGCCGGAGAGATCGCCGTGCCGGTGCGGTCCACCAGGAATGTGGCCACGTACGGGGCGGTGCCGCCGAAGATGGCGTAGGACACGTTGTAGGTGATTGCCGAGGCGGTATACCGGTTCATGGTGGCGAACGCTTCGCTCAGCAGCACCGCGGTCACCACGTTGGCGGCGACCGCACCCACGGCGAGCATCACCTGACTGCCCAGCGCGGTGGCGAAGACGCCGTGGCCGGCGAGCACATAGGCGGGAACGCCCAGTCCGCCCAGCAGGATGGCCGATGCGTACATGATCGGCTTGCGCCCCACCTTGTCGCAGATGATGCCCATAACCGGGGCGAGCGCGGTGGCGAACAGCAGTGCCAGCACATTGGAGAGCAGCACCTGGTTGGCGGGCATGCCCACCACTTCCTGCAGGAAAGTGGTCATGTAGGTGGAGAACATGTAGAAGCTGAGGCCGGTGATCGAGATGTAGCCGGCAACAACCGCCATGGCCTGCCATTCTTTTCTGATCACCGAGCGGATGGTGGTGTGCTGGATGGTCTCCTCGCCTTCTTCGGCAAGGGCTTCCTTAAATGCGGGGGACTCTTCGAGCTTGGCGCGGATGTAGAACGCCACCAAACCCAGCGGCACCGAGATCAGGAACGGCACGCGCCATCCCCAGGCGAGCATGCCGGATTCACCGAGCCATTCGGTGAGCGCCCAGGTCACAGATGCTGCCGCGGCAAAGGAACCGAAAGTGGCGGCGGGCATGGCGGAGGCGTACCGGGCGCGCTTGTCATCCGGTGCGTGCTCGATCACGTAGGCGGCGGCACCCGCGTATTCACCGCCGGCGGACAGCCCCTGCACGCACCTGGCGATGGTGAGCAGGATCGGTGCCAGAATGCCGATGGTGGCGAAGCTGGGGAGCAGGCCGATCACCGCGGTGGAGATGGACATCAGGATCACGGTGAGCGCCAGCACCTGTTTGCGGCCGATCCGGTCGCCGAGCCGGCCGAAGATCGCGCCGCCGAGCGGGCGCATGGCGAAGGCAACCGCGAAGATGGCGAACGTCTGCAGCAGGGCGGTGACCCCGTCAGAAGCAGGGAAGAACACCTTTGCGAGCAGAGTGGCGGTGAAGCTATACACGGCGAAGTCGAACCACTCCACAACGGTTCCAGCGGCTCCTGCCATGGTCACCTTGTTGAGAGTGGATTGGGAAACGTTATGAGTAGGGGACGATGCGGTCACGAAGACCTCCCAGATCAATGGACGGACAGTTCACTGGCCGGACTCAGCCAGTGGAGGCAGTAAGAAGCACAGCGGCCCCGTCCAGCAGCAGGGGGTGGATACTGGACGGGGCCGTGCAATGAGGGTGTGAGATCAGCGGAGGTTGGTCTTTGTCCACTCGGCCGGGTCGGCCGGGCATTCAACCTCGGGCTGCGGGTCAGCCAGGGTCTTCGGGACGGTGTCCTCGAACATCGGCAGGTTCTCGAGGTACTTCACAACATCGTCGGTCGCTTCAACGTCACCGAACTTGTTGTCGATGTCGTACAGGTTCCACTGCACAACGCCCGGCACGCGGTCGCCGATGGTTTCGCGCGGGATGATCGGGCGGTAGCCCTTGGCGATGGCGTCCTCCACGGTGTGGCGCACGCAGCCGGCAGCGGTGGCGCCGGTGACGATCAGGGTGTCGATCCGGTTGGAGGTGAGGAAGAGCTCAAGGTTCGTGCCGGGGAAAGCCGATGCGCGGTTCTTCTCCAGGACGATCTCGCCCGGCTCCGGCGCGATCCGGTCATCGATCTGCGCCCAGTAGGAGTCTCGCGGAAGGGTTTCGGTGGGGATCTTCGAGTACCACAGGCCCATGTCATTGGTGCCGGAGGATGCATCCCGGTTCTCATAGACGTTGGTGGTGTAGAAGATCGGGACGTTCTTGGCGCGCGCAGCAATGTTGATCTTCTGCACATTCTCGATGATCGAGGGGATGTTGGCGCAGGTGAACGGGTGGCCCTCACGAGTCCAGGCGTTCGCAAGGTCGATGTGGATGACCGCGGGACGGTTGCCGTAGCCCACGCGACGCTTGAAGCCGCGCTTGTTGTAGATGCCGGTGCCTGCTTCGAATGCCTCTTCAAGGATCGCGGACAGGCGAGCCTCGATGTCATTGTGGTTGTCGGTCACGACGGGTCCTTTCATCAGAGAGCCAATCTGTTGCTGGGATAGCAACTTAGTTGCTCATAGAGAAAAGATTAGCGTGCTCTTAGTCACAGTGCAAGAGCTGTGGTCGGGAAAATTGCCGACCCTCTCCGAACAGGGGCGCGCAGCGGCACCGTCCGCGCGACCTTCTCGGTGACCAGGTGTCGGACCGTGCCAGTGGCGCACGCGTCTCACCTGGACATTCAGCGGCCACCATGCATGATCGGCTCATCTGCTCCGCCTACGCTGGTGCAGTGCCGTTCACCCAGGACGGGAGCGGCAAGAAAGGATGGGCTCGAATGGTTCGCGCGGAGACTGCCCCTGCCCCCAAGACTCAGGGGATTGCTGCATCGCTGCTCAACGGCTTCGCCGTGCTCGAGGCGTTCTCGATCGCCGAGCCCGAGCTGGGCGTCACTGAGATCGCCGAGCGTGTGGGGCTGCACAAGTCCACGGTGTCCCGGATCCTGCATGGCATGTCCGAATCGCGCTACGTGTCACGAGATCCGGACAGTGGGAAATATCGGCTCGGCATGGGCTTGATCTCCCTTGCCGGCCCTCTGCTGGCAAACCTCAATGTGCGGCAAGTGGCACATGAGCCGCTGCAGCAGGCCACGGAGCAGACCAAAGAAACCAGTGCTCTCTCGGTGTTCAACGGCAGGTTCCCCGTGGTGGTGGAGCAGATTGACTCTCCGCAGTTCGTCAAGCACACCCAGTACATCGGCACTCGCTACAACCGCTGGGCAAGCTCGTCCTTTCAGATGAGCATGGCAAACCTGGCCCCGGAGACCGTGCGGGACGTGCTGGCCAGCGGGGAGATCCACGGTGCGCCCCCAGTCGAGTCCGATGCGGACTGGGAGAGTGTGCTTGCTCATCTGCGCGCTGTTCGCGCGGCGAACGTCAGCATCAATGATGGGGAGACGAACCCTGAGGAGTTCGGGGTGTCTGCGCCCGTCAGGGATTACGACGGAGTCATGCAGGGCGTGGTGACGATGTCAGCGCCGCATATGCGGGCTGTGGGTGAGCACCGGCAGCTGATCATCGATACCGTTATCGAGACCGCTGCCCTCATCTCCCACCGGCTGGGGTATGTGCCCGGCTGAGAGTGGTGGGGCTCAACTCTTCCGCAGAGCGGCTCAGTGCCGGTGTAACTCAGTGCAGCTGAGCGTCCGTCAGCCACTTCTGGATGTCATCCACGGCGTTGCGAGTATGTACCACCAACATCCCCAGCTGCAGCTCTTCAGCGGAGATTCCGAGCAGCAGCTGGCCGAGCGGCTTCTGCACGAAGCTCGCCAGCACAAAGTGACCATTGCCGGTTGACACGTTAACGATGGTGGATTCCGCGTCAGCATGGCGGCCGATCAGGTCCGCCTGGCTGGACGCGATGGCATACATGGAGGAGTTCAGCGCTGCCAGGCGGCCCACATTGTCCCGCTCCACGCCGATCGAGCACAGGTTCAGACCGTCCGCTGTGGAGAGAATCGCTGTGGTCAGAGTGGGGATCACCTCGCGCAGGCGTTCAATACGGGGCAGCGCGGTGGCGCCGATGATGTTGGACCACAGCTCCCAGTGACCGGCTACCTCTTCGTTGATGGCGATCTCTGCGGGAGTCTCCGTGCTCAGCAGTGGTTTATCCGTCATCAGGCTCCAGCCTCCGTGGGATTCAGTCTCAGGCTGAGCATTACTGCTGCAGCAACGTCATCGCGGTTGCGGGGATCCGCGGCGATCAAGGGGATGCGCTGGAACTCTGGGGCCAGTTCACTGCGCAGCTCGTCAAGGTCAAGGGGGTCAGGTACGTCCCAGATCCGGGTCACGGCGATGACGGTGCGGGCATGGGCGCTCGAGTCCCCGAGAGTGTGCAGCCAGAACTCAATGGTTTGAGGAACGTCATATTCATCGCCGAAGATCCACAACACGATGCGGGAACGCTGGGCGATGATCGAGGAGCGCGCCTTCGCAAAGCGGATCTGGCCCGGGGTTCCGTACAGGCCCACACGCTGACCGTCCGGTGAGGTCCACTCGCCGTATTCGATGCCCACCGTGGTGGTGACCTTCTGGCCTTCGGTGACCGCGGCGAATGACACTGTGGACTGCAGCACCTCGGTGCCCACCACAGGGATCTGGGAAAGGGAATGGGTGGCGGTGGTTTTGCCGACACCCATGGGGCCGACGAAGACGACCTGGCGGGAGATGGTGGTGCCGACGTGGGAGGCGTGGATCAACGATGCCTCCTCGTGGGGCTGAGAAACGGATGCACGGAACTAACCATAGGGTAAATCGTTTGCCGGGCAAAGCATCCGGAAGAGGTGTATAGGTCACTGTTCTGCCCCTACTTCCCGCCGGGATGTCGCGCGTTGACCGGTTGGTCGCTAACATGCAGATGAAGGATGATGTCGGCGACTTGACGATAGAGTCGGAACGTGTCATCTGGACCCCTCCACAGGGGGAGGGAAGCCTCCTCCTCCACGAACTAAAGGATTAGAACTATGGCTTCTCAGCAAGACCTGCAGACCATGATCAACGCGATCGCCAATGACGTTAACGGCTTCCTCGGCGCATCGGTGGTTGACCTTGACACCGGCATGACCCTCGCTGCTCGCAGCGAGCGCGGCGGCTTCGACCTCGAGACCGCGTCGGCCTACAACTCCGAGATGGTGAAGGCAAAGCTGAAGACCATCAACATCCTTGACATCCAGACCGAGCTTGAGGACATGCTGCTCACCCTGGGCGACCAGCTGCACCTCATCAAGATGCTGGATGCCCAGACCTTCATCTACCTCGCAGCTGACCGCCAGGCCACGAACCTCGCCCTGGTCCGCTCCGCTGTGAGCCGCCACGCCGCGCAGATCAAGTGATCCGCGCAGGGCATCGCCCCTGCTGATCACCTGGTGAGCATAGTGAAGCGCCGCTCCCCGCAGGGGGAGCGGCGCTTCACTATGCAGTGCTGCGAGGCTGCCGCGCAGTCACGTGGCGTGCCGCAGGCGTGAACAGCTCAGCCCTTCAGCGCCTGCCGCCACGAGATCCGCTTGCCGGTGCGCAGCACGGAGCGCTCGTAGATCCGCGCTGCCAGCCACACGGATGCTGCCAGGGCCACCAACAGGATGCCCAGGCTGAGAGCAGTAAAGCCGAGGCCGAACTGACCCGTGTAGATGCCGAGCGGAACCGCAACCGGCGCGGACAGCGGGATCAAACCCAGGATCGCCAGCGCAGTCTCATTCGAGTTGAAGATCAGCACCGCAATGTAGGGGAACATAACCGCCCAGATCAGAGGCGACGCCGCCTGATTGAGATCCTCATTGCGGGACACGAGCGAGGCTGCCGCACCGAACAGGGCCGCCACCATCATGAACGCACAGGCGAACAGCACCACGAAGGCGATGATCGGCAGGCCGAGACCGTCCAGGTTGAGGATGCCGCCGTTGATCTGCACGGTCAGCAGCCCGGCGAGCGCGAGCAGGCCCACCTGCATCAGCGCCAACACGGAGTTGCCGAGCACCTTGCCGGCAAGGATCGCCTTCGCCGGCACCGACGCAAGGATGATCTCCACAATGCGGGACTGCTTCTCCTCCACCACGGACTGCGCCATCTGCAGGCCGTAGGTCATCGACGCCATCATGAACACCATGCCGAAGCCCAGAGCAATGAAATACACGAGGACCGGGTTCGGCGCATTCGCATCCAGCAGCGTCACCTCCGGCTGGATGGACAGCATGGTTCGCAGCTCGTCGGGAGCATCCCGCAGCGCGATGATCTCCACGCCCGCGGGAGAATCGACGGGAACCAGGGCCGCGTCGGCCTCACCTGAGCGGACAGCCTGCTCCGCAGCAGCTCGGTCCGCCACGGTGGTTGTCTCATAGCCCTCCCCGAGAGCGCCGCCCACCTGCTGGGTCTGCTCAGTCACGGCGATCGTGTCCGTGGAGGTGAACATGTCAGAGATGCGCGGCAGCAGCAGACCGCCCACCAGCACCAGCGCCAGGGTGATCAGGGTGCCCAGCACATACGCTTTCGAGGTCAGTTTGACCATGATCTCGCGCTTGGCGATCAGACCCACCGCGGTGGAGGTGGAGAGGCGGCCGTTATGAGCGGGAGCTCCCGCAGCCGCAGGGGTTCCAGAGTGGTCGGTGAGAGGGGTGATGCTGGTGCTCATGCCATTGCCTCCGTGAAGATCTCGTGCAGGGAGCGGGTGCGCTGGGCGAATCGTCGAATCGGCCCGCGGGTCCGTGCTTCGGCGAGGACCGCGTTGGCAGCCGCCAGGTCGGGTGCTGTGAAGCGGACGTAACCGTGACGGAACTCGTGGACCGTGACCGGAAGGCTCCGCACCCACCCGGTGTCCGCATCCATCTCCAGCTCCCAGTCCGGCTCAGCACCCGCCCGCAGCAGCTGGTCGCGGGTGCCGGCGGCGTGCACGCGGCCGCCGGCGATGATGACGAGCTCATCACACAGTCGCTCCACCACGTCCAGCTGATGGCTGGAGAACAGCACGGGGGCTCCGGTGGCGGCCACATCGCGCAGCACCTCAAGAGTGGTGTCCACCGCGAGCGGGTCAAGCCCGGAGAACGGCTCGTCAAGGATGAGCGCACTGGGCTGATGCACCAGCGCGGCTGCGATCTGGGCCCGCTGCTGGTTGCCCAGGCTGAGGGATTCAAGGGTGTCCCCGGCCCGATCGCCAAGGCCCAGCCGTTCCAGCAGATCGGTGGCGCTGCGCTTCGCGTCCGCTGCGCTCACGCCGTGCAGCTGCGCAAGAAACACCAGCTGGTCGATGACTTTCATCTTCGGGTACAGGCCGCGCTCCTCGGGCATATAGCCGAAGCCAGCGCGGTCATCGGCCGTTATGGGAGAGCCGTTCAGCGTGATGCTGCCGGTGTCTGGTTCGAGCACACCAAGCAGAATCCGCATGGTGGTGGTCTTGCCGGCGCCGTTGCCTCCCACGAATCCGGTCATCAGACCGGGCTTGATCGAGAAGGACACATCATGCAACGCCTGATGCGTCCCGAAGGACTTGGAGACGGAATCTATTGTGATCATGCACCCAGCGTATTGAGCGGATGCGGCCGTCGGATCCGCCGAGCGGCGGAATTCTCCGGAGGAAGCCGCCGGACGCGTGGCGCGGCAGCTCCGCCGATCGGGGGAGGAGCCCAGGCGGGGATCAGCCCACGGCGTGGTTCTCGTACGCCCAGATCACCGCCTGGATCCGATCGCGCAGCTGCAGTTTCGTCAGCGCATTGGACACATGTGTTTTCACCGTGGCCTCCCCAAGGAACAGCTGCTCTGCGATCTCGCGGTTGCTGAGGCCCTGCACCACCAGGCGGAAGATCTCACGCTCCCGGCCGGTCAGCTGTTCCAGTTCAGCCGGTGCGCCAGAAGCGGTGGGATCCTCGCTGAACCGGCCGATCACGCGACGCGTCACCTCCGGGGCGAGCAGCGCATCGCCTCGGCTGACGACGCGGACCGCGTTGATGATCTGCTCCGCTTCAGCGGTCTTCAACAGGAAGCCGGCAGCGCCGGCGGAGAGCGCGTCGAACAGGAAATCGTCCCGGTCGAAGGTGGTGAGGATGAGCACTGCGGCGGTGGCGTTCGTGCCGGTGATGCGGCGAGTGGCCTCCAAGCCGTCCATCTGCGGCATCTGCACATCCATCAGCACCACATCCGGCTGAAGGCGGTGCACCAGGTCGATCGCCTCCGCGCCGTTTCCGGCTTCGCCGATCACGTCGAAGCCTTCACCGTCGTCGGTGTCAGCGGTGGAGAGGATGGTGGCGATGCCCATGCGGATGGTGGGCTGGTCATCAACAAGCAGAACGCGGATCATCGGGTGCTTTCGTGACGGAGTGGATGGCGACAGGGGATGGGGTGCAGCGGTCAGGTCAGCGGGCAGAGGTCCCAGCGCGCGGCCTGACCGGGACTCGGGCGCGCACCAGGAAGCCGGTGGCGGCGTCCACCGATGGGATCTGCGCGGCGCGGCCCGCTTCCAGGGTGCCGCCCACCGCCTGAGCGCGCTCGCGCATACCGGCGATGCCCACCCCGGCGCCGGGCAGCAGAGCGCTGGAGCGGACACCATTATCCAGCACATCCAGCTCCACTTCGTCAGCGTCCGCGCGGCGCAGTGTGACCTGCACGTGCGCGTTCGGGCCCGCGTGTTTGCGGGCATTGGTGATCGCCTCCTGGGCAATCCTCAGCAGCGCTGTGGAGACGTTCCCGCTGAGCTCGGGAAGGTCCGCCTCTTGGTCCAGGTCGATCCGCATCCCAGCCTCGCGGGACTGCGCCACCAGCGCGGGCAGGTCATCAAGGGTGGGAGCCGGCGCTGCGGTGGCAGAATCCCGCAGTGTGTGCACAAGGGCGCGCAGTTCCTCGATCGCGGACCGCGCGGTCTCCTCCACCCGTTCCAGGATCTGAGCGGAGCGTTCCGGATCCCGCTCCAGCAGCCGACGCGCCCCGGACGCTTGCAGGCTCATCGCGCTGACATGGTGAGCCACCACATCATGCAGTTCACGGGCGATCCGCACTCGCTCGAGCTCCACTGCTGCCAACTCGATTTCGCGGCGCTGCTCCTCGATCACGCGTGCGGCATGGGCCAGCTCCTCACGCTCCAGTGCCGAGGCCCAGGCGCGGTCTCCGAACACCCAGGCGGCCGCGAAGTATGCGGTGTTCACGATCAGAACGATGAGCAGCAGCGCGAAGTGGGCGTTCACACCGCGCTCACCGAACTGCGGATCATAGAAGCCCCGCACCGCGGAGGCGACGAGGGCGGAGAATACGGCTGCGCAGATGGCTGCTCGCACCCACACGGCGCGGTGCCGATCCGGCTCCCATGCGCCAATCCCGTAGATCAGGATGAACATGGCCACGGCGGTGGCATACGGCTCCATCGGCCACAGCACGCAGGACAGGCAGAACAGCACGGCACCAAACACCGCCGCCGGGATCGGAAACCGGCGGTGCAGCGCCACCGGCAGGCAGAGCAGCACCCCGATCAGAATGGTGTGCAGCAGCGGGAGGCGAAACAGCGTGGGGTAGATGACGTCCATCAAGAACGTCATTTCGATCGACGCGAGCACCAGCACCGCGGTGACGGTCAGATCATGGGAGAGCCAATTCTCGGGCAGGGTGCGGCGCTTCATGCCCCGAACATACACAACCGGCGGACTCGTGCGGATCCGCCGGTTGGGGGAGATGCCCGGCGCTGTCGAACGGCCCTGCCGCGGCGAGTGAGCAGTTGTGGGATGGTCCGATCAGGCAGAGGCGGCCGTGGCCGACGGAGCCCCGCCGGAGGAGTTCTCAGCGGCTGTCCCGCCGTCCTGGAAGTCATCCTTGGAGAACCTGTCCACGATCATGGCGATCGCGCCGTCACCGGTCACGTTGGTGGCGGTGCCGAAGGAGTCGATAGCAACGTAGATGGCGATCATCAGTCCCACCTGCGCCTCATCGAAGCCGAGGTTGGACTGCAGCAGCGCCGCCGCGGTCACAATGGCGCCGCCGGGCACTCCCGGTGCAGCGATCATCGCAATGCCGAGCAGGAACACAAAGCCGATCAGGGCGGCCACTGAGATCTCCATACCGGTGGACCACATGATCGCAAGGGCGAACAGCGTGATCTTCACAGTAGAGCCCGCCAGGTGGATTGTGGCGCACAGCGGCACCACGAAGGACGCCACCGGTTTGGACACACCGGCGTTCTGTGCGGAGCGCACCGTCACCGGAATGGTGGCGGCGGAGGAAGAGGTGCCGAGCGCCGTGGCATAGGCGGGAAGCATTGCCGCGAGCACCTTGATCGGGTTGCGGCCGGCGATTGCCCCGGCCACCGTGTACTGGGCGACCAGCATGAGCGCGGTCAGCACGAACGCGAGCACCACAATAGGCAGCATGTCCATGATGATCGTGCCCACGGTGCCGTCAGCGGTCATGGTGGCGAAGATGGTGAAGATGTACACCGGCAGCAGCGGAACGATCACCGTGGAGATGACCAGGTTGATCACCTCGCGCAGCTCCATGAACGCCTCACGCAGCACCCGGGTTTTCAGCGCGGTGATGCCCAGGCCCATCACGAACGCCACCACCAGCGCGGTCATCACACCGAACACCGGCGGGATCTCCACGCTGAAGAACGGCTCGAAGCCAGCAGCCTCCGGATCTGCGGTCTCGCCCAGGCCATCCTTCGGAAGCAGGAACGGGAAGGTGAGGAATCCGGCGGCCATCGCGTACAGGCCGGCCAGGATCGTGGACGTGTAGGCGATGCCGGCAGTGATGCCGAGCCATTTGCCGGCGCCCAAGCCGAACTCGGCGATCGCCGGGATGATCAGGCCGATGATGATCAGCGGGATCGCAAAGCCCAGGAATCCGGAGAACAGTGAGGAGAACGTCGCGAACACACGGCTCAGCCACTCGGGCGCGATCAGACCCACGAGCAAGCCGATGACGATCGCAATGGCGATCCGCACCAGCAGATTCTTGAGGAGTTTCATGGAGGGGAGTCCTAAGGTGAGGGAATGGTCATAGTCCCCACGGTGCGGGAGACTGTGACCGGGATTCTACGGAACACTGCGCTCCGCTGGGAAGAGAATGATCACCGTGAGCACTCCTCAAGCCTCCTGCGCGCAGCCGGTCAGCGCGCCGCTGCCCGGTGTGCGCACCTCCTTCCTGCTCCGCTCCGGACGTCTGATCAACCTGGCCGGGCACCGAGACCGCCTGCTGGCCGCGGGCGCTGCCCCACGCTCACTCAGCCATGCGCTCTCCTCGCTGGCAGACCTCGCCGCGAGCAGCGAGCACGATCTGCTCTTCCCGCAGCTGCTCATCACCGCCGATGCTGGAACAGCGCTTGACCCGCGGCCGATCCCACCCTCGCGCCTGCGCAGCACGGCGGCGCTGATCACCCACCCTGAACCGGACGCTCGGCGCTTCCCCCATCTCAAAGGACCAGACTTCCCGCATCAGGCTCGGGTGCGTTCAGCCGCTGAGGCCGCGGACGCCGATGATGCGATTCTGCTGGGACCGGATGGCTCCGTTCGCGAAACCGCGTTCGGCACCCTCTGCCTGGTGCGGGACGAAACGCTGGTGGTGAACGCATCCGCTGAGCGCCTGGCCTCCACCACCGAAGCCGCCCTCCGGCACGCCTGGCAGGACGAGGGCGGGCAGGTGCGCTCGGAGCCGCTGCAGCGAGAGGACCTGTTCACCGCTGACACAGTGCTGCTGCTCAGCGCCCTGCACACCCTGCGCACTGTGACCCGGATCGACGGCCGGCCTCTTCCCGCCGCCGGCGCACCCAGCTCGTTCGCCGCACCCAGCGCCGGCGGGGTGCGTGATACGTTCCAGAAGCGGCTCTGGGAACACGCCGACGTCCTGACCGCTTGAGGAGGCAGAACACATGGGTGTGGTGAAAGCGCCAACCGTTCTCATCGTGGACAATCACGACTCGTTCACCTACACCATTGCGCACCTCGTCGCCTCCGTCACCGGCAGTGCCCCCACCGTCATCCTTAACGACGCGCTCCCCGCGACGGATGACGCCGCGCTCGCGGACCAGCTCACCGGCATCACCCACCTGATCATCGGGCCCGGCCCGGGAACGCCCCATACCCCGGCTGACGTGGGCATCTCCACCCCGCTGCTGCGCCTTGCCGGTGAGCGAGGCATTCCGGTGCTCGGCATCTGCCTGGGACTGCAGCTCATGGCCGTGGCAGAGGGCGGAACCGTGTCCCGGGCCCCCGAGCCGCGGCACGGACTGGAAAGCACCATCACCCACTTCGGTGATCCGCTGTTCGCAGGGGTCCCCTCACCCGTGACCGTGGTCCGCTACCACTCTCTGGCGATCACCACGCTCCCGGAGACGCTGGAGGCAACCGCGCACAGCGAGGACGGCGTGATCCAGGCGGTCCGCCACCGCACTCTGCCGTTTGCGGCGGTGCAGTTCCATCCGGAGTCGATCCGCAGTCAGTCCGGCCGGCAGATCATGGCGAACTTCCTGGGCCTGGATCTTCCGGACGGTGCCGGGGCAGATGCCGCAGACATCGGCGCCCCCTGCCCGCGTGGGCCGCTCACCGCTCCCGATGACCCCACGCACCGACTCAGCATCCGCGGGCCGCTGCCGCTCACAGCAGACCCGTCACTGCTGTTCCGCGCCGAGTTCGCCCACTATGACACCGCTGTGTGGCTCGATTCGAACTCCCATGACGCCCGCGCTTCCCTCTCCGTGATGGGCGCCCTCTGCGGCCCTGACTCCCACGCCCTCACCTACCGGATCCGCGTCGATCACCCCGCTGCTGAATACCCGGATGCTGAGCATCCCGGCGCTGATCACCCCGGCGCTGACCACTCCAGCTCCGAACGTCCCAGCACTGTGCACCGCTGTGCCGAGCTGCGCTTTGAGAACGGCCGCACCGAACAGTTCAGCCCGCGGGATCTTGCCGACGCGATCCGCCGCTGCCGAGATCGGGTGCGGGTTGCTCCGCATCCACCCAGTGCAGAGCCGCTGCCGCGCGCGTTCACCGAGTTCCAGCTCGGCTATGTGGGATCCCTCGGCTACGGCCTCAAGGCTGACACGCTTGGCGTACCGGATGAGCGGGCATCTCGGCACCCGGATGCAATGCTGCTCTTCCTGCAGCGCGCGCTTGTGATCGACCATCGCGAACGCACCGTGTGGGCAGCGGAGCTGACCCCGATGGGGGAGCCGGCAAGCGACTGGCTGGAGCAGACGCATCGACGGCTTGAGCAGCTGCTGCGCGAGGGCGACCGAAGCACGGCGGTCGCACCCGCCTGCGGAGAGCAAGCTTCCCCCGCAGCCCCTGAGCACGCGGTGAGGCCCGCGCCGGTCAGCGACTCGGACATCGAGCGCGCTGTACGGTTCCGACACCCTGAAGCCGAGTACATCCGACTGATTCAGCGCTGCCAGGAGCTGATCGACCAGGGTGAGAGCTACGAACTGTGTTTGACGAACCACGCGGAAGTTGACCTGGCCGCGCTCGATGCAGAGTCTCCGGTGGATCCGCTTGCGGTGTATGAGCGGCTGCGCACGATTGCGAAGGTGCCGTTCGGGGCGCTGCTGCGGTTCGGGCAGATCAGCGTGCTGTCCGCCTCGCCCGAACGATTCCTGGAGCTCACCGCGGACGGTCACATCGAATCCCGTCCGATCAAGGGCACCGCCCGGCGCGGCGCCACGCCGGAGGAGGACGAGCAGCTGAAGGCGGCTCTTGCCGGCAGTGAGAAGGAACGAGCCGAAAACCTCATGATCGTGGACCTGGTGCGCAATGATCTGGCGCGCGTCAGCGAACTCGGCAGTGTGCATGTGCCCGCCCTGTTCGAGATCGAATCCTTCGAAACCGTGCACCAGATGATCTCCACCGTGCGCGGCACTCTGCGGAGCGACCTGGATGCGCTGGATGCGATCCACGCAGCCTTCCCCGGCGGTTCGATGACCGGCGCTCCGAAGCTGCGGTCCGTGCAGCTGCTGGATGCACTGGAGCAGGGGCCGCGCGGTATCTACTCCGGGGCGATCGGGTGGCTCTCCACCAACGGTGCGCTGTCACTCGGCATGGTGATCCGCACCCTGGTGATCGACGATCGGAGCGTGTTCTTCGGGGTGGGAGGGGCGATCACTCGCCTCTCGGACCCGATGGAGGAATATGTGGAGACCCTCGTGAAGTCCCGCACCGTGGTCAGCGCTCTGCTTCCCCCACGGGCCTGATCGGCACATCCGCGTACATCCAGCCCGCGGTGACGGTTTCTGCCTGCCCGGCGCTCAGCTCAGACAGCGCGGCTGCCACCTGTTCTGTTGCATCAGGAAAGTGGGCGATCATGATCACCAGCTTCGCCGCTGCATAGTCCGTCTCCACCACCTCAATGCCCAGCGACGCGGCGGAGCCCTCCGCCCACTGCCGCACCTGCGCTTCGAACTGGCCCGCGATCGCATAGGACACGCTGGTGCGGGTCACCTCCTGCACCACGCGTTCACGCAGCAGATCATCCGCCTGCGCGTGATCGAGTGAGTCGGTCACGGCAGCGCTGTAGGCGCGCACCAAACCTCCCGCGCCGAGCTTCACACCCCCGTAGTAGCGGGTCACGATCGCGAGGATGTCCGTCATATCCCGGCCCCTCAGCGCCTGCGCCATGGGCATGCCGGCGGTGCCGCCCGGCTCGCCATCGTCATGGGAACGCTGCAGGCTCAGCGGCGTGCCGAGCGCGAGCGCCGTGCAGTGATGGGTGGCATTCGGGTGTTCGGCGCGGCGTGCGCGGAGGACCGCGTCGGCCTCCTCCACCGTGTTGACCGGCGACAGCAGAGTGAGGAAGCGGGACTTCTGAATGATTAGCTCATGCTCAACGGCGCGGGTCAGCAGGCAGGTTCGGGCGGAGGACTCCGGCATCACATCGAGAAGCTCGCGCATACCGCCATCGTCCCACGATCCGGCATCCGGCTTCCCTAGACTTCTGCCATGACCTCCTCCTGCGAGCATTACGACATCGTCCTCATCGGCTCCGGCTCCGGCAACTCCCTGCCCGGCCCCGAATTCGCTGATAAGCGGATCGCGTACATCGACCGCGGAGTAGGGCCGCAGCGCGTGTTCGGCGGCACCTGCCTGAACCTGGGCTGCATTCCCACCAAGATGTTCGTGCATACCGCGGATGTTGCCTCCACCCCCGAACGTGCCGGCCGGCTCAACGTGAAGATGCAGGAAGCAGCCGCTGACTTCCCGGCGATCCGCGACCGCATCTTCGCCCGCATCGATCCGATCTCCGAGGCGGGGGAGCACTACCGGGCGGCGCATGAGGACAACGAGAACCTCACCCTGCTGCGCGGCACCGCCCGGTTCGTCGGCGAGCGCGAGGTGGAGGTGGAGCTCACCGACGGCGGCACGCGTCGACTCTCCGGGGATCAGTTTCTGCTCGCTGCCGGCTCCCGGCCCGTGATCCCACCCATTCCGGGGCTTGCCGAGGCGAACCCGCTCACCTCGGACACAGTGATGCGGATCGAACAGCTGCCGGACTCGATCGCGATCCTCGGCTCGGGTGTGATCGCGCTCGAATTCGCCCACGTACTGCACTCCCTCGGGGTGACTGTGCACCTGCTGGTGCGCTCCGCGCAGATCCTGCGCTCACTCGACGCGGACATTTCCGAGCGGATCACCGAAGCGGCGGTCAGCCGCTACACCACACACCTTCAGACCGAGCTGACCCGTGCCGAGCGGTTGGCGGACGGCACCCTTCGGCTTGAGCTGGAGAAGAACGGGCAGCGGTCCGAGCTCCAGGTGGCAGAGATCCTGGTGGCCACCGGCCGGCGCCCCAACAGCGACCTGCTCGAGGCTGCCCGCGGCGGCCTCAGCGTGGACGAAGCCGGCCGGGTTCGGGTGGACGCGCACCAGCAGGCGCTCAACGACGCCGGTCAGGTGATCGACGGGATCTGGGCCATCGGAGACCTCTCCTCTCCAGCGCAGCTGAAGCATGTGGCGAACCATGAGCTGCGGATCGCCCGGCATAACATGCTGCACCCGGATGATCAGCTGCGCAGCGACACCATGCCGATCCCCCTTGCGGTGTTCACCCAGCCGCAGATCGCGTCGGTGGGGATGAGCGAGGCCCAGGCGCGTGACTGGTCCGAACGCTCAGGCCGGCAGATTCGCGTGACAACCCAGATGTACGCCGATATCGCCTACGGCTGGGCGATGGAGGATCAGAGCAGCTTCCTCAAGCTGATCGTGGATGCAGAGTCCACTGAGATCCTCGGCGCGCACATCATCGGCCCGCAGGCGTCCACGCTGATCCAGCAGCTCATCCATGCGATGAGCTTTGGGCAGAAAGCCCGGGACGTGGCCCGCGGGCAGTATTGGATCCACCCGGCACTGCCGGAGCTCGTGGAGAACGCCCTGCTCGGCGTGATCGACTGAGCCGCTCCGCCCGGTGCGGAGCAGCCCAGTCGTTCTGGTCAGTCGTTCGGGTCAGTGTTGCCCGGCATGCACCGCCACAGTGGGTCCTTCTCAACCTCCGGCTCCCGCGTGGCGCCGCCGGAGCTGGAGGAGTCCGAACCCTCACTCGGGGATGCGGATTCTGACGGCGAAGCGGACTCGCTCGGCTCAGGCGTGGCAGTCGGGGAGGCAGTGGGGCTCGCCGGCGCGGAGTCCTTCTTGCCGTTCGATGCATCCTTCGCGTTGCCGCCGCGGGCGGACTGCGGGTTCGCCCCCTTCATCGAGTCATCGATCGAGGCCTGCACCCACTGATGCAGATAGTCCCACTCGGGGTCTGCCGGATCCGTGACGTCCGGGGTGATCGGGTAGGACTTGAAGCCGCCCTTCTGAATGCGCATGGCGAGGTCTGCAAACGCGTCCAGGCGACTCGAGGGGATGTCAGTGACCAGATTGCGCTGGGTGGCATTGAGCAGCTGTGGCAGAGACAGCGCCACTTTCGGCACGTCCACTTCCTCTGCTACTGCCCGCACAATACGCTGCTGACGGCAGTTGCGGTCAAAGTCGCTGGAGCCCTCGCGGGAGCGGGCGTACCAGAGGGACTGGTACCCGTCCAGGTGCTGCCAGCCCGGTTCGATCCAGCCTTCGATCCTCGCGGCCCCGCCGCCGATCGGGATCCGGCGCTCCACTTCGAAGTCCACGCCGCCGATGGCGTCCACCATGTCCTCAAAGCCCTGCAGGTTCACCTGCGCGTAGTAGTCGAGCTGCAGGCCGAGCGTCTGCTCAACGGCCATCGTCGTGGCGGTCAGACCCGGGTTCGGATCATTCGGAAACAGATCTGGGCGCACTTCTTCCGCCCAGGTCCACACCGCGTTGATGAGGTTCTGGTTATGGCCGTAGTAGGTGAAGCCGTCCGGGAACTGCTCAGCCGGCGCGCTGCCCTTCGGGAAGCGTACGTACTGCAGATTCCGGGGGATCGAGAACAGCGCTGTGCGGCCCGTCTTCGTATCCACGCTTGCCACCATGATCGTGTCCGGGCGGGTGCCGGTTCGGTCAGCGCCGGCATCCTGACCCAGCAGCAGGATGTTCACCCGCTCCTTATTCGCCCACGGGTCCTCACCCGAGCTGAACTGGTGGCCATCCTTAGTGAAGGAATCACCGCTGATCAGATTGTTCGCGGCCAGCAGCGAGTGTGCGGCATGTGTGGAGGGCAGCAGCACAATGATCGCCAGAACATAGGCGAGTGCACGGGATGCGGACAGAGCCGAGCCGCGCAGCCGCTCGCGCAGATTGTGCAGGTGGTTCGTCCACAGGATGACCCCGGTCCATACCAGTGCCCCGATGACCACCACTGCCAAAGCGGACAGCAGGAACCGGGAGTTCAGCCCGAACGCCAGCAGAGTGTTGACCGGGTTGCCGAAGATCAGGAAGGCGAGTGCGGCCACGCCGAGGATGCCCGCCACCGCCAGCAGGACGATCCCGAGGCGGCGCCTCGGGGTGGGGATCAGGCCGAAGCCCGGCAGCAGTGAGCCCAGAAACGTCCACGCGGACGCGCGCGACAGTGAGCCTTCATCGACTTCTCGAGTGCGACGTGAGCGGACGGTCTGGTGCTTGCTGCGGGAGAGAATGTTCGCGACCTCGGGATCCCGCCCCGATGCGAGCGCGCGGGCCTCACGCTCACGTGCCCGGTGTTCAGCCGCCCGGCGGGCAGCCAGCTCCGCGGCGGTGGGGCGTTGATAGCGGTATCGCCCGGCGCGCCGGGCGCGGGGGGTCCCGCTCTGATCGTGAGCGTTCATGGACGCCATCCTACGGGCACCCGCCACAGCCTCAGTAGGACCCAGATGTGAAGTGTATGGAGAGATTACGGCACCTGCCGGGGCCGAAGGACGATGCAGCCGCTCAGCAGTATGGTCCGTGCCATAGATTAGATGTATGACGATTCTTGTGATTGGCGGGGCCGGCTACATCGGCTCCCATGTGGCCAGACTCCTCAGCGAACGCGGACGCGGCGTAGCCGTGGTCGATGACCTCTCCACCGGCTTCGCCTCCCGAGTGGGGGATGCGCCGCTCATCGAACTGGATGTCACCGCGGACGGGGCGGATGAGCAGCTCGCGGCGGCGATGCGCGAGCACAGTGTGAGCGCCGTCATCCATTTCGCCGCTCACAAGCAGGTGGGGGAGTCCGTGGAGAACCCCGAGAAGTACTGGCGGGACAACGTGGGCGGCCTTGCCGCGGTTCTGGCCGGCGCCGCGCAGGCCGGAGTGCGGGACATCGTGTTCTCCTCCTCCGCCGCGGTGTACGGCATGCCCGATGTGAAGCTGGTGGATGAGAACCTCGAATGCCGCCCGATCAACCCGTATGGCGCCTCGAAGCTCGTGGGCGAATGGATGCTCGCTGACGCTGAACGCGCCCACGGGATGCGCACGGTGGCGCTGCGCTACTTCAATGTGGCCGGTGCCGGCTGGCCGGAGCTTGCAGACACCCTGGTGATGAACCTGGTCCCGATTGTGCTCGACGCGCTCGACCGCGGCCAGGACCCGGTAGTGTTCGGCGATGACTACGACACCGAGGACGGCACCTGTGTGCGCGACTATGTTCACGTGCTCGATCTTGCCGAGGCGCACATTGCTGCACTGGACTACCTGCAGCGCGATGAACGGGAGCACCGCGTGTTCAACGTGGGCACCGGCACCGGCTCCAGTGTGCTCGAGGTGATCGACGCGATCGCCCGCGCGCGGAACATCGACGTGCAGCCGAGCATTGCGCCCCGGCGCGCCGGCGACCCGGCCCGCCTGATCTGCTCCACTGACCGGATCGAGAACGCGCTCGGCTGGTCCGCCAGCAGGGACCTCGATGACATCGTGACCTCCGCGGTCCAGGCTCGAGCCACCGGCATCACCCCGAGCTGACTGCCGCCGCCTGCTGCGCGATCAGCGGGGGCTCATCCGTGCCGCCAGGCAGGCGCTCACCGCGCCCTCAGGTGAGGTAGCGGTACATCGGATCGTCCGGATCAATCCGTTCGATCTCCATGTTCGCCGTGGCCATGCGGTGCAGGAGCGGCTCCAAGCCGTCCCGATCGCCGAGTTCGAGCCCCACGAGCGCCGGGCCTGCTTCGCGGTTGTTCCGTTTGATGTAGTCGAACAGCACGATGTCATCGTCGGGGCCGAGCACCTGATCCAAAAAGCGGCGAAGCGCACCCGGCTCCTGCGGGAACGTGACCAGGAAGTAGTGCTTGAGGCCCTCGTGAACGAGTGAGCGCTCCACCACTTCGTTGTAGCGGGACACATCATTGTTGCCGCCGGAGATCACCACGAGGATGTCCGTGTCCGCCTCGTCGGGCAGATCAGCCGGCAGCAGCGGCAGCGCCCCGGTTGCCACTGCGGCGGGGCCGAGCGCACCAGCCGGCTCCGCAATGATGCCTTCCACCTGGTACAGGTTGAGCATCTCGGTGCAGACCGCGCCCTCATCAACCGCGATGAGGGTGGGGTCGGCCTGCTGGGCGATCTCGAATGTGCAGCGGCCGGCACGGCGCACGGCCGCACCGTCCACGAACGTGTCGATCTCCGCAAGGGTGACCGGCTTGCCCTGGCGCATCGCGGTTGCCATCGACACGGCACCGGACGGCTCCACCCCCACGATCTGCGCCGCGGGCAGGCGTTCCCGCAGCCAGAGCGAACAGCCGGCCAGCAGACCACCGCCGCCCACGGGCACCACCACGGTGCCGATGCCGCGGCCGAACTGCTCACGCACCTGCTGCACCGCCTCCGCTGCCACGGTGCCCTGACCGGTGATGACCGTGGGGTGATCGAATGGCGGCACCAGCGTGGCGCCGGTGCGCTCGGCGTCCGCGAGCGCTGCCTCGGACGCGTCATCGAATGTGTCCCCGGTCAGCACCAGCTGCACCCACTCCGCGCCGATGGCGAGGATGCGATCACGCTTCTGACGCGGAGTCCGAGTGGGCACGTAGATGCGACCGGGAATGCTCAGCGCGTTGCACGCGAATGCGACGCCCTGGGCGTGATTGCCGGCGCTGGCCGCCACCACGCCAGCGCGGGCTCGGTCATCATCCAGCCCGGAGATGAACAGATAAGCTCCGCGGATCTTATAGGAGCGCACCGCCTGCAGATCCTCGCGTTTGAGGAACACATTGCGGCCCGCGATCTGTGAGAGCCGCTTCGATCGTTCGATCGGGGTGCGGTGCACCATGCCTTTGAGCGCGTCCACAGCTTCATCGATGAGATCCGCGCTCAGGCTGTCAACAGTCTCAACGCGCATCCGGGGACTGCTCCTCGATCACGAGCGCGGTCGCCACGGCGGCCACGCCCTCACCCCGGCCGGTGAGGCCGAGTCCGTCGCTGGTGGTGCCGGTGATGCTGATTGGTGCGCCGGCTGCCTCGCTCAGCGCTGCTGTCATCTCTGCCCGACGCGGGCTCAGCTTGGGTCGATTCCCGATCACCTGCACGGATGCGTTGAGAACGCGGAATCCGGCTGCACGTGCGCGGTGTGCTGTCTCAGTGAGCAGACGAGTACCGGACGCTCCCGCAAACTGTGGGTCATCCGTTCCGAAGTTCGAGCCGAGATCGCCGAGCGAGCAGGCAGAGAAGATCGCGTCGCAGAGCGCATGAGCGGCCACGTCCGCGTCGGAATGGCCCACTAGCCCGATCTCACCCTCGAACAGCACACCGCCGAGCCACATCTCGCGGCCCGAGTCTGCCTCTGCGAATGCATGCACATCAGTGCCGATCCCCACCCGCGGGTACACCATGAGCACTCTCCCCTCAGTCGGGGACTAGTCTAGGCGCTGGCCTGTCCGCTTCGGCCCCACAGCCCGCGGCCGGTGCAGCAATGACGGTGCAGCAGCGGCCGCTGCGGTTGAGCGCACACCCTAGACTGAGGTGGTGACCTCGCTTTCTGATTCGGCCCGCGGACCGTATGCCGCAGGAGTTGTGCTCGCCGGCGGCTCAGGCAGCCGCGTCGGCGCACCGATCAACAAGGCGTTCCTCCCGCTCGGCGAGCGCGCTGTTGCAGCCTGGTCCCTCGCCGCTTTGGCAAGCGTGGACGGTATCGGGCCTTTGGTGCTCGTGGTCCGCCCGGAAGATCGTGAGCGCGCCGAACAGATCACGGGCGGCCACACGGTCGGCGCCGCAGTTGAGATCATCACCGGCGGCATTGACCGGCAGAGCTCTGAGCTGAACGCGCTGCGCCACTTGGCACCCCAGATCCGCTGTGGGCAGGTGGACACCGTGCTCATTCATGACGCCGCGCGTCCTCTGGTCTCACCCCGTCTCATCAACTCCGTGCTCAGCTCTGCACGTGAGCACGGGGGAGCGGTGCCAGGGCTTCCCGCCCCTGATTGCGCAGTGGTCAGCTCTGCGCCCGACGCGGAAGGTGCCAGGCAGCTTGCTGCCGGTCACGCACCCCGTCAGCTGGTGCGGGTACAAACCCCTCAGGGATTTCGCGCAGAGCCGCTGCTGGACGCCTATGAGACAGCGGCGCGGGAAGGATTCTCCGGAACGGACACCGCCAGCTGTGTTGAGGCGTTCACGAACCTTGCGGTGCGGTGGGTTCCGGGAGAAGCGGAGAACTTCAAGATCACGTTCCCGCATGATGTAGCGCTGGCGGAGCGGCTGATCAGCGCTCGGTGAAAGCGGTCTGTGCGCGCAGCAGGGACAGCTCGTCCATGATCGGCTCACCGGCCTGACTGCCGTTCACCACCTGGACCGGCTCGCCACGCTCCCGCAGTGCGTGCGCGAGCGACGAGAGCGATCCGCCCTGGGCGAGAACACGCCGCAGCGCAGCCACGGGCGCCACAATCGGGGACTGCAGCGCAACCAGGGTGGACCGGTCGATATTCACCAGATCCCCGCCGCGCTGGACGGCTTTCACAGAGTCGGTGACCGCCACCGCGGGGACAGTCGTGTGCCCGGTGTGGCGCCAGGTGCTGATCACGCGTTCCATCACGGACCGTGGCGTCAGCGGACGGGACAGGTCATGCAGGAGGATCGCGTCGGCCCGCAGGCTTTCTGCCCAGGCCAGCGCGGGCGCCAGCAGAGCGGGCAGATCATCGGACGCAGCCGGGAGGGTCAGCGGCGATGTGGCGCCAGCATGCTCGACGCGTGCAGCCGGGGTGGATTCGGACGGCGTGGACACGGCGGCGAACGCCGCGGCTGCTGAGCCGAGCAGCCCCACCGGGCCATGGCCCAGACCGGTCACCGCAGCGAGGGCGTGCTCTGTCAGTGACATCCCGCGGAGCCGACGGGTTCGCAACCGGGATGACTGCGCGGCCGGCGCAGGCATCAGGGCGCAGACCAGACGGGATGTCATGGAGTGTGAGAACAGGAAACCGAAACCGTCAGGAGGCGAGGACTTCGTCCAGGATCTCATCGGCGCGCTCCTGGTCCACATCCTTGGCGAGCGCAAGTTCGGAGGTGAGGATCTGACGCGCCTTGGAGAGCATGCGCTTCTCCCCGGCGGACAGGCCACGGTCCTGGTCACGGCGCCAAAGGTCGCGGACAACCTCCGCCACCTTCTTGATATCTCCGCTGGCCAGCTTCTCAACGTTTGCCTTGTAGCGGCGGGACCAGTTGGTGGGCTCCTCGATGTGCGGCTCACGCAGCACGTCAAACACCTCTTCCAGGCCCTTCTTGTCCACCACGTCACGAACGCCGACCATGTCGACGTTGTCAGCCGGGACTTCGATCGTGAGATCCCCCTGCGCCACCTTCAGCTTCAGGTAGGTGCGTTCCTCGCCCCGGATCGTGCGGGTGTTGATCTCCTCGATCAGAGCGGCACCATGATGCGGGTAGACAACGGTTTCACCCACGGAAAAATTCATTAAAAGCCCCTTTCGCCTCGCCTAGTCTACCAAACGAACATGTGCTAGGGTGCCCCGCTCTCTCTCGGTGAGGTCTGGAGCGGCGGAACGGAGCTGATAACAGCCTGAGCGAGCTGTTAGTCTAGGGTTGACTCGGCGTTCAGCCCGACCCATGTCCCCAACGAGGAGTGAGCGTGAAGATTCGTCGCCCTTCCGTCCGCATCGCAGCTGCTGCGGGCGCCATCAGCCTGGCGGCCCTGTTTTCGGGCTGCTCCTACATGAACCCGATCCAGACCCACGAGTTCTACCAGCCGGCTGAGGGCAGTGTGGAGAATCTCTTCCCCTCCGGCAACCCGGGCGAGCCGGTGGGCCTGCGCAATGTGTACGTGGTGGTTGACAGCTCCGGCAAGCCCACCGTGGTGGGCGGCCTGGCCAATGACACCACCGAAGACCAGCAGGTGACGCTCGTGGGCAAGAACGGTGACACCGAGCTTTTCTCCACCACCGTCACTGTTCCCGCGCAGGGCATGGTCAGCTTCGGCCAGGAGATCCCCGCCATCGAGGTGTCCTCGCTGGGGGGAGCGAAGCCCGGTGACAACGTGGACTTCGAGTTCTCCGTGGGCGGGGAGAGCCTCACCGCCACCATTCCGGTGCTCGATGAGTCCCTGGGCTACACCTCACAGAACGAATGATCAACTAGGTGCAGCGAGCACTGTGCACCATGATGCAGAAGCCCCCGAACCGATCGGTTCGGGGGCTTCTCGCTGCCGGCCGGCTCCGGATGGCGCATCCGCTCAGCGCGGCACATCCTCCAGCTTGTAACCCAGTCCTCGTACCGTGAGCAGCACCCGGGGGCTCTTCGGGTTCGGCTCGATCTTTGAGCGCAGCCGCTTCACATGCACATCGAGCGTCTTCGTATCTCCCACGTAGTCCGTGCCCCACACCCGGTCGATCAGCTGGGCGCGAGTGAGAACTCGGCCCGTGTTGCGCAGCAGCAGCTCGAGCAGATCGAACTCCTTCAGCGGCAGCGGCGTCTCCGTGCCGTCCACCGTGACCACATGCCGGTCCACGTCCATCACGATGCCCGCTGCTTCGAGCACGGAGTCATCGGCTGGCTGCTCCGCTGCCGGCGCTGCGCGCTCCTTGCCGCGCCGCAGCGCCGCCTTTACGCGTGCCAGCAGCTCACGGGAGGAGTAGGGCTTGGTGACGTAGTCATCGGCGCCGAGCTCAAGCCCGAGCACCTTATCCACTTCATCATCCTTCGCGGTCACCATGATGATCGGAACACTGGAAGTGCGCCGTATCTCCCGGCACACATCGATGCCGCTCATTCCCGGCAGCATGAGATCCAGCAGAACCAGATCCGGGGAATGGTTCGCAAAGATCGTCAGTCCATCCAGGCCGTTGTCCGCCACCGCCACCTCGTGGCCTTCCCGGCGCAGTGCGTAGCTCAGCGGATCAGAGAAGGACTCCTCGTCCTCAACCACAAGAATGCGTGCCATATCAGTCCAGTGCCGTGCTCAGGTCCGAGTGCTGCTCTGCGGCAGCCGCGGACAGTTCGGGAATCTGCAGTGTGAACGTGGAACCGTGTCCGGGAGCAGAATAAGCCGAAACAGCGCCGCCGTGGTCGCTCGCGATGTGTTTGACGATCGCCAGGCCCAGTCCGCTGCCGCCGGTGGCTCGGCTGCGTGCCTTATCCACCCGGAAGAATCGCTCGAACACACGCTCCAGATCAGCGGGTTCGATGCCGATGCCCTGGTCCCGCACGCTCACCTCGACCATGCCGTTATGGCGGCGGGAGCTGATCGTGACTGTGGTGTCTGGGGGAGAGTAGGAAAGGGCATTGCTGATCAGGTTGGAGAGTGCCGTCACGAGCATCGTCTGTGATCCGTACACGAACAGGTCTTCCTGCGCGTGATTGACCATGCGGATCGAGTGCGCCGCCGCCAGGGTGGAGTTGTGAGACACAGCCGCCGCGGCCACGTCCCGCATGCTGATCTCATCGGCGTTCACCAGGGCGCTGGAGCCCTGCACTCGTGAAAGTTCGATGATCTCCTGCACCAGGGTGCTCAGCCGCATCGACTCGCTCTGCATACGGTGCGCGAAGCGGCGCACCGCCTCCGGGTCGTCAGCCGCATCCTCCATCGTCTCTGCGAGCAGAGCAAGCGCCCCCACCGGAGTCTTCAGCTCATGGGAGACGTTCGCAACGAAGTCGCGGCGGGTCGCCTCCACACGGGTGGCTCGTGTGAGGTCCTCAGCGAGCAAAAGCACATGGTCGCTGCCGATCGCGCCCACCTTGACGCTCACGGTGCCGGTGCCGTCTGCCTCATTTGCCCGCCCCAACTCCAGCACCTGAGTACGATAACCGCCGTTGAAGCCCACCTCAGTGACCAGGTCGATGAGTTCGGTGGTGGCCAGACGCGGATAGTCGCCGCCCGTGGCGCGCACGATCCCGTAGCTGAATGCGAGCGGCGAAGCGCGCAGCACATCACCGTGCCGGTCGAGCATGACATGCGCCGTAGAGAGGATGGCGAGGATCTCCGAGGCTGAGTCCGCAACCCCTGTTGCCGGGCGCACGTCGTGAACGCTATGCCGACGGTCCTCGCGGCGCAGCACCGCCATCGCGGCCACACCGAAGACGGCGCCGATCGCGACTGCGAGCACAATGGTCAGAGCAGAGTCCACAGCTCCAGAGTAGAAGGCGCGGCGAGCCCCGCGCCGCAGGCGCCGCCGGATGTCAAAGGGCAGTCATGCACTGTTCAGACGCTGTTCACCCCGCTGACCTGGGTCAGCGGGGTGAATCACCGGATCAGATAGGAGCGGTCAGCCGCGGGCAGACTCCGGACGGCGGCCCAGGAGCCGGTTCGCGCCCGCCTCTGCACCTCGCTCAGCGGCCATGCGCAGACCGGAGATGACCGCGCCGGACACCGCGGTCCACAGCACGATCTTCCACGCGGGCAGCGCGTCGAACGAGGACTCCATCTCTCGCAGCTCCTGCTTGGTGGCGCCGCGCTGCTTGGCTTCCTTCTTCGCCTCTGCGAGGTCCTTCTCGCTGGTCTTCTGAGCGGAAGCCGTGGGCGCCTGCTCTCCGAAAGCCACGCCCCAGGCGGCGTCGAGCAGCTTGCTGCCCACCACACCTGCCGCGAGGCCGGCCAGAGTGATCACGAGCTTCACACCCGGGGTTGCGGTCTGCTTGGACATTCAGGTTCTCCTTGGTTGATAGTGCAGCTCAGCCTAATGGTTACGGCTGTGCCACTCCTCCATCGCGTCGTTCTTGATCGCGGTGCGGAACTCATCCATCGCCGCCTCATCCGTGGCCACCACGGAGGCACCGCCGGAGGTCGTGGTAGGGCCGCCATGCGGAACCGACCCGTAGCGGATGTCCGAGCTGCGGATGGAGCGCGAGTCGAACGCGAGGCTTGCGATCGTGGATGAGGTGAGGCCCGAGTCCACCGTCAGGTACGGGGAGAGGTCCTCGGTCAGCGCCTGGACCTTCTGCGGGTCGCTGAGCGTATCCGCGGAGATGATCTTCTTCATGATCGCAGCGAGCAGACGGCGCTGGTTCGCGTTGCGCTCAAAGTCTCCGTCCGCGAGCTGCATGCGCTGTCGCACGAAGATCAGCGCGGTCTCTCCGTCCATGTGCTGCGTGCCCTTGGTGAAGGTTTTGCCATCACCCTCAAAGTTCTGTGCCACTTCCACGTCCACGCCGCCCAGGGTGTCCACGATCTTCTGGATGCCGTCGAAGTCCACCAGCGCCACATGGTCGATCTTCACGCCCACATAGTTCTCCACCGTCTGGGTAGCGAGCGGCACTCCGCCATAGGCGAGGGCGGCATTGATGCGGTCCTTGCCATGGCCGGGGATGTCAATGTACAGATCGCGGGGGAAGGACGTCACGTACATCTGCTTGTTGTCCTCGGAGATGTGCACCAGCATGATCACATCCGAGCGCTGGCCCACCACACCGGACTTCTCAGCTTCCTCCGGGCTGCGCTTGTCCGAGCCGAGCAGGAGGATATTGGTGCCCTTGCCCTGCGCCTGCCGGTCCTTCTCCTCAAGTTCCACGGTGTCCACGTTCTTCGTGTAGGTGTTGTGCAGGCCCCAGAAGTAGGAGCCCACAATGGCGCCCACCACGAGCATCGGAATCAGCAGGGCGAGCACCAGCGCGATGCAGCATCCTTTCTTGCGCCGGCTCGCCCCAGACGAATCCTCCTCACCGGTGAACTCCTCGATGTCATCGAACGTTGAGTCCTCGTAGCTGCTGCTCATGATGCGCCCTCCTGGCTGCGCGGCGGCTTCACGGCTGTGAAGCTGAGATCCCAGATGAGGCGTCCAGCGCGCAGCGCCTTTCCCTCGAATGCGGTCCGCACCCGGGAGGCAAAGCGTGGCGCCCAGCCGGTGGCGGGAGAGTCCGCAGGGATCTCGTCGGTGGTGGTGCCCTCCGGGCGGGGCCCCTCGGGATGATTATTGATGAACAGGCCCTCTCGTTCCACCGCGGCAAAGGCATGGGCCTGGTGGGCGGCGTAGTCCGCCCAGTCGGTGGCGGTGCGCACCGTCCCGCCCGGCTCCAGCAGCGTGTGCAGCTCCCGCAGGAAGCCCGCGCTGATCAGGCGGCGTTTGTGATGCTTGGTTTTGTGCCACGGATCCGCAAAGAAGATCCACACTTCCCGCACACTGGACTCGGGCAGCAGGCCGGGAAGGGAGTGCTCGGCATCGAACTCGAGGATGCGCAGGTTCGGCGGCAGCCCCAGGTTCTGTAGGTGAACCACGGTCTGGGCGTTGCCCGGCCGGTACACCTCGAACGCGAGGAAGTTCGTGGTGGGATTCTCCGCAGCGGCGCGGGCGATATTGTCCCCCTGGCCGGAGCCGATCTCGATGATCAGCGGGTTGTCATTGCCGAAGATCGCGCGCGGATCCAGCTGGATATCCGGGTGGATCAGAGTGTCTCGCACCCCGTGCGGCAGCTCCAGCAGGTAGGTCTTGTGGTGGCTGTTCCATGCGCTGATCTGCTCCTCGGTGAGGCGCTTGCCGCGGCGCACAAAGCTCACGATCTCGCGGCGCGGACGGCCGTCAGCGGCCAGGGGCCGGGACGCAGACTCAGGCGTCAACGCGGGTCACCTTTCCATCCGCGACCGCGAGCTTCACCTCGGGCAGCGGCTCCACCGCGGGACCCTGGGTGGGGGCGCCGTCTGCCGGCGTGAACTCTGAATCATGGCAGGGGCAGTGCAGTTTGCCGGAGTCGATCGCGCTGAGCGCGCAACCCTGATGGGTGCAGTACCCGGAATATCCCTTGAGGTCGTCACCCGTGCCCCGCACCACCGCCACGTACCCGCGGTCGCCGCCGAAATCCACCACACTTGTGGCGTTCTCGGGGATGCTTGCGAGATCCACGGCGCCAGACGCGTCCGCGTCGATCTGTTCATTCTGGATGCCGCCCCGATCGGGACCGCAACCGGTCAGCGCTGCTGCCGCGGCGCCGGTCAGCCCGAGCGCGCCGAGAGTGCGCCGGCGGATACAGGGGGAGGAGTGCTCGTTGGTGCTCATGCGCACAGCCTACTGGGCTGAACGGTGAGAAGGACGGTCAGCCTGCTCCTCGGTGATGACCGGAAGCTGCCCGGTGCGGCGCAGGCTTTCCTCCAGTTTGCGAGGATTCACCGCCCACAGGCTGGATGCATCCACGATGGCGAGAGAGGGGGAGCTGCTGAGCGGCTCCCCGGTGAGAGCCGAGCGCGCCACCTGTTTCGCCAGGGCCGAGTGACGTTCGTCATCCCGCTCGAAATAGTCCAGGGCGCGGGTGTGCTGCGGATCAAGGTGGATGCTCGACCAGGCGGGAAAGCCGAGCGCGATCTGCCGGGCGCGCAGGAACTCAGCATCCACGATCGCCCCGGCGATGATCACCATGCACGCCACCCACACGATCACCAGGATCGCGATCAGCGAGTTGATCGTGGACAGCAGAGTGGAGAAGCGCGCGAGGACCTCGAACAGCCAGCCGAGCAGCACCGCCGCACCGAACAGGGTGGCAACGCTCAGCATCGAGCCGATGCTCATCACGCGGTAGTACGGCAGCTGCACATTCGGAAACGCGAAATAGCTGTAGGACACCATAAGCGTGATGATGATCAGCAGGATCGGCCATTTCAGCAGTGACCACGCCTCGAACACCGCGCTGGAGATGCCGAAGTACTCGCCCACCTTCGCTGAGGCCTCATTGCCGATCAGCATGACCGCCGATGCCACGATCACCAGCACCACACCCACGATCGTCTCCAGGAAGGCACGCGCTCGCATGGGCAGAAACGGCAGTCCCTCGCGTGTGTCGTACACCGTGTGCAGCGTGCGATGGTAGGCGGCCACCCCATTGGAGGTGGACAGCAGCGCGCCGAGCGTTCCGAGCAGCAGGCCGAGCACCCCGCCGTCAGTGGTGGTCAACGCCAACAGCGTCTGCTCATACGGCCGCGGGTCCACGGTGGGAAAGATCTGCCGCACGAGCGTTCCCACCATGTGCACCGTCTCCTCCTCAATGCCGAGCAGAGACAGCACGGAGATGATCGCCACGGACCCGGGCAGCCAGCTCAGCACCGCGTAGAACGTCATCGTGGCCGCCACATCCCACACCTGGATCTCCAGGATCCGCACCCACACCCGGTGCAGAACGTGAAACACCGTGAGGCGTGGGCGCCTCACAGTGTTCACACGGGGGCGGACGGAGCTCACGCCCGCCCGCCTCGCAGCCGGATGTCAGTCACGGCGCTTCTCGCCGAGCAGCGCCCACGCGCCCGGCAGCAGGGCTGAGGCGGCCACTGCCTTGATCACATCGCCCACAATGAACGGCAGCAGGCCCATTGTGAGGGTGTCCGCAAGTCCCAGGCCAGCGGACAGCGCAAGCCAGGGAAGACCTGCCACATAGACGAGAGCGGTGGCGCCGATCGCTGCAAGCGCTGTGCGACTAGCGGAGCGGTCGGCGCCGCGGCGCGCCGCGTAGCCGAGCGCAGCGCCGGCGAGCACATACCCGATCACGTAGCCGAACGATGCGGTGAGCAGACCGCTGCTGGACCAGCCCGCCAGCACTGGAGCGCCGAATGCGGCCAGCAGTGCGTACAGGCCGGTGGCGGCGATGCCGCGCGCCGGACCGAGCGAAGCGCCCACCAGCAGCGCGCCGAACGTGCCGAGGGTGAGCGGCACCGGCGTGAACGGCAGCGGGATCGACACTTGGGAGATCAGCGTCAGCGCGGCGGTGCCCATCACCACCAGGGCGAGGTCACGGGCCAGTGACGGGATCGGCAGCACCCGGTCTGCAAGGACGGGGCGGTGCGTCAGGGCAGTCTGTGCGGTCATCGGGTCTCCTCCAGGTCCGCGTGCTTCTCATGGGGAGCGCCGGCCGGGTACTCCCACGGCGACTCCGGATCCGCCGGCACTGTGGCGCTCACAATTGTGCCGTCCGCGCGGACGTCTCCCACGCTCGGCGGAGCTTCCAGGGTACCGGGCTTCAGCACCGGGCCCTGGTCCTTCAACTGGATTGAGACACCGCCCTCAGTGATGGTGACCTTCTCACCGCGGACCTCCACTTCAAGCTCGTCACCCTCGTGCAGGGTGAAGGTGATCTGGTCCTTGGTGATCCGCACCAGGAAGCGGGATCCCCGAACGGTCAGTGGGAACTCCAGGGATGGCCATGCCTCGGGAAGGCGTGGATCAAAGGTCAGTTCGCCGGCTTCGAAGCGCATCCCGCCGAAGCCGTGCACGAGCGCGTTCCACACACCGCCCGCGGAGGCGATATGCACACCATCGCGGGTATTGGAGTGCAGGTCCGCCAGGTCCACGAACAGACCCGCCATGAAGTACTGCATCGCCAGGTCCTGATGGCCCACTTCCGCGGCGATGATGGACTGCACCACGGAGCTGAGCGTGGAATCACCGGTGGTGATCCGGTCGTAGTACTCGAAGTCGGCGCGTTTCTGCTCCAGGGTGAACTCGCTGCCGCGCAGGAACAGCGCCAGCACCACATCAGCCTGCTTGATCACCTGGAAGCGATAGATCACCAGCGGATGGAAGTTCAGCAGCAGGGGGAACTTGTCCTCCGGAGTGGCCTGGAGATCCCACACCTCCCGTTCCAGGAACATGTCATCCTGCGGGTGGATCCCGAAGGTGTCATCCCACCCGATGTACATGCCCTCTGAACAGTGCAGCCACTCGGAGATCTCCAGCTCGTCCAGATTCAGCCGTTCGGCAAGCTCCCGGTATGCCGCCGGATCGGATTCGCGCAGTTCGGTCACGGCCTGGGCGGCACGCGCCAGATTGTGCTTGGCCATGATGTTTGTGAACAGGTTGTTGTTCACCACGGTTGTGTATTCATCCGGTCCGGTAACGCCGTGGATGTAGAAGCGGGCCTCCCCATTGGAGCGCCAGAACCCGAGGTCCGCCCACATGCGCGCGGTCTCTACCAGCACCTCGGTGCCCTGGGATTCCATGAATTGCTGGTCGCCGCTGATGTCCGTGTACGTTGAGAACGCCCACGCGATATCCGCATCGATGTGGTACTGAGCCGTGCCGGCTGCGTAGTAGGCGCTCGCCTCATCACCGGAGATAGTCCGCCATGGGAACAGGGCGCCGCGCTGGTTGAGCACGGTGGCGCGCTCGCGGGCTGCGTCGAGCAGGTTGTACCGGAATCGCAGGGCGTTGCGTGCCCACTCCGGGGAGGTGAACGCCAGGAACGGCACCACGTAGATGTCCGTGTCCCAGAAGTAGTGGCCCTCGTAGCCGGAGCCGGTGACGCCCTTGGCGGGGATGCCCCGCTGGTCTGCGCGGGCGGAGGCTTGAGCGAGCTGGTAGATACACCAGCGGATCGCCTGCTGAATATGGTCCTGGCCTTCAACCCGCACATCGGAGCGCTCCCAGAAGTCCGCCAGGAAGTCCTTCTGCCACCCGTGGTAGGCGCTGAAGCCATGGTTCCTCACCCGGTCCAGGGTGCGGCCGCCGCGGTCGGCGAGCTCCCGGCCGGAGGCCACAGAGCCGTAGTGGTACGCCACAGCCTTCTCCACCGTGAGCGACGCGCCCTGTTTGAGCTCTGCGCGGACGATGTGCTTGCCAAGGTCATCGCTGACCTCAGAGAAGCGCTCCACCTCCACATCGCTGATCACCGAGTGGTCGCACGCCACGCACACCCCGATGCCGGAGTGGGCGGTGCGATGTGCCAGGATCATGCGCTCATCGTCATGCCAGGTGAGCTCGGGCTCCAGGACTCGGCCGGCGAATTTCGCGGAGCGCCGCGGATCGTTCACATCGTCGGCGGGTGCCTGGTCCTGTCGCATGTCCTCGCGGTTCAGCACCTGGCTGGAGATGACGATCGGAGCATCCCCCTCCACCATCTCCACGGTGTAGCGCATCAGGCACAGATGCCGGTCCGTGAAGGACACCATCCGGCTGGAGGTGACCCGCACCTTCTTGCCGCTGGGGGTGCGCCACAGGAGGCTCCGGCAGAGCACGCCTTCCCGGAAGTCCAGACAGCGCTCGAACTCCAGCAGGTCCGCTTTGGACAGCACCAGCGACTCATCATCCACATACAGCTTGATCAGCGTGGCATCCGGCACGGTCACGATGGTCTGACCGGTGGTGGCGAAGCCGTAGGCGCTCTCTGCGTGGCGGATGTCCCATGTTTCGTGGAAGCCGTTGAGGAATGTTCCCGGTTCCTCCACCGGTCGGCCCTCCTCATGACACGCGCGGATGCCGAGGTAGCCGTTGGCGGTGGCGAAATTCGTTTCGGTGATGCCCACATCGGTGCCGGGACGGCTCTGGATGAGCTTCCACGGATCCACCGGGTGAATGGTGCGATCCACCGGATCATTGTCACTGCCCATCATGGCGCCGTTGAGCAGATGCTGATGCGCCAGGCTCATGCAAACACCCCCAGGTCAGCCACAACGATGGTTGCTCCGGCAGCGTAGAGCGCGTCTGCGCCCACGCCGCGGTCCACACCGATGACTGCGCCGAACGGACCTGCCGCGCCGGCCTTCACACCGGAGACGGCATCCTCCACCACCACGCACTTCTCAGCCGGCACACCGAGCTGCTCGGCCGCGTAGACGAACGTGTCCGGTGCCGGTTTGCCCGCAAGGCCCTGCTCAGCAGCCACGGTGCCGTCCACGATCAGTTCGAACCGGTCCAGCAGACCGGCAGCGCGCAGCACCTCGGGGGCATTCCGACTGGAGGAGACGATCGCAATCTTCACATCAGAGCGCAGCGCATCCAGCAGGGCCACCGACCCCGGATACGGCTGCACACCCTCGGTGCGGAGGATCTCGAGCACCAGAGCGTTCTTCCGATTGCCCAGGCCGATCACGGTCTCAGTCTCAGGAGAGTCTCCCTCGCTGCCCCACTCCAGCTCGATGCCGCGCGAACGCAGAAACGCATCCACACCTTCGAAGCGGGGCTTGCCGTCCACGAACTCGAAGTAGTCCTGGTCGGTGTAGGGCTCCGTGATGCCTTTGGAGTCCAGGTAGTCGCTGAACATGCGCTGCCAGGCGCGCATGTGGACCTCAGCGGTGGGCGTGATGACTCCGTCAAGGTCGAAAAGGACGGCGTCGAACGCCGTGATGCTGAATTCGCTGACCGAAATGCTGTGTGTTGTGCTCACGCCCCATACGATAGGTGAGCAGGCGCAATGCGCGATAGTTGCCGCCTGCTCCGAGTAACCCCTGCCACGCACGCCTGTGGAGGCCCCGTGCCCGCTTCACCTGTGGACAGCATGGACGCTGTTCTGCGCTCCCTGGTCATCAATGAGGATGCCTCGACTGATTCAGCGGTTGCCCTCACCCTGGAGATCCGCTCCTCACTGCCTGCGCCCGCCAGTGACCTGTGGCCGCTGCTCACCACCCAGGAGGGCCTGCTGCGCTGGTACGGCCCGGTGACGGGAGAGCTGCGCGAAGGTGGTCGGTTCCGCGCGCCCGGCGGTGTCAGCGGCACCGTCACATCAGTCAGCGCTCCCCATCGCCTTGAGCTCACCTGGGAGTACGGGGAGCAGGCCGACGCGCTCAGCATCCGCCTGGATCCTGATGACACCGGCCAGTGCAGCCTGCGGCTCGAGCACGAGCTGACGCTGCCACGCGAGGTGTTTCAGGAGTACGGCCCGGGTTCGATTGCGCTCGGCTGGGAGATCGCACTGCTCGGCTTCCAGCGAGAAGCCGCGCTGCGCTCCGGTGAGCCGTGCGGACTGCCCGCCCCCACCCCCGCCTGGCTCACCACGGCGGACGGCGTGCAGACAGTGCGCGCCTGGGCGATCCGCTGGGCTGGAGCCGCAGTCGCAGCCGGGGTGGACGAAGAGCTCGCGACGCAGCAGGAGGCGCGCACGGTCGCGGCTTACACGGCAGTCGGCTGATCAGACCTCGCTGATCACCACGGTCTCACCCTCGTGTGCTCTGCTGAGCGCGCAGTGCAGTGCCTGCTGCGCCACCATCGCCGCGGAGATCTCAGCCGACGCGCTCGGCGCGATCACCGCTGGCATCAGCTCCACCTGGGCTGGTCCAGGCGCCACGATCACCCGCGGGTGCGCGAGCACCGTGAACCGCTGACCGGACAGTCGCACCAGTTCATAGGCCCGTCGCGCAGCCAGCAAAGCCCGGTGATCGGAATGATCCGCCCGCAGTGTGCTTGCGGCTGTGCGGGCGCGTTCCCGCAGTGTGTGCCGGCGTGCAGGAGCGGACCGGGCTCGCGTGCCCGACGTGGTGAGCTGGAGCGCATCCAGCGGCATCGTCACGATCAGCCGATCCGTGCCCGCTGCACGCATGGCGTACACCAGTGCTTCAGCAACAAACGGGTCCTCGGCCCCCGCGTGCGGGGGCTCCGCCACCCGCTCTCCGAGCGCAAGGATCACCGCGTCCGCCCCGGCCACAGTGTTCCCCAGCAGCACTTCATCGGTCAGGTCACCGTGCGCGGCGTGAACCGAGTCGGAGAACACCGTGGCGCTCTCCGGATTGCTGGTGAGGGTGCGAACCTGGCATCCCTGCAGCGCAGCGGCGCGCATAGCGGCGTCACCCACCGCGCCGGCGGGATCGATCACGGTGATGGTGGGGGAGTGGGAAGCGGGGGGCATGGGGTCTCCGATCGTTGTCTCCTCTATCCTAGAAAACCGCGTCACCAGCGGTGACAGCGGCCGGGATCGTCAGAGATGAGGAGCAGCGCGGATGAGCCAGCGGACCGTCTCTGTTCTTCGCCGACTCGCCTTGCCCGTGTACCTGCCGACGATCCTCGGCATCGCTGGATCGAGCGCTTTTCTGCCGGTGCTGCCCGTGATTGCTGTGCGGCTCGGCTTCAGCGTTCCCGGTGCGGCGGCGCTCGGCATCATCCACGGTGTGTTCGCGTTCCTGGGCCCGATCCCGGTGGCCCGGGCGATCGCGCTCCTCGGTGATCGGCGTCTGATCACTGTGGCCGGGCTGCTGCAGGCCCTGGCCGGCATCGTGCTCGGGGTCATGCTGACCCGGTCGTTGGATGCCGGAACCCCGAACGCCCGCGACCGGCTGCTGCTGGTGCTCGGGGTGGTGGTGATCAGTGCCGGAACCGTGATCTGGAACGTGGGCCGGCAGGCGTTTCTGGCGCAGGCCCTGCCGCCGCTGATGCGCGCCCGAGCCATGACCACCCTGGGCGGGGCGCTGCGAGTGGGGCAGGTGATCGGCCCGCTGCTCGGCGCGATGGTGATCGCAACCGGCCACACCGGGTGGGTGCTGTTCCTGTATGCGGGGATGTCACTGTTGGCGGCGATACTGGTCGCCGCCAGCATGCGCACGCCCGCGATCAGCGATGATTCCGGGCCGGTGCCGGGGCAGGCTGCGGCTGCCGGTTCAGAGCAGGCCACCGCACCCGCTTCAGCGCCGACTTCTGAGACCGCTCCCGCTTCAGCGCCGACTCCTGAGCCTGACGAGCTTGCCCCGCAGCCTGCGGGCGCTGATCGTGCGCACTGGCGCACCCAGCTGCGCATCGCACTCGGTCTGATCCCGTTGATGATCGCCCGGGTGAATCGGCCGATCGTGGTGCCGCTCCTCGGCCTTGCCGTGGGGCTGGATGAGAGTGCGATCTCGCTGATGTTCGGTGTGGCCGCGGTGCTGGAGATTCTGCTGTTCATCCCCGCCGGTGTGATCATGGACCGCTACGGCCGCGCTGCCTGCGCTGTGCCCTGCCTGCTCGGGGTGGGGGCGGGATTCGCGATGCTCGCCCCGCTCGGCTGGGGTGCTGAACCGTCCCCTGAGCCGGCAGGGTGGGTGTTCCCGTTCATGCTCGCCGCCATGCTCGTCATGGCCGTGGGCAACGGCCTTGGATCCGGTATTCAGATGACCCTATCGGTGGACCTGGCCAGGCCCGAGCATCGCACCAGAGACCTGGGCCGGTGGAATACGTTTATGGGGGCCGCGCCGCTCGGTGCGCCGCTGCTGGTCTCAGGCGTCACTCTGATCGCACCGGTGGGTGCGGCAGCGGCTGCGATGACGGTGCTGCTCGTGGCAGGCGCGTGGTCGCTGTCCCGAACGCTGCCGGCGCACACCCCTGCGGGAACGCATAGCCGCCGATGATCAAGGGTGATGTGGAGCGGGTGACGGGAATCGAACCCGCACTATCAGTTTGGAAGACTGAGGCTCTACCATTGAGCTACACCCGCGGGTGCTTCACCGGGAGACCGGTGAGAACCGGGCCTCGCACAAGGCGCAAGACCGGTAACCGATGATAGCGCCGGGATGCGTCGGCCGTCAAAGCGGCTCGGACGGGCCGGCGAACGGACGGCGATGGGACTGGTCACACTGACTGACCGGGCGCCGGAGGTTCAGCTGCTGTGACGATAGACTCGCTGGCGGTCGCCTTCGCGGGATGTAGCTCAGCTTGGTAGAGCGCGCGCTTTGGGAGCGTGAGGTCGCAGGTTCAAATCCTGTCATCCCGACCAGTCGGCTGACGAGCGGTGGGACAGCGCTGACAGCGCGTTCAGCTCACAGCTGCTTGGCTAGTGCACACCGTGTACTAGCCTTTTTCTATTCATACGCCCACGATCACAACAGGGAGTCCTGACACGTGAAGACCGAAGTCGAAAAGCTCGATGCCACCCGCGTCAAGCTCACCGTCGAAGTTCCGTTCGATGAGCTGAAGCCCGCCATCGACCAGGCAGGCAAGAAGATCGCTCAGGAAGTCCAGATCCCCGGCTTCCGCAAGGGCAAGGTGCCCCCAGCGCTCATCGAGCAGCGCTTCGGCCGCGAGACCATCATCCAGGAGGCCGTCAATGACGCCCTCCCGGGCTTCTACTCCCAGGCTGCTGCGGAGGCTGAGATCAAGCCGGCCGGCCGTCCCGAGCTCGAAGTCACCGAGGTGCCTGGCCTGGACGGCAAGCAGGAGGGAGACCTCGTCTTCACCGTTCTGCAGGATGTGCGCCCCGAGATCACCCTGCCCGATTTCACCTCCTACGAGGTGGAGATTGAGGAGCCCACGATTGATGACGACGCCGTTGAGGTCCGCTTGGACGCGCTGCGCGAGCGCTTCGGCACCCTCAGGGGAGTGGACCGCCCGGCCGAGGAGGGGGACTTCGTGTCCATCGACCTCGTGGCAAAGATCGATGACGAGGAGATCGACAATGTAGAGGGCGTCTCCTACCGCATCGGCGAAGGCAATATGCTCGAGGGCCTGGATGAGGCGCTGACCGGTCTCTCCGCTGAGGAGACCACCACCTTCGCCGCTCCGCTCGCCGGCGGTGAGCGCGAGGGCGAAGAAGCACAGATCACCGTGACCGCGAAGAGCGTCAAGGTGCGCGAACTGCCGGAGGCTGACGACGAGTTCGCTGAGCTCGCCTCCGAGTTCGACACCATCGACGAGCTCAAGGCCGACCTCAAGAAGGCAGCCGAGCAGGACGCCGAAGCGAACCGTGTGGGCCTTGCCCGCAACGCCCTGCTGGAGAAGCTCCTGGAAGAGCTCGAGGTGCCGGTGCCCGAACAGCTCGTCAAGGATGAGATCGCCGCTCACCTCGAGAACGAGGGCAAGCCGGAGGATGACCCGCACGGCGAGGAGATCAAGGAGGACACCGAGAAGGCGATCCGTGCACAGTTCGTGCTCGATGCGCTGCTGGAGTCCCGCGAGGTCGAGGTGGGGCAGGAGGACCTCATGAACTACATGACCTCCCTCTCCGCCCAGTACGGCATGGACCCGAACACCTTCTTCCAGGCCATCGCCCAGTCCGGCCAGATCGAACAGATCTTCGCCGAAGTGCAGCGCTCCAAGGCGCTGGACGCGGTGCTCGCTGAGATCACGGTCAAGGGCAAGGAATCCGGTGAGACGCTGGACCTTGGCCTCGATGCGGCCCCCGCCGATGAGGACGACGCGACCGACGCGGACGCGAAGGATGAGGCTGAGGCTGAGAAGAAGCCCGAGGCTGAGAAGTCCGAGAAGAAGGCTGCGAAGAAGTCCGAGAAGAAGTCTGAGAAGAAGGCTGCGAAGAAGTCCGACAAGGACTGATCCGCGGCTCGAATCCCAAGGGGCGGGGCGAAGAGCAGACCTGAGGTCTGCCTCCGCCCCGCCTGCCATTGCGTGACGGTTGCGCCGCCCCGCGGACCTTGCGCCCCTGGCGAACAGCTGAGGGAGCGAACCACCAGCTCGCGTAGTGTTGAGCCAACCGAACTGTCAGCCTCTGAAGGAGAGCACTGTGACCGAACAGCCCCAGAACGCGTCGGGCGGCATGGCCATGGGCCTGGATGACAACGTGTACCAGCGCCTGCTCAAGGAGCGCATCGTGTGGCTCGGCTCGGATGTGCGCGATGACAACGCCAACGCGATCTGCGCCAAACTGCTGCTGCTCGCCGCCGAAGATCCGAATGAGGACATCTACCTCTACATCAACAGCCCCGGCGGCTCGATCACCGCCGGCATGGCGATCTACGACACCATGCAGTTCATCAAGCCGGACGTGGTGACCGTGGCAATGGGCATGGCTGCCTCCATGGGGCAGTTCCTGCTGAGCTCCGGCACGAAGGGCAAGCGCTACGCCACACCGCACACGCGAGTGCTCATGCACCAGCCGCTCGGCGGCCTGGGCGGCACCGCCACCGAGATCAAGATCCAGGCGGATCTCATCCTGTCCATGAAGAAGCAGATGGCGGAGCTGACCGCAGAGCAGACCGGAAAGTCAGTGGAGCAGATCATCGCTGACTCGGACCGCGACAACTGGTTCACCGCTGAGGAAGCGCTCGACTACGGCTTCATCGACCACATCGTGCAGGGCGCCGATGACGTCACCGGTGCCGGCGGCACCGCACAGAACTGATCGAGCAGAACGAGGAGACCATGAACTTCCAGCCCCACATGACTGCCGGTCAGATGCCGTACGCGGCATCCGGAGCCGCAGGCCAGATGCCGTCGTCGCGGTACATCCTCCCCACCTACGAGGAGCGCACCGCCTACGGTTTCAAGCGCCAGGACCCCTACGCCAAGCTGTTCGAGGACCGCATCATCTTCCTGGGCGTCCAGGTGGATGACGCCTCCGCCGATGATGTGATGGCCCAGCTGCTCGTCCTGGAATCCCAAGACCCGGATCGTGACATCACGCTGTACATCAACAGTCCCGGCGGCTCCTTCACCGCGCTGACCGCGATCTACGACACGATGCAGTATGTGAAGCCCGACGTGACCACCGTGTGCCTTGGCCAGGCGGCCTCCGCTGCCGCCGTGCTGCTCGCCGCTGGCACGCCGGGCAAGCGCCTTGCGCTGCCGAACGCCCGCATCCTCATCCACCAGCCGGCCATGGGCGGCCAGGGCGGCGGTCAGGCGTCGGACATTGAGATCCAGGCGAACGAGATCATGCGCATGCGCACCTGGCTCGAGGACACGCTTGCACTGCACACCGGCCGCGACCGCAACGAGATCCACCGCGATATCGAGCGGGACAAGATCCTCACCGCGCAGGGCGCGCTCGAATACGGCCTGGTGGACCAGGTGCTGGATCGTCGCGGCGACCAGCAGGGCCAGGTTGTCCGCTGAATGCAGCCCGTTGAATGAGACGATGACCAGGCGATGATGAGCCTGCTGATAGGGGCCGGAGCGCAGTGAGCGCCCGGCCCCTGTCGTATCGCGCCCTTCCACGTGATTTCCGGGCGCCACGCACCGGTGTTGTGCTGGCGGCGTAAAACAGGCCGGATCACCCCAGAGGTCCGCTGAACCACGGCGCTGATTCGGTAATGTGGGGACGACCAGCGCGAAGGAAGGAACTGGCTCATGGCTCAGCTCGGCGACACCTCAGATGTGTTCACGTGCTCCTTCTGCGGAAAAACGCAGAAGCAGGTGGAACGCCTGATCTCAGGTCCGCACGTGTACATCTGCGAAGAGTGCATCGAACTGTGCAACGAGATCATCGCCGAAGAGAACCAGGCGGAAGCCGCCAAAGAGGAGAAGCAGGAAGAGCTGCCGAACCCGCAGGAGATCTTCGACTTCCTCGAAACCCACATCGTGGGCCAAGAAGTCGCCAAGCGGGCACTGTCCGTTGCGGTCTACAACCATTACAAGCGCGTGCGCGCCGGGGAGTCGAAAGGCGCCGCCGGCGCCAGCGGCGCAGGTCAGGACATCGATGATGTTGAGGTCCAGAAGTCGAACGTACTTCTGGTGGGCCCCACCGGCTGCGGCAAAACCTACCTCGCGCAAACCCTTGCCAAACGGCTCGACGTGCCGTTCTGCATGGCCGACGCAACCGCTCTCACCGAAGCCGGTTACGTGGGCGAAGATGTTGAGAACATCCTGCTGAAACTGCTGCAGGCCGCCGACTATGACGTGAAGAAAGCCGAACGCGGCATTATCTACATCGACGAGGTGGACAAGATCGGCCGGAAGGCTGAGAACCCGTCGATCACCCGGGATGTGTCGGGCGAAGGTGTGCAGCAGGCCCTGCTGAAGATCCTTGAAGGCACCGTGGCCGCAGTGCCGCCGCAGGGCGGCCGCAAGCACCCACACCAGGACTTCATCCAGCTGGACACCACAAACGTGCTGTTCATCGTGGCTGGAGCATTCGCCGGTATCGATGACATCATCGCAAACCGGATCGGCCGCCGCGGAATCGGCTTCGGCGCACAGCTCGCCACCCCCGTGGACGAGCAGGAGCTCTACTCGAAGGTGCTGCCCGAGGATCTGCTGAAGTTCGGGCTGATCCCGGAGTTCATCGGCCGCCTCCCCGTGCTGACCTCCGTGACGAACCTGGACCGGGACGCGCTCATCCGCATCCTCACCGAACCCAAGAATGCCCTGGTCAAGCAGTACCAGAAGATGTTCTCCCTGGATGACGTCGAGCTGCTGTTCGAACCGGCCGCGCTTGAAGCGATCGCAGACCGCGCAATCGAACGCGGCACAGGCGCACGCGGCCTGCGAGCGATCATGGAAGAGACGCTCGAGCCGATCATGTTCGACGTGCCCAGCCGGGAGGACATTGCCAAGGTGGTCATCACCGCGGGCGTGGTGACGGACGGTCGAGAGCCGATGATGGTGACCCGCGGTGAAGCAGGAGAGGTCCGCTCCACTGCCTGAGATGGGAACGTGCCCGAGCGCTGCCCTCTGGCACACTGAACCCATGAGCGAGACAACGCCTGGCACACGCCAGACCCACGGGCCCGACGCTGACGATGCGCAGCGGGCCCGGGACATCCTCGCCTGGCACCGGCAGAGCATCGACAATGTGGATGCTGCCCTCGTCCATCTTCTGGCAGAGCGCTTCAAATCCACACAGGCCGTGGGCAGACTGAAAGCCGAACATGGCCTGCCGCCGGCCGACCCGGCGCGTGAGGAAGAGCAGGTGGAACGCTTGAAGCGACTCGCTCAGGAATCCGGGCTGGACCCGGTGTTCGCGGAGCGGTTCCTCCGGTTCATCGTCACCGAAGTGATCCGCCACCACGAGCAGATCGCCGAACAACAGCCGGCGTCGGAGTGAGCGCATCCACGACTAGACCGCGTCGCGCGGGACCGCTTCCACCAGCTGCCCGGGCGCGCTTTCTTCCATCTCACCTGTGCACGCCACCGACCAAATGCATGCCGGCGACCATGTGCGCCCCGGCGACCATGTGCACGCCGGCGACCATGTGCGCC
>CAMXWV010000015.1 GCA_947252755.1 uncultured Dermabacter sp.
GCCCGCCCCGTTCGTCTAGCGGCCTAGGACACCTGCCTTTCACGCCGGCAACACGGGTTCGAATCCCGTACGGGGTACCACGCACGAATGACCCGACTCTGCAGAGTCGGGTCATTCTCATTCTCGAGGGCTCAGCGAGTCCCGCGGCTCCAGCGTCACCGTGGATCCGGGCGGGAGCGCCTCGAGCTCTCGGATTCGCGCCAGCACCGGAGACTTCTCCAGAAGCTGCGCTGCCGCAAGCCGCGCGCGAGTCGCTTTCACCTCGGCGCGGGCGCGCTCCAGCGCAGTCGTCGACTCCAGCTCCACCACGAGCGCCTCCTCCCGCGCCTCCTGCAGCCGCCGCGGCGCCTGCACATCCTTGACCTGTGCCGCCAGCACCTCAAGGCCCACTGGAGCGGCCGCAGCTCGGGCCGCATCCAGCAGCTCTTCGGCGTTGATGTCCCGTACCAGCACACGCTCCAGCGGCAGGGCCGCCACCAGGTCCCGCAGTGCGATCTGCGCCGCCAGATACACCACGGCCATCGGATCTGCTGAGACCGTTGCCACCGCCACTGGATCGACGGCCCGCACCGTGACAGTCGCGGTCACGGACACGTCGATGCCCTCCGCTGTGGCGATGGACTGCGGCGCCAGCGTCAGCAGCTGTTCACGGGTGTCAACAACCTGGAACACGTCGCCGATACGCGCAACTGCCCGGCTTGTGAGCAGTTCTGTGCGGCCGCGACGGGTGCGCAGAACAGCCTCGCCTGGAGCCGCTGCTGGGGACAGCAGCCGAACACGGGGTGATGTGAGGACCATAAGAGTGCCTTTCGCACGGGTGACGCAGGGTGTGATGGGGCGCTGCTCGATCGAGCAGCGCGAAAGTGGCTGCCGCCGGGCGGGCCGCGGACATGCGGGGCACCGGGGTGTCACGCTGCAGCGCTGGCAGGCGATCGCCTGCTGCTCTCTCCAGGATCGGTCCGGGCCGCAGGCATGCCAGCGGATGATCCGCCGGGCGGCAGCCGATGGGGACTCGAACCCCAGGCCCGAAGGCCATGCCTGTCCTTTTAAGGATGAGCCCGCTGGTCGATATACGGAACGCCATGTCGGAAGACCGCTGGCGCCGCTGCCCGAGGCGGGCTCACTGAGCATAGGCCGAGCACGGCCATGGGCGCCACTGATTTCTCAGCGAAAGTCGGTGAGATCCACTTCCAGCGGGGCGCGCTCGCCTCGGCGAAACGCGTCGAGCGCTGCCACGAGATCCGCCGCCACATCCTGTGGGCGGGTCTGGCCCGACACATGCGGGGTGATCTGCACCCGCTCGTGCTCCCAGAGCCAGGAGTCCGCTGGCAGCGGCTCCTCGCTGAAGACGTCCAGCACAGCAAAGCCGACCCGGTCGGCGTCCAGGGCTGTGCGCAGATCATCGGTGTTCAGCGTGATGCCGCGGCCCACCGTGATGAACAGGCCGCCGGACATCGCATCCAGGATGGTTGCATCGATGAGCCCGGCGGTGTCAGCGGATCCGGGAAGAGCGTTGATGAGCACCGGCGGCGCCGGTTCGGCGCCTGGGCGGGGCCGGCTCAGCTCCGTGAGGAGCTGGGGCACTTCATCGAGCGTTGCGGCCGCGGAGAATCCGTCGACCGCGCGACCGGGGGTGTTCACCCCCACCACGCGCATACCGAATGAGGTGAGTGCGCGGGCGATGCCCTGACCGATCGGGCCGGTGCCCAGGATGAGGGCATCCGTGGCAACCGGAGCGGATAGGCGCGGCTCCCATGACCGGCGCTGCTGAGCGTGCACATAGTGGCGGGTGTTCAGCGTCCAGTTCAGCACCCAGGCCAGTGTGAACTGGCCGATGAGATCCGGCATCGCTCCGATTGTGCGGGTGAGGCGCCCGAAGTGGGCAGCATAGGGAAGGTAGTCATCAAGGCCGGCGGACATCGTCTGCACCCAGCGGTAGCGGCGCTCGCGGGCACGCGGTGGGAAAGGGAAGCCGCAGAGGCTGTCCGCCCAGGCGAAGTCCTCAGCGGTCGGTTCCTTGGCCCAGCGGATCTCCAGCCCGATGTCGCGCTGCTCGAGGTCAGTGGCGACGCGTCGGGCGAGGCTCCCGTAGACGAGGAGGCGTTCGGGCAGGGGTGAGTGCTCATGTGAACTGTCCGGCATGCTCCCCAGTATGGCCGCGTCGACTGGGCGCGGGGTCACACCTGGTCCTGCTGAATGGATCTGGTCCTTTCCTGGATTCAGTCCAGAAACGGACCTATACTGGACTCATGACCGCGACGACCACAGCAGCGACCACAGCAGAGAACGCCGCGCGCTGGGGCGCCGCTCTGCGCCTGGCCGGGCTGCGCGTCACGGCCCCGCGCATCGCCGCGCTGGAGTCGGTGGCCGTGCATCACCATGTTGATGCGGACACTGTCGCCGCCGATGTGCGCGCCAAGTTGGGCACGGTGTCCAAGCAGACCGTCTATGACGTGTTCTCAGCGCTGAGCGAGGCGGGCCTGGTCCGCAAGATCAGCGTCAGCGACCGCCGCGCTCTGTACGAGCTGAACCAGCATGACAATCACCATCACCTCGTGTGCCGCATCTGCGAGCGCATCGAGGACATTGATTGCGCAGCCGGTGAAGCGCCGTGCATCCATCTGGGGGACGGCGAATCCCACGGGTTCGCCGTTGACCAGGCCGAGGTGACGTTCCGGGGCATCTGCCCTGACTGCGCAGCTCAGCATCACTGACCCATCCGTTCCACGACTCTCATCCGCTCTCAGGAGGAATAGATGACCAAGCACGATTCCACAATCCCATCCACCTACGAGAACGGCGCGCCTCGCGAGTCGGACCGCTTCTCGCTGTCCGTGGGCCATAACGGTCCGCTGCTCCTTCACGACGTTGCACTCGTGGAGAAGCTTGCTCGCTTTGACCGTGAGCGGATCCCGGAGCGCAGCCCGCATGCGAAGGGCTCCGGCGCCTTCGGTGAGCTCGTTGTGACCGAGGACGTGTCCCAGTGGACGAAGGCCAAGGTGTTCCAGAAGGGAGCCCGGACCCCCTACCTGCACCGCTTCTCCACCGTGGCCGGTGAGCTTGGCTCCCCGGACACCTGGCGTGACGTGCGCGGCTTCGCCATGAAGTTCTACACCGAAGAGGGCAACCTCGACATCGTGGGCAACAACACCCCGATCTTCTTTGTGCGCGACCCGATGAAGTTCCCTGATTTCATCCACAGCCAGAAGCGCCTTCCGGACTCTGGTCTGCGCGATGCGCAGATGCAGTGGGACTTCTGGTCGCTGATGCCGGAGACCGCCCACCAGGTGGCCTACCTGATGGGTCCGCGCGGCCTGCCGAAGTCCTGGCGCCACATGAACGGCTACGGTTCCCACACCTACATGTGGGTCAACGAGGCCGGTGAGCGCTTCTGGATCAAGTACCACTTCCACACCAACCAGGGCGTGGAGAACCTGACCAATGAGGAAGCCGACCGCATCGCCGGTGAAGACGCTGATGCTCACCGCCGCGACCTGTTCGAGGCGATTGAGAACGGCGACTTCCCCAGCTGGGACTTCTTCGTGCAGGTTATGCCGTACGAAGAGGCGAAGACCTACCGTTTCAACCCGTTTGACCTCACCAAGGTCTGGTCGAAGAAGGACTACCCGCTGCACAAGGTGGGCACCATCACTCTGAACCGGAACCCGAAGAACCACTTCGCGGAGGTCGAGCAGGCTGCCTTCAGCCCGTCGAACCTGGTGCCGGGCGTGGGCGTGTCCCCTGACAAGATGCTGCTTGGCCGCGTGTTCTCCTACCCGGATGCTCAGCGCAACCGCCTGGGCACCAACTTCAACCAGCTGCCGGTGAACGCTCCCGTTGTGCCCACGAACTCCTATGATAAGGAGGGTGCAATGCAGTTCCACCACAGCGGTGACGCCCCGGTGTACAGCCCGAACTCCTTCGGCCGCGCCTACCAGCAGGAAGACGAGCTCGTCTCCGAAACCGGCTGGGAGGCAGACGGCGAACTGGTCCGTTCCGCATACACCCTCCACGCTGAGGATGACGACTTCGTGCAGGCAGGCACCTTGGTGCGCGAGGTCTACACCGAGGAGGAGCGTGCAGCTCTGGTGGAGACCGTGGGCGGCGCCATCGGCGGCTTTGTTGAGCCGGTGCTGTCCAACGTCATCCAGTACTGGAAGAACATCGATGCTGAGGTGGGCGCCGCAATCGAGCAGCGCGCTAAGGGCGCCTGATCCGCAGCGTGTTCAGCGCATGAGATCACCACGGTGACCTCAGCACACTGAAGCAGCCCGGCCCCATACGTGGGGCCGGGCTGTTTCATGCACGGAGGGCGGCAGCAGTGTGTCAGGCGACGAGCAGTTCGCAGGGCGCATCCACCAGCAGCTGCTGAACAGTGGTGCCCAGCAGGTGCGGCGCGAACTCGCGGTTGCGCCGCACCGCGATGACCAGCAGCTGCGGGGACTGTTCCGCGGCCGCCTCCAACAGTGCCTGCCCATAGGCCGTGCCCGGCTCAATGGGGCGCTTCACCACGCTGACTTCCACGCCGGCTGCGCGTACCTTGTTGGCAGCCGCAGCCAGATCATCCTCCGACGCGAACCTGGGGTCAGTGAGCCCCTCCTGCACCAGATTCAGCAGGGTCACGGGACTGTTGTGCGCTTTCGCCCAGTCGATGCCGGCGCGGATGGCTCGCTCGCCGTCCTCGGTGGGGATGAAGCCGATCAGCACGCTCATGCTCGCTCCTGTTCGGTCAGCGTCTGAATCTCCTGCATGATCCGTTCGGTCATCTGCAGGCGGCGCGCGGCATCACCGCGCACCTCGTCCAGATCAGAGAAGTCAATGGGATGTCCGAATTTCACGGTGAACCGGTGGAAGCGCGGCCGCTTCGAGCCTTTCACGAACAGGCGCTCCGTGCCGATCAGACCCACGGGCACCACGGGCGCCCCTGACATCTGCGCCAGCCAGGCCGCTCCCTGCTTGCCCGCGTGCAGCTTGCCGTCCTTCGAGCGGGTGCCTTCCGGATACACGTTGAACACCCCGCCTTCGTTGAGGATCTGCAGCGCTGCCTCGAGGGATTTCTTCGCGCTCTTCACGGTTCCGCGTTCCACCGGCACTGAGCCGGTCTCCTCGAAGAACCAGCGTTTGATCCGCGCGGTGAACCCGGTCTGGTGCCAGTAATCCGCCTTGATGATGAACCGCATTTTGCGCGGCACCACTATCGGAAGCACGAAGGAGTCAACGTTCGCCAGATGATTCGCAACCAGCAGCACAGGCCCCTTTTTCGGGATGTTCTCTGCGCCTTCCACATGCGGACGCCAGGCGAGCATGACGAGTGGGCGGATCAGAGTTCGAAGGGGCCGATAGATCACAGGATGTCCTCGAGCGCGGGAGTGGGATACCTCCTTACTGTACGTGTCGTCAGTCAGAAGAGGGAGCCCTTCTACAATGAGGTGATCTGTTGAGTCACTGGAGGTTCCATGGTGGAGATCGTTCGCACGGCAGTGGTGGGCCTGGGCACGGCCGCGCAGTCTCTGCACCTGCCGATGCTGCTGCGCCGTCACGACCGGTTCGAAACCGTGGCGGTGGTGGACATCTCCGAACGGCGCCGCACCGATGCCGCCGCGAAGTGGCGGATCAGCGAGGACGCGTCGTACGCGTCAGTGGCTGACCTGATGGCGGCGGTGCGAGCGAAGGACATCGAGGTGGACGCGGTGATCTACGCTGCGGACGGGCTGCGCGCGGATGATGTTCTGCAGATCATCAAACGGGGGATCCCGGTTCTGCTGCAGCCGCCCGCCGGATACGGCAGCGCGGACATCCAGCAGATCATCGACTATGAGCGGCTGACCGGACGCTCGCTCGTCATGATGGCGAACACGCAGCTGTATGACCCGTCCCTGGATCGCTTTCTGGAGGACAATCGCGCCCGTGATCTGCGGATCCTTGAGTTCGAGACGCTGATGCCGGCCGAAAGCGCGATGTACGCTCACCACCATGTCACCTCCGCCGCGTATGACATCCCCGCGGAGGTCCGCACCCAGCGCCGCGACGCGCTGGAAGCGGCGGTGCTCGCAGGGGCGGGGGAAGCTTCCACCTCCGCGGATCGCAACCTGTTCGTCAAAGGGCTGCTCACCGGCATGGCCTATCAGCTCAGCGTGCTGCGCTGGATGTTCGGTCCGCTGACGGAGCTGCACAGTGTGCGCCAGTGGCCCGAGGGAGTGATCCCGGGGTCGATCGAAGTGAGCGGGGCCGTGGCGGATGGCGCCCATGTGCGCATCGCCTGGCACTACCTGCCGTTCGCACCGCAGCTGCGGGACTCCATTCGGTTCGTGGCGATCCGCCGGCAGGGCCGAATCCAGCTGGCCAGCCCCGCGGATGCTGACGCCCGCTCAACCTACTTCGTCACCCAGCGCGTAGAAGGGCGAGTGACCGGCACAGAGATCCTGGCGGAGTCTTCTGCCCTTGCCGCCATGCATGAGGCGTTCTACGCATTCGTCGCCAAGGGAGAAACGCCCCGCAGCGGTCTGGCCGACGCGCTCGCGGACACCGAGCTGGCGCGCCAGCTGCTCGGTGAGCTCGCCGCCGCGGATGGGCGCAGCCTTGACGCCGAGCCTGCGGAGCCGGAGTCTGCGGCTGAGCCCAAGCCAGAACAGAAACCGGAGTCCCAACCGGAGCCTGACTCTGAGCCTGACGCGGAGCCTGACTCTGAGCCCGACGCGCTCACCCCTGAGCGGGAGTGATTCCGGTCCCACTGTGTCCGAACAGCCCACCAGACACGCCCGGTCACATCAGGTGACCGGGCGTGTTCTGCATCCACAGTCGATGCCGTTCGCGGGGCCTGTCCACAGCGCCATCCACAGCGGAGCTGAGAGTTTCCGCAGGCTGTTCCATTCCCCGTGCACACTCGTCCACAGCGCGCCACCCGCTGTCCACACGGGGTTCACATCACAGTCATGTAATTCAGTACATCTTGTGGTGAGTTTGCTGATCGACCACTAGGTGTAGTGGGACTACTAGGTGTAGTGGTGTACTGTGGTCATCGTTGTTGCACCCCCTCTGCGAAAGGCCCACCCCTATGGAGATCACCGTCTACTCGAAGCCGATGTGCGTTCAGTGCGATGCCACCAAGCGCGCGCTCACCAAGGCTGGTGCCGCGTTCAGCGTTGTGGACATCACTGAGGATGCCGAGGCGCTCGCGAAGGTGAAGGCTCTGGGCTACCAGCAGGCACCGGTCGTCATGACCAGCAATGACCACTGGGCGGGCTTCCGCCCAGACAAGATCAAGGCAGCCATCGCTGCGCAGTCCAGCGGCCTAGTGGCCCGCGCAGTCTGATCGCACTGTTCGGCCGGCTCGCGTGATCGAGCCGGCCGAATGCTCACTGAGCACCGTGAGCTCTGCGCACCGCCCACGTGAGCAGAGTCGGAATACCAGAGAAGAGAGCTGAGGCGAGTCATGGGCAAGCTTGTGTACTTCTCGTCCATCTCAGGCAACACCAAGCGCTTCGTCGCCAAGCTCGGCATGCCAGACAGCAGTGTTGAGCGCATTCCTCTCTACCGCACCGAGGATCCCCTGGTGATGGAGGAGGAGTTTGTTCTCATGGTCCCCACCTATGGCGGGGGAACCATCAAGGGCGCCGTGCCGAAGCAGGTCATCAAGTTCCTGAATGACGAGCGCAACCGCAGCCTGATCCGCGGCGTCATCACCGCGGGCAACACCAATTTCGGCGAAGCCTACTGCCTGGCCGGGGACATCATCTCCGCGAAGTGCAAGGTTCCGCACATGTATCGATTCGAGCTGTTCGGCACGCCCCGCGATGTGGAACAGGTCAAACAAGGATTGGAACGGTTTTGGCAACACTGACCGATATGCCGGCGCACGCGCACGAGAAGTCAATGGACTACCACGCTCTCAACGCGATGCTGAACCTCTACGATTCGAACGGGCAGATCCAGTTCGATAAGGACCGTGAGGCGGCTCGCGAGTTCTTCCTGCAGCACGTGAACCCCAACACGGTGTTCTTCCATTCGCTGCGTGAGAAACTCGACTACCTCGTGGAGCACGAGTACTACGAGCCGCATGTGCTCGATCAGTACTCCTGGGAGTTCATCGAATCTCTCTCTGAGCAGGCCTACGCGAAGAAGTTCCGCTTCAAAACCTTCCTGGGGGCGTTCAAGTACTACACCTCCTACACGCTGAAGACCTTCGACGGCAAGCGCTACCTTGAGCGCTTCGAAGACCGCGTCATGATGACCGCGCTCACTCTTGCTCGCGGTGACGAACAGCTCGCCCGCAATATTGTGGATGAGGTGCTCTCCGGCCGCTTCCAGCCCGCCACCCCCACCTTCCTGAATGCGGGCAAGGCACAGCGCGGCGAACTCGTCTCCTGCTTCCTGCTCCGCCTTGAGGACAATATGGAGTCCATCGGCCGCGGCGTGAACTCTGCTCTGCAGCTTTCCAAGCGCGGCGGCGGGGTGGCTCTTCTGCTGAGCAACCTGCGTGAGTATGGGGCTCCGATCAAGCAGATCGAGAACCAGTCCTCGGGTGTGATCCCCGTGATGAAGCTCCTTGAAGACTCCTTCTCCTATGCCAACCAGCTCGGTGCTCGTCAGGGAGCCGGTGCGGTGTACCTGCACGCCCACCACCCGGACATCCTCCGCTTCCTGGACACGAAGCGCGAGAACGCCGATGAGAAGATCCGCATCAAAACCCTCTCGCTCGGCGTGGTCATCCCGGACATCACCTTCGAGCTGGCGAAGAACAATGAGCCGATGTACCTGTTCTCCCCGTATGACGTGGAGCGCGTATACGGCAAACCGTTCGCGGACGTGAACATCACCGAGCATTACCGCGCGATGGTGGATGATCACCGCATCGCCAAGAAGAAGATCAAGGCGCGCGAGTTCTTCCAGACCATTGCGGAGATCCAGTTCGAGTCCGGCTACCCGTACATCCTGTTCGAGGACGCAGCGAACCGTTCGAACCCGATCGCCGGCAAGATCACCCACTCGAACCTGTGCTCGGAGATCCTGCAGATTGCGACGCCGTCTGAGATGAACCAGGACCTCTCCTATAAGGAGCTGGGCCGGGACATCTCCTGCAACCTCGGCTCGCTGAACATCGCATACGCGATGGACTCGGAGAACTTCGAGCAGACCATCGAGACTGCGATCCGCGCGCTCACCGCCGTGTCCGACACGAGCGATATCGAATCCGTGCCCACCATCGCCCATGGCAACCGTGCCTCTCACGCCATCGGACTGGGGCAGATGAACCTGCACGGCTACCTGGCTCGCGAGCGCATCTTCTACGGCAGTGAAGAGGGCCTGGACTTCACGAACATGTACTTCTACACGGTGGCGTATCACGCCATCAAGGCGTCGAACGCGATTGCGAAGGAGCGCGGGCAGAAGTTCCTGGACTTCGAGAAGTCGAAGTACGCGTCGGGCGAGTTCTTCGAGAAGTACATCGAGCAGGAGTGGGTGCCGCAGACTGAGAAGGTGCGCGGCCTGTTCGAGAACTCCTCGGTGCACCTGCCCACGCAGGAGGACTGGCGTGCGCTGGCCGCGGAGGTGAAGGAGCACGGCATGTACAACGCGTACCTGCAGGCGGTTCCGCCGACGGGGTCTATCTCGTACATCAACCACTCCACCAGCTCGATCCACCCGATCGCCTCCAAGATCGAGATCCGTAAGGAAGGCAAGCTGGGCCGCGTGTACTACCCGGCGCCGTTCATGACGAATGACAATCTCGAGTACTTCCAGGACGCGTACGAGATCGGCTATGAGAAGGTCATCGACACCTACGCTGCGGCTACCCAGCACGTGGACCAGGGACTGTCACTCACCCTGTTCTTCCCGGACACCGCAACCACGCGTGACCTGAACCGTGCGCAGATCTACGCATGGCGCAAGGGCATCAAGACGATCTACTACATTCGTCTGCGTCAGATGGCGCTGGAGGGAACCGAGGTTGAGGGCTGCGTCAGCTGCATGCTGTGAGCATCCCCCCAGCGTAGAACGGGGCCCGGTCCTGAAGGACCGGGCCCCGTTCTGCTGCTCGTGGCGTATTCACGGCCGCCGTTCAGGCGGGCGCGATCACCCCTTTGTGGAGCCCATGGTCAGACCGGACACGAACTGCCGCTGCAGCACGAAGAACAGCACCAGGATCGGCAGCGCCGCGATGATCGAACCGGCGGACAGCAGGTTGTAGTCCGTGAAGAACGTTCCCTTCAGGTTGTTCAGCGAGCTGGTCACCGGGAATTTGTCACCGGTCTGCAGCAGCACCGTGGCCCAGAAGAACTCGTTGTAGATCCACGCTGCCTGCAGCGTGGCAAGCGCTGCCAGCGGAGTGCGGCACAGCGGCAGGGTCAGCGTCCAGAACTGGCTCCACACGCTGGCGCCGTCCACATCCGCTGACTCGTAGATCTCCTTCGGAATGGACTTCATGTAGTTCGAGAGGACGAATGTGCAGAAGCCCGTCTGGAATGCCACGTTGATCAGGATGATGCCGGCGTGGGTATCGAGCAGGGATCCGGACTCGGCGAGCCACGTGGGCAGGGGCACCGCGCGGAAAATGCGGTACACCGGAACCAGCAGAGCCTGCGGCGGCAGCAGGTTCCCCGCCACGAAGAACGCCAGCATGGCAAGGTTGAGCTTCGAACTGAAGCGGGTGAGCACGAACGCCATGCAGGAGGCGAGGGTGAGCGTCAGCACCACCGCGATGATGGTGATGATCGCGGAGTTCACAAAGGACTGGCTGAACCCGCCTCGCTGCCAGGCGTTCACCCAGTTGTCGAGGGTGAAGCCGCCGAAGGAGAAGTATCCGTGCTCCAGGGTGTAGCCGTAGTCGCGGAATGAGTTGAACAGCGCCCACAGCATCGGGAACAGCCACAGGAGGGCGGTTGCGGCCAGGAACAGGTGCAGGATCACCCGCGCGGGAGTGAGGGGACGGCGTCGCTGGACTGTGGCGTCCAGGTGAGTGGGGGTGGTGGCGGACATGTCAGTCCTCTCCCTTCAGCATGAGGCGGAGCTGGAAGACGATGAACACGGAGCTGATCAGCAGCATGACCGTGGCAAGAGCGGAGCCGAAGCCGATGCGGCTCGCCTCGCCGGCCACGTTCTGGGTGACCAGGGTGGAGATCATCTCTAGGCCGTTGCGGCCCTTGTTGATGATCCACACGATGTCGAACGCGCGCAGGCCTTCGATGAAGGTGATCACCAGCAGCAGCATGTTCATCGGGCGCAGCGCTGGGAAGATGACCTGGAAGAAGGTGCGCACTTCACCGGCACCGTCAAGCGCAGCGGCTTCGCGGATGGAGCCATCAACGCCTTTCAGCCCTGCTAAATACAGCAGCATGACGTAGCCGACGTGACGCCAGCCGTTGGCGATCATCGCGGCGTAGAGGTTCACGCTCGGATCGCCGTACCAGTCGATCTGTGTGCCGAGCACGGCGTTGATGAAGCCCTGGTCCCGGCTGTACATGAGCTGCCAGATGAAGCCGATCAGAGCAGCGGACAGAACCACGGGCAGATAGAGAGAGGTCTGGTAGAAGCGCGTGGCCTTCAGTTCCTTGTCCAGCAGAACAGCCAGTGCCATGCCGATCGGCGTGAACACCAGGAACAGTCCGGCAAGCCACAGCAGGTTGTGCCAGAGGGCCGGCCAGAAGGCCGGGTAGATCGTCATCATGTCCGTGTAGTTCTGGATCCCGTTGAACCGGGCGTCAGTGAATGACCCCACACCGTCCCATGACGTGAAGGACAGCAGAACGGTGATGAGAGCGGGAATCCAAACAAGCAGGCCGACCAGCACCAGTGGGATCGCGCTCATTGCGATCACGGTGAACTTGTCGCGCCCGCGCAGGACTGCGGTGGTCCCGAGTTTCTGAGACACAGTGGGCTCCTATCGAGCGAGTGAGGCGGGTGGGGTCAGGCCGAGAAGATCGAGGCCTTCTGCTGCTCGATCTCACGCAGGATCGAGTCAATGGACGCTGGAGCGCTGAGGAAGCGCTGCAGGGCGGGGGAGATCACCGTGGCGGCGAAATCCGGGCGGGTGTCGCGATCCAGGAACTGGGAGATGGCGCTTGCCTCCTCCACCGCTTTCACAGCCTTCTTCTGCAGCGGCGAATAGGTGGACTGGTCCTGGTCAGAGCGCGGTGAGATGACGGAGGGGTCAGCATCGAGCTTGAACTGGATCGCGTCCGCAGAGGAGAGGTAGAGCAGCAGCTCCTTCGCCTTGTCCGGGTTCGCGGCATCCGCGGACATCATGAAGCCGTCAATCGGTGCTTCCACAACGTCAGCGCCGATAGCGGAGTCGTACTCGGGCACCATGAAGAAGTCCAGGTCATCCGGCGTCTGGGAAGTTGCCCACTGCTGATCGATGAACATGCCCATGAGGTACATTGCGGACTGCTCGTTCAGCACTGACTGGGCGGCTTCCTGCCAGGTGCGCCCCAGCGGGGATGTCTGGTGGTACGGCATGAAGTCGTTCCACACGGTGAACACGTCCTTGACCTGCTTGCCGGTCCAGGACTCCTCGCCGGCCATGAGCGCTACGTGGTAGTCGTAGCCGTTGACGCGGAGGTTGAGCTGGTCGAAGGTGCCCATCGCCTCCCAGCCGTCCTTATCGCTCATCGCGATCGGGGTCATACCGGACTTCGCGATCTCGTCGTTGAGGGTGGCCCACTCATCGAAGGTGGTGGGCGGGGTCCAGCCGTTGGCCTTGAACACGGACGGCTTGTAGAACACAGCCCACGGGTAGTAGCTGTTCGGGATGAACACCTGACGTCCGGCATCGTCAGTGGAGGCCACTCGCATCGATTCGGGCATGCCGGTGATCTGGGCCCACACATTGGACAGGTCGGACACGAGCCCGCGCTGGGAGAAGTAGCGGGCGCGGTAGCCGGCGAACCAGGTGAACACATCACCGGGGTTGCCCTGGAGGTAGTTTGTGATGCCTTCCTTGAAGGTTTCGTGGTCCACGGTGTTGATGTCCACGTCACCTCCCTTCCAGGAGCCAAGCATCTCGGCGAAGGCGGTGCGGGCCACGTCATCGCTCTGATGCGAGCCCACGCGAACCACGTTCGGGTCGGTGGCGGAGTTGCCGCATCCGGCGAGGACTGCGGCTGCAGACAGGCCAGCGCCGGCGCCGAGCACCGTTCGGCGGCTCGCCCGCGCCTGGCTGATCGCCCGCACGGATGCGGGGATCACGGATGGTGAAAAGCTGGTCATGGGTTCTCCTTCGACTCCGATGACGAGGTGGTTCAGGTGGTTTCGCGGATCACAAGACGGGTGGGCAGCACCACGGAGGCGGCGGGGCGGCCGTCCACGATGCTGTGCAGCAGCCGAGCGCTGGTGGCTCCCACTTCCGTGATCGGCTGGCTGATGGTGGTGAGCGGGGGAGTGGCGGATGCGGCCATCGGGTGGTCGTCAAAGCCCACTACGCGGATGTCCTCCGGGATGCGTCGGCCGGATTCGCGCAGCACACTGAGAGCGCCGAGGGCCTGCCGGTCGGAGCTGCAGAGCACGCCGTCCACGTCGGGGTGGCGCTCCAGCAGTGTGCGCATGGCGCTGGCACCGCCGGCGGTGGAGTAGGACGCGTGCACGATCCCATCCGGAAGCAGCGCATCGCGCAGTCCTTGGATCTGCCCGGCCACGCGATCCCGGACGCCCTGCACCTGGTCCGGTCCGGCGATGATGACCACTCTGCGGCAGCCGCGCTCAACCAGGTGTTCGGCGCCGAGGACACCGCCGTGATGGTCATCGACCGTGGCAGTCCACATGTTGGCGCGCTGTTCAGGAAGGTCCCCGCACACCACCACGGGGGTGTCTGCGGAGAGCTGGGAGAGGAACGGGTCATCCAGGTGGGGGCTGAGCAGGATCACGCCGTCCACCCGGCCCGGGCTCAGCTGGCGCAGCGTACGGGCGCGCTCTTCCGCTGTGGTGGCAAACAGCAGGTTGAGGGCGATCTCGGTGCCCACAAGCTCACCGCTGATGCCGTGGAGCATGCGGCCGAAGGTGGGGTCCTCGAACAGTTCGCTGTAGGGCTCGCTGAGCACGGCTGCGTACACGCTGCTGCGGCCAGAGGCAAGGGAGCGCGCGTGGATATTGGCGCGGTAGCCGGTCTTTTCGATGGCGGCTTCCACTCTGCTGCGGGACGCTGGAGATGCTGAACCGCCGTTGAGAACGCGTGAAACGGTGCCCCGGGCAACCCCTGCTTCGCGGGCAACGTCCTCCATCGTGACGCGGCGGCGCGATGCGGGTGCGGTGGCATTCATCGGTGACCTCCTGGTCAGCTGTGGCGCTGCCCACCTTTGGGAGCGCTCCCAAAAAATGTAGCACAGGACAGGCCGTCTCCGCTAGGGGTGTTGCCCACGCGGGTGCTCAACGCCGTGAGACCGCGCGGCGCGGCCACATGGGGAGGGTTGAGTTCCAGGCACGAGCGTGATGGTGATGCCGCTTCCACCAGGAGAGTCACGCGAATAGAAAAAGACCTAAAAATACAGTTGACACGCTGATGAGCATGGGCTCAGATGTTGGTGGAGAAGTGCATGGAGGGGGCGATTCATTGGCGCCGCTGGCAGAAGCTACGGCTGGCCCCGTGACCGATGGCTTGGTTCTGCGAGGCTCAGGACTCTGTGAGGCTAAGGGCAGAGTCTTGTGCACCCTCAGCAGGTCGGGCTTTTATATGCCCATCATGATGATGCCCCCCCATGCCGAGAAGCAGGAAGGCTTGTGTAATCTGACTGATCTTTCAGGTGGGCTGAAAAGAAAGGGCGCCAAAGAAGTGACTGCATTAGAGGCGAGGGGTGTCACTGTCAAGTATGAAGGCGCTGATGACTGCGCCTTGGATGGGGCTAGCATCACACTTGAAAGCGGAAGCATTCATGGTTTGTTAGGCCGGAATGGTGCGGGAAAGTCTACTCTTATGCACTGTCTTCTCGGCTTGCAGAGGGTGGACTCGGGAATCGTGTCCCGGGCGCCTGGATTAAGAACCGGATGGTGCGCGCAAAAACTCGTCATCGATTGGTTTCTGGGCGTAGAAGATAATGTGTTGCTTGGTGCTCGACTGAGAGGACTATGGGGAAAGTCAGCCAAACGTGCGGTTGAAGAGGCGTTGGAGTCCGTTGGACTTGAAGGCAAAGCCAGCGCGGGTCCTGAAGAACTCTCGGGTGGAGAGCAGCAGCGGCTGATGATCGCCCGTGTTCTAGCCTATGCGCCTGATATTTACATACTGGACGAGCCCTTTGTTGGATTAGATGCGGTTGTCAAAGATAACCTCATGTCTGTCCTGAGGGAGCGGGCCCGCGGTGGGGCAAGTGTCTTGGTCAGCTCTCACGAGCTCGATGTGCTCAGTGAAGACATGAAAGATCTGACACTGCTCGATGCAGGAAAAGTAGTGTTCGGAGGAACCACGGAGGGATTTCTTCGGCAGTTTGTTCCGGAGGATACGATCAGATTCACCCTGGCCGCGCCTCCGGACCCAGCGGTGCTGAGCTTTCTTCGCAGGTTCCGTCCATCTGTGGATGAGAACTCGGTTGAAGTACGGGTGGACTCGTCCATGAGGATCGGTGAGATGATATCTCATATCGCCACGAGGTCGGAGATTGTTGACATGTCACGCTCCCAACCAGATCTTAATGACGCTATCCGTGCCGCGTATGCAATTCAGGACAACGATACGAGAGAGGTCGAGCGGCATGGTGGCGGAGTTCATTAAGGGTGTTTGCCTGACTGCTGAGTTTGAGTTCAAAGCTGCCGGCGTGCTCAAACCGAGCGGTCTTGTGAGGCTTTTGGCGGAGCCTATTTTTTACTCAATGTTTGTGGTCACTGCTTTAGCTTCACGGGGTGGGGTAGTTCAAGGCGACCTTGCGGTTTTCTTGGGGATCGGCGTCATAGGAATTCAATGTGTTCGCATGATGATGCAGACTATTTTTCGATGGACGCTCGAAAGAAAATGGTCGTTGGGAGGTCTCAAACTCACCTCGGGCGTGTTGCGAATCAGCTACTTCATAGGCATGATGGTGGTCCCCATAGCCACCCTGATACTGCAGACGGGATGCATTGTAGGGACTGTTTTTGCGGTGACGGGATTCAGATCCACCATTCAGGTCGCTCCGCTGGTTGCGGGGGTGGTGGTGTGCGGGGCCTTCTGGGCGTCGACCGGGTGCCTGATAACTGCCGTTATCAAGTCATATAAGACACGTGATTTCGTCGTCGCCATGCTTCTCACACCCCTGATGTTCAGCGCGCCTACGCTGTACTCTCTGGAACACGCCCCTGCGCTTCTCACAGGGGTTTCGCTTTTGAATCCATTGACGTATCAACTGGAGTTTCTGCGACACGCGGCAGTTGGCGCTTGGGATACGTCTGCCGCGAGCATTGTGATCGCCATGACGGCTGTTATGGCAATCTTTGGCTACTCGAGCACTCAGAGAATGTTGACCGTATCCCGAGAGGGATGAGTTCGAAATCAGGCGTTCAGGCAGGTTGTGTGGATTCTGCCAACGGGGGAGTCTGGAAACTCGATCCACTCCTCCCTGCCCTGTCACTTCCTTCGCATCAGGGCCAGCAGTGTCAGCCCGACCCCCGCCACCGTCCAGGCGGTGAGCACCAGCAGGGCTTGTCTGTCGGCGGAGTAGGTGCTGGAGATCAACCCAGCGCGGATCACGTCCCCGGCGGGCATGACCGGCAGCACCTCATGCACCCCGGCGTACCAGTCGGGCAGTCGCTCCACGGGGAATGTCACGGGTGAGAACATGAGCACGAAGAACACCATCACCTGGCTGAGGACCTGGGCCAGCATGGCCGGCAGGGTCACGGCGATTGCGTAGCCCACAGCGGTGGCCATCACAGTCACCAGCAGCACTCCGGCAATCAGCAGCGGCCAGTCCAAGGAGAATTTCACGTCAAACCGCCACCAGGCGGCCAGAACGGCGACCACCACGCTGGGCAGGGCCACGAGGACCCAGAGGGTGAGGTCGGCCAGGAACAGCACCGGACGCGGCACCGGCTGGGCGCGCAGGTAGGTCAGGGTCCCGTTGGTGCGGGCGGCGGACACACCTTGCGGCACGATCACCAGTCCCAGAGTGAGCAGCAGCACGGTGGGGGTGCCTGTGGACAGGAAGGTGGCGGAGGCGGTGTCCCCCTCGTTGAGCAGGAACCCGAAGCCGACGACGATGCCGCCGGCCAGCAGCACCTGGATTACGGCGACCAGCGGGATCATCGGCCCCAGTTGCGCCAGTTGCCAGCGCAGCAGGGTGAGGTAGGCGGTGAATGCCCCGGCGGACGGAGCTGCGGCGGGTGTGGTGGACTCAGACAATGGTTTCTTCCTTCGGTGCGGTGAGGGCAAGGTAGGCGTCCTCGAGGCTGGCTGGGCCGAGGGTGTAGTCCTCGATGACCCCGGCGGCACGCTGGTCGGTGGACCAGGCGACGGCGTCTCCGGCTCGGCCCGTGGGGAGGGTGAGGATCAGGCGACGGCCGACGGTGACGCTGCGCTGCACCCCGAGCTGATCTGGGATGTGCGGCCCCACCGTCTCCCGACAGTGCCCAGCGGCAGCGTCGGCGGGAGCAGACTCGGGTTCGCCGGGCAGGCGGAGGGTGAGACGCAGTGTGTCGTCGGCGCCACCCGCACGACCGGCGCCCTCAGCATCGATTGCAGCCGTCCCGGCAAGACCCTGGGCGCGCAGCTGGGCAGGGCTGCCGGAGGCAACCACGCGACCGCGGTCTAAGACGGTGAGCTCGTCCACCATGGATTCGGCCTCGTTGACGTTGTGGGTGACCACCAGGATGGCGGCTCCGTCATCGTCGGCGCGACGCCGCAGTGCGGACCAGAGCAGGCGGCGGCGTGCGGCATCCACGTCATTGGTGGGTTCATCCAACACCAGCAGAGGCACCGGAGCGGCCAGAACCATGGCCAGGGAAGTGAGCCGGCGCACGCCGCCGGAGAGGCCGCCGCCCTCGGGGCGAGCGGCGCGGTCCGCCCAGGGGCCGAGGTCCAGCTCCTCGAGGAGCCGCGCGGAAGCGGCCCGGGAGTCGCGGGCGCTCAGCCCGCGCAGTCGGGCGGCCAGGGTGATGGCCAGGCGCGGGGTGAGACCGTCAAGAGAAGCGGTGGATTGGGTCTGCAGAGCCACCGCACGGCGAGCGAGTGAGGGGCGGCGGATGGCGTCCACACCGGCCACGTGCAGGGAGCCGGCGTCCGGGCGGAGCAGTCCGACGATCTGGGAGACGAGCGTGGTCTTGCCGGCCCCGTTGTGGCCGAGCAGGCCGGAGAGCTGGCCGGCGCCGACCTGAAGGGAGATGGAGTCGTTGGCGGTGACGGTGCCGAAGCGGCGGGTGAGTTGGTGGATGTCGAGGACCATGGATCCCTTCCGAGTACCGTAGGTATCTGGCATTCCAAAGGTACTCTAGATACTGCTAGTACGTCAACGGTGGGAGGCGCCAGCGGGCATCGGACGGGAAGAGGACGTCGTCGCGCTTCTGCCCGGCGAACAAGCCGGATATCGTGGGTGTCCATGACAGGCTTGCCCCCTCCTCTCTCCCGCCGGGATATGCAGCGCATGACGCGTGAGCGCCTGGTGCTCACCGCGCGCGTCGCGTTCGCCCGGGAGGGTTACCACGGGGCGCGGCTGGACCGGATCGCGAAGGAGGCCGGGTTCTCCAAGGGTGCGGTGTACTCCAACTTCGCCAACAAGGCCGAGCTGTTCCTGGCCGTGCTGGATGCCAACATCGACGCCTTGCTGACGGATCCGGTAGGAGAAGAGCCGCCGTTGACGGCGTTCATGGAGGACGCCGCCAGCGGCGAGGGTGCCGCGGGGGTGACGCCGGAGGAGATTCAGCAGGCGGTGCGCGGAATGGGCCTAGCCACCCTGGAGTTCGTGGCGTATGCGGCGCGGAATCCGGAATTGGCCGCGCAGTGTGCAGTGCGGATCGACCGGGCGGTGGGGGTCTACGCGCAGGCGGCCGAGGATCTCGGGCTCGAGGTGGACGGGCTGAGCACCCAGGAGCTTGGCGGACTGTTCATGGCCCTGGACAACGGGGCCGCTGTGCTGACGCTGGCCGGCTCCACGCAGCTGTCCGACGAGGCGGTGGACCGCGGCATAGCCCTGTTGGCCGGATCGTCATGGGCCACCCCGAGGGTGGGAGCTGAGGATGCACGGACTGGTGGTGCTGGTGAGAAGGAGCGTCCTGAAAGCGCGACCCCGGACGGTGCCCACGAGGCCCTCAGCGCCGAGATGCGCGAGACCCTGCGTCAGGCTTTGGGGCAGCGGTTGCGCCGGGCAATGCCGAAGCCGACCGCTGACTGATCCGAGACGAGCTCGCGTTCCCAACAGAACAGACATGCCCTCGTGGGCGGCCCGTCAGCGGGTCCTGGCTAGCGCCCCGAGTGAGTCGAGAGGGGCGCGAGCCGCCCCGCGCGTGCCTGTCTGTCTGCGGCCAGGAGGCCCGCCTAGGATGGGAGAGCCTGCGGCGCCGCCATGACGGCTGGCAGCGCGCCGCCCCGCTGACACTGAAAGGACGCCCCCTGTGAGCACCGACCACAGCGCAGAGCTCATCGAAGCGATCAACTGGAACGCCATTGAGGACCCGAAGGACGTGGAGATCTGGGAACGCCTCGTGGGCAACTTTTGGCTGCCCGAAAAGGTTCCGGTCTCCAATGACATGCAGTCCTGGCACGGCCTGACCGACGAGCAGCAGCTGCTGACGATCCGCGTGTTCACCGGCCTCACCCTGCTGGACACCATTCAGGGCACCCTGGGCGCGGTCTCCCTCATTCCCGACGCCGCCACCCCGCACGAAGAAGCCGTGTACACGAACATTGCGTTCATGGAGAGCGTGCACGCGAAGTCCTACAGCTCGATCTTCTCCACCCTCTGCTCCACCGAGCAGATCAATGAGACGTTCCGCTGGGGCAAGAACAACCCCTACCTGCAGAAGAAGGCGCGCGTCATCACGGACCTCTATATGGGGGATGATCCGGATAAGCGCAAGGTGGCGTCCACCCTGCTGGAGTCCTTCATGTTCTACTCGGGCTTCTGGCTGCCGATCTTCTGGTCCAGCCGCGGCGAGCTCACGAACACCGCGGATCTGATCCGCCTGATCATCCGCGATGAGGCCGTGCACGGCTACTACATCGGCTACAAGTACCAGAAGTCAATGGAGAAGCAGAGCCCTGAGCGCCGCCAGGAGATGAAGGAGTTCACCTACGATCTTCTGCTCGAGCTGTATGAGAACGAAGAGTCCTACACCGAAGAGCTCTACGACCCGGTGGGCTGGACGGAGGACGTCAAGGCATTCCTACGCTACAACGCGAACAAGGCGTTGATGAACCTGGGTTACGAGGCGCTGTTCCCGGCTGATCAGACCGAGGTCAACCCGGCTGTTCTCGCCTCGCTCTCCCCGGGCGCAGATGAGAACCATGACTTCTTCTCCGGCTCCGGCTCCTCCTATGTGATCGGCAAGGCCGAAGAGACCGAGGATGACGACTGGGACTTCTGATCCCTGTCCCCGCTGCTCGCGGCTGAGCAGCAGCCCAGCACAGCCCCTGCCCCCGCTCGCGGACGGCAGGGGCTGTGCTGTGCCCACTGAGACCGGCGGCTCCTGAACACCGGCACCCCCTGAGTTGCTGCTGTGTGAACTCCGCCGCCTGGGCGGAGATGCGTCGACAAGTGAGACGTGTGATGTGGATAACGCTAGGGGCGAAAGGCCTGGTCGCAGGACTTCTGAGAAAAAGTTCCTGAAAACGCTTGAGTCGTTGCTAAGCCGACTGTAGCGTTGCTCACTAAGCAACTCATGTGACGCCTCCCACGTAGTGGTCCGTCACGTGAGGCCCTAACTGAAAGGCATGAGCAATGAAGCGCATGGGCGTTGACGTCGGCGGCACATTCACCGACCTGTACTACAGCGAAGACTCCACTCGCCGGGTGGTCATCGAAAAGGTGCCCTCCACCCCGCATGATCCGTCCGAGGCAGTGATCAACGGGCTGACCCGCCTGTGTGAGAAGGCTGGTGTGGAGCTCAGCGAAGTCGACCAGCTGGTGCACGGCACCACCGTGGCCACCAACATCGCCCTGACCCACAAGGGTGCCACGGTGGGCATGATCACCACCGAGGGCTTTCGGGACATCCTCCATATCGCCCGCCATAAGAAGCCGTTCAACTTCTCCCTCCAGCAGGACCTGCCCTGGCAGCAGTACCCCCTGGTCAAGCGCCGCCACCGCCTCACCGTGAAGGAGCGCCTGTCCGCTCCCAACGGCGAGGTGCTGATCCCGCTGGATGAGGATGCGGTGCGTGCCAAGGCCCGCCAGCTGAAAGCCGACGGCGTGAAGTCTGTGGCGATCTGCTTCCTGCACTCCTACCTCAACCCGGCGCATGAGCTGCGCGCCAAGGAGATCGTGCTGGAAGAGTTCCCGGAGGCATTCGTGTCCACCTCACATGAGGTGGTGCCGCTGTACCGCGAGTTTGAGCGCTTCTCCACCACTGCTCTCAACGCGTTCGTGGGTCCGAAGGTGTCCAAGTACCTCACTCGTCTCAACAAGGCCGTCACAGAGATGGGCTACAAGCGCGAGATGCTGCTCATGCAGTCCAACGGCGGCATGGTCCCCATCTTGAAGGCTGCTGAACACCCCGTGAACCTGCTGATGTCCGGGCCCGTCGGCGGCCTCATCGGCGGCATCTGGTCCGCTAAGAAGTCAGGGTTTGAGAATGTGGTGACCCTGGACATCGGCGGCACCTCAGCTGACATCGGTGTGGCGCACAAGGGCCAGATGCGGATGCGCCACCTGCTGGACACTAAGGTGGGCGCCTACCAGGCGATGGTGCCGATGGTTGATATCGACACCATCGGCGCGGGCGGCGGCTCCATCGCGTTCGTGGATGACGGCGGCGTGTTCCGAGTGGGCCCGCAATCCGCGGGCGCAACCCCCGGTCCCGCCTGCTACGGTCACGGCGGCGAAGAGCCCACCTCCACTGATGCTCAGCTGCTGCTGGGCCGCATGCGCGCCAAGCGAATGCTCGCCGGTGACGAGATGGCACTGGATATCGACGCATCCCGCGCAGCCATGGAGCCGGTGGCGAAAACACTGGACATGTCCATCGAAGAGGCCGCAATGGGCGCCCTCCAGATCCAGAAGTTCGGCATGACCCAGGCGATCGAACAGAACTCGGTGCGCCGCGGGTATGACCCGCGTGACTTCACCCTGGTGGCCGGAGGCGGCGCGGGCGCGCTGTTCGCCTGTGAGATCGCAGCCGAGCTGGATATTCCGAAGGTGCTCATCCCCGCTCACCCCGGCATCATCGCCGCCACCGGCCTGCTCGCGTCGGACCAGAAGTACGAGTTCATGAGCACTGCTCGCTTCACCTTCCCGCAGGAGGACTTCTCCATTGCGGAGCTGAGAACTCTGTTCGAGGACCTGGAGCAGCAGGCTCACGTTCAGTTTGACGATGATGGTGTGGCCGCTGACCGTCGCAGCCTTGAATGGCTGGCCGACGCGCGCTACGTGGGCCAGGGCTACGAGGTCCGCGTTGAGGTTCCGGATATCAAGGGAGACGCGGACGCATGGCAGGAGTCCATGATCGCGGCGTTCCACGAAGCGCACGAGGCCGAGTACGGCCACCGCTTCGCCGATGGCCACGTGGAGATCGTCAACATCCGCGTGGTGGGCTACGGCCGCATCGAAGATCTGCCGGCACCGAAGAATGAAGCCTCCGGAACGGACCTGAAGTCCGCTGAGGTGGCCCGTCAGGAGACCTTCTTTGACGTGGACGGCAAGCCGAAGGGCATGGAGACCCCGTTCTACGACCGGGAGAAGCTCGGAGTGGGCGTGAGGATCGAGGGTCCAGCCGTGATCGAGCAGTACGACTCGACCGTGGTGATCCCGCCGAAGTTCACCGCTGAGATCGATGACGCGAATAACATCGTGATCACCACCCCGGTGCACGAGGGCAAGAACGACGCGGAACTCGCTGAGCCGATTCTGATGCGCGTGATCGGCGGCGCGTTCACCGCGGCCGCGAAGGAGATGGCATCGGTTCTGTTCCGCATGTCCTACTCCTCGATCATCCGCGAGTCTGAGGACCTGGGCGCGGGCATCTTCGACAATGACGGCAACACGCTGGCGGAGTCCGACTCCACCCCGATGTTCATGGGGGCCATGCCGAAGATCGTGAAGGCGATCATCCGACTGGCCGGAGATGACATCCACGAGGGTGACATCTTCATGCACAACGACCCGTACGAGGGCAATACGCACTCGCCGGACGTTGCGATCATCACCCCGATCTTCCACGACGGGAAGCGGATCGGATTCGCGGGTGCGTCGGGCCAGCTGCTGGACATCGGTGGCGCCTACCCGGGACTGGCCGTGGACCTGGTGGACAACCAAGCGGAGGGCCAGATCTTCAGGGCGCTGAAGATTCAGGACAAGGGGGTTCGCCAGAACACGCTGCTCAAGCAGATCTTCACCAACACCCGCACACCCACTCAGAACGAGGGCGATATCGAAGCGATGATCGCCGCGTGCGCTCTGGCCACGAACCGGGTGCTGGAACTCGTGGAGCGCTACGGCGCGGACGCAGTGGAGCGCGCTGGCAACCACTGGCTCACCTATTCCGAGGCGATGCTGCGCCAGGAGATCGCGAAACTCCCCGACGGTGTGTACGAAGCGCCGATGGGCTACCTCGACGATGATGGCAAGAACTACGGCCGCAAACTGCCGCTGAAGGTGACTGTGGAGATCCGGGGAGACGAGATCATCTACGATCTCACCGGCTCCGCAGCCCAGGTGGAGACCTCCTACAACTGCCCGTTCGAAGGCACCACTGTCTCTGCTTTCAGCTTCATCACCCGCATGATCTTCCTGGATGAGGCCGCACACCCCGTGTTCGTGCCGCAGAACGAGGGAATCCTGCGTCCGATCACCGTGATCGCTCCCGAAGGCTCCATCTTCAACCCGAAGTATCCAGCCGCCTGCGGAGCGCGCTTCGGACAGGTGCAGCGCGTGGTTGACCTGGCACTGGAGGCGCTCGCCCCCGTGATCCCGAAGAAGATCACCGCCGGCAACTCCGCCCACATCCACTTCATGTCCTACTCCGGATGGGATGAGAAGCAGGGCGAGTACTGGGTGTACCTCGAGGTGAACGAGGGCTCCTACGGGGCCCGCCCGAAGGGTGATGGCCTCGACTCGGTGGACAACCTCATCGCGAACACGCGTAACAACCCGATTGAGGAGCTTGAGTTCCGCTTCCCGATGCGCACCGACCGGTACGAGCTGCGCACCGATGTGCCGGCCGCACCCGGCAAATACCGTGGCGGCATCGGCGTGGTCCGCGAGAATCACTTCCTGGGTGACACAGTGATCACCGCTGAGGCGGACCGCCAGGAGTCGGACGCTCCATGGGGCATCTTCGGCGGGCATGACGGCGCCAACGCCAAGCTCACGAAGAACCCGGGCCGCGAAGGGGAGGAGTCCCTGCCCTCGAAGGTCACCGCGAAGATGTTCCGCGCTGGCGACTCCTTGGAGATCACGGTCCCCTCGGGTGGCGGCTATGGCGATCCGATCGAGCGCAAGCCGAAGTCGGTGCTCAGCGATGTGCTGGACGGCTTCACCACCGAGGAGCAGGCCCGTGAGATCTACGGTGTGGTCATCTATGAGGACCACTCCGGCGTGGACAAGGAGGCCACCAAGGCGCTGCGCGCAGAGCTGAAGGCCAAGGGGGACCGCCTCCCGGTGCGAGAAGAGGTCATCAAGGAGGGTGAGGAGGTGGCTCCGGTCATCTGACCGAAATCCTCTGCCAGCCGCTGTCCGTCACAGTCCGCGACGGTCGGCTTGGCGAACCCGGCGCGGGCCGCAGTCTGATCCACTGCGGCCCGCACCGCTGTGCTCGCCGGACCTGCTGGTGCGCAGTGAGCTGGCACATGGATCTCCGTCACAGAACCTCGGGTGATCTGAACCATAGCGAGGGTGGTGCGCCTAGTTGAGGGAAACCGCGTCTGACCAGGGAGAAGGGGGCGCAGGTTGGGGTGTTTGATCCAGAGCAGCAGGGAGAGCATCAGTGGTTGGCCGCCTCGCCGTGCCGCCGTTCGGTCAGAAAGGAGTACGCTGGCACTGACAATCCCTTTCCGTTAATACTTTAAGGAGCTGACCATGGGTCTTCTGTGGGCAATCATTTCTTGGATCATCATCGGTGCCATCATCGGCCTGATCGCACGCGCCATCATGCCGGGCCGTCAGGCAATGAGCCTGGGCGCCACCATTGTTCTCGGCGTTGTGGGCGCTATCGTCGGCGGCTTCCTTGGTGGCCTTCTTGGCAGCAAGGGCGTTTCGGGCGTCATGAATGATCCGTGGAGCATCTGGACCATCGTTCTGTCTGTGATCGGCGCGCTGATCGTCATGTTTGTGTACGGTCTCGCCACCGGTCGCCGCAACTGATCTCCTCTCCTCAGAGGAAGGCCGCCTCCGCATCGTCGGAGGCGGCCTTCCTTATTGACACGGCTCACCACCGTGGAAGCGGCACACCCGTCAGCTGAGAGCAGATGTGGGCGGATGCTCGCCTATACTGGTTCAGCCGCCGCGCGGCAGGGGCCTTTAGCTCAGCGGTAGAGCATCGGACTTTTAATCCGTTGGTCGTGGGTTCGATCCCCACAGGGCCCACCAGAAGGTCGTTGTTCAAACCGGCGACATTACCGGTTTGAGACCTCGATTCAGTGGCCCGCCCCTCGTGGCGGGCCGCTATCGTCTGCACACCAGGGTCGAAGAACGCGTTGAAGGGGCTGATGCAGGAACAGGTGACAGATTCGGTTTCTTGTTCAGGCCGCTAACG
>CAMXWV010000016.1 GCA_947252755.1 uncultured Dermabacter sp.
AGCACAGGGCAGTGGCGCAATTGGTAGCGCAACGGTCTCCAAAACCGTAGGTTGCAGGTTCGAGTCCTGTCTGCCCTGCTAGCATTCGCCTCAGCGATGCTTGAGAAGACGGACCGAGGTTTTCATGTCACAACTGGAGACGGACCGCGCGCGAGGCGATCTCTCCACCGAGACCCCGCGCCCCCGGAATCCCATCGCAGCGATCCTGCTGTTCATCAAGCAGGTGTTCGCCGAGCTCCGCAAAGTCGTCACCCCGACTCCGCGTGAGCTCGCCGTCTACTCCGTGACCGTGCTGGCGTTCGTGGTGGTCATGATCGCGCTGGTGTTCGGATTGGACTTCGTATTCGGCATGCTCAGCCGCATTGTCTTCGTGGGCTGAGCTGCACGCACATCGACGCAAGGAAAGTGGTTCACCCGTGTCTGAAGAGCTGACGCCCGAGACTCCCGAAACCGAGGCTGCTTCCGTTGAGGCCGACGCCTCCGCCGAGACCGGCGCTGTTGAGGCTGATGCTTCTGAGCAGGAGGCTCCCGTGCTGGACGCCGACTCGGAGTCGATGGTTGAGGATCCGACCGTTGCGCTCAAGCGCCATCTGCGCAGCGCCCCGGGCGAGTGGTACGTGATCCACAGCTACTCAGGCCACGAGAACCGGGTGAAGACCCAGCTGACCACCCGCATCGAAACCCAGGACATGGAGGAGTACATCTTCCAGGTTGAGGTGCCGATGGAGGACGCCGCTGAGATCAAGGGCGGCCAGAAGAAGATCGTGCGACGCGTGCGCGTTCCCGGCTACGTGCTGGTGCGTATGGATCTCACCGAAGCGTCCTGGCGAGTGGTCCGGGACACTCCCGGCGTGACCGGATTCGTGGGAAACGCCACCGATCCTGTCCCTCTGTCCTTCGATGAGATCTACTCGATGCTGGCCCCGTCCGTGAATCTCCCGGAGAAGAAGCGCTCGGGTGCCAAGTCCAGTAAGAGCGCCGCTGTGCCGGCGTTTGAGGTGGGCGAATCCGTGACCGTGATGGACGGCCCGTTCGAAACGATGCCGGCCACGATCTCGGAGATCGACTCCGCCACCCAGAAGCTCCGGGTGTTCGTGTCCATCTTTGGTCGCGAAACCCCGGTTGAGCTGGGCTTCGATCAGGTCGCCAAGATCTGACCGCAGCGCCGCTCACCCACGTGGGAGGGACCGCCAGGTTCCGCCCGAACCACAGAAAGTAAGGAAGAGCAATGGCTCCCAAGAAGAAGGTCTCGAGCATCATCAAGCTCCAGATCCAGGCCGGCCAGGCCACGCCTGCGCCGCCGATCGGCCCGGCACTCGGTGCCGCCGGTGTGAACATCGTTGAGTTCACGAAGGCCTACAACGCCGCCACTGAGCACCAGCGCGGCAACGTCATCCCGGTTGAGATCACCGTGTACGAGGACCGCTCGTTCACGTTCATCACCAAGACTCCGCCGGCAGCAAAGCTGATCCTCAAGGCTGCTGGCCTTGACAAGGGCTCGGCTGTGCCGCACACCACCAAGGTGGGCAAGCTGACGATGGCGCAGGTCAAGGAGATCGCGGAGACCAAGATGCCCGATCTGAACGCAAACGATATCGACGCCGCCGCAAACACTGTGGCCGGAACTGCACGTTCCATGGGCATCACGGTGGAGGGCTGATACACGATGGCATTCCGTTCCAAGGCATACAAGGACGCTGCTGCAAAGATCGACCGTTCGCGTTTCTACGCGCCGCTCGACGCAGTCCGCCTCGCCCAGAAGACCTCCGTTGCCCGCTTCGACGCAGCCGTTGAGGTTGCCATGCGCCTGGGCGTGGACCCGCGCAAGGCAGATCAGATGGTGCGCGGCACCGTTAACCTGCCGCACGGCACCGGCAAAACCGCTCGCGTGATCGTGTTCGCCACCGGCCCGCAGGCCGAGGCCGCTCGCGCCGCTGGCGCGGACGAGGTGGGCGATGACGAGCTGATCGCCAAGGTTGAGTCCGGCTGGACCGACTTCGACGCAGCAGTCGCCACCCCGAACCTCATGGGCAAGGTGGGTAAGCTGGGCCGCGTGCTCGGCCCCCGCGGCCTCATGCCGAACCCGAAGACCGGCACCGTCACGATGGACACGGCGAAGGCCGTGGAGGAGATCAAGGGCGGCAAGATCGAGTTCCGCGTGGACCGCGCCTCGAACCTGCACTTCATCATCGGCAAGGCGTCCTTCTCGGACACCCAGCTGATTGAGAACTACGTGGCAGCGCTCGAGGAGATCCTGCGCCTCAAGCCGTCCAGTTCCAAGGGCCGCTACATCTCGAAGATCACCGTGTCCACCACCATGGGCCCAGGTGTTCCGGTTGACACCAACCGCACCCGCAACCTCACCGAGGAGACGGACGAGGCCTGAGCCTTGCCGCTCCCCAGTGCAGCGGGGAATGATCCCCGCTGACCCTGCGGATCAGAAACGCCTCGCATCCCCGACCGGGATGCGAGGCGTTTCTCCTATTCCAGGAGACTGGTTCAGGCCGGCGTTTGCCGTGTCATGACTTCCGCTCAAGCTTTGCTGCCACGTCAGGAACGTAGTGGTACTTCGAGCGATCCGGACGCCGGTAGCCGGTTGGCGCCGGGCGCTCGGGGATCTCCACCGGTTCCGGCTCCAGCTTCTGCCACGGGATCTGCGTGAGCAGATGCGCGATCACATTGATGCGCGAACGCTTCTTATCCTCGCTCTCCACGGTGAACCACGGGGAGGATTCGGTGTTCGTGGCGGCGAACATGGCATCCTTCGCGCGGGAATAGTCCTCCCACCGGGTGATCGACTGAACATCCATGGGGGAGAGCTTCCAGCGGCGCATCGGATCCTCCGCACGCGAGCGAAAACGCCGCTCCTGCTCCGCGTCGGACACCGAGAACCAGTACTTGATGAGGATGATGCCGTCATCGATCAGCAGCTGCTCGAACACCGGCACTTGCTTGAGGAAGCGTTCGTACTCTTCATCGGTGCAGAAGGCCATCACGCGCTCCACCCCGGCGCGGTTATACCAGGAGCGGTCCATCAGCACGATCTCACCGGCGGCGGGCAGGTGCTCGATATACCGCTGGAAGTACCACTGGGTTTTCTGCCGCTCCGTGGGGGCGGGCAGTGCCACCACGCGCGCGGTGCGCGGGTTGAGGTACTGGGTGATCCGCTTGATCGCGGAGCCCTTCCCGGCAGCGTCTCGCCCCTCGAAGATCACCACCACCCGAGTGCCGGTGCGATTCACCCACGCCTGCAGATCCACCAGATCAGCCTGGAGGCGGGCAAGCTCCTTCTCGTACTTCTTCTTGCTCAGCTTCGGCAGAGACATCATCGTCCTCTCAGTTGGAGATCCACGTGATCTCACGTGGCTGCCATCGAGCGTAGCCGGCGCAGCCTCCTGGGCGGGTTGAGGTGATTCACAACTCACCGCCTCGCGCCTGCTTCCGCCTGCCCGGTACAGTGGGGGATACCGAAGACCGCCGGTCGTCACCCCTGCCATCAGGGGAGACCGAAGGATTCCACAGCCCAGCTGAGGAACGGCCTGCGCAGGTGACGTATCTCAGACATGCTGCCCTGCAGTATGCGGTGAGCCTCGGCGCCTGCGCTGGGGCTTTTCTCATCTCTGCTGTGGAGAAGCTCCTTCAGGCCGGCATCGACCACCTCTGGAAGGAGGGCCATGGCGAGGCCTGACAAGGCAGCTGCCGTTGCGGAGGTCACGGAACTGTTCCGTGAGTCCAATGCGGCAATTCTGACCGAGTACCGCGGCCTGAGCGTGGGGCAGCTGCAGACGCTGCGCCGTTCGCTCGGTGCTGACACCACCTACGCCGTGGTGAAGAACACGCTGGCTGAGATCGCTGCTAAGGAAGCGGGCATCACCGCTTTTGAGGGCGAGCTCAATGGCCCGACCGCGATCGCCTTCATCAAGGGCGAGCCGGTTGAACCGGCAAAGGCCATGCGTGACTTTGCCAAGGACAACCCACAGCTGATCGTCAAGTCCGGTTACTTCGAGGGCTCTGCCCTGACGGCTGACGATGTGAAGAAGCTTGCCGACCTTGAGTCGCGCGAGGTTCTTCTGGCCAAGGCCGCTGGTGCCCTCAAGGCATCGATGGCCAAGGCTGCCGCCGTTTTCGTTGCGCCGCTCACCAAGACCGCGCGCACCGTGGATGCTCTCCGCGCGAAGAACGAAGACGCCTGACACATTGACGACCCGGCAGCGCAGACTGCGCTGCCACCCATAACTGAGGAAGGAACTGAGCCCCATGGCTAAGCTCACCAAGGAAGACCTCATCGAGGCGTTCAAGGACATGACCCTGATCGAGCTCTCCGAGTTCGTCAAGGAATTCGAAGAGGTCTTTGACGTTGAGGCCGCTGCTCCGGTTGCTGTTGCAGCTGACGGCGGTGCCGCAGGAGGCGGCGAGGCCGCTGCTGAAGAGAAGACCGAGTTCGACGTGATCCTCGAGTCCGCTGGCTCCGCAAAGATCGCCGTGATCAAGGAAGTCCGCGCCATCACCGGTCTGGGCCTCAAGGAAGCCAAGGAGGCCGTGGATTCGGCTCCGAAGGCAGTCCTCGAGGGCGTTGCCCAGGATGCCGCTGACAAGGCCAAGGAGCAGCTCGAGGCTGCTGGCGCCACCGTCACCGTCAAGTGATCACCGCGCCCGCGGGCGCGCACTTCATCGGAGCGGAACCGCTCGCCCCTCACAGGGGCGGGCGGTTTCGTCGTCTCCGCGGGCATGTGAAGCAGGTCATTTCCGGCTGATGTAGCGTGGGCGCATGAGGACTACACAGCGCGTACTGCCCGCAGCCGCATTTCTTGCCAGCACCGTGCTGCTGACCGGATGTGGAGCCGTGTCCAGCCTGGTGGGTGGGGATTCGAGCTCGGAGCCGACTGCTTCAGCCACGTCGGAGACGAGCACTCCGAGCGAAAGCCCGACGGCGTCCGAGTCGACGAGCCCCACCGAGGATTCGACCGAATCCGGTGATGACCAGGGGGCGGGCCTATTGCTGACCGAGGATGAGCTCGGCATCGGCGAAGATCTGGCCATTTCGGACCAGAAGGTATTGGAGCACGGCTCAGACGGCGAGTTCACGATGAACTATTCGGTGGAAGGTGTAGATCTCCCGAAGGGCTGCGCTGATGCGGTCCAGGAGCTCAATGACGCCAGTTCCCAGGCGAGCCGCATCGAGAGGGCCACGTATTCCGGTGACTTCGGTGAGGCGATCATCAAAGACTCGACTGATGACGATCCGGTCTTGGCTCTTGTGCACGTGACGACAGAGACGGAAGGCACCGTGTTCGGCCCCCTGAGGAAGGTGCAGCAGGAGTGCACCACAGCCTCGGGACCGGGCGGTGCTCTCACGATGACAACTCTCCCGGTGGGCAGCTATCCGAATGCCTTCTACACCGTGATGCAATCGGATGAGGAAAACCTGGCTGCGGCAGAGGTTGGTCTCGATCACGGCACCGAGCATGTGTACATCCTGGCCCTGAACCTCACTCCGGAGGCCGTTGAGACGGTCGTGGACAATCAGCAGGCGAAGATGAAGCAGAAGCTCGGCTGATCGAGCGAACGGGGATGCCGTTCCGCGGGCATATGACGCACGCCACCTGGAGCTGGTGTAGCGTGGGCGCATGAGGACTAAACAGCGCGTACTGCCCGCAGCCGCATTTCTTGCCAGCACCGTGCTGCTGACCGGATGTGGAGCCGTGTCCAGCCTGGTGGGTGGGGATTCGAGCTCGGAGCCGACTGCTTCAGCCTCGTCGGAGACGAGCACGTCAAGCGAGAGTCCGACGGCGTCCGAGTCGGCGAGCCCCACCGAGGATTCGACCGAATCCGGTGATGATCAGGGAGCGGGCCTGCTGCTGACAAAGGACGAGCTTGGAACTGGGGAGGATCTGGTGGTCTCCAAGCGAGAGGTGGGCAATTACGGCCCGGCCGGCGAGTTCACCATGAGCTATTCGGTGGATGGTGTGGATCTCCCGAAGGAATGTGCCGATGCGGTCCAGGAGCTCAATGACGCCAGTTCCCAGGCGAACCGTTTGGAGCTGATCCAGTACACCGGTGACTTCGGTGACGCGGCCATCGATCGTTCAACTGGCGACGAACCGAACGTGATCTTGTACCACGTGACCTCCGATGAGGAAGGCTCCGTGTTCGGACCTGTGGGGAAGGTGCAGCAGGCGTGCAGCACTGCCTCTGGGCAGGGCGGTGCTGTCTCGATGACAACTGTGCCTGTCGGCAGCTACCCGAACTCCTTCTTCACTGAACTCGGGGGCGGCGGACTGAAGCTGACCATTGCAGCCGTTGGCCTCGATCACGGCACCGAGCACGTGTACATGCTCGCGATGAACCTCACCCCGGAGGCCGTTCAGACGATTGCGGACAATCAGCAGGCGAAGATGAAGCAGAAGCTCGGCTGATCGAACAGTCCGGCTTCCCCTGCCATAACCAGCGTCACATTTCAAGCTGGGACCCTTTACCGCGCTTCATAGTGGACGTATGCTAGGGGTTTGCGCCCTGTGATCTGCGCGCCCATTTTCAGTTAGTCGACTCATATAGCGGGGTTGGTCGGGAATCTGGGTGCCGGTCACGAGCGGGCGCTCGTTCATCCTCGGCCCGTGGAAGGATACCCCTTTGGCTGCCTCGAGCACCGATCTCAAGAACACCACTGACCAGCTGACCCAGTCACCCCGGGTGACGTTTGCCAAGCTGGGCGATCCCATCGACGTTCCCGACCTGCTGAGCCTGCAGACCAGCTCCTTTGACTGGCTGCTGGGCAATTCCGCGTGGGAGGAGCGCGCCGCTGCCGCTGCCGCCGCCGGTCATGAGGGCGTTCCGCAGACCTCCGGCCTTGCTGACATCTTCGAGGAGATCTCTCCGATCGAGGATGTGGCGGGCAACATGTCCCTGTCCTTCCGCAACCACTCCTTCGAAGCACCCACCTACACGGAGGAGGAGTGCAAGGACAAGGACCTCACCTACTCCGCCCCGCTGTACGTGACCGCGGAGTTCATGAACCACGAGACCGATGAAATCAAGACCCAGACGGTCTTCATGGGTGACTTCCCGCTCATGACGGACAAGGGCACCTTCATCATCAACGGCACCGAGCGTGTAGTGGTGTCCCAGCTGGTCCGCTCCCCGGGTGTGTACTTCGAGGACGCGATCGACAAGTCCAGCGATAAGCACATCTTCAGCGCAAAGATCATCCCGAGCCGCGGCGCCTGGCTCGAGTTCGAGGTGGACAAGCGCGACCAGGTTGCTGTGCGCATCGACCGCAAGCGCAAGCAGTCCGTCACCACGCTTCTGCAGGCCCTGGGCATGTCCAAGGCGGAGATCCTCGAAGAGTTCGGCGAGTTCGAATCCATGCGCTCCACCCTGGAGAAGGACAAGATCTCCTCGCAGGATGAAGCCCTCATGGACATCTACCGCAAACAGCGTCCGGGCGAGCCGCCCAGCCGCGACGCGGGCGAGACCATGCTGAACAACCTGTTCTTCAACGAGAAGCGCTACGACCTGGCCAAGGTGGGCCGCTACAAGATCGGCAAGAAGCTCGGCCTGGACGTGTCCCTCACCGAGAGCGTGCTCAACGTTGAGGACATCATCGCCACCGTGAAGTACATTGTGGCGCTGCACGCCGGCGTCACCGAGTACACCGCGGAGAACGGCACCCAGGTTCGGGTGGAGACCGACGATATCGACCACTTCGGCAACCGTCGCATCCGCGCGGTTGGCGAGCTGATCCAGAGCCAGGTGCGCACCGGCCTGTCCCGGATGGAGCGCGTCGTGCGTGAGCGGATGACCACGCAGGACGTTGAGGCCATCACACCGCTGACCCTCATCAACATCCGCCCGGTCACCGCTGCGATCAAGGAGTTCTTCGGAACCTCCCAGCTGTCGCAGTTCATGGACCAGAACAACCCTCTCTCGGGCCTCACCCATAAGCGCCGTCTGTCCGCGCTCGGCCCGGGCGGCCTCTCCCGCGACCGCGCCGGCATGGAAGTGCGTGACGTGCACCCGTCCCACTACGGACGCATGTGCCCGATCGAAACCCCGGAAGGCCCGAACATCGGCCTGATCGGCTCGCTTGCCACCTTCGCGCGGATCAACCCGTTCGGCTTCGTGGAGACTCCGTACCGCAAGGTGGTGGACGGTGTTGTCACCGACGAGGTCGTCTACCTGACCGCGGATGACGAGGACCGTCACATCATTGCGCAGGCGAACGCGACGATCGACGAGTCCGGCCGCTTCCAGGAGGAACAGGTGCTGGTGCGCCTGGCCGGCGGGGAGCCGGACCTCGTGGAGCCGAGCGATGTGGACTTCATGGACGTGTCCGCACGTCAGATGGTGTCCGTGGCCACCGCGATGATTCCGTTCCTTGAGCATGATGACGCCAACCGTGCGCTCATGGGCTCGAACATGCAGCGTCAGGCTGTTCCGCTGCTGCGCACCGAAATGCCGCTGGTGGGCACGGGTATGGAGCGTCGCGCCGCGGTGGACGCCGGTGACGTGGTGGTGGCGGAGAAGGCCGGTGTGATCGACGAGCTCTCCGCGGACTTCATCAAGGTCCTTGCGGATGACGGCACCTCGCAGTCCTACCGCATCAACAAGTTCGAGCGCTCCAACGCCGGCAACTGCTACAACCAGCGCGTGCTGTTCGACGAGGGCGACCGGGTTGAAGCCGGTTCGATCCTGGCGGACGGCCCGTCCACTGACCTGGGCGAGCTGTCGCTCGGCAAGAACCTGCTGGTGGCGTTCATGTCCTGGCAGGGCCACAACTACGAGGACGGCATCATCCTGTCCTCCCGCCTGGTCCAGGACGATGTGCTCACCTCGATTCATATCGAGGAGCACGAGGTGGACGCCCGCGACACCAAGCTGGGCAAGGAAGAGATCACCCGGGACATTCCGAACGTGGGTGAGGATGTGCTCGCTGATCTGGACGAGCGCGGCATCATCCGCATCGGCGCGGAGGTGCAGCCGGGTGACATCCTGGTGGGCAAGGTGACGCCGAAGGGCGAGACCGAGCTGACCCCAGAGGAGCGCCTGCTGCGTGCCATCTTCGGTGAGAAGGCCCGCGAGGTGCGCGACACGTCCCTGCGGGTGCCGCACGGCGAATCCGGCACCGTCATCGGTGTGCGCGTCTTCTCCGAGGACGAGGACTCTGACGTGTTGCCCACTGGCGTGAACGAGATGGTGCGCGTCTACATTGCGCAGAAGCGCAAGATCACCGACGGCGACAAGCTCGCCGGCCGCCACGGCAACAAGGGTGTGATCGCGAAGATCCTGCCGGTGGAGGACATGCCGTTCCTTGAGGACGGCACCCCCGTGGATATCGTGCTGAACCCGATGGGGGTGCCGGGCCGTATGAACATCGGTCAGGTCATGGAGACCCACCTCGGCTGGGTGGCGAAGTCCGGCTGGGAGCTGGATCCGAACTCCGAGCACGCGAAGGACCTGCCGGCCGATTCGCTCAAGGGCGAGCCGGGCACCCCGGTGGCGGTCCCGGTGTTCGACGGGCTCACCGCACCCGAGGTGAACGCGCTGATCGACGCGCACTCCCCGAACCGCGACGGCGACCACCTGGTGGACAAGGACGGGCGCGCCCGCCTGTTCGACGGCCGCTCCGGTGAGCCGTTCCCGGACCCGGTGTCCGTGGGCTACATGTACATCCTCAAGCTGCACCACCTGGTGGATGACAAGCTGCACGCACGCTCCACCGGTCCGTACTCGATGATCACCCAGCAGCCGCTGGGCGGTAAGGCTCAGTTCGGCGGTCAGCGCTTCGGTGAGATGGAGGTGTGGGCACTGGAGGCCTATGGCGCCGCTCACGCCCTGCAGGAGCTGCTCACGATCAAGTCGGATGACATCTCCGGCCGCGTCAAGGTGTACGAAGCCATCGTCAAGGGTGACAACATCCCCGAGCCCGGCATCCCGGAGTCCTTCCGGGTGCTGCTCAAGGAGATGCAGTCGCTCTGCCTGAACGTTGAGGTGCTGTCCAGCGACGGCATGAACCTCGAAGTGCAGGAGAACGATGAGGACGTCTTCCGCGCTGCCGAAGAGCTCGGCATCGACCTGTCCCGCCGTCCGCATGAGGGCGTCGGCACCGTCGACGAGCTCTGAGCCTGACTCAGAGCTCCCGAAACCATCCAGCTTTCACACGCTTTTCTGAACGAGAGAAGGACATACGTGCTCGACGTCAACCACTTTGACGAGCTCCGCATCGGCCTTGCGACCGCCGATGACATCCGCGGCTGGTCGCACGGCGAGGTCAAGAAGCCCGAGACCATCAACTACCGGACCCTCAAACCCGAGATGGACGGCCTGTTCTGCGAGCGCATCTTCGGCCCCACCCGGGACTGGGAGTGCTACTGCGGCAAGTACAAGCGAGTCCGCTTCAAGGGCATCATCTGTGAGCGCTGCGGCGTTGAGGTGACGAAATCGTCCGTGCGCCGTGAGCGCATGGGCCACATCGAACTCGCCGCTCCCGTCACCCACATCTGGTACTTCAAGGGCGTGCCGAGCCGCCTCGGCTACCTGCTGGACCTGGCGCCGAAGGACCTGGAGAAGGTCATCTACTTCGCGGCATACATGATCACCGCTGTGGACGAGGATGCCCGCCACGAGGACATGCCAGAGCTGCAGCAGCGCCACGATCTCGAGATCAAGGAGCTCGAGAACGAGCGCGACGCGGCCATCAACGACCGCGCCATCGCCGCGGAGAAGGACCTCGCCCAGCTTGAGGAAGAGGGGGCCAAGGCTGACGCCAAGCGCAAGGTCCGCGACTCCTCCGAGCGTGAGCAGGCTCAGATCCGCAAGAAGTACGACGCTGAGATCGCCCGGATCGAAGCCGTGTGGGATCGCTTCAAGAACCTCGCAGTCGCTGACCTTGAGGGGGACGAGCAGCTGTACCGCGCTATGAAGCTGCGCTACGGCACCTACTTCGAGGGCGGCATGGGTGCTGAGGCGATCCAGAAGCGCCTGCAGGACTTCGACCTGGAGGCCGAGGCCGCTGAACTGCGGGACACGATCGAGAACGGCAAGGGCCAGCGCAAGGCTCGCGCGCTCAAGCGGCTCAAGGTGGTGGCGGCATTCCTGTCCACCAGCAACCAGCCCGCGGGCATGGTGCTGGACGCCGTTCCGGTGATCCCGCCGGACCTGCGCCCGATGGTGCAGCTGGACGGCGGCCGCTTTGCGACCTCCGATCTCAACGATCTGTACCGCCGCGTGATCAACCGCAACAACCGCCTCAAGCGTCTGATGGACCTCGGTGCGCCCGAGATCATCGTGAACAATGAGAAGCGCATGCTGCAGGAGTCTGTGGACTCCCTGTTCGACAACGGCCGGCGCGGCCGCCCGGTCACCGGACCGGGCAACCGTCCGCTGAAGTCGCTTTCGGACATGCTCAAGGGCAAGCAGGGCCGCTTCCGCGCGAACCTGCTCGGCAAGCGCGTGGACTACTCCGGCCGCTCCGTGATCGTGAACGGCCCGGAGCTGAGCCTGCACCAGTGCGGTCTGCCGAAGGGCATGGCACTGGAGCTGTTCAAGCCGTTCGTCATGAAGCGCCTGGTGGAGCTGAGCCACGCTCAGAACGTCAAGGCCGCGAAGCGGATGGTGGAGCGGGCACGCCCCGAGGTGTGGGATGTTCTCGAAGAGGTCATCACCGAACACCCGGTGCTGCTGAACCGTGCTCCCACGCTGCACCGTCTGGGCATCCAGGCGTTCGAACCGGTTCTTGTGGAGGGCAAGGCCATTCACCTGCACCCGCTGGTGTGCGCCGCGTTCAACGCTGACTTCGACGGCGACCAGATGGCTGTTCACCTGCCGCTCTCCGCAGAGGCGCAGGCAGAGGCGCGCATTCTCATGCTGTCCTCGAACAACATCCTCAAGCCGTCCGATGGCCGCCCGGTCACCATGCCGGCGCAGGACATGATCATCGGCCTGTACCACCTCACCACGGTGAAGGAAGACGCTCAGGGCGCTGGCCGCGCCTTCTCGTCCGAGGCTGAGGCGATCATGGCGTTCGATGCGGGGGACATCCACCTCAACGCCCCGGTCACGATCCGCTTCGCGGACATCGTGCCGCCGGCCGGGTGGGAAGCCCCCGAGGGGTGGAACGAGGGCGACCCGGTCACCCTGCAGACCACGCTCGGCACAGTGTTCTTCAACGAGACCCTGCCGGTGGACTTCCCGTTCGTGCAGGGTCAGGTGGGCAAGAAGCGCCTAGGCGGCATTGTCAACACCCTTGCTGAGCGGTACGAGAAGGGGCAGGTTGCTGCTTCGCTCGACGCGCTCAAAGCCTACGGCTTCCACTGGTCCACCTTCTCGGGTGTGTCCTTCGGCCTGGCCGATGTGGTGGCCCCGCCGAACAAGCAGGAGATCCTGGCCAAGTACGAGGCGAAGGCCGCACAGGTTCAGGAGAACCGCGACCTGGGCCTGGTGTCCGAAGCTGAGCGCAACACCGAGCTGATCGACATCTGGACCGAAGCCACCAATGAAGTGGACGCCGCGATGCGCGCCAACTTCGATAAGGACAATGCGATCTACCGCATGGTGGACTCCGGTGCTCGAGGCAACTGGATGCAGATCCGCCAGATCGCCGGTATGCGCGGCCTGGTGAACAACCCGAAGGGTGAGATCATCCCGCGTCCGATCCTCTCGAACTACCGTGAGGGCCTGTCGGTGCTGGAGTACTTCATCGCCTCGCACGGTTCCCGTAAGGGCCTGGCGGATACGGCGCTGAAGACCGCTCAGTCCGGCTACCTGACGCGTCGTCTGGTGGACGTGTCCCAGGACGTGATCATCCGCGAATCCGACTGCGGCTCCACGAAGGGCTTCGTCATGCCGATCGGCGTGAAGGACGGGGACTCGGTGGTTCCCGCGGAGAACGTGGAGATCACCGCGCACGGCCGCAGCCTTGCGCAGGCAGTCACCGCGGAAGACGGCACGGAGCTCGCTCCGGCCGGCGCTGACGTGGGCGATGTGCTCATCGAGAAGCTGCTGGCCGCAGGCGTCACCGAGGTCAAGGTCCGCTCCGTGCTGACCTGTGACTCCGCGGTGGGCACCTGCGCCATGTGCTACGGCCGCTCCCTTGCCACCGGCCATCTGGTGGACATCGGCGAAGCCGTTGGCATCATCGCCGCGCAGTCCATCGGCGAACCGGGCACGCAGCTGACCATGCGGACCTTCCACTCCGGTGGTGTGGCATCCGCCGCGGGTGACATCACCCACGGTCTGCCGCGCGTTCAGGAGCTGTTCGAGGCTCGCACCCCGGCTGGCTTCGCGCCGATCACCGAGGTGGCCGGACGCGTCGACATCGAGGAGACGGACAAGCAGCGCAAGGTGACCATCACTCCGGATGATCCGAACACCGAGCCGGTGACCTACACGCTGTCCAGGCGTGTGCCGCTGCTCGTGGTGGACGGCGACTCCGTGGAGGTGGGCCAGCAGCTGTCTGTGGGCTCCGTAGACCCGAAGCAGGTGCTGCGCATCCTGGGCCCCCGCGCCGTGCAGAAGCATCTTGTGGACGAGGTGCAGAAGGTGTACGTGTCCCAGGGTGTGGACATCCACGCCAAGCACATCGAGGTCATTGTGCGCCAGATGCTGCGCCGCAACACGATCGTCTCCGGCGGTGACACGAACCTGCTGCCGGGTGACCTGGTGGAGAACGCCGCGTTCATCGCGGAGAACCGCCGAGTCGTGTCCGAGGGCGGTGAGCCCGCCGCCGGACGTCCCGAGCTGATGGGCATCACGAAGGCGTCGCTGGCCACCGAGTCGTGGCTGTCCGCCGCTTCCTTCCAGGAGACCACCCGCGTGCTCACCGAGGCCGCGCTGAACCGCAAGAGCGATCAGCTGATGGGCCTCAAGGAGAACGTGATCATCGGCAAGCTGATCCCGGCGGGCACCGGCCTGCCGCGGTTCCGCAACTTCGATGTGGAGCCCACGGAAGAGGCGAAGGCAGCCATGCTGTCCGTGTCGGGCTTCGATGACTACGGTCTCGGAGACTTCTCCGGCGCCGGCTCCACGCTGAACCTGGACGACTTCGACTTCGGAGATCCGTTTAGGACCAGCTTCTGATCCGTGCCGGTCAGAATGGGCCGCTGACGCCGGGCTACTGATAACGGACCGCTCAGACCGGACCATTGACAACGGGCCGCTCCTTCGTCTGCATCATGATGCGGAACGGGGGAGCGGCCCGTTTCCGTTGCCCGCGGGCGATACGGCGAGACACTGGGCAGCCGTGGCTATGAGGGGCGCAACAGGAAAGGTCAAACCTCGGTAATGCTTCATGCTCCTGCCCCTTAAGACTGCCCACAACCCCTTTTCAAGCCGTGCAGACCTGGACACGATAGGGATAGACCCGAGATGACGTTGAGGATGTGCTCGTGAAGAAGAAGACTCCGATCATTGTGACTGCCGCGGTGGCGGCGCTGCTCGCCGGCGGTGGAGGCGGAACCGCGTTCGCGCTGTCAAAGGAAGTGACCGTTCACCACTACGGCCAGCAGACCACCGTGCGCACCTTCGATCGGAACGTGGATGACGTCCTTGCCGCACAGGGCATTGAGGTGAAGCCCACCGACCTGGTGCAGCCGTCCCTGGACTCCCAGATCAGCGGCGGCGACGAGATCACCATCGAAGCCCGCACCCCCGTGGTGGCTGACGTCAATGGCGAGCGCACCGAAGGCTTGGTTGCCGCAGACACGGTCGAGGAAGCCCTGGCCGAGCTCGAAGTGGACACCACCGGCGCCAAGGTCACTCCGGAGCTCACCACCCCGCTCAGCTCCGTGGACGGTCCGATCACCGTCTCCACCGCGAAGGACGTCACCTTCAAGGGGCAGAACGGCGAGTGGACCGCTGAGGGCACCACCGCAGTCACAGTGGACGAAGCGCTCAAGCTCTACTTCAAGGACTCCGTGGTGGACTCCGACACGACCACCCCGAGCCGTGACACGGTCCTCACCGACGGCATGACCGTCACCATCCACCGCACCCGCGAGTCGAAGACGGAAGAGAAGCAGTCGATTCCGTTCGAAACGAAGACCACCACCGACGCGTCCATGTACGAGGACGAGATCAAGGTGACCACTAAGGGCCAGAAGGGTGAGAAGGTCACCGTGTTCACCCAGGAGGTTGTGGACGGCAAGCCGGGGGACAAGACCAAGGTGAGCGAAAAGGTCACCAAGCAGCCGGTGACCCAGGTTCAGGTGAAGGGCACGAAGAAGCGCCCGGCACAGACCCAGGCTGCCCCCGCGCAGAAGTCCTCCAGCGGCCAGAGCGGCTCCGGCAGCAAGAAGAGCGCTGACACCGGTAAGAAGAGCTCCGATTCCGGTCAGAAGAGCTCCGCTCCGAGCGAGCCGAAGCAGTCCTCCAACACGGGCGCGAAGGCTCCGGCAGTCAGCAGCGGCTCCACCTGGGACCGTCTGGCCCAGTGTGAGTCCGGCGGCAACTGGTCGACCAACACCGGCAACGGCTACTACGGCGGTCTCCAGTTCTCCGCAAGCACCTGGCGTGCATTCGGCGGCACCAAGTACGCCCCCACTGCGAACCTCGCCACCCGCGAGCAGCAGATCGACATCGCCAAGAAGGTTCAGGCTCAGCAGGGCTGGGGTGCATGGCCCGCCTGCACCGCCAAGCTCGGCATCCGCTGACCCCTGGATCCTCAGCGAATTCCCGCTGACGGTCGACACGCTCCCCGAGGCACACGACGTGCCCGGGGAGCGTGTCTGCGTTCGGCTCTCTGTGCGCAAGAACGCGTCGGGCATCACAGCCCGCCGAGCCCGGCACTGTGACATGCGACAGAACCCTCACAGACCTTTGACCCGCTCAGAGCGCCGCCGGTAAAGTCGGAAACTGTGTCAAGGGTGCCCTCTGCCCGAAGGCAGCCGGAGCAATCCGCTGCGCCGGGGGCACGGTAGCCGAAACACCGGCAGGTCTCCTGCCGTGCGGGCCGGATCGATTCCGGGTCGCTGGACCGCGCTTCGGGCGCAGGTCCGAAAGAAGTTGATCCAACCGCTCGAACAGGGCGGAAGGCGAAGGAAAAGAGAACCACTTGCCCACTATTCAGCAGTTGGTGCGCAAGGGCCGTCAGGATAAGCCTGTCGGCTCGAAGACGCCCGCGCTCAAGGGGTCGCCCCAGCGCCGCGGTGTCTGCACCCGCGTGTACACCACCACCCCGAAGAAGCCGAACTCGGCACTGCGCAAGATCGCACGTGTCCGCCTCTCCTCCGGCATCGAAGTCACCGCCTACATTCCGGGCGTCGGCCACAACCTGCAGGAGCACTCGATCGTGCTCGTGCGCGGCGGCCGTGTGAAGGACCTGCCCGGCGTTCGCTACAAGATCGTCCGCGGTGCTCTCGATACCCAGGCTGTGAAGGGCCGCCAGCAGGCGCGCTCCCGCTACGGCGCGAAGAAGGAGAAGAAGTAATGCCTCGTAAAGGTGCAGCTCCCAAGCGCCCGCTCGCCGTTGACCCGGTCTACGGCTCGCCGCTCGTCACCCAGCTGATCAACAAGGTGCTCCTGGACGGCAAGAAGACCGTCGCTGAGGGCATCGTCTACGGCGCCCTTGAAGGCTGCCGCGAGAAGAACGGCGATGACCCGGTCGCAACGCTCAAGAAGGCGCTGGACAACATCCGTCCGTCCCTCGAGGTCCGCTCTCGCCGCGTCGGCGGTGCCACCTACCAGGTGCCCGTCGAAGTCCGCGCCGGTCGTTCCACCACGCTCGCTCTCCGCTGGCTCGTCGGGTACTCCCGCGCACGCCGCGAGAACACCATGACCGAGCGCCTGATGAACGAGATTCTCGATGCAAGCAACGGCCTCGGTGCCGCTGTGAAGCGTCGCGAGGACACGCACAAGATGGCCGAGTCCAACAAGGCCTTCGCCCACTACCGCTGGTGACCCCAGTCGTAGCGACGAACTCGAGAAAGGCAAAAGCTCGTGGCACTTGAAGTGCTTAGTGACCTCTCCAAGGTCCGCAACATCGGCATCATGGCCCACATCGATGCCGGTAAGACGACCACGTCCGAACGCATCCTGTTCTACACCGGCATCAACTACAAGATGGGCGAAACCCACGACGGCGCCGGCACCATGGACTGGATGGAGCAGGAGAAGGAGCGCGGCATCACGATCACGTCTGCCGCCACCACCTGCTACTGGCACAACACCCAGATCAACCTGATCGACACCCCGGGGCACGTGGACTTCACCGTTGAGGTGGAGCGCTCGCTGCGCGTGCTTGACGGCGCAGTCGCCGTGTTCGACGGCAAGGAAGGCGTGGAGCCGCAGTCCGAGACCGTGTGGCGGCAGGCTGACAAGTACAACGTTCCGCGCATTTGCTTCGTGAACAAGATGGACAAGCTCGGTGCAGACTTCTTCTTCACCGTCTCCACCATCGTTGACCGTCTGGGCGCACGCCCGATCGTCATGCAGGTTCCGATCGGCGCGGAGAATGAGTTCCGCGGCGTTGTGGACCTGGTGACCCTCAAGGCCTACGAGTGGCCGGAGACCTTCCCGGAGGACAACCCGGAGTACGGCGCCAAGAAGGGCGAGCCGACCTTCGGTCGCCTGATGGTGGAGATCCCGATCCCGGAAGAGCTCCAGGGCAAGGTTGATGAGTACCGCTCCAAGCTGCTCGAGGATGTTGCTGAAACGTCCGAGGAGCTCATGGAGAAGTACCTTGAAGATGGCGACCTCACCGCGGAGGAGATCCGCGCGGGTGTCCGTGCGGTCACCATCACCGGTGAGGCCTACCCGGTGTTCGCCGGCTCCGCCTTCAAGAACAAGGGCGTGCAGCCCGTGCTCGACGCGGTCGAGTACTACCTCCCGTCCCCGCTGGACATGCCGGCGATGACCGGTTACAAGCCGGGAGACGAGGAGACCGAACTGGTCCGTGAGCACCGCGTGGACGAGCCGTTCTCGGCTCTTGCCTTCAAGGTGGCAGCACACCCGTTCTTCGGCACCCTCACCTACATCCGCGTGTACTCCGGTCACGTGAAGACGGGTGAGCAGGTTCTGAACACGACCACCGGCAAGAAGGAACGCGTCGGCAAGCTGTTCCAGATGCACTCCAACAAGGAGAACCCGGTGGAGGAGGCCTTCGCTGGCCACATCTACGCGTTCATCGGCCTGAAGGACACCACCACCGGTGACACCCTCTCGGATGTCAACGCACCGGTCCAGCTCGAGTCCATGAGCTTCCCGGAGCCGGTGATCTCGGTGGCGATCGAGCCGAAGACCAAGGGTGACCAGGAGAAGCTCTCCACCGCTATTCAGCGCCTCGTCAAGGAGGATCCGACCTTCAAGGTTGAGCTGGATGAGGAGACCGGCCAGACCGTGATCCGCGGAATGGGCGAGCTGCACCTGGACGTGTTCGTGGACCGGATGCGCCGCGAATTCAAGGTTGAGGCGAACATCGGTGCCCCGCAGGTTGCGTACCGCGAGACCATCAAGCGCACCGTGGACAAGTTCGAATACACCCACAAGAAGCAGACCGGCGGTTCCGGCCAGTTCGCGAAGGTGCAGGTCACCTACGAGCCGCTGACCGATGCGGAAGCCGGTGTGTTCTACGAGTTCGAGAACCTGGTGACCGGTGGCCGCATTCCTCGCGAGTACATCCCCAGCGTGGATGCGGGCATCCAGGATGCTCTGCAGTCCGGCGTCCTGGCGGGCTACCCGGTGGTCAACGTCAAGGCATCGCTGATCGACGGCGCCTACCATGACGTGGACTCCTCGGAGATGGCGTTCAAGATCGCAGGCTCCATCGCAACCCGTGAGGCCCTCAAGAAGGCCAACCCGGTGCTGCTGGAGCCGGTCATGGACGTTGAGGTCCGTACTCCTGAGGAGTACATGGGCGATGTGATCGGTGATCTCAACAAGCGCCGCGGGTCGATCTCCTCCATGGAGGACGCCAGCGGTGTGAAGATCGTCCGCGCACTCGTCCCGCTGTCGGAGATGTTCGGCTACGTCGGCGACCTGCGGTCCTTCACCCAGGGCCGCGCTGTGTACTCGATGCAGTTCGACAGCTACGCAGAGGTCCCCAAGAACATCGCTGACGAGATCATCGCGAAGACTCGCGGCGAATGAGACTCGGATGATCGGCGGTTAGACTGATCTCTATCCGCTGATCCTCGGATCCTTCGGGCGGGGCCCCGGCGCCCCACCCGAGACAGTTCAACAAGAACCAAACACAGTCCTAGGAGGACACACTATGGCTAAGGCCAAGTTCGAGCGCACCAAGCCGCACGTCAACATCGGCACCATCGGTCACGTGGACCACGGTAAGACCACGCTGACCGCTGCGATCTCGAAGGTGCTGCACGACCAGTACCCGGAGCTCAACGAGTCCCGCGACTACGACCAGATCGATAACGCGCCCGAGGAGAAGCAGCGCGGCATCACGATCAACATCTCGCACATCGAGTACGAGACCGAGGCGCGCCACTACGCGCACGTTGACGCCCCGGGTCACGCTGACTACGTGAAGAACATGATCACCGGTGCTGCTCAGATGGACGGCGCAATCCTCGTGGTTGCCGCCACCGACGGCCCGATGGCTCAGACCCGTGAGCACGTGCTGCTCGCCCGCCAGGTGGGCGTGCCGGCCCTGCTCGTTGCTCTGAACAAGTGCGACATGGTTGACGACGAGGAGATCCTCGAGCTCGTTGAGATGGAGGTCCGCGAGCTGCTCGGTTCGCAGGGCTTCGACGAGGACGCACCGGTCCACCAGGTCTCCGCTTACCAGGCTCTGCAGGGTGAGGAGAAGTGGGTCAAGTCCGTGCAGGACCTCATGGCGTCCGTGGATGAGTACATCCCGAACCCGGAGCGTGACCTGGACAAGCCGTTCCTCATGCCGATCGAGGACGTCTTCACCATCACCGGCCGCGGCACCGTGGTGACCGGCAAGGTGGAGCGCGGCAAGCTGGCGATCAACTCCGAGATCGAGATCGTGGGCATCCGCGCACCGCAGAAGACCACCGTGACCGGTATCGAGATGTTCCACAAGCAGATGGACGAGGCATGGGCAGGCGAGAACTGCGGCCTCCTCCTGCGCGGCACCAAGCGTGAGGACGTGGAGCGCGGCCAGGTTGTTGTGATCCCGGGCTCCATCACCCCGCACACCAACTTCGAGGCACAGGTGTACATCCTGTCCAAGGACGAGGGCGGCCGTCACAACCCGTTCTACACGAATTACCGTCCGCAGTTCTACTTCCGCACGACCGACGTCACCGGCGTCATCCAGCTGCCCGAGGGCACCGAGATGGTCATGCCGGGCGACAACACTGAGATGACCGTTGAGCTCATCCAGCCGATCGCTATGGAAGAGGGCCTCGGCTTCGCTATCCGTGAGGGTGGCCGCACCGTTGGCTCCGGCCGCGTGACCAAGATCCTCTCCTGATCCAGGTGAGATCATCTGCGCGGTAGCGCACTGAAACGGCCCCGGTTCTGACCGGGGCCGTTTTCGTTGCCGCCGCGCCATTACGCCCGCGGCGTCTCCACCCGCGCCGCTGTCGCCGCGTCCGCGTCGTCTCCACCCGCGCCGTCTCCACCCGCAGAACGTGAGTTTTGTGCGGTATTTCGACGTTTTAGCGCACAGAACCCACGTTTTCGGGGCGGGGTCCGCGTCGCCGTACCTCATGTCGCTGCGCCGCGTCCGCGTCGTCTCCACCCGCGCCGTCTCCACCCGCAGAACGTGAGTTT
>CAMXWV010000017.1 GCA_947252755.1 uncultured Dermabacter sp.
CCTAAACCAGCGGCGTGCACAACTGGAGAAGAACCCGCCCGATTCACCCCTATCAGCCACGGATCGAGCAGTCTAACCACACTTGTGCACGCCACGGGCCTAAGCCGCGGGCGCGGCCCGAAACCGGGCGCGCCACCGCCGCGGCGTCAGCTCAGAGCCCGAGCTCCTCCAGAACCGGCAGCCTCTCGCGAACTGCTGCTTTCGCTTGCGCCGCGGTCGGTGCGGTGACGGCAACCCGAGCCAGCTCTCGGCACTCTTCCAGTGTCACGGTGGACAGCACCCGGGCCACTGCCGGCAGCAGGCGCGGCGTCATGGACAGCGAGTTCACGCCCAGGCCCACTAGCACGCACGCCAGCGCCGGATCCCCCGCGGACTCACCGCACACGCCCACGGGCTTGTTCGCTTCAGCACCGAATGCGTCAGGGTCCCCTCCGGCAACCCGAGCACCGGTCGCGGTGGCGCCCACGAGCGCAAGCACCGCGGGCTGCCACGGATCGTTGAGCTTCGCGAGGGAGCCGAGCATGCGGTCCGCAGCCATGGTGTACTGCGTGAGGTCATTGGTGCCGATGGAGGCGAAGTCCGCCACTGTCATCAGGTGGTCACTGGTCAGCGCGGAGCTCGGGGTCTCTACCATGATGCCGGCGCGCTGCACACCCGCGGCGCGGGCCATGTCGATGAAGTCCTCGGTGTCCTCCAGCGTGGAGATCATCGGCGCCATCACCCACGGCTCTGCCTCGGACTGCTCCGTGGCTCGACGAATCGCCTCCAGCTGGTTCTCCAGAACGGAACGCTTCTCCCAAGAGGTGCGGTAGGCGCGGATGCCGAGCGCGGGGTTCGGCTCTTCCGCGTCGGTAAGGAACGGCAGCGGCTTGTCGGCGCCGGCGTCGATGGTGCGGATGGTGACCTTCTTGCCGGGGAAGTGCTTGAGCACTTCCGCGTATGCCTGGGCCTGTTCCTCCACGCTCGGCTCCTCATCCCGGTCCAGGAAGAGGAACTCGGTGCGGAACAGGCCTACACCGTCGGCGTTTGCGGCCGCGGCGGCTTCAGCGTCCTGAGCGTTGCCCACGTTCGCCAGCAGCGGCATGGTTGTTCCACACTTCAGCTGCGCGCCGCCGCCGTCGTAGGTGAGGGGATTCTTCTGCAGCTCGTACCAGGCGTCAGCGAGCCCGCGCTCACGCTCACCGATTTCGGTGGTGACGATTCCGGCTGCCCCATCCACGAACACCTCGGTGCCGTTGGGGATCTGGTCCACGCCCTTGGCTGCCACGATCGCAGGCAAGCCCAGTTGGCGGGCCAGAATCGCAGTGTGGGACTGGGGGCCGCCGTCGGAGGTGATGAGCGCGGAGACGATCGTGGGATCGAGCGTGGCGGTGTCCGCGGGGGCAAGGTCGATCGCGGCGAGCACGAACCGTTCGGCGGAGTCGGGGATGCCGGGGGCGTCTTCGCCGCGCAGGTGCGCCACGATGCGGGCGCGCACGTCCTTCACGTCAGCGGCGCGCTCAGCCATGTACCCGCCAAGACCTTCAAGCATGGTGGCCACCTGGTCGCCGGCCTCCCAAACGGCCCGCTCAGGCGTTTTGTTCTCGCTGCGCACCAGGCTTTCGGCGGTGGTGGTGAGAGTGGGATCGGCGGCCATCTGAGCGGTGGCCTCCAGCACTGCCTTCCCGTCGCCGGTGGCGCGTTCGGCGCGCTTTTCAAGAGCATGCTTGACTGCGGCGGCGGAGGCAGCGATGCGGGCGGCTTCAGCCTCCGCATCAGCCCCGGCTGGAAGGCGGTCCGACGCGTTCGGCTCCGCAATCGGCGGCGCCATCACCAGCACGCGGTCCACCACGCGGCCCGGGCTCACTGCTACTCCGTTGAATTCCGTCATCGGGCATTCTCCTTAAGTCGTCTGTCTTAGATCGTACCGACGGGTCCACGGGACTCCCCGAAGATTTCGGGCACTGGGCGCGCTATTGTTGATGCGGCGAGGTGCCATTGCGCGGCTCGCCGCACAAGCCCCTGCGGGCCGTGGCCCGCTCGGGAGCCGCTGCCTCTGCCGAAGGTTCTCATCGATGCCCTCATTCGATCCGTCCCAGTCCAGCGTCACCGGTCAGCAGACCGCGCAGTCCGCGTCGGCGCAGGGCACTCTCCCCGGTTTGGATGCCGCCGCCGGCTCTCCGCGACGCATCGGGTTCGATCGGGAGAAGTACATTCGGCTGCAGTCCCAGCACATCCATCAGCGACGCACCCAGATCGGCGGCAAACTGTATCTGGAGATGGGCGGGAAGCTGTTCGATGACATGCACGCGTCGCGGGTGCTTCCGGGCTTCACCCCGGATAACAAGATCGTCATGTTGGAGGAGCTGAAGGACGAGCTGGAGATCGTCATCGCGGTCAATGCGAAGGATCTGGAGCGCACCAAGGTCCGCGCGGACTTCGGCATCACCTATGAGGAGGAGTCGCTGCGGCTGGTGGATGTGTTCCGCGATCGCGGGTTCCTGGTGCAGAACATTGTGCTCACCCAGATGGATGATGACAATCGCGCTGCCCGCGCTTTCAAGAGCCGTCTTGAGCGTCTGGGTTTGACGGTGCACCGGCACCGCACGATTCCCGGCTACCCGGCGGATACGGCGCGCGTCGTCTCGCCGCAGGGCTTCGGCCGCAACGACTGGGTTGAGACCGAACGGGACCTGATCGTGGTGACTGCGCCGGGCCCCGGTTCCGGGAAGCTCGCCACGTGCCTGTCGCAGGTGTATAACGATCATCAGCGCGGCATTGCGTCCAGCTACGCGAAGTTCGAAACGTTTCCCATCTGGAATCTGCCGCTCGACCACCCGGTTAACCTCGCGTATGAGGCGGCCACGGCGGATCTTGATGACGTCAATATGATCGATCCGCTGCACCTTGCCGCCTACAACGAGCTGGCGGTGAACTACAACCGAGACGTTGAAGTGTTTCCGCTGCTCAAGGTGTTGCTGCAGCAGATGCTCGGCTCCTGCCCGTACGAATCCCCCACGGATATGGGCGTGAACATGGTGGGCATGTGCATCTCTGATGACGACGCGTGCCGCTACGCCGCGAAGCAGGAGATCATCCGCCGCTATTTCAAGGCGCTGGTGGCGGAGAAGCGCGATGAGCTGGACAGTGACGTGTCCGAGAAGATCGCAATCATCATGGGCAAGGCGGGCGTGAACCGCGCGGATCGGCCCGTGGTGCTTCCGGCGCTGGAGACTGCCCGACGCACGCGCGGTCCGGCTTCGGCTATCGAACTGGCGGACGGCACCATCATCACCGGAAAGACCTCCGAGCTGCTCGGTGCGAGCTCCGCAATGCTGCTCAATGCGCTGAAGCACCTGGCAGGACTGTCGGATGACGCCCTGCTGCTCGCCCCGGAGGCGATCAAACCGATTCAGACACTGAAGGTGGACCATCTGGGGTCTCGTAATCCGCGTCTGCACACTGATGAGGTGCTGATTGCGCTGAGCGTATCGGCCGCGTCAGATGAGCGGGCGAAGGCTGCTCTGGATCAGCTGCAAAACCTGCGCGGCTGCGATGTGCACACCACCACGATCCTGGGAACAGTGGACGAGGGCATTTTCCGAGCGCTCGGCGTGGAGGTGACGAGCGAGCCGGAGTTCCAGGTAAAGCGCATGTTCCGTAAGCGCTGAGGATTGGGGCTGTGGTGGTCTCAGCCCTGCGTACCGTCGGCGCCTAACGTTGGCGCCCTTCTTTTGCGCAGAGCGTGGGAATGGTGCGGTAAAACCGTGGAATACCGCACGGTTCTCACGTTCTATGCGCCCGGAAGGAGGGACCCGTGGCCTCCTGTTGCTATGCCCCCCCTACCCCGGTAGAACGTGGGTTTGGTGCGGTAAAACGGCTCTTCACGAACGAGGGTGTAGCGCGGGTCTGAACCCTCCGGCTTCGAGCAGCGACCGACCCTGCAGACGCTGAGTACCAGATCCGTAAACTCGAGAACGCCTCCAACACCATCAGTGACGAGGTCTTCCACTACTGGAGCCAGAACACTGAGCTAAGCGTGAAACTCACGCTCATCCCAGGACCCGGGCCATCAACGTCTCGTGCAACGAGCGAACAAGAGCCCTTCCTACAGGTCCGTGTCCAAAACGACCGGCACCGTGTCACCGTCCCGTTCAATGAACGTTCGCGCGGCTTCGTGTGGTTCTTCTCGTTCCTAGCTTATTTCTCCCAGATCGAGGACGAGTCCTCCTACCCGTTAATCCTGCTGCTTGATGAGCCTGGGCTGAGTCTGCATGCCACGGCTCAGCATGACCTCCTGCGATTCATCCGGGAACGCCTCGCTCCCGAGCACCAAGTGCTCTTCACCACGCACTCGCCCTGCGTAACGTCATCGGCTCGATGGACCTCGAGCAGACGCTCACCAGCCGCGACCAGATCAATGGCCAGCTGCGCGGCGTCCTCGACGAGGCCACCGGCCGCTGGGGCATCCGCGTCAACCGGGTGGAGCTCAAGGCGATCGACCCGCCGGCCAGCGTCCAGGGCTCGATGGAGCAGCAGATGCGCGCCGAGCGTGACCGCCGTGCGGCGATCCTCACGGCCGAGGGTGTCAAGCAGTCCCAGATCCTCACCGCCGAGGGTGAGAAGCAGGCCGCGATCCTCCAGGCCCAGGGTGAGTCGCGCGCCATCCTCCAGGTCTTCGACGCGATCCACCGCGGCAAGCCCGACTCCAAGCTGCTCGCCTACCAGTACCTGCAGATGCTGCCCGAGCTGGCCAACGGCACCTCGGACAAGCTGTGGGTCATCCCCACCGAGTTCACCGCGGCGCTGGGCACCATCGCCCGCGGCTTCGGCGGCTCGCCCGGCGGTAGCGGCCCGTCCGACGACGACTCCGGACCCACGCCCGAGGTCGACTTCGGCCCGGGTGGCCCGATGATGGCCTCCGGGCTGGCCGAGACCAGTCTGCAGGACCCCGACCAGGCGCTTGCCCAGGCCCGCAGCGAGGCGCAGCAGGCGACCTCCGAGGCGACCGCGGCCGGTGAGCGCTCCGACAGCCCGTTCTCCCGCTCGGCCGAGCGCGGGCAGCGGCCCGCCGAGAGCGAGCGGCGCGACACCGGACGGACCCGGCCGCGGGTCCGCCGAGCACCGCGGTGCCGCCGGCGCCCGACGCGCCTCCGCCCGCCCGGCCGGAAGGCGACGAGGAGCGGCCGGGTCAGTAGGGCACTGGCCCGCCTCGCCACCTGCGACCGGTGAACCTGGCCCATCCAAGGACAGAGTTCACCGGTCGCAGGCGTCGGGGCAGTCGGCGTGGATCAGCCGCCGCCGTCACCCAGACTTGCCCGCGGGTGCAGTATCAGCTCTGACGCAGGTCCGGGTGCTCCGGCGAGGGTGCTGCCGAGGCTCTTCGTGACGGCGAGCATGAGGCGGGCGCAGATCACGTCGAGGTCGAAGGAGATCGTCGCGAGCTCCGGTTGTGCGAGTCGCCCGGCGGGGATGTCGTCGACGCCGATGACCGCGAGCCGTGCGGGCACCTCGATGCCGGCGGCCCGGGCAGCAGTGAGCACGGCCAGAGCGACGTCGTCGTTGTGGGCGCACACCCCGGTGACACCGGCCTCGACGCACGAGCGGAGCTCCGCCGTCGATACCGCGCTACTCGGGGACCCCAGGATCAGGGGATCGGGCAGCACCAGCTCGCGGCAGACGGCCGTCACCCCGGAGAGGCGCCCCTCGGCCAGGCCGGTGAGGCGAGGGTCCGCCGGGAGCGCGTACGCGAGCCGCTGACGTCCGGCGGCCACCATCGCCTCGGCCTGGGCGCGTCCGACCGCCGCAGTCGGAACGGGCACGTCGTGGACTTCGTCGGCGTCCCGTGCCGATGAGTGCGCGACCGTCCACCGCGCCACGGGGATCCGTAGCTCACGGATCGGGTCGATGCGCTCGGGGTCGAGGTCGACGAGGACGATGACGGCTGCCGGCAGCAGCTCCCGGCAGAGAGCACCGAGGTCGTCACCTGCGAACGAGAGCTTGGCGAGCAGGTGCAGGCCGGCGCGTGAGCAGGCCGTGGTCAGTCGCTCGAGCAGCCCGACGAGGACGGGGCCCACCGGGACGTCGGGGACGACGAGCAGCACGAGGTCGCTGCGTCCCCGGGCGAGCGCGCGGGCGGCACCCGATCGGACGTAGCCGAGCTCGGCGGCGGCGGCACGCACGCGTTCGCGCGTGTGTTCCGGGATGCTCTGACCGGGCTTGTCGTTGAGGACGTAGCTCACGGTTGCCGTGGATACGCCGGTTGCGGAGGCGACGTCCGCCAACGTCGGGCGTCGCACCACTGCCTCACCTCCGTGACGACGATCACGAACCGGATGAACTGCCGACCCTTGATGGGCCCGCGACTCCATCCTATATTAGTTATGCGCATAAGTGCAGCGCTTAAGTTTCCAATGGAGGAGATTGGCATGCCCACGAACAGCCGTGCCTGGTGGCACGAGGCGGTTGTCTACCAGATCTACGTGCGTTCCTTCGCCGACTCCGACGGCGACGGTCTCGGGGACCTCGCGGGTGTCCGCTCGCGCCTCGACCATCTCGAGAGCCTCGGGGTCGACGTCATCTGGCTCACGCCCTTCTACCCCTCGCCCATGGCGGACAACGGGTACGACGTCAGTGACTACGAGGCGGTGGACCCGCGCTTCGGTTCCGAGGGGGACCTCGACGATCTCATCGCCGACATCCACCGCCGTGGTATGAGGGTGATCATCGATGTGGTCCTCAACCACACGTCGATCGACCATCCATGGTTCGTGGAGTCGCGCAGCACGCGCTCGTCGTCTCGACGCGACTGGTACATCTGGCGGCCCCCGAGGGACGGGGTGGAACCAGGCACGCCCGGCGCGGAGCCGACGAACTGGCTCGGCTTCTTCGCCCAGCCGACGTGGACGTACGACGAGGAGAGCGGTGAGTACTACCTTCACCTCTTCTCCCCGGAGCAGCCCGACCTCAACTGGGAGAACCAGGAGGTTCGCCAAGCGCTCTACGCGATGCTGCGCCGCTGGCTCGCCCGCGGCGTCGACGGGTTCCGCCTCGATGTCATCAACCTCATCTCCAAGAGGTATCCGCTGCAGGACGTGCCGACGCCGCACTCGAGCCACTACGGTGATGCCTCCTCGCAGTACACCTGCGGGCCACGGATGCTCGAGTTCCTCGACGAGCTGCGGGACCAGGTGTTCGACACCGCCGAGAAGACCCTGCTCACGGTGGGCGAGATGCCGGGGGCGACCGTCAAGGACGGGCTCGCCGTCACCGGCGGTGAGCGCCCCCGCCTCAGCATGATCTTCACGTTCGAGCACATGGACGTCGATCACGCGCCCGGCTGGGGCGGACGGTACGAGCCGAGGCCGTTCGACCTGCTCGCGCTGAAATCGACCATGGCACGCTGGCAGGAAGGACTGGGCCGTTCCGGGTGGAACAGTCTCTACTTCGGCAACCACGACCAGGCCCGCGTCGCCTCCCGCTTCGGTTCCCGGTCGCCGGCGCACGCGGTCGCCTCGGCGAAGATGCTCGCCACGGTTCTCCACCTGCACCGTGGGACGCCATACGTCTACCAGGGCGACGAGATCGGCATGCGCAACTACCCGTTCGCGAGCATCGAGCAGTTCGCCGACATCGATGCGCACAACTCGTGGGCGTACGGCCGGGCACTGGGTGTCCTGCCGGAACGGCTCCTTGCGGGCCTGCGCCAGAACGGCCGCGACAACGCTCGCACGCCCATGCAGTGGGACGCGTCGGAGCACGGGGGATTCACCACCGGTACTCCGTGGCTGCCGCTCAACCCGAACACCTCCGAGGTCAACGTCGAGGCTCAGATCGACGACGCGGACTCGGTCCTCGCCCACTACCGACGCCTCATCGAGCTGCGTCACAGCAGTGACATCGTGGTCTTCGGTGACTACCGCCTCCTCGCCCGCGACCACGAGTACCTGTACGCCTTCGAGCGGACGCTCGGCGACGAGCGATGGATCGTGGTCGCGAACTTCTCCGACGAGGAGCTCGATGTCGCTGCGGCTCTCGGCGGCGCCGTCGGTGCCGCCGAGCTGATACTTGGGACTCACCACGAGCCGCCCGAGGGTGCGGTCCTGCAGCGGCTGCGCCCCTGGGAGGCCCAGATCTGCCGTGTGCTCAAGGGGAGTGAGCAGTGATGGCATCGACCCCCTCGGCATCGGTGAGCAAGAGGCTCGTCCTGGTCACGGTGACCGCAGCGCTGGGCTTCTTCCTCTTCGGCTACGACACGGCCGTCATCAACGGGGCTATCGACGCGCTCGCCGACCACTACGGCCTCGGCAGTGGCCTCAAGGGCTTCGCGGTCTCCTCTGCCCTGCTCGGTTGCGTCATCGGCGCGTGGTTCGCCGGCCCGCTGTCGAACCGCGTCGGCCGGGTGCCAGTCATGCTCACCTCGTCCGTCCTCTTCCTCGCGTCGGCGATAGGTACTGGCCTCGCGTTCGGCATCACCGATCTCATCGTGTGGCGGGTCGTCGGCGGTCTCGGAGTCGGCGCCGCCTCCGTCATCGCCCCCACCTACATCGCCGAGATCTCTCCAGCACACATGCGCGGGCGCCTCGTCTCGATGCAGGGCCTCGCGGGTGTCACCGGCATCGCGGTCTCGCTCTTCGTCGATGCCGGCCTGGCGTGGCAGGCCGGCGGTGCCGCGAACCCCCTCTGGTTCGACCTGCCCGCGTGGCGGTGGATGTTCATCGTCGAGGCGGTTCCGGCCATCGCCTACGGCGTCGCCGCACTGAGGGTGCCGGAGTCACCGCGATACCTCGTCGGCCTCGGGCGCGACGCGGACGCCGAGCACGTGCTGAGGACCTGCACGGGCCTGGCCGACCCACGCGCGAAGATCGAGGAGATCCGTGGCTCGCTGCAGACGGACCGCCGCGCATCGCTACGCGATCTCGCGGGTCGGGCGTTCGGGCTCAAGCCGATCGTGTGGGTAGGCATCCTCGTCGCGGCCGCCCAGCAGTTCGTCGGTATCAACGTCATCTTCTACTACTCGACCACCCTCTGGCGCTCGGTCGGATTCGGTGAGTCGAACGCACTGCTCATCACCGGGATCACCTCCCTCATCAACATTGGCGCGACGGTGCTCTCAATCCTGCTCATCGACAAGGTTGGCAGGCGCCTGCTCATGCTCTCCGGGTCACTCGGCATGGCGGTGACCCTCGGGGTCATGGCACTCGCGTTCTCGCAGGCGATCACCACCGTCGCTGGTGAGGTCCTGCTGCCGGGCGTCTGGGGTGTGGTCGCCCTCGTCAGCGCGAACCTGTTCGTCGCCTTCTTCGGCGCGACCTGGGGCTCGGTCATGTGGGTGGTGCTCGGCGAGATGTTCCCCAACCGAATCCGTGCCGGGGCGATGGCCGTCTCGACCGCCGTGAACTGGCTGTCGAACTTCGCCATCTCGACCACCTTCCCCGTGATGGCGGCGATCTCGTTGACCGGCTCGTACAGTTTCTACGCACTCAGCGCCCTCGCGTCGTTCTTCCTCGTGAAGCACCTCGTCAAGGAGACGGCGGGCATCGAGCTCGAGGACATGGACAGTCAGCTCCGACACACGCCTGCCCCGGATCACGGCAATCGGTAGCCGGGCGAACCCCACCGCACCGATCGGTGTGCTCCGTCGGTCCACGACCGACGGAGCACACCTGTGGCCGTTCGGGTGAGGGCATGCTCGTCACCGCCACCGTCGATGACCTGGCACGGGAGGCCGACGCGCGCGCCGCGGTGGACAACCTGGCCGCGACCGCCCGGCTGCGGCTGCGCCCGGTGTACGGCTCGCAGGACTCCGCCTTCGCGGCCGCCCTGCCGCTGGGCCTGGTGCTGCCCAAGCACATCAAGATCCCGGCCGAGCTGAGGGAGAAGCTGTGACCACGACAGACCAGACCCAGCAGCGGACCGGCCGGGGAACACGAGCCGGCAAGCCAGCGCCGGTGCGGCCGCGGCGCCCGCCGATGCGCGGCTGGCTCGGGCGCGGGCGCGGGCAGTCCTTCTACCTGCAGACCCCGGCCGAGTGGCGCGGCACGACCATGCAGGTCTGCGGTCTGTGGCCCTTCGCCGTCGGCGCCGGCACCCCGATGGTCGGTGTCCCGTTCGGGCGCCACATCCACACCGGCGCCACCCTGTGCTGCGACCCCATCTCCTGGTACCAGCGCGCCAACCTCATCGGGAACCCCTCGGTGTTCTTCCTCGGCCGCCCCGGCCTGGGCAAGACCTCGGCGGTCATGCGCACGGCCGTGGGCCTCAGCGGCTAAGGGGTCATCCCGCTCGTGCGTAGCTCCTGCGAAAGTACGAGGCACCGGTACCAAAGTCCCATTTTCAAGGGCGAACACTTTCCCGGCTCTTCGCGAACGAGGGTGTAGTCGGTTGAGTGCGTCGGTGGCCGGGTAGGGGTCGAGGTCTTTCGGATGATGGAAGTTCTTCACGCTTGCCATCTCGAAAGACCTCGACGTGCTCCACCCTACTTTCGCGACCCCTGACTTGACCACGTTCTGCCGGCTCGACGAGCTCGGGCTCGTCGCCGTCGGCCAGCTGATCGAGCCGGATCGGGCCACGATCGAATGCCGCGTCGTCGAGGACGACCCGTGGTGTCGGAAGTGCGGTGTCGAGGGCGTGCCGCGGGACACGGTCACGCGTCGACTGGCGCACGAGCCGTTCGGGCACCGGCCGACGACCCTGCTGGTGCGGGTGCGCCGGTACCGGTGCGGACACTGCCGGCGCACGTGGCGGCAGGACATGACGCGGGCAGCGGCGCCGCGTGCGAAGATCTCCCGCGGCGGCCTGGAGTGGGCGCTGCGGGGCATCGTCATCGACCACCTCACCGTGACCCGTGTCGCCGCGGGCCTGGGGGTGTCCTGGAGCGCCGCGAACACTGCGGTGCTCGCGGAGGGCAAGCGTCGACTGATCGACGATCCCGCCCGGTTCGACGCGGTCACCACGATCGGTGTCGACGAGCACGTCTGGCGGCACACCCGCCTCGGCGACAAGTACGTGACCGTGATCATCGACCTCACCCCGGCCCGCGAGAAGACAGGACCCGCGCGGCTGCTGGACATGGTCAAGGGTCTTTCGAAGGCGGTGTTCAAGCAGTGGCTCGCCGCCCGCCCTGCGGACTGGGCGAAGCGGATCGAGGTGGTCGCGATGGACGGCTTCGCAGGCTTCAAGACCGCCGCCGCCGAAGAACTCCCCGACGCCGTCCCCGTCATGGACCCGTTCCACGTGGTCCGCCTCGCCGGCGACGCGCTGGATGTCTGCCGGCGTCGGGTCCAGCAAGACACCACCGGTCACCGCGGGCTCAAGGGCGACCCGCTCTACAAAGCCCGCCGCACCCTGCACACCGGGGCGAGCCTGCTCACCGACCGGCAGCGGGCACGCCTGGACGCAGTGTTCGCGAGCGAGGAGCACGTCGAAGTCGAGGCGACCTGGGGCATCTACCAGCGCATCGTCGCGGCCTACCGGGAGCCCGACAAGAAGAAAGCGAAGGCGATGGTGCAGGAGGTAATCGCTGCGATCAGCAGCGGCGTTCCCGCGGCGCTCGTCGAGGTCCGCAAGCTCGGCCGGACCATGAAGCAGCGGGCGGGCGACATCCTCGCGTTCTTCGACCGCCCCGGCACCAGCAACGGCCCGACCGAGGCGATCAACGGCCGGCTCGAACACCTCCGCGGCTCCGCACTCGGATTCCGCAACCTCACCCACTACATCGCACGCAGTCTGCTCGAAGCCGGAGGGTCCAGACCCGCACTACACCCTCGTTCGTGAAGAGCCGGTAAAACCCGGGAATACCGCACGGTTCTCACGCTCTATGCGCGCGGAAGGAGGGACCCGTGGTCTCCTGTTGCTATGCCCCCTACCCCGGTAGAGCGTGGGTTTAGTGCGGTAAAACCACGGAATACTGCACTATTCTCACGTTCTGCGTCCGCTACGGACACGAGCCGCCCCTT
>CAMXWV010000018.1 GCA_947252755.1 uncultured Dermabacter sp.
GCAACGATGAACTGTCTTTACCAACCATCTAGGAACGAAACCCAGGACGGTTCAGCTTTTGGGTGTTTTCTGTCGGGCCGGGTTCGCCTGTTTGTGGGTGCAGATTTGCGCTTTAGTGCAGAGTCACGCGTTGTTGTGGCGCATTTACGCGTGAGTCTGCATTACTGCGTGAGTCTGGGGTTGGTTGGGTGGAGCTGGGGTTAGCGGGCGAGGTGGAGCTGGGCTTTGGGTGTTTTCTGTCGGGCCGGGTTCGCCTGTTTGTGGGTGCAGATTTGCGCTTTAGTGCAGAGTCACGCGTTGTTGCGGCGCATTAACGCGTGAGTCTGCATTAGCGCGTGAGTCTGGCTTGGGCGGTGCGTCTGCATTACTGCGTGAGTCTGGGGTGGGTGGTGAGCTGCATCAGCCTGTGAAACCGGGGCGGAAGGGAGCGAAAGCCGCCTCGACGCCAGCTCGAACATCAGCGCCAACCCCGCCACCACCGGCGCCAGCCCCACCAACAGCCAGGGCTAGCCGCAGCTGCAGCCTTGCCTTATAGGGGTCGAGCACACCCGAGGGCACAAGTCCCATCTTCTGCAAACCGATTTCAGCTCCGGGATAGCCGTAGGTGTTCTCCAACGCAGACCCCGAACCCGTGCGCGACGAGTACACCACCGGCATCTGCTGAGAAAGCCGCTCAACCGCAGGAAGCGCCGACTGCGGCACGTGCCCACCGCCGACACCGGCAAGGACACAGCCGGCATACCCGGCATCGGCAACCCCATCGAGAATCGCCAGCGAATCACCCAAGCCAACGGCAATAACAGCCACCTGAGGGAAAACGTCGTCGCTGGTCAGGCCGGGGAACTGAGGGCGAGGTGCCGGCCCGGCCGCTCCTGCCACTCCGGCTGGCCGCGCCTCACCTCCGGCTGCCGCAGCAACTCCAACTGGCCGCGTCTCACCTGCGGCTGCCGCCACACCATCGGCCCCCACAGCACCAGCCAAACCGCCACAGCTGCCCGCCGGAACATGTGGCAGGATGACGCGGTCTTCGCTCACCCAACCCAGCGGCCCGGCAGACGGTCCGGAGGAAAAAGCGTGGATGAAGCTCGTGTGGTCTTTGCGCACAAAAACGGGATCGTGGATTTCATCGGCCATCACCAAGGCGCTCGCCAGGCCCCGGACCTGCGGCGACAGTGCCGCAATGACAGCCGCCCGCACATTCGCAGGGCCATCGGCGCCGGGCAATGACGGGTTGCGCATGGCCCCCGTGACCATAATCGGGATACCCGAATCGTTGATCCGCGACAGCACAAACGCGGTTTCTTCGAGCGTGTCGGTGCCCTGCGTGAGAACAACCCCAACGGCCCCTTCACTCGCAGCCGTCCGCGCCGATTCCACGACGCTCATCAGGTGCTCGACGGTAATCGAGCCGGAGCCGACCTGTGCCACCTGCTCGAATGTCAGCTGCAGACCAGATGACGAGGCGCCAGCCCCCTGGCCGCCTTCCTCACCCGCCTGCCCCGCGGGTGGGGCAACGTGGCCAACCACAGCGTCCACGTCAATCGTGTCGAGGCGGGCGGCGCGTGCAATGTCTTCGCCGGAAACGCTGGGAGAAACCCCACCGGAGTCAGTGGGAACAGACGCAATCGTTCCGCCCAGGGCGGCAATGTGGATCCTCATGCCTCCACAATAAGGCCCGGAACAACAGGGGCCGAGGCGCCCATTCGGCGCGCCCCACAGAAGCATGTGCCCACCCGCATGAGCGCGGCAACAACGCCAGCCGCACCCCCTACAGCAGAGCGCCCGCCAGCAGAATCATCGTCAGGACGAAGCCCGCCGCGTAGTTCAGCCATAGGAAAACCTGCCAGCCGGCACGCGTCCGCTCCGCCGATGCGTCATCAATGCTCAAAAAGCGCACCGCGTTGGCGGTATAGGCCAGCCCTACGACCGCCATGATGTCCAGCGGGAACGGGGTGAGACCCATGAGCACGGCCGCCGCCGCGTACAAAGCAACCGCCACAGCCACCGTTCCGCGCGCGCCGAATGCCGTGGCGATCGACTTAAGTCCAGCCTCGCGGTCGGGCCCGATGTCCTGCACTGCCCCGAACGCCTGGCTTGCCGTGCCCCACAGGAAGAACGCGATGAGCCCCAAGACTCCCGCTGCACTCACACCAGAGCCCAACAGTCCCGAACCAGCACCGGCCCCAACACCAAAGACACCACCAGCTCCCCCGGCCAGCAGCGTCACGGCGAACCAGGCGGGCGTAGAGAAGTGCAGGGAGCTGGTCACGGAATCCAGCACGGGGATTTCTTTGAACCGAAGGCCCCTCGCCGAGTACGCGACAACCGCGAACAGGCTGAAAACCAGCATCGCCTTGGCCGCCCATGGCGCCGTCACCAGGAAATACAGCACGAACGGCAGGCAGCTGAAGACGGCCGCAAGAAGGGTCGGCCGGTGCAGTGCGGGGTCGAGCACACTGCCTTCCACACCGCCTTTGCGCGGATTGCGCATGTCTGATTCGTAGTCGAAAACGTCGTTGATCCCGTACATGGCCAGGTTGTACGGCACCAGGAAGAACAGGCATCCCAACCAGAAATCCAGGCTCAGCCCGCCGCCCATCAGCAGGTACGCCGCCCCGAACGGGTAGGCCGTGTTGACCCAGCTGAGCGGGCGGGATGACAGGAAAAGGTGCTTCAGCACTGCTCGTCACCACTGACGAGGCGCCGCTCACCACCACTGCCGAGGCGCCGCTCACTGCCGCCGCCACGGGCGGCTTGGTCTGTTCTCGGCCGGAGCAGGTGAGCCCAGAGTGCCGGCAGGACGAGCACCGCGAAGACCGTGTAGGAAAGGTCTTCGATCGGCATGAGCCCAATCGTGATGCCCGACGATGTTTCCGGCGAATAGTAGAACAGTCCAACACCGATCATGATGTTGTCGAAGATGATCGTCAGGGCAATGAGCACTGCTGCCGTCAGCAGCCACGGTCCAGTGGGAATGCGCTTGCGGGCGCTCCACGCAAGAAGTGCTGCGGGCATGAGGAAGCAGGCGTTGAGAAGCGTGTACGTCACGGCGAACCCGCTTCCCGGCCAGGTTGGTGACCGGCCTGTCGACCGGCACCTCGTCCGGCCCTCCATTCAGCCAGCTTCGCGGCCCCGACGAAAACGTTGATGGTCAGCCACACCAGGAAGAACAGGAACAGCAGCTCTTCCATCGGCAGGTGCGGGGCCAGGTTGATGCCCGTCATGTAGGGCGAATCGCCGCGGAAGAACACGTCCAGCCCAATGCCCAGAATGTCCCACAACAGGAACAGGGCCCACACGCCGAAGTGCACTCCGGCGGTTCGGGCCCACACGCGTCCCGACTTGCTGCGCAGCGCGGCACCCCAGAACAGGCCGTGGCGAAAGTCGAGAATCGCCATGCCCAACAGCGAAAAACTGAGTGCTACCGCGTAGGCCCAGCTCATGTGCGCTCCAGTAGGTCGACGGCGTTTTCAGCGCTGATAAGGCACATGGGCAGGCCCACGCCCGGCGCTGTGTAGGCGCCAGCGTGCACGAGCCCGCGCGCACGCGCCTTCTGCGGGAAGCGGAACATGGCCGACTGCGATAGCACATTCGCCGGCCCGAGTGCCGATCCGCGCCGCGGGTCGATATCGCCGGGACCAAAAGCCCGACGCACCCGCAGGTGTGCGGCCAGATCCACGCCGATGCTCGCACCCAAAGAGTCAATGATCCGGTCCGCGTACTGCTCAAGCTGCTCCGAACCGGCTCGCAGCTGTGGGTCAGCTGGGGCCGGCACCAGCACAAACAGGTTCTCTGAGTCCGCCGGAGCCACCGACGCATCCGTACGCGACGGCGCACACACATAGGCCGACGCCGGCCGCGGCAGACGCTTGTCCGACCCGAAGATCTGCGTGAAATTGCTGTCCCAGTCAGACGTGAAGAACAGGTTGTGGTGGTGCAGCTGCGGCAGCTTCCGGTCAACACCCAACAGCAGCGTGACCGCGCCGATGCCGTAATCGCGCCGACCCCACCACTGCTGACTCCGCGTCCGCAGACGCTTTGGCAGCAGAGCCTCAAACGCCTCAAGATCACAGGCCGCAACAACTGCGTCACTGTCGACGTCGACAACAGAACCTGAACCGCGAGAGCCGGCCTCCACCTCGTCAGCACTTGGAACGTGAGCACCCTGGCCAGCCGCACCCGGCACATCAGCCGAACCACAGCGGGCCGTCACACCGACAACCCGCCTGCCCTGCGTGCGCACCGCCGTCACGGTGCAGTCGGTGCGAATGTCCACACCCAATCGAATAGCCGCCTGAGCCATCGCGGTGATGATCGTGTGCATTCCGCCCAGGGGGTAGCGCACACCGTCGACAACATCGAGGTTCGTCATGAGGTGGTACATGCTGGGTGCGGTTTTCGGCTGCGTGCCGAGGAACACCGCCGGATAGCCCAGGATCTTCTGCAGCACGGGGTCGGTGACCGTCTGCTCAATCCGCCGCTGCATGGACTGGCCGAAAAGCCGCGGCAGCTGGGGGAGTCGGGCAAGCACATCGGGCCGGGCAAACCGGGTGTAGTCCCGGGTAGTGAAGTTCGTGTAGAGGAAGTGCTCGAGCGCCAGCCGGTACGTGTCCGATGCCGAATCCACGTAACGGCGCACCCGCTGGGCGGCACCCGGTTCGCGCTGGCTCACCAGCCGCAGGAAGGGCTCGGTTCCACGGGGAACATCAACTGCCGAGGTGCCGCTCCCGCTGTCTTGCAACCGTTCGGTTTCCAGCAGGCCCTCAGGCCAGACCCGGAATCCCGGGTCGAGGTCGTGCAGGTTCAGCGGATTGTCTTGGCCCAGCAGGCTGAAGAAGCGGTCGAACACCTCCGGCATGAGGTACCACGACGGTCCCGTGTCGAATGCAAAACCAGCTTCCGTGTGCAGACCAGCCCGCCCACCGACTTCGCTGCGGGATTCCAGGAGCGTGACCTTCCAGCCGCGCGCGGCAGCCAGCGCCGCTGTGCCCAGACCGGCAATACCTCCGCCGACGACCGTCAGTGAGCGCATCAGGCACCTGACCAACCGCGAACCGCGGCGGCTCGGGCTGCGAAAACAGCCTTGCGCGGTGCGGGGATACGCAGGCGGGTCCGCTGGAGTTCATCGACGGGAGTCGCCGCCACCCGTTCGGCGAGTTCTTCGAAGATGCCCAGCGCGGTGCCGACTGCGGTGCGCACGCGCCACGGCAGCAGCGGCATGGCTGTACGCGCCGCGGCAAAATCTGCCTGAATAATGTCCAGCTGGCGGGCTTTTTCCTCTTCTGTGAACTTTCCTTCGCTGTCCAGCAGGTAGGTTCTGCCCAGCTCAGCCGTGTCGGACCCAAGGTCGCGCAGGAAGTTGACTCGCTGGAAGGCCGCGCCCAGACCTCGTGCGCCGTCTTCCAGGATCTGCTGTTCTTCCGCGGTGGGGTTTTCGTCTTCCATGAAAATCGCCAGGCACATCAGCCCGATCACTTCCGCCGAACCGTGAATATAGGAATCCAGCGAAACCGGCGAATGGTGTTCGGGCCGGATATCGCGGTACATGGACGAAAAGAACGGGTCCCACAGTTTCGGCCCGATCCCGGTGCGCCGCGCGGTGTCCGCAAAAGCGTGGGCTATGAGGTCGGACGAAAATCCGGTGCGGCACGCTTCAGCTATCCGCAGTCGGAAGTCATCGAGAGCCTCCGCCTGCGCGGCGGGGCCGGCGGGGTAGGCCCCGTCGACGATTTCATCGGCAATCCGCACCACGGCGTAGAGGCTTGCGATGCTGCGCTCCATACGCTTTGGCAGCAGTGATGCGGCAAAGGAGAACGAGGTGGAATAGGACCGGATGACAGCCGAAGCCGCACGGTAGGCGGTCCGGGTGTATCGCTGGGTGGGCGGCAGCAGGTCGAGCGTCCTGCCGCGTGAAAAGGGCAGTGTCATTCAGGCGGGGTCATTCATGGTGTCAGGCGGTCTGCTCAGTTAGCGCCGGCCTGTGGGTCAGTCGGCTGCGCAGCATTCGCTTCAGCCTTCAGCCGGCGTTCAACCTCAGCGGCCACCGCGAGCACGGTTGCGTCTTCGCCGGGTTTGCCGGCAATGTGCAGGCATGCGGGTGCACTACTGGCGTACTTGCGGCCGGTGGGGATGGTGATGGCGGGCCAGCCGAGCACGTTGAACAGCTGGGAGTAGCGGACAAAGGCCGGGCGGGCATCGGGTCCGATGCTGTCCCACGGGACGGTTCCGCCGTCCAGCGCGGGCGACACAATGACGTCGACATCAGCGAACTGAGCCAGAGCGCGCTCACGCAGAGCCTCAACATCAGCCAAAGCCTGCTGGTAGTCGGCTTCAGAAACATCGGCAGACTGTTTGACCCGGTCGAGAACACCGGGGGTAAAGGCTTCAGGCTGGTCTTCGGCCAGCGGGCCCAGAATCCGGAAGGACTCGTACTTGCGCACAGTGTCGTACAGCGCACCCGACTCTTCGATGAACGGTTCGAGGTCAACCGGCTCCGTTGTATCGAGGTAGTCCGCGCCGTCCTCAATCCAGTGCGGTGTGCTCAGTTCGAACGTGCCGACCGTGACCGATGCGGGAGCACCTGCCGAAAAGTCCACGACAGCCGAGAACACCCGAACAGCTTCGCTGACAGTGCGGGTGAAGAAGCCGAGAGTGTCGAATGACGGAGACAGTGGGAAAACACCGTCAGTGTTGACCGCACCCAGGGTGGGTTTGAAGCCGACAACACCCTGACATCCGGCGGGAACACGCACCGATCCGGCGGTGTCGGAGCCTACGGCGAAGGGAACAGTTCCGGCAGCCACGAGCGCGGCCGAACCGGAAGACGAACCACCGGTGCACAGCCCAGCACCAGCAGGATTGACCACCGTGCCGAAAGCGGAGTGCTCACCGAAAATACCGTGCGAAAACTCCTGGCAGTTTGTTTTGGCCACCGGGATTGCACCTGCGGCCATGAGTCGCTCGATGACATCGGCGGTGCCGGTCGTCGCATCCGGGTGGCTTAGAACGTCCACGCGCGAACCCATCGAGGTGGGGGTCCCGGCAATGAACACGATGTCCTTCACGGCAAACGGCTGTCCTTCCAGCGCTCGCGGTGGAAGGTCTTCGTCGGCGCGCTGCGCGGCTTCGCCAGCGCGCTCGCGGGCAAGTTCCGGCAGCATTTCGGTGACGGCGTTGAATCTGTCTCCGGCAGATGCCACTTCGCGGAGGATGCGATCAATGTCGGCAACAGTCACTTCTACTCCCTCGACGGTCAGACCAGTCCTGCTAAGGATAGCCGGCCCAGCCGCCGGCACCTCGGCACCTGGGCCGGTGCTGTGGCGACCGGCACCTCGGCAGCGGCACAGCCGACCGAGGCGCCAGCCGCCCCGAAGTTCAGCGCAGCCCGCGCAGCACGTCGCCGGTGGCCAGTGCTGCGGTTGCCGCCTCGTATCCCTTGTCTTCGTTCGAATCTTCCAGGCCGGCCCGGTCGAGGGCCTGCTCTTCCGTGTCGCATGTCAGCAGGCCGAAGCCCACGGGCTTGCCGGAGTCGAGTGCCACGCGAGCCAGGCCGTCGGTGGCGGCAGCACACACGTAGTCGAAGTGCGGGGTGCCGCCGCGAATGACAACACCGAGGGCAACAACGCAGTCGTACTTTTCGGCGGCAGCCTGGGCTGCGATCGGCAGCTCAAATGAGCCCGGCACCCAGTGGACGGGTGCGTCGATGCCGGCTTCCGCTGCGGCGCGCTGGGCACCGGCCACAAGCCCGCCCATCACCCGGTCGTGCCAGCGCGAGGCGATGATCGCCATGCTCAGCGGGCGCGCCTCAACCGCCGTGCGGGGTGAGATTTCGGGTGCTCCGTGTCCTGCCATCAGAGTGTCCTTTCCAGAAGGTGCGACATCCTGTCGCGCTTGGTTGCCAGGTAGGCGATGTTCTCCGGCCGCGGGGCGACTTCGGCATCCACGCGGGTCACGTCAATGTCCATGTGCTGCAGCGCGGTGATTTTGGTCGGATTGTTGGTCATGAGCCGCACCGAGTGCAGCCCCATGTCGGCGAGAATCGCTGCGACGGCGTCGTACTTGCGCGCATCAGCGGCAAAGCCCAGGCGCGTGTTGGCGTCCACGGTGTCCACGCCGGTGTCCTGCAGGGAATAGGCGGCGATTTTGGCGGCCAGCCCAATGCCGCGGCCTTCGTGTCCGCGCACGTAGATCACGTGCCCGCCGACTGTCGCGATGGTGCGCAGCGCCTGGGCCAGCTGTTCGCCGCAGTCGCAGCGGTGTGAACCGAAGACATCGCCTGTCAGGCACTCTGAATGGATCCGCACGAGCGGTGTGGAATCGGCGTTCGGCGGGCCGCTGAGCACCAGGTGGTCAGTTCCGTCGAAGGTGTACGCGGTTGCCGTGAGTGTCCCGAAGTCGGTGGGCAGGGGAACCGTCTCTCCGCGTACGAGGCGCCGCCCGGCTGTGTTTCCGCCTGCGGCTGCCGACTGGGCTGCGGTGGGGTCTGTTGACTGGTTTTTGCCCGAGGTGGTGGGCACTGGGGTCATTGGGGCGTCCGGATTGGCCTTGCGGTAGGCAATGAGGTCGGCGATCGTGACCATTGCCAGGCCGTGTTCGCGAGCGAACTCGGCAAGTGCCGCAAAGCGCATCATGGAGCCGTCGTCGTGGACGATTTCGGCGATGACCGCCGCTGGGCTGCGGCCTGCCAGGCGGGCGAAGTCGAGGCCTGCTTCGGTGTGGCCGTCCCGGGCGAGCACACCGTCATCCTGTGCGATGAGCGGGAACAGGTGGCCGGGCCGGGTGAGGTCTTCCGTGCGGGTATCGGGGTCTGCCAGGAGGCGCGCGGTGAGGCTGCGATCAGCTGCACTGATGCCGGTTGTCACGCCTGCTTTGGCGTCAACGCTCACGGTGTAGGCGGTGCCCTTGGGGTCTTCGTTGTCAGCCGTCATGGGTGGCAGCGCCAGCCGCTGGGCGGTTTGGGCGGGAATGGGTGCGCACACAACACCCGATGAGTACCGGATGATGAAGCCCATCCATTCGGCCGTCACGGCGTCTGCGGCCATGATGAGGTCGCCTTCGTTTTCACGGTCTTCGTCATCGACCACGACAATCGGACGGCCTGCCGCAATCTGCTGTATCGCGTCTTCAATAGAGGCCAAGGTGGTGGTCATGGCTGGTCCTTTCGGGGTGTGAGGGCTGTGAATTCGGCGCGGCGTTCGGCGTATTTCGCAAGAATGTCGACCTCGATGTTGATGGGATGACCGGGTTTGACCTGGCCGAAGACTGTGCGTTCAAGCGTTGCTTCGATCAGCCCGACTTCCACCCAGTGCTCATCAGCACTGGCGGGGCTGACCGCGGTCAGGGTGAGGCTCGTGCCGGACAGGCTGATGGAGCCCTTCTCCACGGTGTAGGGGGCAAGGTCTGCGGGAATGTTCACGCGCACTGTGCGCCACAGGCCGTTGTCTTCGACGGAAGCCACGTGCCCCACGCCGTCCACATGCCCTTGGACAATGTGTCCGTCAAAGCGACCACCCGCAGGCATGCACCGTTCGAGGTTCACCGGATCACCCGGATGCAGGGCCCCAAGAGCTGAGCGGCGCAGCGTTTCGCCCATGAGCAGGGCACGGAAGATGCCTTCGGACTGGGGCCCGGCTGGCGCCTCGTCATCTTCTTCTGCCTGTGCGGCAACCAGGGGTGCCGAGGTGAGGCACACCCCGTTGACCGCGAGCGAACCGCCCGGCGGGAGGTCGGCCACGAGCGGCCCGGCTTCCAGGGTCAGATAGGCGCTGTCGTCAGCCTGTTCAAGTGAGACGACGGTTCCGACGTGCTCAATGATTCCGGTGAACATGGTGTCCTTTCTCATCCGGGACCAGGCGCAGCAGAACATCCGCGCCGAGAACCTGTGGGTTGGGGTGGGCCGTGGGGTGCGCTGCTCCGGCGGCATCGAGGGTGAAGCCGTGCGCTTCACGCAAGGTGGTGACATTCAGTCCGGCCGTGCTGGGTAAGCCCTCACCTAAAAGCACGGGCGCTTGGTAGATCAGGAGCTCGTCGGCCAGATCGCGGCCTATGAAGCTGCTCACCAGCCGGGGACCGCCTTCGACAAGCAGGTGCTCAACACCGGCGGCTGTCAGCTTGGTCAGCGCCTGGTCGATTGTTTCGGCGGTGATGGTCCGCGGGTTGTTCGCCAGGTGGCTCTCCGGTGGCAGTGGGCGGCGGCCGATGACCACCGGGATCGGCTGGGAAGTGACCGCGGGGGTGCCGGGGCGGGCACTCAGCCGGGGGTTGTCGGCAAGCGCGGTGCCTGTGCCCACGGCAATCGCATCGACGCGGGCGCGAATCCCGTGCGCGTGAGCGCGGGCTTGTTCCCCCGTGATCCACTGGCTTGTGCCATCGGCCGCGGCAGAACACCCGTCGAGGCTCTGGGCGATCTTGCACGTGATGAACGGCCTGTTTTCGTGCACTGCACGCAGCCAGCGCGCATTGAGCGCCTGGCTTTCAGCGGCCAGCACTCCGGTCGTCACAGCAATGCCTGCCGCGCGCAGAACATCCGCGCCGCCGCGGGCTGCCGGGTTCGGATCGGCTGTGGCAATGACGGTGTGGGTGATTCCGGCGTCCATGATCCGTTGGGTGCACGGGCCGGTCCGGCCGGTGTGCGAACACGGCTCCAAGGTCACGACCATCGTCGCGCCGAGAGTGTCAATACCGTGGGCCCGGGCGAAGTCGAGAGCGGCCGCCTCAGCGTGCGCGGTTCCTGCCCCGGCGTGAAATCCCACGACCGGACCGGAGTGCAGCGGCAGCAGAACAGCGCCGACCAGGGGAGTGGCACCTCGCGAACCGTATGCGGCGTGATCGAGGGCAGCCCGCATGGCATGCTCGTGAGTCAGGGCGGTGCTCTCAGGCAGAAGAAAAGCCGCCTGGACTTCCATAAGAACCTCCCGGTACAGCCGGGAGATGGGAGTCCACAGCGGCGCTGTGGGTTCGCAAAGACATGCCGGGTACACCGACAGTGCCTGCGCGAGCAGACCGTGTTCCTCCCATCCAGACTCTTACTGTCGGTCTCGGAATTGCACCGAGTCGGCCGGGTGTTCGCACGGCGTGTGCCGTGGAGCAGCCGGGTCGCGGACTGTCACCGCCGGTACGGAATTTCACCGTCCCCGGAACATCTGAGGCTCATAGTAGCCCCTGGGTGTGACACGTGCGACACGGGGTGGGGAGGAGCCGGGCTGACGAGGTGCCTGCCCGGGTGCTCCGGGGCGGCTGGTTCTGGGGTGGTCGGGGTGTGAGGCGGCTGGGTGTGGGCCTTTGCGGCGTGCATAGCCAAGTTATATAAATGAGGTATGGAAAACGAACGTCTTGTCACTGATCTCGTTGCCGCAGCGGGGCGCTTCACCCGCGCTGTTCGTCGTGGCACTCACGGTGACGAAGGCTGGTCGGCCTGGCGTGCGCTGGCGGTCATCGACCAAAGTGAGCGCACCACGGTCGGGCTGCTGGGCCAGCTGTACGGATGTTCGCAGCCGGCAGCTACGAAGATCGCGGCACGGCTGACCTCGGACGGTTTCATTACACGCCGACCAGACCCAGATGACGCGCGCGCTTCTCTTCTGGAGATCACGGACAAGGGCCGTCAGTGGCTCATTTCTGAGCGCACCGCGGCGGTGCAGAAAATGGGTTCGACGGTCGATGACCTCACAGCTGAGGACGTCGCGGCGCTCACCCGTTCGGTCGACCTGCTCAACAGCATGGCGGCAGCCCTCGTCGAGGAGGAATGAAGGGCAGCGATGTCTGAGAAATACTTCGCCTACGTTGACGAGACTGGTGACCTTGGTGACTTGAGCGT
>CAMXWV010000019.1 GCA_947252755.1 uncultured Dermabacter sp.
GTCAGGCTCATATGGAAGGTGGAGTCGAAAGCGGTGATCTGCTCCGATCGTGCCCCCAGTGTTCCTGGTTCGGACACGCGTCGACGCAGGCTCGAGGCCCCTGGTGAGGCCGCTCACGACGTTTGTCTCAACAGTCATGGCCGGCGTCCTGCGTTGGCACGTCCGAGTTCGTCGCGTCGCCTTCGGGCGGCATCGGGATGCGTCGGAATCGGGGGTGGAGCAGAACGAACAGGGTCACGATCGCCATGATGGCCGCGCCGATGATGATCGGCAGAGGGGTCCAAGCCCCGTATAGGACGGTTCCGGCGGTGGGTGCGACAACGAAGGTGAGACCCATGTTGGCGGCGATGAGGCCGGCCAGGCCTCCTTGTTCCTCTCGGGAGACCAGCAGTGTTGGCCCGGCGGTGTAACCAGGCATGGCGGTACCCAATCCGAGGCCGATGAGGGTGATCGATCCGAAGAGGGCGACCGGCCCGGCATCGGGGATCAGCACGAGGAATCCGAGCAGCGCAACCACGCCGCCCACACGCAGCAGGGTGGCTGGGCTCCACCCGGTCTTGGGAACAACGACTGTCTGGGCGAGGATCATGCCGATACCTGCGGCCAGGAGGGCCGCGCCGGTGAGCACTCCGGCTGTCTTCGCGTCCAGGTGGAGTCGGTCTTGGACAATGAAGCCCGTGATGATCTGGATGAACCCCAGGGCGGTGAACATGCCGAACCCGGCGAGCAGGAACGGCCACACCCGCGAGTCTGTCGGCCGGACGCTCACTGGCTTCTCGATCAAGGTGGCGCGTGCCTCGGGGCGCAACCGAAGGGCGACCAGCACGAGGCCGAGGGCGAGGAGCACCGGGACGGAGAGGATCGGGGCCATCAGCCCGAACGCGGCGAGTAGACCACCGACAACGGAACCGGCGATCTGAGCCACGCCCTGGACCGCACCCACACCGGCCATGCCCTTGATCCGTGTGGTCTCATCGGTGGTGACGTCAGCGATGTAGGCCTGCGCGGTCGGTTGAATAGCGGCGATGGCGGTGCCGAACCCGATACCGCGCAGCACGACGAACAGCGCGAACAGAACGGTGCCGCTGAGAACGCCGATCATGCCGAGCTGGGAGATCAGCGCGAAAGCTGCCGTCGCGATCGCACCGAGGGTCAGCGCCGCGACGAGAACACGTTTGCGTCCCAGCGACTGCGACCGCCGCCCCCACATCTGAGCCGTGAGCACCACCATGATCGCTGCCGTGCTGATGGTCACCCCGACCTGCCATTCGGCCAGCCCGACCTCGCGTGAGAGCGGGGCAATGATCGGGTTCAGCGTCATCTGCGCCAGGTAGGCCAGGAACACCGCCGTCAGCACCAGCTTGATCTGCGCGGTGGGCGCGGGGTTGCTTGTCGTCATCCTTGGGGGCCCTTCAGTGCGTCCGGGTCGGTCACGACGGCGGCGTCGCATGTGTGCGCACACCGCGCTGTTTTCGCGTGTGGTTTCATGAGGCATCGGTGGGGTCGGTGACGCGCCAGCCCCGGGCGCGTTCGCGTTCGACCCAGAAGTCGGCGTACAGACCTGTGCCGGCGATGAGATCGGTGTGGGTGCCGTGCTCTACGATCGCGCCGTCGCCGAGGACGAGGATCTGGTCGGCTCCGGCGATCGTGGTCAGGTCGTGGCTGACGATCAGCATGGTTCGGCCTTCGGACAGTGCCGCCAGCCCGGCGTGGACGGCGATCGCGTTCTCGGGATCGAGCGATGCGGTGATCTCGTCGAGAAGCACGATGGGCGAGTCCTTGAGGAAGGCTCGTGCGATGGATACGCGCTGACGCTCACCGCCGGAGAGCGCGACTCCAGCCTCGCCGACTTGCGTGTCGAGGCCGTGGGGCATCCGGTCGATGATCTCGTCGACGCGGGACAGACGGATCGCCTCGCGCAGTTCGTCGTCGGTGGCCTCCGGGTTTCCGAAGCGGATGTTGGCCTCGATCGTGTCGTCGAGCAGATAGACGTTCTGCTGGACCACCGAGAGCTGCTCCATCACGGTCTGTACCGGCAGCAGCCTGGCATCGACACCGCCAATGCGCACAGTGCCTGCGTCGGGGTCGAAGAACCTGGCAGCCAGCTGCAGGATCGTGCTCTTGCCCGATCCTGACGGCCCTACCAGAGCGGTAGTGGTTCCCGGGTGCGCCGAGAAAGTCACCTCGTGCAGCACTTGCCGGCCCCCGGGATATGCGAAGTCGACGTGGTCGAAGGCGAGTTCTCCGGCCTGGTCGATGCTGTCTGTGCCCTCGGGCTGCGCGGGTTCGTCGAGGACATCGGCGATGCGATCCAGGTCGTGACCGGCGAGCCGGAGCGCGGAGCCGAGGTCGGCGGCGTCGATGAGCGGACCGGTGAAGCGCGCGGCGGCGAACAGCACCACGGCGGCGGTCGCCGCGCTCGCCGCGCCGGTGAGGGACTGCCACACGCCGATGACGATGACGGCGGCGAACACCAACTGCACGGCGGTCGCGAAGCCGATCAGGCCGGGCAGGCTGGTGCGCAGCGAGCGGCGGGAGGCCTCCTGTTGGGCGCGGTGTGCTCTCTCCAGCATGCCGTTGCCGGCCTGATCGGCCCGGAAGGCCCTCAGCACCGGCTGGGCGCGAGTGAACTCCACGACGCGTCCGGCCGCCTCAACCGCCGCCTGGTCGATCTGATCGGCGGAGCGCTCCGCGAGCGCAGCCGCCCACCGGTACACCAGGTACAGGAGCGGGGCGGCGATCAGCATCGTCAGCGCCACCGGCCAGTCGATGAACAGCAGTCCTATCGCGATGGTCATGGGCGTGACGACGGCGGTCACCAGCGGCTGGATCAGGGTCGAGGCGGCCGTCCACACGGCGGTCGTGCCCTGGGAGACTGATTGCGAGAGTCTTCCGGTGCGATCGGAGGAGAACCAGCCCACCGGCAGCACGCCGAGGTGGTCGATGATGCTGCGGTGCAGGCGGCGCATCAGGGCGAGCCCGATCCGGGATCCCAGCACGCTCTGGATCGAGAACGCGATGCCCGCGATGACAGCGGCACCGATCACCGAGAGGATCCACGGCCAGCTCGCAGAAGCTTCACCGGCGAGCAGGTGGCGTAGTGCGGGGATTGCCAGCAGCAGCGCGACGCCCTGGAGGATCCCGTAGGCGACGCAGACGGTGAGGAAGACGCGCATCCTCGCCCGGTCGTCCGATGCGAGGATCGGCAGCAGCTTCCGGATCATGCGGTCGCTCCTTCCTGGGCGTTCCACAGGGCGGCGTAGAGCCGGCCATGGTCCAGCAGTTCGTCATGGCGGCCGTTCTCGACGATCCGACCGCCCTCGAGAACCACGATCTGGTCCGCGTCGGTGATCGTGCGCAGCCGGTGCGCGATGACGAGGACCGCACGGCCAGCGATCAGGGTTGACAGGGCGTCCTGGACGGCTGCTTCTGATTCGGGATCTGCGAAGGCGGTGGCTTCGTCCAGCACCACGATGGGAGCGTCGGCGAGCATGGCCCGTGCGATGCACAGCCGCTGGGTCTCACCGCCGGACGGCGTCACTTGCTCGTGCACGATCGTGTCGTAGCCCTGCGGCATAGAGATGATCACATCGTGGATCTGTGCCGCTCGCGCTGCCGCCTCCACGGTCTCGTCGTCGGCGTCCGGGGCCGCTAGGCGCAGGTTGTCGCGCACGCTCATGCGCAGCAGCACGTTGTCCTGGAACACGAATGCGACTCGCCGGTAGATCTCTTCGGGAGCCGCGTGCCGCAGGTCGACTCCGCCGATCCGGATCGCACCGTCGGTGACGTCCCAGAACCGGGGCAGCAGCCGCGCCAGCGTGGACTTGCCGGAGCCCGATGGGCCCACCAGTGCTGTGACGGTGCCGGGTCGCAGTACGAGGTCGATGTCCGAGAGCACGTCGGTCTGCCCATCGTAGGAGAATCGCACGCCGTCGTACTCCACCACGGCACCCTCCGGGGTGCGTGGATGCGCGACCTGCGGTAGTACCGGGGTGCGGAGCAGGGCGCCCAGCCGCGCCGCTGCCGCGGTGGCGGTGCGCATTGCCTGCGCCCCGATCCCCATGTTCAGCACCGGTGCACCCAGTCCAACCCCGATCATCAACGCCAGCAGCACCTCGGCCGGAGCCGCCCACTCTGAATGGACGAACCAGGCCCCTGTCGCGAGCACCAGGGCGATCACCGTCGGCGGTGCCAGTACCGCACTCGCCAGCGCGTTGACGCGTAGCAGTGGTCCCATCCAGCGTTCGAAGAACACGGCCAGCTCGTCACCGACTGCGTGGTAGCGCTCCTGCGTGCTGCGTGTCCGGCCGAACGTCTTCACGACCGCGATGCCCTGCACGAACTCCACGATCCGGGAGTTCACCCGGCCCAATGCCTCGTCCCAGCGTGCCGCGTTCTCCGTATTTCCGCGCATCATCACGCTCAGTCCGACGAAGTACAGCAGTACCGGCACCAGGCACACCAGGCCCAATCGCCAGTTGACGACGAACAGCAGTACGAATCCCGCGAGCGGGGCCACTATCGCTCCCACCAGGTCGTTGATCGCGTGTGCCACCAGATGATGCACGTCGTGCACGTCATCTTGCAGGCGGCGCTTCACCTGACCAGAGGAGCGTTCTCCGAACCAGCCCAGCGGCACCCGCCACAGCCGATCGGTCAATCGCCGCCGAAGCGCCTGGCCAACCGTTCCGTCCGCTCCGTGAGTGATGGTGTATGCCGCCCCTGTCGCGGCAGTGCGCACCAACACGCCGATCACGGCGATGACCGCCCACGCCCACACCACGTTCCCGCTCGCGGCTGCCGGCTGCAACAGCTCCTCGACGATCCGATAGATCGCGACATACGGCACCAGGGACGTCAGCGCGCCAAGCGCTTGGAACGCCCCCGCCAGGATCAGCCGCCCACGCACCGGAGCGAGCAGCGAGCCGAGGCTCTTGCCACTACCAGCGGCTCTCGTCTCGGGCTCAAGCGTGTCCGGGGCCGACTCGGATTCAGCGTCGGGCAACACAGCCTGAGTAGCGGTCGCATCATCGGGCATGAGCCATCCTTTCAAGCATCCACTCATCGGCGATCTGCACGGTCCCCGATCGCGAGCCCTGTGCAGTGCACAAATCTTTGAAGTGAGTGTACCCTTACCCGGCGCGTTTGTTCAACGGAC
>CAMXWV010000020.1 GCA_947252755.1 uncultured Dermabacter sp.
TTTGATAGCATCAGGCAATGCACTTAAAGTCGTTGACGCTCAAAGGATTCAAGTCCTTCGCGTCCGCGACGACCCTGAAATTAGAGCCAGGCATCTGTGCTGTGGTGGGGCCCAACGGTTCCGGAAAATCCAATGTTGTGGATGCCTTGGCTTGGGTCATGGGGGAGCAGGGCGCTAAGACCCTGCGTGGCGGGAAGATGGAAGACGTCATCTTCGCCGGAACGGGGGACCGCAAGCCACTGGGGCGCGCGGAAGTCACTCTGACTATCGACAACTCCGATGGCAAGCTGCCCATCGAATATTCCGAGGTTTCCATCACCCGCCGCATGTTCCGCGACGGCGCTTCGGAATACGAGATCAACGGGGCCAAGGCTCGCCTGATGGATATCCAAGAGCTGCTGAGTGACTCCGGTATCGGCCGCGAAATGCACGTGATCGTCGGGCAAGGCCGACTATCGCAGATCCTGGAATCGCGCCCCGAGGAGCGCCGCGCCTTCATCGAGGAGGCCGCTGGTGTGCTGAAGCATCGGCGTCGAAAAGAAAAGGCGCAACGCAAGCTGGTCAACATGCAGGCCAACCTCGACCGTCTGCACGACCTGACCGACGAGCTGCGTAAACAGCTTGGGCCGCTGGCGCGCCAGGCAGAGGCGGCGCAGAAGGCCTCCGCCGTGCAGGCCACCATCCGAAGCACGCGCGTGCAGCTGGCTGCGCACAAGGTCAAGCAGCTATCCGAGGAGCTCAACGACTCCACGCGGCGCAGTGAAATGCTGGCCGAACAGCGCGCGGAACTGCAGGCGGAGCTGGAGGAACACAGCGAGACTCTGGCCGTCACCGAGGAAGAACTACGCACCGCCCTGGAGGAAGCCGAGGCGGCGAAAAACCTCTGGTACAGGCTGTCCGCAGTGCAGGAGAAGAACTCCGCCACCTTGCGTATCGCCACCGACCGCGCGGAACAGGCTCAGGTCGTCGAATGGTCGGGCCCCGACCCGCAAGAGCTGCTGGAACGCGCCGAGCGCGCCGCTGAGGAGCAGGCGGAGCTGGAAGAGAACGTGGAGATCGCCGCTGAGAAGCTGGAGACGATCGCCGAACAGGTCGCCGAGGCAGAGGAGGCCGCCCACGCCGCCGAACAAGAACACTTCGCCCAGGTCCGCGCCATTGCCGACCGGCGCGAGGGCGTGGTGCGCCTGCTGGCCCAGCACGAGGCCGCCGCCACCCAGCGCGACAACGCCGCCGCGGAAGTCGAGCGCCTGCAAGAAAATGCTGCCGAGCAGCAGGAAACCCTCGACGGCCTGATGGAGGACATCACCGAGGCGGAGGAGGCTCTGCGCGAGACCGAGGCTTCGGGCGGCGACCTGGAGGAAACCCGCGCCCAGGCCGACCGCGAGGCCGCCGGCGCGGAGGAGCGCGCCGAGCAGTTGCGCGCCGAGCAGCTGCAGCTGGAGCGCGACATCGCCACCGCCGAGGCAACCATTGCCGCCTGGCAGGACCGCCTGACACCCACCGACGGCGCTGCGGTGGTTGTCCGCGCCGCCGACAAGGAGGGCATCGCCACCCGCCGCCTGGCCGAACAGCTGCACATTCACGACGGATGGGGTGCCGCCGCGGCCGCCGTTTTGGGCGATGCGGCGAGCTCGGGAATTGTTGCCCCTCTTTCTGACGCCCTCATCTCCGCCCTCACCGATGCCCGCGAAGGCCGCGCGGTGCTGCTCGACCCGGGAGCTCCGGAGGGAGAGGGGAGCGCGACGTTCCGGTTGGATACGGACGTCTCCGCAGGCAAGTGGCTGCTGGACCTGATGGACGTGCCCGCCGACCTGCTGCGCCCCCTGACTGCCCTGTTGGTGGACGTGGTGGCCGTGGGGAGTGCGGCGGAAGCCCGGAAGGTCGTGGCCGCAGACCCGCGCCTGCGTGCGGTGACGAAGGACGGCTCCGTATACGGCGCCGGGTGGGTCGCCAGCGGTTCCGGCGGGACCACCCCTGTCGAGTTGGCGGATAGGATCGCGGCGGAGACAGAGGGCGTCACAAAGAAAAAGAAGGAGCTCGACGACCTGCAGGCCGCACTCTCCGGTGCACTCGACGCGGCCAGCGACCTGCGTACCGCCGCGGCTGCGGCGCGCGCGGCGGAGCAAGAGCACCGGGCACTTCGCGATGCGGCGGCCAAGCGCCTGAGCGCACTGCAGAAGCAAGGCGAGGCCGCACAACGCCAACTGGAGCGCAGCACCGCAGAACAACAATCCGCCGAACAGCGCCTGGCAAAGGCCACCGAGGAACTCGACGAGCTGGCCGACCGCGTGGCGCGCGTGGACGACGAAGAGCACACGACCGAGCCTTCCTCGGCCGAGCGCGATGCCGCCGCTCTGCACCTTTCGCAGGTCAAGGCCATGGAGATGGAAGCCCGCCTGGCGCAGCGTACCGCCGAGGAGCGCGCGCAATCCACCCGCGGACGGGCCGAGAACCTGCGCCGACAGGCCCGCGCAGAGGAGGCCGCGCGCAAGCACCACCAACAGCAACAAGCCCGCCGGGCAGCCGCCCGCGAGATGGCCACCTGCGTGCGCGAACAGGCCCAGCGCATCGCCGAACGCATCGCCGACGCGCTGGCCACCGCCGAGGCCAACCGCTCGCACACCGAGCAGGCGCACAAGCAGTGGCAGTCCACGATGGCACAGCAGCGCGACAAGGTCTCCGCACTGACCGCGCACCTGGGGCGCATGAACGACAACGCGCACTCCGCCGAGCTGGCGCGCACCCAGGCGCAGGTCAAGATCGAGCAGGCCGTGGCTGGGGCGATGGAGCAGCTAGGGCTCACCGCCGAGCAGCTGCTCGCCGAAGAGCTGCCGGAGGACTTCGACGCGGCCGCCACCAAGGCCGAACTGAAGAAGGCCGAGAAGGCACTGAACTCCCTGGGCAAGGTGAACCCGCTGGCGCTCGAGGAGTTCAAGGCGCTGGAGGAGCGCTACAACTTCCTAGCCCAGCAGCTGGACGACGTGGAGCGGGCGCGCAATGACTTGCACGAGGTGATCGCGGACGTGGATGCCACGATTCTGCAGCTGTTCACCGAGGCCTGGCAGGACGTCGAGGTTGCCTTCCCGCAGGTGTTCAGCACCCTGTTCCCGGGTGGCGCGGGTCGGCTGGTGCTTACCGACCCGGATGACATGCTGACCACCGGCATTGAGGTCGAGGCCCGCCCGCCGGGCAAGAAGGTCAAGCGCCTATCGCTGCTGTCCGGTGGCGAGAAGTCCCTGACCGCGCTGGCGATGCTGGTGGCGATCTTCAAGGCCCGCCCGAGCCCGTTCTACGTGATGGACGAGGTCGAGGCCGCCCTGGACGACGTGAACCTGCGGCGCCTGATCGCCCTGTTCGAGGAGCTGCGGAAGGATTCCCAGCTGATCGTTATCACCCACCAGAAGCCCACCATGGACGTAGCCAATGTGCTGTACGGCGTGACAATGCGCGGCGACGGCGTGACCAGGGTGATTTCGCAGAGGATGGCTCCCGAGAAGACCGCCTGACCGGTGACGTAGGATGGTCGCGTGAGTTCTAGCGAGAAGATCCCAGCCAGCGCAGCACCTACTACCAGCCCGATCTCCGACATGCAGGATTCGCTCCTGCCGTGGGCCTCGTCCACCGAGGCGGCCCTGGCCGGGAAGCTGGCCGACGTGGAACTTTTCGTAGAGCTAGACATCGACGGCGACGAGCTGGAGCGCACCAGCCGATTCTTCGGCACCTTTATCGCCCGCCAGGTCGCCGCCGGTTCCACAGAGGAGGCCTTGCTGCAGGCCTGTCCCGCGCTGACGATCGCCACGTTGCTCTCCCGCGCCGCGCGGTTCCATGAGGTCTCGGAACTGCCAGCCGAGTACTGGTACGGCCTTGGTTTGGAGCCGACGCCCACACGTACCCAGCTGATCGAGGGGCGCTTTGGGGAACTACTTTCCGCCGCTGGGCTGGATCCCATGGACGCGGTATCCGGCGGGCCGGACGGGGAGCTCGGGCGACTATTTGCGCACGTGGGCATTGCTTCTGACTGGGTGCCGGAGTTGATCGAGCTGGTGGATAACCACCAGGCGGACAGTGCGGAGGGAACCGATTCCGCTGACATTGCGCGGGCAGTCGTGGCCGAGCTAGCCGATGAACCGCGCCAGGTAGGTCCGCTGTGTGCCACCCTGCCGGAGGCGGCGGTAAAGTTGATCGCCCCGATCGTGGAGATCGTCTCCCACGCCGCCGCGCACCCGGACTCCTGGGAGTACACGCTTCCCGCCGTGGAGCTGCCCGCACTCATCCTGGAGGATGTGATTGAAGAGCTGCGGGAAAGGCCGGTGGGCACGCAGAATCGGCGTCACAGCGTGGGCGTGGCGCACCGGGAAGACCAGCCGCGCCTGCAGCTAGATACGCTGCGCCAGCGCGTGGTTCTGCGCCTGCCCTCGCAGCCACTGGAGAGCGAGGGGAAGGTGCACACCGAGGTGCGTTGGCGCCTGGATTTCGACGGCGAACCCGCGGCCTTCCGCACCATGCATGCGGATAACGCGGGCCGGGCAGTGACCGAGATCCTGGACATTCCCGTGCGCCAGCCGCTGCGCAAGGTCAGCGTGCGCAACGCCAACGACGGCCAGCACTGGCAGCTACCGTTGGTGGATACCGAGGATCCGGTGCTGGTGTTCACCATCCGCGGCACGGACCTGACCGACCGGGTTTCCCTGCATCACGAGCAGGTGTACGTGGTGGTTCCCGCCGAGACTTCCGCCGTGGATCCGGTGACCGGGGCGGACATCCCAGTGTTGGAAGAACAGCAGATGAAGAGCTGGAACGGGTGGGTCATCCGCCGGCTGGACTTGGGCGAATGCCTGAGTCTGCACATCGCCAAGCCGGGTGAGCGCAGCCCGTCCATGGCCGGAGTACGTGCCGTAGATCCGCGCCAGCGCGCCCAGTTCGTGGAGCCCGATGACGTGGTGGGCGGCGTGGAGACCACCTCGGGCAAGGTGATCCATTCCCAGAGCCTGCAGGTGGAATTCCCGCCCACGATTTCCGGCGCGGACGAGATCTGGTACCTGTCTGTCTCCGCCTATGCGGGTCCCGGAGAGACCGGCGAGGCCGTCTCCGACGAGGAACCGCTGGAGGTACCCGCGGAGGGCGGCGTGTTCG
>CAMXWV010000021.1 GCA_947252755.1 uncultured Dermabacter sp.
ACCACGTGCGTCGAGAAGGCACCGGCGCGCAGCTTCGCGGCCGCCCGGTACGCGCGGCGCTGGCCGTAGGCCGACAGCGCGTCGTCGATCTCCCGCTGATGCCGCGAGTAGATGTCGAACAGTTCGTCCGTGAGCATGATCTGATCCCGCGTGATTTCGCCCTGCAGCACCCGCTCCCGCATGTCCTCGAAGTTCTCCGCGACGACCTTCTTCTTCACGTGGGCGCGCCCCTTGAGCCAGGTCTCCCGGCGCTGGGCGTCGATCCCGAGGTAGTCCGGCCCGCGCACCGTGGCGACCTCCGACGGCGCGTACTGATGCTTGTCCGCATACTTCACGTGAGTCAGGTACGACAGCATGCTGTCGAAGGCGTACCGACCGCGGCCCGGCTTCTCGACGTACTGGGGCTCGACGCCGATGCCGAACGCGAGCCGATCCAGCGGCGCGCTCTTCGCACGGCTGGCGAACTTGATGACCGCGTGCAGGTGATCGGGCTTCGGCTCGACCACCAGAGCCTTCTCCGTGTCGCTCCAGACCTCGCGCTCATCCTTGTCGTGCACGATTCCGTAGGCCTCGATGACCTCGCAGCCGATGGCCTCGAGCCGCTGCGCGACGTAGGCGAGGATCGCCCCGGCTCCCTGCTCGAGCAGCGCGGCCCCGTTCGGGTCCTCGGCAGCCCAGGTCCAGTACGACGGATCGAGGTACTGCGTGAGCCCGATGCTCGTCGGGTTGTTCTCCTGCTTAGCCACGGCGACCACCCCCGCCGCGGGCGGCGCGGAGGGCCTCAGAGGGAGTGCGGCGCCTAAATGACCCCCTATTGACCCCCAAATGAGACCCCATATGATCCCGCGGGACCACGCGACGGAGCGAGGGCGGAACAGGCCGCTGACCAGGCATGTTGTTGCAAGGCGCGGCAATCGACAAGCCCTTGCCGCGCCCGTAGGAACGAATGAGGGTCTCGTAACTCTTGGAGTGCGAAGCACGGCTACGGGCAGCCATCACGACGACGGGCAGCCCGCCTTCGGCGGGTGCCAGGCCAGGCCCTCCGGGCGGGGTCAGGTTGGTGGGAGCGGTGCTGAGGTTGCGTGCGTCGGCGTACATCAGCGACCACCGCCCCGGCCGTAGCGCTTGATGACAGCCTGATGCGTGACGCCGAGGGCGTCGCCGATCCTGGCCCAGGTCACCCCATCGGCTCGGGCGTCGGCGACGGCGATCTCGACGGCCTCCTCCAGCACAGAGCGGAGCACGCCGAGGTCGTAGAGCTGGGCCTCGGCGTCGGCGAGGGACGGGTCGCCCTGACGCCAGCGGAAGCCGGTCAAGTGATCGAAGGCGGCGGAGTTCGCGCTCATCAGCGACCACCGCCCATCACAGAGGCAACGGCGGCGCGCTGGCGCGGGGTCAGCGGAGTGAGTGCCAGGCGCTCACCGGCTCGGCGGCCAGCGGCGCGGGCGGCGGCGATGACGGGATCGTGGCCGTCTGCCTGCGGAGAAGGAGCGGAGCCCTGATCGAGGCCAGGGCGGACGAGCGCGGATGCGCGGGGAACGTCGATAACGACAGACATCGGAAGTCCTCAGACATGAGTATCTTCCGGTTCCCCGCCACGGTAATTGGGCTGTTTGACCGGCTACTCATCCGGGAGCAGAACCCCGCGCTTCTAAGTCGCGGCCCCGGTGGGATCTTCTTGTCTGCAACCACTCTCCCACGAGTCGACTCACCATTGCAATGACGAGTCGACTCATGAGTCAGTCGCGACGCGGCTCTATGCGAATGAGGTCGGGGTCGAACTTCACGTGACCGGGCGCGATGGGCTCGATGGTCACAGTCACCAGCTCGTCCACGAGCATCCGGCGGCGGTCTATGTCCAACGCCTTCCACTTCGACTCGACAACCTCGCGACGCTCCGCGGTGCCGACCGCCTCCTCCACGTCTGCCAGCAGCTTCGCCGCCACGGATACCGAGCGGTCGAGCAGCTCCGCGTCGATCTCGTCGATGCGGACCTTCACGTCGTTGATCGCCGCGGTGATCTCCAGGACCGGCTGATGGATGTCGCGCAGCAGCGGGCTCAGCTCCTTTACGCGCTCGACCAGGGCGTTCCGCTCGGTCAGCAGCTCCTCGCGGTCCGGCCCGTCGTCCTCCTGCGGCATCACGAGGTCGTGCACGTCCACCGACGACAGGCGGGTGAGCACTGCCTCGGTGACCATCGCATCGACGGGCTCGCGTTGGCGGGTGAGGTGGAACTGCTCGCCGCAGCGATACGTCGACTGCTTGCGGCTGTTCGTCCCCGAGACGAGCGTCGCACCGCACTTCCCGCACAGCCCGATCGTCGACAGGAGGTATTTCGGCTGGTTGCCCTGCCTGGCCGACCTCCGCACGTTGTCCTCCAGCTTCGCCACCGCGGTCCGCCACGTCTGCTCGCTGACGATGGGCGGGAACGCCTCGCCCTGCACCGGGTACAGCTCGCCGGATGCGTAGTGCTTGATGTAGCCACAGTAAAGCGGGTTCGCGAGCAGGTAGCGCACGGCATCGACGGAGAATTCCGAGCCGCGGGCGGTGAGGTGACCAGCGCTGTTCAGGTCCTCGCGGATGCGCCGGATCGACAGCGACGGCTCGCCGAGGAACGCGTCGAAGGCCCGCCGAACCGCGTCGGCCTCTTCCTCGATCAGCTCACCCTCCCTCGACCATCCGAACGCCTTCCAGGCGGACGTGGGGATGCCCTCGGCACGTCGGCGCTCGTTCGACCTGATCTGTCGCTCGGCCTTGCGACGCGCCTCGAACCGGGCGAGAGCGGCGAGCATCGTCGCCCGGAACTCGCCGTCCGCCGTCGAGAGATCGATCTCGCCGTCCACGGTGACGACGCGCAGACCGAGGTCGATCAGCGTGTTCAGGTCCTTCGTGCTGCGCAGGAGCCGGTCCATGTCCACGGCGACCACCATCGAGAACCGGCCCGCGCGGGCGTCGTCCAGCATCTCGGCCCACCGGGTGCCAGCGCGGCGCTTCTTCGTCGCCGACACCGCGTTGTCCTCGTAGACCTCGACGACGTTCCAGTCCTTGGCCTCGGCCAGCGCCCTGATCTTCCTCAGCTGCGTATCGACCGTCCAGCGGTCGCCCTTGCGGTCCATGGAGGCGCGGACGTACGCGGCCACCTCGTTCGTCTTCCTCAGCGCTACCAGTTCGACCATGCAACCAAGCTTAAGTGAACGGGCGTTGCAACCACGATGTGCGGTACGAAAACCCGCTGTACCTGGCGGAGGAAGCCGCCGCGCTCGACCTCTTGTCCGATGGACGGGTGGCACTGGGAATCTCGCGCGGCTCACCAGAACCGGCTGAGCGCGGCTGGGAGGCCTTTGGCTACACGGGCTCCACCGACCCGCGCGGAGCCGATATCGCGCGCGAAAAGTTCCCACATTTCATGGCGGCGATCCGCGGTGAAGGCATGGTCGAACCTGCCAGGCAGCAATCCGGCTTCCCGCCCTCACCGGCTGATGAACACGGGCGTCTGCGCATTGAACCGCACTCGCCAGGTCTTGACCGCCGCATCTGGTGGGGCGCTGGCAGCCGCGAAACAGCAGTGTGGGCCGCACAGCAGGGTGTCAACCTCATGTCCTCGACCCTCCTGACAGAGGCCACGGGTGATTCCTTCGCACAGCTGCAATCGGAGCAGATCGCACTGTTTCGCGATGCATGGAAAAAGGCCGGCCATGATTGGACGCCGCGCGTGTCCGTTTCACGCAGCATTTTCCCGATCGTCAACGAGCTCGATGCCATGTATTTCGGCGCTCGCGGCCAGGGTGCGAACGACCAGATCGGCGTCATTGACGGTTTCCGCTCTACGTTCGGCAAGACCTACGCGGCGGAGCCAGACCAGCTGGTCGAACAGCTCAAGCAGGACACCGCGCTCATGGACGCTGACAGCGTCATGCTCACCATTCCCAGCCAGCTCGGTGTTGATTACAACCTACACATTTTGGAAGCTTTCGCCACACACGTTGCGCCTGAACTCGGTTGGCAGCCGGCTTGGCAGGGCCCTACGGAGGGTTATCCCGTCAGCTGATCTGGGCAAGCCCGTTGGGCCGAGGGAGACCGCGATCAGGCGGGGGAGTGGGGTGACTGTGGCGGCGCCTCGTCAGCGGG
>CAMXWV010000022.1 GCA_947252755.1 uncultured Dermabacter sp.
ATCACCGTGTTCTCCAACGGAATGTCCTCCGGTTGCGGTTCATCCACACGCAACATGAGCCGCCGCTTCGCTGTGTCCACCGTGATGTCCGCATGCCCCTTGCCCACGATGCGCGGCCCCGCCCCCGCAGTGCCCGCCGGCATGTTTGCGGTGGCTTCCTCAGGGTTCACGCCCACCGCGATCCGCAACGTCGAGACCACGGCGCCAGAAGCATCGGCGGTATCGCGTGAGGCCGGATCAGCCCCGGCGCCGCGGGCCTCGCCGCCGAGTGTCCCGCCGCCGCGGGCCTCGCCTGAGTTGTTGCCTAGCGTCCCGCTTGGCTTATTGCCGAGTGCCCCGCTTGTGGCAGGTGTGGCGCGGAAGGAAAGCGTATAGATGCCCGGTTCGGTGAACGCCCACGACATGTGGGTGTGGGCGCCGGGCGGCAGGTTCGTGATGTTTTCGCGCGCGTTCTCCGGCAGGGAGGAGTCGAAGACTTTCTCCGGCCGCCCGAACGTTCCCGTCACGAACGCGAACACCGTCCCCGGCCCCTCCACCGACACCAGCCCGAGCCTTGTCGCATCACCGCGGCGGGTCCTCGAACCAGTCCCCGCGTCACTGTCGCCACCCATACCGCCAGCTTTGCCAGCAGCTTTTCCAGCATCACCACCGCCGCCAGCCTCGCCGCCGCTAGCCTCACCCACACTGGCGGTCGCGACCCGCAAACCGAGCCAGACCGCGTCGAGGGATCGTGACTCAACGAGTGGAATGATTTCGGCGCCGTAGCCGGAGGCTTCTTCGGCGAGCGCGATGTGGGTTGCGTCCGCGCCAATGTTGGCGTCGATCGCGCGAATGATGGATTGTTCTTCCAGCATGAGGTAGTTGGAGAACGCGAGGTCGGCTAGCGCGATGTCGCGCATCGCACGTGGTGTGGGTTCGAAGGAGTGCGGGTCAGCGCCTTCGGGCACCAAAGCGCTGACGTGCACATCGGCTCCGACTACGTTGCGGGTCAGGTCGGCGAGGATTCCGGTGGTTGCGACGATCCGCAGCCCGCCGGAGGTGAGGCCGCGGCTTGTTGTGCCGGGAAGGAAAACAGCCGCGGCGGCGGCTCCCGCGGCGAGCGTGATGAACGTTCGCCGCGAGAGCCCCCGCGTATGTGCCGGCCCGTTGGGGGCGGGCTGGCTGTTATCCGGTTGGTGTCCGCGCACGCGTTACTCCGCGCGGCGTGCGCGGCGGTACAGCATGAACGCTGCCGCACCGATCACCGTCAGTAGGCCACCGGCAGCGCCGAGCTGTGCGGCGTCCACGCCGGTGCGGGCCAGCGATGCCCCGCCAGCGTCAGGCAGTGCGCACGGCTGGCCGTCCGCGGTGCGGCCCACGGTGTCCATGATCATGACCTTGCCGTCCTTCTTGAACAGCTGGCCTTCCTTGGCGGAGGCCTGGTCTTTCGCGATCCCGGGCACCGTCACCTTGGGTGCGGAGCCCCCAGCGTCCGATGTGCCACCTGCCGCATCTGAACCTTCACCTTGGCCTGCGCCGCCGTCTGCACCCTGGCCTGTTCCTTGTTGTTCAGGCTGGCCTGGCTTGGCTCCCTGTGGCTGGCTTGGTTTCTGGCCTGGCGTTGGGGTGCTTGCGGTGGAGTGGAACCAGCGTTGGCCGACGATTTGACCGAAGTTCCCGGAGGTGAACACGGCTACGTTGCCGGGGCCGGACACGGATTCGAGCGTCCATGTAACGGGTCCGGTGGTGTTTTTGAGGGATGGGTGCATTGTGTTCGCGCCGATCCACGGCACACCTGGGATCTGTGTGGACGGGACCATCCACACGTTGGAGCCTTGCGGTGCCACGAAGTCGATGCCTGCCGGGGCGGAAGTGCGTGCGGCATCACCGAGCGCGAAAGAGAGCGAACCTGGCTCAACCCACGCGGTTGGCTGTTTACGGTCGTCTTTGAGGGAGGCCTTGAGGGTGGAGCCTTTCAGTTGCGAACCGAGGTCGAAGTGTCCGCCCGTCACACCGGCGGCACCTGGGCCGACGTTGAAACGCAGCGTTGCGCGTGCTGACGCGGTCCCACCGCTCTTGAGGGTTGCGTTCTGCCGGATCTGTACCGTGTAGGAACCCGGCTTGGAGAACACCCAGTTCGGGTGCACGTGCGAGTTCGCTGGGATGGTCACACTGCCGCTGACCCGTGACGTCGGCAGCAGACCCGCCACGGAGAACAGGCTGGTGCCGCCCCTGGTGACGCCGCCGGTAGTTGCGGAACGATCGGCCTTCGAGCCCTTGGAGCTCTCGGCTGTGGAGTCTTCCGTCTTGGAATCCTCCGCCTCGGAATCTTCTGCCGTGGAATCTTCGGACGATGTGGCCGCATCGATTTCGGCCTGCGTTGCCTCACGTGGTTCCTCGACCGGGGTGCACTCCGGGGTCACCGGCGCAGCAGGCGCGCCCGGTGCTGGAGCTGGCGCGCCCGGTGCTGGCACATCGGCCGGGGCGCCTGGAGCCTGCGCGCCGGGAACTTGCGCACCTGGAGCCGGAGCTTCTGGAGCGGGTGCCTGCGGCGCAGCATCACCCGGCGCCTGCGGTGAGGTGTCAGCTGGAGCTTCTCCGGTGCCCGGCGCTGGCGCTGGCTTCTCAGGCGCAGGCTTCGCTGGGGCCGTTTTCTCTGGCTTCGGCTGCTCAGGCTTCGGCTTCGGTGCTGGCTTCTCAGGCGAGGCCGACTCAGATGGTTCCGGTTTCGGCGCCGGCTTCGGCTTCGGCTTTTCCGGTGCCGGTTTTGGTTTCTCCGGAGCTGGCACTGGGGTCGGCTTGGCTGACTCAGACGGCGCTGGCGCTGGCGTTGGCTTCTCAGGAGCTGGCGTCGGAGTTGGTTGAGGCGTCGGTTTCGGCGCTGGTTTTGGCTTCGGTGCCGGTTTTGGTTTCTCCGGAGCCGGCTTCGGCGTCGGCGTTGGTGTCGGCGCTGGTGCGGGTGCCGGTTTGGTGAACGCTGTTCCCTTGTGGGCGGACCCTACCGTGAAGTAGTAGGTCTGCGCTGGGGATTCGATGGTCGCCCCGGAGCTGGTTTGGGTTCCACGTGCTTTGAGCGTGATCTTGTACAGGCCCGGTTTGGTGAATGCCCAGTTCGCGTGGGTGTGGGCCGGATAGGTTTGTTCGCGCACCGCACCCGCTG
>CAMXWV010000023.1 GCA_947252755.1 uncultured Dermabacter sp.
TGGAGAGGTTGCGCAGGGCAGTGCCTATCGACGCCGCGTGCTCCACCGTCTCGTACTCCAGCTTCCGATTCGCGCGCACCTGTTTGGCAAACTCCGCGTCGTGCAAGCCGGCGAGTACCCAGCGCTGGGCGAGCGCCCGATCGCCGGTGACCTCGGTCAGTTCGCGCCGCAGCGCGCGTGCCTCCTTTGTGCTTACCGCGTGCGAGCTGCGCGCCGCCTCCAGCGCGTGGCTGGTCGCGTCCCGCCACCTGCGGTTGGGGCTGGACGCGATCAGGCCTTCGACGTCTTCGGCGAGGTGCGCTGCGGTGCGCTCGATCGCCGCCATCGGGTTGTTCAGCTCGTGGGCAACGCCTGCGGCGAGTTCGCCGAGGGAGGCGAAGCGCGCCTGGCTCATCAGCTCGCGGCGCGCTGCTTCCAGGTTGCGCAGTGCCGCGGTCAAGCGTGCGCGCTCGTCTTCGAGTTGCGCGGTGAGTTCGTGCTGCTCGATCTGGATGTCCTCGGCGCGGCGCAGGCGGCGGTCGTAGGAGCGCACGAAGAGGATATTGAACAGGCGCGCAAGCTCCGGCTCCTGGCGGATGAGGTAGTCCACCTGCTCGGTGGGCAGCTGGACTGCGACGACCTCGGTGGTGGTACGAGCGGTAAAGAAGCCGACCCGGTTGCTCGCCAGGGCGAGTAGTCCGATGACGTGGCCGGTGGAGGCGTGGTGCATGACGATATCGCCGGCGTCGGTAAAGCGCTGCAAAAGCACCTGGCCGGAAAGGGCGAAGATGACCTCCTCGACGTAGTGGCCCTCCTTGGTCAGGTAGACCCCCGGCGGGAAAGTCAGGCGCGGCTGGTAGCCCAGGTGCATGTCGGCGGCCTTGATGATGCGGCTGATGATCTCCTGGTCGGTCAGCCCTACGTCCAGTTCGGTGACCTCTGGCAGGGCGAAGGTGCCAGCGATAGAGGGGTCGTGCTTGCCGCGCATGTACCAGTAGCGGTTGAGCTGCTGCTGGATGTTGTGCAGGAGTGCTTCTGCCTTGATCGCCGGGGTGAACACGAGCATGTCGAGCCGCCCCATGTCAGTAAGTGCATCCAGGCCCGCGATCTCTGGCGCGGTGGTCAGCACCATGACGCGGGTGTACTCGAAACCGGGCTCGGAGATCAGCTCCAGCAACGGGTGGTCGGGCGCCAAGCCGTCCTCGTGGACGGTGACGGTGACAAGCGCGAGCGGGTCGCCGCCCAGAAGCGAGCGTAGGTGCTCGACATTATCGGCGGCGAGGATGTCATGCGTGGCGCCCAGTGCCTCGTTGACCACCTGCTGCACGTCGCGGGTGGCCTGGGATTTGCCGACGATGGCGAGGGTGGAGCGCGGCAGCATTTAGACCACCAGCCCCATCAGCTGCCAAACGGAAGGCAGAGCAAAGATCAACAGCAGCGTGGCCACGGTACCGACCACGAGTCCAACTAGCGCCATCTGCGGAATGGAGATCTCCTTGGTGGCGTACGCAATCGCGTTCGGCGGAGTGGAGATTGGCAGCGACATGCCCAGCGAGCAGGCGATTGCCACCACCGCGGCAACCACGAGCGGGTCGATGCCGTCGAGCGAGAGCGCCAGCGAGACCGCCAGTGGGACCAGCAGGTTGGCGGCCGCAGAGTGAGAAATGACGTTCGCCATGCCGAAGCCGATTAGGCCCAGCACGGCGAGGATCGCCAGCGCACCCATGACCTCCCAGCTGACCGAACCGACGAGCCACTCGTCCAGGCCGCTCGCACCCACGCCCGTGCCGAGCGCGATACCACCGGAGACGAGCCACAGCACCGGCCAGTCAAGTGCCTGGACGTCCTTGCCCCTCATCACCTGCAGGCACAACAGTGCCACGACGGGGATGAAGCCGACGGTGTTGGAGGAGATGCCGTGGAGCGGCTCGCTCATCCACAACAGGATGGTCAGACCTGCCACGGCGTAGAAGAGTTTCGCGTCGGTGGCGGTGTTCCACTTCGAGCGCATCTCGATGGAGATGCGGGTCTCAGCGGGGATGAAAACGAGACAGAGAAATACCCAGGCAAAGGCGAGGACAACCAGCATGAAAGGCACCGCCATGAGCATCCAATCCACGAAGGACACACGGATGCCGTGCTCGGCGAGCGCACCGATCGCGATCGCGTTCGGGGGTGTGCCCACCGGGGTGCCGATGCCACCCACGTTGGCAGCGAGCGGGATCGACAGCGCCACGCCGGCGCGCGCTTTGCCCGCGGGCAGCGTCTTGAGAATCGGGATGACGACCGCGAACATCGTCGCTGTGGTGGCCGTGTTCGACATGAACATGCTGAGCACGGCGGTAATCAGCATGAGCCCCAGCACGGTCAGGCGCGCCTTGTCCGGGAAGGGGCGTAGCATGATCGCTGCGAGGTTGCGGTCGAGCCCGAACTTCTCCGCCCCGTGCGCGATCATGAACCCGCCGAGGAAGAGGATGATGACCGGGTGGGCCAGCGCAGAGAAATAAGCGGATGCAGGAAGCAGCTGGTCTGCTAGTGCTGGGTCTCCACCGGTGGGGTCGACTAGCGCGCCGTCGGAGAGTAAGAGGACCTCCAGCAGGATGACCAACACCGCCGTGGCCGTGAGCGGCACGGGCTCGAGCACCCAGAAGACGATGGCGAGTAGGAAGATTGACAGCATCCGATGCCCGGGGGTGGCCAGGTCCGGGATCTGGATGAAGAAGGGGATGAGGAAGCAGGCCACGCCCAAGAGCAGGCCCACCAGCTGCTTTTTGCTGAGCTGGGGGCCTTTGCTCGCGAGCGCCGGCGGGCGTTGTTTCGAGCGGCGTTGTG
>CAMXWV010000024.1 GCA_947252755.1 uncultured Dermabacter sp.
CGAGCTGCTGGTTCTGCTCCTCGATCACCGCTTCGAGACCGGCCTTGTCCACCGCACGGGGATCAGCCAGGGCGGCGCTCATCCGGTCGCCCATCTCGCGGTCGAGCCCGCCCTCGGCGAAGTCCTCGCGGCGCAGCTCCCAGTCCTTCGGCGCGTGCTCCAGACGCTTCACGACCGAGAGACCGTGCTCGCGCATGAGCTCGTCGTTCGCTGACTGAACGCCCCGCTGGTTCCCGGCCTTGCGGTCGTGGAACGTGCGATAGTCCGAGAGCGCCTTCCCCGTCCGATTGCTGTGGTTGATGACCAAGATGTGGTTGTGCGGCTTCTTCCCGCGTCCGTCCACATGGCTCACCACGAGGCAGTCCGCGTTGGGGTGCATCTTCTTCGCGAGCTGGTAACCCAGATCGTTCACCCGCTGCACGTCCTCAGGATTCTTTGGGTCGAACTCGTCGTCGCTGAACGACTGCCTGTAGTGCAGCGCCTCGACGTCACGCTTCGTGTTCTGGGTGAGCGCGCGGGCGCGCGCCGAGAACGCGCCGGGGCCTCCCGGCACGTCGCCCGTGATCGCGACGCCGCGCTCGTCCTCCTTGCCCCGGATGTAGCGCTCGGTGTCGGCGGCGTTGGCGCTCGGACTGTAATGCGTCGTGCTCATGAGGCCGCCCGATCCCCGAGCAGCGCGCGGACCTCGTGCAGCAGCTCGATCAGCTCGGGCACCTCCGCCGACAGCGCCACCGGCTCACCCGCGCGAGCACGGCGGTCCAGGTCGTTGACGTTGATCGCGAGCGGGCGCACCTGGGCGGCCAGCTCCCGAGCATCAGCAGACGCCTGCACGCGCTCCTCGACCCCGAGCAGCTGCGCGGCCACGGCGGCATCCAGCTCCTCGCTCCGAGAGGCGTGCAGGGCATCGCGCACGACGGTCCGCACCCACGTGCTCGGAGCCAGCCCGAGCCGCTTCGCACGAGTGCGAAGCGCCGCGAGCGTGGCGTCATCGAAGCGGGTGTCGAGCCTCCCGCCGCCCCCACGACGACGCTTCGCGCCGCCGTGACTCTGGCGCACAGCCTCCGCATCAGCCCGACCGGTGTTCACCTGGGAGTCGGTCTGCTGCTCCACCTGTACGCCAGAGTGGCAAGCAGTAGCCGTGTCGGACGTTTCGCTGGCGCTCATGTCCTCCCCGGCTGCTTGCGAGGGGCCTCCGGCCCCCTCGACCCCCTGGAAGAGCGCATCGCGTTCGGTGCTCATGCGGCACCTCCGATCAGCGCCAGCGGCACGTCAGGGCTCCGCACCGCGAGCCCACCCAGCAGCTCAGCAACCGCGCCCTCCGCATCATGTTCGGCCGAGGTCTCCGGGCCGTAGGTCAGTTCCCGCGACCCGACGTTCTGGTGGTACGCGTTGCCGTACATACCGGGCGTGTGCGCGGCGGTCGGAACGCTGCACTGGTGCCACTCGTAGGGCTCGATCTTCCCGATGTGCTGCACGAGGTAACGATTGATGTCGTCGGCACGATAGACCTTCACGACCGAGGCCAGCCGGCGGATGAACTGGTCCAGCGCCTCGTCCACGTTGCCCTTCTGGCGGGCGTAGTAGAAGAACTCGACGGGCTCGATCGTCGCCGTGATGACGATGAGGCGCGGGGCGACCTCGCCCTTGTTCTTGTAGCGGGCCTTCGCAGGCGAGGCGTTGTACGGATCGAGCAGCAGCAGCCAGTCGTTCGCATCCATCGCCGAGGCCCGCAGATCGTCCAGCAGCAGCACTTCCTCGCCCCGCCAGTCATCAAGCGGGTTCCCCGTCGCGGCCCGGTAGACCTGCCACCGCTCGCCGTGCGCGTTCGCCGCGTTGATCGCCTCGGTAATGAAGTCCGTGGCGAACCGGGTCTTGCCGATCCCGGCATCCCCATGGACGAACACCACGTGCGTCGAGAACTCACCGGCGCGCAGCTTCGCCGCCGCCCGGTATGCGCGACGCTGGCCGTAGGCCGACAGCGCGTCGTCGATCTCCCGCTGATGCCGCGAGTAGATATCGAACAGCTCGTCCGTGAGCATGATCTGATCCCGCGTGATCTCACCTTGGAGAACGCGCTCCCGCATGTCCTCGAAGTTCTCGGCGACGATCTTCTTCTTCACGTGGGCGCGGCCCTTCAGCCACGTCTCCCGGCGCTGGGCGTCGATCCCGAGGTAGTCAGGCCCACGCACCGTGGCGACCTCCGAAGGCGCGTACTGGTGCTTGTCCGCGTACTTCACGTGCGTCAGATACGATAGCATGTTGTCGAAGGCGTACCGCCCGCGGCCAGGCTTCTCGACGTACTGGGGCTCGACGCCGATGCCGAACGCGAGCCGATCCAGCGGCGCACTCTTCGCACGGCTGGCGAACTTGATCACGGCGTGCAGGTGCTCGGGCTTCGGTTCGACCACCAGGGCCTTCTCCGTGTCACTCCAGACCTCGCGCTCGTCCTTGTCGTGCACGATGCCGTAGGCCTCGACGACCTGGCAGCCGGTGGCCTCGAGCCGCTGCACCACGTAGGCGAGGATCGCCTCGGCACCGTGCTGGAGCAGCGCGGCCCCGTTCGGGTCCTCGGCAGCCCAGGCCCAGTACGACGGATCGAGGTACTGCGTGAGCCCGATGCTCGTCGGGTTGTTCTCC
>CAMXWV010000025.1 GCA_947252755.1 uncultured Dermabacter sp.
GCCGATCAGCACGGTGGACTTGCCCTCGCCCGCGGGGGTCGGGCTCATTGCGGTCACGAGCACGAGCTTGCCCTTCTTATTGACGCCCTCACGCTCCGCCCGCAGAGCGGGAACGTCGATCTTGGCCTTTGTCCGGCCGTAGGGGATCAGGGCGGCCTCCGGGATGCCGGCGCGTTCCGCGATCGTGGTGATGGGCTCCAGGGTGTGGGCCTGAGCAATTTCGACGTCGCTGGGTTGGGGATTGCTGGTTGCAGAAGAGTTAGTCATATTCCCAGAATAAACGCCTACCCCTAATCGCCCCCGTAATAGCGGGTGTAAGGCTGGGGGCAACTAGACTTCAGGGGGTAAGAGGGTAACCCCCCGAATATTCGCAAAACGATTACTTCCAGTGAGGTAGTGAGGTATAGATGACCGACAACGCACACACCAAGAGCGCTCTGCACAGCGATTGGAACGAGCGGCTGGCCGTGGCGCAGGAGATGCTGCCGCTGATCAGCCGCCTGCACCGCGATAAGAACGTGGTGACTTCCATCTTCGGCCGGCTGCTTGTCAACGTCACCGATATTGACATCATCAAGTCCCACCGCTACGCCCGCCGTGTGGTGGAAAAGGAGCTGCCGCTGGAGCAGACCCTGCCCGTGCTGCGCGAGCTGGTGGAGATGAACCTGGGCACTGCCTCCATCGACATTGGATCCCTGGCCAGCCGCTACAACAAGGACTCTGAGGGGCTGACCCTGCGCGAATACCTGGAGCGCGAGCTGGCGGAGGTCATCGGCGGCCCGGAGCAGGTCGAGCCCCGCGACATCGTCCTCTATGGCTTCGGCCGCATCGGCCGCCTGCTGGCCCGCATCCTGGTTGCCCGCGAGGCCACCTATGGCGGTGCGCGCCTGCGTGCCGTCGTCGTCCGCTCCAAGGGTGAGGGCGACCTGATCAAGCGTGCTTCTCTGCTGCGCCGCGATTCCGTTCACGGAGCCTTCGACGGCACTATCACCACGGATGAGGAAAACAACACGATCTGGGCCAACGGCACCCCGATCCGCATTATCTACGCCAACAACCCGGCGGAGATCGACTACACCGAATACGGCATCAACGACGCAATCGTGGTGGACAACACTGGCGTGTGGCGCGACCGGGACGGCCTGTCTCAGCACCTGGAGGCCAAGGGTGTCTCCAAGGTTCTGCTGACTGCCCCGGGCAAGGGCGACATCAAGAACATCGTCTACGGCATCAACCACGGCGACATCACTGAGGATGATCGCATTCTGTCTGCGGCGTCCTGTACTACCAACGGCATCACCCCGGTGCTGAAGGTCATCAACGACCGCTACGGCGTGGAACACGGCCACGTGGAGACCGTGCACTCCTTCACCAACGACCAGAACCTGATCGACAACTTCCACAAGGGTGACCGCCGTGGCCGCGCCGCGGGCCTGAACATGGTGCTCACCGCCACGGGCGCGGCAAAGGCCGTGGCCAAGGCCCTGCCGGAGTTCGCTGGCAAGCTGACGGGCAATGCCATCCGCGTGCCCACCCCGGACGTCTCCATGGCGGTGCTGAACCTGACCCTGAACCAGGAAGTCGAGGCCGACGAGGTGAACAACTTCCTGCGCCGCGTGTCTCTGCACTCCACGCTGCGCCAGCAGATCGACTTCATTAAGTCCCCGGAGGTCGTCTCCACCGACTTCGTCGGCACCACCCACGCGGGCATCGTCGACGGCCTGGCCACCATTGCCAACGGCAACCACCTGGTGCTGTACGTCTGGTACGACAACGAGTTCGGCTACTCCAACCAGGTGATCCGCATTGTCGAGGAGATCGCCGGCGTGCGCCCGCGCGTGCTGCCGCAGCGTGCCGCAGCGCTGGACCTGTAAAAGACACCAGCACTAGCACCAGTGCTGGTGCTGGGTTAAAGCAGCATCAGCAGTAGCATCTGGCAGCCGATGATCTTGCCGATCATCGCTGCCGGATAGACGGTGGCGTAGCCGCGCATGGGCAGCTCCGTATCCGCCTGATCGTTGAGGTAACTAATCACCGCGGGGTTGGTGGATAAGCCCGCGGCCATGCCCATCGCCTCGTCCCACTTCAGACGCAGCAGCCACATCCCGCCGAGGCCGCAGACGACGGCGGAAGTCACGGTGATGATGAAGCCCAGAGCGATGTAGTTCAGGGAAGTGATGTCTGTCAGTGCGTCGCGGAAGCCCGTGCCCGCGATGGTGCCCACGCCCGCCAAGAAGATGGCCAGACCCAGACTGCTGAGGGCCTTGTTGGCGTGGTAGGGGATTTGCCAGCCTATGGGGCCGGTGCGGGCGAGCGCTCCGAAGATGAGGCCCATGACGATGGGGCCACCACCGAAGCCCAGGTTGAGCGTGGTGCCACCGGGCAGGGGGATGGGGATCGCACCGATGAGCAGACCGATGGCCAGGCCTAGGGTAAAGGGCAGCAGGTTCACGTCCGCCAGGGAGCGTTCGGAATCGCCCAGGAATTGGGAGACCTCGTCGATGCGGTGCTTCGGGGTGACTACTCGCACGCGGTCGGAATAGTGCAGCACGTCGTCTGGGCCGGGAACTAGGTCTTCGTCGCCGCGGCGGATGCGGGCGATGA
>CAMXWV010000026.1 GCA_947252755.1 uncultured Dermabacter sp.
TTTCCCACGCGCTGGCGGGGATCGGCACCCCGGCGAGTTGTTCCAGGGCGCTGGCGAGCTCCTCGCGCTGCATCTGGCCCAGGCCGTGCCAGTCGGCTAGGAACTGTGCGTAGGTCTGCTGGGGCACCGGCTCCAGCGATCCGCGCGCGGCGGCCAGGGTTGCCGACCGGAGGCGGCGGAGCATCCCCGTATCCACGTACTGCGTCTCCCCCTGGGGATCTGCCTGAGTCTCCCCCTGGGGACCCGCGCTCGTGTCGTGCGAAGTAGTGGATGCCGTGCCTCCGCTAGAGCCACGAGAGTCGTCAGGACTACTAGAACCACTGGAAAAGTCACCGAGGTAGACAAAGTGCCCTGCGCTCAAGCGGCGCTGCTTGCCCTCAGCCCAGCGGGCCAACAGCGCGTCAGCGGTCGCGCGCCCCAAGCCAAACTCGGCGGCGGTCTCGGTGGCGGTCGTGGGCCCGCGATTCTTCATCCACCTCAGCAACAGTTGGTCGATGGCATTGTCCACCTGGTCCACCTGTTCGGCGGCAATAGCCACGCCAGGCGGTACGGGCACGCCCAGGCCGTCGCGCAGCAGGGGCATGTCCTCGACCGCGCCGAGCTTCAGCTGCCCGCCGAAGTGCACCTCCATCAGGCGCGTGGGAACCAACTCCCGCAGCTGCGCGAGGCTATCCTCCACCGTCCCAGCCCAGGGTTCGATGCGTTCGCACACGCCATCCAGGCTGAGCGGCCCCAGAGCACGCAGCATATCCACGGCTTGCTCCACGCTGGTGGCCTGGCGCCCCTCGGCCAGCCACTGGGCGGCATCCACCACCCGGCGGACCGCAGCTGGATCCAGGGCCATGCCCTCCTCCCGGGTGCCCAGCACCTTTGCCAGCAACGCGGGGTCCACGGCCAGGGCAGCGGCGCGCTCGGCGGAATCGCCCTCGTACATGAAGGCGCTGGTGTAGGTGAACAGCAGCGATTCGGCAAACGCGCTCGGAGCCTCCGTGGTGACCTCCGCCAGGCGCACACCCCGCTGCCCCAGGTTCGCCACCAGAGTTTTCAAGAAGTCCAGGTTGTAGACGTCGTGCACGCACTCGCGCATGGTTTCCACCATCACCGGAAACTCCGGGTGCTCCCGGGCAACATCCAGCAACTGGGCGGCCCGCTGGCGTTGCTGCCACAGCGGCTGGCGCTTACCGGGGTTGCGGCGCGGCAGCAGCAAAGCGCGGGCGGCGCACTCGCGGAAGCGAGCCGCAAACAGCGCAGAGGAGCCTACCTCCTCCATCACATCCGCCAGCGTCGCTTCTGCTCGCTCGGTACCGCTGTACCCCTCGCCCAGCAGCAGCTCCATCCCCGGCGGTTCGTCCGAATAGGGCAGGCGGAGCACCATACCGTCGTCGCCGGCCACGGCCATCGCATCAATCCCCGTCCGGCGGTTCAGCTCCGCCCCCAGCGCCAGCGCCCACGGCGCGTTCACTCCACGGCCGAAGGGAGTGTGCACCACTACGCGCCAGTCGCCGATGTCATCACGGAAGCGCTCGATCAAAACAGTTCGCTCGTCCGGGATGATCCCGGCGGTTTGCTTCTGCTCCTGGTAGTAGGCATCCAGGTTGGTGCGAGTGTGGGCGTCCAAAAAATCGGCCGAACGAATATCCGCCAACGTGCCAGAGCCCCAAGTACGGCGGTTCTCGCCGATGGCTTGACCGAGCTCCACGGGGCGGCCTGCGGCATCGCCCACCCAGAACGGCAGACGACCGGTGTGACCTGCTGCGGGGGCAACAATCACCTGGTCGCGGTTGATTTCCAGGATGCGCCAACTGCTCGCCCCCAGGGTGAAGACGTCGCCGACGCGGGACTCGTAGACCATCTCCTCGTCCAGCTCGCCGACCCGGCGCGCGCCGTCGTTTTCCCCGGCGGCCAGGAACACTCCGAACATTCCGCGGTCCGGGATGGTGCCGCCGCTGGTCACGGCCAGGCGTTGCGCGCCGGGGCGGGCTTCCAGGGTGCCGGCCACGGGGTCGTAAATCGCGCGGGCCTTCAAGTCCGCGAAGTCGGTGGATGGGTAACGGCCGCTGATCATCTCGATCACGCCGTCGAAGGCCTCGCGCGGCAGCGTGGCATAGGGGTGCGCGCGGCGGACAACGCGCCACCACTCCTCGACGTCCAGCGCGCCCGCGCTACCCGCACCGGCCTGCACACTCGCCGCCACGGTCTGCTGCGCCAGCACGTCCAGCGCATTATGCACCACGTGCAGCGGCTCCAGCTCCCCCTTTAGCAGCCGATCCACCACAACCACCGCGGCTTCGGCATCCTGCTTATGCAGCGGGTAGATCGTCGCGTGGCTGGTCGCGCCCACGGTGTGCCCGGCGCGGCCGCACCGCTGCACCGCCGAAGCCACCGACGGCGGCGCGCCGACCTGCACCACGTGATCCACCAGACCCATGTCAATGCCCAGTTCCAGGGAGCTCGTCGCCACCACGCAGCGCAGCTCGCCAGACTTCAGCGCCGCCTCAATATCAGCGCGCTCGTCCTTGGAGACCGAACCGTGGTGCGCCCGCGCCACACCTGCACCGT
>CAMXWV010000027.1 GCA_947252755.1 uncultured Dermabacter sp.
CTCCCACGGCTGCAGCTGTTGCGGACCTGCCTCACGTGCCGACACCGCCTCCATCCCTGCCGCCAGCGACTCGTCAGCAGGAGGGTCCTCCCCTAGCTACCAGGTCACCGGCCTGACCTGCGGGCACTGCGCGAAAAGCGTGACCCAGGCCCTTCAGGCCCTCCCCCAGGTCGACGACGTCCAGATTGATCTCGCTGCTGGTGGTGTTTCCACCGTCACGGTCACCGGTGTCGTACCTCCGGAGATGGTTCGCCGGGCCATCGAGGAGGCCGGCTACACCGTCTTATCCTGATCAGTTTTACCCATCATCTCGACCCCGACCGGGTTGAGCGAAAGGAACGTCATGAGCACTCCCCACCATTCCGGTGATCACCATGGTGATCACCCCGCTCCGGAAACAGACCACACCCACCACCCGGATCATGCCAGCCACGAACACCACGCAGATGCCGACACCCACGGCCAGGCGATGCCCCACGATCACCCGCACTCCGCCCTGGACGAAGACCACCACGTTCATAGTCACGGCGAACACGCCGGACACAGCACCGCAATGTTTCGGGACCGCTTCTGGTGGTCGCTGATTCTGTCCATTCCCGTCGTTATTTTCAGCCCCATGGTCGCCCAGCTGCTCGGCTACCACCTCCCGGCATTCCCCGGATCCACCTGGATCCCCCCGGTGCTGGGCACGATCATCTTCGTCTACGGCGGAACGCCTTTCCTCAAGGGCGGATGGAAAGAACTGAAATCCCGCCAACCCGGGATGATGCTCCTGATCGCCATGGCCATCACCGTGGCGTTTGTCGCCTCCTGGGTCACCACTCTGGGGCTGGGCGGTTTTGAGCTGGACTTCTGGTGGGAGCTGGCTCTGCTGGTGACCATCATGCTGCTGGGCCACTGGCTGGAGATGCGCGCTCTCGGGGCCGCGTCCTCCGCGCTTGACGCGCTGGCTGCCCTGCTGCCGGATGAGGCCGAGAAAGTCATCGACGGGACCACCCGCACCGTGGCCATCTCCGAGCTGGTCGTCGACGACGTCGTGCTGGTGAGGGCCGGTGCCCGGGTGCCGGCCGACGGAACCATCCTCGACGGAGCCGCCGAATTCGATGAGGCGATGATCACCGGCGAATCCCGTCCCGTCTTCCGCGACACCGGTGACAAGGTGGTCGCCGGTACCGTGGCCACCGACAACACCGTCCGCATCCGGGTGGAGGCTACCGGCGGGGACACCGCCCTGGCCGGGATCCAACGCATGGTTGCCGACGCCCAGGAGTCCTCCTCCCGGGCCCAGGCCCTGGCGGATCGGGCGGCGGCGTTGTTGTTCTGGTTCGCGCTGATCTCCGCTCTGATCACCGCGGTGGTGTGGACCATCATCGGCAGCCCGGACGATGCCGTGGTGCGCACGGTCACGGTGCTGGTCATCGCCTGCCCGCACGCCCTGGGCCTGGCGATTCCGCTGGTCATTGCGATCTCCAGCGAGCGGGCCGCGAAATCCGGGGTGCTCATCAAGGACCGGATGGCGCTCGAGCGGATGCGCACCATCGACGTGGTGCTCTTCGACAAAACCGGCACCCTGACCGAGGGTGCGCACGCGGTCACCGGTGTCGCGGCAGCTGTCGGCGTCACCGAGGGCGAGCTGCTGGCCCTGGCCGCCGCCGCGGAGGCCGACAGCGAGCACCCCGTGGCCCGCGCCATCGTGGCGGCCGCGGCCGCCCATCCCGAGGCCTCCCGTCGGCAAATCCGTGCAACTGGTTTCAGCGCCGCCTCCGGCCGGGGGGTCCGGGCCACTGTCGATGGCGCTGAGATCCTCGTGGGCGGGCCGAACATGCTGCGCGAGTTCAACCTCACCACCCCGGCCGAGCTCACCGACACCACCAGCGCCTGGACCGGGCGTGGGGCCGGTGTGCTCCATATTGTCCGCGACGGTCAGATCATCGGTGCGGTGGCCGTCGAGGACAAGATCCGCCCCGAATCCCGCGCCGCCGTGAAAGCCCTGCAGGACCGCGGGGTGAAGGTCGCGATGATCACCGGTGACGCGCAGCAGGTGGCCCAGGCGGTTGGCCAGGACCTGGGGATCGATGAGGTCTTCGCCGAGGTCCTGCCCCAGGACAAGGACACCAAGGTCACCCAGTTACAGGAGCGTGGCCTGAGCGTGGCCATGGTCGGCGACGGTGTCAACGACGCCCCCGCTCTGACCCGCGCGGAGGTCGGTATCGCCATCGGTGCCGGCACGGATGTGGCCATGGAATCTGCCGGGGTGGTCCTAGCCAGTGATGACCCGCGGGCAGTGCTGTCGATGATTGAGCTCTCGCAGGCCAGCTACCGCAAGATGATCCAGAACCTGATCTGGGCCTCTGGCTACAACATCCTCGCCGTGCCGCTGGCCGCCGGCGTGCTCGCCTCGATCGGGTTCGTGCTGTCCCCGGCCGTGGGCGCGATCTTGATGTCTGTTTCGACCATCGTGGTGGCCCTGAACGCCCAGCTGTTGCGCCGCATTGATCTGGATCCGGCTCACCTGGCTCCGACCGA